>JAWLGP010000001.1:0-508108 GCA_041685045.1 Gammaproteobacteria bacterium
CCTGCAAACCATGGGCAATCTCGGACATAATCCGCTCATCGCGATCCAAATGGCTCTCGCCGGTCACTCTGTCAGCATGACAGGGGGCGAGTAGTTACGGAAAAAGAAGCGAAGACCCTAATTGGAAAGGTTCTTTCGTTTGTGTTTGCGTTTGCGTCGACAGAATTGGACGCAGATCTAGAGGAGCAGTTTAAGGACGACGACACTTGGGCCCTTTTGGTGGAGCAGTTATACGAGTTCGCTGAACAATACGGGCCGCGGATTTCCGAACTGATGGTGGAAGTAGGTGGCCCCGTAGGTAGCTGCTTACGATGTGGCCAAGACACGGTCGATCTTATATTTGAGCTGTGCCGGTTGTGTGGTTGCGAATACGAGCCGGATGAAGAGTTTTGGGACTGAAATATCTGCCTAACCTGCCGCTGAATTCGACACCAGAATGTGGAGCTTTGCGGAAGGGTTGCGGGTGGCGCGGTTTAGCCGTGTCGTTGGCCAATAATAGAGTGGGGCCCGAGTTAGTAAAAACAAGGATGAAAGACTAAACATGAAGATTAGTAGGATCATAATAAGAAATTTCAGATCATTTGAACACTTAGACGCCCCTATGTCAGCAGGGACAACCTGCGTCATTGGTGAGAACAACACCGGCAAAAGCAACTTCCTCCACGCGATCCGGTTATGCCTTGATGCGGGCCTATCTTCGACTTACCGATCGCTAATCCCGAATGATATTCACTCGGGGGTGGATATCTCGCAGCCAAGCCAAGTGTTGGTCGGCCTTGAGATCACCGATTTTGCCGGAAAAGTCAATGAAGAAGCGCTTGTTGGGGCTTGGCAGAGCGAACCGGGATTGGCCCGTTTGATTTATCGCTTCCGGCCGAAGACGAGCATACGCGAGGATTTGGAGTCAGGGGAAATCGAATCCGGTGAACTGACGATCGAGGACTATCACTGGGAAATCAGTGGCGGCGGCGATCCCGGCCGAGATCTTACCGAGATCGAATGGGACGAAGATATCGGCGCTCAAATCCGGTTCTCTGACCTGCAATCATTCCTCGTCGTGTTCCTGCCCGCTCTTCGTGACGTTGAGAGCGATCTGAGGCAGTTCCGGGCTTCGCCTCTCGCTCGGCTGATCAACGCGATGGAGATCGACCAAGACGAGCAGGAGGAATTGCTCGAAAAACTTCGTGAAGCGAATCAGGGTATCGCTGATTCGCCTTCCGTAGAGGCGATTGCGGAGGCCATCGACAGATCGTTCAAGGCCGTTACCGGACCCGCCTTCAGCATGGATGTCGGCCTTGGCGTTGCCGAGCCCTCATTCCAAGCCATCGTTCGGGCTCTGCGTATTCTGATGTCGAATACCGCAATGAGGGATTTCGACCCGTCGTCTAACGGTCTCGGCCTCAATAATGTCCTCTATGTCGCGATCCTGATCGAGTATTTCCACAAGCGGCTCGCCCAGCAGAAATCAGCGGGGCAGATCATTTTGTTTGAAGAGCCGGAGGCACATTTGCATCCGCAGTTGCAACTTACCTTGTTCAACGCGCTTGGCGCGCTTCCGTTCCAATCGATCCTGACAACCCACAGTACCCATATAACAGCGCAGGCAGACCTTGATTCCTATGTCGTGTTGACGCAAACCGGGAAGCCGGCCATCGCGTCATCGGTTCCTGCCGCCAATGGCGGACTCGATCAAGCCGATGTCAGCGATCTCGAACGCTATCTGGACGCAACCAAATCCAATCTTCTCTATGCCCGCAAGGTGATGCTGGTAGAGGGTCCCGCCGAGTTGTTCCTGATCCCCGCGCTTATCAGGCAAGTCAATGACATCGATCTCGCCCGTGAAGGGGTATCGGTTATCCCCATCTACGGCGTTCATTTCGATGTCTATGCGCGCCTGTTTTCGGATAACGGCTTACCGAAGCGGTGCGCCATTGTGACGGATGGGGACTTAAAGCCGAGTGATGCCGTGCCTGGACTCGAAGGCGAAGACGAGCTGCCACCGCCACCGAACCTTGAGGCGCTGGAAAATGACTGGGTGCAGGTGTTTGCCTGCAAGACGACCTTTGAGCGAGCGCTGGTGTTTCCGGGAACGCTGGAGATGTTCGCGAGGACGGCCGAGGAAGTCGGTGCGCCTATTGTCGCGGGCCGACTTCGGGCCGGGCTCGAAGCTATTAACGGAGGCTTGGAGGAGCAAGAAGAGAAAGCATTGCTCAACACCCTGCGCGCCTCGGTCCTGAATACGGCCAAACGTTTCGGGAAAGCCCGCTTCGCGCAGGTGGCGGCGCGGCATGTTGAATGCGCCGAAACCATGCCCAAATATCTCGGTGACGCTGTCAGGTGGCTCGTTGAGGAATGAAGCTTACAACCGAACAAAAGACTGCCGTTCGCTGTGATGACAACGTTCTGATTACCGCCTGTCCCGGCAGCGGCAAGACACGGGTCATAATCTCAAAGCTGGTCCGGGCGCTGGATGAAGTTCGAGAAACACCGCGCATGGTCGGCTGTATTACCTACACCAATACGGCGGTTCACGAAATCGAGGCAAGGCTTCGCCACCATGCGCAACCGGGTGACGAAAATTCTTATGATGTTTGCACCATCCACTCGTTCTGCCTGAATTACATATTCCGCCCTTTTTGCCATCTCATTGCGGGTTACAAGCAGGGCTTTAAAGTTTTGACGCCTGATAGTGAAGAGTTAGCCCATTACGTTGCGTCGACCTGGGAAAGGTATGGGCGATATGGCGTGAATTTCAGGGATATTGACGAGTTCGTAAATCTGCGGATCAGTCCCGAGGGTGAGCCTGTCGGGTACGGCATCGAGCGGGGTGCGCTAACACCGGAAGTGGCGAACGCCTTCTGGGAAACGATCCGTCGTGCCGGATACATCGATTTCTCGAACATCATCTACTACTCGCTGCTGCTGCTGCGGGACCGGCCGGAGATCCTCGACTATGTTGCTTCCAGATTTGCATGGATCCTGGTCGATGAGTTTCAGGACACATCCGATCTTCAGGTCGAAATCCTTTCTCTGATCGCGGATAGCGGGCGGACCCGGTTCTTTCTCGTTGGCGATCCGCTTCAATCCATCTTCCGCTTTGCCGGAGCAAGGCCAGACCTTGCCGACGATTTTGCCGGACGTATCGGCGCACGGACGGATTTGCCACTTTCAGGGAATTTCCGCTCCAGCCAGCCAATCGTGGCTCATGCGGAGTTGATCTTTGCTCGCACCCCGCCCATGGAAGCGCTCGGCCCGGCAAGGGCCTACACGGAGTTGCCTCAGTGGCAGCGCGGGCGCTCGGCTTTTGAGGTGCTTACGAATTACTTTCTCCCGGCCCTTCAGGGTCTGGGAATCCCGTATGGCAATGCCGCAGTCCTTGCCTCAAGCTGGTTCCCGTTGTTCCCGCTTGGCAGGCAGCTCCGTGAATATGGGATCAGCATCGTCGGTCCCGGCGCACGACCGTACAAGCGCTGGTCGCAGTTTGCCCCGCTCGCTGAGCAAGTTTGCGGCTATCTGATGGAGTCGAACCCGGACGCAATCGTCGGGATTGAGCGCACGCTGTTTAATACCCTTCTCGACATGACCGGCCGGGCGAATTTCGAGGTCTTTTCGTATCGCGGCCGCACTGTGATGTTTCGCCTGCTCGAAAAAGGGAAGGAGCTGTACGAAGTCCACATGGGCGCACTTGCCTGGTTGGAAGCAGCAGCCAATGCCTTTTCCGACGTCCTCATTGATGCGGAGTACATCACCGAAGGCGAACGGCACTTGTTTGCCGCTTCCGTGGAGGAGATGAAGTCGGATATGCAAAGGAACAAGGTGGATTTGGCTAATCTTGCAATCGGCGATCTGGGTATTTATGCCAGCCCGGATGCTGCGCTCAAGCTGTCAACGCTCCACTACGCGAAAGGGCGGGAATACGATGCTGTCGCCATGGTCGACATGCATGAAGGAAAGATCCCGCATTACTACTCAAGGACAGAGGAGGAAGTTCTTGAATTTAAGCGTCTATTCTATGTCGGTGCAACCCGAGCAAAGCGTTTTCTCCTATATGTCACGGACGACTCGGGCCGTAATGGACCATCTCGATTTCTGCGCGAGATTCAAGGTTCGTTCAGGTAGCCGGCGTCAATTGTAAACTCTATGACTAACAATCGTATGGACGCGGACCATGTAAATCTACGCTCGTTCCTCGCTATGCTTTCTGTACCCGGTGATGCCGATGTTGAACGTCTTCTTTCGCGGAGTCAGCAGACTTTGCAAGGGGTGGCCCCGAGGACCGCTTTGGGTCGTTAGCTGCCGGTTGCCGCCTGGATTCCCGCCTTCGCGGGAATGACGCGTGGGGGGCGTTAGCTGCCGGTTGCCGCTTGGATTCCCGCCTTTGCGATGCCTTCGCGGGAATAACGGCTTCGGGTCGCTAGCTGGCCAGTCGTCGGGCGCACACGCGAAGATCGGCCGATTTTGGTCATCAAAATGGAGCTGGCGAATGGCCGCTAACGCCAAAGAGCCGTTGAACAGGTCACCCTTACGGCCATCGAGCAACCATAGGTGCTTGGATGCCGGCGAGACTCATGCCCCGCCGGCACCCGCATTCACGCTTGGATGCTCTGGGCGATATTGTTGAGAATTTCACCAAGCGTTTGGATCTGGTCCTGGACGAATACTTGGTATTCCTCTTCGTTCAGCCAGGTGCCCCACTCTTCATCGGTCATCTCAGCTTTCTGATCCAGCGTTTGCTCCATCTCATCGAGACGGGCTTGGTGCTGCGGGAATGCTGAATCCTCGTCGAACCACCCCCACTCGGGCCCTGCGTTGGAGATGGCGTTGATCAGATCGCCGACGGTTTCCCGCACGTCATCCACCTGGCCCACCAGATTGTGCCCGGTTACAACCTGAAGTCCGGGTCGACCTTTGGCCTGGCTCAACGTGTTGGCCATCTGGTTCAGGGTATTGCCGAGCTGGTTGATCTGCTGCTTGACGGTAACGCCGTAGTCCCGATCCTCCAGCCAGTTGAGCCAGGACGAATCGGTGTTTTCGGCCTTCCGGTCGAGTACCTGCTCCATCTGGTCAAGCTCGGCAACCGTGTTTTGCATCGGTTCGGCGACCGGCTGCCAGCTGGCGAATTCGGCAGTCGCACTGGCGTCCGCGATGGCGGAAGCGAGATCGGAGACAGTTTCCCGAACATCGTCCACTGCATCCACCACGTTGTGCCCGGCAACCAGCGAAATGGTCCGTTGCTGCTGTGCCTGCGCCGAAGGCTGGGTCGGCGGCTGACCCTGAATGCCTTGCTGAGCGGTGGCTACGCCTCCCATCACCAGGGAAAGCGCGCTGGCGGTCAGCACTGTCTTCATCATCTTTGATTTCATCGTGAACACCTCCATTTGCACACGGTTGATGCGTACTCTTGCGATCGGCTTACGCTATCTCTAGACGAGGCAAGCAATAATCACAAACGGGGAGTCTTGGAGTGAGAGTGCACGCGATGCTTGCGGCTCCCACACGTGATCAGTCAAAGGGCGAGGAGGTGGCCAACGCCTTCAGCCATGGCGCGGGGCTGATTGCGGCTCTGGCAGGAACTCCGTTTGTGATGATCCAGGCCGAGCGCAACGGCGACACCGAATTCATCGTTGGCGCGGCTCTTTTCTGCGCGACAGCGATACTGCTCTACTTGGCGTCGACCTTTTATCACGCGCTACCGGCGGGTAAGGCGAAGCGCGTCTTTCGGGTAATCGAACACTCTGCGATCTTTCTGCTTATCGCCGGCACCTACTCGCCTTTCACCCTTGGGGTACTCCGGGGGGAGATGGGCTGGGCGCTTCTGGGTGCGGTTTGGGGCTTGGCGGTCGTTGGCGTCGTGTTGAAGGTCTTTGTCCAGGCGCTTCATCCCGTTGTTTCCACTAGCCTGTACCTGGTGATGGGATGGCTGGTGGTGGTGGCCATCGATCCATTGGTGGCGAGGGTGCCAACAACGGGACTGCTCTTACTGCTCGCAGGGGGCTTGTGCTACACGGTCGGCGTCATCTTCTTCGCCAGCGATTCACGGCTGCACTACGGACACCTGATCTGGCATCTATTCGTCTTGGCCGGTACTGCCTGCCACTATTTTGCAGTGCTCTGGTATGCGGTGTGAACGTCGGGATGACCGAAGGGAGAGCTGAAACAGCGGAACTTTGGTCGAGCGAGCGCATTGTGACTGACGCGGTGGCTTTGGTGGTAGTTGGCGCGACAGCCGGCGACGGCCCAGTACCAGTCGACCTCGGCGGTTTCACCGGTCCGCCGTGTCCAGCGCGGCCAGCAGCTCCACCAGCCATCCTACCCGGGCGCGTTCGACGTTTCGCTCGAATTCGGAGTAGTTGGTCTGGGACATGTGAAGCTCGGCGCCGATCGCCTTCTGGGTCAGGCCTAACTTGAAGGGCGCGAAGGAACCTGTCCTTGACAGTCAATACACCCAAGCATATGTTTCGACCTATGCCGGCAATTGAGGGGCTCACCCATGCAAAGTGAACGTCACGTCCGCCTATTCCGCAACGGCAGGAATCAGGCGATCCGAATCCCGCGGGAATTCGAATTGGATGCGGAAGAGGCAATCATTCGCCGCGAAGACGATCATCTGGTCATCGAACCAGTCCGGAAAAAGGGGTTGCTCGCCACCCTCTCGTCGCTGTCTCCCCTGGACGAGGAGTTCCCCGATGTTGACAGGGGGCTTCCCCCTTTGGATGACATCGAAATATGAACCGGGCACCCTACTACTTGCTGGATACCAATATCCTGTCGGACCTGGTGCGACACCCGCAGGGGAGCGTCGCACAAGCGATCGCGCGGGTAGGGGAAAGTGCAGTGTGCACTTCAGTCATCGTGGCCGGCGAGCTACGTTTCGGGGCGGCGAAACGCAACTCGGCGAAACTGACCGCGCAGCTTGAGGCGATCCTGTCAGCGATAGAGGTCCTGCCGTTCGACCTGCCCGCAGACCATCACTATGCCGATCTCCGCCTTCACCTGGAACAGACGGGTACACCGATCGGGCCCAATGACATGCTGATCGCCGCACACGCTCTTTCCATCGACGCGGTTGTAGTGACCGCGAATCACAAAGAGTTTTCCCGCGTCCCAGGGCTCACCGTTGAAAACTGGCTCGGGTAAAGTACTGCAGAGCGCATTTCTTGGCCGCCTACCCGCACTTCTCACCGGATGGTGGTTCGGAAATAGGAACAGCCGTACATCTTGCCGTACCCCCGTGGTGGATACCCTTGCGGAACTCGTATTCAGGCTCAACAGGCAGAAACGCCTTTACTCCCGCGGCACTACCGGCACCCCGTCGGCGACATCGGTCGAGGGGTGGGTGATCACCTGCTCGCCGACCGACAGCCCTTCGAGCACCTGTACCGCCAGTTCGGCGCGACGACCGACGGTGACCGGGCGCAAGTTGGCGGTCCCCTCTTCGACGACAAAGGCGGCCCACTCGCCGTTTTCGCGGAACAGGGCGGAGGCGGGCACCTGCAATACATCGTCATCGGCCCAGGTCACGAAGGCGGCCTCGACCCGGTAACCGTCGCCGAGCCCGGCCCAGATCTCCCGCGGCGAGACGATGTCCACAATCACCCAGACCCGTTGCTCCTCCACCCCCAGGGCGGAGATTTCGGTGAAGCCGGCCGGCTCGACCCGGCGCACCCGGCCCTCCAGCACCTCGTCGCCGCCCCAGCCGGTGATCAGCACCGGCATACCGGGGCGGATCTTCACCGCCTCGGCGGAGAGTACATCCACCGCCACCTCCAACCGCTCCGGATTGCCGACGGTGAGCAGCGGTGCACCGGCGGCCACTGTGCCGGCGCTCTTCTGGGCGATGGCGAGCACACGGCCGTCCACCGGCGAGACCAGCGGTACCCGCTCCGGTGCGCTGCCGTCCGGTTCGGCGAGGGAGTACTCCAGCAGGGCACGCGCCGCCCGCAGATTCGCCAGGGCCTGGCCCGCTGCCGCCTGCGCCTGGTTCAGGGCGCTTTCGGAGACATCGCCGCGCTCGAACAGGGGGCGGATCCGGTTCAACTCGGAACGGGCCAGCCCGTAGGTCGCCTCGGCCTCGGCCACCGCTGCCTGGGCCCGCTCCCGCTCGCGGCGGTCGAGCAGCTGCGGCGGCACCGGTTGCAGCATCACCATCACCTGCCCCTGTTGCACCGCATCACCCACCTCCCAGGGCAGGCGTGCCATGTAAGCGGCCACCGGCGCGGAGAGCTCATAGCGGTCGCGGACCCGGCTGATCCCCTCCTCTTCGACCGTCACCTGCAACGGTGCACGCACCACCGGCGCCAACGAAACCGCGACCGATTCCGGCCGGAAACTCCACAACAGCAGCAGGATCACCGCGAGGGCGATCAGCAGCAGTCCGATGCGCTTGCGAAGCGACATGCCTACTCCCTTGTCTTCAAAACCGCCACCAAATCGAGGCGGTAAAGCCGATAACGCATAATCAGGCCCGATAGTACGGCCGCCGCCAGCACCACGGTCGCGGAGAAGCCGTAAGTACTCGGCTCCAGCACCAGCGGCACCCGGTACAGATCCGAGGTGAGACTGGCGGCGATCAGGCGGCAGAACAGGTAGCCGATGAAAAACCCGAGCGGAATGGCGGCGAGCACCAGCAGCGCCAGCTCCCCGAGCAGAATGTAGGAAATCTCCCCGCGGGTGAAGCCCAGCACGCGCAGGCTTGCCAGTTCCCGACCGTGTTCGGAGAGGGTGATGCGGGCGCTGTTGTAGACCACGCCGAAGGCGATGCTACCGGCCAGCAAAACGTTGATGAAGGCGAAGATGAGGATGGTCTCGCCCATGGTCTCGACGAAGGCGTCGATCGCCACCTCGCGCTGGGCGATGCCGGCGATTCGGGGCCACTCCTGCAGGCGCTCGAAGATCGCATTGCGCTGGTCGTTGTCGATGGCGAGAAAGGCGCCGGAGATCACGTGGCCTTCACGCATCAATCGGTTCAGTGACTCGAGCTGCATGTAGGCGGAGAGCCCGATGAACTCGCTGACCAGGCCCGCCACCCGGATCTGGCGCACCGGCTGACTGCCCTCCAGTACCTCGACCGTCAGCGTATCGCCTGCCGCGACTCCCAGCCGTTCGCCGAGGTGGTCGGTCAGCAGCACGCCCTCGGCCGGCAGCTCGATGGGCTGCAGGTCGGCGTTCAGCGTACGGTGCAGTTCACCGCCGGGTTGGTAACCCTGAATGGCGGTGCGGTAACTGCGGTGGCCGGAACGCAGGATCACCGGCACCCCGCGAAACGGCTCGGCGCGGAACACACCCGGCACCGCCTCCAGTTCAAACAGCGCATCGCTCTCCACCGGGTCGGTGAAGGTGACCGTGAGGTCCTCGCGCTGCGCCAGGTTGAACTGCACGTCGATCATGTGATCGATGGAGTCCTCCTGGAAGGCGCCGACCATCAGGATGGCACCGGCCATGGCGATCCCGAGTACGGTGAGCAGCGACTTGAACGGGCGCCGCTCCAGGTGGCGCACGACCATGCGGGTGGGCTGGTCGAACAGGCGCTGGGCCCCGAGCCGTTCGATGATGGTGGGCCGGTAGTCGGCCGGCGGCTCCGGCCGCATCGCCTCGGCCGGCGGCAGGCGCACGGCACGGTTCACGGCGCGCAGCGTGCCACCGATGGCCGCCACCGCCGCCACCAGGGCGCCGCTGGCCGCCACGCCGGGGGACAGCACGTACTGCAGGAACGGAAAGCGGAAGAAGTCGCTGTAGATGCGGCTCATGCCCTGGCCCAGCCAGCCGCCGAGCCCGATGCCGATGGCGGCACCGAACAACACGATCAACATCACCAGCCCGATGTAATGCAGGCCCACCTCACGGTTGCGGTAACCAAACGCCTTGAGCACGGCGATCTGATCGCGCTGCTGCTCGATGATGCGGTTGACCACCACACTGAGCAGGAAGGCCGCCACGCCGAGAAAGATCACCGGCACGATCCGAGCCATGTTGCGCAGCTGGGTCATCTCCTGGGTGAGGTATTCGTGGGAGAGCTGGTCATCACGGCCATAGGCGCCGGTGCCGCCGTAGGGCTGTAGCAGCCGGTCCAGCCGATCGATGACGCGTTGCTCGTCGGCCTCCCGTTGCAGTGACAGCACCACGTTATTGAAGGCCCCTTCCATGTCCCAGGCAGCCGCCAGCGGACGCTCGCGCATCCAGAGGATGGCGTAGCGCTTGTAGTCAGGGAACAGGTCGCCGGGGCGGATCTGATAAACGTACTCCGGCGAGAGGGCGATGCCGGTGATGGTGACGAACTTGCGCCGGCCGTTGATGGTGGCGCGCAGGCGGTCGCCCGGCTTAAGGCCGTGGGCCTCGGCGAAGGGCTCGCTCACCGCCGCCTCGTCTTCGGCACCGGGCGCGGGCAGACGGCCGGCGCGCAGGTAGAGACGGTTCAGCGCGCCCCGCTCCGCCTCCGGAATGGAGAGGGTCATGGCGGTGACCGGGTCGGGAAATTCCGGCACGTGCAGGGTGGCGCCGCCCATGACGCGGGTATCCACCTGGGCCACGCCGGGGATGGCGATGATGCGCTCCGCCAGCCGTTCCGGGGCACGCTTCAGATGCGCGAACACCTCGGCGAAGCGGTAATCGCGGTAGAACGCCTGCTGAGTGGTCTCCAGCGACTCGATGGTGGAGAAGGAGATGATCCAGGTGGCCACCCCCCCGGCGATCACCGCGGCGATCGCCAGCGCCTGGCCCCGCATGCCCCAAAAGTCGCGCAGCAGCTTGCGATTGATGGCGCGGATCACCAGGAGAGCTCCCGGGGCGCGGCTTTCGTGGCGTTGACGTCGATACCGGTGATCTGGCCATCCGAGAGATGGATCACCCGATCCGCCATGGCAGCGATGGCGGCATTGTGGGTGATCACCGCGGTGGTGGTGCCGAGCTCGCGGTTGACCCGCTCCAGCGCCTCCAGCACCACGATACCAGTCTTCGAATCGAGCGCCCCGGTCGGCTCGTCGCAGAGCAGTACCGATGGCCGCTTGGCGATAGCGCGGGCGATGGCCACCCGCTGCTGTTCACCGCCGGAGAGTTGGGCCGGGAAGTGGTCGAGCCGTTTCGACAGCCCCACCACCGACAACGCCTCCTCGGCCGACATCGGGTTGCGGGCGATCTCGGTGACGATGGCGACGTTTTCCCGCGCGGTGAGGCTCGGGATCAGGTTGTAGAACTGGAACACGAAGCCGACGAAGTCGCGCCGGTAAGCGGTCAGGGTCTCGTCGTCGGCGCCGGTGAGCTCGTCCTCGCCATAGAACACGTGACCGCTGGAGGGCACGTCCAGACCGCCCAGGATGTTGAGCAGCGTCGACTTGCCGCTGCCGGAGGCGCCGAGCAGCACCACCAGTTCGCCACGGTAGAGCTCCACGTCGATACCGCGCAACGCCTCGATGGTGACCTCGCCGACGTGATAGACCTTGGTCAGGCCTTCGGTGCGGAAAACCGCCGACGGGGCAGATGTGGAAGCGGATGCGGGCACGGTCGACTCGAAACGTTTTGGACCAGTCTAACGCGCGGGCGAGTGGGCGCACAGAGTGGTAAGCCTCTCTTGCGACGGCATTCAACAGGATTAACGGGATTTTTCAGGATGAACAGGAAAAGGCACTTGCCGCGGTTCGCGAACAAAGTATGTGATTATCGCTTTCTGACTACTCGCCCCCTCCGTCATTCCCGCCCCCGATAAAATAATTCGAGGGCAGGCTTCGGCGGGAATCCAGGGAACGGTCAATGCGTCCCCGCCTGCGCGGGGAAGACGGATGCCTTGTGTCGGCGCGGGACATCGAGAGGTACCCGGGCGAGCAGTTACATCGCTTTATTCCATCCTGTTAATCCTGAACAAATCCTGTCAATCCTGTTCCATTGGGGGGGACGACGGCATAGCACCGGAAGCGCAGCAGGTGATGCGGTTCTCACGGGAAACATTTCGAGGGGGATTGGAAGTAGGAGAAGACCCGGCAACTCCGCGATCATAGGTTCCGAAGAACCCTTAGACCGGTAGCTTTGCGCCCCTGTCTTTCGACAGGTTTGCCTTTATCGGGCCTACCTCATTTCTAGGCGAGGGCAGTGGGACTGTCAAAGAAATTTCACAAAGAATTTTCTCGACGGGAGTGGTTTATCTTGGGGGCGGCATTCAACAGGATGAACAGGAAAAGGCCTATACCGCTGGATTAGAGCACGTGGTTATTCGCCTCTATCCCATCCTGCAAATCCTGTTCTATTGGGGGGGCGACGACGGCGCAGCACCGGAAGCGCAGCAAATGATGCGGTTCTCACGGGAAACATTTCGAGGGGGATTGGAAGTAGGAGAAGACCCGGCAGCTCCGCGATCATAGGTTCCGAAGAACCCTTAGACCGGTAGCTTTGCGCCCCTGTCTTTCGACAGGTTTGCCTTTATCGGGCCTACTCAATGTCTAGGCCAGGGTGGTCTCGGTGTCAAAAGAAATTTTGAAAAAACGTAGGTGGTAGGTGGAATGTGGTAGGTGGGGTTTCCCCCTTTGGCGGCACAACCGTGTACCGCGAACGATGCGGTTCGCAAGCTCACCACATCCTACGGGAGTCGTAGGGTGTGGTGAGGAACGAACCGCACCGATAATCCAGCAAGATCCGCGAATGATGCGGTTCGCAGGCTCACCACCTCCTACAAAGTCAGTGGGGGCGACGAGCCTAATTTTTCATCCTGTGAATCCTGAAAAATCCTGTCAATCCTGTCCTATTGAGGGGGCACAACCGTGTAGTGGATGGTCATCTCCCGGATCTTGCCGTCGCGGATCAGGTAGGAGTCGGCGCCGTCCTCGACCCGGGCGCCGTTGTCGGCTTCGGCGGTCCACTCGAGGAAGCCGAGTTCACCCTCGGCCATGATGTTGGTGTAGTTCCAGCGGCCGTTGGGGAGTTGGTCGGCCAGTAGTTGCACCTTCGCCCGCAGGCCATCGAGACCGCGGTAGATACCGTAGCCGGTCAGCAGCACGATGTCGTCGGAAAAGTTGCGCGCGACGTCTGTCTCGAAGTCCCACGCGGCGGCGAGCCGCAGGTGGTCGTCGAGCACTTCGCGGGCGCTGCGTCGGCTCAGCTCGTCCATGGCCCTACTCCGGGTAACCGACGCCGGTGCCACCCAGGCCACAGTAGCCCGCGGGGTTCTTGCCGAGATACTGCTGGTGATACTCCTCGGCGTAATAGAACTCCGGCGCCTCCATCACCTCGGTGCTGATACGGGCGCGGTAGCCGGCGGCATCGAGTGCCGCCTGGTAGTGCGCCAACGACGCCTCGGCGGCGCGCTTCTGTTCGGCGGTGTAGGCGTAGATAGCGGAGCGGTACTGGGTGCCGATGTCGTTGCCCTGGCGCATCCCCTGGGTGGGGTCGTGCCCCTCCCAGAACAGCCGCAGCAAATCCTCGTAGCTGATGCGCTTGGGGTCGTAGACCACCCGCACCACCTCGGCGTGTCCGGTGTGGCCGCTGCAGACCTCTTGGTAGGTGGGGTTCGGGGTGTATCCCCCGGCATAGCCCACCATCGTGACGTAGACCCCTTCGGTCTGCCAAAAGCGTCGTTCGGCACCCCAGAAACAGCCCATGGCGAACATCGCCATCTCCATGCCTTCCGGAAACGGCGGCCGAATGGGGTTTTCGGTGATGTAGTGGTGCTCGGGCACGGGCATCGGTTCGCTGCGCCCGGGAAGGGCGTGGGCGGGATCGGGCATCTGGGATTTGCCGGAGCTGTAGAAGGCCATCGCCACCTCACTGAGTGCGCCGAATCACGAAAGTTTAGCCATTTGCGGGGCCTCGGCGGTAATCCGGATCGGCCGAACGCGGCTGCGACCGTTACACTTGCTGCCATGAAGATCCCCTGGTACTTGGCGGCTCTGGGCGCGGCACTGGTGTGGGGTGTCCACTACCCGCTCATCGACAATGCCCTGAAAAGGGTTTCGTTGCCGGCGGTCCTTCTGCTTACCGCCGTGCCCATTCTGCTGGTCGTGCCGTTCTGGTTCGGCACGCTCGCCGACGACTGGCGAACCCTTGGCACCATTCCCTGGCGGGAGCGGCTGCCGATCCTGGCCGTGGCTCTCACCTCGCTGACCGCCACGGTCCTGCTGTTCGTTTCCATCGGGGGCAAGAACGCCACCCTGGCCAGCCTGATTGAGATCTCCTACCCGGTGTTCGTGGCGCTGTTCGCGTGGCTGCTGTTTCGCGAAATCCAGGTGAACGCCAGTGTGGTGATTGGCGGGTTGTTGGTTTTTACCGGGGTAGTGGTGATCATCTGGAACAATCGTTGAGGCGCGACTTGATGGTGCGGTTCGTTCCTCGGCAACTGCTCCCTGCGTTGCTCTACCTCCTGCATCCATGCAGTCGTCACCACACCCTACAACTACCCGGACCCGTAGGATGTGGTGAGCTTGCGAACCGCATCTTTCGCGGCGCGGCTGCGCTACCGGTGCGGTTCGTTCCTCGGCAACTGCTCCCTGCGTTGCTCTACCTCCTGCATCCATGCAGTCGTCACCACATCCTACAAATACCCGGACCCGTAGGATGTGGTGAGCTTGCGAACCGCACCTTTCGCGGCGCGGCTGCGCTACCGGTGCGGTTCGTTCCTCGGCAACTGCTCCCTGCGTTGCTCTACCTCCTGCATCCATGCAGTCGTCACCACACCCTACAAATACCCGGAACCCGTAGGATGTGGTGAGCTTGCGAACCGCATCTTTCGCGGCGCGGCTGCTCTATCGGTGCGGTTCATTCCTCGGCAACTGCTCCCTGCGTTGCTCTACCTCCTGCATCCATGCAGTCGTCACCATACCCTACGAAATACCCGGAACCCGTAGGATGTGGTGAGCTTGCGAACCGCATCATTCGCGCCCCGCTACGGTTCGTTCCTCGCTACGCTTAATTCCGTATGCCGGTTTGGAGCAGCGGATGCGCAGCAGAGGCAAGGCAGCGGTCGCCGTTACCGCCGTCGCGGTAATTGCCGTGGCGGTTTGGTTGCTTCTGTCGCGCGGCGCCACCGACGAACGTGGTCCGCCACAGGGTGGACCACCGCCGCCGCTGGTGGAGACGGTGGTGGTCGAGACCGGGCTGGTCGAGGAGACGGTGCGGGCGGTGGGCAGCATCGAGGCGGCCGAGCAGATCGAGGTGACGGCCCAGGTCACCGGCAAAGTGGTAAGCATTCACTTTACCGAGGGCCAGCGGGTTGAGGGCGGCGAGCTGCTGATGCAGCTGGATACCGAGAGCCAACAGGCGGCCCTGCGGGTGGCCGAGGCCGAGGCGCGCGAGGCCCGCCGTCAGCTCGATCGGCTGCGGGCCGTGCGGGAACTCGCCGCCGCCGAGGCCGACATCGACGAGGCGCGCGCCCGCATGGAGACCGCCCAGGCACGGATCGCCGAGGCCCAGGCGGCGCTGGCCGACCGGCGCATCGTCGCCGCCTTCGCCGGCACACTCGGGCTGCGCCAGGTGAGTCCGGGGGCGCTGATCCAGCCGGGCACGCCGATCACCACCCTGGCCACCCTGGACGCCCTCAAGGTGCGCTTTGACCTGCCCGCTGAGCTGCTGCCACAACTGCGTCCGGGCCTGCCGGTGCGCATCTCCGCGCCTGGCTTTGAGCGGGAGTTTCGCGGCCGCGTTTCGCATATCGACAACACGGTCGACCCCGCCACCCGCTCCGTCACTCTGGAGGCCACCCTGGAGGGGACCGACAGTGTGCTCAAACCCGGTGTCTTTGCCTCGGTGAGTACGGTTACGGCCGTCCGCCCCGATGCCGTGCTGATCCCGGAGCAGGCGCTGCTCCTGCAGGGCGAGCGCCACTACGTCTATGTGGTCGCGCCGGATCGCACGGTGGAGCGCCGCGCCGTGGCGGTGGGTGAGCGCCGCCCCGGCACCGTGGAGATCACTGACGGGCTCCAGGCCGGCAGCCGCATCGTGGTGAGCGGACTGCAGAAGGTTCAGGAGGGGCAACCGGTGCGCCTGGCGGACCAGCCGGAGCGGGTAGCGGACCGGCCGACGTGATCCTCTCCCGCGCCAGCATCCGCCGCCCGGTTTTCGCCACCGTGATCAGCCTGCTGTTGATCGTCATCGGCATCGCCGCCCTGTTGCAGCTGCCGGTGCGCGAGTACCCCGATATCGACCCGCCGGTGGTCTCGGTGAGCACGGTCTACCCCGGCGCCTCCGCCGAGGTGATCGACCGGGAGGTGACCGAGGTGATCGAAGAGCAGGTCAGCGGCATTCAGGGGATCAAGCGGATCACCTCCACCAGCCAGGACGAAGTCTCCAGCATCTCCATCGAATTCGAGTTGGGTGAAGACCTGGACGCGGCCGCTGCCGAAGTACGGGATCGGCTCGGCCGCGCCCGCCGGGAACTGCCGCAGGAGGTGGAGGAGCCGGTGGTCTCCAAGGTGTCGAGCGACGCCCAGCCGGTGCTGTGGATCACGCTCACCTCGGAGAGCCGCTCCCCCATCGAGCTGACCCGTTATGCCGAACAGCGACTGGCCGATCCGCTCTCGGTGGTGCCGGGCGTGGCCCGCGTGCTGGTGGGCGGCGCACGCCGGCAGGCGATGCGGATCTGGCTCGACGTACAGACCATGGCGGCGATGGACGTCACCGTGGGCGATGTGGTCACCGCTCTACGCGAGGAGAACCTTGAGCTGCCGGCGGGCCGGGTGGAATCGGAGCAGCGGGAGTTTTCGGTGCGTGCCATCACCCGCCTGCAGACACCGGAGGAGTTCCGTGACCTGGTGATCCGGGACAGCGGGCGCTACCAGGTCACCCTGGGTGATGTGGCGCGTGTGGAAATCGGCCCCGAGTCGGAGCGCTCCGCGGTCACCGTCAACCAACAAGTGGCGGTGGGGCTGGGGGTGGTGCGCCAGTCCAAATCCAACACCCTGGCGGTGGCCGACGCGGTGCGCGAACGGGTCGAGGAGCTGCGGGCCGACCTGCCGCCGGACGTGGAGCTGGAGGTGGCCTACAACGAGGCGGTGTTCATCCGCGGTTCGGTATTCGAGGTGCTGAAGACCATGGCGATCACCGCCGCCCTGGTGGTCACGGTGATCTTCCTGGCCCTGCGCTCACTGCACTCCACGCTGGTGCCGGCCGCCACCATCCCGGTCTCGCTCATCGCCAGTTTCCTGGTGCTCTGGCTGCTCGGCTTTTCGGTCAACACCCTCACCCTGCTCGCGCTGGTGCTGGCCATCGGCCTGGTGGTCGACGACGCCATCGTGGTATTGGAGAACGCCTACCGCCGTGGCGAGGGCGGCGAACCACCGCTGGTGGCCGCCGCACGGGGCACCGATCAGGTGGCCTTCGCGGTGATCGCCACCACCCTGGTGCTGATCGCGGTGTTCGTGCCGCTCGCCTTCATTCCCGGCGACACCGGGCGGCTGTTCACAGAGTTCGGCCTCGCCCTGGCGGCGGCGGTCAGCTTCTCCAGCCTGGTGGCACTGACTCTGGGGGCGATGCTCTCCTCCAAGCTGGTACGCGGCGGCGCCGAAAGGAGCGACAACCCGATCTTTCGCCTCTCCGAGCGGGCCTTGAACAGCATCGCCGCCGGCTATCAACGGGCGCTGGCACCGGCGATCCAGCGGCCGCTGCTGGTGCTGGCGGTAGCCGTTGGCGTCAGCGTGGTCGCCTGGTTCGCCCTGCAGGCGCTGCCGCGGGAGCTCGCCCCCACCGAGGACAGGGGCGCCGTCATCATCCCGGTGCAGGCACCGGAGGGGGCCAGCTTCGATTACACCCTGGCGGTCGTGGAGCGCATCGAGCGGCTGCTGGCCCGCTACCAGCAAGGCGGGCCGGTGGAAGATGTGTTGAGCATTGTGGCGCCGGGCCAGGAGGGCCCGGGGGCGGTGAACGAAGCGTTCATTATCGTCCGTCTCGCCCCCTGGGACGTGCGCGAGTTGCCGCAGCAGGCGCTGACCGGTCAGCTAATGCCGCAGCTGTTGAGCCTGCCGGGCGCCCGCGCCTTCGCGGTCAACCCGCCTTCCCTGGGTCAGGGCGGTTTCGACGCACCGGTGCAGGTGGCCATCGGCGGCCCCGACTACGAGACCGCCGCCCAGTGGGGAGTCCAGCTGCTGGCCGCAGCGGGCCAGAACCCGTTCCTGGTCAACACCCGACTCGACTACAACCAGAACCGACCGCAGCTGCAGCTGCGCATCGACCGGCGCAAGGCCGCCGACCTGGGCATCGATGCGCGGACCATCGGCGAGGCGCTACAGGTGCTGTTCGGCGGCCAGGACGTCACCGACTTCATCGAACAGGCGGAGATCTACGAGGTGGTGGTGGAGGCCGAACCGAGCGACACCCAAACCCCGGACGACATCCGCAACGTTTTCCTGCGCACCGACGACGAACGACTGGTGCCGCTACGCAGCGTGGTCTCGCTCAGGGAAGTGGGCGCCCCGACCGAACTGACCCGGGTCGACCGTTCGCCCTCAGTCACTTTGAGCGCCTCACTGGCACCGGGGATCGCCTATGGCGACGCCATCGAACGGCTGGAGTCACTCATCGCCACCGAACTGCCGGGGGAGGCGCGCATCACCTGGCTCGGCCAGGCGGAGAATTACCAGGAGGCGAGCGGCAGCATCTACTGGGTCATGGGGCTGGCGCTGCTTATCGTCTATCTGGTTCTGGCGGCACAGTTCGAGAGTTTTCTGAATCCGCTGGTGATCCTGCTGGCGGTGCCGATGGCCTTCACCGGCGGCCTGCTGGCGCTGTGGCTCGCCAGCGACAGCTTCAACATCTTCGCCCAGGTGGGGCTGGTGCTACTGATCGGCCTGGTGGCCAAGAACGGCATCCTGCTGGTGGACTTCGCCAATCAGATCCGCGACACCGGTCGCGATGTGCGCGAGGCGGCGCTGGAGGCCGGCGCGGTGCGCCTGCGCCCGATCCTGATGACCTCGGTCGCGACCATCTTCGGTGCCCTGCCGCTGGCGCTCGCCACCGGCCCCGGTGCCGAGGGGCGCACCACCATCGGCATCGTGGTGATCGGCGGCATGCTGCTGTCGACATTGCTCACGCTGTTCGTGGTGCCGACCCTGTACGCGGCGGTGGCCCCCTACACCCGCCCGACCGGCACCATCAGTCGGCAGCTGGCAAAGCAGGAGGCGGAGGTGGAGCGGCGGGATTGAGAGTATCGATTTGAACCAGGGTTACGGGAAGCACAGGGACAGGGGGCACCCGGAAACCACGCGGTTTTCGACTTCGATGAGGAACCGGTCAATACCCGTCATTCCAATGAAGGCTCCACGCGCTCCACGCCGTCATTCCCGCGATAGCGGAAAGCCAGAAAGCAGCGGCAGCAACCGGCCATGAACAGTCATTCGAGGGGACGTAAACAGACGGCCGCTCGATGCGCCTAAGCGGTCTTTGCAAAGACCACAATGGTGTTCACCGATGATTTCGTTGAGAAACCGGTCAACGGGACGGAAATCGTTTAGAGGTTTTTCGCTTCCATGTGCTTCGGCCAAGTGAAACGGAAGGTGGTGCCTTGGCGGAAGCCGATTCAAGGTCAATGGTTCCGCCGACGCCCTCGATCAACTTCTTGACCACGGCCAGGCCAATCCCGGTCCCTGTGCGCCCCAGAGCGGTCGGGCCCCGTTGGAACATCTGGAAAACCCGTGTTTGGTCTTCGGGCGGGATACCGGGCCCGTCGTCGGCCACCGAAAACTCGTAGAAATCTCCTACCGCACGAGCCGACACCCGGATATGGCCGTCAGGGCGGTCGTGGTATTTGAGGGCATTACCGAGCAAGTTGGCGAAAACCTGTTGCAGCTTGGTACGGTCGGTCACTAAGCGGGGCATCGGCTCGGCGATTTGGATGTGGAATTCTTCAGGCACCTCTTGCGTGCTCAACATTTCCCGAATCAGCGCCGCGCTATCGACCTGTTCAACCTGGCGGGTTTCGCCGCCCGCTCGGGAATAGGCAAGCAGCCCTTGAATAAAGCGGTCCATGGGCTGTAAGCGCTCGACGAACCCCGTACTTCCCGCAGTTGCCCTGACCCGCAACACTGTGCGCCATGTATTTGAACAAAGCGGAGCACGGCATGAGCGTTCCGGAAGTTCCCCTCACAGAGAAGCAGCGATTCTGGCTTGACCACGTCCGGGCCTGCGAGCGCTCCGGCCAGTCGATGCGCCGGTACGCCGAAGAGCAAGGGCTGGAGGTGGCGGCCTTCTACAACTGGAAGGCCGCGCTGCGGCGCAAGGGTGTCCCCGGAATGGGCCCTTCATCGAGAGCAATGCGCTGAGGGCGGCGAATATCGACGTCTGAGCCCCATGGCGTCAGTGTTTCTGAGCTGCCTATGCGGCAATGAACGCGCTGGGCGGCGGATCGACGGTGATGGCTGCAAGAGAAAATTCAGGTGCCCCGGAAGAGCCGAATCCGGTCTTTGCCAAAAAGCTTCGGGGGACCCATATTAATCTTCATGCAGAAAGCCGTTCTCATCCAGGTTCCCATCCATATCGTCAACATTGCGTCGACTTCGTCGCCAATGCGGTCCACGCGCCATTCATCAGCTTACCGTGGATATCGCCGACAATTCGAGGTGACCCGGCGTGCTTGACGTAGAGTGCTGGAGCGTCGCTTGAAAATGAGGCTTTGCAGTTCCTACCCGCTCGCGCCAGGGGCTGGTGCTCTGGCACGAGGCCTGCGCCCTGGAACGTCGTGAGACTGACCCCCCCGACCGACAAGCCCGGTCCGCCGGCCTGGCAGCTTACCTTCATCGGACTCGTGCTGCTCGGCGCGGCCGTGGCGCTGATGCAGTGGGCGCAGACGCTCAGCATCACGCGTACGGTGATCGGCAGTCCCGGCATGTTTCCGTACCAGGGCCCGATCACCTCGGTGCGCGAGATCGCTGGCGAAACCGCAAAGGCGAACCTGCTCGCGAAGGATGTGGTCCTCGCGGATGTCGAGATCGATCAGGTGATCGGAGAGCGGGTCTTCCTGATCTCGGAGCATGGTGAGACCGTGCCCGTGGTCCTGTTCGGCGAGTTGACCGGCCGGCAGCACGATCGTGCGGTCACGCTCGAGGCGGGCCAGCGGATCCGGATCTACGGCGTGATCCGGATGCTGCGCAGCATTGAGGAGATCGTGGACGAGCAGGCCCTCGCCGCAGACGACACGCAGAAGCTGCGGGGCCATGAGATCTACATCAGCGCGTTTCGCGTGGCGCCGCTGCCGATCCGCGAGCGCGTGCGGATTCCCCGCGTGATCACCGCGGTGTCGCAGTTCGTGCAGGCCTCCGATCCAGAGGCGCTGCAGGCGCGCGAGGTGGTGCTCGACAAGGTCAAGGTGCTGGACGTGCTCGGCAACCATACGTTCCTCGTCGGGGACGAAGATGCGAGCGTGCCGGTCGCGCTGCTCGGCGAGATGACCCGGCGCCAGGCCGACGACGTGATCCAGATCCGCATCGGCCAGATGGTGCGGATCTATGGCGTGATCCGATTGCTACGCAGCCAGCAAGAGATCGAGGACATTTTGATGGTTTCGCCCGAGGTGGCCGCGCAGCTGCGTGGCAACGCTCTCTATGTCAGCGCGCTCCGGGTGGTCCTGCTGGAGCCGTCGTCGTGAGGACTGCGGTCGTGCATGACCAGCTCGTCCGTAGCGTGATCTCCGACGTGAAGACCGACTACGCCTACTACACGTTCATGACGCTTTCCGGTATGCTCGCCGCGGTCGCATTCCTCACCGATTCAATTCCGCTGCTCCTCGGCGCGATGATCGTGGCGCCCGCGTATCCGCCCCTTGCCGCCGTGTCGTTCAGCATCGCGGGTGGCTACCCCCGTATGGCGGGACGCGCACTCCTCGTGCTGTTCGGGGGGCTGGCGCTGGCGATCGTCGCCGCGGTCGTGACCACGTGGTTGTTCAACGTCACCGACATCATCTCGAGCGCCTCGAACCTCGTCTCGAAACCGCTGCTCGAGGAGCGCGTCCGTACCGGCTGGTACAGCATCGTCGCCGCGGTCGTAGCCGGTGCCGCGGGCACCGTCGCCGTGGTCAAGCGCCAGCAGGACACGCTGATCGGGGTCGTCGCCGCGGTCGCGCTCATTCCCGCGGGCGCCGCCGGCGCGCTCGCCGCTTATTCCGGCGACCTCGGCCGCGCGCTCGGTGGCTTCGTGCTCCTCGCGGTCAACATCCTCGTGATCATCGCGGTCGGTCTCCTCGTCCTCGTTGCGATCCGACCGGGGCGCGCTGACGCCGCCGAACATGACGCGAAAGGCGACGGCGAGGTTTAGAACCACGTCCACCGAGGCCGACACGGGCGCGTAGCACTAGGCCTGCAAACGTCCATGAACCGGCGGGAGTCGCATCACGGTTCGAGTGGTGCCGCTCCGAGCATGAGGGCATTCGCGCGCCGCCGTCCGGTGCACGTGTGCACCGACCAACCCAAAGAGGTCAGGTCTTTCTGGTTTCATTCGCAAGAAGAAAGACCCTCTCTTACGGGTGAGCCTCGGCGGCTTGCCTGCGACTGAACCACCCCACCGCAGTCGAGTCGCCGGAAGGCTCACGGTAGTGTCGTGTGGAATTGTTCGCAGCCCCGGCTGGCTGTGCCACACTGAATTTGAAAGACCTTCAGCCAGGAAAGTCGCCGCGATGCTTGCCCAACGAGTCCTCGCCTTAGTCGCCGTCCTGACCCTCGTCCCTGCCATTGCCGCTCGGGCGCAGAGCACTGAGCATGATCCCCAGGCGCTGATCGAAGACCTGAAGGCCTTGATCGAGCGCGGCGAGGAACGGCGCAGCGCCGATCGCTCGTTCCTGCGCGATTTGCGGGAACTGGTGGCACGCTTCGATCGCCCATGGCAGGCGCAGCTGTTCGCCGATGACTTCGACGACGGCAACTACACCCGCTCGCCTTCCTGGACGGTGACGGAGGGGGAGTTCTGGGTCGAGGCGGGCACCCTGAAGAGCCGAGTGGAAGCGGCACCGGCCCCGAGCGAGCCACAACGCAATGGCGGTGAAGGCGATACGGCCACGCGCATCTTCGGCGATATCCTCGAGGAGGCGCTGAACGGGGGCCGCGAAGAGGCGCAGCAGCAGCCCGGCGCCACCGCAGGCCCCTCACGGGCGGTAATCACCGCGCCCGTGGCGATCACCAATGCCTTCGCATTGAGCACGCAGCTGAGCGCCCAGGTGCGGGGCGGCACGGCCCAACGCCTGCAGCTGGGGTCCTACCAGGGAACGGACGCGGAGCTGGGCTACCGCCTCGCCTATCGGGCCGCAGAAGGCGGCGGCGATGCCTCATTGGAGATGCTGCGGATCTATTCGGCGGGTACCTCCGTGATCGACTCTGCCGACTCAGTGCCTAATTTGGCCGACGGGCGCACCCATACCCTGGAGTGGAGCCGGGACCGCAACGGCGAAATGGTCGTGCGCCTGGACGGTCAGGAAGTGATGCGCACCGTGGACCGCGGCTTTCGCGATCCGTTCGACGGCTTGGTGCTGGTCAACGAGAGCGGTGAGTTCGGGGTGCATTCGGTGTCAGTGCGGGGAGTGAAGCAATAGTCTCATGGCGGCAGAGTCGCTCCTACAGTGAGCGGCGAATAGGAATTCCGAACAGTTACCTAGCCTTATGCCGGCTGAATACACCGCCGTGCGCCACAGGAGAGGACAGTGCTCTTTGCGATTGCACTGAAAGCGCCGGCAGTACGGGTGGGCATTGTGGTGTGGCCGTGCTTAATGGCGCGCTGCGGGAGGCTGTTCTCGTGCCGAAGCTCGGCACCGTAGCTGGGTTTCTATTGAGCGGTGTTTTCCTGTCGGCGCTCATCCTGGTCGTTGCCTACCCTTCGTTGCCCTGGCTTGGTGCCCGCCGTCCTGTCGAACTCTTTGGAGTTGGCTTAGGCTGGCTCGTCCTTCACTCGTCTTCGAGTTCTCGTTTGGTCTCTGGCAGGGTAAGTCCTGGCCGGTCATGTTTGAGGCGTACTGTCTCCTTCCCCAGACTTCGGACCACGACCGCTCCCGACCCAAACCGGTCACTCGAACGCCTAGGAAAAGGGAAGTCTGGTTCTCTGTTCTTGAATGCTACAAGGCGAGACCTGACCCTCTTCACCCGCGTGTGAGGAAAAAACTTTACTACGACCCCATTTATCGGATGGCCTTCACCGGCGGCCTGCTGGCGCTGTGGCTCGCCAGCGACAGCTTCAACATCTTCGCCCAGGTGGGGCTGGTGCTACTGATCGGCCTGGTGGCCAAGAACGGCATCCTGCTGGTGGACTTCGCCAATCAGATCCGCGACACCGGTCGCGATGTGCGCGCGGCGGCGCTGGAGGCCGGCGCGGTGCGCCTGCGCCCGATCCTGATGACCTCCATCGCGACCATCTTCGGCGCCCTGCCCCTGGCCCTCGCCACCGGCCCCGGCGCGGAGGGGCGCACCACCATTGGCACCGTGGTGATCGGCGGCATGCTGCTATCGACGTTGCTCACCCTGTTCGTGGTGCCGACCCTGTACGCGGCGGTGGCCCCCTACACCCGCCCGACCGGCACCCTCAGCCGACAGCTGGCAAAGCAGGAAGCGGAGGTGGAGCGGCGGGATTGAGAATATCGATTTGAACCAGGGTTACGGGAAGCACAGGGACAGGGGCACCCGGAAACCACGCAGTTTTAGACTTCGATGAGGAACCGGTCAATACCCGTCATTCTTCATTCCAATGAAGGCTCCACGCCGTCATTCCCGCGATAGCGGGAATCCAGGCATCGACGGCAGCATCGGCCAGAACCCGTCATTCCCGCGAAGGCGGGAATCCAGGCATCGACGGCAACATCCAGCCACTACCACCCGTCATTCCCGCGAAGGCGGGAATCCAGATCAACCACCGCAGAAAGGCTATCGTGCCCTAAACGGCAATCTCGGGATAAAGGTCCCTCCATTCGGGATTGCCTTTCTCGATCAATGCCAGCTTCCAGGCACGATTCCATTTCTTGAGCCGCTTCTCGCGCATAATTGCGCCGACCATGTCATCGTGTAGCTCGAAATACACCAGGCGATGAACCCGGTATTTCTTTGTGAAGCCTTCGGACGCGTTGTTCTTGTGCTCCCAAACGCGTTTAACGAGGTCGCTGGTGACACCGACGTAAAGTGTTCCGTTGCGCCGGCCGGCAAGAATGTAGACAGCAGGTTGCATGGGCTTCCCTTTCCGTGTGAATTCCGGCACGCGAAAATAGAGAGAACGCCTACACTAAGCCGTTCCGGACCCGGCGATCAAGGGGCGTTAGTTTCGGTTCGGTGGCCGCTCGGGGAACCTGGATTCCCGCCTTCGCGGGAATGACGGGTTTGGGTCGCAAGCTGCCGGTTGCCGCCTGGATTCCCGCCTTCGCGGGAATGACGGGTGTGCGTCGCAAGCTGCCGGTTGCCGCCTGGATTCCCGTCTTCGCGGGAATGACGGGTGTGCGTCGCAAGCTGCCGGATTGCCGCCTGGATTCCGGCCTTCGCGGGAATGACGGGTGTGCGTCGCAAGCTGCCGGTTGCCGCCTGGATTCCCGCCTTCGCGGGAATGACGGGTGTGGGTCATAAGCTGCCGGTTGCCGCTTGGATTCCCGCCTTCGCGGGAATGACGGGTGCGGGTCATAAGCTGCCGGTTGCCGCCTGGACTCCCGCCTTCACGGGAATGACGGGTGCGGGTCGCAAGCGGACCTGGTCCGAAGTCGACGGCTCGTAAAGCAGGAAGCGAAATGGACGGCGGGATTGAATGTGATCTCGCCGAGCACTAACGTTCGCGACCGGTGCGGTTCGCAAGCTCACCACACCCTACGTTCGCAGGAAAAAACTGCCGCAGAGACGCGGAGGCGCAGAGGTCTTTTCGTTGTCAACGACCTGAGTCGCGGCGAAAACCAGAGCCGCGGGCCGTTCTTCCCCGGAGCCACCTTCAAACCCTCTGCGTCTCTGCGTCTCTGCGACGGGTTTTATACCGCACTCCCGCCAGCCAGCCGCGTGCGGTGCAGTTCGCACGGCCCACCCACCCACCGATCATTGCCGCAGCTTGGCCTCGACGCTGGCCACCTTGTCGGCCAGTCCCTGGTCGCGGTCGGTGCGGGTGCCGAGGCTGAGGACGGTCTGGATGCGCGGCGCGCCCATGGCGTGGATCCGTTCGTGACACGCCTTCACCGCGGCAAAGACGGCGTCCCACTCGCCTTCGATGTTGGTGCCGTTGGCGTGCAGCTCATAGGTCAGCCCCGCCTCCGCCAGCACCCGTTCGCATTCGGCGACGTAGGCGGAGACCGAGACGCCGACCCCCAGGGGGATGAGTTGGAAATTCACCAGGACTTTCATGGCGGCTTCAGGCGTGGGTTCGATAGGTCTTGTAAGCGAGTGAGAGATTACCGGCCAATAGCAGTGCGGACAGTGTCACCAGGATACCGGCCGGCCGGGCGAGGACGGGCAGGGCCAGAGCGGCAATTACCGCGGCGAGGGCACCGACCTGCAGCCTGAACTGATAGCGCATGCTGCGTTCCGGAATGATCTGCTTCATGTTGGGGATGCCGGTCTGCGGCCGCCCTTCGGTCTGGCGGCGGTTGTTAAGGTGCAGCCAGACCAGGAACGGGCCGATCTTGTAGAGCATGCCGTTGACCGCCGACTGGGCGAAACCCATCACGAACAGGACCCCGAGCAGCAGTTCCGGCACGGCACCGCTCACCCGCCCCCAAACCCAGACAAGGACAGCGGCCAGCAGCGATGCCATGGCAACCCGCCAGAAATCCAGGGTGACATCAGGGAGCCGGCGGCGCCGCTGGTGCTGAAGCCAGAGCGTGGTCACGGCAAAACCGGAGAAGCCGATGGCCAGCACGGCACCGAACAGGGTGCCGGTCCACGCCGACCAAGCCGGCACGCTGTGGGCCAGCGCCCAGCCGATCAGCGCCAGGAACAGCACCGGCGTCAGCCCGCGCATCAACCAGCGCGGGTAGTCGGGCGTGATCTGGAACATCGGCACCACCTGGTAGGCCACACCGATGATCAGCAACCCGACCCAGCCGAGCAGACCCAACCCGAGGTGCACGTCAGTGTACTCACGGAACAGCGGCAGCGCCCCCGCGTAACCGGCCGACTGGTTGACGCCAAACGCCACCGCCACCGTCAGTGCCAGCAGCGAGAGCATCATCGCCGTGCGGGTGAAGTGCCCGGAGCGCGCCCGCCACAGACCCCAGCCTGCCACCGTGATGAACAGGCCGAAACCACCGCCGAGCAGGATTGCGGCGGTGACCATGGCCGGTGCCGAGCCGGATGCCAACCCGCTGACCAGGGCGACGGTGCCCAGTGTCAGTAGCCCGTGGAGCACCCCGCTGGTCAGGCCGGGGCGCGACACCGATGCGCCCATCAACACCGGCAGCAACTGCTGTACGGCCCCGACCATCACCAGCGCCAGAAAGCCGAGGGTCATCAGGTGCGTCAGCGCCAGGGTCCAGGGGGTCCATCGATTCAGCAGGGCGTCCTGACCGTACACAATCAGGAACAGCCCGGCCGCCACCACGAACAGCGGCGCGGTGAGGAAGAAACGCAGCGGCACCGACAGCGGCGGGGTCTGCTCCAGGGACAGCGCCGCGTAGTTCATTCCCGCCATTCCGAAAGCCCCTTTGCCGCAGCGTGCGCCGCCTCCGCTGCCATGGCGTCGTCCCTGCGCCAGATGAAGACCTCGCAGGCGGTTTCGCGACCGCTGCGGATGAGGTGGCCATAGCCCTGCTTATCCAGATTATCGAACAAAAGGCAGGGAAAGCGCCGGTGCAGCATGCGCAGGTATTCACCGGCCGACAGGCGTGTGGCCGACTCCAGCGTCAGTTCCAGCGGCTCGGGGGGCTCCAGTTCGCTGACATCGAGGAGCCGTTCACGGGCATTCATACCCCCGAACGGATCGCCGCCAAGCGCTCGAGCAGTGCCTCCCGTTCGGAGGCGAGTACCCGATCGCTCATGGGGTAGAGGATCTGCTCTTCCTTGGCATTATGCTGCTGCATCAGGATCAGCAACGTTTCACTGGCACCCAGATAGCCGTCCGCATCGCGTTGCGACAGTGCCTGTCCCATCTCGGCGAAGAGCTGACGCATTTGCGTGTGCTCGTGGCGCATCACCTGGGTCGGCCCCATGGTCTGGCCGGTCGTCTGCTCGAAGGCCGGAAACAGCCCCTCCTCTTCCATGCCGAAATGGCTCTCCATGGCGGAAATGAAGTCGCTATGCTGCTGTGCCGCGACCTCCCAACGCCCGTGGGCGACCTCCTCTTCGGCCGACGCAAATAATCGATCACACGCCTTGTGATCGCCACCGAGAAACTCGGAGAGACTCTGCATGGGGGGTAACCTCTGAACTCTTGGGGGGTGAATCAATTTAGCCGATGCCGCCGAAGGCCGCCCTTGACCTCGATCAACACAAACTGGTCGCCGCAACCATCCGCTATCAACTGCCGGCGATGCGGTCGTAATAGCGGGCGCGGAAGATCAGCCGACGCGGGCCGTCCGGCGAATCGGAAAACCCGCTGCGGTCGTGCAGCACGTTGTTGCAGATCAGGCCCATGCCGGACTCCAGACGGGCCCTGAACACGTAGCGCTCATCCGCCAGCACGGACAGCAGCCGGTCGCGCGCCGCCTGCACCGCCGGGTCGTCGCTCCAGACCACATTGCGCTTGCGGGCTGTAAAGCGCATGTGCAGCGCCCCATCCGGCCGCACCGAAAACACCGGCCCCACCGCCGCCTCCCGTTCACCGCCTTCGGAGTCGGTCCCCGGGGGGATGATCATGGCATCCGGCCGCATCAGGGCGCGGACCAGTTCGGGGTCCTCGTCGCGCAGCCGCAGGTAGGCGATTTCCGGGTCGAACAGGGCGTTGTCGCCGCCTTCCGCCGCCGGCTGTACACAGTGCAGGATCAGGCCGTGGATCTGCCGCTCGGGCAGGTTGTAGTAGCCGTCCGTATGCCAGTTGATGGGGCGGTTGGTGTACGGGATGTAGTTGGGCCGCGGACCGGCCGGATTGACGGTGAGCGAGGTGATGCCGTCCTCGTCGGCCAGCCAATTGCTGTCCAGCCGTTTGAGGCCGAAGCGGGCACCCAAGGCCTCGACGATGCCTTTGTCGGCGTCATCGCCGCTGGCACCGGCATAGAGGGCCATGTTGGTCTTGCGGATGCACGCCAGCAGCGCGGCATGCTCCTGGTCGGTCAGCGCGCGGGGGTCGCCGATCTCCACCAGCAGCGCGGCCGGGTCGGCCGGGTAACCGGCAAGCTTGTGCTCGCGCCAGCTTCGATAGCCGGCGTCGTTATCCAACTGGAACGGGGACTGCCCCGCTTGTGCGGTCATTCTGCTTCTCCATTGACCCCGCCCCACCGAGGGGCCGGTCCAAACCGGACCGGCCCTGCCGGCTCACGGAGTCGGGACGCCCCAACCGCCGAGGCTCTGCAACTGCTGGCGCTGCTCGTCGGTCAGGAGGCCGTGAATCTTATTGCGCATCTGCACCATCGAAACGATGGAGTCGCGGCGCGCGTCAAACATCTTGCCGTAGGCCTCGCCAATGGCTTCGGCATTCCAGGTCTGGTCCTGATAGAGCTTCTGCAGCGAAGCCATCGCCTCGCGCGCCCGCGCCATCTGCTCGAAGGTCTGGCGGTGCTGTTCGGCCATCAGGTTGCTGATCTGCTCGCGCTGTTGGGCGGTCAGGTCGAGGGCCCAGATACCCTGCATCATCATGCCGGGGCCGCCCATCATACCCGGCCCCTGGCCACCACGGCGACCCTGCATGCCGGCACCCGGACCGAAAGCATCGTCACCCATCATGCCCGGACCGTAACCCGGCGCCATGCCGGGGCCGTAGCCCTGCTGCATTCCAGGGCCATAACCCGGCCCCTGTCCCATGCCCGGACCATAGCCTTGCTGCATTCCGGGGGCGTAACCCGGCCCCTGCCCCATGCCGGGGCGTGAACCCGGCCCCTGTCCCATGCCGGGACCGTAGCCTTGCCCCATGCCGGGGCCGTAACCATCATGCATCGGGCCCGGTCCATAACCCTGCCCATAGGGGCTCTCATTCTCCTGGGCAGCCACCTGGCCTGCGCCCAAAAGCGCAGCCAGTGCAATCGCCACTAAACCCTGTTTGTGCATTGTTTTCTCCTTTGGTTGGCGTTCTGCGTGCGGAAGCATCGACGACTGACCGCCGCATGCCCCTCATCTTGGACGATTTCTGTCCTGAGTTCGACAGGTACTATTGTGCCGAGCGGGCGTCGATCTCCGCCCAGGCTGCGTAGACCTCGTCCGGCCAGCGGGACTGGAACCAGTCGATGATCGCGGCGATCTCGTCCTCGTCCAGCCGGTTCCGCCACGCAGGCATGCGGCCGCTGCCATCCATGCTGCCGTTGCGGATCACCTGCTGGAGCATCACCCGCGGGTGGTGCCAGGCGTGGCCGGTGCCGTTTAGTGGCGGCGGCGGAAAATGGCCCTGGATGTCCCGCTGGCGCCAGTTGGGCGCGCCCTCCGCCTGCGCGCCGTGGCAGATCGCACAGTTCTTCTGGTAAAGCCGGGCTCCGAGCGCGATCCGCTCCGCGCGGGACAGAGTCTCGCCTTTTGCCTCCGAAGAGGACGGCCCCTGCTCGCTGCAGGCGACCACACTGGCGACGAGCAGGACGAAACTCAATCGAACGACGGATAATCGGCGCATGCGACAGAATGTATAGAAGGACCATAGACGATAACCAACACGACTTTACCACCGGGGGAGCCATTTCAACCATGACACTCGCCACCGAGATCGTACTGGTCGCGGCCGGATGGATCGCCTACTTCAGTCTGCACTCGGCCCTCGCCTCGCGCACCGCCAAGCAGTGGGTGGCCGCCCGTTGGCCCGCCGCCATGGCCGGCTACCGCATCGCCTTCAACATCTCCGCAACCCTGTTGTTGCTGCCGCTGCTGTGGGCGGTACTTTTCTGGCCGTCGCCATCGCTGTGGCGCTTCCACGGGTGGGCCGGCTGGATAGCGGACGGCCTGGCGCTGGCGGCCGTGGCCGGCTTCATCTGGACCACCCGCTACTACGCCATGGACGAATTTCTCGGCACCCGCCAGTGGCGCGAGGGCGAGCACGGCACGGAGGAAGCCGACCACCTGGCGATTTCGCCGCTGCACCGCTGGGTGCGCCACCCCTGGTACACGCTGGGGCTGGTGATCCTGTGGACGCGGGACATGGATACCCTGCGCCTGACCAGCGCACTGCTGATCACGGGCTACCTGGTGATCGGCTCACGCCTGGAGGAGCGCAAGCTGCTGGCCCACTACGGCGAGCGCTATCGGCGCTACTGCCGCCAGGTCCCCGGTATCCTGCCGCGGCCCTGGCGGCGACTGACCCGCCGGCAGGCGGCGGCGCTGCGTAAACAGGACCCGGGTGCAGAGACCGCCGCGCGGGACTAGAGCACCGAACAGATAAACCGGTCGGTGCCCAGCCTGGGGAAGCCCGTAGGATGGGCAAAGCGCCGCCGCCCATTCGCTCGGTTTGGCACCATTGCTTTACGGCGCGTGCCCATCAGTGTCGGTAGATGGGCACGCGCCGGTCAGGTTCAGGCTCAATGCAACCGGCATAGGCGGCGCTTTGCCCATCCTACGAAGCTGACCCGCCGGCAGGCGGCGGCGCTGCGTAAACAGGACCCGGGTGCAGAGACCGCCGCTCGGGACTAGCCGGTTTTTCCCGCGGCCGGCATCACTGAAAATGCTCGCCGATCTCGAAACCGCGGTCGGTGATGGCGTAACGAAAAATACCCGGGTCGTGATCGCTGCCGCGTACCTTCAGGACGCTCATCATCTTGTCGACCCGATCGCTCTGTTCCACATAGTTGAGCAGGATGATGGTGTCGACAATGGAGCTGAGGCGCGCCTCGGTGATGGCGGAGCCTCCCAGCAGTTCACCGGCGGCAGCCCCAAACGCACCGCTGATGGCATAGGTGAGAAAGGCGGTGATCCCCTCCGCCTTGCAGAAGCTCACCAGCTGTTCCAGAAACAGGCGCACCTCGCGCTGTGTGGCGCCGCCGGAGATGAGCGCGGAGATGGAGTCCATCATCAGCCGCTTGGCCCCGACCTCGTGGGCCTTGTTGGCGAACTGATAGAGGATCTGATCGGCCCGCATCCCCGAAAACGGCACATCGACGAAGGCGAGACGGTTCTCCCGGTGCGGCGTATCCAGGTCCCAGCCGAAATTCCTGGCCTCTTGCAGCAACTGCTCACGGCTCTCCTCGACGGTGAGCACCACGGCAGGCTCGCCGGCCTGGAGACCGGCCCGGATAAAGTGCAGCCCGAGCACGGTCTTGCCGCTGCCGGAGTTGCCGCTGACCAGCGCCGTGTGCCCCTCCGGGTAGCCGCCGCCCCCAAGCAGGTCATCTAGGCCGGGGATCCCCGACGACTTGCGTGCGGTCAACAGCTCCGGCGCCATGCCGGGCTTGAGGGGGATGCGCGGGAACACCTCCAGTCCGTCGTCGTTGATCAGGAACTCCACGACGCCCGACTGGTAGTCGAGGCCCCGCATCTTCCTGATGGACAGTTTTCGTATCGTCCGCAGCTCACCCGGCAACTGTCCCAGCTCGATGATGCCATCGGCCACAAACTCCTCGATCGCGTGTTCGGAAAGCACACTGCGGCCCCCTTTCATCGGGGCGCTGAGCAGTGTGGTGACACCCAAATCACCGAGGCGCTGGGTAAGCAGAAGAAACATCTGGCGAACCGACCGCTCCGAGTGCAAGCGCTCGAACAGGCTGGCCAGGCCGTCGATCGCGACCCGCTCCGCCTTGAGGCGCTCGATGGTACGGACGATGGTGTCGATGAGCGGTGTCAGGTCGTACTGCTGCTCCGCCTCGACCACCTCCAGTTCGCCCTTGAACGGCGCGGCGTCGAGGAGCGCGAGCTGCCCCGTGCCGCCGCTTTCCAGGGCGGCATAATCCCAGCCGAACCCGGCGACATTCTGCCGCACCGCCTCGGGCGGTTCCTCGCAGGCGACCAGAACGCCCGGTTGCCCGTACTGGGTGACCCCCCGGTAAACGAACTCGTTCAACAGGACGCTCTTGCCCGTCCCGGTTTCCCCGGTCACCAGTACCGCCCGACCCTTGGGCAGGCCGCCCCCCAGGGTCAGGTCGAGGCCGGCGATGCCGGTCTTCAGGCGCTCAATCTGCGGAGGGGAGAGAGGCATATTCACCTTCCGTTGGGTTTTCTACCCGGATGGGCGAGGTCATTTTTACTTTAGAACGGAAATTCCCGCGACCACCGCATTCGTCACCCCCATCAGCGGGTCGTCCCCCCCGCGTCTTGCCTTGCCCCGCTCCTGTTTTTCCTCGACGTGAACGCCTGAAGTCCAGTGGGATAGCCTAAAAATATCATTGTGTTGGGTGGATGAATGGCCAAGAGGGTCATGAGCACCCCGCCATCCCCGAGCATCGTTCTTTTCTCAAAGCTGAAAGCTGCACGGAGTGAACACGCGCCATGTCGCGAACCGATGAGCTGGAGCGCGAGAATGCCGCGCTGAGAGTCGAGCTGGCACAGCGCGACCATGCCCTGCGCGAGGCGGGAAGCGACGCACAGGCGTCGCTGGATCTGGCACTGGAGAGCATCCTCGATCCGGTGTTCCTGCATGACCGTGAAGGGCGGCTGGGTCGTGCTGGACGAGCACGGCCGCCCGTGCGACTACCGCTTCGTGGACATCAATCCCGCCTTCGAGCGAATCACCGGCCTGACACGCGAGAAGACGGTCGGAAAAGACGGCACGGGAGGTACTGCCGGAAATCGAGCCCTTCTGGCTTGAGGCGGTCGGGGAGGTGGCGCTGAGCCGTCGGGAGCGGCGCTTCGAGCAGTATACCGCCACCTTGGACAGGCATTTCGAGGTGGTGATGTACAGCCCCGAGCCCAACCGGTGCGCCACCATCTTTGTCGACATCACCGAGCGAAAACGGGCCGAAGCGGCACTGCGCCAGAGCAACCGGACGCTCGAACAACGCGTTCAGGCGCGTACTGCGGCGCTGAATGCGGCGCCCGGCGAATTCGCCGATCTCCCGACGACAGGCGCGGGCGTAGGCTGCGTTCCGCCCGCGCTGCCGCATCGTTGGCCAGGACGCACTCTCCGGCAAGGTGCAAATGTCGAGCCCATCCAGATTGCGGCCATCACGGAACCCTACACACATTGATACACCATCAAGTCGCTTCGACCCCTTTGACATCCATCCGCGTGGGCCACGTAAATCGGAAGCTCGCACCCTCGCCCGGACTCGACTCCAAAGTGATGCGTCCACCGACGCCTTCAACCAGTTTCTTGACCACGGCCAACCCCATCCCCGTTCCCTCGCGCCCCTCGGCCGCGGGGCCCCGTTGCAGAACGGCTGTCGTTGCGCCGGCGCTTCTAAAATTCGACAGTCTCGTTAGCAGACGCTCGCCCGCGGTCGCGTGCGAACAAGATGCCAATTACTGCATCTCGTTGACGCGCCGTAACGAGATACGGTATTGTGCGTGTCGATGGCGCTCATCCGATCCGCCACACCCTGAGGTGACGACATGAAAGACGTAGAACTGACCATCAGGGTCCGGCAGCCGGACATCGCTGACTATCAGGAGCTGTACCCTCGTATCCCCTGCAACAGCGAACAAAAGAAAGCGATTTTCAAGATCCTGACTTTTCCCACGAATATCCATGCAGCTCTTAGTGTTGCAGAAGAAACTGGCAACTCACCAGTGACGGTCTATGAATCAAAGCTACAGGCCGCGATCGAACGCGGAGAAATCCAACCTCTGTCGTGGCATGAGAAGCAGTTTGTAGGAACTGTCACCGCGGTAATTATGGAATTCAACGGCTTTAAAAAAACAAGTAAGAAACAGCGGTTTACGCAAGGGATATTTAAGAGCGCCGAACTCTATTGTCGGGCGCAAGTTAATGCCTAACGCTCCGTTTCAGGCGACCCGCAAAAGCGGCGTGGTTTTCTTGCTCTTGCCAGGCATCGCTGGAGCCGCTTTTGCCGTCGCCTGAACCAGTCGTTGGGCATGTACATAACGGAGGTATTCTGATGCCTACAATTTCGATGTTTTACGGAATACTGATCCTGATGTACTTCTATGACAACAAGAAACACAGCGCTCCGCACATCCATGCAGAGTATGGTGAATACGAAGCGACTATCTCCATTGAAGACGGTTCCGTCCTCGGTGGCAGTCTGCCGTCAGCAAAGATGAAATTGGTGCAGGCATGGATTGAAATACATAGAGACGACTTGATGGCTGACTGGAAGCTGGCAGTGTCGGGTGAGCCGTTGTTTAAGATTGAGCCGTTGCGATAGGAGGCATTATGGACAAGATCGTAAAAGCCGTTCCTCTCGAGGACTATCGGATCGAGATTCAAACGAGCAGTGGTGTTTCCGGTATTTTCGATGTTAAGCCATATTTGGAGGGAAGCGCATTCAAAGAACTCTTGGATGAGTCATATTTCCGTATGGTTCGCCCGGCACATTACGGGATTTCGTGGCCGCACGAACAAGATTTTAGTGCCGACACTGTTATCTGGGATATTCAAAATGCCCAACAAGGCGCTTAACTCGCACCGCCTCATTCGCTGTGCTATCGGGTTTACGCTGGCCTTGGCACGAGGATGAAATGTCCCGACCAAGGTCGAAAAGCAAGCTTGGCCGACAGCGCGTATAGACGACGCAAAGAAGTGGCTGAGAAACGGCATTGCAGTCCGCCCGCTGACAGACGCGTACACGAACCGGTACGGCGTTGAACGCTGGATGGCGCAAGAGGAATTGATCAAGTCGCTTCGGTCGCTTTGACATCCATCCGCTTGGGCCATGTGAATCGGAAGCTCGCACCCTCGCCCGGACTCGACTCCACTGTGATGCGTCCACCGACGCCTTCAACCAGTTTCTTGACCACGGCCAACCCCATCCCCGTTCCCTCGCGGCCCTCGGCCGTGGGGCCCCGTTGCAACAGTTTGAAAATCCGCTCGTGGTATTCGGCGGGGATGCCCGGACCGTCGTCGGCCACCGTAAATTCATAGTAGTCACCCTCGCTTTCACGAGCCGATACCCAGACGTGGCCATCGTGGCGGTCGTGGTACTTGATGGCGTTGCTGATCAGGTTGGCGAAAACCTGTTCGATCTTGATGCGGTCGGTAACGAGGAGCGGCATCGCCCCGGACACGGATACGTGCAGGGTTTCGGGTATCGGATGGGCGTTAAGGACTTCCTTTGCCACCAGTCCACTGTCGACCCGCTCGACCTCCCGGGTCGTGCCGCCGGCCCTGGAACAGGCAAGGAGCCCCTCAATCAATGCGTCCATCCGCGCTATCCGCTCGCGCATCAACTGGAGATGTCGGCGGACTTCACCGCTTAGCTGCGGGCCAAGGTCCTCTTCGAGCCAGGTGCAGAGGTTTGACACCGTGCGCAGCGGTGCCTTGAGGTCGTGGGAAGCCACGTAGGCAAACTGCTGCAGCTCGGCATTTGCCCGCGACAGCGCCTCCTCCATGCGTTTGCGTCCAGTGATATCGATGAGGCCTGCCAAGGCGCCCCGGTAAACGCCTTCCTTATCGAACAGCGGGGTGGTCACAATATGGGTCCAGATGGGCCGGCCATCTTTGCACCGGAACTCAAAATCATACTCGGCCTTCACACCGGCTTGACCCCGCTCCAGGTTGCCTCTGGCTGCCTCGGCCGCCGGTTGGCGCATAAAGTAAAACAGCGGTCGGCCGAGCATCTCCTCTTCCGGGTAGCCAAGCAACTCCGCCATGCGGGCATTGACGAAGGTCGTGTTGGCCTTGTCGTCAATGAGCCAAATCCCCTCGTAGAGATTCTCGACCAACTCCCGGTATTTCCGCTCGCTCTCCCGCACGGCCTCCTCGGCACGCACACGCTCGGTAAGATCACGACTGATCACGACCACGCTTTCCACCTCGCCGCCGGCACCAAACTCCGGTATCAGGTGCGAGTGGAGGTGGCGCTCGCCGGCAGGCGTCGGCACGGTATTCTCCACCGTGCGCGGCCGACCGGATGCGAGTACCGTGCGAAGTTCCGCATCCAATTCAGCGGCGACCGGCTGTGGAAGACCCACACCGAAATGGGTCTTGCCAAGAATCTCCTCGCGCGGGCGTTTCAGCACCGCTTCGATGGCGCTGTTGACGTAGACCCGTCGCAGGTTCCGATCGAAGCGGGCAATGATATCGGTCGAATTCTCCGCCAGGGCTTCGAACTCCTGTTCCCGTCGGCGCACCTCGGCCAGCAGTCGGTCCTGTTGCTCGCTCGATGCGGCCAGTGCTTGCGCTGTTTCGGCCAGAGAACGATAGAGCCGGCTGATGTCGGAGAGGAGCAAAACGACGAGAACGCTGGAGGCCAGCATGGCTTCGATACGGCCGAAGTACCAGCCCACGCTATAGCGGTCATAGGCGCTCAGGCTGGCCCCCACATCCACCAGCAGCGCGAGCAGCACCATCGCGATCCAGATGTGCAAGACCGAACGCTGTCGCACGTGCGGCAGGGTCAGCGCCAGAGCCAGCAGCGTGACGGCCGCGGCCACTCCCCCCGTCACGTAAAAGCTCGGGGTCAGCGGCGCTTCGGACGCGGCGTAAAGGACGGGCAAGCGGTCGTGAAAGAGCGTGACGGCGGCCAAAACCGCGGCCACACTCAGGATCACCAGGGTGATGGTGACGGCCACCGCGGCAGGGACATGCCGCTCCTCCACCGTGCGCCGGACGCGCCGGTGCAAAAGCACGGAAGCACCAATCAGGGCCGGGAAGAGGATATGCCAGAAGTGCCATGTCCAAATCGCGCTCTGGGGCCCACCGATCAGCAGGGTTTTAGCTGCGACCGCCCCCGGAAAGGAGAGCAGAAAGGGGACCATCACCAGGGCGCTGAACAGAAAGGCGGCGGCGAGCAGGAGGTAGGAGCGCACGCGGCAGTAGACGAACTGTCCGAACAGCAGGAAAGCGGTCACGAGATCGACGACGAAACTGAAGGTGGCGTGGAAGAGCGTGAACTGCGGATAGGGGGGCAACTGGATTCTGCCGGCGCCCATGATAGTGACCGCCAGCACCACAATGACCGCAGCAATCACCGCGCTTCGGCGGAACGTGGCCGGACCGGCGCTACCGGGTTCGTCGAGGGTGAGGTGAAGGGGTCTGTCCACGCACGGAGTTCCGGTTACAGCAAACGGGCATAGGAGCCTGACACCGGGCGTGCCGTGCCCTCCGGTGCAACGACTGTAGGATGGGCAAAGCGCAGCGTGCCCATCAACCGCGCTTCGATGGGCACGTCGCTTCGCTCCTTTGCCCATCCTACCTGGCTGCTCATCGCCGATTGCCAATAGGCGTTTTGGCACCACGCCTGCCACCCGTCACCCGCACCCGCCGGGTCGTCAGGTAACTGGCGGTGCCTGCGGCAGCGTTACGGTAAAGGTAGCCCCTTCCCCGGGGGCGCTCGCGACGCCGATGGTGCCGCCCAGCTCGGTGATGATGCTCTGGACGATGGACAGACCCAGCCCTGTGCCCTGACCCGGCGGCTTGGTGGTGAAAAAGGGGTCGAAGATGCGCCCCTGAATCGCCTCGGGGATACCCTCTCCGGTGTCGCGGACCTCCACCGCTACGGCGCCGTCCGTCACATAGGCTCGAAGGCTCACCCGCTTCTCTTCTCTCCCCTGCACCGCATCGCGGGCGTTGAGCAGCAGGTTCAGGAATACCTGCTGGAGCTGGCCGGCCTGGCCGGAGACCCGCGGCAGGGATTCGGGCAGCTCCTCGGTGAAGGTGATCTGGCGGGCACGAAACTCGGGGGCAAGCAAGTCGACGGTACGCGCCAGCACCGCACCGAGGTCGATCACGGTGAGTCCCTCTACGGAGGGGCGGGCGAAGGTGAGCATGTTCTTGAGCAGGTCGCGGATGCGCTTCAGCTCCTGGTCGGCGCGGTCGAGCGGGTACTGCAGTTCGGGGTCCTGCACGTGGCGGCGGGCGAAGCCGACGTAGTTCATCACCCCCATCAACGGGTTGTTCAGCTCGTGGGCGACGCCGGCGGCGAGGGTCCCGAGGGCTGCGAGCTTTTCGGACTGAATAATCTGCGCCTGGCTGACCCGCAGCTTCTCCAGGGTCTCGGTCAGCTGTTCATTGGCTTGGCGCAGCGCCTCGCCGGCGAGCTTGCGCTCGGTGACATCGCGGGCCGCAGCGAACACCCCCGCCACCGCCCCTTGCTCGTCGCGGTAAACGCTCGCGTTGTACAGAACGTCGGTCTGCCCGCCCTCACGGTGGCAAATGGTCAGGGGGTAGTCGGTCACGAACCCCATCTCGAAGACACGTCGATAGCCTTCGCGCGCCTTCTCCGGCTCGGTGAAGTAGTCGGCGAAGTCGGTGCCGATGAGCCGTTCGCGGGAGACCCCGGTGGCCCTGATGGTGGCCTCGTTCACATCGGTTATCCTGCCCTCGGCGTCGATGGCCACGAGGGGGTCGAGGCTCGCTTCGATGAGGCTGCGGGTGTAGGCGGAGGTTTCGGCAAGCCGGGTTTGCAGCTCCTTGAGTTCGGTGATGTCGTTGCGTACCGAAAGCCAGACTTCGCCATAGACCGGATGGGTGAAGATGGACGCCGAAACCGAACACCAGAAGAGGCTGCCGTCCTTCTTGACGCTTCTGATTTCACCTTGGCAGTGACCCTCGCGGGCCACGGTCCCCGGCATCGGCGAAGCCTCCAACGCGAGCACCGCCTCGGGCTTTCCGATCAACTCACCGCGGTTGTAGCCGAACATGCGCTCGGCACCGGGGTTGGCGTAGATGATGGCGGCGTCTTCGGCGTTGATAAGGAAGACCGCTTCGACCATCTGCTCCAGCATCCTGGATTGCAGGCGGACCTCCTCCTCCAGGGTGGTCCTGGTACTGATGCGCAGATGCCGGTAGCGCTCGGGCAGTACGGGTTCGTTGGCGCCGAACGCTTCGACAATCTCGAATGCGCCGTCGCGCAGGCAGCGGGCCAGATAGGTGTTGACGCGGGCATGGTGCGTGGCGGGATCCATGCGCACGCTGCCCTGCGGACCGGAGACTTCGACCTCTGCCAGCGTATCGACCAGCGCCTCCGCATCGAGGCTGCCGGCCCGGTTGGCCGCTGCGGCGAAGGCCTTGACGCACAGGTAGCAGCCCTCGCCGAAATTGGTGAGGATGCCGTTGCCCTGGGGCCAGATACCGTCAACGCCCGGCCACGCGGCCAACCTTGCCAGATAGCCGCGGTTCTCCGGCGTATCGACGCTCATGAAATAGGTGTTGCAGGAAAATAAATCTTCGCGCACCGCCGCAGGCAGCCGGCTGGCCATCACCTCGTCGTAGTGCCCCATGACCACCGCCATGCGCGCCTTCAAGCCGCGCTCGGTGAAGCGGGTCAGCAGATGCAGCTGATCGTCGCCCGCAAAATAGGGAACGAAGACGTCGGGCGCGGCCGCCTCGACCCGGGCGAGCACGGCCTCGATCGCGTCGGCCGACACGCCGATGGGCTGGTACTCCTCGCCGACGACTTCGCCACCGGCAGCGACCAGGGCACGCTTTGCCGCGTCTATCGAGCCGCGCGGCCACTCGTAGTTGTTGCCGGCGAAAAACATGCGGGGGCCGAACCTGGCGCGCATGTAGGGAACCATGCGGTCGATCTGCTGGTTGGGCAGCGCGGCGAAGTGAAAGAAGTAGCGGCTGAGGATGCTCCCCTCGTAGAAGGAGAAATTCAGATAAGGGATCCGCTTCGGCTCGGCGACTCGGTAGGCGACGGCGATGCGCGAGTTCGATAGCAGGTTACCGATGATGGCGGTGCAGCGGTGCTCATGCACGAGACGGTTGGCCGCAACCACCGCGCTCTCCGGCAGGCTGCCATCGTCTTCGATCACCAGCTCCAGCGGCCGGCCCAGCACGCCGCCGGCATCGTTCACCTCCTTGCAGGCGATTTGTCCGGCCCGGCTGATTTCGGCGCCGTAGATCCCCACCAGGCCCGTCAGCGGCGGCATCAGGCCCAGCTTCGCGGCGCTGTCGCTCATCGTTCGCCCTTCTCTATCCAAAACCCTCAGGCTCCTTAAAGCCTATAGCTGAAAGAGCAACTGCGCTGAGAAGATGCTTTCGCTGCGATACCGCCTGAGCACTTGCCCTCTCGAATGTCCCGCTTTCAGCCAAAGAACGGACATCTTCGCGGAAGGTTTGACTGGCCCGGCGGGTAGAGAGAAGACCGTGTCTAAAATCGGCCATGAACAGCCATGCGAGGGGACGTAAAGTTCGACCATCACACGCGCCTGCGTCCGCAAGCCGGCTTGCCCCACCAACGGAGAGTTATACTTTTTAGCCAATATCGCAGGAACGAAGTCCCTCAGCGCGATGCCCCAACCCACTGACCCTCCCGAATCGATGCCGGAGCGCAGCCGGGAGCCAGCGGTCACCGAACGCCGGCCAAGCATCCCTCCTGCCTTGCTCGCTCGGCTACTGCCGCAGGCGATCGGCCTCCGCCTCATTCTGCTTATCGTCTCGGCATTGGTGCCGCTGCTGCTGGTCCTCGGTTGGGCATACCGGGACAGCTATCAGTCCCGCTTTGAAGAGGTCCTTCAGACCGAATTGGGAGTGGCGCGGGGGGTGGCCGCGACGTTCCGCGCCTTCGTCGATGACGTGCGACGCAGTAATCACCTTGCCGGCGAGGCGATTCTCACTTTTGAGCAATATTCCGGCGCCAAGGCAACCCGCGTGTTGAAGCAAGCGGCGGAGCAATACCGCACCGTGCACACCCGGCTCTGGCTAACCCCGGACGGCACTGTGCGTGCCTCGAGCCTGACCGGACTCGTTGGCGAGAATCTGTCGAGCAGAGACTTCTTCCAGGCCATTGTCAAAGGCGCGTCTTGGGCGATCGGCAATCTGATGGAAACCGGCATCGTGACACGCGTGCCGCTTTTCTCCATTGCCACCGCAATACGCGACGAACACACCGGCACACTGCGTGGGGTGGTAGTGGCCGGTGTGACCACAGGTGAGTTGGGTCCACTGCTGATGGCACAGCGAAGGCCGGGCGGACCGGAGATCGTGCTGTTCGACCGCCAGGGCGTACTGGTTTATCAAAATCCGGTCGTCCCACTGACCTGGGAAGCGCGCACGCGCTGGCGCGACAGTGACACATTGTTGCGCCTTACGCTGGAGGCGGGTTATGCCCACACCGGGGTGGGCCAATTGCCCTTGGTGGAGCAGCCGTCATTAATTGCCAGGGTCCCTATCAGCGGGCTCGGCTGGGTTGCCGGGGCCGGGCAGCTGCGCGAAGCAGCGCTCGCCCCTATCCGCCGGGAATTGCGGCGGGACGCGGGGATTGCCCTGCTGGTAAGCGCTCTTGCCTTGCTGCTCGCCTACGTGCTCGCGCGCAGTATTGCCGCCCCCCTGCACCGGCTGGAGCGGGAGACGGCCGTGCTCGGTGCGGGTGGAGCAGCCGCCCGCGCCGATCCGGTGGCACCCGCCGAAGTACAGCGCGTGCGCCATGCAGTTGAGAGAATGGCCACCGAGCTTAGCGGGAGAGAGCAGGCGCTACGAAAGGCGGTTGAGGCGCTGGATAAACGCACACGGGAGTTGGACGCCGTCCTCTCCTCGGTGCAGGACTACGTGTACATCTTCGACCCGGGGGGGCCGCTTCGTCTTTGCCAATCAAGAAACTGCTCGATCTCTGGGGGCTGCCTGCGGAACAGGCTCTCGGCAAGACCATGCGGGAGCTAGAGTACCCGGAGGAGACCGAAAGCATACTGTCCGGTGGCGTGCAGCAGGTCTTGCGCGACGGGGAGATTGTCGTCAACGAGACCCATTACACGAGTCCAACCGGCGTCCACGGTGCCTTCGAGAACATCCTCTCCCCCATGCGCGGGCCGGACGGCGAAGTTGCCTTCGTAGTCGGCTCCACTCGCGACATTACCCAGCGTCATGAAACCGAGCAGGCGCTGCGCCGGGCCAACGCAGAGCTGCAGCGGTTCGCCTATGTCGCCTCCCATGACCTGAAGGCCCCTCTGCGGGCGGTGCACGGACTCTCCAGCTGGATCGAGGAAGAGGTCGCCGGCCATCTCTCGGAAGAGGGCCGTGAGCGGCTGGAACTGCTGCGGGAACGGGTCCGGCTGATGGACGACCTGATCAACGGCATGCTCGACTATGCCCGCGCAGGCACGCGGGTCGGCGAGCTGGAGGAGGTGAGTGTGGCCGATCTGATTACCGAAGTCGTCAAAGCCCACGGGCTCCCCGAAGGCTTTCGCGTTTCGCTTGCCGAGAATCTCCCCCACCTGCGCACCGATCGCCTCCATCTTCGCCAGGTATTCGCCAATCTGATCGGCAACGCCATCGAACACCACGACCGCGCCGATGGTCACGTTTGGATCTCGGTGCGCGACCGCGGTGCGTTCCATGAGTTCTCGGTTGCGGACGATGGCCCGGGCATTCCCCCCGAATATCGGGGACGCCTTTTCGAGATGTTCCAGCGAGGCCCGGACAGGAAGGCGGGTACCGGCGTCGGTTTGGCGGTGGTTCGGCGTATCGTCGAGCGTGTCGGCGGACAAGTGTGGCTGGACTCCTCGCCCGGCCAAGGCGCAACCTTCCGGTTCACCTGGCCGAAGCGGCTACGGCCGGACTTGGGCGTGGAGGAATCCTCATCCGTCTGAAGTCGTTCCAAGGCGCGGCGGTGGCCCGGAGCCCTCAGAACCTGCTGCCGGGAAAAGCGTTTCTATCGCCATCCCGTAACTGCTCGCCCGGGTACGCTCTCGATGTCGGCGCGACACAAGGCATCGTCTTCCCCGCGCAGGCGGGGATCCATTGACCGTTCCCTGGATTCCCGCCTGCGCGGGAATGACGGAGGGGGCGAGTAGTTACTCGCCATCATCACATTTCGTTGCCGCCGGTCGAATGGCCTCCCAGCCGGATCTCTCCTTCAAGCACGCACAAGATGGCCGTGGGGGGCGCCTCGACGGTACAGTGTCGTTCCAGCGGCAATGTGGTGGAGCGGGGCGGCATTGCGGAGCGGCAACGGCTACTTCAAGGAGCGCGGCGCCCCTGGTGGACGATGAGACCCTCAAGGGCCGCAATGCCCAGCAGGTGTATCAGGAGATGGAGTGGGAGTAACTCTGTCTCTAGCGGGCATAAGGAGCACGCGATGAAATTGGTGAAGGCCGAAGGGCTGCACAAGAGTTACCGCGCCGGCGACGTGGAGGTGCCGGCGATCCGCGGCATCGATTTTTCCATCGAGCCGGGGGCGCTGGTTGCGTTTGTCGGCCCCTCCGGCAGCGGCAAGAGCACACTGCTCAACCTGATCGGCTGCCTGGACAAGCCGGACGGCGGCCGACTTTCGGTACTCGATACCGACGTGGCCGCCCTCGACCGCCGCGCGGCGGCCGATTTTCGCGGCGCTCACATCGGTTTCATCTTCCAGGACTTCAACCTGCTCCCGGTGCTTTCGGCGGCGGAGAACGTCGAGTACCCGCTGCTGATGGTACAGGCGTGGCCGCCCGAGAAGCGCCGTGCGCGGGTGGCCGAACTGCTCGAAGCGGTGGGCCTCGCGGATCAGGCGGGAAAACGCCCGGACCAGCTCTCCGGCGGCCAGAAGCAGCGCGTGGCCGTGGCACGGGCGCTGGCGACGCAGCCGAAGCTGGTGCTCGCCGACGAGCCGACCGCCAATCTGGACCACGATACCGCCTTTCGCATCATCGCCCTCATGAAGAAGATGCGCGACGAATTCGGCACCACCTTCATCTTCTCCACCCATGACCCCAAGATCGTGGGCGAGGCCGAGGTGGTCTACTCGCTGGAGGACGGGCGCTTGATCGACCAGGGGGGGACCGTCCGATGAGCCGTGTCATCAAACTCGCCGCGCGCAACCTCGCCCGCTACGGGCGGCGCACCCTGCTGACCTCCGGGCTCATCGTGCTCGGCATCGTGGCGGTGCTGCTGTTCATCGCCGTCTCCGGCGCCTTCAAGGGGGCGGTCATCGGCCAGATCACCGATTCCATGCTCGGGCACCTGCAGGTGCACCGCAAGGGCTATGTCGCCTCCATCGACAACCTGCCGCTCAACCTCAACATGACGCCCGTCCAGGTGACCAAAGTGGGGCAGGTGCTGGACGGCATGGACGAGGTGGTGGCCTGGTCGCCGCGGGTGAAGTTCGGCGCCATGCTCAGCAACTTCACCGAGACCACCAGCATCCGCCTCAATGGCGTGATCCCGGAACGCGAGGCGATCGCGATGCCGGGGTTGGCCGAACGCATCGTGCAGGGCGGTGTGGCCAACGGGCTGGTGGAACGCGGCAAGCTGCTGATCCCGGAGCTGCTGGCCCGCGGCATGAAGGTCAACGTCGGCGACACCGTGGTGCTGGTGGCCACCAATCTGGACGGCTCGGTCAACGGCATGACCTTCGAGATACAGGGGGTGCTCGCCTCGGCCACCGGTCCCGGCGGACGCGACGGTTACCTGCACATGGAGGACGCACGCGCGCTGCTGCGCATGGAGGCGCCGGAGGTGAGCGAGGTCGCGGTGCGCCTGAGCGGTCTCGGTGCACTGGAGAAGGCGCAGGCGAAACTGCAGCGGGCGCTCTCGGAGATGCGCAACCCCGAGGGTGAGGCGGCGCTGGAGGTGCACACCTGGGAAGCGTTGTCGCCCTTCGCCAACATCGCGCGCATGATCGACCTGCTCGATCTCTTCATCCGCGTCATGCTGGTCGGGATCGTGCTGATCGCGGTGATGAACGTGATGATGATGGCAGTCTACGAGCGCATCCGCGAGATCGGCACCATCGCCGCCATCGGCACGCCGCCGGGGCGGATCCTGGCGCTGTTTCTCTCCGAGGGGCTGCTGCTCGGCCTGGTCGGCACCCTGGTGGGCAGCGCCTTGAGTCTGGCGGCGGTCTTCGCCCTGAACCTCTCGCCGGTGACCGTCGCCTTCGGCCGCGAACAGATCGTACTGGCCCCGTCCCTCGCCGCAGGCGACGTGCTGCTGGTCGGCGGCATCGTGCTTGCCGTGGCGGCCATTGCGAGCCTGCAACCGGCCTGGAAGGCGGCACGCATGGACCCGATCACCGCGCTGCGCCATGTCTAGGGAACAGGGACGAGGGAACGGCCCGTTGAACTATCGAACAGGGGGTAACCCGAATGAAATGTAGATTTGGAGAGGGATTTGCCGTTCTGGTGATGGCTCTGACGATGGCGGCATCCGCCCATGCCATCGAGGCCGACGAGCTGTTGCGCCAGGTCGATCGCAATCTCGCGCCCCAGTCCTACGCGATGTACCGCAAGCTCATCAACATCGAGCCGGACGGCCGGCGCAAGGAGTATGTGCTGTTCACGGCCAAGAAGGGGCGCGACAGGATGATTGCGCTGTTCCTCGATCCGCCGAGCGAGAAGGGCCGGGCCACGCTGCGCCTGGGCGACAACATGTGGCTCTACATACCGGGTGTCGGCAAGCCCATCCGCATCACCAGCCTGCAATCAGTGGTCGGTGGCGTGTTCAACAACGCCGACATCATGAATCTCGACTACAGCGTCGAATATGAGGCCGAGGCGCTCACCGAGGAGCCCGATGCCTATCGGCTCGAACTCAAGGCGCGCACCGGTGCGGTCGCCTATGACCGGCTGGTCATGCGCGTGGACCGCGAAGCCTTGGTGCCCACCGAGATCGAGGCCTACGCGGCAAGCGGCCTGCTCATCAAGACCCTCCACTTCAGCGACATGAAGGACTTCGGCGATGGCATCAACCGCCCCGCGGTGATGGAGACCGACAGCCCGCTCTACAGGGGGTACAAGTCGGTGATGATCTACGGCAGTATCGAGCCGCGCGAGTTTCCGGACGAGGTGTTCACCCTCGACTACCTGCCGCGTGCCGGTGAGTTGCGGTAGCGTCGCCATGTGTGACGGCCGATGGTTCGCCCCATGGCTGCTCGCCTTTATGACAGGTGCCTTCGCGCAGGAGGACTACAGCTTCGACGTCGAGCAATTCCAGAAGAAATCCTTCGAGTGGAGCGGCTACGTCGAAGCGCGCCCCGAGCGCGCCTGGCTCGACCGTGACTCGGCATTGGCGCAACTCAACTTCTTCGACCAGACCACGACCTCCACGCTTGACCGAGCCGCCGGCGCGCTGGAACTCTCGGCCCTCTACCGCCGCGGCATGGCGACCGTGCAAGGGACCGTTCACAGCAGCGGCACCAGCGGCGACCAGGGCTCGCAGGGCGAGACGCGGCTGTACGAGGGCTATCTCACACTCCAGCCCGCCACCGGTGCCCGCCTGGAGGCGGGCAAGCGCGCCCTGCGCTGGGGCAAGAGCTATGCGTTCAACCCGCTGGGATTCGTCGAGCGGCCGAAGGATCCCAACGACCCCGAGCTCTCACGCGAAGGTTTTGTGATGCTGGGCGGCAACTTCATCCGCAGTTTTGAGGGGCCTCTGACAACACTCTCGCTGACACCGCTCCTGGTTCCCACCGGCGGCGATCTCAATGAGGAGTTTGGAGAGGCCGGCCACCTCAACCCCGCGGCCAAGCTCACGCTGCTCTACCGCGACACCGATATCGACTTTCTGATCCTGGGCGAGGGAGCGCGCAGCCTGCGCTACGGCGTCGATTTCTCGCGCAATCTCACCACCAACTTCGAACTCCATGGCGAGTGGGCACATGTCACCGACGCCGCCAAACCCGTCCTGCTCGCGGACGGCAACCAGACCATCGAGACAGCCGATACCACCAGCCATCTCCTCGGCCTGCGCTATCTCACCGAACGCGACACCACCTGGATCGCCGAGTACTACCACAACGGCGCCGGTTACACGGAAGGGCAGATGCGTGACTATTTCACCTTCGTGCACGACGCCTATGATGCCGCCCAGGCGGGCGACACCGCGCCCATCCAGCGTGCCACTGCCTTGGCGGACCGCTATGCCCGCGCCAACCCCATGCGCAACTACCTCTACCTGCGGGTGAGCCGGAAGGAGCCGTTCGACATCCTCTACTTCAATACCGCCCTCACGCTCATCCAGAACCTCGACGACGGCAGCCGTTCGCTTTCACCCGAGCTGTCCTACACCGGGATCACCAATTTGGAGCTGCGCCTGCGCGCGGTCTTCCTCGCCGGCAACCGCCTGACCGACTTTGGCGAGAAGCAAAATGACCGCCGTCTCGAACTGCGGGCGCGGTATTACTTCTGAGCGGAATATAGCCTTTGAACGGCGCCGTGGAGCGGAATGAACTCAGCGAAATCCTTCCACTCCGGCACCGTTTTCAGCTCGACGATTCAGCGCAGCAACAAAACCGGCACCGTGGCGTTGCGGATCATGCTGGTGGTGGTGCTGCCGACCAGGAAGCGGCGGATGACCGAGTGGCCGTAGGCCCCCATCACGATCATGTCGATGCCGTGCTCGGTACGGTAATCGCACAGCACCCGCTCCACCTCACCCTCGATCAGGGCGGTGGCGACCTCGAACTCTGACGCCTCCAGGGTGTGTCGGGCCCATTCCAGGTGGCCGCGATTGGTCGCGTTATCCGCTCCGACCATCACCACGTGGCACGGCAGACCCCGGAATAGCGGACTGCCGGCCACCATGTCCACCCCTTTGCAGGTGGTGGCGCTGCCGTCGAAGGCGAGCAACACCCGCTCCGGGGCCTTGAAGGCGGGCGGCGAGACCAGGATCGGCCGGTGCAGGGTGCGTACCACGGTCTCCAGGCGGCTACCGACGTGCACCCCCAGCTTCTCGTCATGCTTGCCCATGACCAGCAGCCGGGTCTCGTCTTCCAGTTCGACCAGGGTGTCGATCAGGCTGCCGTGGCGCTGGCGAACCATTGGCTCCGCCACGCCGTCGGCAACGGCCCGTTCCCGTGCGGCTTCCAGCATCAGCCGGCCCTGTTCGAGCGCGATCTTGCCCCGCTTCTCATCGAGGGTGGCCAGCTCCTCCAGCAGCGCCTCGCGGCTGCCGAGACCGATGTTGCCCGTGAGGTTCGAGTCGGTCGGGTACTCTGATTTGTCCAGCACGTGCAGCAGCACCAGCGGTGCATCCATGCGCAGGCTGGCCCAGGCGGCGAAGTCACTGACCGCGGAGGAGACGGCGGATCCGTCGATACAGGCGATTACGTCGGTCATGTCTTTTGCTCCGTTAATGGGCCATCAGCTTTTCTACCGCATCCGGCTTGTCATGAACAGCAAAGCGGTCGACGATGGTGGCGCTTGCCTCGTTCATGCCGATGATCTCCACTTCCGTGCCCTCGCGGCGGAATTTGATGACCACCTTGTCCAGCGCGGCGACCGCGGTGATATCCCAGAAGTGCGCCTGGGTGAGATCGATCACCACCTTGTCGACCGCCTCCTTGAAGTCGAAGAACTCAGCGAACTTGTCGGCCGAGGCGAAGAACACCTGACCGACAATGCGATAGGTACGGCAGGTGCCATCCGCGCTGACTTCCGAGGAAGCGTACTTGTACTGGCCGACCTTGTTGGCGAAGAACATCGCCGCCAACAGCACGCCCACAAACACGCCGTAAGCGAGATTGTGGGTGCCGACCACTACCCCCACGGTGGCGAGCATGACGATGCTGGTGCTGGGCGGATGCTTCTTGAGATTGCGCAGCGACTCCCAGCTGAAGGTGCCGATGGAGACCATGATCATCACCGCGACCAGTGCCGCCATCGGGATCTGTGCCACCCAGTCGCCCAGGAACACCACCATCAGCAGCAGAAAGACGCCCGCGGTGAAGGTGGAAAGGCGCGTGCGGCCGCCGGATTTCACGTTGATCACCGACTGGCCGATCATGGCGCAGCCCGCCATGCCTCCTATCAGACCCGAGGCGATGTTGGCCACGCCCTGGCCCTTGCACTCGCGGTTCTTGTCGCTGGAGGTGTCGGTCAGGTCGTCCACGATGGTGGCGGTCATCAGCGACTCCAGCAGGCCGACCACGGCCAGCGAGACGGAATACGGGAAGATGATCGCCAGGGTCTCCAGGTTCAGCGGCACCTGCGGCCACAGGAACACCGGCAACGTGTCAGGCAGCTCGCCCATGTCGCCGACCGTGCGGATGTCCAAATCCAGCACCATGGCGATCGCAGTCAGCACGACGATGGTGACCAGCGGCGAGGGAATGGACTTCGTCAGATAGGGGAACAGGTAGATGATGGCGAGACCGCCGGCGGTCATGGCATAGACGTGCCAGGTGACCCCGGTCAGCTCCGGTAGCTGCGCCATGAAGATCAGGATGGCCAAGGCGTTGACGAAACCGGTGACCACCGAGCGCGAGACGAAGCGCATCAGCGAGCCCAGCTTCAGATAACCGGCGACAATCTGCAGCACGCCGGTCAGCAGTGTGGCAGCGAGCAGGTACTGCAGGCCGTGCTCTTTCACCAGCGTGATCATCAGCAGCGCCATGGCGCCGGTGGCCGCGGAGATCATGCCGGGCCGGCCGCCGACGAAGGCGATCACCACGGCGATGCAGAAGGAGGCGTACAGGCCGACCTTGGGATCGACGCCCGCGATGACCGAAAACGCAATGGCTTCGGGAATGAGCGCCAGGGCGACGACGATACCGGCGAGCAGGTCGCCGCGGACGTTGACAAACCAGTTCTTGCGTAACGATTCCAGCATCTACTTTCCTGAAAAAAGAACGACAACGACGACCCGCGCGGGTAAAAACAGCGGGACAGGAGATGGCAAGCGAACAACCGGGCCGGGTGGCACGCGTTCGGCGCAGGGGGGGCGCACGCCGCCGAGCCTCAACGGGAGGTACGGGGTGGCGGCGATGAGCGCTATGGTGGCGTGGCCACCGAGGCAGAAGAATGGGACATGAATTAGGGAATGCTAATAAAGGCGGCGAACTCTACCACAGATAGCCCCATGGAGGCACCCCTTCGGGAAAGCAAGGCAGGGTAAACGCATACTTAGATCAAGGCTGTGCTGGGCGTGTTGTAAGTCCTTGAAAGAAGGTTCGCCTTGAATACATCCCTGTAGGCTCGGCGGCCGCATCCCTGCGGCCGACGACCTTCTTTCAAGGACTTACAACACACCTTTGTGAGTATGCGTTCACCCTGGAAAGCAAGGGGAGTTCCGTTGCAGTGCAAACAGGGCAGTCTGCCTCAAACGTCGCGGGCTGTGTCAGTTTGCTCGTTCATCACTGTTTCGGACGCGTCGAGATGGCGTCGCCGTCCGCAGGACGGCGCAGGGGAGCTCGGCTGCGGCTCAGCCGTCGCGGGCCTCGGCGCAGGCGATGCACAGGGGCGCCGCCGGATCCAGTTCCAGCCGGCGCGGGTTGATGGGTTCGTCGCACTCCGGACAGTAGCCGTAGCTGCCGTCGTCGCAACGGCGCAGGGCCGCCTCAATGCGCCGCAGGGCCAGTTCGGCGCGTTGGCGGGTACTCTGGGCCATCGCCTGCTGCTGCAGGGCATCCATCCGCGACAAGCGGCCGACGCTGGATTGATCCAGCACGACGGTGGCCGTGGAGGCGTCGCGCGTCTCGCTCAAGCCGACAATTTCTTCCCGCGCCTTCAGGAGTTTGGCCCTGAAGTGTTCGATGTCCGGGGTCTCTGTCATACCACCTGCGATCCGGGCCGGTGTTTGTTTCGGGGAGTTCACGATGCTAGCCGTTTCGGGCATTTCAATCCAGGGACGCCCCACTGCCTTCCCGAGCCCCGGCGCCCGCCACGAAGTGCCTCTGCATTGCCATGCAGCGTGGCTGCTTTTCAGCCACAGCAGCTGTAGGGCCACTGGAGAAATGCAGTTGCCGAAAAAACTCGGTGCAGGTATGGCGCCGGAAGAGCCTGCGAAAAGGAATCGAGAACAGTACGGACGTTTAGGCAATCGATGCTGGCCCGCTGGCCCGCTGGCCCGGGTGCGGTTTTAGAGGGGATTGAGGAGAAAAGGTATGAAGACCTGGCAGCCCCGCGTTCATAGATCCCGAAGAATCCTTAGACCGGTGGCTTTGCGCCCCTGTCTTTCGACAGGTTTGCCTTTATCAGGCCTACTCCATTTCTAGGCGAGGGCGGGCGCTCTGTCAAAACAAAATTCAGCTGTTTTTTTGGCTGGAGAGTTTTGGCGGAACTGCTGTTCGCATGGTGAGGAACGTCGGTGGAACGGCGTGCGGGCGACGGCCAAGCGTTCGACCATTCGCATTTGTGCTCATCGCCTGTTGCGTGTGGCGGGGACGGTCCAAAAACTACCGCTTTCGGATCAGCGCAAAAACGGTTGTTGAGGACCACAGGGGGGCGGAGAATGCATTCGCCCGCCACGGACCATCGACAGGGCAAGCTCTGATCAAGGGGAACCGAAGATGACATACGTGCACGGTATCGGCGTGCTTCTCGCCATGGTAATGGCCATGGCGTTCCCGGCCACGGCCGACATGGGCCGCATCCATGTCAGCACCGAGGGCGTGCAGGTCAGTGAGGACGCGCAGAAGGCGATCATCCTGCATAACGGCGAAGAGGAGGTCCTCATCCTCGGTACCGACCTGAGAGCGACCGGCAGCACGGGCATGGTCCGTTTCATCCCCTTCCCTGCCGAACCGGCCGTCAGTCTCGCACCTGAGGGGGCCTTCGACCGGGCCGCTGCGATGATCCGCAAATACGGTCTGGTGTTCCAGACCTGGGTCCATTCGAAGGGCGGCGTGACGTCAGCGTCCGCCGAAGCCGTCGAGCTGCGCTTCAACCGACGGCTGGGGGCGCATGATCTGACGCTGATCAAGGTCAACGAGGCCGCGGCCTTTCGGCAGTGGGTCAACGACTATTTCAGGCAGAAAGGCCTGCCGGCCAAGGCCAGTTACCCCGCGGAAGAGGCCGTGGTGACGGACTATCTCCGGCGCGGCATCAGCTATTTCGTGGTCGATTATGTGGAGGTCGGCCGCGAGCCCCGGTCCGTCGAGCCGGTGCTGTATCGTTTCAGGAGCCGTGAACTCTATTACCCGCTGAAGACCTCGAACACCTTCGGCGGCGAAGGCGCCATCGAGCTCATCACCATCACGCCGACCACCCTGTGTCGCGGCGGCTATTTCGAATACCAGGAAGCGGGCTCGAAGGCCCTGTATGCCGACACCCCCTGCCTCAATCTGCCGACCGAGGCCAGCACTTCTGCCCTCATCGTTCCCGAGGAGGGCGACCTCGCGGCACTGTTTGCGCCAGGGGAGTCCTTTTTCAAGGACGGCAAGGCCTTCATCCAGGTCATCCGCTACCGGGGCGCATACCAATTCGATGAGGACGTGTTCATCGACGTCAGCAAAGGTGCGCCCGAGGTATCCGGCATTCTGCAAGAGGATGAGCAAGAGAGTGTGTTCTCGCCCGGAGCCTTCGCCCTGCGCCCGGGCTGTACGCCGTACATCGACAGCCTTGAACAAAGCAAGTGCAAGCTGAAACCGGACAGGGGCCCCTGCAAGGGAAATTTCACGCGCTACTACTTCGACCTGCAAAGCAGGCAGTGCCGGCCCTTCAGTTGGGGTGGCTGTGGCGGCGTGGTGCCGTTTCGCACCGAACAGGAGTGCCGGGATTATGCCGCTCCCGGGGAACAGTGAACCTCGGGCAGCCCAAGGCCAAGGCTGCCCGCTTTTCAATCCTCTTGCGTGTCCCGGTCGCGGACATTAGTCAGGGTCGGTTCGACCGACTCATTCGCAGATCGTCTCGCAATAGTTGATGCTGCAGGCGGCCGCGCAGCCGCCCATCGTCTCCACCGCGCCGCGGAAGCAGTCCGCCATGCAGGTGTGATAGTCGGAACTGCAGACCTTCTCGCACTTGGGCGTCGGGGCGAGCCCACCGCCGGTCCAGGTCGAATTGCTGCCGCCGACGTCGTAATCGCTCGATTCGGCCAGTTGCAGCCGTTGCGGGGTGTCCGCGGCCATTGCACCCGACAGCGGGGAGAGGCAGAGGCCAAGCCAGAACAGCGAGGTGATCACGGTCTTCATTTTTCGAACGCTCCCGAGGATATTTGATTGACCGGCTAGCGCGCCGGTGCGCCTTGCGGTGCCACCACATGGAACCGGTATTCCCGATCCCGCTCGATGGGCGACAGAAAATGGGGCTTCACGAAGACGCTCAAGGTGGCATCACCGGGCTTTTCCGCTTTGAGATCAGCCACCAGGACCTGACTCGGCATCAGCCAGCCCTCCACCCGCTGCACGACCGCCACCTCCAGCTGCCCGGTGATCGCCACCGCATCGCCGGCGAGTTCCAGGCGGTAGAAGGGCCCGCTCTTGCTGCCGGGATGGCCGTAACGGATGCGTAACTGTTGGCCGAGCGGCACGGTCCCGTCGGGGGCGAGGACGAAGGTCCAGACCCTGGACAACGGCTGGCCCTCCTCTGTGGTCGCCTCGACTTCCAGGGTGTTGAGACCTTCCCGCCAAACCGGTGTGAGCTGGATCAGCTCAACGCCGTGCGCGGTTTCGGGTACCGGTTCGGTGGGGACGGGATTACCGTTCAACAAGAACGTCGCGTCGGCGAGTCGCTGCACGGCAAACTGCAATCGGGTGTCGCGGCCAATCACCTCGCCGAAGCCGAGATGGCCGAGCGGGAGGACGAGTGACGGTCCGTAGCAGCTGAAGGGCGTCGTCAGACGGTGGGTTTCACCGGCGTGCTGCACGGTGATCGCCAATTCACGACAGCGTTCGCCGGGGGCGACCCGCAGTGTTTGCTGCTGACTGTTTTGGTCATGGCCGCCGCCGACGGAGGTGACCGGCACCTCCCGGCCATCGGTAAAGACGCGCAGCGTGGGCGACTGCCACGCCTTCGGGTAGTCGATGGTCACGGCGATATAGGGCAGGTCGGCGATGCGCTCGATGCGTGCAAGCCGGGGGACCTCGCCGACCTCGCACATGGCCTGGCACTCCTCCCGTTCCTCGAACGGAACCACCGGCCCGCAGCCGTCGTAGAAGTATTCGACGCAGCGGTTCCTGCCGGAGTCGAAGTAGTATCTTTCGATCAGCGCCTTGCACTGTCCGTTCTGGGGCGCGAGGTAGCAGCGCTCCGGCAACTCCCCGGCATGGGCGAGGGATGCCGCCAACACGCCAAGCAAGAAGCCGGCGGGCCTCAAGCGCCGAATCGACGGCAGGCTGCGCTTGGCCATGGGCGTTTTTCACTCCTGACGAGGACGCGGACTCAGCGAAGTCGCCGGCGGCGTCCGACGAAGAGGTAGAGCAGGGTGCCGAAGACGGGGAGGGCCAGCACGATCACGGTCCAGACCAGCTTGTCGTTACCGGCAAATTCGCGACGGACGATGTCGTACAGCGCCCACAGACCGGGGACGCCGAGCAGGCTGACAAGCACAAGCAGTTCAGGCCAACCGATCATCCCCGGCACCCAACCCGAAGCGACGACTAATCGCCGGACGGCTCCACCGGAGTCGGTTCGGGCACATCCGGCACCCAAGGCGGATCGTCCTGCACGCAGCCTTGCAGGCACGAGACCATGCAGTTTTCATAGGCGCTGCCGCTCAGGCTATCGCAGCTGGAGGCGCAATCGCTCCCGCAATCGGCAAAGGCCGTCACAGGGGCTCCCAAAGGCAGGACCAAAAGCGGAGCGAACAGCCAGTTTTTCATAACCGATCCTCGCAACGAAACCAAAGGGCCGGGCCGGCAGCAAGAGCGGAGACGTTCGCTCTGCCGCTCGCCGGGGACTGTGCCGGGAGGGACACAGGGTGTCGCTAATCTACTCCCGGGCCATACGGCTGGCAAGGAGCGAAACAGCCGCAGCTGCGGGTCGAAGCGGCCCCATTGCCTTCACCGGGGTGAAGTCCTAGAGTGCAGTTTCCTACCGTTGGGCCCGTCGACCGGGCCGTGGAGCGTGCCGCCATGAACAACGAAAAACATCAGGAATCGCACCCGGTGACCGTTCGGGTGCGGCCGGGTCGGGGGAGCTCCCTTTTGCTCGTGGTGGTCGGGCTCATGTTCCTGGCGTTTGGCGTGGTTCTGACCGAAGTGGGCAAGGCCGAGGCGGGCTCGAGTGAGCCCGGCCTGTGGTGGGTGATCACAGTCTTTGAAGCCATCTGGGTGATCGGTTGCGGTGCCATTGTCGTGTTCGGCCTGTCAGGGCTGAAACAGCGCGCCATCTCCGCCGCTGTACTGGATGTGGATGCGGCTCCCGACTTCGAGCAACGATTGCGAAAACTCGAAGCCTTGAAGCGGGACGGCCTCATCAGCGAGGCCGAATTCCATCGCAAGCGCGAGGAGTTCATGCAGGAGCGGTGGTCGTAAAGGCTCTGCTTCCGGCATACAGAAAATAGGTGCTTCGGCGATGAACCCAGTCACCGTGAGAACCCTGGCCGTGCTGGCGGCGGCCATGATGGTCTTGGGCGCGATGATTCCCGCGCCGATGGGACGCCTCGCCCTGCTCGCTTTGGGGGCGGCGGTCGCTCTCGTACCGTTGGTGTGGGGAAGACCGCTGTTGCGGGTGGCCGGCGCCAGCCTGCTGGCGATCGCAGTCGGCCTCTTGTTCGAGGCCTACCCCCAGGCGCAGGACGAAGCCGCCGCTTACGGCCGCCACGCGCTCGGTGAAGCCCCGGGAATGACGTTCGAAACCCTCGTGGTCGAGGGATTCCTTGCCTGTGACATTCCGGCGAACTGGTCGCGCAGCGAGAACCTCGCGGGCAACGGTGAGGTTGGGCTGCAACTCACCGCACCGGGATTCGGCCGCCTACCCGTGACCATCGCCATCGACTACTACACGACGGATGGGCAGTACCCCTCTTCGGACCATTATGTTCAGCTGTTCGCCCGCCCGACGTTGGGGATCGCACTCGAAGGCGAGCACTACGAGGAGGTCCGGAGCGCGACCGTCTCCGGCAGACCGGCCCGTGTCTTCGGCAGAACGAAAAAGGTGTTCCTGCCGGGAACGGAATTGCGGGAGCCGACCACCGACGACCCCCGGGTGTATGAGCGCGGCGAGAAGATCGCCACCGCTTTCCCGGTGACCGAGCGCTTTGTCGTGGTGCCGAGTGCGTCCGGCTTCTACGCGCTTCGCTACTCGGCCCCGGCGGAAAGCTATAGCCGATATCTTCCCGTTTTCGAGCGGCTCGTCGACTCTTTCCGCGCATTGAAACCATCGTGAAGCGACGGGGTTAGCGGGGTCGAGGCCGCCTGTGTGAGGCTTCGTCACCCACAAGGCCAAAGGCCCCCAGGAGGGGCCGTTGACCTCTACTAAAAAAACAAAATCCGCCTCAGCTGCAGCCTTCGTCGGTTTTCCAGCACATATACTGCTGGTCGTTCTGACGGTAGGCCAGCGGTTTCTGGATCTGTGTGGTCCAGGGCAGCCGGGCGAAGTTGCGCCACCCGTCCTTGTCGGGGTTCGCATCGGTCGTGTGCACGTAGACATCGGCGGTATCGGTGTTGATCACACCGTCGTTGTTCAAATCGAGCCGCAGGTTGGGATCCGGAACGCCGTTCAGGAACCCATAAAGATTGCCACCGACGAAGCCTTCCCAAATGTTGCGGACATTGGTGAACGGAATACCGCCCGGCACCCCGTTGTTCACCGGGTCGGCCAGCACGTTGGCCGCATCGACGCTCCTCGAACCGGTGCGACAAAGCGTGGCGATGGGCGTATCCGTCTTGCCGTTGACCACGTTGTAAACCTCCCAATAGAAGACCGCCGGGTCCTGATCGCCCTTCGCGACGATGTTGGGGTACGGTACGTTGAAAGCCCTTTCCGCATGACCGGCGGAGTATTCACGGAGTGTGCGCACGTCGATCACCACCCGCTTGTTTTGCATCATTTCCATGTAGGCATCGCTGGCACTGATCTCGCCCGCATAGGAACGCGGTTTGTTGTAGCGGTTGCCGAAGTCCTCGGCCACCGCGCTCTGACCGGCCATTGCCAACGCGACAGCACCGGCAACCAAAGACAGAATATTTCCCTTCTTCATCGAAAGCTCCTCTCGTCCTTGCATGGTGAAAGACCATACAAAAACGAATGTAGATAGGGTATTTACGATGAAATAGAAACAAGCCTGCCCTCGGCTATGACGATCTTGCCGCACCGGCCGAGTTGCTTTTCTCTTCAGCCGTTTTTTTCAACCGGGAAAAAGGGATTACTCCGAGACCCTTCCCTCCAGCACCCCGTGCGCAATCGTCTGGATTTGCTCGATGGTCAGCGGTTTGTCGGCGAGTTGAAACGCAAGCCCGGCATCGGCCGCCTCACGTAACCCGCCGAAGTACTCCTTTTGGAAGGCCGTGACGATGTAGTGTCGGTAGATGGGCACGCGCCGGTCAGGTTCAGGCTCAATGCAACCGGCATAGGCGGCGCTTTGCCCATCCTACATGGCTGCGCTCGGCGTTTTCGGGCAGCGCCGCAGCGACGCCCCCGGCACCGTTGTCGTAGGATGTCGGTGAGGAACGAACCGCATCGTTTGCGGAGGCGATGTGTTCGCTGCGCCCACCACACCCAACGAGTGCAACGAGGATGGGCAAAGCGCAGCGTGCCCATCAACAGCGCATCGATGGGCACGTCGCTTCGCTCCTTTGCCCATCCTCGAAGCTTCCGAGCTTTTATCTGTTCGGTGCTCTAGGGTTACTCCGAGACCCTTCCCTCCAGCGCCCCGCGCGCAATCATCTGGATTTGCCCGATGGTCAGCGGTTTGTCGGCGAGCTGAAACGCAATCCCGGCTTTGGCGGCCTCACGTAGCGCACCGAAGAACTCCTTTTGGAAGGCTGTGACGATGTAGACGGGGACATCTCCGCAGCAACCGCCCGGCGACTTCAGCCGCCTCAGCACCTCCACCCCGTCCATCCCCGGCATGCGCAGGTCCAGGAATACGAGGTCGGGCCGCTGTGCCTGCGCCCTGGCCAGCCCCTCCTCGCCATCGGCAGCGGCCTCCACGGCATAGCCGACCGCAGAGAGAGCCAGCACGAAGGTCTCCCGCACCATCTCCTCGTCATCGATGACCAGAATGTGCTTGCCCATGGGTCGCTCCCCGCTACCGTGCCGGCGCGCCTTCGGACGGCAGCATCAGCGTGAAGGTTGCCCCTTCCCCCACACGACTGTCGCAGGTGAGCGAGCCGCCGAGGTCCGCCACGATGTTGCGCGCTATGGATAAGCCTAGCCCGGTTCCCTTGCCCGGGGGCTTGGTGGTGAAGAACGGGTCGAAGATCCGCCCCTGCCTCTCGGGCGGGATGCCCGGGCCGGTGTCGACGACGCGGACCACCACCTGTCCGCCCCGGGACTCGGCGGCGATGCGGATCTGCCGCTCGGGCCGCCCCTCGACCGCGTCGCGGGCATTCATCAGCAGATTGAGCAGCGCCTGCTGAAGGTACTCGGCCTGGGCCGTGACCTTGGGCAGGTCCGCCGCCACCTCCGTGGTCACGGTGATGTCGCGCACCTTGAACTCCGCGCGCAGCAGCGCGAGTGTGCGTTCCAGCACCGCCGCGACATCCACCGCCGAGAGCTTGCCTTCGACCACCGGCCGGGCGAAACCGAGCATGTTGCGGATGAGGTCACGCATGCGCTCCAGTTCCCGGCTGGCCCGCTCCAGCAGCGCCCTGGCCTGGGGCTCCTGCGTCGCCTCGCAGGCAACGGTCACATAACCCATGATGCCCATGAGCGGGTTGTTCAGTTCGTGCGCCACGCCGGCGGCGAGCGTGCCCAGGGCCGCGAGCTTCTCGGACTGGATCACCTGTTGCTGGGTGGCGCGCAGCTCTTCCAGGGTGTTCGTCAACTTCGCGTTGGCCGCTCGTAGCGCCTCCTCCGCCCGTTTGCGGTCGGTGAGGTCCAGACCGAACGCCCAGTTCTGTACACCGGTGGAGATGTAGCCCCACAGGATGTTCTTCTTCGAGCCATCCTTGCAGGTGACCACCACTGCCATGGGCTCGATTGCCGAATTGGTCTCGATGGCTTGCGCCACCTTTCGCTGCCACTCTTCCACGATTCGGTCGCGGTAGCGCTGGTCGGGGTAGGCGAGCGGCCACCAGTGCGACACGGTCGGTACATCATCCAACGTGTAACCGAACAGCCGGGTGAACGTCGGGTTGATGTATTCCGCCTTCTGCTCGATGCCGGAGGACATGTAGATGGCCAGGGGAGAGGTGTCCGTCATCGAACGGAATTTCTTCTCGCTTTCCCTGATCCGGTCTTCCGCCTGCTTGCGCTCCCACGCAGTGGCGACCACATTGGCGGCCGACTGGAGAAAGGTGACCTCCTCATCGGTAAAGGTGCGCACCGTCCGGGTGTGGACGCCCATGACCCCCATGGGCCGCTCGCGGCCGGCCAGTGGGACAGTCGCGCTGGCGGCGACGGCATGCGCGCGGAAGAGCGGGGGCGCGGCGAACCGTTCGGCCTGCACATTCGCCTCGGCCGCACTCCGGCCCGAACGGAGGGTGTATCCCGGCTGTGTGCCGGGGTCGGCTTCGATGGTGGCTCGGCCGACAAGCCCTTCCTTCCAGCCAAAGCCGGCCCGCAGAAGGAGGGTGCTGCCATCCGGGAGCAGCTCAAAAAGGCCGCAGTAATCCACCGCCATGATCTGCGCGACCTGCTCCACCGCCTCGTCCATCAGGCGGCCGATTTCTCCCCCTTCCAGCGCCCGGCGACCGAGGTCGGCGATGCAGGTCTGTTCGCGGGCGCGGCGCTTGAGCTGCTCCTCGAAACCGATCCGGGTCAGGGTGGATCCGATCAACCGGGCCACGGCCAGGTAGACGTCAAGCAGGTCCCGTGGCAGCGGGGTATCGCCCACATGACCGACGATGAGCAGCGCGTCGGCTCCCTTTTCCCAGACCACTGGCAGCAGGGCCACTGCATGGCGCTCGGGAAGCGCGATGATTTCGGTCGAAAGAAAACCGGAATCCAGAACCGGACCACCCAACCGGCGGACCGCTTCGAGAAGCCGGAGGCGGGCAGACTCATCGGCCGGGCTGGCGTAAGAGAAGCAGAGCAATCCGTCGGGCGCGCGCTCAGCGATAGCGACCACGTCTGCTTCGAAGAAACGGCGGATCAGCTCGCCGAACTCACGCCACAGATCGGCCTCCGGGCGCATGCCGGCCAGGTACTGCGCCGCATGGGTGACAGCGGCGAGGCAGTCGATGCGGGCGGTTCGCCCCTCACTCATCGGGGTCAGACAGCAGCGGTTGCAGATAGAGCCCGGCCAGGAACAGGTCGTCAAAGTCGGGACTCAGGGCCAGGTTGATCACCCTTGCGGTGGCCCTCAAGGACTCCAACGCAGTGGCCGCAGCGTCGTAGAGCAGCAGATCGGCGCAGCCGGTCAGGGCGGTGTTGCCCACCAGCTGCACCCGCTCCGGGGCTACCGGCGGCAGCAGGCCGATGGCCTGGGCGTTGGACACGTCCAGATAGTGTCCGAAGGCCCCGGCAATACAGACCCGCTGCAGGGTGTGCGGGTCCACACCCGCCTTCGCACACAGCGTGCGGATGCCGGCGGCGATGGCCGCCTTGGCCCGCTGCAGCGCATCCACATCCCGATCGGTGACGGCCAGCACGCGGCCAGCGGCGGTGAACTCGAAGCGCGCTGTGCTCTTGCCGCCTTCCCGCAGGTGCCCGGTGGCCGTCAACCGGCCCGAGCGGCGCAGTGCGGCCAGCAGGTCCACCAGCCCCGAGCCGCAGATCCCCTTCGCCGTCACCTCGCCGATGATCCCGTAGCTGAAGCGGTCGGTGCCGGGATCGTAGGTGACCCGGAACACCGCACCCGGTTCGGCAGGGACCCCGTGGCTGATGCCGCTGCTCTCGAAGGCGGGGCCGCCCGCCGCCGCGGTGACCCACAGGACGCTCCCGTCCCACAGCGCGATCTCGGAGTTGGTGCCAAAGTCGATAAACAGCGCGGGGTGGCCCCCCTCCACCAGCCGTGTCGCGATCAGCCCCGCGAGCAGGTCCGTGCCGACGAATCCGGCCAGCGGCGCATTCATCTCCACCTCGGCTTCCGGGTGGACGCCCCAGGTGCGGATCCAGGCGGCGGTGTCCGGCGGCGAGAAGTGGTCGAGGGGCGCGCTCCACTGGGCCGGTTGCAGCAGGCGCTCATAGCCTTCGCCGATGAGGAGGGCGAGCATCGCCGAATTGCCCACCAATTCGACGCGGACTACATGCACCGGCTCGAAGCCTTCGCGGCACAGAATATCCCACAGCCCGTCGCGGATCGCCTCCACCACGCGCCGGTTCAACTCGCCCGCCGCATCAAGGGAGGCGCTGGCGGCCACCAGCCGGGTGACGACATCCGCACCGAGTACCGCCTGCGGATTCAGGCCCCACCGCTGTGCCAGCCAACGCCCGTCGCGCAGGTCGAGCAGGGCGAGGCTCAAGTGGGTGGTGCCCACATCCACCGCTAGGCCAAGGGGCCGCTGGAGCGCCAAGGATGGAACTCTCAGCCCGACGGCGCTGCCGGGGCGGCCTTGCCCGTCGCGGAACAAGGGAAATGGAAGGCTCTTCCAGCCGGACTCGGGCGCCGGATTGAGCAGCTCGATGGTAAGGTCCCCCCTCGGTCGCACCTGGCACGCCAGGCGCACACCCTCGCGAAGCTCGGTGCCACGAAGGTGGTAGCGCTCGTTGGGCGTGGGCTCGCCGGCTTCGCCCTCCAGCACGCGGATGCGGCAGAGCCCGCAGGCACCCAGACCGTGGCAGGCGGAGCGCACCCGCAAGTCGGTGGTGTCCAGTACGTCGCGTACCGGTTGGTCCGGCGAGAAGGGGAAACCTTGCGTCACCCCGTCGACACGCACGCGCAGGATCGGCATGGCTCACCCCTGCTCGTTCGCCACGGCTACCATGGCGGCGATATTCTCCGGGCGGGCCTCCGGCGGGATCTCGCAGCCGGAGGAGAGTATGAAACCGCCCCGCGCCGCGAACAGGGCCACCAGGCGGCGTGATTCGGCGGCGATCTGCTCGGGCGAGCCGGTAACGAACAGCAGCGGTTTGATGTTCCCATCCAGGCAGGTGTGCGGCAGCGCCTGGAGGGCCCGTTCCGGATCCACGTCAAAGTCCAGGTTGGCGATATCCGCACCCGCCTGCGGGTAGTAGGCGAGGATCGGTTCGGCCGGACCGGCGATATGCAGCCAGTTGGCCAGAGCCCCGGCCGATTTGAACGCGCGGGCGACCTCCCCCAGACGGGGCACCAACAGCTCGCGGAAAAACGGTGGCGGCACCACCTCGGGCGACGCGGAGGGGTCGAACACCATCACCAAGTGGGCGCCCGCCTCCAACTGCGCCCGGCCGAAATCGGTGGCAAGGCGGGTGCTAAAGTCCAACAGCGTCTCGAACCGGTGCGGCTCGTCAATGGCCAGCCCCAAGGCCGCTTCGATACCCATGAGCTGCGTGGCCAGGGTCATCGGCCCCAGCACGATTCCGACCACCGGCACGGCTACGCCGATCTCGCGGCGCAGGAGCGTAACGGCCCGCAGCAGCTCGGGCATGCGGCCGGCGCGACGGGGATCCGGCAGGGCGAGGCGCTCCAGCGCCGCATCCGGCGCCAGGACGTAACGCTCCACATGGGCGTACTGGTCATCGTAGTACCTCAGGACCGAGCCCATGGCCTCGCTCTCCACGCCTGCGTCCATGAAGGCGAACACTGCGTCGCCGCCATAGTGCCGCCAGGCGGCGATCTGGCAGCGCGCCAGCAGGGAGCCGTCGCACACGTACTCCCCCAGGCGCGCCCCGACCAGCACGGCGGCGTGGCCGAAGATCTGCGGGAACACCGGGATGCGGTCCGGCCGGCCAAAGGCCACGGTGGCCTGAACGCGCTCCAGGCTGTTCATGCCTCTCCCCCGAAGCGTCGCTTGAGGTAGTGGGCGCCGTCGAAGGCGGTCTCGGCCAGGTAGTCCACGTTGAGCTCTTCGGCGCTGGACTGTCGCAGGGCCGCACCGCCCGCCACGACCGTGAGCCCCTGCAGGCCTTGTGCGGCGAGCGCTGCGCGCACGCGCTGTACTTGGGGAATGACCGTGGTGATGAGGCCACTGACCAGGACGGCTTGGGCCTGCTCGCGGCGGGCAGCATCGACCAGCTTGTCCAGCGGGCAATCCCGGCCCAGGTCCACCACCCGGTAGCCCATGCCGATGAGCACCATTTTGACGATGTTCTTGCCCAGGTCGTGGATATCCCCTTCAAGGGTCGCGATCACGAAGGTCCCCTTGCCGCGCTCGGGAGGGGGCCCTTCCGGATAAAGTTCGTTGACCACTGCCGTGACCGCCCGCCCGACCAGCATGATCTCGAGGAGGTTAAAACGCTCCACCGTGCAGCGTTCGTCCAGGCGCCTCATGGCGGTTTCCAGCCCTTCGGTGACGATTCGCTCCGGCGTGACGCCGCGCGCAAACAGCCGCCGGGTCTCCGTGAGTGCGGCGGTGCGATCGCCCTCGGCCAGGGCGGCTAGCAGGGGTTCCATGTCGAGACTGGTCATGAGTGCTCCGGTCGCCGTTTGCATGTCGGAGCCGGATTGGGGCGGGCGGCCTACAGCCGGAGAGTTCATTCACTTCAGCGTACCGCCCCACTGCGATGCCCCGGCGCAAAGGCCGCACCATTTCGCGGCATACGTGTCCAAGCTTAGGCGCAAATGGAGGGACAGGATCACGCCCGTTGTCGGCGGCCCGTGCCCTACGGGCGCTGTTCCCGCTCACGGTCCTGCTCGCGCCGGATGAGCCGGCCAGTCCATTGACCTGCTCGGACAGCGGTTAGGGCGAAAACCACATGTCTGGACTGCCCGAGGTCGAGGTTTGTTGTTTCTCAACCCGGAAAAAAGGGTTACTCCGAGATCCTTCCCTCCAGCGCCCCGCGCGCAATCATCTGGATTTGCCCGATGGTCAGCGGTTTGTCGGCAAGCTGAAACGCAATCCCGGCTTCGGCGACCTCGCGTAGCGCGCCGAAGAACTCCTTTCGAAAGGCCGTGACGATGTAGACGGGGACATCTCCGCAGCAACCACCCGGCGACTTCAGCCGCCTCAGCACCTCCACCCCGTCCATCCCCGGCATGCGCAGGTCCAGGAATACGAGGTCGGGCCGCTGTGCCTGCGCCCTGGCCAGCCCCTCCTCGCCATCGGCAGCGGCCTCCACGGCATAGCCGACCGCAGAGAGAGCCAGCACGAAGGTCTCCCGCACCATCTCCTCGTCATCGATGACCAGAATGTGCTTGCCCATGGGTCGCTCCCCGCTACCGTGCCGGCGCGCCTTCGGACGGCAGCATCAGCGTGAAGGTTGCCCCTTCCCCCACACGACTGTCGCAGGTGAGCGAGCCGCCGAGGTCCGCCACGATGTTGCGCGCTATGGATAAGCCTAGCCCGGTTCCCTTGCCCGGGGGCTTGGTGGTGAAGAACGGGTCGAAGATCCGCCCCTGCCTCTCGGGCGGGATGCCCGGGCCGGTGTCGACGACGCGGACCACCACCTGTCCGCCCCGGGACTCGGCGGCGATGCGGATCTGCCGCTCGGGCCGCCCCTCGACCGCGTCGCGGGCATTCATCAGCAGATTGAGCAGCGCCTGCTGAAGGTACTCGGCCTGGGCCGTGACCTTGGGCAGGTCCGCCGCCACCTCCGTGGTCACGGTGATGTCGCGCACCTTGAACTCCGCGCGCAGCAGCGCGAGTGTGCGTTCCAGCACCGCCGCGACATCCACCGCCGAGAGCTTGCCTTCGACCACCGGCCGGGCGAAACCGAGCATGTTGCGGATGAGGTCACGCATGCGCTCCAGTTCCCGGCTGGCCCGCTCCAGCAGCGCCCTGGCCTGGGGCTCCTGCGTCGCCTCGCAGGCAACGGTCACATAACCCATGATGCCCATGAGCGGGTTGTTCAGTTCGTGCGCCACGCCGGCGGCGAGCGTGCCCAGGGCGGCGAGCTTCTCGGACTGGATCACCTGCTGCTGGGTGGCGCGCAGCTCCTCCAGCGCGGTCCTCAACTGCTCATTGGCTTGGTGTAGTGCCTCCTCCGCCAGCTTGCGCTCGGTGATATCCATGATATTGCCGAACACGCGCACGATCTCGCCTGCACGACGCTCCACCTGTCCGATCGTGCGAACCCACCGCTTCTCTTGCCGGGCGTTGACGAACTGCAACTCCATTTCATAGGGCTCACCCTTTTCGACTGCCAGGCGAAAAGCCTCCCGAATACGCTCTTGATCCTCGGGCGCATAGAACTGGATGGCCTGGGCCACATCGTCCGCGTCGAACCCTTCCTTCGAAACACCGTAGATTCGGTAGACCTCATCCGTCCAGGCAAGATGGCCGGCGGCCACGCCATACTCCCACCCGCCGACCTTGCTGATACGTTGCGTCTCATTGAGCAGGTCCTGACTCCTGTGCAACGCCTGCTCGGCTCTCTGGCGCACCGCTATCTCGCTCTGCAACGATCTCAACGTATGCTGGAGGTGATCGGTCATGGCATTGAACGACCGTCCAAGTTCGGCAATCTCGTCTTCACTGGTCACGACGACGCGCCGGTCGAGTTCCCCGTCGGCGATCGCGCGCGCGGTCTTCTCGACCTCGAGGATGGGACGTACGATGTGACGGAGCACAGAACTGCCTGCAGCGAAGGCGACCGCCAGCGCGAGGGCCAATACCCCTGCGAGGACGGCAAGGCTGTCGAGAGCCGGCCTGACGGCGCGCCGCCACTCGTGCTCGGCGATCACCCGGAACACGCGGGAGCCCGCCGGCACAGCACTGGCGGCAACAAAGGCGCGGCCGTCAACCAAACCGTGGGTAGTAATGGCTGGATCACCGGAGAACGCGATGCGTGTGCCGCGCAGTACGACTGACGGATTGCGGTGGGCGACGACCGTGCCGTGTTCATCCACCACATACACTTGAGCACCCTCGCCGGTCCCGAGTCGGGCCATCAGGTCCCAAAGCGGTCTAAGTCGCAGTTCGGCGGTCAACACTGCCGCAACACGCCCGCTCGCCAGGTGGTGAACCGGCAGGGCGAGCACCAGAAGCGGCTCGCCATCAGGGTCGTACTCGACCGGTCCGTAGTAAGGGCGACCGGTGGCAACCGGTTCGAGAAATCGCACATCGTCACCGAAACGGCGATGAGTGCCCGGCAGCACCACCTCGTGGGCGGAGCGGCGCACGCGCTCGTGGCCTGCCGCGTCGAGTACCGACGCCTCCCGCAAGAAGGCGTTTCGAGTCAGCATCTCGGTGAGCAACGCCTCCTGTTCAGGTGCGCTGAGCTGCGGAAAATTGCGGTAGAGGAGTAACGTGTTGAGCGCCTCTTCTCCTTGATATAGCGCCTGACCGACCTGATGGGCGACACGTCGTGAGAGCTCCTGCAAATGGCTGAGTTCGGTCTCGGCATGCTGACGGTAGAACAGCGCGCCGTTCGTGAGCCCCGCAAGGAGAAGCGGGACGACCGCTAGCCCAAGAAAGGCAAACAGTAGCCGGCGTTGAATCGACAGTCTCATCGAGGGCACCCTTTCCCGGCGCTCTGCCTTATCGGATTAACAAGTGCGCCGCACGCAGCACTTCGTCCGGTACAGGCAGATCGATAGCCCGAGCGGTGGCTAGATTGATGGCCAGATAACTGTAAGCCGTTTCAACCGGCAGGTCGGCGGCAGGAACGCCGTTCAGCACCTGGTAGGCCAGATGCGCGGCCTGACGGCCGATTTCATGATGGACGAACCCGTAGCTGAGCAGGGCTCCGGCACGTACCTGGGTCAGGCTGGGGGCGCACAGCGGGAGCTTTCGCTGCGTTGCTACGGTGACAAAATCGGCGATGCGTGACTCAATAGAGGAGTCGCGCGGCAGGAGCAGCGCATCGATGCCGGCCGGCAGTGTGCGCAGCTGTTGCGGCAACGCTTGAGGGTCCGGTATGGGATGCGGAACCAGGGTAACGCCCAGAGCGCCGCTCACGTTCTGCATCTGCCGTAGACTCTCCAGCGCACTCTGGTCATCAGGGTTGTAGGTAAAGAGGATGCGTTTTGCCTGCGGAGCGAGCTTGAGTAACCACTGCAACCGCAATGCATCACCCTGCGGCAGGCGGATGCCGGTGATATTTCCACCCGGGGCCTTCAGGCTTTGTACGATCCCCGCCTGAACCGGAGCGTTCACCGGCGCGAAGATGATGGGCACCCCTGTGCCGACGGTGGCCCGCATCGCCGCTTGGGTCGCCGGGGTGCTCGACACCAGGAGGAGGTCGACCTTTGCGGCCAGATGAGCGGCGATGATGCCGTCGAGGCGGTCAAGACTCCCGGCAGGACCCGGAAAAAGATAGCGAACATTCTCGCCTTCCTGAAAACCGAGTTCGGCCATCGCCGTTTTGAACCCCTCGAAGGTCTCCGCATCGACTGCCGTCAACTGCACAACGCCAATGGTCACCAAGCGCGAAGCGGGGGTCTGGATTAACCATACTGCGGAAGCGAGCGCGACGATGACAAGCAGTGCCAAGCCTGCAACCAGCGGTTTCCCGCCGGACCCGCGGAAGAGTTGGTTGAACCACACCCGAGACGACCTCGGCCGAGAGTCACCCATCGCATTGCCTTTAATGGTTTGGCAGGTGATTATCTATTGGACTGCTGGTCCGTCTTACAATTCCTCTGGCGCACCGGATTCCGGGGTTCAATAAGACATTTTGGCCCGGCCATCCAGTGCCCACCACATCGTGTTTTCCTGCCCGGAGATCTCTCCCTCCAGCGCCCCAATCGCGCAATCGTCTGGACTTGCGATGGTCAGCGGTTTGCAGGATCACGCCCGTGCCTACGGGCGCTGTTGCCGCTCGCCGCGGCGTCACGGACGCAACGGACCATGTTGTCGAGGCGCAGGATGTCGCCTTGGGGACCGTGGTAGTGGAACTGGCCAAAACCGAGATCGGCTGAGCCGTCGGCCTGGGTGGTGATGTCGAGCTTGTCATTGCTGCGCTGAGCGCCGGCGCCGTGCACATCGAGCAGTTGGCGTGAGCCGCCGACGACGTCGAAATAGCCCAGCGCCTCGCCAAAGGCGACGTAGACGGCGTTGCGCCCGTTGCCATCGTCGCTTTGGTGGGTGGTGGCGCTCCAGTAGTAGCCCCAGTCCACCGCGCCGCCTTCGGTGACGAGGGTGCTGGTGTTCAGCACCGGGTCGATGGCGGCGGTGCCCGAGGCATCGGGCGAGCGGGAATAATCGACAAGGCTCTGCAGCTGCTTGGCATCCGGCAGATGCCAATCGGTGTGTCCGCCGGAGGTCGCCGCCTCACAGATCGCCACGGCGCTGTCCCAGTCGGTGGAGGCGCTGTCGTCCTGCTGCCACATGAGGGCGGTGGCGTTATCGGTCACGGTGCCGTCGCCGTTGTCGACGAAATCGTTGTCCCCGTACTCTTCGTTGCCCGCGACGCAGCGGACGTAAAAGCGCTTCAGGGCGGTCGGATAGCCCTTGATGCGACCGTCCACGAAGTTGACTCCGAACATGGTGGCGTCACCGTTCATGGTGGTCGAGGTGTAGAGGGTGGAGCTGGCGTACTGCCCGTCGATGATCCGCTCGCCCGCCGATTCGTCGCCGAACGCCCAGTCGAAGCTGGCGTCGATGAACGGGGTCAGCGTCGAGGTGTCGTGGCCGGTGTAGCTGCTGGGGTCCTTGCCGCTGAAGAGGATCAGGGAGTAGAGCTCCTTGATGCTCGGCAGCCGCCAGTCGTAGCCGCCCAGAGTGAGGCCGGCACAGTAGTCGACCGCCTCGGACTGGTACAGCTTGTCGTCGATATCGACCACGCCACTGCCGTCGAGGTCGCTGCTCCGGGTCCAGACGAGGCCGGTGACATTGTCTGTCACCACACTGCCATCGGCGCTGACGCTGTAACTGGCGGTGTTGCCGGCATAATCCCCATCGTAACCGATGCCGGTACAGGCGGTTTCGGCACCGCTGGCGGAATCGAAACAGGCGGTCTGCCCTGTGTCCACCACGCTGTACGGGCGTTCCACCGTGGGCAGTTCCGGATCTCCCGCCGCGTTACTGCCAATTCCGGTTCCGCCGCCTCCGCAGCCGGCGAGACTGAGTGTGCAGAGCAGCGCGACGGCGCCGGTTCTTGTTGGCCGGTTCATGACTCTTCCCTTTTTTTTCGGATTTGTATGGAGACATACAAACCAATAAATGTGGGGGAAATATGGAGAGACACCCTGCGCGCCTTTTATGACGTTATTCGAGAGAATCGACCGCCCGGGGTAGTGGCGGGAATCCACGACACAACGGGCCGCATACGGCAGGGCGCTAAACTCCATTTGCGGCAACCGTCATTCCCGCGAAAAAGGCGGTAACCGGCAGCTACCGACCCAGACCTAACACTCACTATTTCATTGGAACGGCCACTTGACCGGTTTTCAGCGGACGCTGCCCGCAAAGCAAAGCTCTGCCCCTACCTCTTCGCTTTACCTATTTTCCCATCATTCCGAATCGAGCAGGGCGCGGACCTTTGCCAGCGCTTCCGCCAATACCGGTTTGGTCGCTTTGCCTTTCTTTTCGGCGTGGCGCACACGCCAATCGAGACTCTTTATTTGATCAGCCAGGGCTACGCCACTGACCCCGCGCACACCTTTCATATTTACCTCGAACGGGTAGCCCTTCACCTGGCTGGTTATCGGACAGCAGACCATCAGCCCGGTCACTCGGTTGTACCGGCTGGGAGACAACACTAGGGCCGGTCGGCGTCCCTTCTGCTCGTGTCCGGCTTGGGGGTCGAAGTCGAGCCACACCACATCACCTTGCTTCGGCACATACTCGGCCATCAGCCAACCTCATGCCCCACGGGGCCACCAAAATCCACCTCAGTGTGAAGGTTTTTGTGAGTAACACCGGCAAGCAGCGCGTCGAGACTGTATTCGCCCTCCTTCACCGGATCGATCACCAAATGCCCATCAACGACATTGATCTCGATCGGGGAGTCCACTGCCAGTCCGGCTCCTTTGAGCAATGGCTTCGGAATGCGGACAACGGCACTGTTACCCCACTGCTTGACTTGGGTTCTCATGGATGCACCTATACGGTTATCGGTTGCTACATTGGAGATACTACCAGAACGCGCCGGCGTGTCCACATTGTTGCTACATGGACGCAGGGGGCCGGGAGGTCGGTTGACCTGGATCGCGAATACTTCGACCAGCCGCCTTCACCGGCAATTAGCTATCCCGGGCGCCGCTCGGCTATCTCCGTGCATGCCCAAAAGGGGCAGTAGCCATACCAAACGACCGCTACTTCCACCTATCCCGCCATTCCCCCTAAACATCTTGAATGGCGGGTCGTGGCCAAATGCTGCCGTCGATGCTTGGATTCCCGCCTTCGCGGGAATGACGGGAATGACGGGTGGTGGCCGGATGCTGCCGTCGATGCTGGGATTTCCGCCTTCGTGGGAATGACGGGTAGTGGCCTGGTCGCTGCCGCCTGGATTCCCGCCTTCGCGCGAATGACCTTCGATACCTCTGCGCCTCTGCGGCGGGGTATCCCGGCACGTCCTCAACCGAAAGGGAAGGCGGGAGAAACTCCCGCCTTCGGCTGGTTCAGCCCACCACCTCCCAAGTGCCGTCGGCCTGCTTGCAGGCGGTACCTTCGGCGGTCTCGAGTTCGCCTTCGATGCGTACCGTGGTGGTGTATTCGCGGCAGACTCTTCCGTTACTGCGGAAGGTTTCGGTCGGATTCACCCTGTAGTCGGCATCGGTGTCGGGGTTGCTCCAGGAGCGGGGTTCGTTCGACTCCAGGGCGCTGACCGCGTTCTGTTCATCCGCCGCCTCCATCCGCCGGGCCACTTCACGGCCAAGCACCGCGCCGAGCACACCGCCTATGAGGACGCCGGTGGTGCCGTCACCCACCTCACCGCCCACGACCCCGCCGAGGACCGCACCGGCGCCGGTGCCCAGGGTCTCCCGATCGATGTCTCCGAAGCCGCCGTTGCACGCCACCAGTGTGCCCAGCAGTGCCCCTACGGCAATCATGCGTAACCGTTCCATGGCCCACCTCCTTGTGGTCTGCTTCCCTAGAGTTTAAATGGCGGGGAGGCAGCCACCACGTGAAGCGGGTGGTTCGACCATGTGAATGCTTGCTTGCGAGGGGACGCAGATGCCCGTGACAGTCCGGTGGACCTCCGGGGCGCGAGGGTGACGGTCGGCATCTTCTGGTTCCGGCGGGACCTGCGCCTGACCGACAACCCGCTTCTGCGGCGGGCGGCCGAGGAGTGTGAGCAGTTGCTGCCCGTTTATGTGCATGCCCCTGGCGGCGGCGCTGAGCAAGGCGAAGGGGCGGCGAGCCGTTGGTGGTTGCACCACAGCCTTGTCGCTCTGGATGCCGAGCTGCGGGAGCGCGGCTCGATGCTCTGGCGGCAACGGGGTCGTGTCGCGCCGGTGCTGGCGCAGGTAGCCGCCGAAATCGGCGCCCGACGGGTCTACTGGAACCGGCGCTACGAGCCGGCGGAAACGGCGCATGAGGCCCGGCTGCTGACAACGCTCAGCCGCCGTGGACTGGTGGTGACGACGGGGCACGGCGGCCTGCTGGCGGCACCGGAGCACGGCACCAAGCCCGACGGCTCTGCCTACCGGGTATTTTCGGCCTTCTGGAGGGCGCGCTTGCGTGCCGGCCTCGATCTGGCGGTGGCCTCCGCACCGAAGCGACTGCCGCCGCTCCCTGCGCCACTTCCGCCGTCGGAGCGCCTGGCGCAGTCGGAACGGCTCCCCCGCGTGCGCTGGGATGACGGGCTGACGGTTCACTGGCGACCCGGCGAAGCCGGCGCCCGGGCCAGACTCGCGCAGTTCCTGGACGCGGCGCTGGCCGGATATGTCGAAAACCGCGAGCGCCCGGATCGGGAAGGCACCTCCCGCCTCTCCCCCCATCTGCATTTCGGCGAGATCGGCCCCCGCCAGATCGCCGCCGCGGTGGAGGCCTGGGCCGATGCCGGCGGCAATCGCAGCGCGGCCGAAGCCTTTCTGCGCCAGCTGGGCTGGCGCGAGTTTGCCCACCATCTGCTGTACCACTTTCCGGAAACCCCGGAGCGCCCGCTCGATCGGCGTTTCGAGCGCTTCCCCTGGCAGCCGGACCCCGCGCATCTGCGCGCCTGGCAACGGGGTGAGACCGGGATCCCGCTGGTGGACGCCGGTATGCGGGAGCTGTGGCACACCGGCTGGATGCATAACCGCGTGCGGATGGTGGTGGCCTCCTTCCTCACCAAGAACCTGCTGATCCCCTGGCAGGAGGGAGCGGCCTGGTTCCGGGACACGCTGGTGGACGCCGACCTGGCCAATAACGTCTTGGGCTGGCAGTGGGTCGCCGGCAGTGGCGCGGACGCCGCCCCCTACTTCCGCATCTTCAACCCGGTCACCCAGGGCGTGCGGTTCGACCCGGAGGGCCGCTACGTCACCCGCTGGCTGCCGGAACTGCGGGGCCTGCCGGTGCATTACCGCCACCGCCCCTGGCAGACCCCCACCCCACCGGCGGCCTATCCGCCGCCCATCGTCGACCTGGCCGGAAGTCGCCAGCGGGCGCTGGCCGCGTTCGCGCGGGTCCGCAGCGCCCCTAGGTGAACGTGTTTCAGGCGCAACCGGACGGTCTTTTCGTCGCCTGACAACGGATTTTTTCGGCTGCGGGGTCGACCACGGCAGGATCGTGAACCGTATCGCGTTTTCAGCAGCAGAGCTGCCGTACATTCTGCGGCCGTTTCCGCCTGGAATTCCCTCCGACATCGGTTATCGAGCCGGGTCGAATCACCAGGGGTGTGCTCGTAAGAAAGCTTCGGGTCCGGGAGGCCCGACAATCATGCGCCCCGTCTACTCCAAGGACCCGCGTACCGAGCGGTCCCTCGGTCATGCCGTCAAGGACGGCGTGGCGTTCTCGGTCATGACCGGCGGGGGCGAGAGCTATTTCTCCGCGTTTGCCCTGTTCTTCAAGGCCACCACCGTCGACGTGGGGATCCTCTCCACCCTGCCGATGCTGGTCGGCTCCTTCACCCAGCTGCTGTCGGTCCTGCTCGGTCGCCGCCATCTGAGCCGCCGCACCCTGATGCTGACGGGCGCGATCACCCAGACCCTGATCTGGATCCCCCTGGTTTTTCTGCCTTTCCTGTTTCCGGAGCATGCCCTGCCGGTCCTGCTCGGTTGCCTGATCGCCTACTACGCCGCCGGCAGCCTGGTGACCCCGCAGTGGACCAGCCTGATGGGCGATCTGGTGCCGGAGCGCAAACGAGGCCGCTATTTCGGACGCCGCAGCCGCTTGGCGAGCGTTACCAACTTCGCGGCGCTGGCCTGCGCCGGCATGGCCCTGCACGCCTTCGCCGAATCCGGTTTTCCGACCAGCGGCTTCTTTGTGATCTTCGGTGTGGCGGCGCTGGCACGCGCCGCGTCCGCCTACCACATCGGCCATCTCCACGACCCCGGCCAGGACCCGTGGAGCGGATCCTCCGCCCGGCCCTTTGCCCGGCGGACCTTTGTGCGGTTTTCGTTGTTTTACGGCTTGATGCAGTTTGGCGTCGGCATCGGCGGTCCTTTCTTTGCCGTCTACATGCTGCGCGACCTTCAGCTCTCCTATCTCGTCTATATGACGCTGCTGGCGGCCTCGGTGCTGGCGCAGTTCCTTACCCTCAACGCCTGGGGCCGGATCAGCGATACCTGGGGTAGTCGGCGGGTTCTGCGCGTGACGGGCGTTCTCATGCCCCTGATCCCCATTGCCTGGCTGTTCGGCAGTGACTTTACCTACCTGTTGGCGGTCCAGGCGTTCAGCGGGGCCGTTTGGGCCGGCTTCACCCTGGCGGCGGGGAATACCGCGTACGACCTGCTGCCGCCGGAGCGGCGCGCCGTCGGCATAGCGGGTCACAATATCGGGACCAACATCGGTCTGTTCGCCGGTGCGCTGGTCGGCGCCTGGCTCGGCCAGGCGGAGTGGGTGCCGGCCCCGGGCGGCCTGTTGACGGTGTTCCTGGTCTCCGGTCTGGTGAGGCTCGCGGTCGCGCTCGTGTTCCTGCCGCGGATGGTCGATACCGAGAACGATCGCCAGGTTACCTTCGCCCGCCTGCTGTTCCGGGCTACCGGCTCCCGCCGCTTGCTGCGGCTGCTTCGCCAACGACGTCCCAGCCGGCCGCAGCCGGTGCCGGAAACAGCCCCGCTGAGTACCGCCACCCATACGCTGCCGCTCGCTTGAGCTATGTTGTTGGAATGGCCTCCTGCGGCGCTCCGCTCTACCGGCAGCCGGGGATCCTCCCGACACCATGAAGCAAGGAGACCCGGCGTGGGCACTCTGGTTTGGAGTCGTCGCCTGTTCACGGGAGTGGACACCCTCGACCAACAGCATGAGAGCATGCTGGCGCTGGCGCAGGCACTGCGCCGGCAACTGACGACCACCTCGCGCGGCGGAAGCGCCTTGCCGCTGTTCGAGCGCCTGATTGCCGAAACCCAGTTCCACTTCGCGGTGGAGGAGTCGCTGATGCGGTTTTTCGCCTACCCCCGATACGCCGAGCATCAGGCGGTCCACGAGACGATCCTGGCCGAGGCCGAACGGCTGCGGACCGAGTATTCCCGGGGCGCCTGTCTCGCCGGGTGGAAAACGGCAAAATTCATCGACGACTGGGTGGTTGCGCACATTGCACAGTCCGACACCCACTTTGCCACGACCGTGCAGTCCAGCCTCTGATGCGGCGCGACAGATACCCGCTACGCTTAACCTAGGCATTACCAGTCAATCGGAGGGAACCGATGGGTATTATCGCGTGGATCGTGTTCGGCCTGATCGCGGGCGTGATTGCCAAACTGTTGATGCCCGGCCGTGACCCGGGCGGTTTTTTCATCACCATCCTGCTCGGTATCGTCGGCGCGCTGATCGGCGGCTTTATCGGCTCGGCCCTCGGGCTCGGGCCCGTAAGCGGGTTCAACTTCGGCAGCTTCGTGCTCGCCGTGGGTGGTGCCATCCTGCTGCTGTTTCTCTATCGCGCCACCAAGCGAGCGTAAATCGCGGTTTGTGACCGGTGCCAGTCACGGGTGTGACTGGTACCGCAACGGTCTCGTCTAAATTCCGCTAGGTTGGGGCTAACCCCTGGACGAGCCAACCGCCGATGTCCCGAACCACTCTGGCGTGGGGCAGCATGCCTGCCGCCCCCCTGCCCGGCGCCCCCCCCGACAAGCCCATACGGCCAGGCTTTTTCCGGCGTGTACACCTGAGCCTGGTGGCCGGCGGTGTCGCCGTTCTCCTGATGCTCTACGCAGCCGCGGTTGGCGGACTGGCGCTCGCCAGCATCCTGCTGCTTTCCGGGGACCTGCTCGGCGAGCTCCTGCCCTGGCCGTGGCTCGCCTGGCCGCTGCAACTGCTCTTCGCCCTTTGCACCGTCACCGGGCTGCTGCTGTTGCTGAAGGGGCTGATGCACGTCGATCGTATCCAGCGTGCCGTGGAGAAGGCCTCGGCGACAATGGAGCCGGACCTGTTCGAATTGACCGCTTACATCGCCGATGCCGTGGATGCCCCCTGCCCGGCATCCATCGAATTCGATTGCGGCAGCGAAGTGACCGCGCGATTCGACGGCGTGTCAGGGTTTCTGGCCAACCGTGTCGTCCTGCACATCGGACTTTCCGCCGCCGCGGCACTGAGTACCCGCGAACTGGCCGGCACCATGACCGACGCGCTGTCCGCCCATGCCAACGGCACGGGCGCCCGCCGCGCGGCGCTGATCGCCGCGACTCATCGCCTGTTGTCGCGTGCCGCCACCGGTGGCGATACGGTGGAACGCATGCTGGTGCGGATGACACGCAACGGATTCGTCGCCCGCTGGGTCGGCCGTGGCCTTCTGCACCTGAGCGAGGCGGCGCGAAGGGAGGTCGGCTGGCTGGAGCGCAAGGTATCGGGGCTGAGTCGGAGCGCAATGCTTGCCCGACGCCGCTTCCAGGATGAATGCATTCAGTTTGTCGTCGGCCTCGACACCGCACAGTTGCAGCGGCGCCGCCAGACCGTCCGTGCCGCCGTGGTGGAGACCGCCGCCCACCTGCGCCGCAATTGGGAGAAAAACCGGTTGGCTTACCCCAGCCTTCCCGACGTGGTGGCCCGCACCGCACGCACCCGCTACGTGGCCCTGCCGCCGTCGGCTGGGCTGATCGGCTGTGAAACGCCGGCAATCATTCTGTTCGGCGATTTTCCCCGACGGGCCCGGCGCCTGTCCCTCGCCTGTTACCGCCTGCAGTTCGGTCTGCCGGTCAGCGCTGACCGCCTCAGCGGTGGTGTCGGCGGCAGCGGCCCCGCGGCCGCCCACCTGTATGACGGGGGCTGTTTGCCCTACGCCCGTCTCGGGCTGGACGGCAGCACCCCGGCCAGCACGGAAAGCGCGGCCGCCGTCGTGGAGACCCTGACCACGATCGACAACGAACTGTTGACGGCCCTGCAGGCAGAAAACCTGGCGGCCGCCGGCCTGGGGACGGACGTCGCGGGGCTTGGGCTCAACAACCCCTCGGACGAGGCGGTCCACCGGCTGTGCCGGTCACTCGAGGAACGGCGTGAAGCCCTGTTGCGCAACCTGGAAGCGGTCAACGCCCGGAGCAGCGGCCGGATCATTCGCGCGGTCCAGGGCAGCGACGACCCCGCCGCCCGCCGCCTGCTGCACGTACTCACCCGCATTGACCGCCTGGTCGACCGGCTTTGGGAGCTGCGCGTACACCTGAACGCCCTGGAAATCCTGTTGATCGAGTCGCGGCGTAACGACTCGCCGGCCCTACGGGATCGACTGGCAGAGCACGCCACCGATGTTTTGGATCTGCTCCGGAGTATCCGGGTGGCGCTGCGCAACACGCCCTACCCGCTGGCCGACGGCATGCACCACTCGCTGGAACGCCACGCGATGCCCAACCGGCCCGATTCGGTCACCCAGCCGGCGGAGTTGCTGGAGATGGGCGAGATGGTGCTGGAGCGATTGCTGTCGGTCCGCCAAGCCGCCCTGGAACGGCTGTCGGTGCTGGCGGCGAAGCAGATTCACCGCTGATCGGCGCAATCGAATGCAAGGATGGACAAGTGCAGCGTGCCCTCTTCGCCGAAACCGGAAAGATGGGCACGTCGCTGCGCTCCTTTGCCCATCCTACCGACTCACCGCACCCTCGGGATCTATTTCACAGGATTAACAGGATTTTTCAGGATTGACAGGAGCATATGCGAGAACCAGTGCCTGGAATGTTCGAGTAGAAGCTCGTTGCTTCGCGAACCCACAGCAAATAGGCCTTTTCATGTTAATGCTGAAAATCCTGTCAATCCTGTTGAATGCCGTCGTCGGACGCTCAGCGTACGCTGTCGGCCAATCGCGGAACTAACGCCGCTGCCCGAACGGGTCGTCCGGATCGATCCCTTCCTTGAACGGGATCCTCCGATCGTGGTGGGTGAGCTGGTAGACGGTCCCGATCCAGTTGTTGATCACCGCTTCGGCCGTGTCGTGCCAGGTGTTGTCCAGGTAACCCGCCATCAACCGCTCCGGGAATTCCGGCATCGGCGCGCCCTGCGCCCGGGCCCGCTCCAGGTGCTCGCGGTGCTCCTCGAGGATGGCGGCCGCCTGGGGGCTGAAGTAGTTTTCGACCAGCGGGGGATAGTCCTCGCGCCTGCCATTGGCATACAGCATCACCTCCCGCTTGTACTCCTTCAGCAGGGAGATCGCGTCGTATTCAGGGTGGCCCTGGAAGAACACCAGCCGGAACAGGTCCTCGCTCACCGCAAGGTGCACGCCCGCCTCGGGACTCTCTGCCAGTACCCGGCAACCCACCGCATCGAACTGCTCGCGGTCGATCTGGTTGAAGCGGGAGTGTGGTACGTCGAAACGTGTGTTGACCCCGGCCACCAGCGGGTGCTTGCAGGCCACCACCCGGTGTGAATAGACCCCCCAGCGCTTGAAGCCGAGGGCGCGCCGTTTCTGACCGTAGCGAAACTCCATGACGGCATGGGTGGTGAGACAGGAGCAGAGGGTCGAGGTGACGTTGGCGTGGGCCCAGTCGATGACCTCGATCAGCGGGTTCCAGAACGGCTGGCCGGAGAGCTCGTTGCCCTGCACGTTGGCGCCGGTGATAATGAGGGCGTCCAGCCCTTGGGCAGCGATCTGGTCGAAGCTCTCGTAATGGGCCTCGATGTGGGCCGCCGCCTCCGCACCGCGCTTGAGTTCCCGCAGCGTGAAGGGGTGCATGTAGAACTGCGCGATCTGGTTGCTCTCCCCGACCAGCCGGAAGAACTGCCGTTCGGTGGCCGCCAGCGCCGCATCGGGCATCATGTTGAGCAGGCCCACATGCAGCTCGCGAATGTCCTGGTGCAGCGCAACATCCCGCTCCAGTACGGTCTGTCCCTCTTCACGCAGGCGCCCGAAGGCCGGGAGGTCACTGCTGGCAACCAGTGGCATCGGCGGAAATCTCCTTATCGGTCGCGGCGCGCGATGGCGCTCTCGACCAGGTCCACGAAATCGGATTCGGTTTCCACCTGCCACAGCTCATCGGTGGTCACCGTGTAACCGTAGCGCTCGGCAATCGACTCGTAGCGGGGGATCCGCGCATAGAACAGGCGTGGGAACACCCAGCGCACGAAGTCGTCCGGATCGATCTGGGCCACATACTCCAGCTCGCGGAGCTCCATGTAGACGGCCAGCTGTTCGTCGAGGAAGGCTTCCCGGTAGTAGAGGGGCTTGGGGTCCTGTTCGGCGCGGCGGATCAGCTCTTGCTCGTCCTTTTCGGTCGCCTTGATGTAGAGCAGGACCGTGTGCCGGTCCAGCACGTCCAGTACGTCCGGATCGTCCAGCTCGCAGACACTGCCGCCGGCGTCGTTGACGAAGTGCCGGTAGCCGTAGATCGCCTGTGCCTTCTCGATGAACTCGGGGACATCCTTGAGCGCCGCGATCTCGGCAAGCCGATGGAGCTCCTGGCGGCGCTTGAACTCCCGCAGCGAGAGCCCACCCAACTCCGGATTGCCCAGCTTCCCCATGAAGCTGGAGACCGGCTTCAGGTGGTCGACCGTGATGTTGTTGCGGATGTAGATGGAATCGGACCGCAACAGGTCGCGCAGGAACGGCACCTGCATGGCCTCCTGTTTGATGTTGTCCAGGATCGGTTCATCCAGGTAGCGGGTCCCGATGCGGTAATCGGCGGAGTAGTGAAACCAGTTCCCCCGGCGCAGGATGTTGGAAAGGCGGGTCTTACCCACCCCCGACATGCCCAATAGTGTGATACGTTTGGATTCCCGGGCGCGGAAGTGCTCGGCGCTCAACTTCACGGGCTTTGGCTCCAGTGCGGTCGGAAGCGCGATTGTAAAGCATGCGCCTTCGGCATGTCAGCGCGGCTTCCGGCGAAACCCGAGGCCGTTTTGTCGGGGTTTGTCCTACATGACCGCCAGACAAACGCGGACAGACCCGGATTCCCCGACAGGATATGCTGCAGTGGCTCGCAAGAAGCCTCGCACAACGAACGATACACCACGTTTTCCATAGTTAGTTTTTTTTGCCTTGGCAAAGGAAGGAGTCGGGAGGATGGGGATGAACCGCCTCGGGGCGGCCGCTGTGGCCGCCCTTTCCCTGCTGTACGCCGAAACCGGCGACGCGGCGTCGCCGCTGGCCGGTGAGGCGTTCAGCGACCCTTCCTTGACGACGCCGGTTCCCACCGAGTGGGAGACCCGCCCGCTCCGGTACGAACCGTGGGCGGCCGGTGCCGACCTTGCCGTCACCCTCGACCAGCATCTGTATCAGGCCCTGTTACCCGCGATCCGCGAGTTCGCCCGTGAAAACAATTTGACCATTGCCGCCACGGAAGGATCGTGCGGAATCTCGGCAGGCAAGTTATTGGAGAAGCACGTCGATATGGGCGGCTTCTGCTGCGCACCGGGCCCCGAGGACCGCTTGCCGGGGCTGGCGTATGTCACGCTGGGGATCGGCAGCATCGCCCTGCTGGTCAACCGCGCCAACCCCCTGGAGAATATCGGCCTGGCGCAGGCGCGCGCCGTGTTCGGGGGGCGGATTGCCGCCTGGGGGGAGTTGACCGGGCGCAGCCAAAAGCCGCCCGCGTTCATTCGACCGGTGGCCCGCCTGCATTGCAAGCGGCGCCCCGGCCATTGGCGCCTGCTGCTCGACAATGAAGACCTCTTCAGCCCCCGCGTGATGGAGGTCAACAGCATCCCCGACATGCTCGCCGCCGTTTCAAACGACAGCCGCGCCATCGGCTATGAAGTGCTTTGGATGGTCGAGCACCAGAAAGCTCGCGAGCAGGTCAAAGCGCTCAGTCTGAACGGAGTCCCCGCCAACGACCGGGCGGCGCTCGCTGCCGGACGCTACCCCCTTTACCGTGCGTTCAACGTGGCGGTCTGGAGCGGCCCCCTCGAAAAACCGCAGGCACGCGCCCTGGCCGCCCACCTGAAGACGGCTACCGAGGCCCTCGATCACCGCTACGGCATCGTTCCAGCGGCCGATCTGCGTCGGGCGGGCTGGCAGTTCAAGGGAGAGGAACTGGTTGGCGAGCCGTGATGGGTCAAGGTCGGATCACCGCCTTCGTTGAACGGGCCCCGCTGACCTACAAGGTCACCGCGCTGGTGCTTCTGTTCGCCTCGCTGCTGTGGGCCGGCGTGGACAGAATGCTGACCCGCGACCTGGAGGCACTGTTCCTGCGAACGCTGGGTGAGGAGTTGGAAGCCAAGGCGGCACGCAACCGACACACCTTCGACCAGTTGGTCCAGGCGCACCACCGTTCGTTGCAGCTGATCACCTCCCATCTCCGCTTTACCGAGTATTTGGCAGACTTCAACCGGCGATCGGCGGATCGCCTGACTGTGCATGACCGCCCTCCGGTTTGGATGCCGGGTGCCGCCGCACTGCGCTCTTTCTTTACGGCACGCTATGCCATCCTGCTGGATGCGCGGGGCGAGGCCCGCGAGGTCTATCGCCACCTGCCGACCGCAGTGCCTGACGAACTGTTGCGCCCCTCGGTGCTGCTGCAAAAGCTCAGCCACAACCAGAGCTACATGACGGAACTCGAGGGCCAGCCGTACGTGCTGGCTGCCCAGCCGCTGATGGTGGAGCGTCGGCTGCAGGGGACACTGCTACTGGCCTCCCCCATCGACGAGGAGTTCCTCCACCAGATCCGTACCGCCACCGGTCAGGATACGCTGGTGGCCCTGCTCGGCGGCTCGCCGCACCGGGTGCTGGCCAGCAGTGACCATGATCGGTTGCCGAGCGGAATGGGGCTCGACCAGGTGGAGCGGAAGTTCCTCATCGCCGGCAAGTCGTTTTTCGACTACGGCGCCTCCGACCTAAACATCCAATTCGCTTCGCTGCTGCCGGTCAGCCGCGTGGCGGCGACCGTGGAGTCGGTCCTGGCCGAGGAGCAACGCAAGCGAACCTGGCTCACGGCCATGCTGATGCTGCCGCTGCTGGTACTGACCTGGTGGATCGCCCAGCGCATCCGTCGCCTGATGGGCGAGGCGAACGCCATCTGCCGCGAAACCCTGGGGCATGTCATCGACCCTCTGCCAGGGGGAGACGAAGTGTCGGCGCTCAACCGCTGGCTGCACGCGTTCTCGGTCGAGATCCGTTCGGTGCGCGGCGCCCTGCGTGCCGAAGCCGAAGGGCGCTTGGCATCGGAACGGGCGGCCATGATGGCGGAGCGTCAGTTGCGTGACCTGGAGCAGCTGCGCACGGTCACGGAGGCACTCGGTATCGGCGTACTGCTCGACGGTCGTGACGGCCCCACCGCGGCCAACCGCTTGATGGAACAGTTCGCGGACACCTACGGCATGGCTCCGTTCATTGCCTGTGCCGACGACGCGCCGGAGCGGTTGCGGCTGCGTGGCGCCGACGGGACAGGACGCGTTTTTCGCTTACACCGACTGCGGCCCGATGACCGTACACTGCTGGTGGAGGACGTGACCCGCGAGGCGGAACTGGAGAGGGAGCGGCGCCTGTTCACACGCCTGCCGGCGGACAGCCCCAACCCCATCCTGCGCATCGGAGCAAGCGGTCGCATCGAGTATGCCAACGAGGCCAGCCGCGACTTGCTGGAAGCCTGCCACTGTCGGGTCGGCGACCCGCTACCGGATGCGATCTACACGCAGGTCGAACACGCCATCGCCGAGCAGCAAAAGCACGCCATCGAATTCCCGGTAGGAAGCCGTACTTTCGCCTTCTTCGTCACCCATCTGGAGGAGTCAGACTTCGTCTACCTCCACGGCAACGACATCACCGAGCGCAAGTCCGCGGAAGCGGCACTGGTCGCCAGCGAAGCCCGTTTTCGCGGCCTGCTGGAAGCGGCGCCCGATGCCATTTTGATGGTCGATGAAGACGGCAAGGTGCTCTATGCGAACAGCATGACGCAGGTACTGTTCGGCTACGCGCCGCCCGATCTCCAGGGGAGACCGGTCCATGAACTGATTCAGCCGCAGACCGGCGAGCCCGGTTCAGACGCCCGGGACACCCTTGCTGTCGTTCCCGGCCACGAACAGCGGCTGGTGGGTGTGCACCGCGAAGGCCTTCTCTTTCCGGTCGACATCAGCCTCAGCCCAATCAGCGGACCGGCCGCTGCCGCCATCGCCATTGTGCGTGATGTGACCGAACGCGAACGCGATGCCCACAAGATCCGCGACTTGAACCGCCAGTTGAAAGGCCACGTCAACGAGTTGATGGCGGTGAACCAGGAACTGGAGGCATTCAGCTATTCGGTGTCGCACGACCTGCGCGGGCCGCTGCGCACGATCGACGGTTTCACCCAGATCATCCTCGACGACCACGGCGACTGCCTCGACAGCGACGTGCGCGCACATCTGGACCGGATCGGCGGTTCCGCCAGACGCATGAACGAGCTGATCGATGGTCTGCTTCGCCTCTCCCGCGTCAGTCGCACGGAACTGCACTGTCAGCCGCTGGACCTGAGCCGGGTGGCCGAAGAGGTGCTGGACTTCCTGCGTGCCGCCGACACCGAGCGCGAGGTGACCACCGTGGTCGCTCCGGATCTCGGCGCCGAAGGCGATCCCGACCTGCTCAAGGTGGTGCTGGAAAACCTGCTCGGTAACGCCTGGAAATTCACCTCCGGAACGCCGGAGGCGTGGATCGAATTCGGCCGGTGCGTCACACGAAACCAGACCGCCTTTTTCGTTCGCGACAACGGCGCGGGTTTCGACATGCGCAATGCCGAACGACTCTTCGTAGCCTTCGAGCGGCTGCATACGCAACGCGAGTTCCCCGGCAGCGGCATCGGCCTGGCTACCGTGGCGCGCATCGTACGCCGCCACGGGGGCGCCATCTGGGCCGACGCCGAACCGGGGGCCGGCGCCACGTTCTACTTCACTCTGCCTGAAGTGAGCCGTCGCCCCGAATGATCACCATCTCCGAAACGTCATCGCTGAAACAGCAATCGGCCGCGAACCGTTCGCGCAGCAGGCTGAATTCGTCGACCAGCATGTCGGAGTCATAAGGTGGCGGCAGGCGCGCCCGCACCCGGCCCAGCGGATCGATAAAGGTCAGCGTCAAAGGGAGCGGTTCGGCACCGTGCCGATAAAGCGCAGCGGCGTCGCCGGACAGGCGCAACAACCGTCGCGCCGATACCGGTGCGTGCCGTGCCCCCTCGCCAGTGAGCAGCGCCTGGGTGTTCAGCAAACCCCGCTCATCGACCAATCGGCGATAGGCAGCGGCAAGCGCCGATATGGCCTCATCACACTCCGATGGGCAATCTTCCAATAGCTCGAGCGACAGGCTCCATTGACGGTAAAGCCGTTCCACCGTGAACGTCCGTCCGAATTGGTCGTTCAGCGCAAATTGGCCCACCGGGAGCGGCGGTTCGATGATCACCATCGGCGATCCCCCGCCGGCTCTCGGGAGAGGTTCGGAAGGCCACAGCAGCAAGCTGCCGACCAGGGCGAGCGACAACGTCAGCCCCGCGATGAGGATCGATCTTCTTCGCCGCATCTCTTCCCCGCTCCGATCCGCCGCTTCGCCGCAAAGCAGCCTCGCTCCGGCAAATCCTATCAGGAACCCATGGCCCGCACGCGCTCGGCGGTCGGTGGATGGGTGGAGAGGTAGGATGTGTTCGTATCGTCATCGGACGGACATGGTTTCCCGTCGTCACAGCGCATGGTCTGCTCCAGCCGGGTCAGGATATCGGCGAAGTGATGCGGAGCAATCCGGGCCTGGGTCAGGGCCTGGAGGGCATAACGGTCTGCCTCGCGTTCGAAATCGCGGGAATACCCCAACTCGGTCAAGAGCACGGGAATACCGGCAATGACCGAGGATACGGAAGAGACATCGCCGACCACGGCCATTGCGATCAGCGTCAGCATCGATCCCTGCAGCGACTGGCGCAGGCCGTGACGATGCACCACGTGGCCCATTTCGTGGGCAAACACGGCAAGCAGTTGCTCGTCGTTTTCAGCCAACGTCACCAGGCGGTCGGTGAACACGATCTTGCCCGACGGTAGCGCGAAGGCGTTGGGCCCGATGAGCTCACCGCCGTCGCGGAACAGGACTTCCGTGCGGGCGTCGGGTTCAACGAGCGCGCCCAACTGCTGGAAGCGCTGCCGCAGGCGTGCCTGGGTCGCAGCATCGAGTCCGCTGGGCTCGAACAGCTGACGGTCGAGGGCCTCGAGCACGCCGTCGCCAATTTGGCGATTGATCTCGGGCGGCACGGCGAACGCGGCCGCATTGGCCAGGGCCGGAACGCCGTACTGGATTGTCCCCCAGGCGAATAAAACCACCCCAACCAATCCGGCCACCACCCAACGCCAGGCCGACTCCATCCGGTGGATGAAACCGACGTGCAGTTGCCGGGACTTGAGCAGGGCATCGACGGCGTCGTTGTCGGTCGTTTCAAATCGGCTGCCGTCGGAGAAACCGAAAAAGCGAGGGGTGTCCCCGAGCCGGGAGGTGATCTGCAGGTTGCCGAGCGGCGTCGGCGGCACGCGCTCACGGCCTGCTACCCGCACCGACACGGCACCACCGGTCAGCCAAAGCTCGGCAGCTTCACGCCGGGAGCTACCCGGCGGATACAGATAGCCCTGAATGGGGCTCAAATACCGAATTCCACGTCGAAAATGTCACCCACTTCCTGTCCGATGGCACTCACCTGCTCGTGCTGGTCCGCAACGAAACCGTCCAAATCGCCGTCGGCGATGAATTCGACATGGCCGGCCACATAGGCAGCGGTTCGCACCTTGGCCCACGGGTAGAACAGGCCGAGCGTAAACACGATGCCCAAGGTATTGGTGAACATCAGCCAGGCATAGGACTTGAGCTCGTAACGGGCGGCGAAACTGTGATCACCGAGAATGGCATTGTTGTATTTGGCGTTGGTCACCGCCACAGTGAAATAGGCGAAAACAACCAGGTACGCCGCCACCATTGCCACCGGCATCAGCGGCGGCAGTAACGCGCCGGCGCCCGCTGCCAGTGCAAAACCGCCGACAAACACGAGGCCGGCCATCAAACTTATCATGTAATACGTCTTGGCGGTCGCCTCGAAGTTGATGCGAGTGGCGCCAAAACGGCTGTTTTCGATCAGGAATCGTTGCTGTTTGTAGAAGGCAAAGGGCATGAACGCGCCAAGGGTCACCACGCCGAGCAGTGGCCAGCCGATGAAGGCCTTCACCGCTCCGCCGACTGTGCCATCGAATCCGAACGTCACGTTGCGCCAGGCGCTGTTGCGCGCCCGAAAGCGCATGGATTGCACGATGATCCAGGGCATCAGGATGGTCATCGCCAGACTGAGCAGCGCACTGAGCACCGGGAGCAGGTTTTCGGTCACCGCCATCAGGGCAAAGAACGCAAAACCGATCAGTCGCCCCTTGAGGATCTTCACCGGATCGGCCAGGTATTCGAAGCTGCTCCCCTCCAGCCGCGTGTTGCCGTAGAAGTAGCGCTTGGTGCGGACCTTGGCCCAGGCGGAATAGATCCCTAACGTGACGATCGTGAGCATCACGTTGACGATCCAGATGCGGAAAAACTCCCGCCCACTGCCGGCGAACTCAAATGAAAGGGTGCGCAGTTCCGCCTGTTCCTCATCCCTTGCCGCGTCGGTGACGGGCGAGGCAGCGGGGCGTTCCGTCGCCGGGCGGGATTCCGGTTGACCGCTCACGGCCGGGGCGGGGTGCGTGGCGCCCGGCAAAGGGGCACATCGGCGCAACGCGGTTTTCAGTCCCGCCCTGGTCAGCGCCTGCTGATAGCGTTGGGCATCGTCGGCGGCCAGCCCGCTCTTGAGCACGACCGCATGTCTGGAAAAAAGCTGCTCCAGCTTCGCGGCACTGAGGTTGAAGATGCGAGCAATTTGGGCTTTGACTTTGGCCGGTTCAAAGCCGTCGAGAATTTCACCGCTGAAAACGATATCGTATTGTGCTTCCGCCATGACCTGCTCCCCTGCTTCCATCGAAATTCCGGATGTTCCATACCAAAGTTCCGGGAATCGGCAGAGTACGACAAGCACTTGGGGCGTGCAATGCAGGTAAATGGCTCCCAGCAGGGTGAACGCATACTCACAAAGGTGTGTTGTAAGTCCTTGAAAGAAGGTCGTCGGCCGCAGGGATGCGGCCGCCGAGCCTACAGGGATGTATTCAAGGCGAACCTTCTTTCAAGGACTTACAATACGCCCAGCACAGCCTTGATGTAAGTATGCGTTTACCCTGTGACTCCCAGTCGACGGTCAGGCGTTGGAATTGTAGATATGGTTTGCGTATGACTCCTTACCCTTTTTCCCAGTTCGAGCGCCGCATGGCCATCATCGTGTTGTTCATCGCGTTATTGACCGGCACCGCGACGGCCGTCGGTGCTCCGGCGAACGACTCAACGGAAAAGTCGGCGGTGACAGCGCGGCTGCTGCTCGAATCGGCGATCAGCGACAATCCCTATGCCATCACCCCACACCGAACGACCTACGTGCTACCGCTCACCTACGTCGAGGACCCCAATGCGGCCCCTTTCGGCAACGACTCGGGACAGCTGGACTCGGTGGAGATGAAATTCCAGGTTAGCATCAAGGTGCCGGTTGCCCGAAACCTGTTTGCCAACGACCGTCTGGCCTTCGGGTATACCCAGGTCTCGCTCTGGCAGGCCTATAACCGCGAGCTCTCCGCCCCCTTTCGTGAGACCAACCACGAACCGGAACTGATGTATTCGCTGTTGACCGACCGACAACTCTTCGGCTGGGGAACCCACTTCGTCACCTTGGGCCTCAGTCACCAGTCCAACGGCCGGGGTGGTGATTTCTCGCGGAGCTGGAACCGGATCTATCTGAACACGGTATTTGAGCGCGGCGACTGGTATATCGGCTTCAAGCCGTGGTGGCGCGTCCCGGAATCGGCGAAGAGCGGTCCCGACGATTCGACCGGGGACGACAACCCGGATATCGAAAAGTACATGGGAAATTTCGAGCTCTCGCTGCTCCACCAGGCGGGGTCGCAGACCTATGGCATGATGCTGCGGAACAATTTGCGGAGTGAAAACCGGGGTGCAGTCCAGTTGGACTGGACCTATCCGTTAAAAGGCAAGATGCGCGGCTACGTGCAGCTTTTCAACGGCTATGGGGAGAGCCTGATCGACTACGACCACAATGTGACCCGACTCGGGGTGGGGGTGATGCTGGTCAACTGGCTGTGACTCGCCGCAAGGAGGGGCCCGGTAGCCCCTCCACCGGGGCAGTCAGTTTTGTGACTTGGAGTACAGCCGAATCAACGCCAGTTGTACGTTGCCCGATTCGCGACGGATGTCGCGCATGCGGTTGCGGGCATCCTCCACCGCACCGGCCTGGATGTCGATCAGGACCTCGCCGACCCGCAGATGGAATTCGGCATGATCCCGTTTCAGGTTCGCATACTCGGGCAGATTGCCGAACTGAATCCGTGCCGCTCCATGAATCCATTCGCCCAGCGCACACCGATCGTCGCAGGCGACCGTGGCCACCTCGACCTTTTCACGATCGGAGCCGCTGATCTGATTCTCCAGCCGCTGTACCCAGCGGATATGCGCGTCCAGCGCATCCCGCATGTTCAATCCATGGAACTGCTCTTCGCCCGCAGCGAACTGCATGGGCGGATGGGCATGCATGACGTCCGCCGCATGATTACCATCGGTGACTGTCTTCAGCCAGGATAAGATACTCATTGGTGATACCCCCTATGCGTCTCTAGTTTTTGGTGGCCCGTCCTGCCGGACCATGAACGCCTTCATTACCGTTTTACAATTTAATGACATTCTGCACAACCACCTGATGGCATGAATAAGATTGATTGATAGACTGGTCCCGAGCGATTAGCTTGTTCTCCGACATTTCTCAAAAAACCACCGATTCCGCTCTATTTTTTTGGAAATGGCCTAAAGTCACGCACACATCGCCTCTTCCGCTTATGCCAATGCCGAAGCTTCGGTCCAGCGACACGCTATGCGAGCGCACGGCAATCTCTGATCACGCCGGTATCTCCTGCCCGGGTCCTGTTCGGAAGCGGGTCGCATGAGTGTGCTGCTTCGGCTGCCCGCGGGTCGGGGTCGCGACTTCGTCGTCGGTGACGTGCACGGTCAGTTCCATCTGCTGGAATCCGCACTGGATCGTGCCCGGTTCGAACCGGCCCGTGATCGCCTGATTTCGGTCGGCGATCTCGTCGATCGCGGAAGACACTCAGCCGCCGCGGCGGACTGGCTGGCACGGCCATGGTTCTACAGCGTGATGGGAAACCACGAGAGCATGGCTTTGCGCGCGCCGACCGACCGGCAGATGCGGGCAATCTGGATGCTGAATGGCGGCGAGTGGTGGGCCGACACCGAACCGGCCGTGCGCCAGCAGCTGCTGGCGGCTTTTGAGCGGTTGCCCTGGATCATCGAGCTGACCACCGGCTCCGGCCGTGTCGGCGTGGTGCACGCCGAGGTGCCGACCGGCCTCGACTGGGACAGTTTCGTGGCGGGGATCGAAGCCGGTGACCGTGAGCTGCGCGAGCAGATCCTCTGGAGCCGTGCCCGCTACTTCCGCCACGACGCCACACCGGTGGGCGGCATCGATGCGATCTACTGCGGCCACACCGTGGTCGAGGAACCGACCACGCTCGGCAACCACCACTACATCGACACCGGCGCCTACGAGACCGGCCGGCTCACCGTGGTGCAGGTGAATTGATACGACTTTTGATTCAACAGGATTAACAGGATTTTCCAGGATTAACAGGAAAATTCTATTTGCTGCGGGTTGAGGAAAATAAACCATCCTCAAGCACTTCGGTATTGGTTCCGTTAATTTCCATCCTGTTAATCCTGAAAAAATCCTGTCAATCCTGTTGAATTCCGCTGCCGGAGGTCTCCGCGAGCATCGGTGGCGCCTCCGGGGGCAGGTGCCAGGAGACGATGGCGGTGGCGATCATCACCAGGATGCCGAGGGCGTAGACGCCGACCACCGGGTCGAGGCCGTTGCCGAGGGCCAGGGTGTAGAGACCGGTACCCACCAGCATCGCCAGGTTCTCGAAGAAGTTCTGGATCGCCACCGCGCCGCCGGCACCGATGCTGCGGTGGCCCAACTCCTGCAACGCGGCGTTGATCGGCACCACGAAGATGCCGCCGGCCATACCGATGGCAAGCAGTAGCCCCTTGGCCAGGGTGGGGTCCGAGGTGGCCCCGAGCAACAGAATCAGCCCGCCCATGACGTAGGCGGCGAGCCGGGCCCGGCGCAGCCGCTCGATGGGGACCAGATAGGGCACCGCCACGGCGCCGACTGCGATGCCGCCGGCAATGAACACGGTCAGGTTCGCGATCTCCGAGGTGGTAGCGGTGAACAGCACCGCCGGTGCCCAGGCCACCAGCATCACTCGCAGCACCACGGCGGAGGCCCAGAACACCGCGGCGCCGAGCATCGAGAAGCGCGCCCTGGGCGTGGTGAAGAAGCCGCGCATCATGCCGACGAACTGGCGCAAGGCCGGGCCGTGGCTTTCCCGGCCGCTGGCGGTCGCCGGGATGAACAGGGCGGCAATGAGTGACGCGAAGTAGGCGCCGCCGATCATGGCCAGCGCCGCACCGACGCTGGCGTCGGCCACATGCGCCCCCACCACCGCGCCGAGCACGATGGCCACGATGGTGGAGCCCTCCACCCAGCCGTTGGCCGTCACCAGCCGCTCGTGACCCACCAACTCGGGCAGGATGCCGTACTTGGCGGGGCCGTAAACGGCCGCGCCGATGCCGACCACCGCGTAGGCGAGCAGCGGGTCGATGCCGGCCAGCAGCAGCACGGTGCCGGCGGCCTTGAGTGCGTTGCCGATGGCCAGCACCGAACGCTTGGGACGACGGTCCGCCAACCGGCCGACCCAAGGTGCCAGCACCACGAAGGCGACCAGGAACGACGCCTGCAACGCCGGCTTGTACCACTCGCCGATGTCGGCGTCACTGATCATGGCGAACGCCGTGAACAGGATGGCGTTGTCGGCGAACGCGGTCAGGAACTGGGCGAACAGCAGAATGAGAACCGGGCGGCTCATGCCGGCACCTCCTCACCCACGCGGCTTTCCACCAGCGCCTTGGCTCCGGGGTAATCGATCTTGCCGGTGCCGAGCAGCGGCACTTTTTCCATCAGGATGCGCTTGGGTACGTTGATCTCGGCGATACCCTTGGCCTTGGCCGCCGCCAACAGCTCGCCACGGCTCGCATCCGGCTGTTCGGTCAGCAACACCAGCTGCTCACCTTTGGCCGGATCCGGCAGATTGACCACCGCGTGCAGCGCCTTCGGCCAGACCGCCGCGGCCAGCTCCTCCACCGCTGCCAGCGACACCATCTCACCGCCGATCTTGGCGAAGCGCTTGGCGCGGCCCTGGATGCGCAGGTAGCCGTCCTCGTCGAGGGTGACGATGTCGCCGGTGTCGTACCAGCCGGCCCCTTCGCCAGAGACGGGCGGCACCAGCAAGCCGGGGTTGTCGGCCAGCAGATAACCGAGCATCACGTTGGGGCCGCGCACGTGCAGGCGGCCACCCTGCGCCACCCCGGGCACCGGCTCGAGCTGGTGTTCGATGCCGGGCAGCAGGCGGCCGACGGTACCGGTGCGGTTCTCCATCGGCGTGTTCACCGCCAGCACCGGGCTGGTCTCGGTGGCGCCGTAACCCTCGAAGATGCGCACGCCGAACTTCTCCGCCCAGACCCGGCGGGTCTCCTCCTGCAGCTTCTCGGCACCGGCGATCACGTAGCGCACCGAGTAGAAGTCGTAGGGGTGGGCGAAGCGGGCGTAGCCGGCGAGGAAGGTGTTGGTGCCGAACAGCACGGTGGCGTTCACGTCGTAGGCCACCTCCGGCACGATGCGGTAGTGCAGCGGGGAGGGATAAAAGAAGGTCTTCATGCCGGAGAACAGCGGCAGCAGGGTGCCGGCGGTGAGGCCGAAGGAGTGGAACATGGGCAGGGCGTTCAGGATCACGTCCTGTGCGTTGAAGTCCACCTTGGCCACGATCTGGGTGCGGTTGGCGAGCAGGTTGGCGTGCGACAGCACCACGCCTTTGGGCGCTCCCTCCGACCCGGAGGTGAACAGCACCACTGCCGGATCGTCCGGCTGGCCCTCGGGGCGGAACAGGCCGGCGAGGCGGCCCTTGACCCAGCCGGCCAGCTTGGCCGCCGGCGTCAGGCGGGCGGCGACGTCTTCCAGATAGACGACCTCGACCGCCTCGGCCAGGCGCACCGCGGTGTCGGTCAGGCGCGCCGCCTCGATGAAGCGGCGGGAGGTGACCACGCGGCGGATCCGGGCGGTGGCGCAAGCGCTTCGCATGCCGTGGGCGCCGATGGTGTAGTTCAGCATCGCCGGCACCCGGCCGTAGGCGTGCAGGCCGAGGAAGGCGGTCAGGGTGGCGACGCCGTTGGGCAGCAAAAGGCCGATGCGCTCGCCCGCTTCCGTGCCGGTGGTGAGCGGCTTGCCGAGCACGAAGGCGCCGGTCACCAGCCGGTCGTAGCTGGCCGGGCGGCGCTGGATGTCCTCGGCGGCCGGCTTGTCGCCGCCGTGCACCCGGCGGGTGTCGAGCAGGGCCTGGAACAGGGTGCGGCGGTAATCGGTGGTCTCGAACATCATGGCGGTCATCATGTCCGAGAGGATGCGGCCGGCGGCGCGCCGGCGCTCGCGCCCGCGCACCTCGGCCGGCGGGTCGATGCGCCGCGGCGGCAGCACGGTGAGCGTGATCGGCGGGAACCGGCGCAGGCGCACCTGGCCGCGCAGGCGGGAGAACGGGGTGTACTGGGCACCGTCGATGCGCACCGGCACCACCATCGCCTCGGCCTTGTCCGCCACCATGCCGGAGCCGTCGTAGATCTTCATCAGTGCGCCGGTCACGGTGATACGCCCCTCCGGGAAGATCACCGTCGGGTGGCCCTCCTTCAGGTGGTGGATCAGCGACTTCATCGAGAGCGGATTGGTGGGGTCCATGGGGAAGAGCCGCACAAACGCGCGGAAGGGCCGGAGCAGCGCACTGCGGGCCACGTAGGTGTTGACCGCGAAGGTGAGCGGACCTGGCAGAAAGGCCGCCAGCAGCAGCGCATCGAGGAACGAGGTGTGGTTGGCGACAATCAGCACCCGCTTTTCGTCGGTGGGGAAGTGCTCCAGGCCGTGGACCTCCACCCGGTAGAGGCGGGTCAGCAGCCGGCGCAGGAGGGTTTTGAAGATGCCCATGGTCGGTTTCCTTCTCTTTCTGTCTTCGGTTCCGTTTTGATGGCAAGTACCGGGCCAAACCTTTTCTTCGCTCAACCAATTGATTCTATGAAGAAAGACCAAGAACACCGAAGAGGCTGAATGTACATTTGATGTACATGCCACCAACATTCGGCGCCCTACCTCAGGGGCTTCGAACCGATGACAGAGGTCCGGGTTTCGAAAATCAGGTTCGCTGTAAATACATCCGTGTACGCTCGACGGCCGCATCCCTGCGGCCGACGACCTGATTTTCGAAGCCCGGACCTCTCTCGTCTTGCCGCTCAGGCTATCCGCACTCCCCCTGTAGGTCGGGTTAGCCCGAAGGGCGTAACCCGACAATTTGCGGCGCTGTATGCGCATCCGCGTCGGGGTTACGCTGCGCTAACCCGACCTACGTCGTGCCGGCCTCGCGGCCCAATGCGGCCGACAACTCTGTCATGAACCCGGCCCGCTCTCCCGTCCAAACCATCGGCTGCCCGATGTACGCATCGCAAAAGAACGGTACCAGCAGGCCCTCCCCCCTCGGCAGCGCCCGCTCCAGGCCCCGCAGACGGCAGGGGATAACCGGCGCTTCGGGGAAATCCCGCGCCAGGTGGGCGACGCCCGGCCGCAACGGCGCTACGCGGCCCGGTTCGCCCCGGGTGCCTTCCGGGAACAGTACCACGATCTCCCCTCGGCGCAGCGCGTCGCGCGCGCCGGCGAGAGGGTCATTGCGGCCGGTGCGGTGTCGCTCCACCGGAACGACACCCAGCAAGTGGCAGGCGAGAAAGGCGCTGAAGCGGTTGCGAAAGAAATAGTCGCGGGCGGCAAGCGGCCGCACTCTGGGTAACACCCGCTGCGGAAACAGGCTCATCAGCACTAGCGCGTCCAGGTGGCTGTTGTGGTTCGCTACCACGATGGCGGGACCGGAGTTCGGCAAACGCTCCGGCCGGTGCACCGCGAGTCCCAGCAGAACGAACACCAGCGGTTTCACCAGGAGCAGGAAAAAAAGCCGTTTGGGCCAGCCGACGAACACGTGCGCCTCAGTAGTGCAGGTAATGCAGGAAGTGGAAGAACAGCGGCGCGGTGAAGGTCAGGCTGTCGACCCGGTCGAGGATGCCGCCATGACCCGGCAGCAGCGTGCCACTGTCCTTGATGCCGAGGTCGCGCTTGACCGCCGATACGGTGACGTCGCCGGCAAAACCGAACACACCGATCAGCAGGCCGGCGGCGAGCGCCTCGTAGCCCACCAGCGGCGTCAGCCAGGGTGCGGCCACCCACGCCAGTGCCACCGTAGTGACTACCCCACCGAGCAGCCCGCCCCAGGTCTTGCCGGGGCTGACGGTGGGCAGCACCCGACGGCGGCCGAGGGCCTTGCCCCAGAGATACTGGGCCACATCGTTGAGCTCGGTGAGAACGATCAGAAACAGCAGCAGGCCGAAACCGCCCGCCGGCGCATTCGCCTCCGGCAGGGCCAGCAGGTAGGCGGCGTGACTAAGGCTGAATACGGTGATCATCACCCCCCAATGCAGGGTGCCGGCGGCGCGCAGGAAGTCGCGGGTCTCGCCGATCAGCACCATCCGCAACGGGATGAACAGGAACAGGTAGACCGGGATGAAGATGATGAACATCCCGTACCACTCCATCGCCACCCAGAGGTACTGCAGCGGGATGGCGAGATAGGCCCAGAACAGCGCGCGGCGGTCCGCCTGCCGGGTCGGCGCCAGGGTCAGGAACTCCTTCAGGGCGAGAAAACTGACGAAGGCGAGCAGCCAGAGGGTGGCCCCCCGCCCCAGCAGCAGGGCGGCCCCGAGCACACCGACGATGCCCCACCAGGCGCGGGTGCGGCGGCGGAGCTCCGCATCGGCCGGCAGGTGACGACGGTCGGCCCAGCCTTTCACCACGATGCTGGCCAGGACAAGCAGGCCGGTCATGCCGCCGAGCGTCCAGGCCACGGACGAGTGCAGGGAACTCATGAAGTCAGCTCCCCGGCTTGGGCGAGGGCGGCGCGGCAGCGGTTGACGACGGTGAGCAGGGTGGCGGCCACCACGGACCACAGCAGCACATCCAGCCAAGGGCCGGCCGGCACGCCGGAGCCGAGCAGCAGCCCGAGCGTGCCGAAGACGAAGGCGCGATCGCTCTTGCCCATCGGCCCCTCGTAGCGGCGGGAGGCACCGATCTGGACGGCGCTGACGCCCGCCAGTTCGGTGAGCGCGGCCAACAGCACAACCATCACCACCGGCAGCGCCCCCGTGCCGACCCAGAGTACCAGCGGCAAATAGAGGGCGATGTCCGAAACGACGTCCCCCAGTTCGTTCAGCAGGGTACCGAGTGCGGTGATCGGGCCGTGCTCCCGCGCCAGCATGCCGTCGATGGCGTTCAGTGCCATGCGCAGCAGTAACACCGGAGGCAACAGCAGCGGAACCCAGGATGCGGTCACCTGGATCAGGGCAAGTGCGGTGACAAGGCTCAACAACAGTGCCGCCACCGTGACCTGATTGGGGGTGATGCCGGCACCGGCGAGGCGGGTCACCAGCGGCCGCAGCAGCCGCTGAAATGTGGGCTTCAAGCCGTAGATGCTGGCCATGACAGGCCTCCCTGGAATGTCTGATCGGGTTCTCGTGCCAGGACGACGCGGCGATGGGCGTTCACGGTGGCGTAGGCGTGGGCCGGTGTCAGGCCGCGGTGCACCAGCCAGGCCATCGCTACCCACGCCGAACGACCGTAGCCCAGCGTGCAGTGCAGGTAGACGGCGCCGTCTTGCCGGTGCCGGTCGATGAAGGCGACGGCCTCGGCCAGCTGTTCGGGGGAAGGGGGCAAGAGGTCGGGCCAAGGGATGTGGTGGTAGGCGACTTTGCGCCAGGCACCGCTCTCGGCCAGCTCGGCGGAGAGATCCAGCACCGCGTTGACGCCCAACCGTTGCAGTTCGCGCGCTTCGACGGTCGAAGGCCGGCGACCGAAGTAGATGCCCGGTGCCAGTTCGGCCCAACCGTGGTCACGGCGGCGGTACAGCGCCCAGTTCAGCCACTGGCCAAGGAGCCAGGGACCGAACAGCAGCCAAATGACCGCACAGTGGCGGCCATTCCGCTTTTGCAGGAAATCGGCGCGGCCGCTGGCGTAGGCACTGGCCGCCAGGGCGAGGCTGATGCCGGGCCAGAGCAGCCACAGTGCCGCCCCCGCGAACAGCGCGGCGGCCCCGAAGCAGAACGCCGATGCAAGACCATAACGGGTGGCGATGCGCCGGGCGGTAACGCCGACCGGGGTCCGCCCCGCCCGGTGCAGCGGCACCGCTTGCAGCACCAGCAACCCGATCACCGCACCGCCCAGCAGGTCAACGAAATGGTGCTGATAGACGAGCAGGGTCGAGGCGGCGATGAGGCAGAACCAGACCCCCAGCAGCAGCCGCCGCCAGCCCTCGGCCAAACGGCGCACCAGCGGCCAGACGATCACTGACAGGCTGATGTGCAGGGAGGGACATTGGTTGTACGGCAGGTCGAAGCCGAGCAGGGCAAACCAGGCTGCCGGCCAGCCCTCCACCGGCGGCCGTTCGAAGCCGAAGCGCAACGGGAACAGCAGGAACAGGGCCGCCGACACCAGGATGGCGACGGCAACGCGCAACCCGTGACGGTGCAGTTCGACCCGATCGCGGGTGGCGAAGAAGGCCAGTACGAAGAAAAGATCGAGCGAGAAGTACGGTACCACCATCCAGGGCACGAACGGCAACTCCCGCTCCCACGCCAGCCAAAGGCTCGGCACCTCGGCCAGGGTCGCGGTCCAGGCGTTCACGGGACCGTAGACCAGGAAGAACAGCCCGCCCAGGCCGAGGGCCCAGACGAGCTGCTCGCGGCGGCTGACGGTACCCATCTCAGCGGTCCCGGCGGGCCAGGGTGACGGTAAAGATGCCGGCGTCATCGGTCAGCATTCGTTCCGGGGTGAAACCGGCCGCGCCCAGCAGCCGAGTCAATTCGGCCTGGGAGCGAGGCCGCATGACCCACGGCCTGCCCTCGCGGTTCACCAGAGTGCGGGCGATGAAGGCGAGCTGAGGGTGATGCGGCTGGTTGGTGATCAGCAGGTAGCCGCCCGGCTGCATCTGCTCGTGCAGGGCGGAGAGGGAGGTCAGCACCGGCCCGTTGTCGGCGAACAGTTCGTAGAGACCGGACACCACGACGATGTCCGGGCGCGGCTCGAGGGTGGCGATGGAGGCCGGGTCGAAGGCGTCGCCCGGCTGGTAACGCAGGCCATTCAGCCCGCGCGCGGCCGCGGCCTCACGGCCCTGCGCCAGCCCGGCCTCGTCGCGATCGCGACAGACGGCGGTGAGCCCCGGCTGACGGCGCTCGGCCAGCACGTCCTGCAGATAGCGGCCGGGACCGCCGGCGATGTCGACCACGTGTACCTCGGGCTTGCGGGCGCTTACCCCGTCGATGGCCGTGTGCAGCAGTCGGTTCAGGTTGACCGCCCGCTGGCGGATCCCGCGCCAGCCGACGCTGTCGAGGTAGGCGCGATCCAGGACCCGGCCCAAGGGCGTGGTGCCGTGCGCCTGGTTGGCATAGACGTAATCCAGCGTCCGCCCGGAGTCGAAGCCGCTGGCAAGGCCCAGGCGCACGCCGGCACTCAGGCGGCCGACACTGCGCAGCCCCGCGCCGATCATGGCGTAGCCCCAGCGGTGCGGGTCGAGGGCGGTAAGGGGTTGGGTCACCTGCTCGAACAGGTCGCCGTTGTCCGGACGGCTCGGCGCAACCGTTTTCGCCGGCTTGTAGAAGGCCTCGAGAATGAACCCCCTCGCCAGCCGGGTCGCCTGATGGCGCCCGGTCTCGTGGAAGATCTCGTGATAGAAGCCAGGGAACTGCTTCATCACCTTGCGTTCTGCGCCCAGCCGGTCGTAGAAGCGCCGGTGCGCCTCGGTGTGCACCACGAAATCGCGGCCGGCCGAGAGCAGCAGGGTCGGCACCCGGATGGAACCGGCCCCCGCGATCACCCGCTCGGCGGTGTCGAACAGACTGGTCAGCACCGGCACCGCGATCCGGGGCGAAATGAGCGGGTCGACCCGGCGTGCGGCGGCTTCGGCCGTATCATGGGTCAGCATCTGCGGCCGCACGTAGCTGTTGACGTAGGACCCGGGCCGAACCCGCTGCCACAGGCGCAGGGCCGGCAATGCCGCCGGCACGTAGAGCTTGACCCGGAAGGCCGGTGAACCGAGTACCAGCGCCTTGATCGGTGGGGCGTAATCGTGGACGTAGGTGGCGGCGATCACGCTACCGACGCTGTGGCCCAACAGCGCCATGGACTCCAGTGGAATGGCGTGGCTGGCCGAGAGATGGCGCACGAACTCGTCGGCGTCGCGCACGAATTCCATGAAGTGACGGGCATGGCCTCGCTCACCACCCGAGCGGCCGTGTCCACGCGCATCCCAGGCGAAGACGGAGGTGTCCGGCAGGTCGAGTCCCTCGACCAGCGCCTCGAAGCGGCCCGCGTGCTCGTGACCGCCGTGGAAGAGGATCACCGCCCGCGAGCGTGGTACGCCCCCGGGGTGCCAGGCACGGTAGAACAGTTCGGTACCGTCACGCAGGTTCAGGGTGTGGGTGCTCGCGACCAGGGCGGTATCGGGCAGGGTCCGGACTTGGGCGTGCATGATGGCGCTCCTTGTTGTTGTGTGAGTTCGAACCACACACAGCAACCGCTGGGCCAAGCAAGGCCTTACCGGTAAGTCACTGTTATTGGAATGACTTTTTTGATCGCCACCGCAACCCACCTGCTTTCTTCACAACAACTGTTGCGTAATGCGTGTACATCCAATGTACACTGGCCGCTGAACAATGCCGGAGCGCAGGGAATGAAGAAAGGGCAGTTGCGAAGCGACGAGCGGGGACTCCTGTCGCGCATCGCGGAAACCATCTACACCAACCCGTTCACCGTCAGCCGACTCGACATCGCGGAACGGTTTCAGGTCGAGGCCCAACCGGAGGACGGACAGGAGCACCACTTCAGCGCCATCGCCGTGCCGCTCGCCAACTGCCTACGCGGTCTGGAACAACGGGGCATCGACCGGCTCGATGCGCTGGTCGAGCGCGACCGTGAACTGGTTCGTCATGCCTATCTGTTTCAGGCCTACCACCACTGCGTCGACGCTCTCGACGGCCTGATCGAGGCACAGCTCGCCGTTAACGACGGCCCGGTCGCGGTACCGTTTGCGCGCCGGGTACTTGGCGAGCTGACGGCGCGTGGTTTCAACGAGGAGGAGGCGGGGCGCTACTTTGGCCTGTTCTTTCAACTGCGGCGCGCCTTCTACTTCATCGACCGGGCCCTGGTGGGGGCGAGCCCCAGCATGGCCGAGTTGCGCCGCTCGCTCTGGACCTGCGTATTTACCGAGGATGCGCGGGTCTACGACCGTTATCTGTGGAATCGCATGGAGGATTTTTCGACCCTGCTGCTGGGCGAGACCGGCACCGGCAAGGGCGCCGCCGCCGCCGCCATTGGCCGCTCCGGGTTCATCCCGTTCGACCTGCGACGGGGGCGGTTTGCGGAGAGCTTCACCGGAACCTTCACCGCCACCAATCTCTCCCAGTTCCCGGAGACGCTGATCGAGTCGGAGCTGTTCGGCCACCGCAAGGGCGCCTTCACCGGCGCGGTGGACCAGCACAAAGGGCTGTTCGAGCGTTGCAGCGCCCACGGCTCGCTATTTCTGGACGAGATTGGCGAGCTCAGCAGCGAGACCCAGATTAAGCTGCTCAAGGTGTTGCAGGAGCGCACGTTCACGCCGGTCGGCAGCCACGAGGAGCGGCGGTTTTCCGGAAGAGTGATCGCCGCCACCAACCGCACGCTGGAGGAGCTGCAGGCGGGCGGTTTTCGTGACGACTTCTACTACCGTCTGAGCTCACAGGTCATCACGGTGCCGCCGCTGCGGCGGCGCATCGCCGAGTCGACCAAGGAACTGCCGCAGCTGACCGCCCTCCTGGTGGCGCGCACCACCGGTTCCTTCGACCCGGCGTTGGCAGAGCAGGTGCTGGCGGTGATCCGCCGCGACATACCCGCCGAATACGCCTGGCCCGGTAACGTGCGCGAACTGGAACAGGTGATCCGTCGCGTCCTGTTGGCCCAGGCCTGCCCGCCGAGGCGTGATCGTGGCGCGGCGGCCGAGCTGGCGCAGCGGTTCGAGGCGGGCGAGCTAACCGCTGCGGAGCTGCTGCACCGCTACTGCGCGCTTCTCTACCAACGGTATGGGACCTTCGAAGAGGTGGCCCGTCGCACCGGGCTGGATCGGCGCACGGCGAAGAAGTACGTGGAGGCCGGCGATCACTGACGCCGCTCAATTCGACTTCGTCAGATTGTCCTGTTCCGCAGGATAAGGATTTTTCAGGACTGACAGGATGGAAGGTGAAAACCACATGCTCGGACTGTTCGCTCCAAACAAGCCTTATCCTGTCAATCCTGAAAGAATCCTGTAACCCTGTTGAATGCCGTCATCTCGGCCAATCCGAGAACTTCAAACCTCCCAGGCGGCGAACTGTTGCCGCCAATCGTCCGACAGCGCCTTCAGGCGGGCACCGTGCCGCTCCAGCAGGGAAGCGAGGACGACCGAGGTCACGCCAACGGCGGCCAGAGCTCCCCAGTGACCCAGTTCAAAACCGGCGAACACGTGGATCACCTCGAACGACAGCCCCGCCAGCAGCGACAGCACACCGGCGACGAACGCAGAGCGCTGCTGAAGCCAAATGCCCCCGACCACCATTCCGGTCCCGGTCGTCAGACACAACAGTGCCGTCCAGTGGCTGCCGAACCCGATCAGGCTCAGCAACAGGCCGCCGGTGGCGATACCCGTTGCCAAACGGCGGTAGGCGGGGGCGGCGCTTGAGCGCAGGGAGATTTCATAGACGAACGCGCTGAGCGAAAGCGAAGCGATATTGATAAAGGCATCGGCGCCGGCAAACAGGGTGGACTCCAGGAGGTCGGCCAGGCCAAGTGCGGCCACCGTGGCGGCAAGCAGCGAGACGGCTTCGAGGACACCTCTGCCGCGGCTGCCCGCCACCAAAAAGCCGAGTTGGCGAGCCAGCAGGAACGTGACCACGGCAGTGGCCGTAACGACAGCCATGTGCGGTTCATACAGCCAGATATTGCGGCCAAGCAGCACCCCGACCGGCATCAACAGGACAGCGCGAGCGATCCCGCCCTCCCACGTGTTCAGGCCCGCGTCAGCGGCTTGTGCGACCGCCAGCTGCCAGCCCAGCAACACCATCAGGGCAACCGCCAGAATCGCAACCCACACCGGCTCACGGGAGGGCAGCAGCAAAAGTGCGTTGCCCAACAGGAACAGTACCGTCAAGCGAACCGCCGAACGACGCGCCAACACCAGGAAGCCGAAGGCGGCGACCACGGCCAAGCCCAGCAGTGAGCCGACCGCGGTGGTGGTCAACAGCAATGCGTCGCCAGTCTGCCACATCGCCAGGCTGGGCGGGCTGCCGACCGGTGCCGTGCTTCCCCACACCGAATGCAGCAGCGCCGCGAGCACGGTGAAGTTCACCGGCACGGCGGCCACGGCCAGCGCCAGGAAGGTTCGCGCCCCCTTCGGTTCGCCAAGGAAACGGATACAGCCGAACCCTGCGCTGGCGAGCACCAACGTCTGCGCCAGCAGCAGCAGGAAACGCTCCAGGTCCCCCACGCTCATCCAGTCCTGAAACAGAAAGGTGGAGAGCGAGATCACCAGCACTGTACTGCCGGTAATCCGCAACAGTCTGGGCAGATCGGCAGCGATCTTCGAGTAGGTGGCGGCCTCAGTGCTCATCACGCACCCCCTCCTGCCGCAGCTGCGCCAGCTCCTCACGCAACGCGTGCAGATCTTCTTCCGCCTCGAAGCGATCACGGAGGGCGTCCTCAGGGACAACGCCATCGGCAATCATTTCCGCTTCGGTGACACGGATTGCCCAACGCTCGAATGCCGCATCGATGTCGGGTGAAGCCTCGGCTCGACTCGCGACGTTGAGCGCCTCGGCGGTTGATTCACGGCTGCGCATCAAGTTGCGCTGTTCCGAAAGGCGGGCCAACTGCTGCTCGGCACGGCGGATGTCACCGGCCAGTTTCTCCTCCGTGCTGGTGTGGGAAGTGAGCGCCTTCTCCAACTGCCCGATGCGTTCGCGACAAACACGGCGACGACGCAGGCACTCCAGCGCGAGGGATTCATCATCCGTTGCGGCACGCGCCCGCTCGGCCCACGCCCTTTCCTCATCGCGAGCCGCCGCCAGTTGTTCGCCCAGCTTTTCGCCGTCTCGCCGAACACGCGCCTGATAGACCCGGGCCTTGGCGAGGGACTGCCGCATCTCCGCGAGCGTCGCCTCGACGACCGCGTCGTGGTTTTCGAATGCGCCCACCAGCCGATCCAACCGGGCCACCATCGTTGTAGAAATACGTTTGAAAATGGACATTGCTATCATCTCCTCACCTGATTGGGTGAAGAGATGACTCCAAGAGTTGTGCCAGTTCGCGATGAATTTGGAAAAAGGGTGAGTTTCCCGCAGCTTACGTTCAGCCGGGATGTCGCGACGGGTTGGGCTTGGCGAATCGAGCCAGCATATTTTGCACAGATCGGAAGCACGTTATGTACATGCGATAACGCATGTCGGCAACACCGGCCAGCGTTGCCGCCTCCTGGCGCAATATCGATTCCTAATATTCAAATATGGAAAATTTATGGTCGACGTTGCTGTTATAACAACTATTGTTAGACTCTAACGTCAGGAATGTTTCTTTTGAGGGGTGGAATATGGGTAAGAGAAGAAGCTCGCCCCCGGGTCGGCATTTTCTTTTTGCATCGACGGCAGTATTCCTGCTCGGCTTGACCAACCCGTTTGTCACCGCCGGAGCCAATGCCTATCTTGACGCGCTGAAGGCTGAGGCTTCCAGCGATACATCCAACATGCAACACACCGATACCAGCGCGATTCAGGACGGCCGCTTTACCCCCAGGACTGACGACCAGCCGCAGATGGAGCAGTGGCTACGGGAGAATTTCGTCGGCAGTTATACGTTTTACCAAAAGCTGAGTGATACGAAAAAAATGGCGATCTATCGCAGCTATCGTGCGGGGGCGCCGATTTCCGAAATCAGAGACAAGATCCGCGAGCTGCTCACGCAGTGACAGACAAGCGAGGGGGAATCACCATGAATATCGGCAAAAAAAACCGGAGTATCTTTTTTGTCCTTGCCGGCAGCCTGCTGGTCGCCGGCTCGGCAAGTGCCGTGAACGTCAAACTGACCGCCGATCGGGATTCGATCCAGGTCTCTCACCACGGCAGACTCATTGAGGTTCAGCGCAATCAGGATACCGAGCATCTGGTCGATCCGATGTGGGCCAAGACCTCGCGCAACTGCCCGCCGTTCTGTATCGAGCCGCACGCGCCGGTGCCCGGGGTGGCACTGGTTACCGAGCCGGAACTCTTTACCTTCATGGAGCAGAAGGTCAATAAAGACCAGGGCGTCATTATCGATGCGCGGCTGCCCGACTGGCACGAGCGGGGTACCATTCCCGGCTCGGTCAACATCCCGTTCACGGTATTTCAACGCGACTACAACGACACGAAGTTGGTCAAGGCACTGACGTTGCTGGGCGCCAAACCCCGCGGGACCGTCAGCAGTTTCACCCGCTGGACCGAGACAATCTTCGGCAACAATGACAAAACCGACCACTGGGACTTTTCGGAAGCGAAGGAACTCGTGCTGTGGTGCAACGGGCCCTGGTGTGGTCAATCGCCGCACGCCATCCGCGCCCTGGCCAAGCTTGGCTATCCGCTGGAAAAGATCCACTACTACCGGGGCGGCATGCAGATGTGGCAAATCCTGGGTTTGACCACCGTGATCCCCGAACGGAAAGAGATGCTGTTCGCAGACGCCGGCGGCAGCGAATGAGCCCGGCCGGCCCGCGGAGAAACTGTACCGCGGGCCGCTTCACCGCCCATTGACGCACCCTGTCGCAGGGGTGGCTTCAGGCGTCCCAGTACTCGGTGGCGATCCCCTCGCCCAGGTCGGCCTCGATGAGACGCCGGCGAACCTCCAGCAGTCGTTCGATCAACTGTGGCTCCGCTGCCTCGTAGGCCGCCGCGTCGGGCGTTCGGTTCACGACGACCCCGAGCAGTTCGGTGATGGCGTTGCCGATCGAATTCTGACTGATGGTCACGATTAATCGACCCGCATCGTTGCGGTAAATCAGCTGCTTGAACGCCGGCTGCCAGCGAATGGCGTTGGCATAGGCGGCATCGGTGATGCAGCGATCGCGCACCTTCTTGGCTGTTTTCAGGAAGTCGTTGTTGAACAGCAGCACGTTCTCGACCTGCTCGGGGAAATAGAGGTCGGAAGGCGCCGGGGAGTTGCGGGTGGAAACCTGGGAAAAGAAGCTGCGGTAGAAATCGATGAAACCCTCGAGGATCGCATCGTACTCCTGCCAGAAACGCACCTCTTTAAGGGCCTCCGCCCCACCCTGGATCTCCCAACAGGGAAGCCCTTGGGGATACCCGGTCAGTTCGATGCGGGCGTCGCTATCGCTCGCCGGCTTGAGGATCGACAGATCCAGTGCCCGGTCGAAAAACTCGCGGTAGACCTCCCGCATATAGGCCTGAAACAGACTGTGTTGTCCACCGTCGGTCAGGTTTGGATTACTCGGATCGGCCAGTTTCGCATCCCGGAGCTGCTGCTTCGGGAAGACCATGAAGTGGTTGTGCAGCATCCGGATGCTCGGTACCCCGGGAGAGGTCAACGGCCAGGTCGCATCGAGACTCGCCTCACCCGCCAGGATCAGGGCCTCGTCCGGGTCCGGATACTGTTCCAGCATGTACTCGATGATGATCTGGTTCATCCGGTTCCAGACCCGTTTCACGTGTTCGGGAACCTGGGTGCGCCGAACCGGCCGCCCCAACGGATTCAGCACCACCTGCGAGGTGTTGTAGATGATCGAGGCATCGAACGCGTTGCTGTGACCGAGCGCCTTACGATAGAGCAGCAGGTTTTCCGGGTTGATCAACAACCCGTTATTGTGCACCAGGTCGTTCAGATTTTCGGTGCTGTTGAAGAACTCGTTCGGCTTCATCCCCTCCGGCACCTCAAGCGGGATGGGACGGAACGGGGTGACAATCTCTCGCGGGCCGGCCTGCATGCGCGTTCCCTCAGTATCTTTTATGTGCTTATAACTTGTTGAAATGGATAGACAATTAGCCCCAGCCACCATACCACTGAGGCGAGCCGAATGGTACAAACGGTCTGGCACAGGGTAAACGCATACTTACATCACGGCCGTGCTGCATGCGACGTAAGTGCTTGAAAGCGGGACGCGGTCAATACATCCGTGTACGCTCGACGGCCTGCTTTCAGCCACTTACGTCTCGCTTTCGGGTGAGTATGCGCTTGGCCAATCGGTACGGTGCGCGACGCGTCGGCTTTCGGTATCCTTGCCAGCCGAATAGATTCCCGAGTGAGACCGTATGCTGATGGAGTTGTTGGCGGTGCTGGGCGGCCTGGCCCTGTTGGTCTGGAGTGCCGATCGCTTTGTCGAAGGCGCCGCGGCGACAGCCGGGCATGTCGGCATGCCGCCCCTGCTGATCGGCATGCTGGTAATCGGCTTCGGCACTTCAGCGCCGGAGATCGTCGTCTCCACCTTCTCCGCGTCCCAGGGCAATCCCGGACTGGCCCTCGGCAATGCCTATGGCTCGAATATCGCCAATATCGCACTGATTCTGGGGATCACGGCACTGATCAGCCCCATCGCCGTGCAGTCGCGCATTCTGCACCGTGAACTGCCGATCCTGTTGGGTGTGACCGGTCTCGCCTGGTGGCTGCTCAGCGATGGCGATTTCTCTTCGGCTGACGCCATTTGGCAGTTGGCGCTGTTTACGGGGCTAATTGGCTGGTCGGTCTGGGAGGGAGTCAGCCAACGTCAGGATGCCCTCGCCGACGAGTACGCGGATGAGATTCCGCGGATGCCCCTGAGACGGGCCCTGCTCTGGTTGACGGTCGGTCTACTGCTGCTGGTCGCCAGTTCACGCGTGGTGGTCTGGGGCTCGGTCGGGATTGCACAATCGTTCGGGATTAGCGACCTCGTGATCGGCCTCACCGTGGTCGCCATCGGTACCTCGCTGCCGGAACTGGCCTCGGCGATCGCCGCCGCCCGCAAGGGTGAACACGACCTGGCACTGGGCAACGTACTCGGCTCCAACCTGTTCAACACGCTGCTGGTGGCGGGCCTGGCCGGGGCGATCGCGCCCCACCGGATCGAATCGGATCTGCTCACCCGGGACATGCCGGTGCTGGCAGTCCTGACGGTCGCGCTGTTCCTGATGGCCTTTGGCTGGCGTGGCCGGCAGGGCCGCATCAACCGCGTCGAAGGCGGCTTGCTGGTGGCGGCTTTCGGGACATACACCGCCTATCTGGTCGGTGGCGCCCTGTGAGGGCCTCCGTTTGGCCTCGACTATCGATTCAACAGGATTAACAGGATTTTTGCAGGATTAACAGGATGGAATGACAGGGCAATCGCACCTGCTGCGCACACAGCGGCTTAGACGCGATGGCCCTGATGGTATGAGTTAGCCACGTGTTCGGACCAAAAAGGCCTTTTCCTGTAAATCCTGAAAAATCCTGTTAATCCTGTTGAATGGGAATTCAGCGTCAGGCGTAAACGATCAACGCGGGCTGGAGCCTGGCGAATCTCCCTCCTCCACTTCCATCCGTTCCACATCGGCGAGGGTCACGTCGATGCCGTCGATCGTGCGGAAGGCCCGGCCGTGGACGTCGTCGCGGTACACCGGGTAGGTGCGCACCTCGCCGCTGCGGGTATCAATCACCCGCACAGTAAAGATCCGGTGCGACTCCTGCCACTGCAGCCAGAACACCAGGGCGCCCACGCTCAACAGGACCAGCAACAGGGCGGCGGGGATCAACCGCCAATACCATGGGGCTCGTGGTGTCGTGGACGTCGGCGCCGGCCGGCGGGCACTGGCCCGCTGGCGAGCGATCAGCAGGGCACCGATCACCAGCAGGATCGTCAGCAGCAGTTTGGTAACCATCAATCGATCGCAGTCACAGTCTAAACTCCGACCCTAACCGAACGGGCCACTTAACGCGTCAGTCCCATGAACAGGCTGGGCAGGCGTTCCGGCAGGCGTTCGACCCGGTCCACCACGGTGTAGCGGCGGCCGAAGATGCGCTGCACGTAATCGTCGGCCCGGGAGTCGAGGGTAACGCAGAACGTGTTGACGCCGGTGGCGGCGAGCTCTTCCACTGCCTTGTGGGTGTCCTGGATCAGGTACTCGGGATCGTCCACATCGATGTCATGCGGTTCGCCATCGGTAAGCAGCAGCAACAGGCGCTTCTCCGCCTTTTGATGCGCCAGGTATTGACCACCGTGACGCAGCACCGCGCCCATACGGGTCGACAGTGCGCCTTTGATGTCGGCCAGCCGCCCTTTGGTGGTATCGTCCCACGCCTCGGCAAAACCCTTGATGTGCAGGTACTGAACCTCGTGACGGGTGTTGGAGGCGAAGCCGGCGATGGCGAAGCGGTCACCCAGGGCGTCGACCGCCCAGGCGAGCAGCGCCACGGCCTCCTGCGACAGTTGCAGAATGGAGCTGTCGGAACCCTCTGGCGTGTGATTGATTGACTGTGAGAGGTCAAGCAGCAGCAGCACGGCGAAGTCGCGGCCGTCGTGCTTGTAGAACTGGTGGATGCGCGGGTCCGGTGCGATACCTGAGCGGTAGTCGATCATGGCGCGCACGGCGATATCGAGATCGAGCTCGTCACCCTCTTCCTGGTAACGCACCCGCACGTGCTGCTGCGGCTTGAGGAACTCCACCATTCGTTTCAGCTTCTTTGCCAGCGGACGATTGCGTTCCAGCAATCGGTCAATCACCGCTGCCTCGCCGGCCGGATGCACCGCCTCGTAGACGGTGGCCCAATCGGCCTGGTAACGGCCCTCCCGGTAGTCCCACTCCCGGTGGTGACGGGCGAACTGGATGTTCTCCTCCATCTGCTCCAGGCGCGGGTTGGCCGTCTGATGGTCGGAGTGGAATTCGTCCTCGTCGTCGGTGTCCTCGAGGAAGATCCAGAGGTAACGGTTGTCGTCGCGGTAGCTGACAACGGTGTTGTCGAACCAGACATTCGGTGAGCGGAAATCGGCCGAATGCACTTTCACCAGGTACTTCACGCCAAGCTCCGGAGCAATGGTGCGGTCGTGCGGGTCGGCCTTGACCCGATCCACGAACTGCTGCACGAGCTCCAGCAGCACCGGACTGGTGTAAGGGTGGTCCTCCGGGTCCAGCAGAGCGCGGGAGAGCATCGTCGCCAGGTGGCGAATGCAGGAGGCGCCCTCCGGGCAGTCGTTCTCGCCAGGTTCGGGATGCAACGCCTTCCAGAGGCGGCGCAGGCCCGGCAACTGGCGCATCAGCAGGTATTCGATGCGTGCGTCTTCGAATGCCTCGATAAAGACGTGCTGATAGCGGTTGAAGTTGTCGGCGATGAATGGCGCGGAATAGAGGCGGTGCCCCATCAGGTGCGCGACCGCGGCACGGTAGCGGTCGACACCGCTGATGCCGTTCAGCTCACCATAGACGTCGGGAAGGTGGAAGCCGAGCTTGTCGAGATAAGGCACCGGCTTGCGCAATTCGTGATAGCGCTCGGAGTAGGGATGGAATTTCACCTCATCATCCCAAAGGGCACGCACGAAGGTATCGATGGCGCGCTCGTTGTCCACATAGAGGGTGCCGCGGCGCTGACGTTGCAAGGCGCCCTTACTGTCGGCGCCGCTCAGGGCGAACCAGTCACCGAGCTTTTCGGGCTGGCTGGCGTGGGCGCGGAAGCCCTCCTCGGCCCAGCGCAGCAGCCCGCCGATGGTCACCTGCATCAGCAGGTCGGGGGTGTTTTCGATCAGCGGCTTTAGACCGTAGCGCCCTTCGGTCGCCACCTTCTCCACCAGCGCAAGCCAGTGTTCGAACAGCGAAGCCTCCGGCAGGCGGCGCGCCACCATGGGCAGCATGGCGAAGTAAGGACCCACCAACGCCGCGTGCACCTCCCGCTGCAGGGTCTCGCCCGCCTCAATGGCCGAGGGCACCACCTCGTCGCCCACCAACCGCGCCACCTGCGGCAGGGTCTCAAGGTAAGAGAGCACCCGGTCGGCGCCGCGGCCCATGGCGCAGAAGCCGTGCGCCCCCTTGAGGTAGGCCTCCAGCACCCGCGGCGACATGGCCGCTTTCGCCTCGGCATAGCAGCGCTCGAAGATGTCGTCGATGGCCTCGACGACACAGCGCAACTTGGCACGGGCGGTTTGCAGTTCGGTCTCGGTGATCATGGCGGGGACCCGGTTTTCACTGCTGAACAAAATCCGCGCAGAGACGCGGAGACGCAGAGGAAGATCAGCACGGGTTTTCTCTGCGCCTCCACGTCTCTGCGGCGGGTTTTAAAAGATCAAGTCAAACGCGCTTTCCAAGGTGGTGCGGATATCGGCGTCGTCGGTGATCGGCTGCACCAGGGCCATGCGGCAGGCCTCTTTCGGCTCGACGCCGCCCTTGATCAGGTAGGCGGCGTAGACCAGCAGGCGGGTGGAGATCCCCTCCTCCAGGCCGTGCCCCTTGAGGTTGCGGCCGCGCCGGCCTACTTCCACCAGCTTGCGCGCCATGGCGCCATCGATGTCGGTCTCGTTGGTGATGATGTCGGCCTCTGTCTCCGCCTCCGGGTAGTCGAACTCCAGCGCGGTGAAGCGCTGCTTGGTCGACTGCTTCAGGTCCTTCATCAGGCTCTGGTAACCCGGGTTGTAGGAGATGACGAGCTGCAAATCGGGGTGGGCGGTCAGCTGCTCGCCCTTCTTGTCCAGCGGCAGCGTGCGGCGATAATCGGTCAGCGGGTGAATCACCACGGTGGTGTCCTGGCGCGCCTCGACCACCTCGTCCAGGTAGCAGATCGCGCCAATGCGGGCGGCGATGGTGAGCGGACCATCCTGCCAGCGAGTGCCGTCGGCATCGAGCAGATAGCGGCCGACCAGGTCGGCGGCAGTCATGTCCTCGTTGCAGGCCACGGTGATGATCGGCTTTTGCAGCTTCCAGGCCATGTATTCGACGAAGCGGGATTTGCCGCAGCCGGTCGGGCCCTTGATCATCACCGGCAGGCGCGCGGTGTAGGCGGCTTCGAACAGGGCGACCTCGTTGCGGGTCACCCGGTAGTACGGCTCACTTTCGATAAGGTACTGCTTGCGGTCGGTCGTCATGCGACTCTCCTTGGCTCTGTCACGCTCTGCCGGTTGGGTGCAGAGTAACCCCAATAACCCACTCTTTCACCCTGCAAATGAAAAGGGCTCCTGTCGCAGCCGCGACAAGGAGCCCTTTCCTTTTTTTCAGGCAGCGATGCTGCCCTTGCGGCTTGGCGTTAGCTGCTTACTTGTGGGAGGCCGCGGCGACGCCCAGCTTCTCGCGCCAGCCCGGGTACAGCTTGTCGGCATCCCAGTGGAAGGTCTCGAAGGCGCCCTTCAGTTCCGGGTGCTCCTTCGCGTACTCGACCAGGTCGACACCCTTCTGCCAGGCGTCCTGCGCCTGACGCAGGGACTTGGCACCGGCGGTGCCGCCATCCTTGTGACCGAAGGCGCCGCCGCCGGAGGTCTGGATGACGTTGGAGTGACCCAGGTTGTCGAAGAAGCCCGGCAGACGGATCGCGTTCATGCCACCGGAGATGATCGGGGTGGTGGCCTTCATGCCCAGCCACTCCTGGTGGTAGTACGGGCCGTCGGCCGAATCGCGTTCCAGCATGTAGGCGATGTTCTTGTCCTTGGTATCACCTTCCATCTTGCCGTAACCCATGGTGCCGGTGTGCATGCCGGAGGCACCCAACAGGCGGGTCATCTTGCAATGCACGAAGGCGGTGTAGCCGCGCTTGGCCTGCGGGGAGGTCACGGCGCCGTGGCCGGCACGGTGGAAGTGCAGGAACTGCTGCGGGAAGTTGCGACGGGCGGTGGTCACCGAGGTCGGGCCGGCCACATAGCCGTCGACCAGGAACGCGACGTGGGAGGCGTTCTCGGCAAAGGTCTCCAGGATGTACTCGCCGCGGGCGATCATCTCGGCCGGGTCGTCGGCGGTAATGTTGGCGGAGAACATCTTGGCCTCGCCGGTCTCGTCTTGGGCACGGCGCATGGCGTCGGCCACGCAGCGCATGGTCTCCTTCAGGGGTGCGAAGACCTGGTTGCCCTGCGGTTCGTCGTTCTTGATGAAGTCGCCGCCCAGCCAGAACATGTGGCAGGCATCGGCGAACGGCTGCGGGCGCAGACCCAGCTTCGGCTTGATGATGGTGCCCACCACCATGCCACCGTCCACAACGGGGCGACCGAGAACCCGCCACATGTCGACGATGTTCATGGAGGGGCCATCGAACAGCTGCAGGTACGCCGGCGGCACGTAGAAGTCGAACATCTTGGCGTATTCGACGTCGCCCATGCCCTGGTTGTTGCCAATGGTCAGGGTTAGGAACGAGGCCAGCATGGCGCGGCCGTCGATGATGTTGCGATCGAACAGTTCGACCGGGTAGGCGATCTTCATCAGATAGTCGCCTTCACCGGTTTCGGTCACTTCATAGACCAGCGCGTCGACGCCCTTGGTGAAGTCGTCGGTGGTGCAGACTTCAACGTTGGTGCCGGTGGAGGACTCGGCGGCAAAGTGAGCGGCGGTCGCAACCGGCTCGTAATAGCCGGCCTTCGGCTTCATGATGTAGGCGCACAGGACGTGGCGCCCGCCCTTGATCAGGTCTTCTTCCTTCAGGTCGAGACGCGCGTAACGGCTGGACTGATCCATTGGTATAACACCCCGCTGTAGTTATCTTGAATGGTGCTTGTGCCCCTGTCTTTACCGGGGCTTTCGTAACTGGGGCGATACCTTACACCAGTTCACGACATAAGAAAACATGATTACTCGAAACTAATTAATCAGAAATAGTTATCGGTTTAATAATGGGTCGCGGGTTCAGGCAGGCAGAAGCGCGGTCGCTTGGTTCGACCGCGGAAAGCGGCGCAAAGTGCCCCTGCGATCAGGCGCGGCGGCGCTGAAGCGGAAAGGGGATGACCTGACCCCGGCGCCCCCTTTCGGCGCGCTTCAGACGGGCGTTGAGGATCTTGGCGATATCGTCCATCACGGTGCGCGCGACGACGTTGGCATAGGGGTGATAAAACAGGACGCGGCAGGATACCGGCTCCGCGATCCCATCCCGCGCGGCGGGCGAAAACTCCGTCCATGCCAGCATCGGGAGCTGGTTGAGATTACGGTCGGTACATACCCAGACATCGGTGTCGATATCGACCTGAAAGCCCCGCATTCCTGGCAGCATCAGCTGAAGCGGGGCACCCAGGCGGTTCAAGGCGATCTGGACGCGGTTGTAGTGGGAGGCCCCGACTCGCGCCGAGAGCGACTTCAACACCGGTATATTGGGTAATTTGGACTTCATGGATTCGATTCCCTGCGATTGGCCGCATCCTGCGCACCGCCGGAATTCCAAACCGGCTGCTAATACGAATAGTCGCTTCCTAATGGCCTATCAACCGAATAACTATTTTTTCGGCGCAAGACCGTAGGCGGCAGGGTGAACGCACAGTCACAAAGGCGTGTTGCAGCACGGCCTTGATGTAAGTATGCGTTTACCCTGGTTTACCCTGCCGTAGGCGGAGACTAGTCAATAAAGCCCGTATATACTATTAGCGTTCACTATCAAGACCACGTTATATGTCCGTCAATATCACGCTGCGGCAGCTCAAGGTGTTTGCGGCCGTAGCGCGCAACCTCAGCTTCACCCGTGCCGCCGAGGAACTCTGCCTGACCCAGCCGGCGGTTTCGATGCAGGTGAAGCAACTCGAGGGCCAACTCAACGTCCCTCTGTTCGAACAGCTCGGGAAAAAAATCTTTTTGACCGACGCCGGCCGGGAGGTCTTTCAGTACAGTCGCGCTGTCACCCAGCTGCTCGACGAGCTGGAGACCGTCCTGGAAAACCTCAAGGGTGTCGGCCATGGCCGTCTGCGGATTGCGGTGGCCACCACGGCCAACTACTTCGTACCGACTTTGCTGGGGACGTTTTGCCGGCGTTTTCCCGACGTTTCCGTCAGCCTCGACGTCACCAACCGCGAGGAACTGTTGGGCCAACTCGCGGCAAACGAGGTCGACCTGGTGATTATGGGCCAGCCGCCGGGCGAGATGGACCTGGAGGCCGCCCCCTTCATGGACAACCCGCTGGTGATCGTGGCGCCGCCAGACCACCCCCTGGCCGGGAAATCCAAGATTCCCCTCAGCCGCCTGGAACAGGAGACCTTCCTGGTGCGCGAGTCCGGCTCCGGCACCCGCAACGCCATGGAACGCTTTTTCCGCGAGCATGGCATGTCGATCACCACCGGCATGGAAGTCGGCAGCAACGAGGCGATTAAACAGAGCGTACAGGCCGGGCTCGGCCTGGGCCTGCTGTCCCGGGATACGCTCGACATGGAGCTGGAGCTCGGCCGACTCAAGGTGCTGGATGTGGCCGAATTCCCTATCCTGCGTCACTGGTTTGTGGTTCACCGCCGCGGCAAACGGCTCTCGGGGGCCGCGGAATCATTCAAGCGCTTTCTGCTGCAAGAGGGCGCCAACCTGCTCGGGCGCCGCCCCAGCCAACCGGACCCGGTCAAGCACGCCCACGCCTGAGCGCCGACGGTAAAAAGGGCGACGAACGCCTGGCGCACATGAGTCGCCGCCTTTCGGGGCAGGCGACGCCCCCCCCCCCGCTTCACGCACCCAAAAAGAAGGGGAGCCTGGCTCCCCTTCTTTGTTACAACAACCAACGCGTGCTTAGTTGACCTTCGGGTCCAGCTCGCCCTTGGTGTAGCAACCGGCCATTTTCTCCAGCGAGACCGGCTTGATCTTGGAGGCCATGCCAGCGGCACCGAAGGCTTCGTAGCGGGCCTTGCAGATCTCCTTCATGGCGTCTTCAGCGGCCTTGAAGTACTTGCGCGGATCGAAATTGGCTTTGTTATCGGCCAAATGCTTGCGGATGGAACCGGTGGAGGCCATACGCAGGTCGGTGTCGATGTTGACCTTCCGGACGCCGTTCTTGATGCCTTCCACGATCTCTTCAACCGGCACGCCGTAGGTCTGACCCATGTCGCCGCCGTAGTTGTTGATGATCTCCAGCCAGTCCTGCGGCACGGAGGAGGAGCCGTGCATCACCAGGTGGACAGTCGGAATGCGCTGGTTGATCTCCTTGACGCGATCGATGCGCAGGATCTTGCCCGTCGGCTTGGTGGTGAACTTGTAGGCGCCGTGGGAGGTGCCGATGGCAATGGCCAGTGCGTCCACGCCGGTCTTCTTGACGAAGTCGGCGGCTTCATCGGGGTCGGTCAGCAGCTGGGAGTGGTCCAGCTCGCCCTCGGCACCGTGGCCGTCTTCCTCACCGGCCTTGCCGGTCTCGAGAGAGCCGAGGCAGCCCAACTCGCCTTCGACGGACACGCCGCAGGCATGGGCCATTTCGACTACGCGACGGGTGACGTCGACGTTGTACTCATAGGAGGACGGGGTCTTGCCGTCTTCCAACAGCGAGCCGTCCATCATCACCGAGGAGAAGCCGGACTGGATCGCATTCACGCAGACCGCCGGGCTGGCGCCGTGGTCCTGGTGCATGACGACGGGGACGTGCGGATAGGCTTCCAGCGCGGCCAGGATCAGGTGGCGCAGGAACGGCTCGCCGGCGTACTTCCGGGCACCGGCCGAACCCTGCAGGATCACCGGGCTGTCAGTCTCGGAAGCGGCCTCCATGATGGCCTTGACCTGCTCCATGTTGTTGACGTTGAAAGCCGGCAAACCGTAGCCGTGCTCGGCGGCGTGATCCAGCAATTGACGTAGCGATACGAGGGCCATAACTAAGCTCCTTAGTTGATGTCAGTAGTTCTTTTGAATTCCTGGATCCGCAAATGAACGCGAAAAACGCAAATTGATCAAGTTCAGCTGAATACCTTTGCGTTTACTCGCGTTCATTCGCGGATCAGTCTTAAACCAGTTCGCCGACCTTGACGATCTTCATGGCATTGGTGCCGCCGTGGACGCCCATAAGGTCGCCCTTGGTGATAATCACCAGGTCACCATCACGAACCGCGCCGCGGCGCAACAGTTCGTCCACTGCCTCGCGGTTGACCTCCGCGTGGTCGGTGGTGGTGACGTCGAAGCTGACCGGGTAGACACCTCGGAACAGGGTCACCTTGCGCCGGGTATCCACATGCCGGGTCATAGCATAGATCGGGATACCGGAACTGATACGCGACATCCACAGCGGGGTCGAGCCGGATTCCGTCAGAGCGGCGATCGCCTTCACACTCAAGTGGTTCGCGGTGTACATCGCCGCCATCGCGATCGCCTCATCCATGTGGGTGAACTGGGTATGGATGCGGTGGTCGGAGGTGGTCGCCAGGCGCTGCTTCTCGGCCTCGCGACAGATGCGGTCCATCGCCGCAATCGCCTTGTCCGGATACTTGCCGGCGGCGGTTTCGGCAGAAAGCATGACCGCGTCGGTACCGTCGAGTACCGCGTTGGCGACGTCGAATACCTCGGCCCGGGTCGGGATCTGGTTTTCAATCATCGACTCCATCATCTGGGTCGCGGTGATCACCACGCGATTCATGCAGCGCGCCTGCTGAATCAACCGTTTCTGCGCCGGCGGCAGTGCCGCATCGCCGATCTCGACACCCAGGTCGCCACGGGCAATCATGATGGCATCGGAAGCGGCGATGATCTCGTCCACCACATCCAGCGCCTCGGCCCGCTCGATCTTGGCCACAATGCCGCCGCGTCCACCGGCCGCCTGCAGCAGCTCACGCGCCACATTGATATCGTCGGCCGAGCGCGGGAAGGAGACAGCCAGGTAGTCCGCCTGCATTTGTGCCGCGGTCTTGATGTCTTCCTTGTCTTTCTCGGTCAGCGCGGGTGCCGACAGGCCGCCGCCCTGACGATTGATGCCCTTGCGATCTTTCAACTCACCGCCGACCACCACCCGACACACGATCTCCTGGCCACTGACCTGGTCGACCCAGAACACCAGCCGGCCATCATCGAGCAGCAGGGTGTCGCCGCGACTGACGTCTTCCGGGAGCTGTTTGTAGCTGATACCGACCCTTTCCTGATTGCCCTCGTTCTTGGCCAGGTTGGCGTCGAGAACGAAGGTATCGCCCTCCTGCAGCAGGACCTGACCTTCGCGAAACTTTTCGATGCGAATCTTGGGGCCTTGCAGATCGGCCAGCACGCCGACCTGGCGACCATGGGCACGCGCCCGGTTCCGGACGCGTTCAGCACGCTCCAGGTGCTCTTCCGGGCTGCCGTGGGAGAAATTGATGCGAACGACGTCGACACCCGCCTCGATGACCTTGTCCAGAACCTTCGGGTCGTCAGTAGCCGGGCCGAGCGTCGCTACAATTTTTGTACGTCTCTGCATAAGTGTGTTTATCGGGCGGCCTCATTCGCTCGCCTGGCGCGCCGTGGGTGGTCGCCCGAGCGACCGGTTCCCGACACCTGCCTCCCTGGCCGGGCTAAGCGTTGCTACCGCCGATTCGCCAACGTAATTAAACCAATCCCTATTGGTGGCCCTTCGGGCCTTCTGGTTCAGGCCGCAGCCCGCGCGGTCTTTGCCGCTATGATAATCGCTTTTTCCCGAATCGAGCGGACAGCGGGGCCTCAGGCCTCGCTGTCCGCCCCGGTGTCACTTCGCGCGCTGTTCCAACATCTCCACCGCCGGCAGTTTCTTGCCCTCGAGGAATTCCAGGAAAGCGCCGCCCGCCGTGGAGATATAGGACACCTTGTCGTAAATGTCGTACTTCTGAATGGCCGCGATGGTATCGCCACCACCGGCCAGGGTGAAGGCCTTGGTCTCGGCAATGGCCATGGAGATGGCCTTTGTGCCCTCGCCGAACTGGTCGAATTCGAACACGCCGACCGGGCCGTTCCAAACCACGGTGCCGGCATTCTCGATGATCGCCACCAGCTCCTGGGCCGATTTCGGGCCGATGTCGAAAATCATCTCGTCGTCGGCCACTTCGCCGGCGTGCTTCAGCACCGCCGGCTCGTTCTCGTCGAACTTCTTGCCGACCACCACGTCGACTGCCACCGGAATGGAGGCGCCGCGGGCATTCATCTTTTCCATCAGGGCCTGGGCCGTCGGCACCAGATCATCCTCGGACAGGGACTTGCCAATGTTCTTGCCGGTGGCCTTGAGGAAGGTGTTGGCAATACCGCCGCCGACCACCAACTGGTCGACCTTCTCGGACAGCGCCTCGAGCACGGTCAGCTTGGTGGAGACCTTGGAGCCGCCGACGATAGCGACCATCGGCCGGGCCGGGTTGGCCAGCGCCTTGTTCAGGGCATCCAGCTCTTCCGCCAGCAGCAGACCGGCACAGGCGACCGGGGCGTGAACGCCGGCGCCGTGGGTGGAAGCCTGGGCGCGGTGGGCGGTGCCGAAGGCATCCATGACGTAGACGTCGCACAGAGCGGCGTATTTTTTGGACAGGCCCTCTTCGTTCTTCTTCTCGCCCTTGTTGAAGCGGACGTTCTCCAGCAGTACCACCTCGCCTTCGGCGACGTCGAAACCGCCGTCGAGGTAGTCCTTGACGAGGCGCACTTCCTTGCCCAGCTTGGCCGACATATCGGCGGCGATGGGGGCCATGGAGTTCTCTTCGTCGACCACGCCCTCTTCCGGGCGGCCGCGGTGGGACATCACCATTACCTTGGCGCCGGCCTTCATGCAGTGCTCGATGGTCGGCATGGAGGCGGTGATGCGGGCATCGGAGGTCACCTTGCCACCCTTCACCGGCACATTGAGGTCGGCCCGGATCAAGACGCGCTTACCGGCAAGGTCCAGGTCGGTCAGCTTGATGAAAGACATTGGCATTTTTCTCCCTGCAAATTACTGAAAGTCATCGGCGAAGGGGGCGCCTTGGCGGATAACTCTCGCTGGTAGGTGGTAGATGGTATGTGGAATACGGGGGTGGCGAGGTGGCATGTGGGGGATCCCCACATGCCACCTACCACATTCCACCTACTTAGTTTGTTGCAACGTGCTTGACGAAGCGCATCATGTTGCAGGTGTAGCCGTACTCGTTGTCGTACCAGGAGACCACCTTGACGAAGGTGCTGTCCAGTGCGATGCCGGCCTCGGAATCGAAGGTGGAGGGCTGGGCGCAACCACGGTAGTCGGTGGAGACCACCTTCTCATCGGTGTAGCCGAGGACACCCTTCAGCTCGCCCTCGGAGGCGGCCTTCATCGCCTTGCAGATGTCGTCGTAGGTGGCGTCCTTGTTCAGCTCGACAGTCAGATCGACCACGGAAACGTCGGAGGTCGGCACGCGGAAGGCCATGCCGGTCAGCTTGCCATTCAGTTCCGGCAACACCTTGCCAACGGCCTTGGCAGCGCCGGTGGAGGACGGGATGATGTTCTCCAGGATGCCGCGGCCGCCGCGCCAATCCTTCTTGGACGGACCGTCGACGGTTTTCTGGGTAGCGGTGGCGGCGTGCACGGTGGTCATCAGGCCACGCTTGATGCCCCAGTTGTCGTTCAGCACCTTGGCCACCGGGGCCAGGCAGTTGGTGGTGCAGGAAGCGGCGGAGACGATGCTCTGGCCGGCGTATTCCTTGTGGTTCACGCCATAGACGAACATCGGGGTGGCGTCCTTGGACGGAGCAGACTGCACCACCTTCTTGGCGCCGGCGTCGATGTGCTTCTGGCAGGTCTCCTGGGTCAGGAAGAAGCCGGTGCACTCGATGACGAGATCGGCGTCGACTTCGTTCCACTTCAGGTTGGCCGGATCGGTTTCGGCGGTCAGGCGGATGGTCTTGCCGTTGACCACCAGGTTATTGCCGTCGACCTGGACGTCACCCTGGAAACGACCGTGGACCGAGTCGTACTTCAGCATGTAGGCCAGATAGTCGGCATCGAGCAGGTCGTTGATGGCGACCACTTCGATGTCACTGAACTCGGCTTCTTTGGCGATGGCGCGGAAGGCCATGCGACCGATACGCCCAAATCCGTTGATACCGACTTTGATAGTCATGTTTTTATCTCCTGATCGATTGATTGGAAAACGGAGGGCGGCGGGCGCATCCGCGCCCGCCCGAATCCCTGTTTAAAGCACTTCCTCGACCGCCTTCACCACGTTTTCCACGGTGAAGCCGAATTCCTTGAACAGCAGGCCGGCCGGCGCCGACTCGCCGAAGCGGTCGATGCCGATGACCTTGCCGTTCAGGCCGACGTACTTGTACCAGTAGTCGCTGACACCGGCTTCCACGGCCACGCGGGCGGTAACGGCGGCGGGCAGCACGGATTCGCGGTAGGCCGCATCCTGGGCATCGAACACGTCGGTGGCCGGAATGGAGACCACACGCACTTTCGTGCCCTTGCCGGCGAGCTCGTCGGCGGCACCCATCGCCAGCTCCACTTCGGAACCGGTGGCGATAAGGATAGCCTCCGGTGTGCCGTCGCAATCACGCAGCACATAACCGCCCTTGGCGATATTGGCGACTTGCTCTTCAGTGCGCTCCATGTGCGGCAGCGCCTGACGGGAGAAGATCAGGCAGCTCGGCCCGGTGGCCTTCTCGATGGCCGCGGCCCAGGCGACGGCGGTTTCGACCTGGTCACAGGGACGCCACAGCGACATATTGGGGATCAGGCGCAGGGTGGAGATCTGCTCGACCGGCTGGTGGGTCGGGCCGTCTTCGCCCAGACCGATGGAGTCGTGGGTGTAGACGAAGATCGAGCGCTGCTTCATCAGCGCCGCCATGCGCAGGGCATTACGGGCGTATTCCGAGAACATCAGGAAGGTGCCGCCGAACGGGATGAAGCCGCCGTGCAGGGCGACGCCGTTCATGATGGCGGACATGCCGAACTCGCGCACGCCGTAGGAGATGTAGTTGCCGTCGGCCACGGTACGGGTGATCGACTTCGCCTCCGGCCAGGAGGTGTTGTTGGACGGGGTCAGGTCGGCAGAGCCGCCCAGGAACTCCGGCAGCGCCTTGGCATAGGTAGCGATGGACTTGCCGGAGGCCTGACGGGTAGCCAGTTTGGCCTTGGCTTCGACCGCAGCATTCACCCAGCCGTCGACCGTTGCCTTCCAGTTGGACGGCAGTTCGCCCTTCATGCGGCGCTCGAACTCGGCGGCCAGTTCCGGAAATGCCTTGCGGTAGGCGGAGAATTTCTCGGCCCAGTGCTCTTCGGCGCTCTTGCCCTTGGCCTTGGCATCCCACTCGCTGTAGATGTCGGCCGGGATCTCGAACGGGGCATGGGTCCAGCCCAGGTTTTCGCGGGTGGCCTGGATCTCGTCGGCACCCAGCGGGGCGCCGTGGCAGTCGTGGCTACCGCACAGGTTCGGCGCGCCGTAGCCGATCACGGTCTTGCAGCAGATCAGGGTCGGCTTGTCGTTGACGCTCTTCGCCTCGTGGATCGCCTTGTTGATGGCTTCGGCGTCGTGACCGTCGACGTCACGCACCACGTGCCAGCCGTAAGCCTCGAAACGCTTCGGCGTGTCGTCGGTGAACCAGTTCTCGACGTGACCGTCGATGGAGATGCCGTTGTCGTCCCAGAAGGCGATCAGCTTACCCAGGCCCCAGGTACCGGCCAGGGCACAGGCCTCGTGGGAGATACCTTCCATCATGCAGCCGTCGCCCATGAACACGTAGGTGTAGTGGTCGACGATGTGGTGCCCGTCGCGGTTGAACTGGGCGGCCATGGTGCGCTCGGCCAGCGCCATGCCGACGCCGTTGGTAATGCCCTGCCCCAGCGGACCGGTGGTGGTCTCAACACCCGGTGCGTAGCCATACTCCGGATGACCCGGGGTCTTGGAGTGCAGCTGACGGAAATTCTTCAGGTCCTCCATCGACAGGTCGTAGCCGGTCAGGTGCAGGAGGGAGTAGATCAGCATGGAGCCGTGGCCGTTGGAGAGGATGAAACGGTCGCGGTCGTGCCATTCCGGGTTGGTCGGGTTGTGCTTGAGATGGTCGCGCCACAGCACCTCGGCGATATCCGCCATACCCATGGGGGCGCCGGGGTGGCCGGAATTGGCCTTCTGCACGGCGTCCATACTCAACGCGCGGATGGCATTCGCTAGTTCTTTGCGGCTTGGCATGGTACGTACTCCTGAAACGATATGAACTGAGAGATCCTGTCCCGGCCCGCGTGGCGCACCGGAATAATTCGTTCGCTACGACGAGATGTTTCGCGGAAGAGAGATTGGGTGTTGCGGTTCGCGCCCGACCGACCGAGCTTCCTTCCGCCTTCTTCTATCCGACGCGGCCGCCAACCTGCTCCGTTCGACGCGTCGTCGTATCGCCTGCTGTTTTCGATCGCCATCTTTTGCGGTAACCGGCAATCTGCGGTCGGGCGTATTCACCCCTGACCGGGTCCCGACCGGACGGGTGATTCTCCCCGATCCGCCGCCCTGGAGCAATAGCCGCGCTCAAAACCGGCGCCGAGTACCTTTTTAAATCAAATAATTAAATGCACACCCAAGCCGTGTTGATTACGGCCCCGATCGGCCTATTGGAGCGACCGGTTTCTTGATAGTCACAGGGCCGGCGCCATAAACTCTGCATGAATTAAGCGATAAATGTCGGGTGTTTGCCGGTTCGTGGCCGGGAACTCACAAAATAGAACCTGAAAAGGGTGGGAGGAGGAAGGATGGGATCGCTTGTTCTCAAGGCGCGCCGATGGGCGCGGCCAATCGTCGTTGCGTTGTGTTTACCGGTTCTGGGGGCACAAGCGGCTGATTACCGCTTTGCCGTGCACCCGGTCCTCTCCAAGCAGGAGACGCGGGAACTCTACGGCCCGCTGCTTCGCTATCTCGAAGCCGAGACCGGCTCCACCTTCACGCTGGTATCCAGCAGTAATTTTCTGGTCCACTGGCAGCTGATGCGGCGCGAAAACTACGATTTCGTGCTGGATGGGCCACACTTTACCGACTATCGCGCGCAGCGGATGGGCTACACTGCTTTGGCCAAACTGCCGGGCGTGGTGAGTTACACGTTGGTGGCCAACGAGAATGCCTTTGTCCTCGAACCGGCCGAACTGATCGGCAAGAAAATTGCGTCGACCCCGTCACCCGCCCTCGGGGCCTTGCGCTTGGCACAGCTTTATCCGAATTCGGTGCGGCAGCCAGTGATCATCGAGGCCGACGATTCGGTGACGGCGGCAGAGCTGGCCGAATCCGGGATAGTGGCCGCTGCGATCATCCCGGCGCCACTGGTGGGGCGCTTCACCGGGCTGACCACGGTGGCGACTACCGCGCAGGTGCCTTCTCCGGCGATCTCCGTATCGCCGAACGTGCCGGAGGTGATCCGGGAGAAGGTCAGGCAGGCACTGATGGAGGCGTCGGAAAAGGAGCGCGGCCGCCAGGCCTTGGCGCGGCTCAACATCGATGCCTTCGAATCGGCCGACAACAAGGTATTCGCCGGACAGGCGGATTTGCTCAAGGGAATTTGGGGCTACTGACCGCTTCACTGGCAGCATCCGCGCAGGTTTTCGACTAAACTATCGACCCTTTGAACCACTCTGCGGAGCCCACTGAGGAACGCCATGTCGAACAGGCATCTGTTTACATCCGAGTCGGTCTCGGAAGGTCACCCGGACAAGGTCGCCGACCAGATTTCGGACGCCATCTTGGACGCCATTCTGGCCCAGGACCCGCGCGCACGTGTCGCCTGCGAGACCTTGGTCAAGACCGGTATGGTGCTGGTCGCCGGCGAAATCACCACCCACGCGACCGTCGATTATGAACAGGTGGCGCGGCAAACCGTCCGCGAAATCGGTTACAGCAGCTCCGATATGGGATTCGATTGGGAATCCTGCGCCGTGCTGAATGCCATTGGCAAGCAGTCACCCGATATCGCGATGGGCGTCGACGAGAGTGCCGATCACGAGCAGGGCGCGGGCGACCAGGGCCTCATGTTCGGCTATGCCTCGAATGAAACGGATGTGCTGATGCCGGCACCGATCACCTACGCGCACCGCCTGGTCAAACGTCAGGCCGAGGTACGCAAGAACGGCGCGTTGTCGTGGCTGCGCCCGGACGCCAAGAGCCAGGTAACGTTCCGCTACGAAGATGGCAAGCCGATCGGCATCGACGCGGTGGTGCTCTCCACGCAACACGGTCCCGAGGTGTCGGAAAAGACCGTGCACGAGGCGGTCATGGACGAGATCATCCTGCCCACGCTGCCGCGTGAATGGGTCGACAAGGCCACCCGCTTTTTCATCAACCCGACCGGACGCTTCGTTATCGGCGGCCCCATGGGCGACTGCGGTCTGACCGGGCGCAAGATCATCGTCGACACCTACGGCGGCATGGCCCGCCACGGCGGTGGCGCCTTCTCCGGCAAGGACCCGTCCAAGGTGGACCGTTCCGCCGCTTACGCCGGCCGTTATGTGGCCAAGAACATCGTGGCCGCCGGGCTGGCCGAACGCTGCGAAGTGCAGGTTTCCTACGCCATCGGCGTCGCCGAACCCACTTCGATCTCGGTGGAGACCTTTGGTACCGGCCGTATCGACCACGACCGGCTGGTCGCCCTGGTTCGCGAGTTCTTTGACCTGCGCCCGCGCGGCATGGTGGAGATGCTCGATCTGATGCGTCCCGTCTACGCCAAGACCGCCGCCTATGGCCACTTCGGCCGGGAAGAGGCGGAGTTCAGCTGGGAGCAGACCGACAAGGCCGACGCCCTGCGCGACGCGGCTGGACTTTAAGCATGTAGTAGGTGGTAGGTGGAATGTGGGGATAACCCCATCCCCCATCTACCACCTTCCTTATTCCTACCGCCTCCCTGAGGAGCGCTGCAGCGGTTTTGCCGTCAGGCTCAGGGTGGGCGGGTTCCTCTGGAACAACGGCGCTCAGTGAATCCTGGAGTCGATCCATGAACGCTGTTCTCTCCGACTTTTCCGATTACAAAGTCGCCGATATCTCCCTGGCCGATTGGGGCCGCAAGGAGATCGCCATTGCCGAAACCGAAATGCCGGGCCTGATGGCCGTGCGCGAGGAGTTCGGCGCCGAAAAGCCACTGAAGGGCGCCCGCGTCACCGGCTCCCTGCACATGACCATCCAGACCGCGGTATTGATCGAGACCCTGATCGAGCTAGGCGCCGAGGTGCGCTGGTGTTCGTGCAACATTTTCTCCACCCAGGACCACGCCGCCGCGGCCATTGCCGCTGCCGGTGTGCCGGTCTATGCCTGGAAGGGCGAGACTATCGAAGAGTACTGGTGGTGCACCGAGCAGGCGATCAGCTGGCCCGACGGCAAGGGCCCGAACATGATCCTGGACGATGGCGGTGATGCCACCCTGCTGCTGCACAAAGGGGTCGAGTTCGAAAAGGCCGGCACCATTCCCGATGCCAAGCCGGGCGACAACGAGGAGTGGGTCGCCATCCTTGATGTCCTCAAGCGCAATTTCGCCCGCGACAAGCAGAAGTGGACCCGCATGGCGGCCGAGATCCGCGGGGTGACGGAGGAGACCACCACCGGGGTGCATCGCCTCTACCATATGGAAAAGAAAGGCGAGTTGCTGTTCCCGGCGATGAACGTCAACGACTCGGTGACCAAATCAAAGTTCGACAATCTCTACGGCTGTCGCGAGTCGCTGCTGGATGGCATCAAGCGCGCAACGGACGTGATGATCGCCGGCAAGATCGCCGTGGTTCTCGGTTACGGGGACGTCGGCAAGGGCTGCGCCCAGGCGTTCCGCGGCATGGGTGCCACCACCTGGGTCACCGAAATCGACCCCATCTGCGCCCTGCAGGCGGCGATGGAAGGGTATCGCGTGGTCGACATGGACGATGCCTGCAAGCTCGGCGACATCTTTGTCACCACCACCGGCAACGTGAACGTGATCAACCACGATCACATGGCGGCGATGAAAAACGAGGCGATTGTCTGCAACATCGGCCACTTCGATTCCGAAATCGATATCGCCTCCCTGCGCCAGTACACCTGGGAGAACATCAAGCCGCAGGTGGACCATGTCATCTTCCCCGACGGCAAGAAGATCATCGTGCTGGCCGAAGGCCGCCTGGTGAACCTGGGCTGTGCCACCGGCCACCCCAGCTTCGTCATGTCCGCCTCCTTCACCAACCAGGTCCTCGCGCAGATGGAACTGTTCCAACACCGCGAGGAGTATGACAAGAAGGTGTACGTACTGCCCAAGCTGCTCGATGAAAAGGTGGCACGGCTGCACCTTAAGAAGATTGGGGTACAGCTGACCCAACTCAGCACCGATCAGGCCGACTACATCGGTGTCCCGAAAGAAGGGCCGTACAAGCCGGATCACTACCGGTATTGATCATCAGCGAGTAGGATGCGGTGAGATAACGGACGCATCAGCGCAAGCGATGCGGTTCGCTCTGGCCACCCCATCCTACGTCCCTTCCGACGCTGATCCGAATTAAGGGCAGCCCGATGCAATCGCAGAAACGATATCCTCAGCAACTCAGTTTCGAGTTTTTCCCGCCGAAAACCGACGAGGGCAAAGCGAAGCTGCACAACACCGTTGTGCAGTTGAAAGGACTTGGCCCGCGTTACGTCTCGGTCACCTTCGGGGCTGGCGGCAGCACGCAGCAGGGGACAGTCGATACCGTCCGTGACCTGCTGGCTGCCGGGCTGGAAACCGCCCCACACCTCTCCTGCATCGGCTCGAGCCGGGAGAGCATCGGGGCCATGCTGGACACCTACATGGCCTTGGGGGTCCACCGGATCGTGGCGCTACGCGGCGACATGCCTTCGGGCATGCGGGAGGCTGGCGAGTTCCATTACGCCAACGAATTGGTGGCGTTCATACGGGAAACAACGGGCAACCACTTCCACGTCGAGGTGGCCGCCTATCCGGAAATGCACCCCCAGGCAACCAATGCCCGATCGGATCTGCTCAATTTCAAGCGCAAGGTGGAAGCAGGGGCGGACGGCGCCATTACCCAGTACTTCTACAACATCGATGCCTACCTGCATTTCGTGGACGAATGCGAACAGCTCGGACTCGAACTGCCGATCGTTCCGGGCATCATGCCCATTACCAACTACACGCAATTGGCGCGTTTTTCGGACGCGTGTGGTGCCGAGATCCCCCGTTGGCTACGGCGACGACTCGAGGCCTTCGGAGACGACAAGGACTCGATTCGCGCATACGGGCTCGAGGTGACGACAGAGCTTTGCCGCCGGCTCCTGGATGCCGGTGCGCCCGGGCTGCATTTCTACACGATGAACCAAGTGGGACCCACCCGGGCCATTTGGGAGGCTTTGAACCTGGGGTAGGTGGCTGTTGCGACCGAGGCACTACAAGTGCCTCGCATTCGCCGTTAAGCAAGGTATTTTCGTTCGTGCGCGTACCGCGTGTTTTCCAGAACATCCCGCTGTCGATTGGCGCTGTGCTCGAACTGGCGCCGGAGTCAGCCAACTACCTCCTGCGCGTACTGCGGTTGCGGCCGGGCGCCTCGCTCATCCTCTTCAACGGCGAAGGCGGTGAATACCAAGCCGTGCTGGAGGAAACCGGTCGCCGTACCGCAACGGCTCGCGTCGTCGATTTCGCGCCAACCGAAGCCGAGTCACCGTTGGCGATCACCCTGGTGCAGGGGATCTCACGTGGTGAGCGCATGGACTTTACCGTGCAGAAGGCGGTTGAGCTCGGCGTCACCCGGATTGTGCCCGTGATCGCGGAGCGCACTGTCGTTAACCTCAAAGGCGAGCGGCGCGAGCGGCGGCGCGAACATTGGCAGGCGGTTGCCGTCTCGGCCTGCGAACAGTGCGGGCGTAACCGCGTACCGATGGTGGACGAACCGATTGATCTTCGGGCCTGGCTGGAACGGGAAGTCGACGGACTTCGGCTGATGTTGGATCCGGGGGCATCGGACGGTTTTTCCGCCCTGGTCGCCTCCCGGTCGCTTACGCTACTCATCGGCCCGGAGGGGGGATTCAGCGAGCAAGAGATCGCATTGGCCGCCGAGCGCGGCTATCGCGGTCTCCGCCTCGGTCCGCGGGTTCTTCGTACCGAGACGGCCGGTATCGTCGCGCTGGCTGCGCTTCAACTACGTTTCGGTGACCTCGGCTAAGCTCGCCGGCTCCTACTGAAGGTTTGCGATATAGTTGGCGAGTGACATGATGTCTGTGTCGCTCAGGTTCTGGGTAACCTGCTCCATCCGCCGATTGGTTCGCTTGATCTCGCCGGGGTCCGGCGTGGTCGTGGCATTCTTGCGGTAACGTTTCAACGTGTTGACGACGTAATCCATCTGCTGCCCCGCGAGGCGGGCATATCCGGCATCACCCCGGCCGGACTCGCCGTGACAGAACTGACATACGGACTCGAAAACACGCTTGCCCTTTTCGGCCAACAGCGGATCGATCGTTTGGTTGGGGGCAACCGTCTGATGGGAGTAGTAGATCGAGATGTTGATCTTGTCCTCCAGCGTGAACTCCTTCGCAAGCGTCTGCATAACGAAGTTTTTCCGCCGGCCATCGGCAAACATGTCGAACTGCTCAAGCAGGTAGGCGGGGTTCTGGGAGGCGAGATTGGGGATCTCCGGACGTTTACTGTTCCCGTCTTCGCCGTGGCAGTGAGCACAGAACATGATGCGCTCGCGCCCTTTGCGGATCGCATCCTCGAGCCGGGCAGGATCGCTGTCGACCTTTTTGATCAGCGTAAGCAGCCGCTCACGTTCCTTCAGATGGGCCTCGTCCTGCGCGAACACGGACGGAGCTGCAATCAACACCGCAGCGATCCCTGCGGCCAAAAAGGTTCGAACAGGATGGTTCATTGGAAACCTAACCCCTTGCTTACTCAAGCTAAGACTTCACATCCCTAAGCGGAGCACCGTCTGCTCCAGGGCGTCGAAATCGGGAATGATAAACTCGCTGTCGTTCAATTTCACCCGCCGCAGGACGAGCGGCCCATCTTGCGCCGCCTTATCAAGCGTGTGTAGCTCATCCGGCGCCACCACCGCCAAGCGAGGGATCCCCCGGGCAGCCAAGGCGACAAATGGAAGATGCGGATTGCCGTTCAAGGTATTGAAGATAACCACGCGCTCCGGCGTACTGGCGGTATTCGGATCCCCTCCGGCGAAACGCTCGAACGTCACCAGCGGAACGTCGATGCCGCGCCAGCGCATCAAACCCATCAGCCAGTTGGGTGCGTGCGGTACCGGCTCGGGTGTTTTGAACTGGGTCACTTCGGCCACGGCCGTATGTGGCGACAGCAGGAAATCACCATGCAGTGGAACCGCAAGGCAACGAACCGCCTGGCCGGGATCCTGGGAGGTATTTGCTTTGCCCTGGTTGTTCACGGCGGTTCCCGTCATTCGGCTTCTGCGACCAGACGTTCGATGTTTTCGAGCAGCTCAGCCTCGGCGTAAGGCTTGCCCATATAGACATTGACGCCGATCTCCATGGCCCGCTGCCGGTGTTTGTCACCTGTGCGCGAGGTGATCATGATGATTGGGATCTGTTTGAGGCGATCGGAGTTGCGGATGTGAGTCGCCAGCTCGAAGCCGTCCATACGCGGCATCTCGATGTCGAGCAACATGACATCCGGGATCGTCTCTTCAAGCACCGCGAGCGCGTCCACACCGTCTTTGGCGGCCACCGGGTTCATGTTATGCCGCTTCAGCAGACGCTTGGTTACGGCACGCACAGTGATCGAGTCGTCCACGATCATGACCGTCGGCACGCGTTCTGCCTGTCCAACCGGTACAAGCTCTTCATCGGCCACGTGGCGCCGAGCGATACCGCGACGGATCAAGGCCGGCAACTCGAGGATGAGTGCAACGCTCCCGTCGGACAGGATGGTCGCACCGGATAGAGACGCCATCGTGCTCAGTTGTGGCCCGAGCGACTTGATGACCACTTCGCGGCTACCGACGATGCGATCGACGACCAGGGCAACCCGGTGTTCACCACTCTGGGCAAAGAGCAACGGCCGCTTGCCGCCCTCCAAGCCGGTCTCTCCCTCGGCGACACCGAGGATGCTCCGCAAGTTGAGCAGGTCGTAATCGTTGCCGAGCCAGTTGTAGCGCGGGCTATCGGCCTTGAGCACATGCTCGAGTTCGTGCTCGTCGATACGGGCGATACCCTTGATCGACAGCAACGGAATGGCAAACGGTTCGTCGCCGACAGTCACCAGCAGCGCGCGACTGACCGAAAGCGTGAGCGGAAGCCGGATGACAAACCTCGTCCCCTTGCCGCGTTCCGATTCGATGTCCAGTGCACCGCCGAGTTGACGGATTTCGCTACTGACCACATCCATACCGACACCACGGCCGGCGACCTGGCTAAGCGTCGCGGCAGTCGAGAATCCCGACTCGAGGATGAACTGCGTCACCTCGTGGTCGCTCAGATCCGAGCCCGCCTCCATCAAGCCGCGTTCGACCGCCTTGCGACGCACCGCGTCCACGTCGATGCCGCGGCCATCGTCGCTGACCCGAACCACTACTTCGGAGCCTTCGCGGGAGAGTGCGATGTTGATGGAACCGGCTTCCGGCTTGCCGGCGGACACGCGCTCGGCAGGCGGCTCGATCCCGTGCGCCACGGAGTTGCGCAGCATGTGCTCGAGCGGCGCCATCAACCGTTCAACGACCCGGCGGTCCATTTCCACTTCGGCACCGGTGAAGCTGAGGTTCGCCTTTCGCTCCAGTTCTGCGCTGGTCTGACGGACAACACGGCGCAGCCGGGGTGCATTCTCGACGAGCTGCACCATCCGGGTCTGCATCAGATTTTCCTGCAACTCGGTATTGACCCGTGCCTGCTGCAGGAGCAGCGTTTCCGACTCGCGGGACAGGTCGTTGAGGATATCCTCGATACTGCGGATGTCGCTCAAGCTCTCCATCATGGCGCGGGACAGCTGCTGCATGGTGGTAAAACGGTCGAATTCGAGTGGATCGAACTCTGCCGCTTCCTGGGTCGTTTCCTGATAGCGGGAGGAGATCTGCGCCTCGGTCTCGATATCGAACTGGCGCAACTGCTCCCGCAGACGATCGACCGTTTCGTCCAACTCGCCCAGGTTCGAGCGGAAAGAAGTCATCTGCTGTTCGACACGCGAGCGGTAGATGCTGACCTCGCCGGCGAAGTTGACGAGACTGTCGAGCAGATCGCGACGCACGCGAACCATCTCGTGCTGAATGCGGGGGGCGTGACGTCTGACCTGCTCATTCGGGTCATCACGCTCACGGCCGGCGCCGTGGCGCGCGATCAGCTCTTTGATGGAGTCGATAAGGTCCTGCACACCACGCAAGGCGATGCCACGCACGTGCTGTTCGGCAAGTACGGTCATGCGCTCGTGGACAAGGAGCATGAGACCGAAGAACTCGTCGGACACCAACACGTGTCCGTCGTGCACCTCGGCCAGCATGATGTTGGTGACGGCGGCGACATCGGCGGGGCTTCGCAGCTCCTCGGAACGTGCCAGGGCTTCGTAGTTCTGGACGATGGCCGACACCCGCGCGTGGCGCTCCGCATCGCCGGGCATTTGCTGCCAGGCGTGCAGCGCGGCCGCCAGATCGGTTACCAGCCCGATACCGGCGGCGGCGAAGGTCGCCTTTGGCGCCAGTTCGGCGTGTGCCGACGGCTCGGAGGCCGGTTCAGCCGGGTGTTCCGCAATCGCTTTCGCTTCAGCGGGTTCGGCAACTCCGGCTGGGCCGACCGTTGACGTACTCTCGTCCGTCGCGGCAGCCGACGGCGTCCGGCCAATGTCATGGATCCGGGCGATCAGGTCATCACCGGAGACCAGGGGGCGGTGCTCCCTGACCCGATCCAGCATCTGCACAAGTCGATCGTGGGCCAACTGCACCAGCGACAACAGCTGGTCGCTGCGAGTCAAGCGCCCTTCGACGATTGCCTCGAACGCGGTCTCCAGACTGTGGCTCAAATCGCCAACGGCACCCACACCGGCCATTCGTGCGCTGCCCTTCAGCGTATGCAACTGCCGTTGTAGCGCTTGCACCAAGGCCCGGTCGTCCGGATTTTCCACCCACGATTGCAGCGTCTCTTCACTGGCATCGAGGAGTTCGACGCCCTCTTCCAGAAAGAGATCGATGAGTTCCGGATCGTAGTCGGCAACGACCCCGGCCTCCTCAGCGGAGGGCGCATCGGGCTTGGGCGCGCCGCTCCCATCGCCGGCAGCGGCGGTTTCGGGCGCATCTGCGGCGATTGCCGGCGCACGACCGGCGGCCTCGAGCTGTGCGATCAGGTCATCGCTGCCACTCAGTGATTGATGGTGACGGACCCGATCGAGCATTTCGACCAGGCGATCGTGCGCTAGCTGCACCAGACCGGTCAGCGCATCCGACGGCTGCATCCGGCCTTCCACGATCGCCTCGAAGGTGGATTCCAGATGATGGCTCAGGTCGCCGACCTCGGTGATGCCGGCCAGTCGCGCACTGCCCTTCAGGGTATGCAAATATCGCTGGAGCGAGGCAACCGTATCGCGTTCGTTCGGTCGCTCCACCCAAGCCTGTAGCGCTGCCTCGCTCGCATCGAGCAGTTCGCCGCCTTCCTCCAGGAAGAGGTCGATCAGTTCCGCACTCTCTTCATCCAGCGCCGGCGCAGCAGTCGGTGTTTCCTCGACGCCGTCAACGGGCAGCTCTTCGATAGCCTCGAACCCGGGCAGCGCGTCCGTCGCGGACCAAGACGCTTCACCCGCGGTGGCGACCGCTTCTGCCGGTGCGACTTCCCTACTGCCTGTGGCTTGTTCGGCAGCCTGGATGGACGGCGAACTGTCGTCTTCCGACTCCGCAGCCTCGCTGACGGCGGGTTCGCCGGTGAGGGAGTCGCTTTCTGTCAGCGACCACTCGGAGAAGCCCTCGGTGTCAACCGGAGAGAGGGTTTCGAGCTCACCGCCATCCCATGCCGTTTCGTTATCGGCCGCCTGCGTCGACCCCGCGGCATCCTCAACAAATCCCGACTCGTCACCCGCCGAGTTCGGGCTCGCGTCGCTGTCGGGGGCGTCCGCGGCCGGCACCGCTTCCATTTCCAGCGGCCAGTTGCCGAGGTCCGCCGTGTCGCCCGGCGCGGGTGGCTCAAGCGCGGTCTCACCCTCAGCTCCGGCGGCCCCCGCATCCGACTCTTCACCGAGTTCCAGCAACCAGTCGGAAAAATCTGTGACCTCTTCGGACAGTGTTACAGCGCCACCGTCGTCGGCGCTCGTTTCACTAGCGGCGGGTTCCAAACCCGTCAACTCATCTCCCTCGGGCAACGACTCCGGGAAACCGTTCGGCTCACCCGCCCCGGTCGAGTTCGAGCCGTCGCTGTCGGCCGCGGTCGCATCGCCACCCGGCGATGCCGCCTCCAGTTCGCCATCTGTCAGCCACGCGGAAAAGTCCTCGTGCGTCACCTCGGTGCCGGCGCTGGTGAACGGCGCCGCAGGCTCCTCGTCTGGCAGCGCATCGTGCTCCGCAGGCATGGGGGCATGGTTGCCGGTGGAGTCGTCGTCCCCCATCGGTTGAAGATCGTCAGCAGCCCAGCCGCCGTCGGGCCCTTCTGGCCCAAGCATGGCCTGGCCGGATCCCGACAGGTCGAGAGGAGGTTCATCAGCAGTGTCTTCGGGTGCTCCCGACAACGCCGCCAACCCCACCTCGGGGGAAGCCCCCGCCTCCAGATGCCGGACCGAGTCGTAGAGTGACTCGGTTCGCGTGATCAATTCATCGGCGTTCGGGAGCGCAACGGAAGTATCAGCCAAATGCTCGAGAACGCCGCGGGCGAGCGCAACGTCGTCGACCAGCGCGGCAATCCCCTCGTGGTCGACTTCCTGATAATCCGACTGCAGCGCCTTAACGTAACGCTCCAGCGCGGCATTGACCGTCGCCAAATCAACGACACCGGCAATCCTTGAGCTGCCCTTCAGCGTATGCAGCGCACGCACCAGCGCCTCGGTCGGCCGACGGCTTGCGCCCTCGTTGACCTCCTGTACGAAGGTTTCGATGGTGTCGAGGTGCTCCTCCGCTTCCTTGGAGTAGATGTCACGTAATTCGGGATCGATATTGATCACCGGCGCGGGTGCGGCACTCGGCGACTCCTCCTCCGCCCCGGTCTCCTGCTCTTCCGTAGCGGCAGCGGCATCGCTGGCCGACGGTGACAGTGCCTCTGCGCTAATCGACTCGCCTCGACTGAGTGCGTGCGCCGCAGCGCCGATGGCTTCGAAATCGATACTGGGTCGCTGGCCGGTCCGGAACTCTTCGATCAGTTGCGGAATGGCGTCTTCGGCACGGCGCAAAACCACGAACAGCGCCGGTGAACCCTCGATCGAACCGTCAATGAACCGATTCAACATGTTCTCGATGGACCAGGCGAATTCGCCCAGTGATTCGGCACCGACAAGTCGGCCACTGCCTTTTAACGTGTGGAACGAGCGCCGGTATTCCTTGAGAGCATCCCCATTCCCCAGATCCGACTCCCAAACCGGCAGCAAACGACGGATTTTTTCGAGTTCCTCATTCGCCTCTTCGAGAAAGATTTCCAGGATTTCATCGTCGAAGTCGTCATCATCCGCTTCGTCCGCCGCGCTCTCCTGCGCCTCGGGTGCATGCTGAACGGCCGATGAACCTTGGACTTCCTCCAGGGCGTCATCCACCACTGCCGCTGGCGCTTCGTCGAGTTCCATTGCGGTGGCTGATCCCGCCGGAGCGGCATCCGGCTCGCCCGCTTCTACGGTGACTTCTTCGGGTGGCGCGGTTTGCTCGGGTGATTCGCTGGGCACCGATGCCGGTTCATCCGGCGCGTCAACCGCAGCGGCTTGATCAGAGAAGCCGTCCACCGGATAACCCAGCGCGGAGACGGCGTTCTCGGCGACCTCGAGGACGGCCCCCGGATGGACGCGACCCTCGACAAAGGCCTCCAGGTAGTACTCGATGGCCATGAACGCATCGGCAAGGTGGTCGAGCTGAGCAGCTCCGGGCTCCTCACCGGCGTGAACCAGGTGTTGATCGATGAAGCGCCAGCAGGCCCGCAATACACGTGCTGCGCGGTTGTAGCCGAGCATCGACAGACTGCCGGCCACGTGATGCACACGCTGGGGCAACTCGCCGAGTGCAACACCGTCCCCCCCCCGCTCGAGGAAGTCATTGATGCATTCACGAATGCGCACCAGGTCGTCTTTGGCTTCCTTCATGACCTGGCGGACAACCCGCAGGTGTTCGGCTTCCGCCTCGGGAGCGTAGCTACCCGCGTCGTCAGGCTCGTCGGCGCGTTCCACGGGCGTCGAACTGCCCCAGTCCTTCAAGGTGGACTCCACCGACAACAAGGCACCGGCGATGCCCATCAACACGTCATCGTCCGCCTCAGCGGTACCCGACTGAACGCGCTGCATAACTTCGAGCTGCGCCCGCAGTGCCGCCTGAAGCTGCTCCTGGTGGATGACCGCCAACGTATCGGCAAGCCGCTGGATCCCTTCCGCGATCGGTGCCAATGCCTCGAGGTTGTCACGGTTGCCGCGGACGAACACATCGAGGGTATCGTTGATGTGCGACAACTCCTCCATGATATCGGAGGCGACGGTCCGCTTGAGCTCCGCGTTCAATCCCCCGGCGTTACGCAGACCACCGAGTCCGAACAAACCGTCGAGGTCGAAGGCTTCCTTGAGTTCCGAAACGGCCCGGCCATTGGAAGAGGCGTGCGCCACCTGGAAAAGCAGCACCCGGTTCAAGGCGCGCACATTCGCCGTGTTGACAGCCGCTTCCCCGGCGTGGGCAACGTAGCGAACGAGCTGCTCGAACTTGCCGAACAGCTGCTTGATCTCCTTGGTCAGACCGAGGCCTTCGTCCGCCACTGCCTCGATCACCGCGCCGGCAATCCAGAAGGTCTGTCTGAGCTCGTGCACCGAGGCGGCGTTCAACAACGCCTGGGTCACCTTGGAGAGCATATTCAGCGAAGAGCCGATCTCTCGCTCCCGCAGCAGGTTGGCGATCGCTGACTGGCAGTAGGGGAGCGCCTTGCCGAGGATTGGCCCCAACGTGCCCTGCGCCGGCGAAAAACCCGGAACGGGAACGTCGAAATTGGGATGAAACAGCGCCAGTTCGCCGAGCGGCCGCTCGCCTCTGGCGGCGCGCAGCTCATTGATCAAGGGCAGAACCGGGAGCAAGGAATCCTGACCGCCAGCCTGGAGGGACTCCAGGTAATCGGGCAACTGCAGCAGTGCCCGCATCAACAGCTCGAACGTTGCCTCTGCCGCTGCGGCGTCCCCCTGCTGGAGGGCACACCCCAGCTGCTCGATCTCGTCGGCGAAGCGCGCGGCCTCCTCCAGTTCCACCATTTGCAGGATACCCCGCACCTGGTGGACCGCATCGATATAGGCAACCAACCGCTCGTCAGCAGCCTGATCGTCGGCAAACTCCTCCAGCGCAATGCGCGCCTGCGCCAACGTTTCGTCAATCTCGCCTTTGATCCAGGCGAGGGTGCTGACGTCGAATTTTTCAGCAGTCTGCATGGGCGGCGGTGGTCCGCTTGGTCAAGAGACGTTACGCGGGCAGCTTGAAGCCGGCGACCGAGTTCTTGAGCTCGCTGGCGAGCTCGGCGAGTTTGCCGATGGAGGCGGCTGTCTGGTTCGTGCCATCGGACGTCTGCGTGGTGATCTCCTGAATAACGTTCATGGTGTCGGTGATGTCCACCGCACCTCTCGTCTGCTCGCGGGTTGCATCGGAGATGCTATCGACGAGACCGGCGAGACGCGACGCCACGTTTTCGATTTCGCCGAGTGCCGACCCCGCGTCCTCGGCGAGCTTTGCACCCGCGACCACACCCGATGTGCTTTGTTCCATGGAGATTACCGCTTCGTTGGTGTCGGTCTGAATCGTCTTCACCAGCGCTTCGATCTGCTTGGTAGCGTCGGCGGAGCGCTCTGCCAGCCGCTGCACCTCGTCCGCCACCACCGCGAAGCCGCGGCCCGCTTCACCGGCCATGGCCGCCTGAATGGCCGCGTTCAGCGCGAGGATATTGGTCTGTTCCGCGATGTCGTTGATCAGTTCCACGATGTCACCGATCTCTTGGGAGCTCTCACCGAGACGCTTGATCCGTTTAGAGGTCTCCTGGATCTGCTCGCGGATGGAGTCCATGCCGTGAATGGTGTTGCGCACGGCCTCCGCACCCTTCTTCGCGATGTCCACGGAGCGCTGCGACTCCTCCGCGAGTTGGTCGGCGTTGTGGGATACGCCCTCGACCGAAAGCGCCATTTCCCGAATCTTCGCGCTGGCCGATGCGATCTCCTGCGCCTGGCGCTCGGAAGCCTCGGTCAGGTGGGTGGCGGTAGCGCGAGACTGCTCGGCCGCGTGGGTAACCTGATTGGCCGTGTCATTGATGGCTGTTACCAGGGTGCGCAGCGCCTCGATGGCGTAGTTGACGGAATCCGCGATGGCGCCGGTGATGTCCTCGGTTACCGTCGCATTAACCGTCAGGTCACCATCTGCCAGGTCGCCCATCTCATCGAGCAGTCGCATGATTGCCTGCTGGTTACGCTGATTGGCCTCTTCCGTGGTGCGCCGCTGCGCCTCCGTTTCCGCCAGCCGTACCTCACCTTCGCGCTTCAACCGGAAACCGAGGAACAGCAGCAGCGCGATCGCCATGATGCCGAAGAACGCGGCACCGAACGTGGAGTTGATCAGGCGGGAATCGACAGAAGCGAGATACGCCTGTTCCAGATCGCCGAGCGCATTGAGCAGGGGCTCACTGGTATCGAGTGCCACCTGTACCGCTTCGGAAACGCCGAACATCTCGGGGCTGCTCTCGAGGATCGCGTCCACCTGGGACTTGAACTCGCCGAACAGAACGGCCGCTTCCTCCAACTTGGCGCGAACCTCACCGTCGGCCACACGCTCGATCCCGGCTCCCTTGTCGCCTTCGAGCATGCCCGTGAGGACGCGCCCGAGGTCATTGGCATCTCGGCCGAACCGGTCGGCCGCAGTGACTGCCCCGGTACCGCCTTCAAGCACCTTGTTGACGTTATTGATGATGCGCTGGCTGAGCATCAACTGCTTGCTCGCCCGATAGATCTGTTCGCGAGCGGCGCTGCGCTCGGTCATCAGGGTGGCAATTTCGTCGGTCAGCGCCAGCAGCTCGGCAGCGCTGTCGTTGATGGCCTGCACATTGAGCCGCAAGCCGACGACAACATCACCGCCCCGGGTGATCACGTCGACGCTTTCGTTGAACCGGCTCCACAATTTGACCACGGTGTTCAGCTGCTCGCTGACGTCGTTCGGAGACGGCGGCATGCCGGTGTCGGGGTCGCCCGCCTGCAACAGCCGGAGGTCGCGGGCGAACTCATTGCGGTATGCATTGAGCTGTTTGAAGGTTTCCGCCTGACCATGGGTCGCTTGACCGGCAAACTTTGTGATCTGCTGCGAAAGGACGCGCTGCTGCCCAAGCAAACCGATGTATTGCTTGTCGTACCCGTCCTGCTGCCCCTTGGTGTATGAGACGACGATGGTCAGTACCACGAACACCACGAGCAGGATGACCAGGGCCAGCCCCCCCCCCGAATTCGAGCCCGCCTTGTTACCCTTCACCTTCATTTCTCCGGCTCCTGAACAGGTTCTTCGCTAATTCGACGCACAGCGGACGCTTTACGCGGCGACGTGCATGAAATCCTCGCTTTCAATGATCGCGTGGAGATCCACGCTTCCCCAATTCTCGTTCGACTGCCGATAAACCCCACTGACGAAACGCCGAACGAAGTCCGTCATAAGACCCGTGTCCGAGGAAAACTCTTCCTGGAAGAAGTGGCGCAAACCCAGGACCTCGTTGACCAACAGACCGGCACCCATCGCTCCGTTATCTATCACCAGTACGCGGGTCTGGCGGCGGACGGGGGTTGGTTCACCCTGCAGAAAGCAGTTCAGGTCGGTAATCGGCAGCAGAGTACCGCGAACATTGGCCACGCCCTTCATCCACTGCTTCGCGCCGGGGACTCGCGTGATCAAGGGAAAAGTGAGAATTTCCCGGATGATCCCCAGCGGGGCGACCAGACGGGCCTCGCCCACCCGGAAGCCAACACCGGCCCAGGTGGTCTTGACCTCGACCTGCTCCGGCAGGCCGCGCGCGCTCGCGCGGCTACGTCTTTCGATATCGCGCAGAACATCGATGGCGTCGTTAACAGCGGACATCATCTAATCAGCCGCCGAGAATCGCCTTGATCTTTTCGACCAGCTCGGCTTCCGCAACCGGTTTGGTAATGTAATCGGTCGCCCCCTGGCGCAAACCCCAGACGCGGTCGGTCTCCTGGTCCTTGCTGGTGACCATGATGATCGGGATCCCCTCCATCTCGGGGTCTTTCGTGATCTTGCGGGTGGCCTGAAACCCGTTCATTCCGGGCATGACGACATCCATCAGGATCAGATCCGGTTTAATCTCTTTCGCCTTGGCAACGCCCTGTTCGCCGTCGGGGGCGGTCGCGATGGAGTGACCCAGCTTCTCGAGGATCGAGCGGACCACATGAATTTCGGTTGGAGAATCGTCCACTATCAAAATCTGCGCCATCTTTCTCTCCCGCTGAATCCGTCGTTTTGTCAGATTTCTGAAAAAAATTGTGCAATGGGTCGCCGGCCAGTCGTTCACGCAAGGTGCGGTACATGGGCCCGAATCGCCCCGAGGAGCTCCTCTTTCGTGAAAGGCTTGGTGAGATATTGTTCGGAACCGACGATTCGCCCACGCGCACGGTCGAATAGGCCGTCCTTGCTGGACAGCATGATGACCGGCGTATTCTTGAACTGCTTGTTGTGCTTGATCAGTGCACAGGTCTGATAGCCGTCCAGGCGGGGCATCATGATATCGACGAAGATGATGTCCGGACGGTGATCGGCAATCTTGGCGAGCGCCTCGAAGCCGTCGTTGGCCGTAATGACATCACAACCTTCTTTCTTCAGAAGACTCTCTGCCGTCCGCCGGATGGTCTTGCTGTCGTCAATGACCATCACTTTCAGCTGACGGGCGCTGTCTTTTGCTGCTGCTTCGCCAGACACAATTCCCCCCAATCAAGCGCTCAGGTAACTCTGGCGGCCCCATCGTATCCGAACTGACTGATCTTGAACAGATACAGGCCGAAATCCCGACCGCGTTGGCAAACCACACGACCGGCGTTCATAATGCATCGCCCATCCGTGAGCCGGCGCGACCCAACCGGCAAATTTTGACATACCCGGCCGAACGGCTTTGCTAAAATCCAAGCATTTCATTCAACCACTTACGTCTAAAGCGCTACGGCATGATTGTAAATCAATTGGACGCAGTACCGCACCTGACAACGGCTCCCATCGGCCCGCTGCTGGAGCTTGAGTCCCACCTGCTGGAGGATCAGCCGCGCATCGAATCCTGGTTTCGGCAGCAGTTCCTGCAAACGCCCGTGCCGTTTTATGCATCGGTGGACCTGCGTAATGCCGGCTTCAAGTTGGCCCCGGTCGACACCAACCTGTTTCCCGCCGGCTTCAACAACCTCAATCCGGCCTTCGATGGGCTCTGTATCCAGGCGATCCAGTCGGCCATGGAACGGATCTATCCGACCGCGACACGCCTGCTCCTGATCCCCGAGAGCCATACACGTAACATCCATTATATGGAGAGTCTGGCGACGCTGCAGGCCTTGATCGCCAAGGCCGGGTTCGAAGTCCGGCTCGCCTCACTGCTGCCCGACCTGGAGGCCCCGCAGACAACCGAACTGCCGTCCGGCCGCCAGGTTACCGTTGAACCGCTGCGGCGCGAAGGACAACGCGTTGGGGTGGATGACTTCTTCCCCTGCGTGGTGTTGCTCAACAACGACCTCTCAGGGGGGCGTCCGCCTGTGTTGGAAGACCTTGAGCAACCCGTCCTGCCGCCGCTGGGACTGGGCTGGTCCAACCGCATCAAGTCCGCCCATTTCGGTCACTATCGGGAAGTCGCCACCGAGTTCGCTCAACTGGTGGATATCGATCCGTGGCACATCGACCCACTGTTCCGAAACTGCGGGGAGATCGATTTCATGAAACGGGAGGGCGAGGACTGCGTTGCGCGCAACGCCGACGCCCTGCTGACGGCGATTCAGCGTAAATACGACCAGTACGGCATTCAGCAGAGGCCGTTTGTGGTGGTCAAGGCCGAGTCCGGCACCTACGGTATGGGGATCATGACCCTGCACAGTGCCGAAGAGGTGCACGAACTCAATCGCAAGCAGCGCACCCGGATGTCCAGGACCAAGGAGGGCCAGGCAGTGGACCGCGTCATTCTGCAGGAGGGGGTCTACTCCTTCGAGACCTGGGGACAGCCGCAGGCGGTGGCCGAGCCGGTGGTCTACATGATTGACCATTTCGTGGTCGGCGGCTTCTACCGCGTGCATACCGGGCGCGGGCCCAACGAGAACCTGAATGCACCCGGCATGCACTTCGAACCGCTTGCGTTCGCCGACACCTGCAATAACCCGGATTCCCATCAGGACCCCGACGCCGGCAAGAACCGCTTCTATGCCTACGGCGTGATCGCACGCCTGGCGCTGCTGGCGGCAGCTCGGGAAATGGCTGAAGACAGCCGGGCCGCCGCGCGATGACGATTCGTCTGGGCGTGGTGATGGACCCCATCGGCGCCATCGCCTTCAAGAAGGACAGCACCTTGGCCATGCTGCTCGCCGCTCAGGCGCGCGGCTGGGAACTGCTGTATATGGAATTGGCCGACCTGTCACTCCACGACGGAGAGGCGTTCGGACGCATGCACCCGCTCCAGGTTGCGGCCGACCCACACCGCTGGTACCAGTTGGGTGCAGCGAGCCGGCAGCCGCTGGGTAGCCTCGATGTGATCCTGATGCGCAAGGACCCGCCCTTCGACATGGAGTATGTCTACGCGACCTACCTGCTGGAGCGGGCCGAGCAGGCCGGCACGCTGGTGGTGAACCGGGCCCGCAGCCTGCGTGACGCCAACGAAAAGCTGTTTACCGCCGAGTTCCCCCAGTGCACGCCACCCACCCTGGTCAGCCGCGACCCGGCCGAACTGCGCACGTTCCACGCGGCCCAGGGCAGCACCATTTTCAAGCCGCTGGGAGCGATGGGAGGTGCCTCGATCTTCAAGGTGGAGGCCGGCGACCCCAATCTGAATGTCGTCATCGAGACGCTGACCGCCAATGGCAACCGTTATGCCATGGCACAGCGCTATCTTCCGGCGATCAGCGAGGGAGACAAGCGGATCCTGCTGATCGACGGCGAGCCGGTCCCCTATGCCCTGGCCCGCATACCGGCAGCCGGGGAGTTCCGGGGCAACCTGGCTGCCGGCGGCCACGGCGTCGGCGTGGAGCTGAGCGCGCGCGATCGCTGGATCTGCGCCCAGGTGGCGCCGCGCCTGCAGGAGATGGGCTTGCTGTTCGTGGGGCTCGACGTGATTGGCGATTACCTGACAGAAATCAACGTCACCAGTCCCACCTGCATCCGGGAACTCGACGCCCAGTTCGGGCTGGACATCGGGGGACAGCTGATGGCGGCGATCCAGGCCAAGCTCTAAAACGCTCCTCGCCCTGCCCGTTCGCCCATGTGGATTGGTACCTTTCGCTGTCCCCCGTTTCCCATTAATCTTCGCGTATGTCTGTCGCTGCACCGTCTCCCCACATGCCGCCGCCGGTCGAACCGGGCGACGCTGACCGCTTCGGCTTGACCCTGTTCCTCGCCTTGGCCCTCCACGCCCTGCTCATCCTGGGCGTCACGTTCGACGTGATCCCGCTGAAAAAGAGTGACCCGCCGCCGATCTCACTGGAGATCACCCTGGTCCATAGCGAGAGCGAAAAGCCGCCGGAGAAGGCCGATTACCTCGCTCAGGTCGACCAGCAGGGCGGTGGTACGGTGCAGGAGAAGGTCCGCCCCTCCAGCCCGTTCCCCAACCAGCGGCCGGTCGAAAACGAAAAGGGCAACGCCCGCACCACGCAGGCGCCGTCCTCGCCGGCGCCGCGGCCGGAAATCACTGCGCAGATGACGGTCGAGCGCAGCCCCAGCCGGATCGAGGCGGCCCCCGAGCAGCCCACGGAGCCGGTTCCTGACCTGCCGCGCGCCGCGGATCTGGTGGCGCAGAGTCGCGAAATCGCGCGGCTCTCTGCTGAAATCCAGCAACGGCAACAGAGCTACGCGCAGAAGCCGCGTCAGAAGTACATCTCCGCCAATACCGCCAAGTACGAATACGCCGCCTACGAAGACGCCTGGCGGCTAAAAGTGGAGCGAATCGGCAATCTGAACTATCCCGAGGAGGCCAAGCGCAAGACCCTCACCGGCAGCCTGATGCTGGATGTCGCCATCAAGCCCGATGGCACACTGCACGGGGTCGAAGTGGTCCGCTCTTCGGGCCAAAAGGTCCTTGATGACGCGGCCGTGCGCATTGTCGAACTGGCCGCCCCGTATGCCCCCTTCAGTTCCGAGATGCGCGCCGAATTGGATGTCCTGCACATTGTCAGGACCTGGCAGTTCGATTCCGGCAATCAGTTCGGCAGCGGAGGGTAGAGGCAGGTACCAGGGAAAAGGGGAAAGGGGAAAGGGGAAAGATACAAGAACGCAAAGAATGCACCTTGTATCTTTTCCCTTTTCCCTTTGGCCTTTTTATACTACCCGCATGAGCGATTTCTCCTCCTTCAAGAACCACTTCCTCATCGCCATGCCCGGTCTGGAGGATCCGACTTTCTCGCACACGGTCACCTACATCTGCGAGCACAATGCCGATGGCGCCATGGGCATCGTGATCAATCGCCCGACCGAACTGACCTTGGGCGAGGTGCTGGAACACGTCAAAATCGAACCGGGCCGCCGCCTCGAACGCAAGACCCCCGTGTTCGAAGGGGGGCCGGTGCAGCGGGAACACGGCTTCGTCATCCACTCCCCGGCAGGCGCCTGGGAGTCGAGCCTGCATGTCACCGAATCGGTCGCCGTCACCACCTCCCGGGACATACTGCAGGCGATTGCCCACAGCGAGGGTCCGGAGCGCTTCCTGCTCGCCCTCGGCTATGCCGGCTGGGGCGCCGGACAGTTGGAGGAAGAGATGGCCGCGAACGCCTGGCTGAGCGGACCGGCCGACGCCGGCGTTCTTTTCGACGCCCCGCCGGAACAGCGCTGGACCGCCGCGGCGGCCCTGCTTGGGGTCGATCTGAACCTGCTTTCCAATCAAACCGGACACGCGTGAGTCCCCGAGGCCTCGAAGGCGTACTCCTCGGTTTCGATTTCGGCGACAAACGGATCGGCGTCGCCGTCGGCCAGACCGCCACCGGCACCGCCCGCCCCCTAATCACGCTGGAGAGCCACTGCAGTCGACCCGACTGGGAGGGTATCACCGCCTTGATCGCGCAGTGGCAACCGGCCGGGCTGATCGTGGGCCTGCCGCTCACGATGGATGGCAGCGAACAGGAGATGACCCGTCGCTCACGCCGCTTTGGGAATCAACTGCGAGGCAGGTACAATCTCCCGGTCTTCTGGACCGACGAGCGGTTCACGTCGGTCGAAGCGGAAAGGCGAGACGGTGCACGTGCCGACAAGGGTGCGGTCGACCGCATTGCCGCCGCCCTGATCCTGCAATCCTGGCTCGACGAACGCGCATGAATACACCACTGCAACACGACCTCGACCGGGTACTCCGTACCATGGCCGCCCACCTGCGTGCCGTGCTCGACGAGCGCCGGGTCGAAGAGCCGCTGATGGTGGGCATTCACACCGGCGGGGTCTGGATCGCCGAGCGCCTGCACCGGCTGCTCGACGTCAAGGCGCCGCTCGGCACCCTCGACATCAGTTTCTATCGCGACGATTTCCAGCGGATCGGCATGCACCCGCAGGTGCAGCCCTCGAACCTGCCATTCGATATCAACGACCGCCACGTCATCCTGGTGGACGATGTGCTGCAGAGCGGGCGCACGATCCGCGCGGCCATGAACGAGCTTTTCGACTACGGCCGTCCCGCCTCCATCATTCTGGCCATCCTGGTCGAGCGCAGCGGCCGCGAGTTGCCGGTGCAGGCCGATGTGGCCGGACTGTCCATGGACCTGGCCGCCACCGAGCAGGTCAAGCTCGGCGGCCCCGAACCGTTAACGCTGAGTCTGCAACGATCCAAATGAAGCCCGCCGACCTGCAACTGGATGCCAACGGCCAATTGCGTCACTTTCTAAGTGTCGAAGGCCTCTCCCGCAAGACACTCACGGAGATCCTGGACGTGGCGGAATCGTTCGCCAACGTCAAGGCGCAGGCGGTGAAGAAGGTGCCGCTGCTGCGCGGCAAGACCGTGGTCAACCTCTTCTTCGAGAACAGCACCCGCACCCGCACGACGTTCGAGCTGGCCGCCAAACGGCTCTCGGCCGACGTGCTCAACATCAACATCTCCACCTCGGCCACCTCCAAGGGCGAAAGCCTCCTCGACATGCTCCACAACCTGGAGGCGATGCACTGCGACATGTTCGTGGTGCGCCACGCCGACAGCGGCGCCGCTCACTTCATTGCCCGCCATGTGGCACCGCATATCAGCGTGATCAACGCCGGCGACGGGCGTCATGCCCACCCGACGCAGGCGATGCTGGACATGTTCACGATTCGCCGCCACAAGGGCGACTTCGGTCCGCTACGGGTCGCGATCATCGGTGACATCCTGCACTCGCGGGTAGCCCGCTCCCAGATCCATGCGCTCAATACCCTGGGAGCCGGCGAGGTCCGGGTGATCGGGCCGAAGACACTGATCCCGGCCGACTGCTCCCGCCTGGGGGTCCAAGTCTTCCACGACATGCGCGAGGGCCTCGCCGGTGCCGATGTGGTGATCGCCCTGCGCCTGCAGAAGGAGCGGATGGAGGGGGCGCTGCTGCCGAGCGAGCGCGAGTTTTTCAAGCGTTACGGCGTTACCGAAGAGAAACTCGCCGTTGCCAAGCCCGACGCCATCATCATGCATCCGGGTCCCATCAACCGCGGCGTGGAGATCGATTCAGAGGTGGCGGACGGACCACGCTCGGTCATCCTGGAGCAGGTCAGCAACGGCATCGCCGTCCGGATGGCGGTGATGTCCCTGGTGCTCGGTCGCAATCCCGTCACTGAGGCGGAGGGTGGCGCATGAACCTGCTGATCCGTGGTGGCCATGTCGTCGATCCGGCCTCCGGCCTCGATGCTACTGCCGATGTCTATGTCACCGACAACCGAATTGGCGCGGTCGGCGAGGCTCCGGCCGGCTTCGTGGCAGACCGCACCATCGATGCCACGGGACGGGTCGTCTGTCCCGGCCTCATCGACCTGCAGGCGAAGCTGCGCGAGCCCGGCGAGACCCACAAGGGCACCATCGCCAGCGAGACCGCCGCCGCCGCCGCAGGCGGGGTAACCGCGTTGTGCTGCCCGCCCGACACCAAGCCGGTGTTGGACAGCTCCGCCGTGGTCGAACTGATCCGCGATCGGGCCGAGGCGGCGGGCATGTGCCGCGTGTTGCCCATCGGGGCGCTGACGAAGGATCTTGCCGGCGAACACCTGGCGGAGATGCTCTCGCTGAAACGCGCCGGTTGCATCGCCGTCGGCAACGCCCGTGCCATCGCCAATACGCTGGTACTTCGCCGGGCGATGGAGTACGCCGCCACCCTCGATCTCACGGTCTTCCTGAACAGCGAAGACCCCTGGCTGGCAGCCAGCGGCTGCATGCACGAGGGCCAGATCAGTACCCGGCTGGGGCTGGGCGGCATCCCGGCCTGCGCCGAAGCCATCGGCGTCGCCCGTGACCTGATACTGATCGAACAGACCGGGGTACGTGCCCATTTCAGTCGCCTCTCCACTGCCAAGGCGGTGGAGATGGTGGCCAAGGCCAAGGCGCGGGGACTACCGGTCAGCTGCGACGTTACCGCGCACCAACTGTTCCTGACCGAATTGGACGTCGATCTGTTCAATAGCCTGTGCCACGTCCGCCCGCCCTTGCGTACACAGCGGGACCGGGACGGGCTGCGGGCGGCCCTCGCCGACGGCGTAATCACATCGATCTGCTCCGACCACCAGCCCCATGACCGCGACGCCAAACTGGCCCCTTTCGCCGCTACCGAACCGGGCATGTCGGGGTTGGAGACGCTGCTGCCCTTGGCGCTGCGACTGGCCGAAGAGGGGGTCATGCCCAGGGCCGAGGCGATCGCGAGGCTCACCACCGGCCCTGCTTCGGTCCTTAACGTTGAGGGCGGCACGCTGCAACCCGGCGCCCGCGCCGATATCTGCATTTTCGACGCCAACGCGCGGTGGGAAGTCAACCCCTCGACGCTGGTCAGCCGGGGCAAGAACACACCGCTTTCCGGCTGGGAAATGAAAGGGCGCGTCACCTGCACCTTGCTGGATGGCCGCGTGGTATTTCAACGCGGACCCGACGCCTGACTGTGCCCCTCCCGTGGAACAGGCACCGCGCCCGCGATAGGCCCCATCCAAGCCGCTCGACCCCAACCACATGCGACCGGCGCGACCATCTGGACTAAAGAAATGAGCAAGCCCCACCGCGACACCATCTTCCTGGAAGAGGCGGAAATCCTCGGCCACGAACACTACGAGGGTGACCAGCACCTGCTGCGTCTGGCCGCGCCGAAGATCGCCGGGAGCGCCCGCGCCGGCAGTTTCGTCCATCTCACCTGCGACCCTGGCCGCCCTCTGCGCCGCCCCATCTCGATCATGCGCACGGATGTCGCGGCCGGTTGGATCGAACTGCTCTACAAGGTGTTCGGTGAAGGCACTGCACTACTGGCCAAGCGCCAGGTCGGTGAACATATCAGCACGCTGGGCCCCATCGGTAATCCGTTCACGGTCGACGCCGCTCACCGTCGGCCGCTCTTGATCGGCGGCGGCGTCGGTATCCCGCCGATGGTCTTCGTGGCCGACGAACTGCGCCGCCGCGGCGGCTTCGAACCGCTGGTCATCATGGGCTCCGAGGTGCCGTTTCCGTTTCGCGCCAAGCCCTCGCAAATCATCGTGCCCGGCATGCCCGAGGGAGTCATCGCTGCCATGCCGCTGCTGGAGGACTGGGGGGTCGCGAGCCGCCTCTGCAGTCGCCAGGGCTATACCGGCTGCCACGACGGCTTCGTGACCGACCTCGCCCGCCTGCGCCTGGAGGCGATGGAAGAAGGCCAACGCCGGGAAGTCGCTGTCTATGCCTGCGGTCCGCACCCGATGCTCGAGGCCACCGCCCGTCTCGCCCGCGAGTTCGACCTGCCCTGCCAAGTCTCCATGGAGGAGTTCATGGCCTGCGGCGTCGGAGGCTGCGCCGGCTGCGTGGTGGAAGTACAGACCGAATCCGGCCCCGCCATGAAGCGCGTGTGTGTGGATGGGCCGGTATTTGATGGACGGGCGGTATTCGGCTAGCCCGCCCTTGGCGCCGCCGACCAGCTGACAGATCCTACGTTCCCGCAGGCAGCCCGGCGCGGGCATCACCCCGATTTTCGTAAAGGATTAGTATCCGGTAAAATGCTTTTGCACGGACGCTCTCGATTGGGCGGGTGATAGGCTCGAAGTCAGGCTGAAGCGATCGGCCAAACAAAATAGGCGGGTAAGGACGTTGGCGACTATTCATACAAGCGACCGGCCAACACTGCTGGTGATCGACGATGATCCGGTCGAAGGCGCACTGCTTGAGGGCCTTTTTGGCAACCGTGGCTTCAGGGTCCTGCTCGCTGAAGACGGAAAGACCGGCGCTGTTGCGGCGTGGGAGCACCGCCCCGACCTGATCCTGCTCGACGTCGGCATGCCGGAAATGGACGGCTTCCATGTATGCGGAGAGCTGAAAGGCAATCCGTTGACGGCGAACATCCCCATCATCTTCCTGACCGCCCACAAGGAGGAGGCCGACGTGGTCAAGGGTTTCGGCCTCGGTGCGGTGGACTATGTGGTCAAACCGTTTCGCGGTGAGGAGGTAATGGCGCGGGTGCAGGCGCACCTAAGCACGGCGCATCGCCTCAACAGCTACTCGAAGCTGTTTGATGAGGAGGTCTCCAAAAAGGCGTTTGGGCAGCTGCCCAATGAATCTCCCAGCAACAGCCGCGAAGACCGGATGCTCAAGCAGGCAATCGAAATACTGCTGGAAAATCTGAGCACGCCGCCCTCCCTCGTCGAACTGGCGCACCGCGTAGGCACCAACGAGCGAAAGCTCTCCGAGGCGTTCAAACGTGTCCACGGCATGACGGCGTTTCAGTTCCTGCGGGAACAACGCCTGCGCCAATCCTGCGTGTTGCTAAGGGAGACCGACCAGCCCATCAGCCTGATAGCCGAACAGATCGGCTACAAGAACAGCGGTGACTTTACCACGCTGTTCAGAACCCGTTTTGGCATGACGCCGCGCGAGTATCGCCGCGCGGAGGAAAAGCAGCGGTGACCAGGAGCGGAGCTCTTCCGATACCGGAAACCTCGGCAGTTCGGCACCCCTACCAGCGCCGTTAGCGCTTCCTGCCCATGAAGCCGCTGTCCTGCTCATCGTCGGCCTCTTCCAGGGTCAAACCTTCCAACCCCTTCGTAAGCGCCTCCGCTGAATCGGCCTCGGCCAGCTTGGCCATGATCCGAATCTCGTTGGGCGAATCGGCATTGCGTGTCGCGTCCTCGAACGAGATTTCGCCCGCCCTGTAAAGGTCGTAAAGGGCCTGGTCGAAGGTCTTCATGCCCGATTCGTTCGACTTCTTCATCAGTTCCTTCATCTGATGCACCTCTCCCTTGAGGATGAGGTCGGCCATGAGCGGTGAATTGATCATGATTTCAACCGCCACCCGCCGGCCAGTGCCGTCCTTGGTAGGGACCAAACGCTGCGCGATGACCGCCTTCAGATTCAACGACAGGTCCATCAACAACTGAGGGCGCCGGTCTTCCGGGAAGAAGTTGATGATGCGGTCCATCGCCTGGTTGGCGTTGTTGGCGTGCAGGGTGGCCAAACAGAGGTGTCCGGTTTCGGCAAACGCGATGGCGTGCTCCATGGTCTCGCGGTGCCGAATCTCACCAATGAGGATCACATCCGGCGCCTGACGCAGGGTATTGACCAGCGCATCCTCGAAGGTGTCGGTATCGATCCCCACCTCACGTTGGGTGATGATACAACCCTTGTGGTGGTGGACGTACTCGATGGGGTCCTCGATGGTGATGATGTGGCCGGAGCTGTTGGTGTTGCGGTAATCCACCATGGCCGCCAGTGAGGTCGACTTACCGGAGCCGGTGCCGCCGACGAACAGGACGATACCGCGTTTGGTCATGGAAATGTCGCGCAGAATAGGCGGCAGATTCAGGTCTTCGAACGACGGGATTTTGGTCTCGATCTTACGCAGCACCATGCCGGCCTGATTGCGCTGCTGGAAGACATTGACACGGAAGCGGCCAATCCCCGGGCGGCTGATGGCGAAATTGCACTCATGGGTGGCTTCGAATTCGGCGCGCTGGGTGGCATCCATGACGCTGTAGACCACCTGCCTGGCCTGATCGGGCGTGAGGCTGCCCTTGGACACCGGGGTGACTTTTCCCGAGATCTTCATACTCGGGGGAATGCCGGCGGTGATGAACAGGTCCGATGCGTTTTTGTGGACCATCAACTTCAGCAGCGAATCGAATTCCATGGGCTTTTGGATGTTTGTTGTTTTGTTCGTCGGAGGTTGCCGTCGCCGGGTGTTGCTGAACGATTACTTGAACGCATCCTTGTTGGCCGCTTTTGTGCGTGCGTCCTGTTTGCTGATGATGCCTTTGTCCAGCAACTCTTTCAGGTTCTGATCCAGCGTTTGCATACCAACGGCCTGACCGGTCTGAATGGCCGAGTACATCTGCGCCACCTTACCCTCGCGGATGAGATTGCGGATGGCCGGCGTACCGATCATGATCTCATGGGCCGCGACACGCCCGCCACCGACCTTTTTCAGCAGCGTTTGCGAGATGACCGACCGCAGCGATTCGGAAAGCATGGCCCGCACCATGTCTTTTTCCGCGGCGGGGAACACGTCGATGATACGGTCGATAGTCTTGGCGGCCGAGGAGGTGTGTAGGGTGCCGAACACCAAGTGCCCGGTTTCGGCCGCGCTCAGCGCCAGACGAATGGTCTCCAGGTCGCGCATTTCACCGACCAGAATGACGTCCGGGTCTTCACGTAGGGCCGAGCGCAGGGCTTCGTTGAAACCCAGGGTATCGCGGTGCACCTCACGCTGATTGATTAGGCACTTTTTCGATTCGTGCACGAACTCGATGGGGTCCTCGACCGTGAGAATGTGGCCGTATTCGCTATCGTTCTTGTAGTCGATCATCGCCGCCAGGGTGGTCGACTTGCCGGAACCGGTGGGACCTGTGACCAGTACGATGCCGCGGGGGGTGTCTGAAATATCCTTGAAGATCCCCGGCGCGTTCAGCTGCTCCAGGGTCAGGATCTTCGAGGGGATGGTACGGAATACCGCGCCGGCGCCGCGATTCTGATTGAACGCGTTGACGCGAAATCGCGCAAGCCCTTTGATTTCAAAGGAAAAGTCAGTTTCAAGGTACTCCTCGAAGTCCTTGCGCTGCTTATCATTCATGATATCGTACACCAGCCCATGAACCTGCTTGTGGTCCATGGGGGGCACGTTGATGCGGCGGATGTCGCCGTCGACGCGAATCATGGGCGGCAAACCGGCCGACAGATGCAAGTCGGAAGCGCCGTTCTTGACGCCGAAGGCGAGCAGTTCCGTGATATCCATTGAATTCCCCCTGGTGGGCTGCCAATCCGCGTTCGTGTGCGCGGAAAACAACGAGCGATACCTTATACCGGTCCCGCATGACGCACAACAGCACACTAGCCACCCGCCTCGGAGAGGTCCGTGAACGCCTTCGCAGGGCGGAACAGCAGTTCGCACGGCCGACCGACAGCGTGCAGCTGCTCGCCGTCAGCAAAACCCGGCCCGCCAGCGACGTCCGGGCCTGCGCCCGGCTCGGACAGCGCCTGTTCGGCGAAAGCTACCTGCAGGAGGCACTCGACAAGATGTTGCTGCTCGAAGACCTCGATCTGGAGTGGCACTTCATCGGCCCGCTGCAATCGAACAAGACCCGACCCGTTGCCGAGCACTTCGCCTGGGTGCACAGCGTCGATCGGCTGAAGGTGGCCCGGCGCCTGAGCGAGCAGCGTCCCCGGCAGCTGCCCGACCTCAACATCTGCCTGCAGGTCAACATCAGTGGCGAATCCTCCAAGTCCGGTGTCGGCTTGGCCGAGCTTCCCCGACTCGCAGCCGAAGTGGCCGACCTCCCGCGTCTCCGGCTGCGGGGCCTGATGGCCATTCCCGCCGCCGAGAGTGATTTCGACCGCCAGCGGGCGGCCTTCCGACAGCTCCGCCAAGCGCTGGAAGCACTCCGCGCCGAGGGATTCGACCTTGCGACCCTCTCCATGGGCATGACCGACGACCTGGAGGCTGCGGTGGCCGAAGGGGCGACCATGGTCCGCATCGGCACCGCCCTGTTCGGGCCGCGATCCCTGCAGACGAACGGGCATCTGTTATCTTGATAGTTACTAACATCCGATAAAGACGCACATGGACAACAAGCAGATCGGTTTCATTGGGGGCGGCAACATGGCCGTCAGTCTCGTCGGCGGGCTGATCGCCGACGGGTTTCCGGCCGAACACCTGGCCGCAGCCGATCCCGATCGGCAGCGGCGCGATGCCCTAACCCAACGGTTCGGGATCCGGACCGAGGCCGATAACCGACGGCTCGCCGAATCGGCCGACGTCCTGGTGCTCGCCGTCAAGCCGCAAATGATGCGGGAGGTCTGCACCGGGCTGTCGGAAGCAGTGCAGCAGCGCCGACCGTTGGTGATCTCCATCGCCGCCGGCGTGCGCAGCGGCGATATCGACCGCTGGCTGGGGGGCGGGAACGCCCTGGTCCGCACCATGCCGAATACACCATCGCTGGTCGGCAGCGGCGCCACCGCCCTGTTCGCCAATACGCAAGTGACGCCCAGTCAGCGTGAATTGGCCGAAGCGGTACTGCGGGCGGTCGGGCTGACGCTCTGGCTGGACGACGAAACCCACATGGATGCCGTCACTGCCATATCCGGCAGCGGTCCGGCCTATTTTTTCCTGCTCATGGAGCTGCTGGAAAATGCCGGCAGCCGGCTGGGTCTGCCGGCCCAAACAGCGAAATTGCTGGCGCTACAGACCGCCTTTGGGGCAGCCAAGCTTGCCCTCGAGAGCGAGGATGACAGCGCAACCCTGCGCGCCCGGGTCACCTCGCCGGGCGGAACCACCGAGCGGGCGCTGACGATTCTGGAAGAGGGCGGGATTCGGACTTTGTTTCAAGATGCCGTGACCGGAGCGCGCGAACGCGCCACCGAACTGGCAGACCTGTTGGGTAAGGATGGTTGAGATGAATGCCTTCGAATTCCTGATCTCCACCCTTTTTTCCATCTACATCCTCGCGGTGATGCTGCGCTTCCTCCTGCAACTGGTTCGGGCCGATTTCTATAACCCGATTTCGCAGGCCATCGTCAAAGTGACCAACCCGCCGCTACGGCCCCTGCGGCGCCTCATTCCGGGTTTCGGCCGGACGGATGTCGCAGCGATCGTACTGATGTTTGCGTTACAGTTGATGTCGCTGTTTCTAATCGGACAGCTGCGCGGCGGTATCGGTCTGGCACCGCTTTTGCTGCTGTCCGTCGTCGAATTGATCAATCTGGCATTCATGGTATTCATCTGGGGCATCATCATTCAGGCCCTGCTCAGCTGGGTGAACCCGGGCACCTACAATCCGGTCAGCTCCTTGCTCCATAGCCTGACCGACCCGCTGTTGCGGCCGGTGCGGCGCCACCTGCCGCCGGTAGCCGGCACACTCGACCTGTCGCCGCTGGTGGCCATCCTCGGCCTGGAGTTCTTGCGGCGGCTGCTGCTTTCCCTCTTTTTCTGATGGGCGGCTGGTACTCCTGGACAGGCGACGATCTGCTGCTGGTGCTGCGGGTGCAACCACGCGCCAGTTGTGACGAAATCGTGGGTCCGCATGGGGGCGAGGCGCTGAAAATCCGCATCACCGCACCACCGGTGGAGGGCAAGGCCAATGCCCACCTGATCAAGTTTCTCGCCAAGGCCTTCGGTGTAAGTCGCGGCGCCGTGTCGCTGGTCGGTGGCGAGACCGGACGCAATAAACGCGTGCGCATCAGGGCCCCGCAACGAATCCCCCCGACCGTGGCGGAACTGGAGCAATGAACAAAAGCGAACTGGATCACTTGTTTAAAAGAAAGTTTTCCCTATAGTAGGGCCTTTCATAGTACTTTTGAGCCTTTATGGTCGCGGTTTGCTGCCGCGGCGGAGCGCTAACGGAAATGGCTGAAAAACGCTTTACAGAACAAATGCAGGCCTTCGATCGGTGGAAACACGCGTTGACCACCGGCATCGGCAACTACCAGGCCTGGCTCGACAAGACCGGAACGGGGGACACGGAGGACGAGCTTCGCATCTACGAAATCCTCGAGTCGCTCAAATCCGACCGGCTGACCATCGCCTTTGTGGCCGAGTTTGCCCGCGGCAAGACCGAACTGATCAACGCCATTTTCTTCTCCGAATTCGACCGGCGATTGCTGCCGTCCGAGGCGGGTCGGACCACCATGTGTCCGACTGAATTGTTCTACGACTCGGAGCACGATCACTCGTTTATCCGCCTGTTGCCCATCGAAACGCGCCTCTCGGAGACGAGTATCGCCGAGTACAAGGCCGAACCGATCCACTGGACCAACATCGAACTCAACCTTCAAGACCCGGAGAGCATGGCCGAGGCGTTCCGCGAAGTGGTGAAGGTCAAGCGGGTACCGACGGAAGAGGCCCGAAAACTGGGGTTGTTCAGTGAAAATGACGACTACTGGCGGCTGCCGGACGGCGGTATTCCGAGCGAAGTCGAGATCCCGATGTGGCGCCACGCGCTCATCAGCTTCCCCCATCCCCTGCTCAAGCAGGGACTGGTGATCCTCGATACCCCGGGCCTGAACGCCCTGGGTTCGGAGCCCGAACTGACCATTAACATGCTGCCCAACGCACAGGCGGTCATGTTTATCCTGGCAGCGGATACCGGCGTGACCAAGTCCGATTTGGACATGTGGAAGCACAACGTCACACCGCTCCGTAAGGATCAGGGTAAGGGCCTGCTGGTCGTCCTCAACAAGGTGGATACCCTTTGGGACGAGTTGAAGGACGCGAACCTGGTCATCAAGACCATCGACGAACAGTGCCGCCGCGCGGCTCAAACCCTGGGGATTGAAACGGACGTGGTGTTCCCGGTCTCTGCCCAAAAGGGGCTGTTGGCCAAGATCCGCCATGACAAGGAACTGCTCGATCGCAGCAACATCCTGGCGCTGGAGTCGATTCTGGCCACCGAAGTGCTGCCGCAGAAGCAGGAACTGGTGCGCCAACACGTCTCCGCCGAGGTCGGCAGCATGATTCGCGAGAGCCGCGACCTCCTGCGCCAGCGCCTGGCTTCCGCGCAAAAGCAGCTCGCGGAGCTGAACGGTCTGTCCGGAAAAAACAATGAGGTGATCGAGCACCTCATGAAGAAGACCCGCGAGGAGCAGGTTGCGTACCACAAGAACGTGGAGAGCTTCCAGGCGAACCGCCGGATCCTCACCGAGCGATCGGAGGAGCTGCTCAAGCTGCTGGACCTGGTCAAGCTCGACAAGCTGGTCACCGAGACCCGCAAGTCGATGAGCGGCAGCTGGACGACCCACGGCCTGAAGGGGGGGATGAAGACCTTCTTCGACAGCGCCCAAGGGATGCTGGACGAGGTCGACGAGTACGCCAAACAGCTGAACCGGCTCATCACCACGATCTACCGGAAATTCCACAAGGAACACGGGATTGCGGAGATCGACCCGGTGCTCTACACCACCGCCGAGTATGTCCGCGACCTCAAGAAGCTGCTCGACGACGCCGAGGCGTTCCGCAACAGCCCGGTTACGACCATGACCGAGCAGTCGTTCGTGGTGAAGAAGTTCTTCATCATGCTCGTCAGCCACGTCCGCAATGTGTTCTTCAAGGCCCACCGTGACGCCGAGAAGTGGAGCAAGGCGGTGATGACGCCGCTGGTGCGCCAGATCAAGGAACACAAGGGAGAGATGGAGAAGCGGCTGGAGAACCTGCGCAAGATCAACGAATCCCGCGACACCCTCCAGTCCCGTATTGAGGAGCTGCAGAAAACCGCAGCTCATCTCAAGAAGCAGTACAAGGAGCTGGACGACATCGTCAAGCTGATGGACCAACCGTTGGTGGCGAGTCCATCCGAGGCAGCGGAGCCCATTCAGGCAGCCGGCTGATCACCTGACACCCCCTCCTCCCTGGAGGGGGATGTCAATTCCATGGGCGACTATCCTTGAAGAAAAGGAGAGGAGATCCGCCATGGGAATGCTTCGCCGTATCGCTCTGATTTCTTTCTTTCTGCTGCCGCTCACAGCCACCGCCGCCCAGTTCCGCGATTTCGGACCCTACCGCGTCCACTACAACGCCTTTCCCTCTACCTTTATCGCCCCTGAAGTAGCTCAGGCCTATGGCCTGAACCGCAGCCGTTACCGCGGCCTGCTCAACATCACCGTTCAGACCGAGGGTAGCGGGGCGCAGTGGCCGGCGACCGCCGCAGTGGTGCGCGCGACAGCCACCAACCCGTACGGTCAGGTGCGCGAGATCGACATGCAAGAGATCCGCGAAGGGCAGGCGGTCTACTACATTGGCGAGTTTCCCGTCACCGACAAGGAAGAGCTCGAGTTCCAGGTTCAGGTACGCCCGAGCGGCACCGAACGTAGCTACGGGCTCGATTTCAGTCAGCGTTTCTTCATTCAATGAGAAGGCTGACGCTCATCAGCAACAGCCAGAGGCCGTAGCCGACCACCAGTCCACCGGCGGTTCGGCGAACCCAGGGCCTGCGTAGCCAAGCCCCCAAGCGGACGCCGGCCAAGCCCATGGCCATCAGGTTGGGCAGGGTGCCCAGCCCGAAGGCCAGCATGAGAGCGGCCCCGTTGAGCACGCTGCCGGCGGAGAGCGACCAGATCAACGCGGTGTAGACCAGGCCGCAGGGCAACCAGCCCCACACCAGGCCGAGGACAAAGGCGTGGCCGCCTCCGCGGACCGGCAGCAGACGGCGGGCGAAGGGCTCGATGCGGCGCCAGAGTACGCCCCCCACCTGCTCCAACCGGGCCAGCGCGAACCACCAGCCCCCGAGGTAGAGGCCGAGGGCCAGCATGAACAGCCCGGCGATGAACTGGAGTCCGAGACGTCCCTGCTGCAACGTCGCCAGATCGGCCGCGGCGGCGCCCATGGCTCCGGCAAGGGCACCGGCTACGGCATAGCTGAACAGCCGGCCCAGGTTATACGCCGAAAGGAACAGCAGGAGGCGCCCGGCCCGGGACGGCGGGGCGGCCACACTCAGCCCGAGCGCTCCGGCAATCCCGCCGCACATCCCCATGCAATGGACGCCCCCCAGGAGGCCCACGGTAAAGGCGGCCAGCAGCTGCCCCCAAATCCCGTCCACTTCAGGACACCGCAGCGGCCGGCCGCGCGGCGGTTAACGGTGCCATGCGGGTCAACAGCAGCAGGCCGGGCACGGCAACAGCGGTGCACAGGAGGAAGAACCCGACCCAGCCCAAGCCCTCGGCCAGAAAACCGGAGGGCGCCGACAGGATGACTCTGGGGACCCCCATGAGGCTGCTCAGCAACGCGTATTGGGTGGCGGTGAACTGTTTGTTGGTCAGGCTGGCCATGAAGGCCATGTAGGCGGCCGTGCCCATGCCCGCACTCAGGTTTTCGAAGGCGATCACCACCGCCAGCCAGGGCACGCTATGGCCGACCAGAGCGAGCAGTGCAAAACCGGCGGTCGAAGCGGCCTGGAGCAAGCCAAAGGTCCAGAGGGCATGATGGATGCCGAGGCGCAGCATCAAGACACCGCCCAAAACGCCACCACCGACGATGGCCCAAAACCCGAACAGCTTGACCACTGCACCGACCTCGCTCATCGAAAAGCCGACGTCCAGGTAGAAGGGGGTGGTCATGGCGGCGGCCAGCGTATCCCCCAGCTTGTAGAGCAGAATGAAGGCGAGGATCAGCAGCGCGCCGGGACGCCGGAAGTAGTCCAGAAAGGGCTCCACCACGGCGTCTCTCAGACATCGGGGAGCGCCGTCCGAGACCGGAGGCTCCCGGGCGGCAAGCGTGGTCACGACCGCCGCCAACATCGACGCGGCCAACAGGAGGTAGACAGTGCGAAAACTCAGGTGGTCGGCGAGGATGAGACCGCCGCCGCCGGCAAACAGCATCCCGGTTCGATAGCCGGCGACATAGAGGGACGAGCCGAGTCCCAACTCCCGATCTTCCAGTGACTCTCGGCGATAGGCGTCGACCACGATGTCCTGGGAGGCGGAAAAAAAGGCAACCAGGGCCGCCAGCGCTGCCACCAGCATTGGATTGGCCGCCGGCTGGGAAAGAGCGAGTCCTGCCATGGCAAGCATCAAGGCGAGTTGACTCGCCAACAACCAGCCGCGGCGGCGCCCGAAAAGGGGGGGCGTAAACCGGTCGAGCAGCGGCGCCCAAAGAAACTTGGTGGTGTAGGGCAATCCGACCAGGGCGAACAGGCCGATGGTCCCCAAATCCACCTGTTCCGTCTTCATCCACGCCTGAAGCAGAGAACCCGTAACAAGAAGCGGCAGACCACAGGCGAACCCCATCAACAGGGCGACCCACATGCGGGCGCTGAGCATCACCCGCCAAAGCGGCGGTTCATCCGTATTTTTGTGCGGAAGCATGTGGTTCGGAGGCTGTTTCAACAAAAGGGCTTCATGCTACCGCTTGGGGGCAGCGGTTGCCATGATCGTGCCGACGAAGGCGAAAAGCCGCTGTTTCGCGCTCCTTTGCATCTTTGCTCCGAGCCGGTAGGATGACAGCTGCACAATAATCACACAAAGGGGAGAAGAGACATGGCAGGAGAACACTGGAAACTGAAGGATGAGGCCAACCTCGATATTGCCGACGTGGCGAAAATCGCTTGCGCCCTGAAATCACTATCCGTCTACACGCAGGCGGCCTGCGAAGAGGATGAAAATCCGAAAGAGCTCGAAGAGACGGTGCAGCAGGGTCTCGACGCTATCGAGCGCATTTTCGAGATCTGATCGCCGCCAACCGCGGCGACAGCCGGGTCGGTGATGATCAGCATCCGTTTTTTTGAATCCCGGACTTTGGGGGCGGGCTGGCTAGTTTTGCCAGCGCCGCAGCTCCTGTAAGGCCGATTCGGCCGCGTTACGAATCCCTTCCACCACACTCCGCAACTCCCCGTTCGGCTGGTGCCGCAGAATATCACCGGCCTGCCGGAGGAGGGCAGCTTCGACATGCTCGACCTCCGCCGCATAAACCCGCGTGGCGCCGTGACCGGCCTCCGCCAGGACCGCCTTGGTGGCCACGAACCAATGCCTGATTGTCTCCCGGTCTGCATCGGCCGCGTCAGGCAGCTCGCCCAAAGAGCGGATGCACTCCGCAAGCTCCGACGCCTGTTCGCGGCGTGCTGTCGCCAGCGCATCGACAAACGCCCGAAAGGCCGCCTCTTTCGATGTCGCAGCAATATCCCCGTAGCGCACGACCGCTTCCTGGCAAAGCACCTCCAATTGGTTGAGCCCCGCCAGCGTCAAGCTACGCAGCACGCCCCACCTCGCCAGTGCCGGAGGCGTCGGGTACGAACACCCGCAACGCGTTCGGCTCCACCTCGAAGTCGGCTGGCGTCCAGGTGGAGAGCTCGCCGTCGGTGGCAATCTGGTGGGTGGCACGGGTGCTGATATGGATACGCTTCCCGCTGGCCCTGAAGACGTCCGGATCGGCCCCGGCACGGCCCAGGCGTAGCGCGGCGGCCACTTTCAACAAACGCCACCAGGGACGGCTGCAGAGGGCATAGAGATGGAGACGGCTATCGCTAAGGCCGGCCTCCTGATCGATGAGCAGCCCGCCGCCGTGTTGGCGCCCGTTGCCAACCGTGATCTGGAGCGTACGCAGCTGCGACCGTTTGCCATCGGCCACGATGTCGGCGCGAAACGGTCGGTTGCCGTGCCACGCCCGCCACAATGCCCACAGGTAGCCGAAGATGCCGTAGCGGTGTTTGTCCCGGGCGGTGACCTGGTGAGTAACGGCAACGGCGAGCCCGATGCTGGCGGCATTGAAAAAGGGCACACCGTTGACCCGCCCCAGGTCGATGGGACGACTGCGACCGGCCAGGATCACCTCGGTCGCCTGTTCGAGATCGTCCGGAATGCCGAGGGTATGGGCCAGGTCATTGGCCGTTCCGAGCGGCAGGAGGCCGAAGGGCAACCGGCAGTCGCAAAGCCCTGGCGCCGCCTTGCTGAGGGTGCCGTCGCCCCCGCCGACGACGATGATGGCGACCCGGTCACAATGCTCGCGAATCACTGCCGACGTATCCTCCGGCGAGCGTGCAGGCGCCTGGATAATCTCCCAACCCGCCTCATGAAAACGGCGATAGACGACCGCGAGATCGCTCCCCCCGCGACGGCTATGGGGATTCACCAGCAGCAGGACTCTGGGCATCGAACACCGAAACGGCCAATCCTTGATGAATTCTAGTATCGCCACACGCAAGCTGACGGGCGTCACGTTACAATGCGTACTTTTCCGCCGAGGTGTCACATGCACGAGTATCAGAAGGAATTTATCGAGTTCGCCATCGAAAGCGATGTGCTGCGCTTTGGCGAATTCACCCTGAAATCCGGGCGGGTCAGCCCCTACTTTTTCAACGCGGGCTTGTTCAATACCGGCAGTCGCCTGGCGCGCCTCGGTCGCTTTTACGCCGCCGCGATTGCCGACTCCGGTGTGGCGTTCGACGTGCTGTTCGGACCCGCTTACAAGGGGATCCCTCTGGCCAGCGCAGCAGCAGTGGCGCTGGCCGACCGGCACAACCGCGATGTGCCGTACTGCTTTAACCGCAAAGAGGCGAAAGACCACGGCGAAGGCGGGCACATCGTCGGTGCGCCACTGGCGGGGCGGGTTCTGATCATCGACGACGTCATCACTGCCGGGACCGCCATCGGCGAGTCGATGGCGATCATCGAGGCGGCGGGTGCAACGGCAGCCGGCGTCGTAATTGCCCTGGACCGTCAGGAGCGCGGCAAGGGCGAGCAATCGGCCATTCAGGAGGTCCAGGCCCGCTACGGCATTCCGGTGGTCAGCATCGTCTCACTGGCCGATCTGCTGCAGTTTTTGGAAGACCGGCCGGAAATGGCCGAACACCTCGAAGCGGTCCGGGCCTACCGCCAAAGCTACGGGGTATAGAAAGGGGGCGAGTCGCCCGGGCGGGTCAGCCGACGATCAGCTTGAGTCCGACGACTACGGTCAGTGACTCGAACAGCCACTTGATCGCCCGGTTGCCGCGGGCGATGGCCAAATGGGCGCCCACATAGCCTCCCAGGAGTGAACCCGCCAGCAGCGCCGGCAGCCAGTCCCAGCGGATTTCACCCAACATCCCCAGCGTGAGCGCGCCGCTGCCGTTCCAGAACAGACCGACCAGAATCAGCGTGTAGGCCACAGCGCGACGGTAGTCGAGACCGAACCAGCGGACCAGCCAGAGGGTGACGAACAGCCCGGTGCCGGAGGTGAGCGAGCCATTGAGGGCACCGATCAGGAACAGCACGGCGCCGCCAACCACGAGCCCGTTGCGATCGCGGTGGCGAGGCCGATGAACCTGACCGAACTGACGCTGGCTGTGCGAATAGAGGCCGAGGCCAGCGGTGAGCATGCCGAGCGCCAGCTCGGCGGCCCGATCGGGCAGATGGAGGACGACGCTGGCGCCGAGCACAACGCCCGGCAGCCCGCTGGCGAGGACATAGAGGGCAAAACGGAGATCGATGCCACCCTCGCGCAGGTGGCGGGCCGTCGCCCCGACCCCAAGCGCCACACTCGCGACCTTGTGGGTGGCGAGCGCCACGCCGAACGGCAGGCCGAGGAAGATCAACACCGGCAACTGAAGCAGGCCGGCGCCCCCGCCGGCGAAGGCAGAGAGGGCATTGGCGGCCAAGGAGACCAGCAGCAACAGTACCTGTTCGGACCAATTCACCTGAAATACCGGTCAAGACGCTGGACGGCTGTGGCAGTATAATGGACCCGCATCCAGGTACGCGAAGCTGATAAGGAGTGCGCCCATGGGGCACAAGAAAAAGATCGTCACGGCCTGCGCCCTATTGTCGTTGGTTGCCGCCAATCCCGCAGCAGCCGCGTTCAAGTGTTGGACCAACGCCGATGGCGTGCGCGAGTGCGGGAACGCCGTGCCCCCGGAGTACGCCCAGCAGGGGAGCCGTACCATCAACGAGCGCGGCATGACCATCGACGTGCAGGAGCGGGCCAAGACCGAGGAGGAACTCGCCCGGGAACGGGCCGAGATCGAGGCGCGCGAAGCTGCCGAAGCCGAAGCCAAACGGCTGCAGGAAGAGAGCGAGCGCCACGACCGGGTTCTGCTCGCGACCTTTACGTCCGAGAAGGAGCTACTCGCCTCCCGCGACCGCAAGCTGGCCTCCATCCAGGCGACCATCGAGGTCACCCAGGCGACCATGGACAACCTGAGTGCGTCGATGAACACCTACCGGCGGAAGGCGGCCGATCTGGAGCGGGTAGGCAAACCGGTGCCGGAGGACCTCCTGCAGGATATCGCGAGCTTGCAGCAACAACTCGACGACAAGGCCGTTTACATCGCCAACCGCGAGCGGGAAGTGGCGGAGCTGAAGGACCAATATCAGTCCGACCTGCTCCGTTTCCGGGAACTCAAAGCTCTACAGCGTTAACCGGTCGGGCCGGCGATCAGCCGGAAGAGACCCAGCTTCGTCAGGCGTGGGCGGGAAGGTTCGCGAACAGATGTTCGCGCAGGAGGGCCCACTGCGCATCCCAGTGCTCCAGCGGCGATCGCTTGAAGCCGCTGCGCACGAACTGGTTCATCCGCCCTTCGGCCAGGGCCAGCAGCAGGTTGGCAAGCGGCACCGCATCCTGCTCGGCGGTGAGTTCGCCGGTCGCCTGCCCTTCACGGATGATTTGTCGGAACTGGGTTTCGACCCGGTCGTAGAACTGGCCGATGCGGGCCCGCAACCGGTCTGTTTCGCCGGTCAGGGCATCCCCCATCAGGATGCGGGAGATGCCGGGATTGCGGTCGGAAAACCCGAGCAGAACCAGCAGGACCTTTTCGCAGCGGGGTACGGCGCGACGCTCGTCCGCCAGGATGCGGTTGATAAGGCCGAAAACCGAATCTTCGATGAACTCGATCAGACCCTCGTAGATCTTGGCCTTGCTCGGGAAGTGCCGATAAAGCGCCGCCTCCGACACACCGACCGCGCGCGCCAATGCCGCGGTGGTGATGCGCGCACCGGGACTGGTCTCCAGCTCACGGGCCAAGGCCTCCAGGATCTGCTGCCGGCGCGACGGTCTGGCTTCGCTCATCGGATCTTCCCCTTATCCGTTCGTGATCAGGGTACCCACGCCGGCGTCGGTGAAGACCTCCAGCAATAGGGCGTGAGGCACCCGCCCATCGATAATGTGGGCAGATTCCACCCCGTTGTGCACCGCTTCGAGTGCACAGCGGATTTTCGGCAGCATACCACCGTGGATGGTGGCATCGGCGATCAATTCGTCGACCCGTGCCGCTGTCAAACCCGTCAGCACGGTGCCCGCCTTGTCCAGCAGCCCCGGTGTGTTCGTCAGCAGGATCAATTTCTCCGCATTCAGACTTTCGGCCAACTTGCCGGCAACGAGGTCGGCGTTGATGTTGTAGGACTGGCCGTCTTCGCCCACGCCGATAGGCGCGATCACGGGAATGAAGTCGCCATGGATGAGCATGTCGACCACCTCACTGTGTACACGCTCCACTTCACCGACATGCCCGATGTCGATGATCTCGGGGGCATTCATCTCCGGTGCGTTGCGCACAAAGGTGAGCTTGCGGGCACGGATCAGGTCGCCATCCTTGCCGGTCAGGCCCACCGCCCGGCCACCGTGCCGATTCAACAAGGTAACGATCTCCTTGTTGACGAGGCCGCCGAGCACCATCTCGACCACATCCATGGTCTCCGAATCGGTAACCCGCATCCCCTCCACGAAGCGGCTCTCCTTCCCGATCCGCTCCAGCAGGCGACCGATCTGCGGACCGCCGCCATGCACGACTACCGGGTTCATTCCCACCAGCTTCATCAGTACGATGTCGCGGGCGAAACCACCCTTCAGTGCATCGTCCACCATGGCGTTGCCGCCATACTTGATAACCACGGTCTTGCCGGAGAAACGACGGATATACGGCAGCGCCTCAGAGAGGACCTCGACGCTGTTCACGGCCAACTGTTTTTCGGTCATGCCTTCAGTTCCGAATCGGTCAAACAAGCGTTGCGCAAGTGCGCCGGCAACACCACTCAAAGCCAAATCAAGGCTGCGATCGGCTCCGGCCGCTCACGAATCGACTCACGGCGGAGAGCTCATCACTTCGGGATACCGCATACGGCAACGTCCTCCCGGGGGCTCAGGCGGTCTGCTTACCCTCTTCATCGACGGCCGGTGCGCCCTGGTCGACAAAGTCCAGGTCGGTCAATTCCTCTTCCAGCGCCGACCACTCTTCGATGGCAGCAGACAGAGGACCGGCGGGTTTGGGCGTTCTTTCAAAATGCATGCTCTCATCCATCAGGCGTACCGCCTTCTGTACCTCGAGCAGTTTCATGTTCAAGGAGTGGTGCCGCTCTCCGCCCAAAACCTCGACCACATGCCCCACAAACTTGATCAGATCCTGCTTCAACACCCGGGCGAGCCAAGCGAAAGCCAGCATCAGAATTGCGATCATTGCCACCGCCATGCCGGCGAATACGATCACCAGGCCCACCTGCACCTCGTCGAATGCAAGCTGGGACGGGCTCCAGTAGGTCAACTCAAAACCGGTCCCCGGTACTGCGACCTTGGTGCTCGGACCGCTCTTCATTCTCGCCTCGCCGGATGCAACCACCCGTTGGCCGTCGTTGCCCGCCTGCTGTTCCAGTTCCAGGTAACCCTCGACGCCGCTGCTGGCGTCGGCGACCCAACCCTGCAACGCGCCGATCGGCAGCGTCACCATGAGACTGGCCACGGTGGTGCCGTTCTGCCGGATGGCGCGGACGATGTCGAGGTGCTGCTCGTCGGTACCGGCCTTGTGCGCCTCGACCGGTGGCAGTTCGGAGTTAGTCTCGGCCAGCCGTGCCAGGTCGAGGCAGGCGTATCCGAGGAGTGGCGTGTAGTTCAGATCCGGGTCCTGCTGCGCCGGCGTGATGACGAGGACCCGCAGCGCGTCGGGGAACGCGCGCCTCACCAGGGCAAGCGCGCCGGAAATCGCCGCTTGGTCCTGCTTCAACACGGCCTCTGCCAGAGCCGGGTCGCTGGCGAAAGCAGCCACCGTATCGGCCACGCCGCGGGCACGCCCGGCAAGCGCCGCGGCCACCTGGGACGCCTGGGCGCGATTGGCGGAGGCGGCGCGTTCCGCCACGACCGCCTCGAACCGCCAATGGGTGAGCACTGCGACCACACCAACCACCAATACGAGCAGTGCCGCAACCACCAGTGCCAGTTTGGGAATGCTCAGTCCCTTGAACTTCTCCTTTTTGGCAGCCGGTTCGTCGGCCTCTGCATCCGCTTCCGGGGCGGTTTTATTTCGGGAGAATCGGGCCAGCAATTTCTTCAACTCTTTTTCCCCGCAAAGAGCAAGCGATTCGATGTCAGCGGCGGCCGGTGTGACCGAAACCGCCATCACCCCGCTCGCTCTCATCGAATGAGTCGACTATGGAAAACCGCGCTTGAACGACCGGAACAAAGACCATCTGGGCGATGCGCTCGCCGACCTCGATGGTAAAGGAATCGCGACCGCGGTTCCAACAAGACACGTAGACCTGCCCCTGGTAGTCGGAATCGATCAAGCCCACCAGATTGCCGAGCACGATGCCGTGCTTGTGACCCAGACCGGAACGCGGCAACAGCACGGCGGCCAACCCCGGGTCGGCGATATGGATGGCGAACCCTGTCGGGATCAGCTCGCTGTCACCCGGCGCCAGGGTGATCGGAACCTCGATGCAGGCCCGCAGGTCCATTCCGGCCGAGCCGTCGGTTGCATGATGGGGCAGCGGGATGGTGTCGCCCAGCCGCGGGTCAAGGATTTTCAGCTCGATGGACTTCATGGTTGCTCCTGGGAAAGGGCCCGGCGGGCGACGATGAGATCGAGCAGGCGACCTGCCAAGCCGCGCTTGCTGTCGGTCCCCAAATCGAGCTCGCCGCCGGGCCAGAATACCTTCAAGGCATTCCGATCACTGTCGAAGCCGCCCTCGCCGGCCCGCTCGCCGACCCAGTTCGCCGCGATCAGATCGAGGCGCTTTTCCGTCAGCTTGGTACGGGCGTAATCCTCCAACCGGTCGGTTTCGGCGGCGAAGCCGACGGTGAGGGGCCGGTTCGGCAGAGCCGCTACGGTGGCGAGGATATCGGGATTGCGCACCAGCTTCAGCATCAGGGTGTCGGCATGTTTCTTGATTTTGGTGCCGGCCACGTCAGCAACGCGGTAATCGGCCACCGCGGCACACCCGATGAAAACTTCGCCCGGGTCGGCAAGCACGGCTTCGTACATCGCAGCGGCACTCTCGACATCGATCCGCTCGACCCCCGGCGGGGTCGGCAGTGCCACCGGTCCGGCCACCAGGCGCACCCGCGCGCCGCGCGCCGCTGCCGTCGAGGCCAGGGCAAAGCCCATCTTGCCGGAGCTGCGATTGCTGATGTAGCGCACCGGGTCGAGCGCTTCACGGGTCGGCCCGGCGGTGATGGTGACCGGGACACCTTCAAGATCGCGCGGCCCAAACAGACCGGCCAGGCGCTCGACCAACTCGCCCGGTTCGACCATCCGTCCCGGGCCACTGTCGCCACAGGCCTGCACGCCGTGTGCGGGGCCGAACAGGTGCACACCGCGGGCGACGAGCCGTTCGGCATTGGCCGTCGTCGCCGGCGCGCTCCACATGGCCTGGTTCATGGCAGGCGCCAAGGCGAGCGGCGCCCGGGTCGCCAGGCACAGCGTGGCCAGCAGGTCGTCGGCCAGACCGCCCGCGAGGCGGGCCATGAAATCGGCGCTGGCCGGGGCAATCAGAATGACGTCCGCCCAGCGGGCGAGTTCGATGTGTCCCATCGCCGCCTCGCCGGCGGGATCGAACAGGTCGCTGCGGACGGGACGACCGGAGACCGCCTGGAAGGTCATGGGCGCCACAAACCGCTGGGCGGCGGCAGTCATGACCACCTGGACCTCGGCGCCGACATCGCGCAGCCGCCGTACCAGCTCCGCCGCCTTGTAGGCCGCGATGCCGCCGGTCACGCCGAGCAGGATCCGCTTGTCGGTGAGTGCTTGCATAGTTGCGGAATTCTATCAGAAACGGCTGTTTGGGAAGCGTGGTTATACACACCCCGTGTTTGCCGTTATGATGCGGTTTCCTGGCTTTGACACGGAGCGTCCACCATGGCAATCACCCACTGGCCCGCCGCGGAACGGCCGCGGGAAAAACTCCTGCTCCAGGGTGCGGATACCCTGTCCGATGCGGAACTGCTGGCAATCTTCCTGCGCACCGGCGTCCCGGGCAAGAGCGCGGTCGACCTCGCCCGCGAGCTGCTCGTTACGTTCGGCGGCCTGCGTCCTCTCCTCGAACTGGATCGAAAAAACTTTTGTGGCCTGCACGGCCTCGGTGAAGCCAAGTACGCACAGCTGCAGGCGGCGCTCGAGATCAGTCGCCGTCACCTGTTGGCGACCCTGGAGCGGGGCGACGCGATCACCAGCCCGGATGCGACCCGCCGTTACCTGTCGGCACGGCTGCGGGCCGAGCAACGGGAGATCTTCGCCTGTCTGTTCCTCGACAACCGCCATCGGGTGCTAGCCTATGAACAGCTGTTTTTCGGCACGGTGGATGGCGCCACGGTACACCCGCGGGAGGTGGTAAAGCGCTGCCTCGGCCACAACGCCGCCGCGGTGATCCTTGCCCACAACCACCCCTCCGGGGTCGCGGAGCCGAGCGCCGCGGACGAGCGCATCACCCGCCGCCTGAAAGAGGCATTGGCACTCATCGACGTGCGGGTACTCGATCATATGGTGGTCGGTGACGGCGAGGTGGTGTCGTTGGCGGAACGGGGCCTGCTGTAAAAGCGGGAACCAGGTTGGAATTGGGCGCGTCAGAAGCGAAAGCGGTTGAGTCGGGTGGGAGGTTCTGGTATAAAAACCGGCTTCCTGCCCCACGGGCGGTGACTGTTACGAAATTTTGGAGGCAGAATCATGTCTAGGGTATGCCAGGTAACGGGCAAGCGTCCGGTCACGGGGAACAACGTTTCCCATGCGAACAACAAGACCAAGCGCCGTTTCCTGCCGAATCTGCACACTCACCGCTTCTGGGTTGAAAGCGAGAAGCGTTGGGTCAAGCTGCGCCTGACCACCAAGGGCATGCGCATTATCGACAAGAAGGGCATCGACTCCGTGCTGTCGGAGATCCGTGCCCGTGGTGAGAAGGTCTAAGGAGGCACGCCATGGCCAAGGGCGCTCGCGATAAGATCAAGCTGGTCTCCAGTGCCGGCACCGGTCACTTCTACACGACCACCAAGAACAAGCGCAACATGCCGGAAAAGATGGAAATCAAGAAGTTCGATCCGGTGGTGCGTAAGCATGTGGCGTACAAGGAAGCCAAGATCAAGTAATCGGCTTCACAACGACGTCATCGCAAAAGACCCGGCCTTAGCGCCGGGTTTTTTGTTTCCCCTCCCCCCGCACGGGCGAACGCCCGTTGTTCGGGTTCGTTTTTTCCCGGTATCCTCGTCGGCAGTCGACCGCAGGTAACCGTATGTTGTACGCCCGGCTGTTTCTGATCGCCCTCCTCGTCATCAGCGGACCCGGCCACGCCGAACCGCCTGCCGCGAACGCCGTGGCCAGTGCCCATCCATCGGCCACGGAGGCGGGACACGAAGTGCTTGCCGCCGGCGGCAACGCCTTCGATGCGGCGGTGGCAGTGAGCGCGGCGCTGGCCGTGGTCGAGCCCTACAGCTCCGGGCTGGGCGGCGGCGGGTTCTGGCTGTTGCGCCAGGCCGGGGAGGGCCGTGAGGTGATGGTGGACGGGCGGGAGATCGCTCCGCGCGCGGCACACCGCGACATGTACCTGGACGCGGCGGGGGAACCCGTTGCCGAACGCTCCATGAACGGCCCGCTGGCGGCCGGCATCCCCGGCGAGCCGGCGGCTTTGGCGCATATCGCCACCCGCTACGGGCGGCTGCCCCTCTCACGCTCACTGGCACCGGCGATCCGTCTGGCCCAGGAGGGTTTCCCGGTCACCGAGCACTACCGGAGGATGGCGGCGTTTCGGCGCGACACGCTGATCGCCCAAGGGGGCGCCAGCGTGTTTCTCGACGGCGGCGAAGTACCGCCGCTTGGCCACCACATCCGGCAGCCGGCGCTGGCAACCACGTTGAAGGCACTGGCAACCGAAGGGGCGGACGGTTTCTATCGGGGACCGGTCGCCGAACGCCTGCTGGCCGACGTGCAGGGCGCAGGCGGAATCTGGAGCCGGGAGGATCTGGCCGGTTACCGGGTGATTGAGCGGGCCCCGATCGTGTTCCACTACCGCGGTCTTCGGGTGGTGTCGGCCTCCCCGCCCTCCTCGGGGGGCGTGGCGTTAGCGACCATGCTGCAGATCCTGGAGGCCTATCCCCTTGCCAGCCTGAGCCCCGCCAACCGGATTCATCTGCTGGTGGAGGCCATGCGGCGCGCCTACCGGGACCGCGCCGAATATCTCGGCGACCCCGATTTCGTGGCCGTGCCGATCGCGCGCCTCACCCACCCTCTCTACGCCGCCGGTCTGCGCGCCGGGATCCATCCAGAGCGTGCTACCCCCAGCGCGCTGCTGCCGGGATTCGTGGGCCGGCCCGCCGGCTCCGACACCACCCATTTTGCCGTGCTCGATCGCGAAGGCAACGCGGTCTCCGCCACCCTTTCCATCAACTATCCCTTCGGATCCGGTTTCCTCTCACAGCAGACCGGCATCCTGCTCAACGATGAAATGGATGACTTTTCGGCCAAGCCGGGAGCACCCAACGCCTACGGCCTGGTCGGTGCGGCGGCCAATGCGATTGGCCCCGGCAAGCGCATGCTGTCATCCATGTCCCCGACCATCGCTGACGATGGCGAACAGCTGGCGCTGCTCGGCACCCCGGGCGGCAGCCGGATCATCACCATGGTCCTGCTCGGTCTGCTCGATTTCGCCGAAGGACACGGTCCGGCGTCGTGGGTCGCGCAGCCCCGCTTTCATCACCAGTATCTGCCGGACCGGATCAGTTACGAACCGGGGGCCTTCGACGCCACCACCGTCGCGGCACTGCATGCGATGGGCCACACCGCCGAGGCCGCAGAGCGTCCGTGGGGCAACATGCAGGCGATCCGTTGGGACCGGCGCAACGGCCGGGTCGAGGCGGCCAGCGATCCTCGCGGTGAAGGCGTGGCGAGCGTCCGCTAGCGGCTTTCCCGCCCGCTACTCCGGCGGGGCTTCGGGGGGCTGCAGCCCGTCCCGCAGAATCACGATATCGACTCGCCGGTTGAGCTGCCTTCCGGCCACGGTGTCGTTGCTCGCCAGTGGCCGGGTTTCGCCATAGCCTCGGGCCAGGATGCGCTCGGGTGGAATGCCCCGGGCGACGATGGCGTCCTTGACCTCTTCGGCACGCCGCTCCGACAGCACCCAATTGAAATCGTCACTGCCGCGACTGTCGGTGTGGCCTTCGACGATGATGGTTCTTTCCGGATGCTCTCGCAGGAAATCGGCCAGCGCGTCCAGGGTCGGCCCGACGCCCCCCAACAGGGCGGCCCGATTGGTCTCGAACATCACATCCTGAAGGGTGATTTTCACACCACTGTCGGTGCGCTGGGTCTCGAGGGCGGCCAGTTCCGCCTGCAGGTCGCGCGCCCTTGCCGTGGCCCGCTGGCTCTCCCGTTCACGGGCGGACAGGCGCAACCGATCCCGCTCGCGGCTGAGTGCCTGGACCTCGAGCGCAGCCAGTTCCCGCCCGGTGACGGCGAGGGCGATCTGCATCAGCCGTTTTGCGCGATAGACCTGGTGCGTGTATTCGCTCCGGTCGCTGGCGGCCGCTGCCCGCTCGATGGCCCGCTCGGCATCGTGCAACGCTACCGGCGCATGCCGACGCACGTCAGGAATGGCGGCAATGGCGGCGTAGTCGGCCCGCAACTCCGACATGTCCGGCTGGTTGACGGGGGTTGCCGCGCAGCCGACCAGCCCGATAAGCCAGCCCCAGACCACGATGCCGACGATGTGGCGCCTCATGGCATCGGCCTCTCACTCTCCCGCAACACGTCCACGGCACGCGCCAGTTGGTCCCTCAGCTCCTGGGCCCGCGCAGCCTCGGCCTTGACCTCGGCCAGGCGGGCGTCCAAACGCGCCTCCTCGGCCAGCCGGCGAGCCCGCTCGAAGTTCGGGTCGGTATCGGTCTCAACCAGGCTACGCGCCTGCTCGAGCTTGTCGGCGGCCATCTGCACCTCCAGGGAGGCGAACTCACCGGCTTCCAGTTGAAGAGCACGATCCAGTGCCTCTTCGGCTTCAGCGATCCGCGGTCCAGGCGAAGGCGGCGGGGTCGCGGCGCAGGACATCGCCGTTAAAACGGCGCCCGCGACGGCCATCCGTGACAGGGGGGACATCGGGCACTCCATGCGACGAATAAGGGGACGTGGTTAATACTTAGCTGGCGGATCGGTGGGCTGCAACGTGAGGTGCGTCATGTCTCGCAAGGAAGCGGGCGTCGTTGCCCTGTTAGGAGCTTTGCTAACCGGCATGCCGGCTATGGCCGAGCCGCAGCGGCACGAAGGCCGCTGGTTCGCCGCCGTGCTGCCGACCGGCTGGCAGATGCTGGAGACGCGCGGCGGTATCGAGGTGAACGCCCCCGACGGCAGCGCCCTGTTTCTGGCGCTGCATTCGGGCGCGGGGGCGTTGGGCCCGCGTGGCTGCCTGCGGGAGACCATCAGGCGGCGGGAACCACTGGCCCTGCAACACACGCTATACGATGTGGCTCCGGTACCGGCCCCGGCCGGTTTCCTGTGGCGGCCGGCCGAGGCGGAGTTGGCCATTGAGCGGCGGGGGGCAGCGTTTCGGGTAAAGCTGCGCTGCGCCGTCCTCAACAGCTACGGTCAGTACACCGCCGTGATTCGCGGGGACTATCTGCCTTCCGCACGCCAACGACAGACACAGGCGCGGCTCGATGAAGTCCGTGACAGCCTGGAAGTGCGCGACCGCAGTGCGCTCTCCGGCCTGACCATGGCCGACCTGCCGGACCGCGGCATACCGGAGCGCTACCTGCGGCCGGCGCCGGCGAGCAGGCTGGAGAAGTCGGAGGCGGTCAGCGAGTCGAATTGGGCAAGGTCGAAGGTGATCGCACCGCCGGCCAATTCATACCAGGAGAGCTGGCCACACCAGTCGGGCAGGCTGAAGCTGCCCTGAGGGCGGCGGGACAGCAGATAGACCCGACCGGGGCGAAATACGGCGTTGTAAGGCACGCCGCTGTCGTGCAGCTCGGCTATCGCCGCCCAGGCCGGGTCCGGCCGATCGAACACCTGAACTGCCGCGGGGTAGTCGTCGGGGCCACCGTTGTGACGCCAGGTGCCGCCTTCGAGCGGCAGTGGGCGTTGCCGCACGAAGGTCTGCAGGTGCAGGTGGTTGATGGAGGCGTGGGCACCGTAGGCGTTGTAGCCCAGCCCGAAGCCGGGCAGGCGGGCAGCGAGGGACTCGGTCACCGCCCAAGCCCAGTGAAGCATGGCGGCGTCGAGCAACTGCGGCCGCTCGGCCCGGCGCTCCGGGACCAGAATCCCATGCCGCTCCACGAAGGGAAATTTGTTGTACAAAAAGGCCGCATCCCGCCCGACCAGCTCCCCCTGCCAGAGGATTTCGGGCGCCAGGAACGGTTTGTTGAAGTGAAAGCCGTTGGGATCGAAAGGGGCGGAAGTGCCGTTCACTGCCCCGTGGCTGCCGCGCTGCGGCCGAAATGATCGCAGGAGATTGAACTGAAGCTCCCAGGGGCCCGCCTGCCGGAAGCGGGTCGGGGCCACGGCCGCGAAGCCGATGTGGGCGAGCTTGAGAAAGACGCTGACGTCGTCGGCCGCATCGGGCAGGGGCTGTCCACTTTGCAACAGCTGCCGGTAACCTTCGGCCAGGCTGTCAAACCGGGCCGCGAGGGCAGGCCGTAACCGTTCCCAAAGCCCCGGCTCGAAGGAGGCGTTGGCTGCGGCCAGGATGAAGGTGCCAAGCCCCGGCCGCTCGAGCATGGCGGCGAGGCCTTGTTCGAAGGCCGCGCTCAAGGCGGCCGGGGAACGGAACGGGTCGAGGCTCACAGGCGAAATCCGGGGTCGGAAAAAGTCGCCCAGTATACCGGGTCAACGCTGGCAGCGCGGGCACCACACCGTCGAACGCTGGCCGAGTCGCACCTCCCGCAGGATTGCGCCGCAGGCCGCACACGCCTCGCCGCCGCGGCCGTAGACCGAAAGCTGCTGGGCAAAATAGCCCGGGCGACCGGCACTGTCGACGAAGTCCCGCAGTGTCGTCCCACCGGCGGCGATCGCCTCCTCCAGCACCGCGCGCACGGCGTCCGCGAGCCGCTGGTAGCGCTCTGCGCTCACCGCGCCGGCGCGGCGGTCGGGGCGAATTCCGGCGCGGAACAACGCCTCGTTGGCGTAGATGTTGCCGATGCCGACCACGACGTGCGCATCCATCAGAAACGGTTTCACGGCGGTCTGGCGACGCCGCGAGCGCTGGTGGAGGTAGGCTCCCGAAAAGTCCGGCCCCAGCGGTTCGGGACCGAGATCCGTCAGCAGCGGGTGGTGTTCGGGCGGGGCCTCGGTCCACAGCACCGCGCCGAAGCGGCGCGGGTCGGTCAACCGCAGGATAACGCCGGTTTCGAGGACGATGTCGACATGATCGTGCTTGCCCGGCGGTTTGGGCTCGGTCAGTACCCGCAGGCTGCCCGACATGCCAAGGTGCACAATGGCCGTACCGCGCGCGGTCTCCAGCAGCAGGTATTTCGCGCGTCGGCGCAGGCGTTCGATTCGCTCCCCGGGCAGGCGCTCCGACAACTCGGTCGGCACCGGCCAGCGTAGCCGCGGCTGGCGCACCACCACCGCCGCAACCCGCCGGCCGGCGACATGCGGCGCGATGCCGCGCAGGGTGGTCTCGACTTCGGGGAGTTCGGGCATTGACGGTTCGCTGGTAGCGCTTCGTTCGGGTGGATCAGCGCAGATGCGCTGCGCTAATCCGCCTGACGGTCCGGGGAGGGAAGCTGCAACAGCCCCTCGGCCGTGGCGGCCGGTAGCTGGTAGGCAACACCGAGATCCGGGCGTACGAACAGCGCCTCCCCACCCGCCTCGTCCAGCAGGAAGACCAGGGGATCGCCCTGCCCCTCCAACCCGACCTCGATGCGGGCGGACTCCGCCGACGGCGGCTCCTGCAGGTGCAGCTGAAGGGCCCGCGCGTGCCGCCAGTTCTCCACGAGTGCGGCCACGGCATCCGCAGAGTAGTCCGCCGGTTCGGGAATGAGCCGCCAACCGTCCTCGCCGCGTTCGACTGTGAAGTCGGGCAGAGCCAAGCGGGTGATCGCCGCATCGGCCGGCAGCAGTTGCGGGTCGATGAAGGTGCCGGCATCGCCGGCGACCTGCCAGAAGTGGTTGTCACCGATCAGAAAAATGGTATCGCCGAGCCGCACGTAGCGGCGCCGATCGAGGGGCGCGGTCTCACCGAAGCTCACCGTCGTCGCGCCATCGAAGGTGACTTGCACGCGGGGCTCGGCCAACCCATAGCGCTCGAGTCCCGCCTCGTCGGCAGGAAATCCGTCGGACGCCTTCGCCTCGAGCAGCTCAAGCACCGAGCGCACCCGGAAGCTGTTCGCGGCGACCGCCACCGGGGTGGTCAACCGCCACTGTCCATCCTGCCGCTGCAGTTCGATCGCCGGTGCACCGGGTCGCTCGATGCGGATCGCCTCGACGCTGTCGGGGGCCACCCCGGTCAACCGCTTCGGCTCCGGTGGGGGTTCCTTGCCGGGTTCGTAGATCGCCAGCAAGACCAGTGCCGCCACCAGGGCCAGCAGGACAAGATTGAGCAGGGTCCTGGATTTCATCGCCTCACCGCTTGCGCCGCCGCAACCAGATCGCCACCCCCACTGCGACCAGGCCGCCCGGTATCACCAGCAGGAAACCCAGGCCAATCACCACGGACACGGCCGGCGTGAGCTCCAGTTGGGTATCGGGTGCCGTGCGCGGCGGGATAGTGATGAAGACATCGTCGTGACTCAACCAGTTCACCAGCCGGTTGCCCAGCTCCAGGTTGGCACCGTTGCCAAGATACTGGCTGGACAGGAAATCGGCATCACCGACCACCACCACCCGTTGGGTTCGGGTCTGGGGTTCGGCATCGAGCTCCGGCGGGGCGGCGAGGTCAGGGGTGATGTCACGGCTGGCGGCCACGCCGAAGGTGAGCGGCCCGCCGACGTCATCGCCGTCGAGACGGATAGCCCCCTCCATCGCCCCGGTCTCGGACCAGCTGCGATCGAGGGTGCGCAACAACGGGGTGGTCTGCCACGCTTCGATGGTCTCCACCGCGAGCGGGCGGGCGAACGGAAACAGGGTGACGCTGGTCAGCTCCTCGGTCACCGGATGGCGCGGATAGTCGGCCACCACCACGAACGCCGGGTGTTCGATGCCAAGCAGGCGACCGGTCAGGTCGACGATGGTGCCGGGGGCGGGGGTGACGCCAAACGCCCCGCCGACTGCCTCCAGGGCCGGGGCTTCGCCGGGCTCGGTGAGCCACAACAGGTTGCCGCCACTGGCCACGTAACCCTGGATCAGCGCCACTTCGCCGGCCAGCATTTCAGTGCGCGGATCGGCCACCACCAACAGGGCGGTGTCGTCCGGGATGCGGGGCTCCGTGGTCAGGGTCAGCCGGTCGACGACAAACCCCAGCTTTTCCAGCTGCCCCGTCCACTCCGAATAGTCGTGGTTGGCCGCGCCCTGGGGATTGCGCTCGCCATGGCCGGCGAGGAACAGCACGCGCCGCTCGCCGCCGCGGGCCAGCCGCTGCAGGGCGTTGGTCAGCGCCTGCTCGTTTGGATTGCGGACATTCTCGCGCCGGCCGCGGTACTCGACCACCAACTCACCCTCCTGGCTGACGCCAAGCTCGCGCACCAGATCGGGGCGCTGGTCCGGGTCGATAAAGTCGAGCTGGAGGTCCGGCTCGACCCGCTGGTAACGGCCGACCAGGTCGCGGACACGACGGCGGGTCGGTGCGAGCTCCGAATCGCGGGCGAAGGCGGTCACGTGGATCGCTCCCTCCATGGAGCGCAGCAGTTCCACCGAGGCTTCGGACAGGGTGTGACGGCCACTGGCGGTCCAGTCCGCCTGGTAGTCGTAGCGGGTACTGAGCCAGGCGACAAGGCCGATCACGGCCAGGAACAGCACGACGAAACTGGCGTTCTGGAGGCGCAACTGGCGGCGACTCTTGCGATTGATATCCATGACTTCAGCCCTGCAACCGGTCGGCATCCAGACGACGGATGCTCAACACCAGAAAGGTGACGATGAACAGCAGGTAATAGACGATGTCGCTGGTGTCGAAAATACCGCGCAGCAGCGCCTGATAGTGGCGCTGCAAGGAGAGATAGCCGAACAGAGTTTCACCGCCGTCGCCCCCCGCCCAATCGATGATCCAGAGCAGCAGCAGGAGGCCGAAGCTGCTGACCGCCGCCACCGTCGGTTGGGCGGTCAGGGTGGACATGAACAGGCCGGCGGCGGCGAAGGCGGCGAGCATCAGCACCAGCCCGATCACTTCGGCGGCAAGCAAGCCGAAGTCGAGGCTCCCGGCCGCCAGCAACGACAGCGGCATCAGCAGAATGAGTCCGACCATTACACCCAGGAAGGCGACGATGCCGAGGAACTTGCCCATCACGATCTCGCCCATGGAGATCGGCGCCGAGAACAGCAGCGGCAGGGTGCGGCCGCGCCGCTCCTCGCTGACCAGGCGCATGGTGATGAGCGGCACCACCAGCAGCAGCACGACGGTGGCACTGCCGAACACCGGCGCCACCACCACCTCGGTCAGCCCGGGCGGGCTCTCCAGCCTCGCCAGTTGCGGGGCGAGGCGGGCGTACTCGTCGAGCTGGGCGAGGAACAGGTAGGCGAGAATGAACTCGACCACCGCCAGGATCGACCAGGCCAGCGGCGAGAGGAACAGGCTGCGCAGTTCACGGGCGGCGATGTGACCGATCATCAGGCGGCCTCCGGGGCGGGTTCAGCGGTGGTTATGTCGACGAAGATATCCTCCAGCGAGAGACGGTCGGGTACCAGCTCGTACAGCCCCCAATCGTGGGCCACGGAAGCGGCCACCAGGGCCTCGGCCGGGCTCTGCTCCGGAGTGTGGTTAATCCGGAACCGCCCCTCGCCCAGAGGCTCGGCGCCGACCACGCCGTCCACCGCAATCAGCGCCTCCGGTTCGGGCGGCCGGTGCAGCGCAACGGTGAAGGCGGAGGTCTGCATGCGGCGGGTGAGCCCGTCGATGGTATCGCTTACCACCAGTTCACCGCGATTGATGATCTGCACCCGGTCGCAGGTGGCCTGGACCTCCGGCAGGATGTGGGTGGAGAGGATCACGCTGTGCTCGCCGCCCAGCTCCCGGATCAGCTTGCGGATCTCGCGGATTTGGATCGGGTCGAGGCCGACGGTCGGTTCGTCCAGCATCACCACCTCGGGGCCGTGGATGATCGCCTGGGCGATGCCGACCCGCTGCTGGTAGCCCTTGGAGAGATTACCGATCAGGCGCCGGCCGACCTCGGTCAGACCACAACGCTCCTTCGCCGCGGCAACGGCCCCCGATACGCGGGGCTTTTCGATGCGGTGCAGGCGCGCGCAGTAGGTGAGGTATTCATCGACGGTGAGTTCGCGGTAGACCGGCGGCTGCTCGGGCAGGTAGCCGATCAGCGCCTTGGCGCGCTTCGGCTCATCCAGCATGTCGATGCCGCCGACCCGGATGCGCCCGGCGCTCGGGGCGAGGTTGCCGGTGATCATCTGCATGGTGGTGGACTTGCCCGCCCCGTTGGGGCCGAGAAAGCCGAGCACCTCCCCCCGCTTCACCTCGAAACTGACGCCGCCCACGGCACAGGTCGTGCCGTAATAGCGGAACAGGTTTTCGACGCTGACCAGATTGTCGTTGTTCATATCCGAGCGTATCCCGTCGCAGAATCTTGCCCCACCATCGCGGCTTCGAGCCGACGCGGAATGCCGGTGCACGATGGCAGGTTCGCTTTAAATACATCCCTGTACGCTCGACGGCCGCGTCCCTGCGGCCAACGACCTGCCATCGTACACCGGCACCCCGCGTCTACCCGCGTACGACAACCGAGCACCCGGTGGGACGTCGCTGGTTCAAGCCGTGCTAGCATACCGGCCCTGCCGAATATATGGGCATCTATTTCCGGATCAAGTCAGCGTGAATCAAGCGGCACAGCAAGACCGACAGCTTCTGCTCGGTGTCGACACCGGCGGTACCTTCACCGACTTCGTGCTGTTCGACGGCAGTGGCCTGCGGGTGCACAAGGTGCTCTCCACCCCGGCCGCACCGGAGCAGGCGATCCTGCAGGGCATTGCCGAACTCGGCATCGGCCCGGCCGACCTCCCGCGGCTGACGGTGGTACACGGCTCCACGGTGGCGACCAACGCCGCCCTGGAGGGCAAGGGGGTGCGCACCGCCTACGTGACCAACCGCGGGCTCGGCGACCTGCTCACCATCGGCCGACAGGCTCGGGAACAGCTGTACGAGTTGCAGCCGGCGCCGGTGGCGCCGCCGGTCCCGGCCGAGCTGTGCATCGAGACCGGCGGCCGCCTCGGTGCCGACGGCAACGTGGTGGAGCCGCTGACCGAGGTCGACCTCGCCGAACTGCGCGCCCGCATCGAGGCGCTGCAACCCCGCGCGGTGGCCATCAATCTCCTGTTCTCATTCCTCGACGACCGCTTCGAACGGGCGATCGAAGCGGCCCTGCCCCAAGGGCTTTTCGTCTCCCGCGCTTCGGCGGTTCTGCCGGAATACCGGGAATACGAGCGGGGCATCACCACTTGGCTGAACGCCTGGGTCGGACCGTTGGTGGAGGGCTACCTGCACCGCCTCAGCGCCGGACTGCCGGGTGCGGCGCTGTCGGTGATGCAGAGTGCCGGCACCACCATCGATGCCGCCCAGGCAGGCCGCCAGGCGGTGCACATGCTGCTGTCCGGACCGGCCGGCGGCCTGGCCGGCGCCCGCACCCTGGCCGCAAAGGCCGGCCGAGAGCGTCTGCTGACCTTCGACATGGGCGGCACCTCCACTGACGTCGCGCTGCTCGACGGCGAACTCAAGCTCACCACCGAAGGGCGCATCGGCCGCTACCCGGTATCGGTCCCGATGGTGGACATGCACACCATCGGTGCCGGCGGCGGTTCCCTGGCCAGCGTCGACGCCGGTGGCCTGTTGCAGGTGGGACCGGAATCGGCCGGGGCGGACCCGGGGCCGGCCTGCTACGGCCGCGGCGGTACCCGGCCGACGGTTACCGATGCCAATCTGCTGCTGGGGCGGTTGCGCCCCGACGGCTTTCTCGGCGGCGGAATGGCGCTGGATCCGGCGGCCGCAGGGAGCGCCGTGGCGAAAGTCGCCGAACCGCTCGGGCTCTCTGCGGAAGAGGCGGCCGCCGGTATCGTGCGCGTCGCCAACGAACACATGGCCCGCGCCCTGCGGGTGATGTCGGTACAACGCGGCGTCGACCCGCGCCCGCTCACCCTGGTCTCCTTCGGCGGCGCCGGTGGGCTGCACGTCTGCGCCCTGGCCGACGCCCTCGGCATGCGCCGGGCCCTGGTGCCGATCTTCGGCGGCGTGCTCTCCGCCCTGGGCATGCTCGCCGCGCCGCGGGGCCGCCAGCTGTCGCAGACCTTGAAAGGCCCACTGGCGGAAGTGGAAGACCACACGATCGCGGCGACCTTCGCCCACCTGGAGGCCGCCGGCCAGGCCGAGCTGACGGCCGAAGGCGTGTCGGCGGCGACCGTGCAGGTCGTAAGGAGTGCGGACCTGCGCTATCGCGGCCAGTCCTACACCCTGACGGTGCCGTGGAACGACCGCGACCAGGCGGCCGCCGCCTTCCATGCCACCCACCAGCAGGCCTACGGCCACCGGCTGGACCTCCCGGTGGAGTTGGTCAACCTGCGGCTCGGCTTGAGCGGCCCGGAACCTGACCTGTCGCTGCCCGCCATCTCCCCCCACCCGGCACAACCGGCCGGTGAGGCGGACCTCTACGGGATCGACACCCCGGTCCCGCTCTGGCAGCGGGCGTCGCTCCCGACCGAAACGGAGCTGATCGGGCCGGCGCTGGTCCTCGAAACCGTGGCCACCACCTACATCGCCCCCGACTGGCGCGCCCGGGTCGACGCCACCGGCAACCTGCTACTGGATCGCACCGGGCCTTAGCAGGGCCCCCTGTGGGAGGGCCGTCCCCGGCCCGATGCGGCGCCTGGAGTGCCACTGAATCCCGAGATCAACTCGCCCCGCCCCCTTAGGCAGTAAGGCCCGTGTTGCAATCGGCCTTCCAGGGATTCAATTCCCCGCAGGGTAGTGGTAGTAATAGTGCAACCTCTTTGGAAGAACGTGGCATGGAAACAGCTGCAAACACTCCCATTCCCCCAAGCGCACCCCGGCTGAAGCCGGACGCGCGTTTCCACGTCTCCGTTTTTATCAAGGCTCGGGGTATCACCAGACGATTTTTCACTTCTGCGCAAGTTTGCCCGGAAAATCAATGAAAAAGTTGCTAATAAGCATACTACTAATTATATACGCTACGGCAGCAAATGCTGCTGACGTTGAGTACGTTGAACAATTACTTGAACCACTAGGTGGCAGGATAGACCGCCCGAAAGAGTGGCATTATACAGAGGGGCATAATGCCCAATCGTGGCTATGGACTATCTCACGAGAAAATGCTGCAGGTGGTTCGCATTATGATGTTGGCGTCCGTATCCAGGCTGTACCCAATGTTCAAAAAATCACTGGAAAGTCGCCAAAACAATTTATCCTCGATCTAAAGGACAAGAAGTCAAAGGCGGCAGATAAAGTGATTTCCGAATGCACAGATAGTTACCAAGGGTTCTTCTCCCGAGTATGCTTAGAAACAGAGGAGGGTCCGTTTCATATTCTATATTCGCTATTCTGGGGCAATCGTATGGATCTGATTGTAATTACAACATCAGGCGCCCCGAAGGAGGAATGGCAACAGTATGATGGAGTATTTAACCATATGTCCTCATTTGAGCTAATAGATATGAGTCGTTTTAATGAACAATAAACGTCTAATCGGGTGAGGGCGGGATTCTAACCCGCCCTCCCCACACCACCTAGCATACGGATCCGCACTAGACGGTTCACAGAAGGGAGCACACGACAGTTCCAGGTGTACCCGTGCGCTTTCATTTGGGGTCAGATGAACAACCCTGGGCCGGGCTCGTTGCGAGGGGAATTTTTCATCTGACCCCGAACATTCTCGGTGGAATTGGCCAACCTGCGGCTCGGCTTGAGCGGCCCGGAACCTGACCTGTCGCTGCCCGCCATCTCCCCCCCCACCCGGCGCAACCGGCCGGTGAGGCGGACCTCTACGGGATCGACACCCCGGTCCCGCTCTGGCAGCGGGCATCGCTCCCGGCCGGGACGGAGCTGACCGGGCCGGTGCTGGTCCTCGAGACAGTGGCCACCACCTACATCGCCCCCGGCTGGCGCGCCCGGGTCGACGCCACCGGCAACCTGCTACTGGATCGCACCGCCCCTTAGCCTCCGTCACCGTCGCGGCGAAACATCCCCCCCATTTACGCCGAGCGAGAACAGGCCCCCTGTGGGAGGGCCGTCCCCGGCCCGATGCGGCGCCTGGAGTGCCACTGAATCCCGAGATCAACTCGCCCCGCCCCCTTAGGCAGTAAGGCCCGTGTTGCAATCGGCCTTGCAGGGATTCAATTCCCCGCAAGGTAGTGGTAGTAATAGGGCAACCTCTTTGGAAGAACGTGGCATGGAAACAGCTGCAAACACTCCCATTCTCCCACGCGCACCCCGGCTGAAGCCGGACGCGCGTTTCCACGTCTGCGTTTTTATCAAGGTTCGGGATATCACCAAACGAGTTTTCGCTCCTGAGCAGGTTTGCCCGGAAACTCAATGTCTAACGCAAAAATCTGTTCCAGGTTATTTGCTTTGCTACGAAGAATCCAGATATCTTGAAATCGGCCGCTTCGGTAGATTCAACTGCTATGCATTAAGGGCAGAAATATGGAAATAGAAGAAAACGCTCTTGAAAGGGCTCTTCGGAGAGCCGCAGACGAGCCAGCCGAGCGACCGGAATTCTATCGTCTTCTGTTGGAGTCAACAGTCTTTGTCATTGGCACCTCTGGCCAGCTATCGGAGGAAAGAGAAACTTTGGAAGCAGGCTCGAACGTGCAGATCCAGAACTGGCAAAGACAAGACGGTTCGCCAGTCATTCCTTTTTTCTCGTCTATTGAAGCATTGCAACGGGCTATTGACCGCGAAGAATCCTACATGGCTTTACCGGCGAGGCCTCTTTTTGAAATGACACGTGGCGCGACCTTGGTGCTTAATCCTAGGTCCGACTACGGAAAGGAGTTTTTCCCAAACGAAATAGAATCGCTTCTATCCGATGGGATCAACAAGCGCCCGGCGCAAAGGGTAGTTAAGAAGGAAACGAAAGTCCTTTTGGGCCAGCCGAAGGACTATCCAGCTGCGATAGTCGCATCTCTGACCACTCTTCTGTCTAAACACAGCAACGTAAAGGCGGCGTACGTTGCCCTGATGCACGATCCATCCGTTGACGAGAAACCGCATCTAGTGATCGGCATTGAGGCGGACAACCATTTTGAAAAGGTGATCCGTGAAGCAGGAACCGTAGCCGGCGACATGGCGCCAGGGGGAGAGCCGGTGGACTTGGTGCGAGTGGTGCGGGGAGAAAGCGGTTTGTCCCAGTACTTTGTTGATGAGGTTAAGCCTTTCTATGAGCGCACGTGGGGTTCGAAATTGAAATCGGTTTTCGGTATCGGGCGTGCATAACACTGCGCTCCAGCCGACATCGGGCCGCAATGCGGCCCTCTTCGGCTGAGCTTGGCGTTAGGCGAAGGGTCGGATGTTCTACGCATTGCTAATAGTTGCCGCTCTCCTGATTGCTGCTGAGGTCTATTCAGCGCGGGAGAACAGAAAAATGCAGCAACAAATTGCGGCGACGCATCTATGGAAGATGGTGTATCGGTGGCGTCTCGCGCTCGGCGTTCCTTTGGCAGTGCTCTCTGCATTCATCATCTACCCACTTCCTGGCGGAAACGAGACCTATCGCGCGATGGGCTTTCCTTTATTGGTCGCGGCTTTCGACGAAGCAGGACGAGACTACGTGGGGCCTTTTACGGGACCGTCGTTGGTTGGGAATGCGGCAATCTGGTACTTTCTTCCTCAAGTCGCGCTATTCATTTGGGCGCGTACGTTCAAGCGGAAGCCATGAGTGCGCCTAATCGGGTAAGGGCGGGCTTCTAACCCGCCCTCCCCACACCATCTAGCATGCGGGTCCGCACTAGAGCACCGATCAGGTAAAGACGAGGGGATCGACAGCGGGATCGGGGCATGATCAAATTGCGGCATCTGAATCGAGAGAGTCCGCAGCGATGCCCGTTAGCCGTGTCTACCACTGGGATGTGCCTGAATTATTAAGTAGGGAAGAGGAAGCTATTTGCAAGCGACTGAAGCGAACGGGAAAGTTGTTCGCCTTCCTGCGTCGGCACCGACACCGGTTGTTTGACGCAAGTTTCGAGGAAAGATTGTCCGCGGTGTACTCGGACTTGCCACGGGGTACAGCCCCAGTAGCCCCGGCCTTGTTGGCAATGGTGACGCTACTGCAGGCCTACGAGCAGAAGTCAGATGCTGGGGCGGTGGAGGAGGCGGTATTCGACAAGCGCTGGCAGATGGTTCTGGGTTGCCTCGGCGATTCCAAGCCCCCGTTTTCCCAGGGCGTACTGGTGGATTTCCGCCGTCGGTTGCAGGAGGCCGACCTGGATCAAGCACTGCTGGAACGCACGGTGCAGTTGGCGAAGGAAACGGGCGAGTTTGGTTACAAGCAGCTGAAGGTGGCGCTGGACTCGGCGCCCCTTTGGGGCGCGGGCCGGGTGGAAGATTCTTTCAATCTGCTGGGGCATGCGTTGGAAATTCTGCTGCGCTGTGTGGTGGAGGTTAGCAATAAACCAAGGGAACAGATTGTTCGGGAGGCCCAACTGAGCGTGGTCGAAGGCAGCAGCGTCAAGGCGCAACTGGACATCGATTGGGACGACCCGGTTGCCCAGCAACAAGCCCTCACAAAAATCGTCACAGAGGTCCAGAGTTTGCGCAGTTGGGTTACCGAGTACCTTCCGAACGATGAGAAGCAGCCACCGCTCAGTGAAGCGATAGCACTCCTCGAACAGCTGCTGGAGCAGGATTTGGAGCCAGACCCCACCGGCGGCGGCTACCGGATCAAGCGCGGCACCGCGCGCGAGAGGCGGATATCGGTGACCGACGGCGACATGCGTCATGGGCGCAAGAGCAGTAGCCGGGTTATCAACGGCTACAAGCGCCATATTGCCCGCGATTTGGAGCAAGGACTCATCTTGGCTGCAACCGTTCGTCCGGCCAACGAGCCGGAGCACGCCGCGGCAGCGCTCTTGCGGCCCCAGGTCGAACGCTACGGGCCGGTATCGGCTTTATTTATCGACCGGGGCTACCTTGCCGCGCAATGGACTGCAGACCTGTACGAGCGGGGCAAGCGGATTGTCGCCAAGCCATGGTCATCGAGCCCAAGAGAAGGCTGCTTTGGGAAAGAGCGTTTTCAGATCGACTTGCCGCTTCAGAAGGTGGTTTGTCCGGCCGGTCAGGAGGCACCGATTCGCGGCCATCGAGCGGAATTCGCCCCTTCTGTCTGTGCCACCTGTTCCTTGCGTGCCCAATGCACGACGGCCGCACAGGGGCGAGGCCGTACGGTAGCTATCCACGCGCAAGAGGCGATGCTCCTGGACTTGCGACGTCGTCAACAAACACCGCAAGGCCGGGCGGAATTGCGTGAGCGAACCGCGGTTGAGCATGGGCTCGCCCGCGTCTGTCGCATACAGGGGCCGCGCGCACGGTATCTCGGCGTTCGCAAGAACGAGTTCGACCTGCGCCGAACCGCTTGTATCGTCAATCTACACGCTGCCGACCGGTTCGATGCGGCAGCCTAAATTTACCTGTTCGGTGCTCTAGGCGGTTCACAAGAAGGGGGCACACGACAGATTTCAGATGTACCCGTGCGCCTTCATCCAAAGATCACGCACCGATACCAAGCCTTGGCGTTTCAGCCAGTCATTGGTCATTCCGCTCTGAGTCGCCAGCGTCTTCGACAGGTGCCAGCATGATGTTGATGTTTGGGGTCAGATGAACAACCCTCCCCGGGGCGGGCTCGTTGCAAGGGAATCTTTCATCTGACCGCGAACATTTTTGACCCCGAACATTTTGCGCTCTGGCAGCGGGCGCCCCTCCCGGCCGGGACGAAGCTGACCGGGCCGGCGCTGGTCCTCGAGACCGTGGCCACCACCTACATCGCCCCCGGCTGGCGCGCCCGGGTCGACGCCGCCGGCAACCTGCTACTGGATCGCACCGGGCCTTAACCTCCGTTCACCGCGCGGCGAAACATCCCCATTTACGCCAAGCGAGAACAGGCCCCCTGTGGGAGGGCCGTCCCCGGCCCGATGCGGCGCCTGGAGTGGCACTGAATCCCGAGATCAACTCGCCCCGCCGCAATCCATCGCCTCCCCAGTCGTCGCCATTCAGAACAGAGCAAGCTCTTGTGTGGCCCTTCCGCTCTTGCTAGTTTTGGCGACATCGATTTCCCCCACCGGAGCACATTGCCGATGAACAACTAAGTCCCAACCGCGATGATTCATTCCACGTTGGAGGACTTGTTGTCATGTCAATGCACCTGCTTGAGGCTCGGAGTCTCACCGCTGTCACTCCCGACGGCCGCACACTCTTCTCAGATCTGAACTTGGTCTTGGAATCGGGCGTGGTTGCGCTCGTCGGTCGCAATGGCTGTGGCAAAAGCACGCTAGCCCGCATTCTCGTCGGACGCCAGAACCCCGACGCTGGGCAGGTCGTGTACTACACCCAGGTAGGCTTTTTACCTCAGGAAGTCTGTATCGGTTCCGGTGATCGGATTGCCGATGCGCTCGGCTGCGGAGAGCCGGTCGCGGCGCTTTACCGCATTGGCGCGGGTAGCGTCGCCCCAAGCGACTTTGATGCAGTTGGTGAGCGGTGGGATCTGGCTGAGCGTATCAGCGAATGGTTGGTTCGGTTCGGGCTCGGCAACCTTTCCCTGGATGCCCCCGCGAATAGCTGCAGCGGTGGCGAACTGACCCGTCTCGGTCTTATCCGTCTACTGCTCGAAAAACCGGGTCTTCTGATCCTGGATGAGCCTTCCAATCACCTGGACCACGAAGGATTGCTCCATCTCCTCGACTTCCTCGAAGCCTGGCCAGGGGGCGTACTGCTCATCACCCACCACCGGCAATTGCTGGAGCACTGCGAGCGCATTTTCGAACTTTCTTCCCTAGGGTTGCGGAGCTACCCCGGACCATGGCAAGCCTTCCACCAGCTTAAACAGCAGGAGTTGAGCACAGCGCAGGCCCGCTACGACCAAGCTCGAAGCGTATCGCTTCGCGCTAAGCAGCAGCGCCAGAAAGCCATCGAACGGCAACACCGACGCCAGCAACAGGGCGCCCGCGCACGGCGTGGGGCAAACCAAGCTAAGGTGTTGCTGGACTTCTCCCAACAAGGCAGCGAGGCCACCGATGCGCGGCTCCGAAATCAACACGGGCGGCACGTCAAAGAGAGTAGGGAACGAGAACGCATCGCAAGAGAGCAATTAGAAAGCATCACGCCGGTGGATTTGCCGGTTGTAGCGGTTGCACTCCCACAAGGCAAACGGGTATTCAGACTCCAAGGAGTCACAGTACGACGTGGGACGCGCACCCTGCTGGATGATTTTGAGTTGGACCTGAACGGTCCGCAGCGCCTTGCGGTGACTGGGCGAAACGGCAGCGGCAAGAGCACCCTGCTTCACATTTTGAATGGTACGCAGTGCCCTGACGAAGGAGTGGTCGAGGTGCACGAAACACCGCGCCTGCTTGACCAGCATCAGACCCTGTTGGATGACCGTCAGTCTGCGCTGGAAAACTTCCGGAGGCTGGCTCCGGGCCTGAGTGAATCGGAGTATCGCACGCGACTTGCCGTACTGCGGCTGCGTGGCGACAAAGCCCTGCGTCCCACCGGCCAGCTAAGCGGTGGCGAGCGCCTCAAAGTCGGTCTCGCGTGTTTGCTGCTTGGCCCGAATCCGCCCCGTCTGCTGTTGCTGGATGAGCCTACGAATCACCAAGATTTGGAGTCGATCGCCGCCCTCGAAGAGGGACTACGCCAATATAGCGGCGCGCTCGTAGTGGTAAGTCACGATGAGGAGTTTCTCGAGCACATAGGAATCACACTCGTGTTGAACCTGAACGAGGGGGTTCCGTGCGTGCGTCAGCGATAAGCAATGGGGTAACTTGTCCGTTGTTGTCGCGTCACGCTGGCAACTGGTTGCTTTCGGTCGGCTCCTGCCCAACGCACCCAGCGGTCAGATGTTTGGGTCAGATGAACAACCCTGGGCCGGGCTCGTTGCGAGGGGAAGTGTTCATCTGACCCCGAACATTCCTTCTCCTCCATTCCCAAGGGCTTCGGCTCGTCACGGTGGCTCGGCTGGGGTGATGTCCATGTAAGTAAGAGGTTCTACTTGACCCTTCGGGAGCGCCCTGCCTTTGAACGACAGAGTCCACAGGCAGCGAGCAGAACGGGGCTTACCGTCGATGCGCTACTTGTTCTCGACACAAAGTGCGTTGGAGTAGAACCGCCCGTCGGACTTGGTCGCCAGGACCAGGAAAATGTTCTGTTTGGTGGCGGTGTTCACCGCACCCCCGAGCGAGTAGGAACCGTTTTTTTCGTCGAAATCGAAGTCGGTGATCTTCTTGTAGTTCCCCGTGTCGCAGTAGGTGCCGGCCCAACGCGTTTTCTTGTCCTGGTCGGTTACCACGAGCATGCACTCGCTGCTCTTGCGCGGGCGCATCTGGATGTTGACGTCGTTGCTGCTCCAGGAAGTCGTACCGATCTTGAGTTTGACGTAGTCGTTCCACCCCTGGGTCGAGTAACTGTCGCTGCTGCTCTTGAAGGTGTCCTTGCAATCCAGCTTGTAGGTCGTTCCTCCGCTTTCGAAGCTTTTACCGTCGAGCTGGCTTTCCGCGTCGTTCAGGCAGTTGCATTTCATGTCCTTTGCCAACGCACCGGCGCTGAATGCGCTCAGGCCGGCGGCCAGGAGGAGGGCTGCGGCGGTAGGCTGCTTGAGTATCTTCATGTTTGATTCCTAACGTTGTCGGGTGTGTCGTCGTTGTCGTCACCGACAGTGACACCGGCAGCCTATTGCGTGTGCCCGTCCGGGCCTATCCCATGTTCATGGGATCCCCGTCGGCACAGATGCGCCGTTAGGCTACGCGCCTATCCCCTTCGGCCGCCAGTCGAGCCCAAATGCCTCCGACGCCCATCGTCGCTACCGTGCACCCCGGCCCGCGCACCGGGAAACCATCCACCCGCGCAGCGGTTCGCCGCGTCAGCCGGGTAGTGTTCGGATTGCTGCTGACCGGCGTACTGACGGGGTGCCATACGCCCGCTTCGCTGCTGGTGAAGAGTTCCGGGGGGCGTGCCGCCTGCGAACGATTTGTTCCGGCAACTGGGCGCGCAGCCCACCAGTGCCGGCCTGCACATCCTCACGGGACGTGCCTTGCTGCGGCAGCCGGCGCGGACGCACGGGGATGCGGAACTGGCTCGGGTCGCTTTCCTCAACGCGGTCCGCTATGCACCGGACGGGTGGGAGCCGCTGCTGCTGCTGGGGCTTGCCGAACACGTGTTGGGTGATCATCGGGCGGCCCTGGCCTACTTCGCCGAGGGGTTTGCACGAGCGCCCGAGGCGACGCGCGAGCGCTGGACGAACGTCCTGGCCTATCTCGCGTTTCGCGCCGGGGCAGCGGCGCTCGCCAACCGGGCATTCGACGACGCGCTTCCGGCACAGCTCCCTGCCGAGTCCGGCGTGCGGGACTTTCTGCGCCAGGCCCTGTCCGACAGCCTCTACCCACCTCCCTCGCCGGCGCGGCCGGCCCCCGTGTATGCCGACGACACCAACATCATGCTGGACGCGTTCATCATCCGCTACGTCCGTAGCGAGTCGGCGCGCACCGGCCTCAACCTGCTGGAGAGCCTGCAGCTTCAGTTCGGCGCCACCCTGCTCAACTACAGCCAGACCACCACCGGCGTGACAGGCGACGGCGAGGGTGACGTGACCAGCTACTCCAGGGAACGTTCGCAGGAACTCACCATTCCCACGCTGAGCTATGCGCTGAACGTCGCCACGGAGGGCGGCTCACGGTTCATGATCGAGGCGGGCCCTAGCGTAGTGGCAGTAGCGGGTAAGCCGTCGCGTTTCTTCTCCGGCGCCAACCTGCTGATAGTTCCCCGGGGTGAGGATACGGACGAGGTGGAGCGTGACGTCGGCCTGGACCTGCGGGTGACGCCTACGGCGGTGGCTCCCGAATACGCGGACGTGGAAGTGGCGCTGGAGTTGTCGAACATCACCGGGCGCGGCGGCGAGGCGGGCACCCAGGTGTTGGAGACCGACAAGTCGTTGGCGGAGGTGAATGCGCGGGTTCCGTTCGGGCGCTCCCTGGTGCTCGGCACCGGCTACTCGCTCAGCGTTAGCGCAAACGCGGCCGGGGTGCAGGAACTGCCGATGCTGGGATACGTATTCGGCCAACGGGATGGCCAGGCTCAGCGCACCGACGTTCTCGCGCTGGTGTCGGTGCGGAGGCCGGGCCTGGAAGCGATGCACGCGTTGGCTATCGATCAGGCGAGTTTGTCGCAACGGCTCTTCGGCGTGGCCCCGGCACCGGTGGCTGGCGTGGCACGCCACCCGTACGAAGCGCCCATGCTGCCGGTGGAGGAGTGGCTGTGACACGCCTGGGGAGGTTGGGACGGGTGGAGGCCTGCGCTTTCGCCTATCCGGGGTAGAGACGACGGGGGCGGTAGTTGGAAGAGGACGGAGGGTCAGTTCTGCATCGTAGCCCTCGGGTCCTGCGAACTGTCCGCTTCGGGGTCGGGAGCTGCCTGACGGTGAAAACCGAAATTTGAAACGATTCCAGCGAATGGCCGGCTGCCATAACAGCTGTCTTTCATTCGGATAGAAACCGCGGTACGCCCCCAATCTACTGCGTGCTGTGGCTCAACTCGGCCCCGGTTCGTCGCCGATTCGGGCGTTTCATCCCAACTGTCCGCACCCTGTCGCACCCCCATTGAGGCCCCTCTCGACCTCGCCTAACTTCTTCCAGCGAACCGGCGCGACTTGCGCCCTGCTGAGGAGAACCGCGCATGCCTCCCTTGCTCGAGATCGTCGGGGTGACCAAACACTACCGGCTCGGCAGCGTACCCGTGCCCGCCCTGCGGGGGGTCGATCTCACCGTTGAGCGCGGCGAGTTTGTCGCCCTGGCCGGGCCGTCCGGGAGCGGCAAGAGCACCCTGCTCAACATCTGCGGCCTCATCGACCGACACGACGAGGGGGATGTCCGCTTCAACGGCCGACCGGTCGCGGAGCAGCGCCCCATCGTACTCACCCACTGGCGCCGCGACCGGATCGGTTTCGTGTTCCAGGGCTTCAACCTGATCCCGGTGATGAGCGCCTGGGAGAATATCGAGTACCCACTGCTGCTGAACGGCACCCCGGCCGCCGAGCGCCGGGCCCGGGTTGCCGAGGCACTGGAGCAGGTCGGCCTGACCGCCTTCGGTCACCACCTCCCGGACACCCTTTCCGGGGGCCAGCGTCAGCGGGTCGCCATCGCCCGCGCCCTGATCAAGCGGCCGCTGTTGGTGGCGGCCGACGAGCCCACAGCCAATCTGGACACCCGCTCGGCCACCCAGGTGATCGACCTGATGCACAGCCTCGGCCGCCAACTCGGCACCACCTTTATTGTCGCCACCCACGACGATCGCATGACAGGCCGCTGCGAGCGCACCGTTCACCTGATGGACGGGGTAGTGCAGGCGCAAGGCGTCAACCACTCCGGCGCGGCCGCCGCCGGCCTCCCCCTCCCCGCAGGAGTCACGCCATGAAATGGCTGCTCTACGCCTGGAAGAACGTACTGCGTAATCGCCGCCGCGCCGGCATTACCGTGGTATTGGCCACCCTCGGCACCGCCTCGGTACTGCTCGCCAGCGGTTTCGCCCTCTCCACCTATGCGATGTTAGAGACGATGTCCGCCGGTGAAATTGGCCATGTTGTGATTGCCCATCGCGACTATTTCGATGGAGACGAAGAGGTCCCGCTCGGTCACGGCCTCGGTAAGAGCGAGGCACTCCGGGCCGAACTGCTGAAAGACCCACGGATCGCCGCGGTGAATCCACGCCTGCACTACTCCGGGTTGATTTCCAATGGCGAGATGTCCGCCATCTTCATTGGAACCGGGGTGGATGCTGCCGGCGAGTTCGACGTCAACCGCATCACGGTGGAACACGGACGATCGCTTTCGCTGCAGGAAACCGCCGAGGCGGAATCGGAGGTGATGCTCGCCAGGGAACTGGCCCGCCACCTCAAGGCGAAGGTTGGCGATTCGTTGACGCTCCTCTCCACCACGGCCGATGGCGCGCTCAATGGCATCGACGTGCAGGTGGTGGGGATCTACGGCACGGGCACTCCCGAAATGGATGAACGCGCCCTGCTCACCGGCATCGACACCGCTCAGGCGCTGTTGCGCAGCAACAAGGTGAGCACGCTGAGCGTCTATCTCACCGCACTGGAGGGCGCCCACCGGCTGCGGGATGAACTGGCGCAAGGCCTTCCCGACCTGGGTCTGCGCACCTGGGATGAGCTCGCCGCCTTCTACACCAAAGTCAAAAACCTCTACGACCGCATCTTCGGCGTGCTCGGGATCATCATCGTGGCCATGGTCTTCTTCGCCGTGGCCAACACGATGTCGATGAGCGTTGCCGAACGGACGCGGGAGATCGGCACCCTGGCCGCACTCGGCACCTCCGCCCGACGCATCGTCGTCAACTTCGCCATGGAGTCGGGTTTGCTTGGCTTGATCAGCGCGTTGTTGGGTGTGCTCTTGGCGGGCCTGGTGTCGCTGCTGTTTGAACAGTTCCCGGTCATGATGCCACCGCCGCCGGGGCGGACCGAGGGTTATCCGCTGCTGTTTCAGGCCTCGCCCGAGCTCTATCTCATCGTCGCACTGGTGATCTTTTTCACCGCTGTGCTGGCCGCATGGGTGGCCGCCCGCCGCGGTGTCGGCAAACCGATCGTGGAGGCACTGCAACATGTCTGACGCAACCTGCTGGAACAAGCCGCTACGGCTTGCACTCGGTGGACTCCTCTTGATTGCCGGTACGGCGGTGAAGGCCGACGACGTCGCGGCCCGGCTGGCCCGTGCCGACGCGGTTCGCCTGCCCGATGCAGAGGCGAAGGTGGAGCTTCGGGTACGCGTCTATGAAGGCGAGGTGGTCGATAAGGAGCGTCACTACACGGTCTATTCGCGTCCCGGCCATCGCTCGCTGGTGCTGTTTCGAAGCGCGGGCGAAGCGGGTCAAAAGGTATTGATGCTGGACGACGATTACTGGCTGTTCATGCCGAACACCCGGCGCCCCATCCGCATCACGCCCATGCAGAAGCTGCTGGGCGACGCCGCTACCGGTGACGTGGCCACCCTCACTTGGAGCGAAGACTATCGCGGCCAACGAGTTGCCGACGGCGTGACCGCCGAGCCCTGCGCCGCCGACCGGCCCTGCCGTGAACTGGAACTGCGCTCGACCCGTGCCGGCACCACTTACGAGCGTATCGAGCTGCTGCTGGACGCAGCCGACGTGCCGGTGTTCGCCCGCCTCTATCTCACCTCCGGCAAGTTGGCCAAGGAGGCTAGCTATACCCTCGGAGAGGCGGAGGGACGCCAGCGAATCGTGGCGATGACCCTTTTTGACCGCATCAACCGCAACCGCCGCACCGAGATCGAATATCTGACCATCACGCCCGCTGCGGTGCCCGACAAGTACTTCAACCCGGCCTTCCTGGTGCGGGAAAACCTCGACTGACAGCGCCCACCCCCGAACTCATGCGACCAGTACCGGTGATAAACGTCGGCCTTGCGGTCGCGCTGCTCCTGATAGGCGGCGGCACGCAGGCCGACACTGTTCTCGGTCTTGCGTTGCGGGCCGAATCCGCCGAGTTGCGCGACAACAGCCTGTTCGCCGCGCCGACTCCCTACCGCGGGGTCTACGCCCGCGCGGTTGGCGAGGAGCTGTACATCCGCCACGCCCAAAGCGGCGCGGTTGTGGAGTGGGCCGGCACACGGCGGGAGCGTGATGGACTCGCCACGACGCGGGGCCGGCTCAACGAGCTGTACCTCGATTTCAGCACGCAGGGGATCGATTTCACCGTGGGCAAGAAGGTGATGAGTTTTGGCGTCGGCCATGGGTTTCGCCCGCTCGACGTGATCCAAAGGGAGGCGCGCCGCTCACTGTTCGAGGAGCGGCTGGAGGGGGTCCCGATCGCTTTGGTCGAAAGACTCGATGCCGACTCGTCGATTTCGGCCATCTATGTCAATCGGGTCGAGGTCGACGATGACAGGGTCCGCCGCGGGCCGCACGAGGGGGTGTTGCGTCACTACCGATATTGGGGCGCACTGGAGACCCATGCGCTGCTCCACTGGCACGAGGCGCGGGGGGCCGCTCCGGGTGGGGGATTCAGTTGGGTGCACGGCGACCACCTGGAGGTACACGGTGCCTTTCTCTACCAGGACCGTTACCACGTTCCGTCGCACCGTCTGACGGGCGGCGACACGCGGCTCGCCGACCGCGATCCCTGGCGCCTCACGGAACGGCGCGGCGGTCACCAATTGCTGCTGGGCACCAGTGCCACGGCTGGCGGCTACACCCTGTTGCTCGAGGGGTGGCACGACGACGAGGCCTTCACGGCCGGGCAGTGGCGTGAACTGCGCACGCTCGCCGCGGAGCAACAGGGGCTGCTCGGCCTTGCTCCAGAGCGGGCGGTCTACGGCAACCTGGCCTGGAACCAACGGGCCTATGCGCCGGCGTCGCTGTTGCCCGACAACCTGCTGCTGCGCCTGAGCCATGACGGGGTACATACCGATCCCTATCTCGACCTGTTGACCACCCCGGAAGACGGCGGCTATGTGGCCACTCTCGGCCTCGACCACGAGTGGCGTCAGGGGATCACGATACGTGCCGGTATTCGCGGGTTTGGCGGCCCGAGCGACTCCGCCTACGGCCAGATGCCGCAGCGTTCGGTGGCGTTCCTCGAACTGCACGGAGAGATGGTATGGTGAGCGGCATGTCGCCCGATGCCCTCTCACAGTCCGTTCTGGCCCGCTTCGGCCTGCGCTGGCAGTTGGGTATGGTGTTTCTCTTCAACAGTGCCATCGGCCTGCTGCTCATCGCGGTATTCGGAGATCGCTTCGGCCCCGCCACCCCCTGGCTGAGCGTCGCCTATTCACACGCCATCGGTTTCAGCATCCATGGTGCCGTGCATCTGCTGGCGCTGCTCGCCAAGCGCCCCCGTCGCCCCACGCCGGGAGATTTGATCGGCGGCGTGCTGATCGGCGCCACTGCCGGGACTCTGTTCGGGGGCGTTGCGACCGGCACCTGGGCCGGACTGCTGGAACGCGGTTGGTCTGGCGTCGGGCTCAACATCCTGCTCGGCATCGTGTTCGGCTCGGTGGCCGGTTACGTCTACTTCACCACGGTCCGCAACGCACAGACGCGGGTGATGTTGAAGGAAAAGGAGTTGCGCCGTCTCACCGCCGAAAAGGCACTGACCGATACCCGGCTACGCCTGCTACAGGCACAGATTGAACCCCACTTTCTGTTCAACACGCTCTCCAACATCCACGGCTTGATCGAAAGCCACCCCGAACGGGCCGGGCGCATGCTGGAGTCGCTGATCCACTACCTGCGCGCCACCCTCCAGCACACCCGCGAGGGCCGTACCACCCTTGGCGACGAGCTGGAACTGGTGCGCGCCTATCTGGCCATCCAGCAGGAGCGCATGGGTGCGCGGCTGCGCTGGCACATCGAGGCGCCAAAGGCACTGCTGGATCAGGCGCTGCCGCCCATGCTGATCCAGCCGCTGGTGGAGAACGCGGTCACCCATGGGCTCGAACCGGCGCTGGAGGGCGGCAGCATCGAGGTGGCGGTGACCCCGGAAACGGAACACCTCGTCATCACCGTTACCGATACGGCAGGCGGTGCCGGGAGCCGCAGCGAGGGTGCCGGATTCGGACTGGGGCTGGTCAACATCAAGGCACGGCTCGAAACACTCTACGGCGACCGGGCATCGGTGACCCTGGAGACCCGGCAGCCATGTGGCGCCCGTGCCTCTTTGATTCTGCCCCGGTCCACCGAACGAGAAGACGACGGACCAACGAACCGACGTGGGGAAACAGTGTGAATCGACCCATCACGGCCATTCTGGCTGACGACGAGGAGGCGTTGCGCGATGCGCTTCGTCGCCGGCTCGCCGTGGTCTGGCCGGAGCTTCAGTTGGCGGGCGAGGCGACCAACGGCCTGGCGGCGCTGGAGCTGGTGGCCGCGCACGAACCGGATATCGCCTTCCTCGACATCCGCATGCCGGGCCTGGATGGCATGGAGGTGGCGCGACGCCTCAACGGACGCTGTCACGTGGTCTTCATCACCGCCTATGACGAATACGCCGTAAGGGCATTCGAGGCAGAAGCGGTCGATTACCTGTTGAAGCCGGTCACCGAGGAGCGCCTGGCCCGTACCGTCGCACGCCTGCAAGAGAAACTGACGCAGTCGCAGCCGCCAGCGGCCCTGACCGAACTGCTCCGGCAGCTCGCGCACGCGCGCCCGGGCTACCTGCGCTGGATCCGCGCCGGCACCCACGAAGGGGTGCGCCTGCTCCCTACCGACACGGTGATCGCCTTTGTCGCCGCCGACAAGTACACCTCGGTCTTTACGGATCAGGGCGAGTTCCTGATCCGCAAACCCATCAAGGAGCTGGAGGCGGAACTCGACCCCGAGCGGTTTTGGCGCGTCCATCGCAAGTGCATCGTCAACGCCGCCTGTATCGAAACCTGCCATCGTGACGACGAAGGACACCTGTACCTTGGCGTACGCGGAATGCCGGAGGCGATTCCGGTCAGCCGGCCGCACATGCACCGGTTCCGACAGATGTAGCAAACCTGTTTGCCGACAGCATGCCTTGTGCATCGGCAGCCGAATCTGCCGGGATAGCCTGCGGCCCTTCCAGCCCCATCTATACTGGGATCGGAATACGTCACGAGGTTACCCATGCAAGGGTTGTTGAATCTCTCCCCGTGGGGGATCGTGCTTTACGCGCTGATCCTCACCCATATCACCATCGCTGCGGTCACCATCTATCTGCACCGCCACCAGGCGCATCGTGCTCTGGAATTGCACCCTGTGGTCAGTCACTTTTTCCGCTTCTGGCTGTGGCTGACCACCGGCATGGTGACCCGCGAATGGGTGGCCATCCACCGCAAGCACCACGCCACCTGCGAAACCGAGGAGGACCCGCACAGCCCGCAGGTCAAGGGCCTGCGCAAGGTGCTGTTCGAAGGGGCGGAGCTGTATCGGGAAGAGGCGCGGCGTACCGACACGCTGAACCGGTTCGGCAAAGGCGCGCCGGACGACTGGCTGGAAAGGCGGGTCTATACCGGGCATCAAGGCAAGGGCATTGTGCTCTTGCTGGCGGCGAATCTGCTGCTGGTCGGCCCTGCGGGACTGGCGGTGTGGGGGATCCAGATGATCTGGATCCCGTTCTGGGCGGCCGGGGTGATCAACGGGGTCGGTCATGCCATCGGCTATCGCAATTACCAGAGTCCGGACGCCTCCACCAACATCGTGCCGTGGGGCATTCTGATTGGGGGCGAGGAACTGCACAACAATCACCACGCCTTCCCAAACTCGGCGCGGCTGTCGTCCAAGAGCTGGGAGTTCGACATCGGCTGGCTCTATATCCGGATGCTGGAAATGCTGGGGTTGGCGCGGGTCAAGCGGATCGCGCCCAAACCGGCCCGGATTACGACCCATCAGGGGTTGGACACGGAAGCGGTTCACGCCATCGTCAACAGCCGCTTCCAGGTGTTGGCCCGCTACGGCCGGGAGGTCATTACCCGCGTCCACCGCGAGGAGACGCGCCGGATCGCCGCGATGGACGCGGCGCTGAAGCGCCACTTCAAAGCGGTGCGACGGCTGCTGTTACGCGAGGAGCGCCTGCTGGATGAGGAGGCCCGGCAACGGATGGAGGAGGCGCTGCGTCAGAGCCAGGCGTTGGAGACAACGGTACAGTTTCGCCGCCAGTTGCAGGCGATCTGGCAATCAGCGGCCGGGCCGGAGCAGATCCGGAGCGCGTTGCAGGAGTGGTGCCGGCGGGCCGAAGCCAGTGGGATCGAGGCCTTGCAGGCATTTGCAAGACGGTTGGGGGGATATCGATTGCGGGATAACTGAATCCCTGACGAAAAAAGGCCCTTCCGGGCCTTTTTTCTTGCCGCCGGGAGCGCTTACGCGTTCTCCAGCTTCTCGAACTTGGCGCGCAGCTCCTCTTCGGTCTCGGTGTGCTCCGGATCAACCAGGATGCAGTCCACCGGGCAAACCTCGATGCACTGGGGCTGATCGTAGTGGCCGACACACTCGGTGCAGAGGGCGGGTTCAATCACGTAGATCTCGTCACCTTGAGTGATGGCGCCGTTCGGGCACTCGGGCTCGCAGACGTCGCAGTTGATGCACTCGTCGGTAATCATCAAAGCCATGGGGGTTTTTCCTCCTAAAACGCTGCCGGGGGGCGAAAAATGGCGTGTATATTAGCCCATTCTGTTTTGCAGCGCAGCCTTCACTTCGGGATGGACGAACGGGGCCACGTCGCCCCCGAGTTCCGCCACCTCCTTGACCAGACTGGATGAAATGTAGGTGTATTTCTCGGCCGGGGTCAGAAACAGGGTTTCTACCTCCGGCGCCAGCCGGCGGTTCATGCCCGCCAGCTGAAACTCGTATTCAAAGTCGGAGACCGCACGCAAGCCACGCAGGATCACCTGGGCGTTGCGCCGACGCATGTAGTCCGCCAGCAGGCAGTCGAAACCGGAAACCTCGACATTATCCAGTCCGACCAGAACCTTGCGGGCAAGTTCCACCCGTTCCTCCAGGGTAAACAGCGGGGTTTTCTTGGGATTGGCGGCGATCGCCACCACCACGGAATCGAACAGCCGGGCCGCACGGGCGATGAGATCCGAGTGGCCGTTGGTGATGGGGTCGAAGGTCCCGGGGTAGACGGCGGCGACCTGCATGGCGTGTCCTTGGGGCGGTATGGCCAACCATGATAGCGGAGGCGGTGCGATTCAGGCCACCGCCACCAAATGATAAGCGACCTGCCCGGCAAGCTTGCTGCGCAGCGGCTCCCAGCCGGCCGGCAGCGCGGGCAGCCCCGCCTCACCCTCGCTCTCCAGGTAGACACGGGCCTCGGATGCCAGCCAGCCGCCTTCGGCGAGCCGCCGCAGGCTGGGCTCCAGCAACCCCTGCCGGAACGGCGGATCGAGGAAGACGATGTCGAACGGCCGAGCGCCGCTGCGCAGAAAGTTGAGGACATCGGAGCGTACGACCCGCCCCGCTTCGCTACCGAGCAGGCGCAGGTTCTGCTCCAGCGCATCGGCCACCTTGGCGTCGCGTTCCACGAACACCGTCTCGGCGGCGCCACGCGAGAGCGCCTCCAGCCCCAGTGCGCCGCTGCCGGCGTACAGGTCCAGGCAACGGGCGCCTTCCACCACCGGCTGCAGCCAGTTGAACAGGGTCTCGCGCACCCGGTCGGTGGTGGGCCGCAGGCCCGGCACGTCGGGAAAGCTCAGACGCCGGCTACGCCAGGTCCCGCCGATGATGCGCAGCCGGTTGCTACCCTGGGCTTTCGCCGGCGATTTGGCCATCAGGAACGACCCACCGTGACCACCAGCAGCCGCTCCGGATGGAAGCGGCGCTGGAACGTTTCGCGGATCTGTTTGGCGGTGACCGCCTCGATGCGCTTCGGGAAGGTCTCGAGATAATCGAGTGGCAGGTCGTAAAAGCCGATCATCGACAGGTAACTGGCGATATCGCTGTTGGAATCGATCTGCATCGGGTAGCCGCCGGTGATGTTCTTGATCGCCCGCTCCAGCTCCTCATCGGTCGGCCCCTCGGCGACGAATTCGGCGAAGGTCCGGCGCAGCACCTGCATCGCCTCGTCGCGGTTTTCGTTGGCGGTCTGCAATCCCATGATGAACGGCCCGCGCGCCTCCATGGCCGACAGCCCGCTGTAGGCGCTGTAGGCGAGGCCGCGCTCCTCACGGACTTCCTGGCTGATGCGCGAGACCAGGCCGCTGCCGCCGAGGATATGGTTGCCGACGTAGAGCGGGATGTAGTCCGGGTCGTCCCGCTGCACCCCGAGCTGCCCCATCCAGACGTGGGTCTGGGTCGAGGGGTGGGCCACTTCGATGCGCTCCGCCTCTTTGCGGGGCTCCGGTTTCGGCAACGGCGCGGCGGCCTGGCCCGACGCCAGACCGGCGGTCACCTGTTCGGCAATCGCCTCCGCCGCGGCGCGATCGAGGTCACCGACGATGCTGATCACGGCATTCTTGGCGACGTAATTGCGGTCGTAATGGGCCTTCAGCGCCGGCACCGTGAGCGCCGCCAGCGACTCCGCGGTACCCAGGGGAGGCACGGCATAGGGGTGCTGTCCGTAAAGACCGGCGTAGAAACGGCGTTCGGCGATCTTCGACGGCGACTGCTGTTCGTAACGCAGCGCCACCAGCATCCGCCCTCGCTCGCGCAGGAAAGCCTCCTCCGGAAAGGTGGGCTGACCGAGTACCAGGGCGAAGGTCTCCAGTGCCGGTTTCAGCCGCTTCGGCTCGGTGAGGCTGCGGAGGGTGAAGATGGACATGTCGCGTAGCGAGTCGTTGCCGAAATTGGCGCCAACGGCATCGAAACGCTCCGCGATCTGGTCGGCCGTGAGCTTTCCCGCCCCTTCGGCGAGCAGGGCATTGGTCAGGGCACCGATCCCCGGCTGGTCGCCATCCCGGGCCGCACCGGCGGCGAACACCACCCGCACGTCGACCATCGGGATCTCCGGGGCGGCCACGAACAGCACCTCGGCCCCCTTGGCGGTGGTCCACTGCTGAATCTCCGGAACCGCCCGCACCGCCGCCGACCACAGCAGCAACGGCAGCAACAGGCCGAAGAGCGCCGCGGCGCGGCGCCGATCTGTCAGGATTCGCATGATTTATCCCCCGCTCGCGTTCTTGGTGGCGTCTTCGGCCGGCTTCGGCAACGGTTCGAGACGCGCCACGGTCAGCTGTTCCCTGTCGAGAAACTCGCGCGCCACCTGGCGTACCTGTTCCGGTGTCACCGCCTCGATGCGCTCCACGTATTTTTCCGACTCGCGCCAGTCAAGGCCGATCGCCTCCAGCTTGCCGATCTGCATCGCCTGGTAGAACACCGAGTCGCGCTCGTAGACCTTGCCGGCGGTCACCTGTGCCTTGATGCGCTCCAACTCGGCCGGATCCACCAGCTCCGTGCGCACCCGCTCAACCTGCTCGGCCAGCGCCTGCTGCAGCTCCGCCATCGTACGCCCCTCGGCCGGCACACCGCTCAGCATGAACAAGGTGTCGTTCAGGGCGTAGAGGTCATAACCGGCTCCGGCACTGGAGGCCACCTGTTGGCCACGGATCAGCTCGCGGGTGAAGCGGGCGGAGTCGCCGCCGTCCAGCACCCCGGCCAGCACCTCCAGGGCATAGGGCTTCCAGGCCTCTTCCGCCGTCTTGAGACTCGGCACCTTGTAGCCCTGGTAGAGCACCGGCAACTCCGCCGGCACCCGCACCACCACCTGCCGTTCACCGCGCTGCGGCGGCTCCTGGCGCGGCTTGGGCTCGGGGATCACGCTCGGCTCGAGTGAGCCGAAGCGTTTTTCGGCCATGTCGAATACCGCCTGCGGCTCGACATCGCCGGCCACGATCAGGATGGCGTTATTGGGGGCATACCAGGCCTGATACCAGGCACGCAGGTCATCGCTGGTGAGGTGCTCCAGATCGTCCATCCAGCCGATCACCGGATGATGGTACGGGCTGACGTGAAACGCGGTGGCCATGAACTGCTCATAGGTCAGCGCCGAGGGCTTGTCCTCGGTGCGCAGGCGCCGCTCCTCCATCACCACCCGGCGCTCTTTTTGGAACTGCTCCTCGCCCAACAGCAAATGGCGCATGCGGTCCGACTCCAGCTCGAAGCTGATCGGCAGCCGGCTCTTCTCCAGTTTCTGGTAGTAGGCGGTGTAGTCGCGGGAAGTGAAGGCGTTCTCGTCGCCGCCGTGTTCGGCGACGATGCGGGAAAACTCGCCGGGTGGATGCGCCGGCGTACCCTGGAACATCATGTGCTCAAGTACGTGGGAGATGCCGGTAATGCCGCCGTGCTCGTAGGCGGAACCCACCTTGTACCAGACCTGCGAGACCACCACCGGCGCCCGGTGATCCTCCCGCACGATGATTTTCATTCCATTTTCGAGCACCCGCTCGTGGGTGGTCTCCTCGTAACCCGCCCCCGCCACGGGGGCAGCCACCACCAGGGCGGCGGTCAGCACGGCGGCCGAAACGCGTCGCATCATTTGCCTCATAAGGTAGAGTCAGTGGGTAAGTGTACCGCGGCGTACCCCGCCCCGTTGGCGAGATGGTAGGATCCGGGCCGCGCGTCTCTTCTTGTAATCTTATTCATAGAATACCGCCAGGCCATTCGAGTTCCCTTAAGTTAAATAACCGCAGTGGCGCAGAGGACACAGAGTATTGGCTTGCCGAGGGGGACAGGGGCACTTTCTCCGATATCATTATTTCTCCGCGGCCTCTGCACCTCTGCTGCCAACAACCACAGGTTAGATAATGTTCGGTTTTCGCAAAGACAAGGGTGAAAAGGCGGAGGGACAGGGCTTTTTCGCCAAACTGCGCCAGGGGCTCGCCCGCACCGGCGCCATCCTCAACAGCGACGTGCGCGACCTGGTCGGAGCCCGCCGCCAGATCGATGACGATCTGCTGGAGGAGCTGGAGACCCAGCTGCTGCTGGCGGATGTCGGCGTGGAGGCGACCCGGGCCATCATGGCCGATCTGGCCCAGCGCGTCTCCCGCAAGCAACTGGACGACGCCGACGCCCTGTTTACCGCCCTGCGCGAGAACATGAGCGGCATCCTGGCGCCGGTCAGCGCCCCGCTGCAGATCCCCGACGAGGTCCGCCCCTACGTGCTGCTGGTGGTGGGGATCAATGGCGCCGGCAAGACCACCACTATCGGCAAGCTGGCCAAACGCCTGCAGCAGCAGGGGGCGTCGGTGATGCTGGCGGCCGGCGACACGTTCCGCGCCGCCGCCGTCGAGCAGCTTCAGGTCTGGGGCGAGCGCAACCGGATCCCGGTGGTTGCGCAGCACACCGGCGCCGACTCCGCCTCGGTGATCTTCGATGCCGTTCAGGCCGCCAAATCGCGTGGCATCGACGTGCTGATCGCCGATACCGCCGGTCGCCTGCACACCCAGTCGAACCTGATGGAGGAGCTGAAGAAGGTCAAACGGGTCATCCAGAAACTGGACGCGGACGCGCCCCATGAGGTGCTGCTGGTGCTGGACGCCGGTACCGGCCAGAACGCGCTCTCCCAGGCCCGCCTGTTTCACGAGGCGGTCGGGGTCACCGGCATCGCACTGACCAAGCTGGACGGGACCGCCAAAGGCGGTATCATCTTTGCCATCGCCAAGCAGATGGGGCTGCCCATCCGCTTTATCGGGGTCGGCGAAGGCATCGACGACCTGCGCGCCTTCGACGCCGAAGAGTTCGTCGATGCCCTGCTGGCAAAGTAGGTAGTAGGTGGCATGTGGTATATGGGGAATCGCGTCCACGCCGGCCACTTACCCCCACATTCCACATACCAAACGCCACCTACCGAGCAATGATTCGCTTCACCAACGTCAGCAAACGCTACCCCGGCGGGCATGAAGCCCTGAGCAACATCGACCTGCACCTGGCGCCGGGCGAGATGGCCTTCCTCACCGGCCACTCCGGTGCCGGCAAGAGTTCGCTGCTGAAGCTCATCGCCCTGGTGGAGCGGGCCAGCGCCGGCCAGGTGGTGGTGGGCGGGCAGAACCTGGGCAAGGTGCGGCGCGGACGCATCCCCTACCACCGCCGCAACATCGGCATGATCTTCCAGGACCACCGGCTGCTGTTCGACCGCACGGTGTTCGACAATGTGGCCCTGCCGCTCATCATTGCCGGTCACCGGCGCGCCGAGATCGAACGCCGCGTGCGTGCGGCGCTGGACAAGGTCGGCCTGCTCGGCAAGGAGCGCTCCTATCCGATCACCCTCTCCGGCGGTGAACAGCAGCGGGTCGGCATTGCCCGGGCGGTGGTCGGCAAACCGCCCGTGGTGCTGGCCGACGAACCCACCGGCAACCTCGACCCGATGCTCTCCCGCGAAATCATGGCGCTATTCCGCGACTTCAATCAGGTCGGCGTTACCGTACTTATCGCCACCCACGATCTCGATCTGGTCCGCCGCCTGCCCTACCGCGTGCTGCGCCTGGACCACGGTCGCCTGGCCTTCGATGGCCACGGGAGGACGGCGTGAACGCGCCGGCGAAGGGCCGTAGCAGCGGGGCCTCCACCATCCGCAGCAGCATCGGCACGGCCGTGGCGAGCTGGGGCATTCGCCATCTGCAGACCTTCTTCTACACCCTCGGCCAGATCTGGCGCCGGCCGTTCTCCGCGCTGATGACCGCCGCGGTGCTGGGGATCGCCCTGGCCCTGCCGGCCGGGCTGCACGTGCTGCTCACCAATGTGCAGCAGGTGATGAGCGGCTGGGACGGCGGCACCCAGGTCTCCCTGTTCCTGCGCCGGGAACTCGCTGAATCCGAGGCCGAACGGCTCGCCGCGAAGCTGCGCACCCACAGGGACATCGCCGGCGTGGACTACATCTCCCGCGAGCAGGCGATGGAGGAGTTTCGGCGCCTCTCCGGCTTCGGCAACGCCCTGGATGCCCTCTCCGAGAATCCGTTGCCTTCGGTGCTGGTGGTACGCCCGGTGTTGGGGCGAAGCGACCCGGATTCGGTCAAGCGTCTGCTGGACGAACTCGGCGCCAATCCCCAGGTTGAACTGGCGCAGCTCGATATGCAGTGGGTCAAGCGGCTGTTCGCCCTGATGGAGATCGGCCGGCGCGGGGTATGGGTATTGGGCGCCCTGCTGGCCCTGGCCGTGCTGCTGGTGGTGGGCAACACCATCCGGCTGGCAATCCAGAACCAGCGTGACGAGATCGTGATCACCAAGCTGATCGGCGGCACCGATACCTTCATCCGCCGCCCGTTTCTCTACAGCGGGTTTTGGTACGGCCTGTTCGGGGCGCTCATCGCCTTCGCCCTGGTGCAGTCCTCGCTATGGGCGCTGGCCGGCCCTGTGCAGGAGCTGGCCGGCCTCTATCGCAGCAGCTTCCGGCTCGATACCCTGGACGCCCTGACCACCGCCGGCCTGCTGTTCGGCGGCACCGGCCTGGGACTGCTCGGCTCCTGGATCGCGGTGGGTCGCCACCTGCGGGATATCGAGCCGACCTGAGGCCGCCGGCGCATCGGTGCGGTTCGTTCCTCGGCAACTGCTCCCTGCGTTGCTCTACCTCCTGCATCCATGCAGTCGTCACCACACCCCACGGGGGATTCGCCAAGCTTTGTAGGATGTGGTGAGCCTGCGAACCGCATCATTACGGCACTTCCGGGCATCGGTGCGGTTCGTTCCTCACCACACCCTACGGGGGATTCGCCAAGCTTTGGATGTGGTGAGCCTGCGAACCGCATCATTACGACATTTTCGGGGCATCGGTGCGGTTCGTTCCTCACCACACCCTACGGGGGATTCGCCAAGCTTTGTAGGATGTGGTGAGCCTGCGAACCGCATCATTACGGCATTTCCGGGCATCGGTGCGGTTCGTTCCTCATCACACCCTACAGGGGATTTCGCCGAGCTTTGAGGATGTGGTGAGCCTGCGAACCGCATCATTACGGCATTTCCGGGCATCGGTGCGATTCGTTCCTCACCACACCGTGCGCCCGGGAAACTGGCCAAGACGTCAGGAGAACCTTGAGTCTTTGGTCCCGTTTCCCCACCAGAGCCTTCCCGTTTTCGTGACCCGGAACTAGAATTGGTTATTGGCACTCCCAAAAGTTGAGTGCTAGTATGGGTTAATCTGCTGTGCTTGCAAGAACTCTGATAAAGGGAGGAACGCATGTCCAAGGCCCTTCAATTGCAGCTCACACCGATTAACAGCCTGGAGAGCTACATCCAGGCGGTCAACCGCATCTCGGTGCTCAGCGCCGACGAAGAGCGCGAACTGGCCGAGCGACTGCAACAGGACAACGACCTGGAGGCAGCGCGCCGCCTGGTCATGTCGCACCTGCGCTTCGTGGTACATATCGCCCGCGGCTACAGCGGCTACGGGCTGGCCCAGGCCGACCTCATTCAGGAGGGCAACATCGGCCTGATGAAGGCGGTGAAACGCTTCGATCCCAGCATGAACGTACGGCTGGTGTCGTTTGCCGTGCACTGGATTCGCGCCGAGATCCACGAATTCATCCTGCGCAACTGGCGCATCGTCAAGGTGGCCACCACCAAGGCGCAGCGCAAGCTGTTCTTCAACCTGCGCAGCTCCAAAAAGCGCCTCGGCTGGTTCTCCCACGCCGAAGTGGACGCCGTGGCCAAGGACCTCGGGGTTTCCACCGCCGACGTGCTGGAGATGGAGTCCCGCCTCTCCGGCCAGGACATCACCTTCGACCTGCGCGATGACGACGACGAGGACTCTGCCCCGGCCCCGGTCGCCTATCTGCAGGACCTGCGCCACGACCCTGCCCGCCAGGTCGAGGAGCAGAACTGGGAGGAGCACAGTACCCGGCAGTTGATGAGCGCCATCGAGGGGCTGGACGACCGTAGTCGAGATATCGTCACCGCGCGCTGGCTCGGCGAAGGCAAGACGACCCTGCAGGAGCTGGCCGACAAGTACAGCGTCTCAGCGGAACGCATCCGCCAGCTGGAAAAGAACGCCATGAAAAAGCTGAAGGACGTGCTCGCGGCTTGATAGGGATACTGTAGGTGGTAGGTGGAATGTGGGGAGGAGGCTGCCCCCCCCACATTCCGTTTTCCATCTACCACCTACCTGACGGCAACATGGAATCCCAGATTCCGTATCCCGCCTGCCACCTACCTCTTCAAGCGCTGATGTGGTGGTGCCGCTTTTCGGTGTAGTCGCCGACCACGCGGTTGCTGGTGCCGCGGGCGCCCATCGCGCCACCCACTACTCCCAACACCAGGGAGATGAGCAGAGTGGCAAACAGCCACCAGGAGGCGACACTGGCCGTCGTCACCGCTTGCTCCGCGGCCTGCTCCCCTTGCCCGCCGCCGACCAACGGCATGGCCTGATCGACGATCTGCGCAGCACGCTCCTGTGAAAAGCCCATCTGGTTGACCATCACGTCGATGGCGCCTGAGCGGTCGCCGGCCGACAGGCGGTCCTGCAGGGTCGAAAGGGTCTGCTGGTCGACCTGCGGAGACTCCTCGGTGCCGGTGATGAGCTGCTGCAGCTGACTCATGACGCCACCGCCGGCCTCTCCGGCCGCCTGCCCCGCGGTCTGCGCCGTCTGTCCGATGATGTTGAACGTGCTACCGATGAGGTTGGCGGCCGCCGTCGTCGTGAGGTAGGCGAAGAACAAGGTGGCGACGCCCCAGGCGACCAGCCCGTGCAGCATGCCGTCCGTGCGTCGCCGCAGACCGCTCATGCGCCCGGCGACCCAGCCGCCCACAAAGGCGCCGATCAACATACTGATGAAGTTCCATACCCCGGTCCACAGGGGTACGCTGCCCACCGGCTCTGCCGCCTGCGGATCGATGGCGGTAAGACCGGCGGCGATCCCCAATAAGGTCAGTAGCAGATAGACCGCTGTCCCGGCGACGAAGCCGCCGATCACCGCCCCCCAACGGATGGCGCTGAAAAGGGGTCGCCGCGACGTCGCACGCTCCACATCGTATACCTGGGTTGCCATGACTCGCCTCCTTGCGTCGTCAGGTTGCGCCCACGGTCAATCGGACCACCGCGGACTACTGCTTCGTATTCAAGTTCAAGGGTTCTCAATATGCAATGGACGCCATCGCTAGCGGATTGCGTCGAACCGTCCGTGGTCGAGGTGTTCGAGCAGGACACCATTGACACCTTCGAAGCGATACACGGCAACGCCTTGGTGGTCGGCCATGAACTCCCCCGCGTCCGCCTCCGTTGCCAACGGCACCAGCTCATGCCCCATCGGGCCAAGCACGTCGGAACCGATCACGTACCAGGCGGTGTGTGCGTCGATGCGGGTGAGCCCGTAGTACTCGGTCACGCCCACGGCGGCGATGTCCTCATCCCGGTGGCCAGGGGCGTACTTCGGCAGGTCCAGCAGGTACTTGAAAAGATCCTTGGCACCGTCAAAGTGGTGGGCGTGCCCGTCGTGGTAGAGGACGGTCGCGATCCACTCCGGATACTTGGCCACGAACATGCCGCAGACCGGGCAGGTATCGCCGGGGGCGGGATCCGGCACCTCGACCGGCTGCGCGACGGATGTGGTGGAGAAAAGGGCAAGGAGCAGGACAAATGGGCGCATATTTTCGAACCGCAATGCTGTGCAGGTTGGGTAGGGTGCGGTGAGGAACGAACCGCACCGCCCACCAACGCCGCCGGAAGGGTTGGGTGAACGATGCGGTTCGCATGCTCACCGCATCCTACGGCGTCTTCTTCTCGGCGGCCTTGGCGCGCCTCTCGGCGCGGCGCTTGCGGATCGTGATGGTGTCACGCGCCATGTCCTGATAGGCGGCCGTCAGTGCCGCATCGAAGCTGCCGAGCTCACCGCCGTTGGTCTGCTGGGTCCGGCCCGCCGCCTGTTCGTCGGCGAACGCCAGCTTGCTGCGGGCAGTCATCGTGCCCTTGATGTCGCTGCCGATCAGGTAGATCGCCTTGTCCACGTCCACCAGGGGTTTGGGCTCAGCCGTGCTGCCGTAATCGGCCGCGTAGATCGCCTTCGGGCCGCGGTCCATGTTGAGGCTGAGGCTGATGGCGGCACAGTGGATGGAACAGGTCCCGTCCACCAGGTCGTCCTCGTAGTGCACCAGATGCCGGCTGAAGTGCCACTGGCGCCGATCCATGCCGCAATAGGGACAGGTAGGGTACTTCTCCAGCTCGTTCTGAAGCGGGTTGGGATCCTTGGGCGTCTTGGGCTCAAACTGCAGCGGTGTGCCATAGGTCTTGGGCGCAGCCAGCGTGGTGCCGGCGGTCCCCAGCGCGCCGGCGGCGGCCAGCGTCTTCAACAGATCACGTCGTTTCATGGGCTTTCTCCTTTTGGCCGGTCGCGGCCACGTCAGCCGTTGGACAGACTCTTCATCACATTGAAATAGCTCACTCCCTGGGAAACGGTGGCAATCCCCAGGCCAATCACGAACAGGGCCGCGAGTTGCAGGAGCCTTCCGCGGGTCTTGGTACCGAGCCGACCCAGCAGCAGACTCGCGCTCAGCATGGCCGGCAGCGTGCCGATGCCGAACGCCAGCATCAGCAGCGCTCCTTCCGCCGGTCCTCCCGCGGTCGCCGCCTTCACCGCCACCGCGAGCGTCAGGGAACAGGGCATCAGGCCGTTGATGATGCCGCCGAGCAGGGCGCCACCCACCGGGCCACGGTGCCCCGCGGCGCGCAAGGTGCCGCTGATGAGCCGGGTCGGCAGGACGATACCCAAGCGCCACGGCAGCTTGCCGAGGATATCCAGCCCGAGCAGGATGACGATCACGCCGGCGGCGATCTGCAGGATGCCCTGCAGCTTGCCGATCAGCCCGGTGGAGAGCAGTAGGCCGAGGGCACCGGCGACCCCGCCGGCGATGGTGTAAACGCCGATGCGGCCGCCGTGGTAGGCGGCAACGACCAGCGGCTTTGCCCCGACGTGGCCCAGGCGCAGGAAAAAGGCCGATACCAGCCCCCCGCACATGCCGATGCAGTGGCCGCTACCGAGCAGCCCGGCCAGAAAGGCCATGGCGTAGGTGTACTCGGGCTGCATTCAATCGCCCTTCAGCAACGGCGCCACCATGCGTTCGAAGGTGGCCGCGTCCGACTCGCCAAGAATTTTGCCCCGCAAGCGCCCCTGGCGGTCGATGAAAAAGGTGGTCGGCAGCCCGATCACACCGTACTGCCGTGCGGTCGCCGATTCCGGATCGAGCAGCGTGTCGTAACTGATCCCGAGCCGGGCGACAAAGCGGTGGGCGGTCTCACGATCCTGGCCCACGTTGACGGCGAGCAGCCGGAGTCCCTCCGCCTGCCGTTGACGGTAGACCGGCTCGAGCTCCTGCATCTCACCCTTGCAAAAGGGGCACCAGTCGGCCCAGAAGCGCACCGCCACCACCTGCCCGCGCAGGTCTGCCAAACGCACGGTTTGACCGGAGAGGTCGGTCAGGGCGAACTCGGGGGCGGCATCACCGCTCACCAGCCGGGGCGCACGGGAGTCGCAGCCGGCGAGGGTGAGGGCGAGGAGCAGCATCAAGGTCCAGCAGCGGAAACCGGGCATCGTCAACTCAGCAGGATCAGGTTGGAGTGCCAGCTGATCCAGGCGACCAGCAGCGTGAACAGGAGAAACAGGGCGGTAGCGATGCCGACCACGCGCGGCACGGCGGCCGCCATCACCTGGCGCAGGCTTCCGATATGGGCAAAAGGTCGTGTCAGACCGAGGCCGAAGGCGATCGCGCTGGCGCCGAACAGGGGCAGGTAGAGCCCGTAGCCGATATAGCCGTACTCGGCCTTGAGCAGGCAGAACGGACAGTGGTGGTGTGGATGCTCGTAGATGTACAGCGACACGAAGGCGATCACGGCGGCAATGGCGACCGGAAAGGCGGCACTGCCGAGCAGCGCGAACAGGGTGAGGCCACGGCGGCGCCGCCAGTAGTAGGCACCGACCAGCAGGGTCGCCCCCAACACGAGGTAGAAGCCGACCATGGCCGGCAGTGGCGACAGTGCCGCCAGTTCGGCGGCGACGGTGGCGCCACCGGGGCTGAACAGACTCCCGCAGCAGGAGGTGATCACATCCGAACGCAGACCGAGAAACCAGGCCAGCTGGGCCAGGACGGCCAAGAGGGCCACCGGGGCAATCACGAGCAGCAGCGCGTGGCGGGCGCGGATGAGCGGGTAGTCACGCGCCTGGCGGTCGAGGTGGTGCATCACCAGCCAGGCGGCGGCGAAGAAAAACAGTGCCATGCGCAGCAGCAGGGCTGGAAAGCCCCAGGCGTTGACGTTGAAGCTGCCGACGGCGCACATCGCGCCGACGAACTGCACCGACAGGGCATCGGCGGTGAACACCAACAGCAAAAGGGCCAGGCCCTGCACCCCGGACAGCAGGGCAACGCCGGTGGTCACCAGCGCGGTGCGCCGCTCCAGCCGGATTTGGCGGGCATGGCCGCTGTTCCGATCCCAGTGCCGCAGCAGCTGAATGGCGAACAGTGCCGCCGGCAACAGCAGGGCCAGGGTGATGGCATCCACCAGCAGCAGGGCCATGATCGCCGGCTGAAACAGCATGCTAGGGGCGGGCCGTCATGACACCAACCGGCCATCGCGCACGGCCACGATGCGGTCCACCACCGGCGCCTCGTAGACCAGTGGGTCGTGCGACGTCAGCAGCACGGTTCGCCCCTGGTCGCGCAGCTCGGCGACGATGTCGAGAAAGGCCGTGGATAGCTGCGAGTCGAGGTTGGCGGTGGGCTCGTCGGCGATCACCACCGGCGGGTCGTTGATCAGGGCGCGGGCGATGGCGGTCCGCTGCGCCTCGCCGCCGGAGAGCCACTCCACTTGCGCGTCGCGGCGGGGGCCGAGTCCGAAATGAGCCAGGAGCCGTTCGGCTCGCCGCCGTAGCGCCGGGTAGTGCGGCGCGAGTGGGTAGGCCGGCAGCATCACGTTTTCCAGCACGCTCAGGCCGCGGATCAGGTTGAACTGTTGAAAAACGAAGCCGAAGGTGCGGCGGCGCAGATCGGTGACGAACCGCTCCGGCAGCCCCGAGACTTCCTCGCCATCCAGCCGGATGCGCCCCTCGGTGGGCCGGGCCAAACAGCCGATCAGGGTCAGCAACGTGGTCTTGCCGGAACCGCTCGGACCGGTGAATACCGTCACCTGCCCCGGCGCGACAGCCAGATCGATGCCATCCACCGCCCACAGCTCGCCCGGTCGCCCCTCGTGGAACGCCTTGCGCACGCCGATCAACTCGACCACTACACTCATCGCATCACCTGGTCGGGGTCGGTGATGGCGGCGCGCCAGGCCGGCACCAGGGTGGCCGACGTATAGGGGACCACGGTGAGGAAAAACAGGGTGGCCAGTTGCAGACCGTCGATGGCCGGGATGAGGGCAAAGCCAGGATAAAGAACCGCCCAGCCCTGCATGGCGGGGGCCAGCAGGGCCGCGCCAAGCAGAAAGACGTGGGCGTAGGCGAGGGCGAATCCGAGCAGGAAGGCCAGCAGCGAAAGCAGGGCGCCTTCCCACAGCTTCATGCCCAGCACATCGCCGGTGTCCCAGCCGATCGCCTTCAAAATGCCGATTTCGCGGCGCTCGTCGGCGGAGAGCCCGGCGGCCTTGTCCCAGGCCAGAATGGCAAACGCCAGCATGCTGCCGGAGAGCAGGACCAAGACCATCCCCTCACGCCAGTCGAACAGGGCCGCATAGGTCCGGCGCATCTCCTCGCGCAGGATCGGGCGACTGCCGGGCAGCGCCCGCAGCACCTTCTCGGCCACCGTGCGCGCCTCGCGCGGGTTGGCCACTGTCAGCGCAATGTCGGTAAAGCGCCCCGGCGCAATGCCGAAGAAGGCGCGGTAGTCGCTCTCGCCGAGCAGGACCAGGTCGGCGCTGACGATGGCCGAGTCGGGCGAAAGGACCGCGGCGACCTGGAACGGAAAAAGTCGGTCGTCGACACCGCGAAACGCCAGCACATCGCCCACCTCCGCACCGCGGGTCCGGGCCAGGGCGGCGCCAACGTGGATGGTGCCGGGAGCGACGGTCCCCTCGGGCGGCACCATGAAGGTGTAGTTGGCCGAGGCGATCGGGTCGTAGTGGTAGCCCCACAGACGCCCTTCGACCCGGCGCACGCCACGGATCCCGCGCAGCCGCTCGAGGTCATTCACATCCACCAGTTCGTGACGTCCGGCCAGCAGCCGCTGCACCACCACCTCCGGTGCCTCCGCCAGCAGCAGGGCCGCCTCCCGGCGGAGGGCGTGGCCATACAGCAGCACCGAGGCCAGCACAAACACCACGAGGGCATAGACCAGCAGCAGCCCCAGATTGCGGGCCTTGCGCCGGGCCATGGCCGCCACGGTGTAGTCAATCAGATAGCGCTGTCGGGCGATCCAGTGGCGCATGGGAAGTCAGGTGTGCGGGCGGACCAAACAGCGACCCGCTGGGAAAGTGTTCCAGGGCCACGGGGTGGTCCTGAAACGGCGTGTGTCGATCCGCCTGGGACGGGTGGCGGGTGTAGCGCGCCTCGGTGAACAGCACCAGATCGGTCAGTCGAAGGTCGCGCACCAACGCCCGCGTCGGCGCGAGCAGCGCCCCGCCCTGCCACTGGTGCCAGCCGGCATGCAGCAGACTGCCGCCAAAGGCAGTCACAACCAAGACCAGAAAGCTCAGGACAACGCTGCTAGGGCGCATGCCAAAGGGCCGTCATCGGAAATTCGAAAAATCCATAACAGCGGAGGCAAGCAGAAGGCGTGCCGAATCGCTTTTGAGTCGGGCGCTAACGGGGGCAAAACGGGCCGCTAACAACTTCCCGCGCTGACCAAGGGAAGCCCTTGTTTATCTCTGCGCCTCCGCGTCTCCGCGGCAGGTTTTTAACAGCAAGTTACGCGAAAACCGCACCGCCGGAGTATTCGACACGGCACGGCCGCGCCCGGTTCCTCAGCCGATCTCCGGCAGCGGTACCGCCCAGATGCGGCGAAAGGCGACCCGATCGCTGTGGTCCTGCAGCAGAATGGGCCCCGGTGCGTCGATCCTGTCGTCCAGCGCCCCCGCTGTCGGCCGCTCCAGGGTCAGGTTGTTGTGGATCACCTGGCCGTTAAACAGCACCGTCACCCGCGCGCACTCGCCGTCCCGCGGGGCGCGAAACACCGCCTCGAAGGTCTGCCACACCATGGCCGGCCGCGCGGCGTTGACCAGCGGCGCGGCAAGCCCGTAGACCGCGCCGCAATCCTGCGGGCCGGGGGCAGCGACCCCGTAGGAATCCAGGATCTGGAGCTCGTAGCGGCCCTGCAGATAGACGCCGCTGTTACCCCGCTCCTGCCCCACGGCCTTCGGCTTGTGGGGGCAGCGAAATTCGAGGTGCAGGTAAAAATCGCGGAAAGTCTGCCGCGTGTGGATGTTGCCACTGCCCGGCACCACTTCCAGAAACCCGCCCTCGACCTTCCAGGGTGCCGGCTGCCCGTCCCCACCGACCCAGCTGTCGAGGTGCTTCCCCGTGAACAAGATTACCGCTCCGGCCGGCGGCGTGGCGCGTGGCGCTTCCATAAAGACCTCCGTGGCTGCTGCCAATGAACATAGCCCGCGGGGAGCCGCAGAGGACACAGAGAAGTACCTTCGTCCAGTTCGAAAACCACATGCCTGGACTGTTCGACTCGGGGTTCGTTGTTTAAGCCCACAGCAAACAGGCCTTTTCCTGTCAATCCTGAAAAATCCTGTTAATCCGTTGAATGAATACCTGTGTGGCTCTCCCCATGTACGTAAAGGTACCAATACACACCCGCAAAACGACGGGCTATTCTTGCTGCGCACAGCTGCTTCAGGGAGGAAGACGCACGTGAAGATTGCGCAAGTCGCCCCACTGGCCGAGAGTGTCCCGCCCCGCTACTACGGCGGTACGGAACGGGTTGTCGCCTATCTGGTCGAGGAATTGGTGGCGTTGGGCCACGACGTGACCCTGTTCGCCTCCGGCGACTCGCGCACGTCGGCCCGGTTACGGCCGGTGGTGGCGCAGGCCCTGCGCCTCTCCAACGACTGTGTCGACCCGCTGGCCCATAGCATCCTCATGCTCGAGCAGGTCTTCGCCTGCCGCCACGAGTTCGACGTCATCCACTTTCATGTCGATTACCTGCACTTCCCCCTCTCGCGCCGCATTCCGGTGGCGCAGCTGACGACGCTCCACGGCCGACTCGACATCCCGGACCTGCCGCCGATCTTCCGCGAGTTCCGCGAAATGCCGGTGGTCTCGATCTCGCACAGCCAGCGGCAACCGCTGGCCTTCGCCAACTGGGCCGGTACGGTCTACAACGGGGTGCCGGCGCAACTGCTGCCATTCAACCCCCGCGGCGGCGACTACCTGGCGTTCCTCGGCCGCATCTCTCCCGAAAAGCGAGTGGACCGCGCGATCGAGATTGCCGGGCGTGCCGGCATGCCGCTGCGCATCGCCGCCAAGGTCGATCCGGCCGATCGTGACTACTTCGAGGCGCACATCCGCCATTTGCTCGCGCTGCCGCACGTGGAATACCTCGGTGAGATCGGCGAGACGGACAAAGCGGAGTTTCTCGGTAATGCCGCCGGGCTGTTGTTTCCCATCGACTGGCCGGAACCGTTCGGCCTGGTGATGGCGGAGGCGATGGCGTGTGGCACCCCGGTGATCGCCTACCGGCATGGCTCGGTGCCCGAGATTGTCGACCACAGGGTGAACGGGTTCATTGTCACCGACATCGCCGACGCGGTGGAGGCGGTGGCGCAGCTGTCCACCATCGATCGCGCCGCCTGCCGGGCCACCTTCGAGACCCGCTTCTCCGCCCGACGCATGGCGCTGGATTACCTGACGCTGTACGAAAACTGTCTCACTACCGATCAGGATGTCGCGGGCATTCCGGCATGAGTGACACGCCGGACCTGATCCGGGTCGAAGGGGACTGGTACGTGTTGGCCACCTCGGCCCGGGCCGACGACCGCACCCGGGTTCTCAAGCACGCCGATACCTTTGCCATCTTCGACCACTACGGCGACATCCAGCCAATCGGCCTGGGCGAACAGGGCGTTTTCCACGAAGGCACCCGGTTTCTGTCACGGCTGGAGCTGCGGGTCAACGGGCGCCGCCCGCTGCTGCTGAACTCCTCGGTCAAGGACGACAACAGCCTGTTGCGGGCCGATCTCACCACCCCGGACCTCTACGAGGATGGGCGGCTGCTGGTGGCCAAGACCACCGTCCACCTGTTCCGTGCCAAGATCCTGTGGGAGGCGGTGCAGTACGAACACCTGCGGGTGGTCAACTACGGCACCTACCCGGTGGCGATCGATCTGGACCTGCTGCTCGAGAGCGACTACGCCGATATCTTCGAGGTCCGCGGCAGCCGGCGGGCACAAAAAGGCGAGCACCTGCCGGCCGAGCCGATCGCGGACGGGCTGCTGTTGGGCTACCGCGGGCTGGACGGGATCCTCCGCCGCACCCGGATCAACGTCACGCCCGGAGCTACCGTCGTGGACAGTCGCATCGGCTACCGCGTGGAGCTGGCGCCGCACCAGCAGCGCGAGATATTCGTCACCATCGGCTGCGTGGTTGGAGATACCGAGCCGCCGGTGCACACCTACGAGTCGGTGCTGCGGCGCAGCGCCACCACTGCCGCCGAGCGGCGCGCCGACCGCGGCGAGGTGACCACCTCCAACGAGCAGTTCAATGTCTGGCTGAGCCGCTCCGCGGCAGACATGGCAATGCTTACCACCCACACCCGCCATGGTCCTTACCCGTATGCCGGGGTCCCCTGGTTCAGCACGCCGTTCGGCCGCGACGGCCTGATTGCGGCGCTGGAGTACCTGTGGCTGTCCCCGCAATTGGCGGCCGGGGTGCTGCGCTTTCTGGCCGCCCACCAGGCAGCGACCTCCGACGACGCCCAGGACGCCGAGCCGGGCAAGATCCTGCACGAGACGCGCCGGGGTGAAATGGCGGCGCTCGGAGAGGTTCCCTTCGGCTGCTACTACGGCACGGTCGACGCCACACCGCTGTTCGTCATCCTGGCCGAGGCCTACTACCGACGCACCGGCGATCAGCGGCTGATCGAGGCGATCTGGCCCAACATCGAGCGGGCGCTGCGCTGGATCGACGAGTTTGCCGACCCCGATGGCGACGGCTTCGTCGAGTACGCCCGCCACAGTCGCAACGGTCTGGTGCAGCAGGGCTGGAAGGACTCGGACGACTCGGTGTTCCATGCCGACGGCACCCTGGCTGCGGCCCCCATTGCCCTGTGCGAGGTGCAGGGCTATGTCTATGGCGCCAAGCTCGCTGCCGCGCGGCTGCTGGCGCTGCTTGGCGACACCGACCAGGCAATCAAACGCGAGAACGAGGCCAAGGACCTGCGCGAACGCTTCGACGCCGCCTTCTGGTGCGCCGACATCGGCGGCTACGCCCTCGCCCTCGACGGACGCAAGCGCCCCTGCCGGGTGCGCACCTCCAACGCCGGTCAGGCCCTTTGGAGCGGGATCGCCAAACCGGAACGGGCGGCCGTGCTGGCGGAAACGCTGCTGGCGGCGGATTCCTTCAGCGGCTGGGGGATCCGGACCCTGGCCAAAGGCGATCCGCGCTTCAACCCGATGGCCTACCACAACGGCTCGATCTGGCCCCACGATAATGCGCTGATTGCCAAGGGGCTGGCGGACTATGGCCACAAAACGGCCGCATTACGGGTGCTGTCGGGACTGTTCGATGCCAGCGTCCACTTCGATTTGGCGCGACTGCCGGAGCTGTTCTGCGGCTTCGACCGCCTGCCCGGACAGGGGCCGACGCTCTATCCGGTCGCCTGCTCACCGCAGGCATGGGCCAGCGGTGCGGTGTTCTATCTGCTGCAGGCGGTGCTCGGGCTGGAGTTCTCGCCCGAAGCGCCACAGGTGACCTTCCACCATCCCCAACTGCCGGAAGAGATCGCCCATCTGACCATCCGCAACCTGCAGGTGGTCGGGGGTGTACTGGATATCGAGGTACGGCGCCACCTGCGCGACGTCGGCGTCAACGTCACCCGCAAGGAGGGGGCGGTGGAGGTGGCGGTGGTTCTTTGAACCAGGGACGAGGGGCGAGAAAAAAGGGACGAGGGATGGTGCGCTGCGTGCGGGTTTATTATCGGTTGCAAGTTGAGAAGTCAGGATTGGCGGAGCGAAAGAACGCCAGAACACATGCTTGATTTCTTCGGGCAGAGGTTTGTCGTCTCAACCCGCAGCAAATAGCCTTTTTCCTGTTAATCCTGAAAAAATCCTGTCAATCCTGTTGAATACCATCGCCGAGCGACCATTCCAGGCTGCCGGCGATCCGCTCCGCATCCGGCGACTCGAGATAGGGCACGACCCCGAGCAGTGGAGCCTCAAGATGGGTTCGCAGATAGGCGATATTGTCGGCGGCGGCATCCATGGAAGGCGATAACTGGTTGCCGATCCAGCCGGCCAGGGTGAGTCCCTCGGCGCGGATGGCGCGGGCGGTGAGCAGGGCGTGACTGAGGCAGCCGAGGCGCAGCCCGACCACCAGCACCACCGGCAGGCCCAGGCCACGGGCAAGGTCCGCCACGGTGATCGTCTCCCCCAGCGGGGCGTACCAGCCGCCAACCCCCTCCACCACCACCTGCTCGACCTCGCGGGCGACCGCGCCGTAGACCGCCGCGATGTGGTCGAGGTCGATCGGTAGGCCGGCCTGTGCGGCGGCGATGTGGGGCGAGACCGGCGGTTCGAAGGCATAGGGGTTGACCGCCGCATAGGCCAGCGGCACCGAACCGGCCTGCTGGAGCCGAACCGCATCGTCATTGCGCAGCCCGTGGGCGGTGCGGATACAGCCCGCCGACACCGGTTTCATCCCCGCCACGCTCAGCCCCCGTGCCTGCAAGGCGGCGATCAGCCCCAGGCTGATCCAGGTCTTGCCAATCTCGGTGTCGGTGCCGGTGACGAAGTAGCTCATTGGTTAGTTATTCGCCCGAAGGAATTCAACAGGATTAACAGGATTAACAGGATTAACAGGAAAAGGCTGTTTGCTAAAGGGAGAACGTGACTACTCGCCCTCTCCGTCATTCCCGCCCCCGATAAAATAATTCGAGGGCAGGCTTCGGCGGGAGTCCAGGGAACGGTCAGATGGATCCCCGCCTTCGCGGGGAAGACGGATGCCCTGTATCGCGCCGGACATCAAGAGCGTACCCGGGCGAAGCAGTTACGGGAGAACAAATTTCTGCTGCAACGGTGCAAGCATGTGGTTCTAGCCATTATTCAATCCTGTTAATCCTGAAAAATCCTGTTAATCCTGTGAAATTCACCGCCTCAGACTCCGCCGCAGCTGTTCGAAGCCGATGCCGACGGCACCATCCTGTTCGAACTGTTGCGGGACCCCCTCCGGCGCCCAGGCGTGGCCGTAGAGCACCTCGTAGGTTGCGGGCAGACAGCCATCGGCACGGAACCGCTCGTAGGCATCCCCCAGGGCGGCGAGGCGTGCCTTGCCGGTCAGCCCCTCCGGGCGCCCGGCATTGACGTTGTGGGCCCCGATCGCCTTCAGGTCACGCATCAGATCCATGGTCTTGTTATAGGTGAGGGTCAGGTATTCCATATCCATGACCGGATCGGCCAGACGCGCATTCAGCATGGCATCCCCCACGTCATGCAGGTCGGTGAAGCGGTTGACGTGGACCTGCCCGTCCACCTGCGCCCAGGCGGCGCGCAACTCCTTGAGGGTATCCGGCCCGAAGGTGGTGAACAGCAGCAACCCGCCCGGGCGGAGCACCCGTCGGAACTCGCGGAACGTGGCCTCGAGGTCGTGGCACCACTGCAGGGTCAGGTTGGAGAGGATCAGGTCGAAGCTGGCGTCGGCGAACGGCAGGCGCTCGGCATCCCCGCCGACGAAACCGTGGCCGCGCAGGCGCCGCGTGATCGGATTGAAGCGGGACCGGGTCTGGCTGACCATCGCCTCGGCAAGATCGAACGCCACGACCCGCGCCTTGCGATAGCGGCGGCTCAGGGCCGCCGTGCAGTGACCGGTACCGCAGCCGACATCGAGCACGGTCGCCGGCGCCAGCCGGATCAGATCCAGGCGCTCGAGCAGGCGGTCACCCACCTCCCGCTGCAGTACGGCAGCCGCATCATAGCCTTTGGCCGCTCGCTCGAACGAGGCACGCACCAGGCGTTTGTCGGGGCCGTTATCACTCATTCAGGAAATCCATCAGCAGTGCGTCAAAGGCATCCGGGTGGGAAAGGAACGGGGCGTGGCCGGCGCCTTCAACGGCGACGGCACGTGCCGACGGCATGATCGCCGCGGTCCGCTCCAGGGCCGCGAACGGCACCAGGGTGTCACGGCGCCCACCCACCAGCAACGTGGGAGCCGTGATGTCGGCCAGGTGTGGACGCAGGTCCGCCGTAAGCAGGGCTTCAAGCCCTCCCCGCAACGCCGCGCGGTCCGGCTCGCCGTAGGCGAAAAGGGCGGCTCGCAGCTGGCGGACCTCCTCGCGTGCCCGCTCGGAGCCACGTGCCTGCAATGCGACGAAACGGGCCAGGGTGGCCCGGTGGTCCGTCTCCAGCTCCTCGGCGAAGCGTTCGAGCACCTCAGCCGGCGTGCCGGGCCAGTCGGTGTCGGCCACGAAGCGCGGACTTGCGCACACCAGCACCAGCTCCCCGGCTCGCGCGGCAGAGGCCGCCGCCAGCGCGGTCATGCCCCCCAAGGACCAGCCCAGCCATGCCGCGCCCGCCGGTACCGCGGCCGCCACTTCGGCCGCCACCGCATCCAGGGTGGGCTGCGACAGCGGCGCACTGCGACCGTGCCCGGGCAGATCCACGGACCAGACGTCGAAACGGTTCGCCAGACGTCCGGCCAGGGCGGTGAAGACACCGCCATGCAGGCCCCAGCCGTGCAGCAGCACCAGCGGCCTGCCCTGACCCTGTCGTTCGATGTGCAACGTCATGTCAACAGCGGAGCCAAGTCGGCGAGCGCCTCCAGTAACCGATCCACCTGTACTTCGCTGTGGCTTGCCGAAAGGGTAATGCGCAGCCGCGCGGTCCCCTCCGGCACCGTGGGTGGGCGGATGGCGCCAATCAGAACGCCGCGCGCAAACAGCGCCTCGGAGAGGGCCATTGCACGCGCGGCATCACCCACCAGCAGCGGCTGGATCGGGGTTGTCGATGGCATGAGTTGATAACCGAGTCCGGCGGCACCATCGCGGAACCGCCCTACCAAATTCTGCAGGTGCTCGCGCCGCCAGCCCTCGGCCCGGACGATGGCCAGGCTGGTACGGGTCGCCTCGGCCACCGCCGGCGGCAGCGCCGTGGTGTAGATGTAGGAGCGAGCCCGCTGGATCAGCGTCTCGATCAGGATGGCGTCGCCGGCCACGAAGGCGCCGAAGGTGCCGAACCCCTTGCCCAGGGTGCCGACCAGGATCGGCACTTGGCGGCTGTCCAGGCCGAACTGCGCCAGCACCCCGCCGCCGTCGTGGCCGAGCACGCCGAGACCATGGGCATCGTCCACCATCAGCCAGGCACCGTGGCGGGCGGCCGCGGCGGACAGCGCCGGCAGCGGTGCCAGGTCGCCATCCATGCTGAAGACACCGTCGGTGACCACTAACTTTGCCTCGGCCCGGCTCTCCGCCAGACGGCCTTCGAGGGCAACCGGGTCCGCGTGGGCGTAGCGGGCCAGCCGTGCCCGCGACAGCAGACCGGCGTCGAGCAGGGAGGCGTGGTTCAAGCGGTCCTCGAACACCGCATCCCCGGCGCCGCAAAGGGCGGTGACCGCCCCCAGGTTGGCCATGTAGCCGGTGGAGAACAACAGCGCCCGCTCACGGCCGGTAAACGCGGCCAACTCCTCTTCCAGGGCGTGGTGAGGACGCAAGTGACCGCTCACCAGGTGCGCCGCGCCGCTGCCGGTACCGTACTGCCGCGCCCCCCGCGCCAGCGCCTCGGCCAGGCGCGGATCGGCGGCCAGTCCCAAGTAGTCGTTGGAGCAGAAGGAGAGACAACGGCGCCCCTCCACCACCACCTCCGACCCCTGCGGTCCGTCCAGTACCCGACGCTCGCGGTACAGGTGCTCGGCCCGACGACGTTCGAGTTCGGCGGCCAGGTCTTTCATGCGGGGATCACCGATCCGACAGCGCTCACTTCAGGGTGGCGTGGATATCGAGGCGCTCGAACAGCTGCTGGTCGCGATCGGCGGAGGCGTTGCTGGTGGTCAACAGCTTCTCGCCATAGAAGATCGAGTTGGCCCCGGCAAAAAAACAGAGCGCCTGCGCCTCATCGCTCATGCCCTCGCGACCGGCCGACAGCCGCACCCGACTGGCCGGCATCAGCAACCGCGCGACGGCAATCGTGCGCACGAACTCGAACAGGTCGAGATCGGCACTCTCGGCCATCGGGGTGCCCCCCACCTTGACCAGACGGTTGATCGGCACGCTGTGGGGGTGCTCCGGCAGGTTGGCCAGTTCGACCAGCAGGTTGATGCGGTCGCGGCGTGCCTCGCCCATGCCGACGATCCCGCCGGCACACACCTTGAGCCCGGTGTCGCGGACGTGTTTCAGCGTCTCCAGGCGGTCGTCGTAGTTGTGGGTGGTCACCACCCGTTCGTAGTACTCGCGCGAGGTGTCCAGGTTGTGGTTGTAGTAGTCGAGACCGGCCTCCTTGAGCGCTTCGGCCTGGGCCCGCTCCAGCATGCCGAGCGTGACGCAGGTCTCGAGCCCCAACGACTTGACCCCCTTGACCATCTCGATGACCTCGGTCAAATCCTTGGCCTTGGGGTTGCGCCAGGCGGCGCCCATGCAGAAGCGGGAGGCGCCGGCAGCCTTGGCCTGTTTGGCCGCGGCCAGTACCTCTTCGAGCGCCATCAGCCCGTCCCGTTCGAGGCCGGTGTCGTGGTGGGCACTTTGCGAGCAGTAGCCGCAATTTTCCGAGCAGCCCCCGGTCTTGATGTTGAGCAGCGTGCTGATCTGCACGGCGTTGGGGTCGTGATGGGCCCGATGCGCCTGGTGGGCACGGAACAGCAGGTCATTGAACGGCAATGCAAAGAGTGACTCGACTTCCGCAAAGCCCCAGTCGTGGCGCACAGGCACGCACTGAACGGCGACGTCGTTCATGGAAAAACCTCGTTGGACGAATCTTGGCCCGGTAAACTGGCGGAGTATTCCCGTTGCCATGGAAGCTGTCAAATGAACGGACGCAGTCTGGTTTACAACTGGTTGTTGCGTATTCACGATTTAGTGGCCCCGCGCACCTGCCTGCTGTGCGGGGCGCCCGGTGCGGACGGGCTTGACCTCTGCAGCGGCTGCGCCGCCGACCTGCCGCGGCTCGGAACCGCCTGCTCGCGCTGCGGCGAACCGATCGCCACAGCGGGCGTTTGTGGCGCCTGCCGAAACCGACCGCCGCCTTTCAGCGCCTGCATCGCCCCGTTTCGCTATGCGCCGCCGCTGGACCACTTGATTATCGATCTAAAGTTTCGCCAGCGCCTCGCCGTCGCCCACGCCCTGGGCAACCTGCTCGGCGAGGCGATCAGCGACCGTGATCGCCCGCTCCCCGGCTGCCTGGTGCCGGTACCGTTACATCCCGGGCGGCTGCGGGAGCGGGGCTTCAATCAGGCGCTGGAGTTGACGCGGCCGTTGGCGCGGCGTTTGGGGCTGCCGATCAGCTGGGATACCGTGCACCGCACCGCGGCCACCGACACCCAGTCACGGCTCACGGCCGCGGAACGGCGCCGCAATGTGCGGCGCGCCTTCACCGTGGACTGGCCACGACCGCCCAAGCATGTGGCTGTGGTGGATGATGTGTTGTCGACCGGCTCGACTGCCGGCGAGCTGGCGCGCGCCCTGCTGCGTGCCGGCGTGCGTGAGGTGGAGGTGTGGGTGGTGGCGAAGGCGGTTAAGGGGTAAAAGGCCGTTAGGCGTAGAAGTTAGGCCAAGGGCTGGCAACGACGTGCAGGCCCTAACGCGTCACGCTTCACGTCAAACGGCCGTCACTCCGTCAACTCGTGCTTGATCGCGTAGTGAGTCAGTTCGGCGTTGTTCTTCATCTTCATCTTTTCGAGGATACGCACCCGATAGGTGCTGATGGTCTTGACCGAAAGGTGCAGTTCCTCGGCGATGTGCGAGACCGTCTTGCCGGAGGCGATCAGGCACATGACCTCGTACTCGCGATCCGACAGGCAGGTGTGCGGGGGCTTGTCGGTGACCGCATCCAGCTCGAAGGCCAGGATTTCGGCCACGGCGGGACTGATATAGCGGCCGCCACGGGACACCCGGTGGATGGCGTCCACCAGTTGTTCCGGGGCGCTCTCCTTGGTCATGTAGCCGGAGGCGCCGGCCCGTAGCGCGCGTACCGCGTACTGGTCCTCGGGGTACATGCTCAGGATCAGCACCGGCAACCGGGGCCACTCGTTCTTGACCTGCTTGAGCAGGTCGATACCGTTTTTGCCCGGCAGGGCGATGTCGAGCAGCATCAGGTCGAAACCGGTCGCGCGCAGGGCGTGCAGCGCTTCGGCGGCATCGCCCGCCTCGGTGATGAGGCTGTCCGGGTCATCTTCCAGCAGCAGCTGGCGCATGCCCGCGCGGACAATGGCGTGATCGTCGACGATCAAGATCTTCATTGCAGGTGCCCCATCTCATGCAGCGGCAACATCAAGGTGACCATGGTCCCCCCCTCGGGGACAGCCTCGATGTGCAGCTCGCCACCCAGTGCGAGGGTGCGTTCGTGCATCCCGAGAATCCCGTAGGAATCCTGTTTCTTCAACTGTTCCTGGGCGAGGCCACGCCCGTTGTCGCGGACACTGAGGAAGAACCCCCGCTCGTCGCGGCCGATGGCGGCCTCCACCCGCGAGGCCCCGGCGTGGCGGGCCACATTGGTCAGGGATTCCTGAAAGATACGGAAAGCCGTGATCGCCAGCGCGGGCGAGAACGCCATTTCGTTCAGTGCCGGCTCGATGGCCAGTTCGGTCGCGATCCCGGTCCGCCGCTGGAACTCGGTCAGTTGCCACTCCACCGCCGCCACCAGTCCCAGGTCGTCGATCACGGCAGGGCGCAGGTCGGTGATGATGCGGCGCATGGAGCGGATGGCGCTGTCGGTCAGCTCGCTCAAGGAGGCCAGCTTGGCGGCGATCGTCCCTTCCGCGTTGCAGCGCCCCTTCAGCCAGCTGATCTCCATCTTCAAGGCGGTCAGCACGCCGCCGAGTTCGTCGTGGATTTCGCGGGAGAGCGAACGGCGCTCCTCTTCCCGGACCGAATCGAGATGCACCGCCAGCTGGCGCAGCCGCTCGCGGGACTCTTCCAGATCGAAACGGGCCTTGCGATGGAGTCGCCGCATCTCTCCGGCCTCCACCGCATGCTCCACCGCGGGAACGAGTTTGCCCAGCGCGTCCTTCATCACGAAGTCGTGGGCGCCGGCCTTCATCGCCTCGACCGCCAGTTCCTCGCCGATGGTCCCCGAGACGATGATGAACGGGATGTCGCGCCGGGTGGCGAGTACCAGCGAAAGTGCCTCGGTGGCGGAGAACCGGGGCAGATTGTGGTCGGAGATGATCACGTCCCAGAACCCGGAAGCGAGCACCCGGCTCATCTCCTCCCGGCTCTCGACCCGGGTGACCTCCGGCTCGTAGCGGTCGCGTAACGTCTCGATGACGAGCAGGGCGTCGTCATCGGAGTCCTCCACCAGCAATACCCGCAGCGGAGGCCGATGCATATCAGTATCCCGGCGCGGCGACGCGGTTCAACACCAGCCAATACAGTCCGAGTTGCTTGGCGGCTTCGAGGAATTCGGCAAAATCCACGGGCTTACGGACGTAACTGTTCGCGCCGAGACGGTAACCCATGACGATGTCGCCCTCCTCGTTGGAGGAGGTCAGCACCACCACCGGGATGGATTCGGTGCGTCGGTCGTTGCGGATCGCCTTGAGGACGTCGAGGCCGTCCAGCCTGGGCAGCTTGAGGTCGAGCAGGATGACCTGTGGTTCGATGGCCGGGTCACGATCCGCCCAGGCGCCACGGCAGAACAGATAGTCGAGGGCCTCAACACCGTCGCGGGCGACAACCATCTGGTTACTGATCCGCGCCTCTTCGAATGCCGTCTGGGTCAGGAGGACATCATCCGGGTTGTCCTCGACCAGCAAGATCGGTCGTGTAGTCGGCATTGGCGGTCCCATTTGGCAGATTTCCCCCCCTCAAAGAGGGGCGAGACGGACTATACCATTGCCAAGGGGCCTCACGATGTTAGGGTTTCCCCCAACATTCCACCTACCAACTACCGTATCCCTTCCTTCACCGCAGCGGGTGGATCAGCAGCGATTCGCACTGCATCTGGGGCGGCTTGGGCAGCCCCATGAGGTGCAGCACCGTGGGGGCTACGTTGCCGAGGCCGCCCGAGGTGGAGAGCCGCCAATCGGTACTGTCGATGAGCAGACACGGGACCGGGTACTCGGTGTGCTGCGTGTGGGGCGCATCGGTGCCGGGGTCGACCAGCTGATCGCAGTTGCCGTGGTCGGCGGTCAGGATCACCGACCAGTCGGCGGCGACCGCCGCGTCCAGGACGCGCCCAACCTCCTCATCCAGTACCTCCACCGCCCGGATCACCGCCTCGCGCACGGCGGTGTGCCCCACCATGTCGCCGTTGGCGAAATTCACCACGATGAAGGCGTACTTGTCCGCCCGCAGCGCCTCGACCACGCAGTCGGCCACTTCGTGAGCGCTCATCTCCGGCTTGAGGTCGTAGGTCGCCACCTGGGGGGAAGGGATGATCACGTGCTCTTCGCCTGAAACCGGCTCGGAGCGTCCGCCGTTGAAGAAGTAGGTGACGTGGGCTGCCTTTTCAGTCTCGGCACAGTGCAGTTGCCGCAGGCCGGCCTTGCTGATCACCTGGCTCAACGTGGTCCCCGGGCGGTCCGGCGTAAAGGCATACGGCAGCCCGAACCACTTGTCGTACTCCATCATGCAGGTGACCGTGATCGGGGCGTAATCGGGACGGGCAAAGCCGTCGCAGTCGGACATCGCGAGGGCAGCGACGATCTGGCGCGGCCGGTCCTTGCGAAAGTTGAAGCTGAGGGCGCGGTCTCCGGGGGCGATCGGCTCGAAGCCGGGCAATACCGCCGGTTGGATGAACTCGTCGGTCTGACCGTCCACATAGGCCTGTTCGATGGCCTCGCGTGAGCTGGGCGCACGGCGCCCTTCACCCCGCACCATGGCCCGCCAGGCACGCTCGGTCCGGTCCCAACGCTTATCGCGGTCCATGCTCCAATAGCGCCCCGAAACGGTGGCGATGGCGCCGCCCGCCTTGGCCAGCGCGGCCTCCACGTCGGCGACACAGCCCAGGGCCGACTTGGGCGGGGTGTCGCGGCCGTCGGTGATCATGTGCAGCAGCGGGCGGGCGCCCCGCCGCTGGCACAACTCGATCAGTGCCAGCAGGTGGCGCACATGGCTGTGTACACCGCCGACCGAAACCAGGCCAAACAGATGCAGCGGCCGCCCTGCCGCCGCCGCGGCATCCGCGGCCTCGATCAGGGCCGGGTTGTCGAAAAAGCTGCCGTTGGCGATGGCATCGTCGATGAGTACCAGGTCCTGGCGGACGATGGTGCCGCACCCGAGCGTGGAGTGCCCCACCTCGGAGTTGCCCATCTGCCCGTCCGGCAGTCCGACCGCGTGGCCGGAGGCCTGGATCACGGTATGGGGATAACGCGAGAAGTAGGCATCCAGGCGCGGCGTATCGGCCTCGGCGACGGCGTTGTTGACCTTGCTCGGATTGACACCGACGCCGTCGAGGATGAGCAGCAGAACCGGCCGTCTCGGCGCACCATGTCCGTCATCCATCATGACGCATCACCTCCGCTGGAAGTCGAAGCGACCCTTTCGGGTGCACGGGAACGAAAAGGGGGCCGGCAATGCCGGGGCACCCCATGACGCAATAGACCGCCCACTGAGGGGCGGTGCGGAACTCACGGCCGCACCGTTTCGAACCGAAACGGCACCGCCACCATGCCGCGCTCGGTGGTGGCGTAGACGGTGGCCTGCCAGCTCATGCGGTCGCGGGTACAGACCGGCAGCACCCCCGGACCGGAAAAGCGGCCCTCGCCGCGGTGCTTCAGGACGAAGCGGTTGAATCCCATGTTCATGTCGATGCCGGCGAAATCCACCTCCACCCGGGTCGCCTCCAGTCCCTGCACGTCCACCTCCAGTGCCAAACGCTCCATCACGGGGATCGGCAGCGGCGTGATCGCCAGCCCGACCGTGCCCCCTCCCGGCAGCGTAGAGCGACAGGCCTTGACCGCCAAGTCGCAGTCGGCGACGGCAACGGCAACGGCGGGTTCCGGATGCAGGGGTGGCGCGTACCGAACAGCCAGCCCGACAGCACCGAACAACAACACAACGAGCGCACCCCAGACTACAGACCGAAAGCCGGCGGGACGGTTCAGCCCGGTTACAACATCGTTCATGGGGTGGTCTCGAGGGGGGGGTCGACACAGCAGCGGTTGCGACCGTCGGCCTTGGCGCGGTAGAGCGCTTCGTCGGCGCGCCGGAACACCTCTTCGGGGTCATCACCTTCGCCAAAGTGCGCGAGTCCGCAGGAGACGGTGATCGCAACCGGATTGCCGCGGTAATGAAACTCGCACGCTTCGATGCTGCCGCGCAGCTTCTCCACCGCGCGGAGCGCGCCGTCGATTTCGGTATCGGGCAGGAGCATGACGAACTCTTCGCCGCCGTAGCGGGCCACCGTGTCCGTGGCGCGGATGTGCCCCTTCAACATCTTGGCCACCACCCGCAGCACCTTGTCACCGGCCTGGTGTCCGTAGCGGTCGTTGATGCGTTTGAAGCGGTCCACGTCCCACACGGCGAGACACAAGGGCGTGCCGTAGCGGCGCCATCGTGCGAATTCAAGGGCGATCCGCTCGTCGTAGGCGAGTCGATTGGGGATTCCGGTCAAGGGGTCGACCAGCGCCTGGCTGCGCTGAGAGCGCACCCGCTCCTGCAAGCGGCCGACCTCGACCTCCATGTCCTTGAGCCGCCCGGAGAGCACTTCGACCTCTCGCTCGGCGAGCTGCAGGCGTTGCGCCTCCGCTGAACGGAACCGCGTCAACTGCTGGCGGATGGTATTCAGGTGGTGATGGACCAGCTCCTGGGCGGCGCGCAAATCGACTGCACTATTGATGGAGTTTTCGATATCCTGCACCTCCGCATGCATCGCGTCGTCCAGTCGGACCCCGTCATCGTACGACTCACGACGCTGCTCGACGTTGCTGCGAAGCGTCTGATCCAGCTCCTTCAGCCCGGCCGTCGTCTGCCGCAGAAAGGCTTCGAGGTCGCGCTTCTCCTCGAGGGCGCGACCGCGCATCTCACGGACAACGGCGGCGATGGCCGCCAGCACGGCCTCGAGCTCCTGCGGAGCAAGCCCGGCGGCCAACCGCGACTTGATCGCGTCGACCCGCGACACCAGCTCCCTGGGCACTTCGAGCCGCTCGGTCAGACGCAGCAGCACCTCATGGGTGGGCAGTTCCTCCGGCGCCGGAGTCTCCCCCAGCAGTTCAGGGAGCGATGCGCGCAAATGCTCGGCGAGCCGGTCAACCTTTTCGACCGGGTCGACATCATCGCGGTCGAGCCACGTGCACAGCGCGCGCCACTTCGGGCCTGCCAGCGGCAACGCCTCCGCCAGACGGCACAGCAGCGCGGCCGGTCCGGGCGGCGGCGGTACCTCGTCGAGGCGGCGGATGGCCTCCGAAAGCGCATGGATGACCGCTTCGAGGCGGTCGGCATCGAGGTTGCCCCGGAGTTCGCTACGCAGGTCGGCGAGCTGGCTGGCGACAGCCGATGAACTGTCATCCGCGATCAGCAGCAGGCGGGAAATACCCAGGCGCAGGATACTGCCGACCCGCTGCAATCGCTGCTCGTCCCGTTCGAGCTTTTCCAGCCGGGCCAAAGCGTCGCGATACCGACGGTTCAGCGCATCGCCGGTGGGGTCGGTCTTGTAGCGTTCCATAGGTGGAGTAGAGGCTCCCTCGGGTCGGCGGCAGTGTAGCACTAAGCCGACAGCCGGATCCCGACCGGCAGGTTAACCTCCATGGCGATGGGCAGGTGATCGGAGAAACTGTGATTCAGTACACGGCAGCGTGTCACCTCGATCCCGGGGGTCACCAGGATATGGTCGATGCTGCGATTGGGGCGCCAACTGGGGAAGGTGTGCAGCACCTCCGTCGGCTCGCGCAGGGTGGTGTTACGGAACAACCGCGCCATCTCCGGGCTGTCGGGCGCGGTGTTCATATCGCCCATGACGATGACGTGTTCGTAGGCGGCCACCACCTCGCACAGGTAGTCGATCTGTCGTTGCCGGGCGCGCCGCCCGAGGGCGAGGTGAATCAGCAGCACCACCAGTGAGTGGTCGGCGGGGCCGAAGCGCGCCATCAATCCGCCGCGGCCCGGGATGAGCCCCGGCAGCTTGTGCTCCTCCACCACGGCCGGGTGAAAACGGCTTAGCAGACCGTTGCCGTGCTGGGCGAGGGGACCGAGGTCGCGGTTCAGCTGATGGTGCCAGAACGGAAAGCCGGCCCGGTCGGCGAGATAGGCGGTCAGATCGACCCAGCCGGTGCGGTGGGAGCCGGCATCCAGCTCCTGCAAAGCGACGATGTCGTACTCGTGCAGGACCCGCGCGATAAGGTCCAGGGTGTCGAAGCGCTGGGCGGCGGGCAGCACGTGGCGCCAACTGCGGGTGACATAGTGGTGCGGGCGGACACTGGCGATCCCCACCTGCACGTTGTAGCTCAACAGCCGCAGCTTCTGGCCTACGGGAGGTGAGGCGACAGCAGCCGTCGGCTTTTCCGCGACACTCATCAGGCAGGACACACCATTTCACCCAACTTCTGGGTCAGTTTCAGATTTTCCCGATAGTCGACCGGGCAGTCGATGATGCTCACCGCCTCATCCGCCAGCGCCTTCTGCAAGGTCGGCAGTAGGTCGGCCGCCCGCTCGATGCGATAGCCGCGCGCACCGAAGGACTCGGCGAAACCGATGAAGTCCGGATTGTTGAAATCGACATGAGACGGCCGCCCGAAACGATTGAGCTGTTTCCATTTGATGAGACCGTAGCCGTCATCGTTCCAGATCAGGATCACCAGCGGCAGTTTCAGGCGCACCGCGGTCTCGATCTCCTGGGCATTCATCAGAAATCCGGCGTCCCCGGTTACTGCCACCACCTTGCGTTCAGGGCGGGCCAGCTTGGCCGCGATGGCACCGGGCACGGCGATCCCCATGGCGGCAAAACCGTTGGAGATGATACAGGTGTTGGGATGCTCGCAGCGGAACATGCGGGCCATCCACATCTTGTGGGCACCGACGTCGCATACCACGATGTCATCCAGGTCCATGGCGGTACGCAGGTCCCAGATGATTTTCTGCGGCTTGATCGGAAATTCGTCATCGGCCTTGCAGGCGTCCATCTCGGCCACCAGCGCCTCGCGCAGGCGGCTCATCTTGTGCCCCTGGCTCGGCGTGGCGAGGGCGCCGATGCGGATCAGGGCGTGCTTGATGTCTCCCACCACCCCGACCTCCACCGGGTAATGGGCGTCCACCTCCGCCGGCACGGTGTCGATATGGATGATGATGCGGTCGCGGGAAGGGTGCCACAGGTCGGGATGGTACTCGACCAGATCGTAACCGACGCAGATGATCACGTCGGCCTTGTCGAAACCGCAGGAGACGTAGTCCCGCGCCTGCAGACCGACGCTGCCCAAGGCGTGGGGATTGCGGGCAAACGGCACCACCCCCTTGGCCATGAAGGTATTGGCCACCGGGATGTTGAGGCGTTCGGAGAAATCGGCCAGCTGCTGCCACGCCTTGGCCCGAACCACGCCGTTGCCGGCCAGGATAATCGGCTCGCGGGCGTCGGAGATGAGCTGCGCCGCCCGTTCAACGCGATCGGCGGCCGGTTCCGGGAGCGGCGGGTTTTTCACCTTGAGCGGCTCCTGCGTCACCGGCATTTCGGCGATATTCTCCGGAAACTCGATGAAGGCGGCGCCGGTCTTTTCCGTCTGCGCCAGCTTGAAGGCCTTGCGCACCACCTCCGGGACGACATCCGGCGCAACGATGCGGGTCGAGTACTTGGTGACCGAGGTGAACATCTGCGCGAGGTCGAGGACCTGGTGCGACTCCTTGTGCAGGCGGGTCGTGCCCGCCTGCCCCGCGATCGCCACGAGCGGGGCGTGGTCCATGTTGGCGTCGGCGACACCGGTGATCAAATTGGTGGCCCCCGGGCCGAGGGTCGACAGGCAGACACCGGCCCGCCCGGTCAGTCGGCCGTAGACATCGGCCATGAAAGCGGCCCCCTGCTCGTGGCGGACCGTGACGAACCGGATCCGCCCGGAGTCGAGCAGGGCATCCATCAGGTCGAGGTTCTCCTCACCGGGGATGCCGAAGACGTACTCAATCCCTTCGTTTTCGAGGCACTTGACGAACAGCTCGGCCGCCTTCATCGGTCCCTCCGTTAGGGCGCGTTACCCTCATGAATCTGGTGGGCGATATTGCGGGTGATCGCCAGCAGGTTCTTGTAGGTCACCGCCATCCCCGGCACGATGCGGTAGCGGCCGGCCACGATCAGTGAGGGCACCCCATTGATGCCGGAGCGGCGGGTGAGATCGCGGGAACGGTTCAACTTGGCCTCGACTGCAAAGGAGTCGAAGGTGTTGTCGAAGGCCTCGGCACTGACCCCGTGCTGCGCGAAAAAGGCCTTCAGCTCGTCGCGGGTGCGAAGGCGCTGTTTGGCTTCATGGATGGCGTGGAACAGGGCCGGGTGCAGGGTGTCGAGGACATCGAGCAGTTCGGCGGTATAGAACGCGCGGGCGTGGAGTTCCCAGGCCGGGTTGTTGAACACCGCCGGCACCCGTACGAATTCCACGTAATCCGGCTTTTCCTTGAGCCAACCCTGCACGTAGGGCTCGAACTGGAAGCAGTGTCCACAGCCGTACCAGAACAGCTCCATCACCTCGACCTTGTCGCCGCCGGCCGAGGGCAGCGGCGGCACTACCCGGTCGTAATCGATGCCGACCGTGAATTCTTCCTCGACCGCGTCCTGTTGCGCGAACGCAAAGGGGGTGAGGACGACCATAAACAGCAACCCCAGGATTCTCAGGCTCATCACTCCTCCAGCAGTGTCATTTTCTTGGTTTACCCACACTATACTGCACCCATCGTTCGGCCACCTACCACCTCAGGGCGAGCGCGTACTAACGTGCCCCGTGAGCCAAACGCGTTGTAAGTGCTTGAAACAAGGTGCGCTGTGAATACATCCCTGGACGCTCGACGGCCGCATAACTGCGGCCGACGACCTTGTTTCAAGCACTTACAACGAGCCAATGTGAGTGCGCGTTTACCCTGCCTACCACCTATCGGACGCTTTTCGCTTCATGGGCAGTGCTCTATGCTATGGGCAAAAAACCGCCGGAGCGCCGCATGCGTCAAGTCGACCTGTCCGAATTCCTGAGCCAGCAGTATCTCTGCGAGTCGCTAACCATGCGTGAAGTGCAGACGCTGCTGGAATTCACCGAAGAGGTCGTCTTCAAAAAGAATGCGATCATTGCCGACATCGGTGAGGTCGGTGAAGCGCTCTATTTCGTGATCGCCGGTGAGTCGGCGCTGTCGTTCGAGGCGGAGGGCGAGACGGTCGAAATAGCCCATGCCAAGAAGGGCGAACTGATCGGCGAAATGTCCTTTTTCGATCGGGAACCCCGCTCCGTGCGCCTGGTGGCCAAGAGCCCCGACACCCGCCTGCTGCGGCTCTCCCGCACCATGTACCAGCGGCTGCGGGTCGAACACCCCTTCATCGCGGTCAATCTTCTCGAGCAGGCCATCGTCAGCCTCGACCGCTTGTTCCGCCGGGTGAGCAAGGACATGGCCACCTTCACCCGCTATGTGCACGCCATCAAGCGGAAGAAATAAAATTTAAACCCGCCGCAGAGACGCAGAGACAAACAATTACACAGTACCTCCGGCCGCCGACGGTCGGCAGCGGCACCCGACGCCTCCCGCCGCCGCACATCCGTCGGGTTACGCTGCGCTAAACCGACCTACCACTGCCGAAAACGCCAATCGGAAGGGATCCAAATCTAAGCCCCTCTGCGACAAGGCTTTTACAGTTCCCCGTACGAGTGCAGCCCCGACAGGAACATGTTCACCCCCAGGAAGGCGAACAGGGTGACGAACAGGCCGATGATGGCCCACCAGGCGAGGGGCTTGCCGCGCCAGCCTTTGGTCAGACGCAGGTGCAACCAGGCGGCATAGTTCAACCACACGATCAGCGCCCAGGTCTCCTTCGGGTCCCACGACCAGTAGCCGCCCCATGCCTCCGCCGCCCACATGGCGCCGAGCACGGTCGCCACCGTGAAAAACGCGAAGCCCAGGGCGATGGACTTGTACATCAGATCATCGAGCTGTGCCAGGGAAGGCAACCGCCGCACCAGCACGTTCTCAGGCTGCTTGCGCCCGATTGGCTCGACGATCAGATAGGCAATCGCCAACATCGCCGCAATGGCGAAGGCGCCGTAACCAACGAAGTTGGCCGGCACGTGGATCTTCATCCAGTAGCTCTGCAACGCCGGTACCAGCGGCTGGATCTCGTGGGCGCCGCGCTCGAAGGTGTACCAAAGCAGGAACGCCACCGCGCCACTGATGGCGGTCAACACGAAGGCGCCCATGGCGCGGTTGTTGTAGCGCTTCTCGTAGTAGAGATACATGAGCCCGGTGATCACCGCGAACAGGATGAACACCTCGTAGAGATTGCTCACCGGAATGTGGCCGACGTCGTGGCTGATCAGGTAGGACTCGCGCCAGCGCACCATCAAGCCGACCAGGCCCATGGCGCTGGCGGACCAGGTCAGGGCGGTGCCGACCCGGCCGGCGAAGTCGGAGCCGGCGAACAGGGCGAAGAAGTAGGCCGCGGTGGCCATCACAAACAGGGCGCTCATCCACATGATCGCCGATTGGCTGGCCACCAGATACTTGAGGAAGAAGTTGCTCTCCCCGGCCGCAAGGTCCGTGCCGTAGAGGGCCACAGCGAACAGGCTCAGGCCGGTAACGGCCAGGGCGTAGGGGCGAAAGGGCTTCCAGGCCCAGCCAAAGCCGATCAGCGAGGGGGCGGTGAAGGCCAGGATGATCACCTCGAAGCGGTCCATCAGGGCACCGAATTCGGCGTAGGTGTAACCGGTCCCGGCCAATACCAACGCGGCCCAGACCCAATCGAACAGACTCAGGCGCTTGAGGAACGATCCCCGCGACTCCAGACCCTGCTCCAGGTATTCACGGCTAACCGACATATGTTGCGCTCCTTACTCGGCGGCCGGCGCGCCGCCGGTATGTCGCAGGCGGGCGCTCAGCGCTTCGAACTCTTCGGTGAAACCGGTACCGTCACGATGTCCGGCCCCGGCGAACAAGATCTTGGTGGCACCTTCGGAGGTTGCGGTCACCCGCACCCACAAGCGGCGGTGATGCAGGTAGAACATGAAGAACACGCCGACCATCAACATCACACAACCAAGATAGACGATATCCTTACCCGGCGACTTGGTTATTTGCAAGCCCGAAGCTTCGATCTGTTGCACATTCGTGAGCTGTAGCGCAAAAGGTGACCCGTAGGGACCAATCAGCGAGAGCGCGTTCATCGACGCCTCGAAGAAACGCTGCTGCGCCGGATCCACGCCCTGCTCCAGGTCGACACCCTCTTCCGCCAACAGGTCCACGTAAAGGGCCGCCAGCGCATTCTGGATGACCTTGATATAGGCCTCCAGCGCGGCCTCGGTTTCACCGTTGGGTGAGGTTTGCTCCGCCTGGGCGACCACGGCATCGATCCCCTCCTCGGCGAATACCCGCACCAGGCTGGTAATGGACGCGGACAGCTGCTCGGGGGTTATGGGTGAATCGGTACCCGCCATTTCCCCGACCTGCTCCGCCACGACCGCTGCCAGACGCTCGCCATCGAGGGCGCGCGCCCGGAAGCGCATGAAGCGGTCGATGGTCCCTTCGCTGTCCAGCGGGATATGCAGGAAGCGGTAATCCTCCGCCTGGCTCTCGCGCATGCCGGTCAGGAAGAACAACTGGCCATCCATCGGCAGCGGGGCCATGTAGTTGACGTATTCACGGGCCTGGCCGCCGCCATCGCGCAGCTTGAACACAACGCTCGGCCCGTAGTTGTGGAAGCGCTTGCCGGTTTCCTTTTCGTCGACCGGGAAGACGTTCAGCGGCTTGTAGTCGCTGAGCTCGATGGTGCGGGGTCCGCGCGGCGTGTTGAGCTTGAGCTGCTCGCCGATGCGGCCTTCCAGGACCAGCGGCTCCTGTCCCGGCAGATCGAATGGCCAAGCCTTCATCGTCAGCCTGGAGCCACCGTCGGAGAAGCTGGATTGATAGATGGCGTACCCCTTGTAAATCAAGGGGTGGTTGACGGCGATGGTCTGGCGCAGCGGCTCGGCAAGATCGTCATCGAAGATGAGCAGGTCGCTCTCGAACGACTTGGGCTGACCGCTTGAGTAGTGTTCGATACGGAAGTCTTCGAGGGCGATCTGGAACGGCAACTGCTGGAGCAAATAGCCGTTGCGCAGCCCGAGAAAGACGAAATCGGCGCTGGACCCTTCCGGAATGGTGACACTGCCGCGGAACGAGTTGTTGTCCGCGGACAGGACGCTCTTCTCCGGGATCTCCGATACCGGCAGATCACGGGTCTCCGGCGCGATGCGGCCCAGGTACTCCGCAAACTTCAAAGGGAGATTGCCGTCGAGCAGGGCGCCGACGCAGATCACCACAATGGCGGTATGGGAGAGGAGATAACCCAGGCGGCCGGTTGCACCCTTCATGGCGCCCAGCGTGATCGTCTCTTCATCCGCCTTGCGGCGGACGCGATAACCGGCCGTGCTCAAGCTGGCGGACATCCGCTGTGCCACCGCCTCCGGGGGCTCGCCGTCCGCCCACTCGGCGTGATTTCTGAACCCGCGTAGCGACTTGTCCTGCACGTCGAGCCGGAACTGGCGCATGTCGCGCAGGATGCCGGGGCTCTGGCGCACCACACAGACCGCGGTGGATATCAGGAGGAAACCCAGCAGCAACAGAAACCAGGGCGTGCTGTAGACGTCGTACAGGCCCAGCGACTTGAAGACCTCGAACCAGAAGGGGCCGAACTTGATGACGTAGTCGTTGTAGGGCTGGTTCTGCTGGAGAACGGTACCGATGATGGCCGCAATGGAGATCGCCACCAACAAAGTGATGGCAAGGTTCATGGAACCGAGGAATTCGAGCAGGGTGGCGCCGGTACCGCGCCGGTTTTTACCGTTCAAGAAAACGTCACCTGCAAGCTTTTGACCCTAGGTTTGGAGTCCCGGGCCCGCCGAAAGTTTTTCTTAACCGGCGTGGGCCGAACAAGACGAAGGGTGGTACGGGACCACCCTTCGTCTTTCCATGCCGCTGTTTCAGCGATCAGTGCAGGCCGCTGATGTACTCGGCAACGGCGGCGATGTCCTTGTCGCTCATCTTGGCGGCGACATCCCGCATCATGCCGTTCGGGTCGTTCTCACGGACACCACTGCGGAAATCGTTCAGCGCCTTGGTGATGTAGGTCGGGTGCTGACCGGAGAGCGACGGGAACTTCGCGCCCGGATTGCCGGCACCGGTCGGACCGTGGCATGCCATGCAGGCGGACAGGCCCTTGCTGGCATCACCGGCCTCGTAGATCTTCTTGCCGGCGACCGCCTTTTCCGGATCGGCCGAGCCGATACCGACAGCGTTGCCGGAGAAGAACGCGGCGATGTCGAGCATATCCTGCTCGTTCAGGGTCGCCACCATACCGTTCATGGTGGCATCCTGGCGCGCACCGGACTTGAAGTCCTGCAGCTGCTGGGCCAGGTAGCTGGCGTGCTGACCGGCCAGCTTCGGCCAGATCGGGTTGACACTGTTGCCGTCTGCACCATGGCAGGCGACACACAGGGCGGCTTTGCCCTGGCCTGCGCCAGCATCGCCAGCGGCGTGGGCGCCACCGACAGCGAGCAGCAGGGCTGTTGCAATCGCTACTTTCTTCATCAAACTAATCCAGTTCTATCGAGGGGTTACTTGCTCTGACCAACCATGAAATCGACGGCGGCCTTCAGCTCGTCATCGGTGCAGGCCGCACAGGTGCCCTTGGGCATCATGGCGGTGCCCGCGACCCCGTTCACGGAGCTGGCGTAAAGTGCGTCCATCCCCTTGGCGATGCGGGGGGCCCAGGCAGCCTGGTCACCGAGCTTCGGGGCATTGGCGGCGCCGGTGGCGTGGCAAGCGATACAGGCCTTGTTGTACACGGCCTGGCCGTCAGCGGCCATAGCCGCACCGGAGACCAGCAGAGCGCCAACTGCCGCAACTGCAAATGCTTTCTTCATCTCAGGCTCCTAAAAGGTTATGCGATTCAAGCCCGCCCCCCTCTCGCCTGGAGCGGGCGGGGCCTGATGGTTGGGGTCAAGTAACCGTCCGCAAAGCGCGCATGGTACCATTGGCGCCGCCCGCGACGGAAGAAAAACGGCGGAAGTATATAACAATTCGCTAAAGCCTGGATCATCCTGAACCCATGTCCGAAAAACCTTTGAATCCGTACCGGCAAGTGCAGTTCCAGACCAGCGCCGCCAAACTTGACCAGCTTCCGCCCGACAGCGGCGCCGAAGTGGCATTCGCCGGCCGTTCCAATGCGGGCAAATCCAGCGCGCTCAATGCCATCTGCGAGCAGAAGGCCCTGGCACGTACCAGCAAAACGCCCGGTCGTACCCAGTTGATCAACTTTTTCGCCGTGGACGAGGAGCGACGACTGGTCGACCTCCCCGGCTATGGCTACGCCAAGGTGCCGGAGGCGGTCAAGCTTGCCTGGCAGCAGACGCTGGAGGGCTACCTGCGCACCCGCCAGTGCCTCAATGGCATCATTCTGCTCATGGACATTCGCCACCCGTTCAAGGAATTCGATCGGCAGATGCTCGGCTGGTGCGCCAACATGGACATGCCCGCCCACGTGCTGCTGACCAAGGCCGACAAGCTCAAACGTGGACCGGCCCTGAGTGTTCTGCAACAGGCGCGCAAAGTGCTGAAGGCCGAATTCCCCGGCGCAACGGCACAGCTGTTCTCGGCCCAGAGCGGACAGGGGCTGGACGAGGCACGGGGGGTGCTGGATCGCTGGCTGGCACTGGCGGAGCCACCAGCAGAGTAATTCCCGCTGCGTTCATCCCAGGAACATTGGCCTCACCGATCATCAGCTGAATAGGTGGAGCGCCCCCCTAAATACTGCTCGACCGATCCGTTTGCTCCGGAACGAGTAATTTTCGATTTCGCCGGATTCCGTTACCGGTTGACGGCGAACTGAATTTAGGACCATGTTTGGTCTGAATTCTGGTGTGAGGTGGGCGATGAAACTTTCCAGCCAAATCAAACCGATCAGCTATCTCAAAGCGCGCGCGGCCGAAATCGTGCTCGGTCTGAAGAAGCAGGCGGAGCCAATGGTGATCACACAGAACGGCGAGGCCAAGGCGGTCATTCAGGATATAGAGAGCTACGAACAAACATAGGAAACGCTAGCGCTGCTCAAGAGCGGGACCTTTTCCTACTCCTCGCACATCCTCCTGCACGCCTCCAGCGTCCCGAAGGGGGTCACTCCACCGCACCCCCCGTAGGAGAACTCCCGGCAGGCATTCGCCCCCCCGTCGAAATACGCCCTGGTGAACAGGGCCATGCATATCCCGGCATCAGGCTGCCAACGGCACCGCTCCCGGATGTCGATCTCCTGCCCCGTCCTTTCCTTGAGCACGGTCTGCAGGTACACGGCCGCCTCCCTCCAGCCATGGAACGCGCAGGCATTCAGGGCCTCCGCGGACGGCACGACCCCACGTTCCACCAGGGTCCTGACGATGGGCACGCTTCCGGATGCGCAGCCGGACTCCAGGATCGAAGGCTGGACAGGATTCGCTCCCCGCTCCAGGAGGAGGAAAAACAGCTCCTGGTCGCCTTTCCACGCAGCGTGGCGCAGCGAGTCGTCGTTGAACCTCGCTCCCTTCTCCAAAAAGAGCAGGGCGATCTCGCCATGTCCCCTGGCGATGGCATCGTTGAGAAAGGCCGGATCGACCGACGGGAGATCGAAGCCCCTCCCGAGAAAGAGCGTGACGAGCTCCATGGCTTCCTGCTTGCCGTCCCAGTACACCACGCTGCGCAACGGGGTCTCTCCCTCCCGGTTCTTGGAATTGACGTTTGCACCGCTCCCCACGAGGATCTTGACGACGTCCAGGGACTTGTAACTCACCCCGTCATGGAGCGGAGTCCTCCCCCCTCTGTCCGCCGCATTGACATCCGCTCCGCGGGCCACCAGCAGCCGGACCGCCTCGACGTTCCTGCTGCGTGCTGCGCCGTGCAAGGGAGTACCGCCCGACTCCGGATCCCTGTAGTTCGCGTCTGCACCGTTCTCCAGAAACCTCCGGACCACCTCCACGTCATCATGGCCCTCCTCCAGAAAGAGGAAGAGACTCCTGGAGATCGGCGCTCCTCCCGGGAGATCCTGGGCCTCGAGGGCGGACGCCTCACCCGTTCCCAGCGTGACGATGAACAGGATGCCGGAGAGAAAGCCCAATGCCTTGCCCATTTTTCTTTCCTCCAATGTTTCGCTCTGCGTTACCCGTGAGCCTTTTTCCCCAGCCGGCGCTCAGAACAACGGCCTGAACGAGGCCGCCATCGCCTCGAACAGAGGCAGATGTCGCTCGTACTCTTCCAGGGGACTTTTGTAGGCGAGCACATAAAATCCTTTCCCGGCATCGATCACGAGAAATCGTGCCTTCAGCCAGTACCTGGCCGTGAACAGAGGCCCTCGCGGAACCTCCTGATAGACCTCGTAGACCTGCTCCACGGCCTCTCTGCCGTTCAGGGAGATCCTATTCGCGGGTTCGTACCGCGATTTTTCGCTGCCCTCCCTTTTTTTTCGCAGTTTTTCATACTCCGTGAGGAATCCCTCGTAGGTCGTCTTCTGAGCATTGTGCTCTGTGTAATAGCCAACGTAAACAAAGGGACTTGGCAGGAACTGCTCCTTGCCCTCCTCCGACTCCGGCCTGTCCTTTGGGGTCAAGCGGATTTCGTAGATGCCGGCCCGCGCATCCCCCTGCGCGTCTCTTTCGAGCGCCCAGCGCACCGGGACCAGACAGGAGAAATAGTCGTGGTCCATGACGAACGGCTCGAAGGGTTCCGGACGTATCTCACCGGGCACGGGCAGTGCGAAGGAAAGATGCTTCTCGATGATGGACAGCAGCGATTCTGTCGGGCGATCGTCCTTGATGGCGAACACCGGATTGGTCAGGGAATACGTGAACGGTCCCTTCAGCCCAAGATCGCTTTCCAGATGGAAGAGGAGAAGAGGTCCGTCCTCGATCAGTGCCTTGCACTCATCGGGCTGTATCCTCCTGAGCGTCACCAGGTAATGGGGCATCCTTTCCGTCAGCCCTTTCCTCTTCTGCACATCAAGCGCAAAGGAGTCCTTGTTGGTGCATCCATTGCTCCCGACCCTCGCGAAGAACGCGTCCGGTCCCAGGAGGAATTCGTCCAGGACCTCTTCCCCGGTTTGGCGTGGGCTGTGGGACAACTCGGCCTCCGAATCCGCCCCCAGGAGCAGCAAGACCATCGCCGCCGGCAAGAGCCGCCCGAGCATTCTCATGACAGACCCCCTTCTGTCCTCTTTGCGTGACCAACGATGTTCACCATTTTTCCTGGAGGATCTGCTCCCTCTTGGCCCGGTACTCCTCCCCGGTGATCAGCCCGTCGCTCTTCAGCCGCTCCAGCGTGCGCAACCGCGCCTCAATGTCCTGATGCCCGGGCCTGATCGTGTCGTCAGCCGCATCGATATGCAGATCGATCAACGAACTCTGCGCCGCTGTCCTGCCCTTGGACAAAAGGGCACGGCACCCTGCCCCCCGGACAGAAAGCTTCTGCACTCCATTCTCTGGTTCGAAGGAGTACCTGTTGCATGCCACGGCCTGAGGACTCCGCACTCCGCCACAGGTCAAAGACTCGACACGGGTGGGTGGCTAACCCTTTCCCGACGGGGACTTCCACCCCGCATGATACGCCGAGCATTGCTCGGCGCGATAACGGTTTGGAAAAGACCTCGCAAGCGCCCGGGCGCGGCTAAAAAGAAGGTGCGGGAACGCGATATCGCGGGTGGATGCTCTTCGGGCAAAAAAAACCCCGGACGCCAAAAGGGGGGAGAAAACGCGTCCGGGGCCTATCACACCCGACTTGGGGCAGCCGGGTCACCTGCTTCCCGCCAGGGAGAGAGAGCGGGAAAGGAGCGCAGTCGCTTAACCGATGAGACCACCCTGGTTTCCCGAAGTTCAGCGGTCGGGTGAATCCGTTCTGCGCCCCGAATGTCCTTGCCGTTGGCAGGGGATCAGTGCGCCTCGTCCCAGTTGCCGCCGACACCCGTTTCGACTACCAGCGGTACGCTCAGTTCCGCCGCCCCGGCCATGAATTCGACCAGTTTCGTGCGCACGCTCTCCAGCTCGGCCTCGGCGACCTCCAACACCAGTTCGTCGTGCACCTGCATGATCATGCGGGCGTCCGCCCCGGACTCCAGCAGCCAGCGGTCGACCGCGATCATGGCGCGCTTGATGATGTCGGCCGCGGTGCCCTGCATCGGCGCGTTGATGGCGGTGCGCTCGGCATATTGGCGGCGCTGGTGGTTGCTGGCATTGATGTCCTGGATGTAGAGGCGACGGCCGAATACCGTCTCCACGTAGCCCTTCTCCCGCGCCGTCTCACGGCTGCGATCCATATAGGCCTTCACCCCCGGATAGCGGGCGAAGTAGAGATCGACGTAGGTCTGGGCGGCGGCGCGGTCGCAGCCCAGCTGGCGCGCGAGCCCGAAGGCGGTCATGCCGTAAATGAGGCCGAAGTTGATCGCCTTGGCGCTGCGCCGCTGCTCGGTGGTGACCGACTCCAGCGGCAGTCCGAACACCTCCGCGGCGGTGGCGCGGTGGATGTCCTCGCCGTCGGCAAACGCCCGCAGCAGCCCCGCGTCCTCCGACAGGTGGGCCATGATGCGAAGCTCGATCTGGGAGTAGTCCGCCGCCAGCAACTGGTAGCCGGGCGCAGCCACAAAGGCCTGGCGAATGCGCCGGCCCTCGGCGGTGCGCACCGGGATGTTCTGCAGGTTGGGGTCCGACGAGGAGAGCCGGCCGGTGGCCGCCACCGCCTGGTGGTAGGAGGTATGGACGCGGCCGTCGCGGCTCACCTGTCCGGGCAGCTTGTCGGTGTAGGTGGACTTGAGCTTGGACATGCCACGGTGCTCGAGGATGAGCCGCGGCAGTTCGTAATCCAGCGCCAGCTCCTGCAACACCTCTTCGGCGGTGGAGGGCTGTCCCTTGGGCGTCTTCTTCAGTACCGGCAGGCCGAGCTGCTCGTAGAGGATGGTCTGGATCTGCTTGGGCGAGCCGAGATTGAAAGGCCCGCCAGCTTCCTTGTGGGCCTGCTGCTCGATCTCCAGCATGCGCGTCGCCAGCTCGCCGCTCTGCTTGCGCAGCAGCGCCGTATCCACCAGTACGCCGTTACGCTCCATGCGCGAGAGCACGGCCACCAGCGGCAGCTCGATCTCGCGGTAGAGTTTGGCCAGCCCCGGCTCCACCTCCAGCTGCGGCCACAATTTGTGGTGCAGCGCCAGGGTCACCTCGGCGTCTTCGGCGGCGTAGTCGCCGGCCTGCTCGATGGGGACCTCGTTGAAGCCGAGCTGTTTGGCGCCCTTGCCGGCCACCTCTTCATAGGTGATGGTCTTGCGGCCCAGGTACTTCAGCGCCAGCGAGTCCATGTCGTGGCGCACGCCGGTGCTGTTCAGCACGTAGGACTCGAGCATGGTGTCGTGTACCGGTCCGGCGATGTCGATGCCGGCGGCGGCGAGGACGCTCATGTCGTACTTGAGGTTCTGCGCCAGCTTGGTCTTGGTCGGGTCGGTAAGCAGCGGCTTCAGGCGCGAGAAGACGTAGTCGCGGCTTAGCTGATCCGGTGCGCCCGGATAGTCGTGGGCGAGCGGCACGTAGGCGGCCCGGCACGGCTCCACCGCGAAGGAGACGCCGACCACCTCGGCAATCATGTAGTCGAGATTGGTGGTTTCGGTGTCGAAGGCAAACAGCTCGGCCCCTTCCAGACACTGAAGCCAGCGCTCGAAAGCGGCCTCGTCCAGCACCGTTTCGTAGTGCATCTCCGCCGGTGCCGCCTGCACCGACTCGCCTCCGTCCAGCAGCTCCGCCAGCCAGCTGCGAAATTCCAGCCGGGAGAAGAGGTCACGCAGGGCATCGGTGTCCGGCTCGCCGCGCTTGAGCTCACGCGGTCCGACCTCGAGGGGCACGTCGCAGTGGATGGTGACCAGCTGTTTGGACAGCGGCAGGAAGTCGAGGCTGGCGCGCAGGTTCTCGCCGACCTTGCCGCCGATCTCGTCGGCGTGGGCCATCACCTCCTCCAACGCGCCGTAGGTCTGGATCCACTTGGCGGCGGTCTTCGGCCCGCACTTGGGCACTCCCGGCACGTTGTCCACCGCATCGCCCACCAGCGCCAGCCAGTCGGTGATGTGCGCCACCGGCACGCCGAACTTCTCCTCCACATGGGCGGCGTCGGTTACCGTGTCGGTCATGGTATTGACCAGGGTGACGTGGTCGCTCACCAACTGCGCCATGTCCTTGTCGCCGGTAGAGATGACCACCGCCATTCCCTGCGCCTCGGCCTGGCGGGCGAGGGTGCCGATGACGTCATCCGCCTCGACACCGTCGACGATCAGCAGCGGCAACCCCATCGCCTGCACCACCTTGTGCAGCGGCTCGATCTGGCCCGCCAGCTCGCCCGGCATCGGCGGGCGGTGGGCCTTATACTGATCGAACAGCTCGTCGCGAAAGGTCTTGCCCTTGGCGTCGAACACGACGGCGACATGGTCCGGCTCGTAGTCCTTGAGCAGGCGGCGCAGCATGTTGGTCACGCCGTAGACGGCACCGGTCGGCTCGCCGCGGGAGTTGGTCAGGGACGGCAGGGCATGGAAGGCGCGATAGAGGTAGGAGGAGCCGTCCACCAGCACCAGCGGTTTTTCGCTGCGTTCGTTCATCGATTCCGTATCTTTCAAGAGAGACTACAAGGCGGGGCGGGCCGCCAAATAGAACAGGATTGACAGGATGGTTACAGGATTCACAGGATGATAACAAAGGATGGATCCGGCCCAATCAAAACATCCTGTCCATCCTGAAAAAATCCTGTCCATCCTGTCCCATTAGGTCACTCGCGGGTGGCCGATGCGTATAATGGCCACACAACAACGAGGAGACGGCGGTCGCTATGGATGACCTGCACAAGTCCCATCCCGGTATGACACCGATGGATGATTCGATGCTCACCCGGGAGTCCTGGAAAATTTTCCAGATCATGGCGGAGTTCGTGGAGGGTTTCGAAAAGCTCGCCCGCATTCGGCCATCGGTGAGCATCTTCGGCTCGGCCCGCACCGGTCCGGACCACCCGTACTATCAGCTGACCGAGCAGATTTCGCTCGCCCTGTCCGACGCCGGCTTTTCGGTGGTCAGCGGCGGCGGGCCGGGGGTGATGGAGGCAGCCAACAAGGGGGCCTACGCCGGCAAATCGCCGTCGGTCGGGCTCAACATCCAGCTGCCCCATGAGCAGACCGGCAATCCCTACCAGGACATCTCACTCACCTTCCGCCACTTTTTCGCGCGCAAGGTGATGTTCGTGAAGTACGCCTCGGCCTACGTGGTGATGCCGGGCGGCTTCGGCACCCTCGACGAGCTGGCCGAAATTCTGACCCTGGTGCAGACCGGCAAGACCCGGCGCATTCCCATCATCCTGGTCCACCGCCCCTTTTGGGAGCCGCTCGTCGGCTGGTTCCGGGACACCCTGGTGGCGGAGAAAACCATCAGCGCCGAAGACCTCGAACTGTTTCAGCTGTTGGACAAGCCCGAGGAGGTGGTCGAAGCGATCTTCAGCCATTACGAAAAGCGCGGCTTCGAGCCATCCGCTGAGGAGCAGGAAATCCTGCTCGACCTTTGACCCGAGGAATCGCCATGCGCATCTCCCTGCTTGCGGCCCTGCTGGTAGCCACCGGCGCCGTTCACGCCCAAACCGCGCAACCACTCCCGCCCCCGCCCATGCCGCCGGCGGAGCTCGACCAGCCCGCCGACACCGAGCTGGCCCCGGAAGTCCGTATCCGGCGCCGGGGCGAAGAGGTGATCGAGGAGTACAGCGTGCAGGGGCGGGTTTACATGCTGCGCATCACCCCGACCGTCGGTGCCCCCTACTACCTCATCGACAGCGATGGCGACGGCCGCCTGGAGACCTTCCACAACGCCCTGGAGCCGCCCACCATCGTACAGTGGCGGATCTTCGGCTGGTAACCGACTTGTCGAGCACGCCGCTTCTACCCGTAGGAGCGGCGTCCCCACTGCGATGAGCCTCCCCCGAAGCCCAAAGCCCAACCAATCCGAACACCCCAAGCCACGGCTCGAAACTGTGGGAGCGGCGTCCCCGCCGCGATAAACCTCCCCAAAACCTAAGCCCCAACCAACCCGAACTACCCCAACCAACGGCTCGACCTGTGGGAGCGTCGTCCCCGCCACGATAAACCTCCCCAAAGCCCAAATCCCAACCAACCCGAACTACCCCAACCAACGGCTCGACCTGTGGGAGCGGCGTCCCCGCCGCGATAAACCTCCCCCAAAGCCCAAATCCCAACCAACCCGAACCACCCCAACCAACGGCTCGACCTGTGGGAGCGGCGTCCCCGCCGCGATAAACCTCACCCGAAGCCAAACCGGCACCAACCATCGAACAACCTGTGGATAACTCTGTGGACGCCCCGAAGAACACAGGTCAAGGCAAATAACCCGATGTTAGGCACCAGCCCGTGCCACGAGCACCCTGCAAAATTTATTTTTGCTTTTGTTTCGCGGACTTAAGTCAATATCGCCCCCAGCCCACCGCTCCCCGCTAGCAAGTATCCACTCACCGCCAAGCCCTTGATCCACCGTCCGCCCGGTGTGCATAAACCCCTTGCGCTCACCCCCGACTTGCGGTAAAGGCCCCACGCCACGTTCGCCTTACCCGCTCCACTTCCTTAGAATGGGCGCCAGCCAAAGGGGCCACAGAAGCCCCGCCGACACCTGCCCAATGGACAAACTGCTACCGCTCATCCGCCTCCTCGAGGCCGTCAACGAACGGATCGGCCGCGCCGTCGCCTGGCTCACCCTCGGCGCCGTGGTGGTCACCTTCGCCATCGTGCTGCTGCGCTACCTGTTCAATGTCGGCTGGATCGCCATGCAGGAGTCGGTCACCTACCTGCACGCCCTGGTGTTCATGCTCGGCGCCGCCTACACCCTGCGCCACGACGGCCACGTGCGGGTGGACATCTTCTATCGGAATTTCGGCCCCCGCGGTCAGGCGGTGGTCGACCTCGCCGGCAGCCTGCTGCTGCTGGCCCCCGTCTGTATCTTCATCATCAGTTCCAGCTGGGAGTACGTCGCCAGCGCCTGGGCCCTGCGCGAAGGCTCGCCCGAGGCCGGCGGCCTGCCCGCGGTCTTCCTGCTAAAGACCGCCATCCCTGCCATGGCGGTACTGCTGCTGATCCAGGGCACCGTCCTCGCCCTGCGCAGCGCCCTGGTGCTGCTCGGCCATGCCGAGGATGCCCCCGAACACGACGGCACCCGGGAGATCTGAGAATGGCCGAATACCTCGCCCTGGTGATGTTCGTGGTGGTCTGCCTGGTGCTGCTGGCCGGCTTTCCGGTCGCGCTCACCCTGGGCGGCACCGCCCTGCTGTTCGCGTGGGGCGGCGAGGCGGCCGGGGTGTTCGATGCCACCTTCATGGAGGCGCTGCCGAACCGACTCTACGGCATCATGACCAACCAGACGCTGATTGCCGTGCCGCTGTTCGTGTTCATGGGGGTGATGCTGGAGCGCTCGAAGGTCGCCGAGAACCTGCTCGACACCATGGCCGCCCTGTTCGGTCCGCTGCGCGGGGGGCTGGGGATATCGGTGATCGTGGTCGGCATGCTGCTCGCGGCCAGCACCGGCATCGTCGGCGCCACGGTGGTCACCATGGGCCTGCTCTCGCTGCCGACCATGCTCAAGCGCGGCTACAGCCCGGCGGTGGCCACCGGCACCATCTGCGCCTCCGGCACCCTCGGCCAGATCATCCCGCCCTCGATCATCCTGGTACTGCTCGGCGACGTGCTCTCCTCCGCCTACCAGCAGGCCCAGCTCGACATGGGGATCTGGTCCCCGGAGACCGTCTCGGTCGGCGACCTGTTTGTCGGTGCCCTCGTCCCCGGCCTGCTGCTGGTGGGGCTCTATGTCGTCTACTTGGCGGTAGTAGCCCTGCTGAAACCGCACACGATGCCGGCGATCCCGGCGGCAGAGCGGGCCGGCAACGGCGAGGCGCTGTGGCTGCGCGCGCTCAAGGTGCTGCTGCCGCCGCTGCTGCTGATCCTGGCCGTGCTCGGCTCGATCATCGGCGGCTTGGCCACGCCAACCGAGGCCGCCTCGGTCGGCGCCATCGGTGCCCTGCTGCTCGCCGCCAGCCAGCGCCAGCTCGATCTGGAGCGCCTGCGCGAAGTGATGCGCACGACGACCCAGGTCACCAGCATGGTGTTCCTGATCTTCATCGGCGCCTCCCTCTTCTCCCTGGTGTTCCGTGGCTACGGCGGTGACGAACTGGTCGAATCCCTCCTCACCGACCTCCCCGGCGGCGCCTTCGGCGCCATGCTGGTGGTGATGCTGGTGATGTTCCTGCTCGGCTTCATCCTCGATTTCATCGAGATCACCTTCGTGGTGGTCCCCATCGTCGCCCCCATCCTCCTCGCCATGGACCTCGACCCGGTCTGGCTGGGGGTGATGATCGCCATCAACCTCCAGACCTCATTCCTCACCCCGCCGTTCGGCTTCGCCCTGTTCTACCTGCGCGGCGTCGCCCCGGCCGAGGTGACCACGATGCAGATCTACCGGGGAGTCGTGCCGTTCATCGCCATTCAGCTGCTGGCCCTCGGCGCCCTGGCGCTTTGGCCGGAACTGGCCACTTGGCTGCCAGGTATCACCTACGGCGAATAGCTTGCCTGTGCCCCAATCGCCCGTGCTTCCGCTTTGCCTAATGGACACGTCTGACGGAGAGGACTGAAATACGCTCGATGGGGACTCATGAATGAAAGCAATCGCTGCAGCTCTCTTGTGTCTTTCGATGAGTGTCAGTGCCAGCCAGTCGACAACCTTTGTCGAAACGCAAGTGCGTCACGTATTTGAGATAGCCGAGATTCACTCCTGGTCCTTGGTTGCACTCTCGGCCAAACAGGTCGACCACTTTTTGGAAATCATCGCTGCACTCGCAGAATGTGAGTGCAAGAAGGCCCGAGCGCTTCTTGAAAAGGATTTGCAGTTACAACAACGACTGCTTGAGAATCAAATAGAACAGATGGAAGCGGCAGAGTCTGCCGACCGAGGTGGTGTCGCTTTTGACCTCTTGGGTCAAGCGACGAAAGACAAGGAGGCCAGCTATCGGGCGCTGGACCGAGCGGCGCGGTATTGGCTGGCCAAAGAGAGCAGACCGCGATCCGAATAGAGCAGCCGACGCGAGCTCGTTCGAAGGTCCGCTGTATCCGGTAACAAGCGCGGTGCCGAAGATCGATTCGCATCTTCGCAAAGTGCGCTACCCAGCTGCCCGGCAGCAGCCCACTGAGCCTCCCGACCGGACGGGCCCAGGCACCGTCCGGTCGTCACCGTGATCATCGCCATGGTCATCATGGCCAGGCCTCTCATCCCCGGTCGCTCTTCAGGCAACCGCGAACTGCGGCATCATTCCCAGCCCACCGACCTGGACCGTCAGTGACCCTGCGCCAGGACGGCAGCCATCGAATCGATGAACTCGTTAATCGAGGCATCCAGCGCCTGCTTAAAGCCACGCATCGCGGCGGTAGTAAACTTCACCGAGCCGCCTTCTGCCAAGAAGGCGCGGTACTGCTCGAGTTCCTCCATCGGCACGTTCCGGTAGGTGTAGGCAATGCTCAATGCGATGGATTGTTCGATGGCGGACCGGGTCTGGGCCAGTTCACTTTTCAGGCTGGCTTGCACTTGCTCGATGTCCAGAATGGCTTGGGGGTCCATTGACTTCATCATGGCGGAGAACACGGCCACCGAAACCGTCTCCTGCAGAGTCACCGCAAAGTCTGTTGCACCGGTCAGCCGGTCCACTTCTTGGGCGAACGCCATCCGCTTGGAGTCGGCCATTAATTTATCGGCGCTCTGCAGCATCGCCCGGTAGCCGTCCGGTGTGCTAACGGCGAGCTCTTCCGCAGTGATCTTTCTACCCAAATCCGACTGGTACCACGTCAGTAGTCTATTGACTTCAGCTTCGGTCAAATCGCCCTTGAGGGAGGACACAACGATTTTCCTGATCTCCGATGGGCGCAGGGACTTATCCATAGCGACCACGAAGGCGCGGTACATCTCTTCAGGCAGTTCGGCGCCCTGTTGTCGGGCATCTTCGAATCCGCTCTTCATCACCGCAGGTATTTCAGCCGTCTGCGCCTCGAAACCCGAGAGGTGCAGCAATTGATCGATCGCGCTATCGGCAACGGCAGCACTGGCGAGAGACGAGAAGAGAAGCAGGGCTTTCAGGGATAAAATTCTGGCAATCGGCTTGAGCATAATGGTTCCTTTTTGCTGTTTGTCCATCCGGATGGATAACGTTGTTCAGGGATACTGCCGCCTTTGCGGTAGCGAAGCAATGGGAGGCAGATGATGCAACAGCGGATGCAGGCACTGATGCCCAACCACTTTTTGTTTGTTGGGGGAATATCCGGTGACAGTACCGATGCGATCCGTCATCGAACCGTAACACAGAGCCCCGTCTTTGCCATCGCCAATTTCGCGGCCATCACTGATTCCATGCGCTGGAGCTCGACGGCAAGGACATCCGTGCCGGAGAGCCGATGCCGACAACCCAATACTTGTTCTTCGCGCTTTGCAGTTTCTCCAGCAAAATGATGAATCGGACGAAGGCACAACACGGTGCACGCTTGTCAAAGAGAGTCCATAGTAGCAAAGGTCTCCGGGTTGCCTCATTGAAGGATGACATTGAATGCTGATTGGACACCTTCCGGCCGGCTATGTATTTTCGAAACTCGCCTATGCCCGCTTCGAGGCGAGGATTGCCAGCTATCGACTTTTCATGTTTTGGGGTCTTTTGGGGGCGATTGCACCGGACTTCGACATGTTCTACTTCCACCTTGTGGACCAAGGTCAGATACACCACCACAGGTATGTATCTCACTTCCCGATACTTTGGCTCGCTCTGGTGATCGCTGCCTTGGCCGTGGTGAAACTCGGACGCAGGATTTGGGGCGCCTATGGGTTGATCTTCTCGCTTTGCGGCTTCGCTCATCTGGTGCTGGACACGGTCGTCGGCGATATCTGGTGGCTGGCACCGATGGTCGACCAACCGTTTGCATTGGCGAGCGTCCCGGCCGTGTATCAACCATGGTGGCTCAATTTCATTCTGCATTGGTCCTTCACGCTTGAGCTTGCGCTATTTGCTTGGGCCGTTTGGTTGTACAGGCAAGACGGCGGGCGGAGAGTCCGCCGAGCGCTTTCCGTTGGGGTGGTGCGCGACGGAGATGGTGACTAATTAGCGGTCCAGCTCACGAGCACTTCACGCCGGTCGGGGCGATGGCGTAGCCAAACACCGTTTCCTGACATGAGCTGGTGTCCATCGCCCTGCTGTGCGCCTTCAGCCTGGCCACCGCCGATGCGCTGATCAGCAGTTGGTTCCCTCGGTTACGACGACATGACCGGACGCGCTTGACTGGCGCGCCAGCGGCGGTACGCTGCGACGCTTCCGTTCGTTTCCGTACGAGGCAACAAAGACCGTGACCGACGCGCTGCGACAACTACGCAACCGCGTACTCTCCCACCTCTCCGAGGATCCAACACGGGGTCCGCTCGGCGGCATCGGCATCTTCCATAGCCGTCGGCCTCAAAGCCTGCACAATGTGCCTATCCACCAACCTCTGCTGGTGCTGGTGGCCAGCGGCCGCAAGCTCATTCGGATGGGCGAGCGGCAGATGGTGGTTCCGGCGGGGGAGGTGCTGCTGTTGCCCGGCGGTTGCGAGGTGGAAGTGGCCAACGAGCCCGGCCACGACGGAGGGCAATATCTCGGACTCGCCATCGGCTTTTCCGAATCCAGCGTGAACCAGTTTCGCCGCTATTATGGAACCGAGGCGGGAAATACTGCACCGCGCTGGGCGGCGCCGGCTCCGCCCGAGGTGATCGCGGCGATCACCCAATGGATTGAGTGGTGTCTTCAGCGTCCGGTCGACCCGACCCTCGCCCGCCATCGGCAGGTGGAGCTGCTACTGCTGCTCGCCCAGGCCGGCCTTGCCGGCAATCTGCTGCTGCACCGCCAGGCCCCTTGGCGCCAGCGCACCGCTCAGTTGCTCTGTCTCGACCCGGCCCACGACTGGAGCGCCGCCGAGGTGTGCCGCCGGCTTGGGGTCGGCGAATCGACCCTGCGCCGCCACCTCCAGCAGGAAGGGACCAGCTTTCGTGAAGTGCTGGAAGAGAGCCGGATGGTGGCGGCCTTGGCTCTGCTGCAGGAGACCTTCTGGCCGGTGGGACAGGTAGCCGATGCGGTCGGCTATCGGTCTCATTCCCGCTTCAGCGAACGCTTCAAGCGCCGATTCGGGCTCACCCCGGCAGAGCTGAAACGCAGCCGCGAGAGCGGTCAGGAACAAACGGCGAGCGTTTGAGGCGAGTCGTGGCGTTGGCGGCGGGTATCCTCGAAGCCACTGTTACCTCACGGAGAACGATCTTGAACAATTTCAACAGGGCTGTCCTTGCCGTCGCCGTTTTCATGGCAACCGCGAACGCTCAGGCGCTGGAACTCACCAGCACCGACGTCCGCGCCGGTGAACCGATGCCGAAGGCGCAGGAGTACCGCGGTTTCGGTTGCGACGGCGGCAACATTTCACCCCAACTCGCCTGGAGCGAGGTGCCGGCCGGCACCCACAGCTTTGCGGTGACAGCCTACGATCCCGACGCCCCGACCGGCAGCGGCTGGTGGCACTGGGTCGTGTTCAACATCCCTGCTGACGTGCGCGAACTGCCCACCGGCGCCGGCGATCCGGCATCCGGTCTCGCGCCGGCCGCGGCCGTACAGAGCCGTACCGATTACGGCAGCGCCGGCTTCGGCGGCGCCTGCCCGCCGGTGGGCCACGGCCCGCACCGCTACCAGTTCAAGCTCTTTGCGCTGGACGTAGACCGGCTCGACCTCTCCCCCGACAGTTCCGCTGCCCTGGTGGGCTTCATGCTGGGGGCCCACAAGCTGGATGTGGCTGAACTGGAGGCAACCTACGAGCGGTAGCTTCTGACCAAGCATAGGTCCCGAAACAGAGTCCACTACCGGGCTCTGCGGAATACTCGGGAATGCCGAAGCGGTGAGAGCCCCCAACACGGGTTTCGCCGTTATTGCGAAGCAAACGGAAGCCGGCCACGCGGCGAATCGTAGGAGCCGCGTACCCCCTGCGGGCAGAAAAGAGGTCCCGACCAAAGTTGCGAAAAAATGGTTGTCCTGTTTCCCGATTGGCCTGACAATCGAGCGGTTATTGACGTTAGGCCATTTGGAAAAGGAAGAACAATGAAGTTCCCCCATCTCTCTTGTCTCGCACTCGGTCTGATCACAGCCGGCAACGTTTACGCCAATCCGATTCCCGTCTGCGTCACCACGGCCGATGAGCTTCAGTCAGCGCTGACCGAGGTCGCCACAAACGGCGTCGACGACGAAATTCGGTTGGTCGCCGGCTTTTTCGATGGCGACATTAGTGTCCAATGGGAAGGGACTGACGCGTTGACCCTCGGGTTTGGTTTTGACGGGCAGTGTGAGACGCCCACCGAGGCGACGACCTCGTTCAGTTCCCTAACGCTTAGCGCACCGAACGCGACACTTACGGTTTATGGCCAAAATCTGGCGTTTGACGGAAATTTTACGATTTCTTTTAAAGACGTTGTGATTATTGCCGACGACGGTGAATTGAATCTGCCGCCTTCAAACGGTCCTCTCCCACCTGACTACACGTGGAATAACTTCAGCGGTTCCGTGACCATTTCGAACGGCCCCAACCTGCCGCAACCTGTCGTTCCGGAGACAAGCGGCACCATAAGCGTCTGCTCCGGCTCACAAACCGCCTGTGTAATCCCCGATCTAATCGGCGGCAATGACCTGGAGCTAACCGGCGGCACCATCGACGCCGTTTTTCCAGGCAAAATTTTCTTTGGCGTACCGACAGTCAAGGTGACAGCGACTGGCCCGCTCACGCCGGCAAGCCTTGGAAAGTTGCCCGACTCTTCCCGGTCGCCGACGGTGTTGCTGCCACCGGGTCGTCACGAGATCGTGCGGAAACACGAGGGAATACGGTATAAGCAAATCGTCAAGGTGATACCGACCGTACGCCTGGTGGCCGAACCGCTCGTAGCGGAGGGCGGCACCTTTACGGTGACTGCGCAATTGCTCGGCCCAGCCGCAAAATATCCGGTAACGATTCCCTACACCGTTGGGGGTACGGCCGGGGCAACGGACCACAATGCCGCCGATGGCACCTTTGTGATCGAGTCGGGCACCAGCACCACCGTCACCTTCGAAACCTTCGACGACGACGTCGAGCACAGCCCCGACCGCACCATCGTCTTCAGGCTTGGAGAGCCGGAAAACGCGGTGGCGGGGCCAAAACCGAATGCCAGGATTACGGTGTCCGACGCCAATTTGCCGCCGAAGGTGAGCCTGAAAGTCGAGCAGGATGGACGAACCGGTTCGGTTGTCACGCAGGATGGCGGAGAAGTCACCATCACCGCCCAGGTGACCGATCCGAATGCGGGGGACAGCCACACCTACTCGTGGGCAGTTGACGGCTTCGTGTCGGCCGACTACGTCCGCACCGAGAATTTTTTCCGTTTTCGGCCGGCCGGCCTGGAGCCGGGCACCTATAGGGCTTCGGTGGTGGCGGCAGATGACGGCACGCCGAAGGCATTCGGCCGGGGTGATGTGCTCCTGCGGGTGCTGGCCGAGGCGCCGGCACTCAGTACCGGCGTTGATAGTGACGATGATGGTATCGACGACTTGACCGAGGGATTCGGCGATAGCGACGGAGACGGCATCCCCGACTATCTCGATCCGATCGGTGGCGCCAACCTGGTGAGTCTCGGTCGCGGGGAAGACCAGCGCTATGCGCAGGTCCCCGACGGTCAGCGCCTGCGCCTGGGCCGGCGGGCCCAGGATGCGGCCAAGTCGACTCCGCTGCTGACGCCGGACGAACTGGCCGCCGCCATCGGTGCCGATTTCGAGCCGGACAGCTTTGAAAATGTCGGCGGGCTGTTCGATTTCGAGATCGCCGACCTGCCGCAGGCGGGCGCTACTGAAATCGTTCTGTCGCTGCGCAAAGCGATTCCCGAGAATGCGGTCTACCGCAAGTACTACGAGGGGATTGGCTGGAGGACCTTTGTCGAGGATGCCGACAATGCGCTGGCCTCGGCGCCGGGTGAACACGGCACCTGCCCCTCGCCGGGTTCGGACAGCTACGAGCCGGGCCTGATTGCCGGCTACCGCTGTCTGCAACTTACGTTGGAGGACGGCGGCCCCAACGATGCGGACGGGCAAGCGGACGGCCGCATTCAGGACCCGGGTGGAATTGCCCGCGATCCCCAGGCAAGCGGTGGCGGCGGCGCAGCCGGTGGGTGGCTGCTGGTCGGCTTGGCCCTGGCGGGAATCGGCCGATGGTCCAGACGGCGCGCTTCGGTGCGGTAACGCGAATGGAGAAGGGGCGGTTCAGACCGCCCCTTCTCATTTGATGCGGTCAGCCGGTCTTCTTCACGAACTTGGTCAGGATGACGATCTGCTGACCGTTCACGCGGCCTTCGATCTGTTCGGGGTTGTCCGGTACCAGGGAGATGTTGCGCACGGCGGTGCCGCGCTTGGCGACCAGGCTGGTGCCCTTTACGTTGAGGTCCTTGATGACGGTGACGGTGTCACCGGCCTCGAGCACGGCGCCGTGGCAGTCCTTGTGGCGAACATCGCCCCCTTCCTCGCTCTGACCCTCCCCGGAGGCCTTGGCCCAGGCCAGGGTATCTTCGTCCAGGTAGAGCATGTCCAGCAGTTCCTGCGGCCACCCCTCGCTGCTTAAACGCGTGAGCATGCGCCACGCCATCACCTGCACGGCCGGTACCTGACTCCACATGCTGTCGTTAAGGCAGCGCCAGTGGTTGACGTCGACGCTCTCCGGGTTTTCGATCTGCTCGCGGCAGGTGGCGCAGAGGAGCACGCTCTGGTCGGCGCTGCCGTCGGAGTCGGGCGGGACTTCGTAGACGGCGAGCTCATCGGTGGCGCCGCACAGTTCGCATTTGGAACCGCTACGGGCGTGCAGGTCTTGTTCGGTGCTCATGATGGTTTGGCTCCGGGAGGGGCTCGCGGGGCGAGCGGGGGTGAATGGAAGGCGGGCATTATACACTGGCCCAATTGGGTTGGTTGCGGGACGGAAGGTTGAAGATTTGCCAGCTCGAGCGTGTGCCACGCTTGGATTTCACCCGAGTTCGAGTGGAGCGGCGCTCGCATGCCGATAATGTTTTTGCCGGATTGAAGCTGCCCAAAGGTTGGGAGGTTCGGGGGCTTGGCCAAAGCACCGCATCGCGCCGGGGATTTATGCCCCGCATGGGGTACGGCGCTCCTACGTTTTTGTGAGCGAGGTTTGAAGATGGGACGTTGGCGGCCGCCGCAGAAACCGGGGTCCAAGTACATCACGCCCGAAGGGCATGTGGCGCTTCAGAGCGAACTGGAGGCGCTGTGGGTGCGGCGGCGCGAGGTGGTGAAGGCGCTGTCGGCGGCGGCGGCCGAGGGGGATCGGTCGGAGAACGCCGAGTATATCTATCGCAAAAAGGAGTTGCGGGAGATCGACCGGCGGATTCGGTATCTGCAAAAGCGGTTGCCTGAGTTGCAGGTGGTGACGACGGTGCCGGTGGATCGGGAGCGGGTGTTCTTCGGCGCCTGGGTGACCCTGGAGGATGGCAACGGGATCGAACACCGTTACCGCATTGTCGGGCCGGATGAGTTCGATCCCGAGCGGGGGTACATCAGTGTCGATGCGCCGATGGCACGGGCGCTGTTGGGGAAGCGGCTGGAGGATGAGGTGGTGGTGCAGCGGCCGGGGGGTGAGGATACCTATTGGGTTGTGGCGGTGGAGTATCGCGCTTGAGAGAAGGCTGGTGCTGCGGTCGCCATCGATGCGCCTTATCGCGCCGGGGACGGCACTCCCACAGGTGGTTTCGTTCGGCTTCGCCGCGAAACTTGTGGGAGCGGCGTCCTCGCCGCGATGGCAGTAACGCTTAAAGCGCCCGCGCGTTCATGTAGGCCCGTTCCGAGACATCGTGCCAAGCGACAACCTGGTCGCGGAACTTGCGGAACGACTCGTAGACCTTCTTCGACTTCGGATCCTTGGCGGCCACTTCGGCGACCACCTCATCGGAGATCACCTTCAGTTTTTTCAGCACCTCGTCCGGGAAGCGGCGCAGGTCGACCTTGTGTTTGGTGACCAGGGTGTGCAGCGCTTCGTTGTTGCGGGCGGTGTACTCGGAGAGGCCATCGAGGTTGGCGGCCTTGCAGGCGGTGGTCACGATGGTCTGCAGGTCCTTGGGCAGGGCGTCGAACGCCTTCTTGTTGACGAAGCACTCCAGGGTGGTGCCCGGTTCGTGCCAGCCCGGGTAGTAGTAGTGCTTGGCGGCCTTGTAGAGCCCGAAGGCGAGGTCGTTGTAGGGACCGACCCACTCGGTGGCATCGATGGCGCCGGACTTCAGCGAGGTGAAGATCTCGCCGCCGGGCAGATTGACCGGGGTGCCGCCCAGGCGCTTCAGTACCTCGCCGCCGAGGCCCGGAATGCGCATCTTCAGCCCTTCCAGGTCCTTCAGCGAATTGATCTCCTTGTTAAACCAGCCGCCCATCTGCACACCGGTGTTGATGGCCGCAGTGGGCACCAGACCGAAGTCGGCGTAAATCTCCTCCCATAGCGCCATACCGCCGCCGTGATAGAGCCAGGCGTTCATCTCCTGGGCGGTGAGGCCGAACGGCACCGCAGCGAAGAACTGCGCCGCCTCGCTCTTGCCCTTCCAGTAGTAGGCAGCGCCATGCCCCATCTCCGCGCCGCCGCGGGAGACCAGGTCGAAGATGCCGAAGGCCGGCACCAGTTCGCCCGCCCCGTACACCTTCACCTCGATACGGCCGCCGGACATGGTGGTGATGAGCTCGGCCAGCTTGTTGGCTCCCGTGCCCATGCCGGGGAAGTTCTTCGGCCAGGTGGTCACCATCTTCCACTGATACTGCGCCTTGGCGTGTACCGCGGGTGCAACGCTGGTAGCCCCGGCCAGAATCGCCCCGGAGCCGGCCCCTTTGAGAAAGTCGCGTCTTTTCATCTGTGCCCCTTTATTGAGTTTCTAGCCGCAGAGGTACTGCGCGGCCAAGCCCTTGAGAGTCATCTTCTCGCTGATGGCATCATGTGGAACCAGAACATAATGCCAAGATTTTCCACCGTGATTCGCATTGTGTTCGATCGCATGGCGGCACCACTTCACCGCGATGTCGCGCTTGGTGACAACGACGTCATCGTCCAGCTCTTTACGCGCCTTCGCTTCCAGACCTGACGAATCTCCAGTCAGGAAGTGGCATCGATTGCCCCTGTTTTCGCGCAGCAGACGGACGAAACGCCGGAGTCGTGCTCTCCGTGGGGATTACTCTGTCTCTCCGGCTATTTGTTGCCAAGCAAACCGCCAGCGTCTTTTTCATCAAGCTCAAGCTTTGGCACAGCACCCTTCACCCGCTTCTCCACTTCCTTTGATGTGCTCATCGGGCGGGATATTTTCGGGCAAGTCACCGCCAATGCGCTTGATGGCTTCGCGGACCTCCTTGCCCACTTGCTCGTGAGCGCGTATCGCGCGTTGCTGGTCCCGTAGTCCCTCCCGAGCGAGCTTGTCGCGGGTTTGTGTCATCCGGAACTGGTTAGCCGCAAGCTCCGTGGCGTTCATTCGGTCCATCAGGTTTTCTTTGTCAGGAATACCTTTGCGGTCCTTGATGTCATCGCGACCCAATCCGCCGTAAAGCCCTTTGTAACCAGCATCATGGAAAACACCGAACATGCGGCTCTGGACACCGGCCTGTTGAGCAGCGCCCGAGAGGGCCTTGAACTCTTCGGCAGTTTGCTTCCGAAGTTCGAGCCGTTCCATGTCGGGGGCCAGCTGATCCGAAAGCTCCTGGCGACGAGCCTGAATCGCAAAATATTTTTGCGCATGCGCTATCTCTGGCTTGCGCGGATCTCCGTTCTGGGCAATCAAGTAGCAAGCGAATCGAGAAAGGTGATAATCAGGTACTAGACGAGAACTGCCGGATCCCAAATCAACCTTTTTGCCGGCGCCGGCAAAATGGTTCTGCGGCTCGTTTCCCGATTGCTTACAAGAAACTTGCAGCGCGTTCGACGGCCTGTTCAAAGCGTCGCCACTGGCTGTATCCCAGCAACGGTTGCAAATCACGAGCGCTCCAGTATTCGGCGCCATGTGTGTTGGTTTGTTTGAGTTCTTCAAAGCTCTTCCCGCCACGGGCAGGGAACTGTTTATCAATCATCAGAATTCCTTATGAGACCAACTTCCGAATGTCCTTTGATAACAGATGCCACCTGATCGTGAAAAGCCTTTCGCTGTGTGTGGCCTGCGACAGCTTCCCCTCGATCTGCGCGATCAGTCCGTCATGGCGCCGGTCTACAGTGCCCTGTGCCTCGACCAGACTACGGCGCCGCTGATTGCGCTGCGGCTCCAGCGCCTTGACCTGCTTCTGACCGGCAAACTTTCCTTCTCAGGTCTGCGCCGCCGTGGCGGCGCGCTTGGCCTCTCTGGCCTGGCCGTCCAGCTCCTTGATTTCGCGTTCCAGACCTTGGTGTGGTAGGGCGTGGACAAGCGAAGTCCGTGGGCGCTGTCAGGCGGCTACTTTATCGAGCAGCTTCATGAAATTCCGCTTTTGCTTGTATTGCGTCCGCAGTTCGGTGAGGTAGGCGGCAAATTCGCGCTTCGGCAGCAACCGACGGACCTTCTCCACCAGGATGATGGCCGAGGCGTAGGCGCGGTTGTTGGTCTGCCCCACCAGCCGTGCTGTCTCACGGCGATAGACGGCGGCAGCCTCCGCCGGGTGCGTCTTGCCCCGAAGCTCGGCAAGGCGCAGCCAAAGGCCGCTGTCACGCATTCCGGCGCAGGCCTCCTGCCAGGCACCTTCGATGTCCTTCTCCCAAAGCAGGATGTCCACCAGCCGCCGATGGTCCGGCGCCGCCCCAGGGTAGGCTGGCCGACGCTTGGCAAACTCCGCATCGATGGCTTCACGAAGCCGCTCGATCGCCTTTTCGCGCCACTCCTGCCAGACCTTCACGCGACGGGCGACGGCGTGCAGCTTGCGATAGCTTTCCAGATCGGGGTAGTCCGTGTACTCCTCCCAGGCCAGGGCCAGTGCTTCCTGTTTTCGCCTGCGACGGAGGTACTCCTCGATGAGAAATTCCCGCAGCCGACTGTCCGGACGATCCGGAAAGGCGGTAAGCCCGCGCTCGGCCCACGCGAGGGCCTTATCGTGTTCACCGGCCTCGCGGTAGGCATTGGCGATACCGAGATAGTGCCAGGCGCTTGAAAGATCTTTGGCCTTCACCGCCACCAGCACCTCGACGTCACCCGTGCGCCGCGCGAGGGACTCCATGATGCGGGTGAGGTTTGAGCGGCTGTGGTGATAGCGGCCCCCGTCCTTGCTGGTCAGAGGCGGGAGCTTCGCCCATTCGGCTTCGGCAAGCGTTTGATAGACGGTAAGGCCTCGCTTCTTCAGCGCCTTGGTGTAGCGCTCGGGAATATCGTAGAAGGTCCCCCACTCGTCATTCAGTTCGAGCCGAAACAGGCGCTCGGCAAGCTTCTCCGGATCGGGGCGCGCGGCGAGGCAGGCGCGAAGGTGCAGGTCGCCAAGGTGGTTAAGCAGTCCACCGATTTCGCCGCCGGAGTCGTCGCACGACTGAATGGCCTCTTCGACACGCTCCACCGCAAACTCTGCGAGGGCAACCACCTCTGCGGCGCGCCCGTCGGCAAGCCAGTCGTCCAGCGCTTCAATTACGTCACTGATCCCCGCGGCATAGTTCGGCGTGTCCCTGTAGGAGACGAAATCGTGGGTAGCGGTTGCCCGCTCAAGGGCTTGCTTCCAGGAGCGGATTGCCGCGGCTACGTCGCCCCGCTCCGCGGCTTTGAGGAGCAACTTCTCGTAGAGTCGCTCATCGCGCCGACACGCCTCCAACACCATTTCCACCAGGTCGGACGAATCCAGATTGGAGAGATAGCGACGAATGTCTTCGAAGGGGGAACGAACGCTCTTCGGATCTCGCTCAAGGTACGCCAACGCCACCGCGACGCAGTGTTTGCAGAATCCCCCGTCCTGGCCCACGGGGCAGCTACAGTCGTAGTTGAGTTCGCCCTCCTCTTCCCACAGCTGCACCTGATACTTGCGCGTGCCTGCGACCTCCGCGGTCACGGCCCCGTCATCGATCAGCCGCTTGACCTTGCCGTTGCGGAAATAGGTTTCGCCGCGGGAGTGGTATGGACTGCCGGCGAGCTGTTTGAGTGCACGACTGAGCACTTTGCTTAGCGCCATGGCTAGATTTGCTGCAAATTGGCATAGGCCAGCATCAGCCACTTGGTGCCGGCCAAGTCGAAATTGACCTGGACCCGGGCCTGGGCGCCGCTGCCTTCGGCGGCGAGGACAACGCCTTCGCCAAACTTGGCGTGCAGCACGCGCTGGCCGAGGCGCAGGCCGCCGGTGTCGGCGGCGGGACCGGCGACGGGGGTACCGGCAAGGCCTACACCGCCGCGCAGGCGGATGGTCTCGGTATATTCCGGCGGCACCTCGATGAGGAAACGGGAAGGCCGGGTGGAGCTCTCCTGGCCGTACAGACGCCGCACCTCGGCATAGGTGAGATAGAGCCGGCGCATGGCACGGGTCATGCCCACGTAAGCGAGGCGGCGCTCCTCCTCCAGCCGGCCGGGCTCGTCCATCGACATCTTGTGGGGGAACAGGCCCTCCTCCATGCCGCAGATGAACACCAGCGGGAATTCGAGGCCCTTGGCCGAGTGCAGAGTCATCAGCTGTACCGAATCCTCCCACTCGTCGGCCTGGCCCTCGCCCGCCTCCAGGGCGGCGTGGGCGAGGAAGGCGGAGAGGCTGTCCATGCCCTGGTGCAGCTCCTCATCGAATTCGAACTGGCGAGCGGCGTTGACCAGCTCCTCCAGGTTCTCGATGCGCGCCTGGCCGCGCTCGCCCTTTTCCTTCTGATAGTGCTCCACCAGACCGGAACGGTCGATGGCGTGCTGCACGGTATCGTGCAGATCGAACGCTTCGGTCTCCCGTTTTAGCTGTTCCACTTGGGCAAGAAAACCGGCGAGCGCCTTCAGCGCACGGGCCGCCAGGGCGGCGCCGTCGATCAGATCCACGGCGGCCCGCCACAGGGAAACATGGCGGGCGGCGGCGTGTTCGCGCACCGCCTGCACGGTGCGATCGCCGATGCCGCGGGTGGGGGTATTGACCACCCGCTCGAAGGAGGGGTCGTCGTCCGGGTTGGCGATGAGCCGCAGATAGGCCAGCGCATCCTTGATCTCGGCGCGCTCGAAGAAGCGCAGTCCACCATAGACACGATAGGGCATGCCGGCATGGATCAGGGCCTCTTCCAGCACGCGGGACTGGGCGTTACTGCGATAGAGGATGGCCACCTCGGAACGGCGCCCGGCCTGCTCCACCCAGTCGCGGATGCGCCCCACCACGAAACGCGCCTCCTCCAGTTCATTGAAGGTACCGTAGATGCGGATCGGCTCGCCGGAATCGCCGGCGGTCCACAGTTCCTTGCCGAGGCGATCGGCGTTATTGGCGATCACGGCATTGGCCGCGGAGAGAATCGTGCTGGTGGAGCGATAGTTCTGCTCCAGGCGGATCAAGGCGACGTCCTTGAAATCGCGTTGGAAGCGATGGATGTTCTCGACCCTTGCCCCACGCCAGCCATAGATCGATTGGTCGTCGTCGCCGACCACGAACACGCGGCCGGTGTCGCCCGCCAGCAGGCGGATCCAGCCGTACTGGATGGCGTTGGTGTCCTGGAACTCGTCCACCAGGATATGGCGGAAGCGGTTGCGATAGTGCTGCAACAGGTCGGGGCGGTCGCGCAGCATCTCGTGGGCGCGCAACAACAGCTCGGCAAAGTCCACCGAGCCGCCGCGGGCGCAAGCCTCCTCGTAGGCACGGTAGATGCGCAGCATCTGTTCGGTGCCTGGGTCGCCGCTGGCGTCGATGTGGTCCGGGCGGAGCCCTTCGTCCTTTTTGCCGTTGATGAACCACTGCGCCTGTTTGGGCGGCCAGCGCGACTCGTCCAGCTGCAGCTCGCGCATGACCCGGCGCACCATCCGGTACTGGTCGTCCGAATCGAGGATCTGGAAGCTCTGCGGCAGCCCGGCGTCGTGCCAGTGCTGGCGCAGGAGACGGTGGGCGATCCCGTGGAAGGTGCCGACCCACATGCCCTCGGTGGGCATGCCAAGCAGACCCTCGATGCGATTGCGCATCTCGCGGGCGGCCTTATTGGTAAAGGTCACCGCCAGGATGCCGAAGGGCGAGGCGGCCCCGGTACGGATGAGCCAGGCGACACGGCGGGTCAGCACACGGGTCTTGCCGCAGCCGGCGCCGGCCAGCACCAACAGGTTGCCGGGTGGCGCGCACACCGCCTCGCGCTGGTGTTCGTTGAGATTATCGAGCAGGTCGGAAACGTCTTCGTGCATGGCCGGATCCTACCAGAGTCTCGGCGCGGGGCAGCCCCTTCCCCGCTTCTTTGCATAACCGGATGCCCCAAGTTCGCCCCAAGCGGTGGAACTGCCTCGCCGTTAGCTTCGATTTCGAGCTCCGTCACCCACTCGTGGGGGCGACTGGATTAAAATGTGCGCTCCCCAAGCACCATTCGCATCAATAACCCTGGTAATCGTGCCATGACTGAACCCCTCATCGAATGGAATGACGAACTGAGCGTGGGAATTCACGAGATCGATCAACAGCACCATATGCTGGTCGATATCCTCAACGAGTTTCACGACGCCATTCAGCAGCACAAGGGCACCGACGTCGCCTCGGCCATTTTGGAACGTCTGGCCGACTACACCCGCATCCACTTCGCCGTGGAAGAGAGCATCATGCGTCTGCTCGCCTATCCGGACTACCGGGCCCACAAGGCGCTGCACGACGAGCTGATCGAACAGCTGATGGAACTGGCGGTGAAGTTTGCCGCGGGGAAGAAGTCGGTGAACTTCGAACTGCTTCACTTCCTGCGGATCTGGCTTACCCGTCACATCCAGGAAGACGATATGGCCTATCGGGATCACTTCCTGCGCCACGGGGTGGTCGCCAAGGCCGACGAGGAGCAGAAGGTCGACGCCGAGGACGGCTTCTCCATCAAAAAGATGTGGTCGAAGCTCTGGGGTTGATGCTCAACCCGAGCGGATCACCCGGCCCGTCAGATCGCGGATTTCGGAGGGGCGTTCACGCCCGCCGAGCCCGCCGGGGACCACCCGATCGATGCGCGCACCGAAATAACGGCGCACGGTGAACGGATCGCGGGCCGGGCGCAGCCCGGAGGGATTGGCACTGGTGGAGACCAGTGGACCGCCGAAGGCGCGGCAGAGCGCCTGCACCGTGGGGTGGGCGGAGACCCGGACGGCCAGCGTCGGATGGCTGCCGCGCAGCCACACCGGCGCCGCCGGTGCCGGCGGCAGCAGCCAAGTCACCGGTCCCGGCCAGCTGGCGAATACCCGCCTGTATTGCTCCTCCGTCAAGGGAGCCAGCAGCTCCGCCAATTGGGCGAAATCGGCGGCGACCAGGATCAGCCCCTTGGCCGCCGCCCGCCCTTTGAGAGCGATCAACCGTTCGACCGCCGCTGGGTTGAACGGGTCACAGCCGAGCCCCCACACCGCCTCGGTCGGATAGGCGGTGACGCCTCCCGCCCGCAGCACTGAACGGGCGCGGGCGAGCTGGAAGCCCGAGGGGGCGCAGAGCGGCACGGCTCAGGCCAGACCCAGCTCCTGCTGCAACTGGGCGTCACGCTGCATGATCTGCTCGGCATTCGCCTTGCGCTCCTCAAGCAGCCGCTCGGCCAACTCGGCATCGGACACCGCCAGGATCTGGGCGGCGAGATAGCCGGCGTTCTTGGCACCGGCCTTGCCGATGGCCACCGTCGCGACCGGGATGCCGCCCGGCATCTGCACCGTCGACAGCAGTGCGTCCATCCCCTTGAGGGGGCCGCCGTCCATCGGCACGCCGATCACGGGGCGCACGGTGATGGCCGACACGGCGCCGGCGAGGTGGGCGGCCAGACCCGCCGCGCAGATGAAGGCGCCGCAACCGCGGGCCTCAGCATCCTTGACGAAGGTGTGGGTGGCCTCCGGGGTGCGATGGGCGGAGGAGATCTTCACCTCATAGCGAACCCCCAGCTTTCTCAGGACGTCGAAGGTGGCCTGCATGGTGGGCAGATCCGAATCGGAACCCATCAGCACGGCAACGAACGGAGCGCTCATGGCATTTGCTCTTATTTATGGAACGACCCGAAATGATAACGGGAAACAAATGGGAAGGATAGTGCGTAGGTCGGGTTAGCCCGACAGGGCGTAACCCGACATGCTTGCGGGGCCGACGATTCGTCGGGTTACGCTGCGCTAACCCGACCTACGGTCAGTCTTCTAACTGACCTCTTCGCTCTCTTCCACCGGCTCCGACCAGCCGCACTCCTTCTGGGGGCAGACCTTTTCGGTGCCGCGGCGTTTGGTGGTCTTGAGGGTCACAATGGGCCAGTGGCACTTGGGGCAGGGCTCGGCCACGGGCTCGTTCCACACCGCATACGAGCACTTGGGATAGGTCGAGCAGGAATAGAAGGTCTTGCCGCTGCGCGAACGGCGCTGCAGCAGGTTGCCCTTGCCGCATTCGGGACAGCTGACGCCGGTGTCGCTCGGCTTCTCCAGCGGCTCGATGTAGCGGCAGTTGGGGTAACCCGAGCAGCCGATGAACTTGCCGTACTTGCCATTGCGGATCAGCAGGTCGGAGCCACACTGCGGGCACTGGCGGCCCTCCACCTTCTCCGGCTCGGCCTCCTCGGGTTTTTCGTTCAGGTTGCGGGTGTAGTCGCACTCGGGATAGCCGGTGCAGCCGATGAAGCGGCCGCGGCGCCCCAAGCGGATCGACAGCGGTTTGCCGCACTTGGGGCACGCCTCGTCCAGCTCCTCCTGGGTGACGTCCTTGCGCTGGACGCTCTCCTCCTTGTCCTTCACCAGGGTGTGGAACGGATCCCAGAAGCGGCGCATGACCGGCACCCAGTCCTCCTCGCCGCGGGAGACCGCATCCAGCTCGTCCTCCAGACGCGCCGTGAAGTCGTAATCGACATACTGAGTGAAGTGCTGGGTCAGGAATTTGTTGACCACCCGGCCGACGTCGGTCGGCACGAACCGGCGCTTGTCCATCTCCACGTACTCGCGCTGTTGCAGCGTGGAGATGATCGAGGCGTAGGTCGAGGGCCGGCCAATGCCGTGCTCCTCCAGGGTCTTGACCAGACTCGCCTCCGTGTAGCGCGGGGGCGGTTCGGTGAAGTGCTGTTCGGTGCGGACCCCCAGCAGCTCCACGTACTCGCCCTCGACGAGGCGCGGCAGCATGGTGCTCTCTTCGTCCTTCTCCTTGGCGTCGTCCAGGCTCTCCTGATAGACGCTCATGAAGCCGGGGTGGACCACGGTGGAGCCGTTGGCGCGGAACACGTTGCCGTCGCCGCAGGTCAGGTTGACGCCCACGGTGTCGATGGTGGCATGCACCATCTGGCAGGCGATGGTGCGCTTCCAGATCAGTTCGTAGAGGCGGTGCTGGTCCTTGGTCAGGTAGCCCTTGATCGACTCGGGTACGCGCTGGACCGAGGTGGGCCGGATCGCCTCGTGGGCCTCCTGGGCGTTCTTGGCCTTGGTCTTGTAGGCCCGCGGCTCTTCGGGGAGGTTGTCGGTGCCGTAGCGCTGGCCGATGAAGCCGCGGATCTCCTCGAGCGCCTCCTGGGCCAGGTTGACCGAGTCGGTACGCATGTACGTGACGAGACCGACCGTCTCGCCGCCGATGTCGATGCCTTCATAGAGCTGCTGGGCGGTGCGCATGGTGCGCTGGGCGGAGAAGCCCAGCTTGCGCGAGGCCTCCTGCTGCAGGGTCGAGGTGGTGAAGGGCGCGGCCGGATTGCGGCGGCGCTGCTTCTTCTCGACCTTGTCCACCTTCAGACGGCCCTCGGCGGCCCGCAGCAGCGCCTGCTCCCAGTCGTGGGCCTTGCCGCCGTCGCCGACGGTGAACTGATCCAGCTTCTCGCCTTCGAAATAGGTCAGCTTGCCGGCGAAATTCTGCCCCTTGCTGGTAACGTCCGCCTGCAGGGTCCAGTACTCGCGAGCCTCGAACCGCTCGATCTCCTCCTCGCGCTCCACGATCATGCGCAGCGCCGGGCTCTGTACCCGCCCCGCCGACAGGCCGCGGCGGATCTTCTTCCACAGCAGTGGCGAGAGGTTGAAGCCGACCAGGTAATCGAGGGCGCGGCGCGCCTGCTGGGCATTGATGAGGTCGGTGGAGAGTTCCCGCGGGTGCTCGACGGCATCGCGGATCGCCCGCTTGGTGATCTCGTGAAACACCACCCGGCCGACGGTCTTGTCCTTGAGCAACTTGCGGTTTTTCAGGATCTCGTGCAGATGCCAGGCAATCGCCTCCCCCTCGCGGTCAGGGTCAGTGGCGAGGTAGAGGGCATCGGCCTTCTTCATGGCCTTGGCAATGGCGTCGACGTGGCGCCGGTTCTTGTCGATCACCTCGTAGCGCATGCCGAAGCCGTGCTCGGTATCCACCGCGCCCTCTTTGGGCAGCAGATCGCGCACGTGTCCGTACGAGGCGAGGACTTCGAAATCCTTGCCCAGATATTTCTTGATGGTTTTCGCCTTGGCGGGCGACTCCACAATGACGAGATGTGTCCCCATACGTCCTGCCGAAACGTTGGCCTGCCCCGTTCGGGAGCACTGTGGCGTTTAGTCGCAAAAGCGCGGGATTAAGTTCGCTTTTATTTGTACTCAAAAACGTCAATGCCCGCAAAAGCGGGCATTTTCGCTCTGCATATCCTTCTGCCGAGGCATTGTAGAGCACTCAACAGCCAAATTCCGCTGCCATCGGCCGCCAGGTGCGGTTCGCTCTCGCTCACCGCACCCTACGTGAAAATTGTCTGTTCAGTGCAGCAACCCCGGCATTTCGTCCAGCACCAGGTCTTCCATCCAGGCAACAGCCGCCTCCTGACCCGGTTGATTGAACAGAACCATCAGCACGACCCACTTGAGCTGCTCGAGGTCGGCTTCGTCGCCGTCGAGCGCCATCACCCGGTCGATGACCATCTCGCGAGTGGCCAGATCCAGAACCCCCATCTGTTCCAGGAACAGCAGGAAGCCGCGGCACTCGGTGTCGAGACGCTCAAGTTCCTCGTCGGCATAGATCCGGAGCGAAGGCTGATGCGCCACCGGCGGCGAGTCGGGGCGGTCCTTCAAACTGGCGAGCGCCTCCAGCCAGTCGAACGCCTTGCCGATCTCGCGCTGGCGAAATCCCGCGTCGATCAGTTCCTTCTTGAGCGATTCGCGATCCTGCTCGAGATCGCCTTCGTCGTACATGTAATTTTCGAACAGATACAGAAGGATATCGAAGACGTCTTGTTTCATTTCAGGCTCTCTTGGCGGTACGGGCATAGCCGCCCGTAGCGGAGACCACGTACCCCTGCAATTCCAGGTGCAACAGGATGGAGGAAACCACATCGGCCGTCAATCCGCTGCGATCGACCAGCATGTCCACGGAAACAGGATTGTGATCGACGCACGCGAGGAGTCTGCGTTGGTCCGCATCAATGTCGTTTTCCGCCGGTTTGTCCGCCACGGCGGGAAGCGATTCGAGCAACGCCAGTAGCTGCGGGGCCAACTCCTCCAATACGTCTTCGGCACACTCGACCAATTTGGCGCCCTCACGGATCAAACGATGACATCCCCGGGCCAACGGGTTGTGAATCGAGCCCGGGATGGCAAACACCTCCCGCCCCTGTTCCGCCGCCAGACGCGCGGTGATCAACGACCCGCTGCGGGGTGCCGCCTCCACGACCAGCGTTCCCAGCGACAGGCCGCTGATGATCCGATTGCGGCGGGGAAAGTGGGCGGGGCGCGGCGGCATATCGGGCGACAGCTCCGAAACCAGAGCACCGCCCGCGTCGACGATGGCGTGGGCCAGTTGGCGGTGGCGCGCAGGGTAGATCCGGTCGGTGCCGGTCCCGAACACCGCGACCGTGCCCCCGCCTCCGTCCAGGGCGCCCTGATGCGCCTCGGCATCGATCCCCAGGGCCAGCCCGCTGGTCACGCTCAGCCCGACCCCGGCCAAGTGCCGGGCGAACGCGCGCGCCGTCTCCTGTCCGAGCGGGCTAGGATTGCGACTGCCGACCATCGCCACCTGCGGTGTGTCGAGCACCCGCGGATCGCCGCGGACGTAGAGGACCGGCGGGGGATCGGCAATATCCCGCAACCGGGTCGGGTACAGCGGGTCATCAAAACAGAGGAGGTGACAGTCGTCGGCGGCGGCCCAGGCGAGGTCGGCATCCACTGCGGCCCAGTCCGGATCCCGCAGCGCGGCGCCGAGCGCACCGCTCTCCCTGGACTGCTCGAACACCGCTCTGGGGGAGCCGTAGCTTTCGATCAGGGCCGCGGCCCGGGTCGGACCGACACCGGGCGCGTGTTTCAGGGCCAGCCAGTAGCGGAGCACGTCCGTGTCTCCCCGGTGTCCTTGGTCAGGGATTGGTGACGCGGTCCAGCACGCCCATCGGCCGGGTGGACTTCATCACCAGGGCGTAGCTCATGCGATCGTAGGGACGGAAAACCATCAGCAAACCGGCACGTTCATCCGGAATGGTGACCAGGTCGCCGCTCACGGGGTCGCGAACCTTCTTGCCGCTCTGGTAGACGGCCAGCACGTGGCCCGCCTTGATCTGGTCCTCCAGACCGAGATTCACCACCACGATTTGGAACTGGCCGATCTGGGACAGCCCGTCCACCAGGGAGATGATCTTCCCCTCTACCGGCTGCGCCGGCGCGACCGGCACGAAATCGGTCTCAATCTGGCCATCACCTCCGGGCAGCAGGCGATCGCCGTTCAGCACCTCCTGCTTGGAGTCGGCGAGTACCAGCGTCGCAGGGTCGCCAAAGCGCTTCACATTGGCCTTGGCCAGGTAAATCGCCTCGTAACCGAGGATGTCCTCCTTGTCGTCCGGATTGACGAACGCCTCGCCTTTGCGGACGACGACATAGTTGGCGATGGAGGTGTCATCGATGCCACGCACATAGACCTTGTTGCCGGTGGCGGCAATCAGATGCTCATCCGCGCTGGAGAGGATGTAAGGGGCCGCCTCCAGTTCCGCCGCGGATACCACCCGCGGCCGCATCAGGAACGGGCGGATGGCCTCGAGCGGAATGGTCGGAATGCCCCGTTCCAGCGATTCGATCCGCACCTGCGGTGACATGCGGACGGTTTCACCACCGCCCCCGCGGGCATCGGCGCGCTGAACCTGGAGTGCGGGTCGACCATCTATATATATCAGTGACAGCACGTCACCCGGGTAGATCAGGTGCGGATTGGCGATATAGCTGTTCTTCTGCCACAGCTCCGGCCAGCGCCAGGGATCGCGCAGGAAGCGGTCGGCGATGTCCCACAGCGTGTCGCCGCGCACCACGACATAGCGTTCCGGGTAGTCCGGTTTGAGAACGATAGGTTCGGGGGCGGGTGCAGGCTGGCGCACCTCGGCAACCGGAGCAACGACGACGGGGGCCGGCTGTTCCGGCGTGCCGGCGCATCCGCCGAGCAGCGACAATGCCAATCCCGGCAACAGGGCGATGGGCAAGCGGAAGCGGTTCATGGATGTCCCTTCGGTTAGGTCAACCTCGGGGCCGAGTGTATCCGAAATCAACACCGGTAGACAGTGTGGAGGTTCACACGCCGGAGCCCTGTTGCGGCGGGAATGGTTGGATTATTGGAAGCACCCTTAAGTATGATCGTTTCTTCAGTTGTCCAAAGAGATTGGCGGAGCATACGGTACCGATGGCATTGCTGAACATTCTGCACTTTCCCGACCCGCGTCTGCGGACCCGGGCCGAGCCGGTGGAGCGGGTCGACGACGAGATTCGCCAGCTGACCGACGATATGCTGGAGACCATGTACGATGCCCCCGGCATCGGCCTGGCCGCCACCCAGGTCAACGTGCACAAGCGGGTCGTCGTCATCGACATCTCGGAAGAGCGGAACTCGCCGCTGATCCTCATCAACCCCGAGATCCTGGATAAGGACGGAGTCGAGGAGATGGAGGAGGGCTGCCTCTCGGTGCCCGGCTTCTTCGAGCTGGTGCAGCGGGCGGATCGCGTCAGGTTCCGGGCCCTGAACCGCAAGGGTGAACCCTTCGAAATGGAGGCTGAAGGCCTGCTGGCGGTCTGCGTCCAGCACGAGATCGACCACCTCGAAGGCAAGCTGTTCGTGGATTATCTCTCCAGTCTCAAGCGCCAGCGGATTCAGAAGAAGCTGGAGAAGCAACGCAAGCAGGCCATGTAAACGCCGCTTGGGCCTGTCATAATGGACGGCCGCGCTTTGCGCGGCCGTTTTCATTTGCCGCCAATCACAACCATGTCCGAACCGCTGAATATCGTCTTTGCCGGCACACCGGAGTTCGCGGCGGCCTCCCTGCAGGCCCTGCTCGATGCCGGGTACCGTGTGAGCGCCGTCTACACCCAACCGGACCGCCCCGCCGGCCGCGGTCGCAAGCTCACGGCCAGCCCGGTCAAGGCGCTGGCGCTCGAGCACAGCCTGCCCGTCTACCAGCCGCCGTCGCTGAAGGATCCGCAGGCGCAGGCCGAACTGGCCGCGCTGGCGCCGGATCTGATGATCGTAGCGGCCTACGGCCTGATCCTGCCGGAGGCGGTGCTGTCGACCCCGCGCCTCGGCTGCATCAACGTACACGCCTCACTACTGCCGCGCTGGCGCGGTGCCGCCCCGATCCAACGCGCCATTCTGGCCGGGGATGCGGAAACCGGTATCACCATCATGCAGATGGACAAGGGGCTCGATACCGGCGCCATGCTGCACAAGGCCGCACTGCCCATCGCCCCCGACGAGACCGGGGGCACTCTGCACGACAAGCTGGCGGCGCTCGGCGGAGAGGCGCTGCTGGCCGCACTGGCAAAGCTGCAGGCGGGCGGCTTGAACCCCGAACCGCAAAATGATGCGGAGGCGAATTACGCCGCCAAGCTGGACAAGGCGGAGGCGGCCATCGACTGGACCCGTCCGGCAGCCGCTATCGAACGGCAGGTACGCGCCTTCAATCCCTGGCCGGTGGCACAGACGACCTGGGATGACAAGGTGGTACGGGTCTGGAGCGCCAGAGCCCTGCCGGGACCCCATGCCGGCGAGCCCGGCGCAGTGGTCGCGGTCAGCCGTGACGGCATCGACGTGGCGACCGGTGAGGGATGTCTGCGGTTGCGGGAGATCCAGCTGCCGGGCAAGCGCCCGATGTCGGTGACGGATTTCCTCAACGCCAATGACGTTGCCGGGGTTCGCTTCGGCAATGGCTGAGCGCGTCGGTGCGCGGGACGCAGCGGCCCGCGTGGTCGCCGGTGTCATCGCCGGCCGCTCGGTCAGCGACCTGCTGCCGGGGGCTGCCGCGCGCGTGGTGGAGCGGGACCGCGGTCTCACCCAGGAGCTGGTGTTCGGCACGTTGCGCTGGCAACCGCGACTTGCGGTGCTGCTCGAGAAGATGCTCGACCGCCCGCTCAAGGACCCGCAGGTAGAGGCCCTGCTCTGGGTCGGTCTCTATCAGCTCAGCGAACTGGGGATGCCGGCCCACGCGGCGGTCAACGAAACCGTGCAGGCGACAGCGCGCCTCGGTAAAGGCTGGGCACGGGGGCTGGTCAACGGCGTGCTGCGCCGCTATCAGCGCGAGGGACAGGCGTTGCGCATCGCAGCACTCCGCGGAGAGCCCGGCCACAGCGCCCATCCCGATTGGCTGCGCCAGCGGCTGCAACAGGACTGGCCGTCCGAGTGGCCCGCCATCGTCGAGGCGAACAATGCACGCCCCCCCATGACGATTCGGCTCAATCGCAACCGGACCACTCGGCCCGACTATATCCACCGCCTGCAAGAGGCCGGACTGGCGGCGCGGCCCAATCGCCACGCCGCCGATGCCCTTACGCTGGACACACCGGTGCCCGTGGAAAAGCTGCCCGGCTTTCGAGAGGGCCAGGTTTCGGTGCAGGATGCCGCCGCGCAGCTGGCCGCAGGGCTGCTTGCACCCGGTGCCGGCCATCGGGTGTTGGACGCCTGCGCGGCGCCGGGGGGCAAGACCGCTCACCTGCTCGAGCTTTGCCCGGAGGCGCAGGTGCTGGCGCTGGACCAGGATGCGGAGCGGCTGATCCGCATCGGCGAAAATCTGGATCGGCTCGGCTTGCGGGCCGAAGTGCGTGCCGGTGATGCGGGCCAGCCCGAGCCGTGGTGGGACGGCGTGCCGTTCGACCGGATCCTGCTCGATGCCCCCTGCTCCGGCACCGGCGTGATTCGGCGTCACCCCGATATCAAGCTGCTACGGCGAGACACCGACGTGGCCGAGCTGGCCGCCGGCCAGCATCGGCTGCTTCATGCCCTGTGGCCCTTGTTGAAGCCGGGCGGTATGCTTGTCTACGCCACCTGCTCGGTGCTGCGGGACGAGAACGACCGACAAATCGCCCGTTTTCTGCAGGATGTGCCAAGCGCCCTTGAGCAGCCCATCGAGGCGTCCTGGGGCATTGCGGTTGCGGCCGGCCGGCAGATCCTGCCGGGGCAGGACGCAATGGACGGTTTCTACTACGCCCGGCTGGTCAAGCAATAACAAACGCCACCCATGTCCAAGCGCTTCTGTGCATTCGTATTGACCGGACTGTTGCTGCTGCCCACATTGGCGACAGCGCGGGACGCCGGTTTTTACGTGCTGGATGCGCAAACCGCCATGAGGGACGGGGTGTTCGTGCTCGATGCCGCTATCGAACTCGTGCTCAGCGAAGACCCGCTGGATGCGCTCGATAGCGGAGTGCCGCTGACCATCACCCTCGATATCGATGTGGAACGCAAACGAAGCTGGTGGCTCGACGCCGGCGTCGCCACCCTGGAGCAGCGCTACGAGCTCCATTACTACCCCCTCTCCGATCAGTATCTGGTGCGCAACCTGAACAGCGGGGCGCTCTACGCCTACCCCTCCCTCGATTCGGCACTGGATGCGCTCGGGCATATTCAGCGGCTGCCGCTGCTGGACAGCAAACTGGTGCAACCGGGCGAGGAGTATGAGGTGGAGCTACGGGCCCGTCTGGACATCGAAGCGCTGCCGGCTCCGCTGCGGCCGGTCGCCTACGTCACCCCCGGCTGGCATCTCGGCAGCGGCTGGTACACATGCTCCTTGCAACCGTAAAGCGGCTCACCTCCGGCCCCCGGCCAATAGCGCTGCTGTTCCTGCTGCTGCTCGCCTCGATCTACCTGATGAGCGGGGCGACCCAGAACTCTGCGGTGTTCGGGCGCCTCTATTCGCTGCTGCTCGTGGTCAACATCCTGGCCCTGGTTCTGCTCGTGGCGTTGATTCTGCGCCACCTGGTGCAGTTGGTGGTGCAGTACCGCCAGCGTGCGCCCGGGTCGCGGCTCACCGTCAGGCTGGTGGTGATGTTCGTGGTACTGGCGGTGGCGCCAGTGTCGCTGGTCTACTACTTCGCCGTGCAGTTCCTGCATCGGGGGATCGACAGCTGGTTCGACGTGCGCGTCGAGACGGCGCTCAACGATGCCCTGGAGATGGGCCGGACCGCGCTCGACGGCCGCGTCCGCGAGCTGCTTAGGCGCTCACGTGCGCAAGCCGGGGAATTGATCACGCTGACCGAGCCGGCGATCACCCTGCGCATCAACGAGCTGCGCGAGCAAAGCGGCGCGATCGAATTGACGTTGCTGACGTTTGAAGGCCGGGTCATCGCCAGCAGCAGCACCGACCCGGCGGAGATCGTCCCCAACCTCCCCAATTCGGCGATCCTGCTGCAACTGCGTCAGGGGCTCAGTTACGCCGCCATCGAGCCCATCCGTGACGACGGCTTGAACGTTCGCATCGCCATTGGTGCCAATCGCAACAATCCGTCGGCCGAGCGATGGGTACTGCACGCGCTCTACCCGGTACCGAACCGCATCGGTGCCCTGGCCGACTCGATCCAGGCGGCATTCGCCGACTATCAGGAGCTGACCTTCCTGCGTCAGCCGCTCAAGTACAGCTTCACGCTGACGCTGTCGCTCGTTCTGCTGCTGTCGTTGTTGACCGCGGTCTGGGCGGCGTTCTTCGCCGCGCGCCGGCTGGTGGCACCGGTCAGCGACCTGGTCGAAGGCACCCGGGCAGTCGCTGCCGGCGACTACGACAAGCGCCTGCCGCTGCCCGGTCGCGACGAGCTCGGGTTTCTGGTGCGCTCGTTCAACGAGATGACCCGCAAGATCGCCCTGGCGCGGGACGAGGCACAGCGCAGTCAGCAGCAGGCGGAAGAGCAGCGCGCCTATCTCGAAACGGTGCTGGGCCACCTCTCATCCGGTGTGCTGACCATCGACGACGACCACGTGCTGCGCACCACCAACGCCACGGCGGGCCAAATCCTGGGGATCGAATTGGCCCCGTTTCTGGGTCAACCCCTCACCGACATCAGCGCCCGCTATCCCAATCTGGCACCGCTGGTCGAAGTCCTGCTGCCGCAACTGGGTGCGACTTCCGGCGACTGGCGGGGTGATGTCGTGCTGTTCGGCCCCGGTGGTCGCCAGGTGCTGATGTGCCGGGGCTCCGCCCTGCCGCGTACCGGCGAACTGCACGAGGGCGGTCACGTCATCGTGTTCGACGACGTGACTGCGCTGGTCCAGGGTCAGCGCGATGCCGCCTGGGCCGAGGTAGCACGGCGCATGGCCCACGAGATCAAGAACCCGCTGACCCCCATTCAGCTGTCAGCGGAGCGGCTGCGCCACAAATACCTGAAGACCATGCCGGCCGAAGATGCGGAGTTGCTCGATCGTTCCACCCACACCATCGTGCAGCAGGTGGAAGCGATGAAGGAAATGGTCAAGACCTTCTCCGAATACGCCCACTCGCGCCGACTGGAACCCAAACCGCTCGACCTCAACACGGTCATCCGCGAGGTCGCGGAACTGTATCTTGCCGACAAAAAGGTGCGCCTGCGAATGGACCTGGACGCCGAACTGCCGGCAGTGGAGGCGGACGCGGGACGGTTGCGCCAGGTGCTGCATAATTTGATCAAGAATGCGATTGAGGCCGGGGGGCAGGAGACCGACACACCGGTACAGGTCGACGTCAGCACCGCCTGCGTACAGACCGAGTCGTGTCGCTTCGTCGAACTGAAACTGACCGACAACGGCCCCGGGATCCCGGAAGCCCTGCGCGGCCGGTTATTCGAGCCGTACGTCACCACCAAACCCAAGGGCTCCGGGCTCGGGCTGGCCATCGTCAAGAAAATCGTTGAGGAGCACGGTGGCCTGTTGACGATCGAGAACATGCCGGCGGGAGGGGCGCAGGTGACGGTTCGGCTGCCGGTCACCCAGACCCGTTTTGTCCCGCTGGCGGCGGAATCGAGCAGCTAGCGCAGTGCACTGCACCTGCGGTTAAATTTTTTTCAGGGAAACGCCATGGCCACTGCTTACATCCTCGTCGTCGATGACGAACCGGACATCCGCACCCTCCTCAAGGAGATCCTGGAGGACGAGGGCTATGAAGTGGACACAGCCGAAAACGGCGAGGAGGCGCGGCGCCTGCGGCGCAACCGGCGCCCGGACCTGGTGCTGCTGGATATCTGGATGCCGGGGATCGACGGCATTTCGCTGCTCAAGGAGTGGTCGGAAGAGGAAGAGGGTCGACTGAGCACGCCGGTGATCATGATCTCGGGACACGGCACGGTGGAGACCGCGGTGGAGGCAACCCGGCTCGGCGCCTACGACTTCATCGAAAAGCCGCTGTCACTGGCCAAGCTGCTGGTGACGGTGCAGCGAGCCCTGGAGACCTACAACCTCTATCGTGAAAATACCGGTCTCAAACGCCAGGCGCAGCCGGTCGGCGAGCCGGTCGGCCGCTCGGAGGCGGTGCGGCGCCTCGTCGATCAGGTGCGGCGCATCGCACAGCATGAAACAGCGGTGCTGTTCATCGGTGAGCCGGGGGTGGGCAAGAGTCTCTACGCCCGTTACCTGCACAATGCCAGTCCGCGGCGCGACGGCCCGTTTGTCGATGTCGGGGTCGCCTCGCTGCTCGGCGACAACCCGGCCGCCGAGCTGTTCGGCAGCGAAGAGGAGGAGCGCATCCACTTCGGTCTGCTGGAGCAGGGCAACGGCGGCAGCCTGCTGCTCGACGATGTCGCCGATATGGATGGCGCCACCCAGGCACGGCTGCTCGGCGCCTTGGAGAACGGCCGCTATCAACGCATCGGCGGCAGCGAATCGGTCAAGGCGGATGTCCGCGTCATCGCCGCCACCCGCTACGACCTGGAGCAGCGGGTTGCCGAAGGGCGTTTTCGCAATGATCTGTTTTATCACCTGAATGTGGTACCGCTGCACGTCCCGCCGTTGCGAGAGCACACGGAAGATATCCCGGAGTTGCTGAATTTCTACGTCGATTATTTCGTCAGCCAGGACCATCTCCCCTACCGCAGTTTCTCGGTGGCGGCACAGAATCGCCTGCGCCACTATGCTTGGCCGGGCAACGTGCGCGAGCTGAAGAATCTGGTGCAACGGCTGCTGATCATCGGCACCGCGCCGGAGATCGGTGCCGATGAGGTCGATGCCGCCCTGGGTGCGTCACAGCTTACGATTTCACCGGCAGTGGGCATCGCCTTCGACCTGCCTCTGCGCCAGGCGCGCGAACAGTTCGAGCGCAGCTACTTCGAGCACCTGCTGCGCGAGTACGGGGGAAACGTCAACCAGACCGCCCAGCACGCCGGGGTGGAACGGACGCACCTTTATCGGAAGCTGCGGTCGTTGGGGATCGATCCGCGGCAGATGGATTGAAAGGCGGTGAGGGGTTAAGAGTTAACTCTTAACTCTTAACTCCGATACAATCCCGCACCTGAACGCCAAGGCGAATGCCATGAAGATCATCATTCTCGGTGCCGGCCAGGTCGGCTCTTCCCTGGCCAACAACCTGGTGAGTGAAGCCAACGACATCACCGTCATCGACGTCGACGGTCCCCGGCTGCAGAGCCTGCAGGACCGTCTCGACCTGCGCACGGTGGAGGGGCGGGGCTCGCACCCGGAGGTATTGCGGCGGGCCGGTGCCGAGGACGCCGACATGATCATCGCCGTCACCAACTCGGATGAGACCAACATGGTCGCCTGTCAGGTGGCCTACACCCTGTTCCGCACGCCGACCAAGATCGCCCGCGTCCGCTCCCAGGAGTACCTGCAAAACCCGGAGCTGTTCACCCCCGACGCCATCCCGGTGGATGTGCTGATCAGCCCTGAACAGCTGGTCACCGACTACATCGCCCAGCTCATCGCCTATCCCGGCGCGTTGCAGGTACTCGGCTTCGCCGAAGGCAAGGTGCAGCTGGTGGGCGTGAAGGCCTACTATGGCGGCCCACTGGTGGGCCACGAACTGCGTACCCTGCGCGAGCACATGCCGGGGGTGCCGACCCGGGTCGCGGCCATCTACCGGCGCGACCGTGCCATCATCCCCGAAGGCGATACCGTGATCGAGGCGGACGACGAGGTGTTCTTCATCGCCGCCAGCAAGAACATCCGGGCGGTGATGAGTGAGCTGCGCCGGCTGGAGAAACCGGCCAAGCGGGTGATCATCGCCGGCGGCGGCAACATCGGCAAACGGCTGGCAGAGGCGCTGGAGAATCTCTACCAGGTCAAGATCATCGAGCAGGATTTCCGCCGCTCGCGCGAGATCTCCGAGGAGTTGGGCAACTGCATCGTCCTGCGCGGGGATGCCGCCGATGAGGAGCTACTGATCGAGGAGAACATCGAGGACACCGATGTCTTCTGCGCCCTCACCAACGACGATGAGGCCAACATCCTCTCCGCCATGCTGGCCAAGCGGCTCGGTGCACGCAAGGTGATGGCGCTCATCAACCGCGCCGCCTATGTCGATTTGGTGGAGAGCGGCGACATCGACATTGCCGTGTCACCGCAGCAGGCGACCATCGGCAGCCTGCTGACCCATGTGCGCCGCGGCGACGTCGCCGCCGTGCACTCGCTGCGGCGCGGCGCCGCCGAGGCCATCGAGGCGGTGGCCCACGGCGATCGCCACTCCTCCAAGGTCGTCGGGCGCATGGTCGATGAGATCAAGCTGCCGCACGGCACCACCATCGGGGCCGTCGTGCGCGGCGACGAGGTGGTGATCGCCCACCACGACACGGTGATCGAATCCGAAGACCATGTCATCCTGTTCGTGGTCGACAAGCGCCGCATCGCCGATGTCGAGGCGCTGTTCCAGGTCGGCGTCACCTTCCTCTAAGGGGACCGGACCGTGAACAAATTCCGCAGGAAACGTCGCACAGTGACGCCTCCCCTCGTCCCTCGCCCCTAGCCTCACGCGTCCGGTCCTCTTTATGCAGTTCACTGTCGTCCAGCGCATCCTCGGCCTCCTGCTGATGCTCTTCTCCACCACCATGCTGCCGCCGGTGGGGATTTCGTTTCTTTATCGCGACGGGGTGGCCGAGCCCTTTTTGCTCGCCTTTGCGCTGACCTTCGTCACCGGCGCACTGCTCTGGTATCCGGTCCACCGGGTGCGTCGCGACCTGCGGCTAAGGGACGGTTTTCTGGTGGTGGTGCTGTTCTGGACGGTGCTTGGGGTGTTTGGCGCGCTGCCGCTGGCGCTCGGTACCTCGCCCAACCTGTCGGTCACTGACGCGATATTCGAGTCCGTTTCCGGCCTGACCACCACCGGGGCGACGGTGATCACCGGAATCGACACGCTGCCGAAATCCATCCTCTACTATCGCCAGCAACTCCAATGGCTGGGGGGCATGGGCATCATTGTGCTGGCCGTGGCCATTCTGCCGATGCTGGGCGTTGGCGGTATGCAGCTCTATCGGGCGGAAACCCCCGGTCCGATGAAAGACACCAAGCTGACGCCCCGCATCACCGAAACGGCAAAGACGCTCTGGTACATCTATCTGGGCCTGACCGTCTCCTGTGCCCTGGCCTACTGGGTGGCGGGCATGGACCTGTTCGATGCGGTCGGGCACGCGTTCTCCACGGTCGCCATCGGCGGCTTTTCGACCCATGACGCCTCAATGGGTTTCTTCCACGACACGCCGCTGATCGAGATCATCGCCATCGTCTTCATGCTGCTGTCCGGGACCAACTTCGCGCTCCATTTCGTCGCCTGGCGCCGGCTCAGTGTCACGCCGTATACCCAGGACTCGGAGTTTCGCACCTATCTGACCATCCTGGGTCTGGTTGCCGCGATCACCTCGGTCTATCTCTACATCACCCAGGTCTACAGCGAACCGGACGCGGCCCTGCTGCACGGCGTATTCCAAGCCGTTTCCATCGGCACCACCACCGGCTTCACCACAGCGGCTTACCATACCTGGCCCGGCTTTCTACCGGTGATGCTGCTTTTCACCAGCTTTATCGGCGGCTGCGCCTTCTCGACCGCGGGCGGCATGAAGGTGATCCGCTTCCTCCTGCTGCTCAAGCAGGGCACGCGCGAGATCGTTCGGCTCGTGCACCCGAATGCCGTGATCCCGATCAAGGTGGGCGGCAAGGCACTGTCCAACCGCGTGGTGGACTCGGTCTGGGGCTTCTTTGCCACCTACGTGGCGGTGTTCACCATCCTGCTGCTGTTGATCATGGCCACCGGCCTTGACCAGATCACCGCCTTTTCCGCCGTTGCTGCCAGCATCAACAATCTGGGCCCCGGGCTTGGGGAAGTCGGGCTCCACTACGGTGGATTACCCGATTTCGCCAAGTGGCTGCTCTGTTTTGCCATGCTGCTCGGGCGCCTGGAGATCTTCACCTTGCTGGTACTGCTGACACCCGCGTTTTGGCGCAAGTAAGTAGCGACTGTTCCGCAAGCGTCATGAGCGACAAGTGGGATAGACGGTACCGGGCCATCGACCCGGCCACCCTCTCCCCGGCGGCGGTGGTGACAGAATTCGCCCACCTGTTACCTTCGTCGGGAGAGGCGCTCGATCTCGCCTGTGGCTTGGGGGCGAATGCCCGTTGTCTCGCCCGGCGCGGCTTGCGTGTTTCGGCCTGGGACAGCTCTGCGGTGGCAATCGAACGGTTGCGCGCCGCAAGCGACGCCGAAGGACTCGCCATCTATGCGACGGTGCACGACGTCGTCGCGGACCCGCCGGCGCCGGACTCGTTCGATGTCCTGGTCGTAAGCCGTTTCCTCGAACGGGCCCTCTGCCCGGCGCTCATCGACGCGCTGCGGCCGGGGGGTCTGCTGTTTTACCAGACCTATACCGAACAGTCGGCAACAGGTCCCTCCAATCCGGCCTACCGGCTGGAGACAAACGAACTGCTGCGCCTGTTCGCCCCGCTCGTAGTGGTCGCCTATCGGGAGGACGACCGGTTCGGGGATCTCGCCAAGGGGCTCCGCGGGGAAGCCCTGTTGGTAGCCGCCAAGCCGTCCGCGCCTCTGCCGAATCTCACGTAGGAGCGGCGGAAGCCGCGAATTGCGGGTATCGCGACTTCCGTCGCTCCTGCAAGGGGTCGCTGACGCGGGCTGCTACACTTTGGGACTTTGGCTGTTGATACAGAGGAGGTCCGATGTCTTTGGCGATCGAAAATCTCGAACGGATGCTGGCTGCCGGACAGGAGAATGCGTTGCTGCGCTTCGGGCTCGGCAAGGCCTATCTGGACCAGCGCGCGTACGATGCGGCCATCGGCCACCTTTCCAAGGCTGTGGAACTCGATCACCAGTACTCGGCCGCCTGGAAGCTGTTGGGCAAGGCGTATGCGGGAGCGGATTTGCATGATGAGGCGAGCGCGGCCTTCGAGACCGGGATCCGCGTCGCCGAAGAGAAAGGCGATCTGCAGGCGGTCAAGGAGATGCAGGTGTTTCTGCGTCGGCTGAAGCCGGTCGAATGATCGGCTGGCGCGCTGCCCTCGCCGGAAGCGAAATTTCGCGTTAGCCGAAAACTTCAGCGCCCACTTCGAGGCCGCATCGGGCCCTGGTCGCCGGCGCTCCGGCTGGCCAAGCTGCACCAGGACTCCGGATCGCCGCATGCGCTTTCGGCCGAACCCAGCAGCCGGTCCGCGGCCTCTTTCGCCGCATCGGAATACGGCACCAGGACCAGGTCCGCGCCTTCCCGTTCGAAGGCCTCCGCTTCGGCCCGGCCCGATGCGGCGACGGCGACCCGCCCGCGAAACCCCTGCTGACGCAGCACATGCAGCAGCGCCCGATTCACATTGCGCTCGCGCACGGTACTCACCACCCAACGCGTCTGCTCGAGTGGCAGTGAGGCGACGAATTCCGGGTCCTCGGCATCGCCGTAGCGGGTGGGATAGCCTTCCCGCGCGTGGAGCCGCACCATTTCCGGGTCGAAATCCACGGCGAGAACACAGCAGCCGCGTTCCCGCAGGGCCTGGGCGATCCGGGCCCCAAAACGCCCGAGCCCGAACAGCGCCACATCGATATGACCGGCGGGAAGTTGCCCCTCGGCCGCCTCCTCTCGGTGCGGCGTATGGCGCTCGAACACCCCCAACCAGGGCAGCAGCCATTCATAAAGCCGGTGGGAGTAGAGGATCATGTAGGTGGAGGCACTGATGGTCACCAGCCCCACCAGGGTGATAAGGCCGACCGCCTCCCGATCGATGTGACCGAGGCTGAAGCCCAAAGCAGCCAGGATCAGGGAAAATTCGCTGATCTGGGCCACGGTCAGGCCGGCGAGAAAGCCGGTGCGCTTGCGATAACCCATCACCCCCATAATTACCATCACGATCAGCGGGTTGCCGATAAGCACGAACAGCGAGAACACCACGGCGCTGCCCAGTTGTGCCCCCAGCGCGTCGATCTCCAGGCTGGCCCCCAGGTCGACGAAGAAGAACAGCAGCAGAAAATCACGCAGGCTGACCAGCCGCGCCGCCACCAGTTCGCGGTAGGGCGTGGAGGCGATGGAGACGCCGGCGAGAAACGCCCCTACCTCTTTGCTGAAACCAAGCGCCTCGCCGGCCGAGGCGGCCAGCACCGCCCAGGCGATGCTGAACAGCACCAGCAACTCCGGCGAGCGGGCGATACGGTGCAACAGGGGTGGCAGGACATAGCGCATCAGACCCGCCAGCAGCAGGAGCATCAACGCCCCCTTGACCAGCACCGCCGCGGCCTCCCGGCCCAGGCTGCCCGAGTCGGCGGCCTGACCGAGCGCGGCCAAACCAATCATCACCAACACCACCACCAGGTCCTGCACGATCAGGAAACCGACAGCGATCCGGCCGTGCAGGGCATCCACCTCGCGCTTGTCCGAGAGCAGCTTGACGATGATGATGGTGCTGGAGAAGGTCAGCGCCACGGCGACGTAAAGGGCGGTCAGCGGCGCGATGCCGAGGGCGATGGCAATGCCGTAACCTATCACCGAAGTGAACAGTACCTGCCCCAGCCCGGTCGCCAGCGCCACCGGCCCCATGGTGCGAATGATGTGGAGATCGAGCTTGAGCCCGACCACGAACAGCAGCACCGCAATCCCGAGCCGCGCCAGCAGATCCACCTGATCGGCAGCGGTGACCCAGCCGAGCCCGGCCGGCCCCAGCAGGACGCCGACCGCAATGAAGGCAACGATCAGCGGCTGGCGCAGCAACAGCGCCACCACACCACCGACCGCGGCAACCCCGAGTAGCAAGACGATCTCGTAGAAGGCGTCCTCGAACACAAGGCACCTCAGGCCGCAAGGATATCGGTGACCGGAGCATCGCCGGTACGGACCTCATCCAAGAAAGATACAACCCGCGTCTGGGCGCGGCGGGTTCACGCGAACGTCAGAGGTCAGCCGCCGGCGAGACCAGCATGACCTTGGGCCAGGTGAAACGGAACGCGGCTCCGTGGCCGGGGCTTGACTCCAGATGGATGCGGCCGCCCGAACTCTCCACCAGTTTCTTGACCACGGCCAGACCCATTCCGGTGCCTTCGTGCTCTTTCGCGGCGGGACCCCGTTGCAGCATCTGGAACACCTTCTCCTGAAACTCCGGCGGGATACCAGGGCCATCGTCGGCCACCGAAAATTCGTACTGTTCGCCGAGATCCCGGGCCGAGACCCACACGTGTCCGTCGGGGCGGTCGTGGTACTTCACGGCGTTTCCGAGCAGGTTGGAAAACACCTGCTGCAACTTGGTCGGGTCGGTGACGAGTGTGGGCATCCCATCCTCGATGACCAGCTGCAGCCCCGGGCGAACATCAAGTGCCCCGATCACTTCACTGACCAGCTGAGCGCTGTCGACCGTCTCAGTGACGCGGGTCTGACCACCGGCACGGGAATAGGTGAGGAGGCCGTTGATAAGGTCGTCCATGAGGCGCACGCGCTCACGCAGCAGTTGCAGGTGGTGCCGGCTTTCACCGCTGAGCTGAGGGGCGAGATCGTCCTCCAGCCAACTGGAGAGGTTCGACACGGCACGCAGCGGGGCCCGCAGGTCGTGGGATGCGACGTACGCGAACTGCTGCAGCTCCGCGTTGGCCCGCCGCAAGGCATCTTCGGTGCGCCTGCGCGCCGTAACGTCGATGCCGGTGGCGATGAGGTACTCCACGTCGCCGGCGGCATTCTGACGCACTGTGGTACGCCAGCTGATGTCGCGCATCGACCCGCCCTGTACCCGCAAGCGACTCTCGAACTCTCCGATCGTGCGGTGTCGCGCGATGCCGCCCAGTTGGGACTCGACCAACTCGGCATCGCGGGCGCCAATCAGCTCACGGATGTGCTGCCCGACCATGCTGCCGTACCGATAGCCGGTGATGTCGTAATAGGCCCGGTTCAGGCGAACAAGGTGGAAGTCTCTGTCCAGTACCGCAACGATCGCCCCTTGGGTGTCGAATACGGCATCGAAGAAGTTCCGTTCACTGCGCAATTGCTCCTCGATTCGGTTTCGCTTCAGCGCCAGGGCGGCCTGGGTCACGATCGACTCGATCAACCGCTTGTTGGGCAGGTCGTCCCCGTGCGTAAGCACCGCGATCGTGCCCAGGAGGTCCTGTTCGACCGAGAAGGCCATGGCGTAGACGTGGCGGATCGCCAACCCCTGCTCCAAGGCTTGGCAGAGCGCGGACGGAAGCTGATAGAAGGCGAGTTCGCAGACGCCGCCATGCAGTTGTTCCAGCTCGCCCGGAAGCATCCGGTTGCGCACCGGTTCGGGAAAGTCGAGGGTGATGCCAACCGGGTCCCTGCCAAACAGGCGACAGGCCTCGGCGCGCTCCGGCTCGGTACACGCCAGCGCGCGCAGGATGGTTTGGCGATGAAGGGGGTCGAACTCGCTGAACTGAACAAGGCCCCCGCCGGCCAGCTGATACACCTGCTCCGCGACGAAATCGAACAGTTCATTTCCTTGGAACGGCTGTAACAGCCGCAGCGCGGTGCCGACCAGGAAATCCTGGCCGCGGGCGTAGGTCGCGAGGGACGCCTCCGCCCGCTTACGCTCGGTCACATCCACCAGGGAGAGCACCAGCCACTCGACCTCTCCGTGGGCGTTCGGTACCGGGACCAGCGTCCAGTCCCAGTAGGTCACGCCGCGCTCCGGCTGGTCGGGGAAAACGAAGGGCCGGGCCGACGCCGTAAACGGCCTGCGGCTGCGAACCACCTCGTCGAAAATCGGCTTCGCGTCCGAAGGATACAACTCGAAATGGTTACGACCGGCAAACTCGTCGACGCCCCTGCGGCAGGCGCGGGCGTAGGCGACGTTCACGCGCAGAAAGTTGTAGTCCCGATCGAGCACGGCAATTGGGCTGATGGCCTGGTCGAAAACGGCTTCCACCAACTTGGACGGCTCGATCGCCGGCATGGCGTACGCCTCGACCCGGGGCTCATCGTCCTGGGGGCGACCGCTCGGTCCCGCGTGCTCCCCTGACTGCGGGTGCTCGGACATAACCATCTCCAGGATTGTCGGTACTTGCCCCGTGGGTTGCGGGTTGAAGTAAGACTAAGCGGAAATTGAGGGAATGCTGGAAGCAGCCGGGATTTGGGAGTGATCCCCCGGACCATCAGTGCCACACGGCAAGCGCGCCGCCTTGAGGTGGTCGGCGAGGCGGAGGGCCAGGGCAACGATGGTGAGCGTGGGATTGGCATAGCCGCCGGTCGGAAATACCGAGCTGCCGGCCACGTAGAGGTTTTCGACGCCGTGCACCCGGCAGTCGGCGTCGACCACCCCCAGTCGAGGGTTCGGGTGCATGCGCGTGGTCCCCATGTGGTGCTTGCCTCCGGTCATGCTGTGGGGCCAGCCATGGCGGTCCACGCCCACGTCTTCGACCAGGCGACCGAGGCCGAGACGGGCGAATTCGGTGTGCAGGGCGGCCAACAGCCGCTTCAACCCCCGTTGGTCGCGGGCGTTCAGCTGCCAGTTCACCCGCACCCGCGGCATGCCGAAGTGGTCACGCCGCGTTCCGAGGGTCACCCGGCTCTCCGGGTTCGGCGTGGCCTCCAGCACGGTCCGCAACGCCAGCTTCGGTGCCGGTCTGAAACGTTCGGTGAGCTGGCGGGCCAGTGTGGTGCCCACGTCCCGGGCGCCGGCGACGGCATCGTACAGGTGTCGGCCCAAGTGCCGGTCCGGCAACTCACTGTGCTGCAGGACGTCGACCAGGCGAATGAACGCCTTGCCGCCGCGGGAGAAGTAGGCGGGCATGGTCTTGTACCCCGCCCGCCGCAGCAGCGAGATGGCGCTGCCGTTCAGCCGCTCGCTGCGCAGGGTCGATTCAGTCAGGCTCATGGCGGCGACCACCGGCTGCTCATGGCCGACCTTCGCGTAATCCTCGATCACGAAGCAGTTGCGATCGAACTCAGGCAAAGTGGGTTCGAAGTACCCCATCACGAAATACGGGTGGTCCATAAAGAAGCGGCCAACCAGGTCATGGGCATTACCGATGCCGTTGCCGGCGGCCCGGTTGGAGGCCAGCAGCAGGCGGGCGTTTTCGATCCCACCGCAGGCCAGTACGTAAGTGTCGGCGCAGACCTGCAGGCGCCGGCCGTTGAAGGTGGCCAACTGCAGGCCCGTGATCCGGCGCGCCTGGCGGTCGGTCTCGATCTCGACCACGTTGGCGTTGAGATAGATGTCCACGTTGGCTGCACCCGCCAGTTCGGCACCGTAGGTGGCGGCGAAATCGGGGGAGCGGCTGAAGCGGAAGGTCCGGGTGTCCAGCCGGTCAGCGTCGAGCGGCAGCGGCTTGCCGGCGGCGGCGCAGCCCGAGGGGGCGTAATCGTAGGGGCCGAGCTGACAGATGGCGTGGGCACGCCGGTAATAGGGCTCCAGATGGGCGCGGTCGAAGGGCCAGCCACTGTAGGGAATGCCCTCGCGCTCCTCGAAGTCCAGGGGCTCCAGCGGTCGGCACTGTCCGGTCCAGCGGTGGGTCGAGCCGCCGAACATCCGAAAGCGCGAGCGGGCGGTGGAGAAGTTCTCCACGCCGACGTTCTCGCCGAGGTAAAGGAACTGCGGCCGGTGGCGAAAGGCGAGCCCTCCGCTCTCGATGAGGGCGATACGAACCCCCTGCCCGGCCAGTTCGCGGGCGAGGGTGATGCCGGCAGCGCCGGCGCCGATGATGCACAGGTCGGCCTCGACCCGGCGGCGCTCCACCTCACGGGCGTCAAGCAGGGGCATGGCGGCGCACCAGGTCGGGCAGCAGCGACCGGCCCTGCAGATCGGGGGGCACCGGCAGGCCGAGGAGGTCATAGGCGGTGGGCGCAAGGTCGAGGATATGTCCCTGCTCGAGCGCGCCGGGCTGTAACGAAGGGCCGGCGGCGAGCAGGAAGCCGTCCGGCCGGTGGTTGCCGCTGCGCCCCTGCGGGTGGTGTCCGGGGGTCGGCCACGGGATGGCGCCGAAGCGGGGCGAGACGATCCGGCGGTGGCTGGCGGCCGGTTGCGGCGACCAGCGCACCATCAGGTCGGGCAGATGGTGGCGCATACGGCCGGTCGGGTAGAGGTCGTCGAGGCGGGCCAGCCCGTCCACCACCGGCTCGCCGGAGTCCTCATCGACAAAGCTCTTCAGTCCCTGCTCGATCCGGGCACAAAGGGCTTCGTATTCCGGCCCCGGCTCGACGACCCCGGCCGCCTCGCGCCCGCGCAGGTTGATGCGGACGTAGCCGTCCAGGTCGCTGAAGGCGGCAAAGGCCCGGGTGGCGGCCCAGTCGGTTCCGCCGCTGCGCCAGTAGAGGGTCAAATAGTCCTGCAGCGCCGTCGGCAGCCTGCGCTTGACCTGGCTCCGCCAGCCGCCGGGGATGCGCTCGCGCAGGCCATCCAGCAGCCGCCGCTTCACCAGGGGCGCATCGACGTTGCCGCGGTCGGCGAGAATGCGCGCGAGCATCTCCCGCAGCAGATCGGCACGGCTCACGTTGGGGCCCATGCCGTGCAGGGAGAACACCAGGGTGGTCGCCCGCGGCCCGGCCTGCGCCACCAGCCGGCCGATAGCGGCGTCACCGGCGATGTAGATCGCCTTGAGAGCATCCCGCAGTTGCCGCGCCTGCTCCGGTCGGGCGGTGCCGGCCACGTGGCTCGGGTCCCAGAGCTGATGGCCCGCACGATGGGTGGCGGCGAGCCCGCACAGGAACAGATCCCACGGTTGCCGCTGCATGAGCGCGACCCCCAAATCGGCCGCGCGCTCGGTGGCGCGCAGGCATTCGTCTCTCAGCTGGAGCATTTGGTCGGCCGGGCGCAGGTGGGTCTCTTCGCTGCCCAGGGGCGGTTGGCCGAAGTTCCGGTGGACCCAGTCCATGAGCTCCGCCGGGTGGGCACTGCGGCTTCCGAGCACCTCGTGCGTCGCCCAGCCATTGATTTCGACGCCCGGAAACGGCTCCGGCGGGTAGGCCATGGGCACGTCCACCGCCACCACCCGCCGGCCCGCCCGGGCGACCCGGCGCCAGAACGGCCGCAGCGGCAGCCAGTCCGGCGCCGGGCGCTCGTGGGTCATGCGCCGGGGGTCCCAGACCAGGTAGTGATAGAGGCCGTGCTCCGCCGGCGAGGTGCCGGTGTAGAAGCTCGGCCAGGGCGAACCGACCAGCCAGGGGGCGGTGGAGGCCAGGGGGCCGAAGCCACCGCGCTCGCGCAAGGCGCGCAGGTTGGGCAGCGCGCCTTCGTCCATCCACTGCCGGATCAGGCTGATCTCGGCCGCATCCAGGCCGATCATCAATACGGGGCCTTGCTCACTGCCCATTTCGGAATCCTTGATTGAAACGGTTCGTATCGGAACGGTCCATAGCGCGCTCTCACGGCCGCAGGCCGGCCCACTGCCGGCAACCGCGACGAAAGCCGTAACACCACGCCCCCATGGCGTAGAGCAGGATCGGCAGGAACAGCGTCATCTGCACCAGGGAGACGGGGTGCCAGCGACCGGCGCGCTGGACCAGGTAACTGAGCCGCTTCACCCCCACCGCGGGGGCGATGAGGGCGAAGCGGCCGAGATGACGGTAGACGGGCTTGAGCTCCAGGCCGTAAAGCCCGCGGGCGAAGCCGAACAGCTCCTGATGGCGCCACAGCTGCCGCAGCGTGGCACGACCGAAATGGCGGACCCGCATCGCCGGAACGAACCGCGTCTGTCCCGGCCAGCGCCCGGCGGCACGGTTGTAGAACAGGATGTCTTCGCCGGCCGGCAGGTCGGGAAAGCCGCCAAGGGCGAGGAAGTCATCCCGGGCAATCGCCAGGTTGCAGCTCGGCAGCGGCGGGGCAGCGCCGCCGGGCCGCCCCGGGGCCAAATCCGAAAACTGCATCAGGTTGTCGATCACCGCCACCGGGTGCCACGGCTGCCCGTGGCGCACCGACCCGCCCACCAGGCGTGCCCCCTGAGCCAGGGCCGCAATCGCCGCCGGCAGCCAGCCGGGCTCGGCCACGCAATCGGCATCGATGAAGAGCAGCCAGCGGCCCTTTGCATTTTCGGCACCCAGGTTACGCGCGGCGCCGGGCAGAAGAGCGGCAGGGCTGCGGACGATGCGCACCTCCGGATGGCACCCCACGACCGCCGCCACCGCCGGGTCGGCCGCCGCATCGACCACGATGATCTCGAAGCCGCCCTCGCAGCTTTGGACCACCAGCGTCCGCAGGCAGCGGGCGAGCTCCCGGGCATGGTCCCGGCAAGGGATCACGACCGAGGCGACGGGTCGTTGTCGGTCGTCAGCCGTTAGGGGCGAAGTGGTCATCGGCGCCGTCCCGGGGCTTGAAGAGCCTGGTGGTAGACGGTTTCGACCCGTTCGGCGGCGCGTTCCCAGGTCAGCTCCGTGCGGGCGAGCGTGCGCGCCGCCAGCCCCAGCCGCAGCGCCAGGGCACGGTCGTCGAGCAGGCGCAGAATCGCCCCGGCCAGGGCGCCGATGTCGCCATCGGCCACCACCAGCCCGTTACGTTCATGGACCAGATGCCGGGCCGAGCCGGCGAAGCTGACAATCGCGCAGCCTGCCGCCATGTAGTTCAGGAGTTTCTGCGGCAGGCCGGCGCACTCGACCCGGGGATTGACGGCGACGTCCGCCGCGGCCAGCAACCGGGGCAGCGCCTTGACGTCGGGCTCGGCCACCTCGATGGCGTCGCGCACGCCCAGCCCCCGGGCGAGCGCCTCGTAGGGCGCGAAGGGGGTGTCGGTCAGAACCTGAAGCCGCAGTGCCGGCCTTGTCCGCCGCGCCAGCGCGAAGGCGCGGATGAGGTGCTCGATCCCCTGATAGCCGGCGAGGTTGCCGGCATACACCAGGGTGGGTTCCGGATGAAGCGGCACCCGCGGAGCGTCCACAAAAAACTCCGGTTCGATGCCGTTGGGAATGACCGCGATCCGCTGCGGCGAAAGACCGGCCTTGGCCGCCACCACGGTGCGGATCTCCTCCGAAACGGCGATGGTCTGGCGGGCGTAACGCGGCAGGTAAGTGTCCATCAGCCGACCGATGCTGCGCGTGAGCCCTGAGGGCAGCCCCATGCGATAGGAGGGCAGCTCCGTCTCGAGCAGCGTGTGCATGTCGAACACCAGCGGGACGCGGTGGATCGGGTAGCCGGGGAGCGCCGCAAGCAGCCCCTCGGCGTGATGGGCGTGGATGACGTCGTAGCGGCCCCGCCGACAACCGGTGTAGAGCTTCGCCGCCAGCAGCGGGTCGAGGAGAAAGAGCTTGCGATAGGTCGGACCGGGAGCAGTGGCCCGGTAGGAAGGGATGTCGCGGATGCGGTAAGTCCGAAACGCGCTTTGGTCGCTGTCGGTTCCCAGGTGGTAGGTGAAGACGTCGACCTCGTGGCCGCGACGGCCCAGCGCATCGGCCAGCCGATGGATGCGGATCGGCGTACCGCGTCCGGCGGGAAACGGGCAGGCCGCGACCGTGGCGATGCGCAAGCCTCCACTGGCCGGCAGTGAGGCATCGGAGGCGAGTGTCGAGCGCTCGCGAGCACTGGCGCTCCGCTGCCGATTGCCCAGACCGGCACGCTCGGCCTGTCCGGGACGCAGTTCGGTGCTCATGGGATCGCCACGCCCCGCCCAGCCCAATCCGGGCGGTGAAGGCCGCTGAGGTCCGGTGTTCTGCATAACGGACGCCGTGGCGAGATAACGCGCACCCGCGTCCAGATCCTAACCGGGGTCCCGTTGAATACCATGCACCGCTCCCTGGCGTTTTTCTCGTGGCAGACCAATAACGGGACAGTCCCGGTGCATCCAGCACCTAGCAGCCTGTCGGACTTGGGTGCCCGTAGCGAGCAAGGTGGGAGAGCGAGGCCAAATTTTCACGATTTCGAGGCGCATAGTCATTCTACGCAAGGAGAAATCGGGGAAATTTGGGCCGCTCTCCCACCGGCGCAGTAGGAGCATCCCAAGTCCGACAGGCTGCTAGATTAAGGTAGTTAACGTTTCCATCCCTTGCCAGAGGTGCCGGCCATCTGCGGTGCGCCTGGTCTATGCTCAGTTGGCGCCGACGCCCGACAGCTCGGTCGTTCTTTCTGCATTCGGACGGACCGCTCCAGAAGCCCTCGCCAGTGGCAACTCATGCAGCCAATCGAGACAGGGTGAACGCATACTCACCCGAGAGCGACGTAAGTGCTTGAAAGCAGGTCGTCGGCCGCACGACTGCATGGATGCAGGAGGTAGACCGTGTCTGGAACATACGGTCGAGGGATGCGGCCGTCGAGCGTACAGGGATGTATTTACAGCGTACCTGCTTTCAAGCACTTACGTCGCATGCAGCACGGCCGTGATGTTAAATATGCGTTTACCCTGGCCATCGAGATAAAGGCATCGACCGGGTGCTGTTCAGGAGACGGGAAATGACGTTGCCGAATTTCTTTCTAATCGGAGCGCCGCGGGCGGGCACGACCTCGCTGTACCACTACCTGTCGCAGCACCCCCAGATCTATCTCAGCCCGATCAAGGAGCCGGCGTTCTTCTGTTACGACGCCCGTGGCCGCCTGTTCGATGCGCGGGGCCGCACGCTGCCGGCCAATCCCGACCACGTCCGCTCCCGCCGCGATTATGAAGCGCTCTTTGATCGGGTCCGGGGCGAGCCGGCCGTCGGGGAGGCCTCGGTGCAGTATCTGGCCTCGCCCGATGCGGCGGCACGGATGGCCGCGACGATCCCGTCGGCGAAGCTCGTCGTCGTGCTGCGCGATCCGGTGGCGCGGGCCTACTCCAGTTACCTGAAATACGTCCGCGACGGGCAGGAGGGACGCACCTTCCGGGAGGCGATCGCCGACGAGCGGGCCGGTCGCCCCGAGCGCTCCCCGTTCGGCCGCACCTTCTATCTTTCGCCCGGACGTTATGCCGAACACCTGACGCGCTACCTGCGTCACTTCAAGCGTGACCAGCTGTTGCTGTTCCTCTACGAAGACGTTTGTGCCGACCTCGATGGCGTGTTGAGGCGCGTCTATCGGTTCCTGGGGGTGGAGCCGGAGTTTGCCGCCGACACCGAAATCGCCTACAACCGCGCCGGCGTGCCGCGCCGCAAGCTGCTGAACAGCCTGCTCCAGTCCAACCGCTTCACCAAGGCGGTGCGCCCCTGGCTGCTGCCCAGTCGGTTGGGGCGGTTGCCCTACGGCTACCTGCTGCGCCTGCAAAGCCGCAACCTGCACCAACCGCCCCTCGATCGGGACCTTCACCAGGAGCTGCGACGGGAGTTTCACGACGATTTGCTGCGACTACAGCCGATGATCGGGCGCGACCTGTCCGGGTGGCTCGCTTCGCCCACCCTGGCGCACTCCGGATGATGCCGGTTGCCCCGCAAGCCGCATCCCGGCGGCTCGAAGCGCCACCGATCCGCACCATCGGCGCAGTCGTCATCAACTTCAACGGCGGCGATCGCCTGCTGAATACCGTGGCCGCCCTGCGGCAATCCGCAACCCGCCTGGACACCATCGTGGTGGTGGACAACGGCTCCACCGATGACTCCCCGGAGCGGTTGCGCCAAGCGGATTCTGAAGTGGACCTGATTGCGCTCCCCGACAACCGCGGCGCACCTGCCGCCCGCAACATCGGCCTCGCCCGCATCGACACCGAACTGGTCCTGGCCGTCGACAGCGACGTCTACGTAGAACCCGACTGCCTCCGGCAACTGATAGAGGCCTACGAGCGGGAGCGACCGGCGGTCGTCTGTCCGCGGGTCCGCCTCCTGCCCGAACGCGAAATGGTGCAGGCGGACGGGGCGGAGGCCCACTTCATCGGCACCATGACCCTCCGCCACGGCTTCCGCCCTGTACTTGAAGTGCCGGACCAACCGGCCACCGTCGGCGGCGCGATCAGCGCCTGCCTGCTGCTCGACCGGCAAAAGGTACTGGCCGCCGGCGGCTTCGATGAGCAGTTCTTCTTCTACTTCGAAGACCACGAGTTCTCACTGCGCCTGCGCTCCCTGGGACACCGATTCGTCTGCGAACCCCAGGCCCTCGTCTGGCACGACCGCGGCCGCGGCACACCGGGCCTCTCCTTCCGCGGGGTGGAAACCTACCCCGAGCGCCGCCTCTACCTGACCCTGCGAAACCGCTGGCTGTCGATGCTGATCCACTACCGCCTGCGCACCCTCCTCGTGCTGGCCCCTGCCCTGCTCCTGTACGAAGCAGTCACCTTCGCCTTCGCCTGGCAGAAGGGGCACCCGCGCCTGTGGGCCAAGGCGTGGACGTGGCTGTATGCCCACCGGGCCGAGATCCAAAGGAAACGGCGCGACATCCAGCGACGGCGGTGCGTCCCCGACCGCGAACTCCTCGTCGGCGGCAACCTGCCCCTCGCCCCAGGCGTAACCCCTTCCCTCACCGTTGCCTGGAGCATCCGCTGTCTGTCCGGCCTGCTGAATGGTTACTGGAGAGTGATGCGACGGCTGATCGGTTGAGCAGAAGTCAGTGCTCGATCTGACGTTCACCTGCCCTGTGCTGCCCCCCCAGACAGCCGGCCTCTTGTTGCGAGCACTTTTCCTCAGGGGATTCAAATCCCCCTAGGGTCGTGGTAGTAATAACGCACTCTCTTAGGAAGGGCTCGGCATGGAACCTGCTGCGAATTCACCTTCGGTCTCGCCAAGCGCATCCGGTGCGAAGCCGGACACGCGCTTCCGTGTTCCCGTTCTTATCGAGATTCCGGATATCGCCGAACGGAGATTCGCCCTTGGGCGTGAATGCTTGAGAAATCAGTGCCTAACGAGATCAACTGCACAAGATTTATCGCTGTGCTACGAAGAATCTGGATATCACGACAAAGATGTTTGGGGTCAGATGAAAAACCCTGAGCCGGGCTCGTTGCGAAGGGAATTTTTCATCTCGAACATTTTGACCCCGAACATTTACCGACCTCAAGGTGGTTATGCATTCGCAGACTGCCTATTGCGGTTAGGCGTCGGCGAGACGTATAAACGCGAGTCGGGATGAGGCCGGTTTTGTTGCAAGTTTATGAAATTGTCGTCGATTGTGGCGGCGTGAACGCTGCGTCGGCGGCGTTTATGTGCGGCGAAACGCCGACTTGTAGTTATGTTTGAAGCGAACATGGACATCCTAGCGAAGCGCATTGCCGCAGTACTGCTCGCAATATCCTTCTTTTTGCCGCTCGCCAAGTGCAGTGCTCCGGTGCCGCCGGCTGGCGAAGTCCAAGAGAAAGTAGTGGAGGTAACGTACGCGTACTCCGAATACGAGTGGCCGAGTATTGAGGCGTTTCTCGCTGTGCTCGCTTTTTCGTGGCCGCTGGTGTTCGCGATACTCTGGCCGGGGAAGGGACGAATCAGAATCAGAATCACTGAGGTCATGTTATGCGCTGGGTCTGGATGGCTCGTTTTTGGCCTTCTATGGCTGCGCGACTTGTTGATAGGGGGCGTAGTGGCTGTGATCGCACTCGCCGTTTATGCGATAGCGACGCTCTATCAATTGGTCGCGGCGGTAAGAGAGGCCGGGACATCCAACATAACCAACCGATGAAGCCGACGCCGGAAAGCGTAACGTTTTGTCCTGAGCCGCGGCAGCGGCGCGGCTTATCGGTACGTTAGCCTGGCAAGGGAAATGTGCGTGACAGAGAAGCTCTACTTCGAAGCGTTGGAGGAACACCGTGGCTGGTACATGGAGAAATATCTGCCGCCATCACCCGGTGTCCCATTTGCCACACTAAGTCTTACGTGTTTGGGTGAGTGTCCGACAAATGACGTTGCGCTGGAGATGGAAGCAGAAGCTAGTCGTTGGCTGACTCGGTATCCGTACCCACTGATGGTGTCAGCCTTCGACCAGCGTGGAGAACTTATCAGTCTCGATGGTGTGCGGCCCGAATCGCACCTGATGTGCCTGTGGGATTCGAAAAGACGCTCTGTCACATATGACTGGAGATTGTTAAAGGACGAAGAATTTCCAGTTCAAAATCCTACAGGCAAATACCTTCAATCCATTTATGCGGATGTTCCGTTCAAGACAGGTGTGGATCTGCGGGCGAATGCCCAAGCGGGCCTACGAGAGCGGAGAGTTGGGTGGTGGGTCGTGTTCTTCTGGGTCGCGGTCCTTCCAGCCATCGTCGCAATATTGGAGTTCTTCAGTCCAATCTGGGTAGCGGTCATTGTCCTTCTATACAGCCTATGGAAGGCCGGGCAAAAGGCATTGAGGTTGCTTGGCAAGATCGAACCCAGTGCCAAAGAGAAGGCCAAAGCCGAGACGGAGCGTCGAATGACACATCACCATTACCATTGTGAAGAGAATCCCGAGGGCTTTCTGCGGCTGAAACTGGAAAACTTTGAGCGATGGGGACGCGAGGAAATTGAAGCCAAATCAGAAGCCTTGAAAGAGAGGGCTAAGGCCGAGAAATGATAGCAAAATACATGAAAATACATGGACACCCACCGTAGCCTCTTGAGATCAGGCATCAACCGTGACGTAATGTCCTGCCTGAGGAAGTGATAGAGAAACGGCGAAAAGCATGATTGGGGTCAGATGCAAAACCCTGAGCCCGGCTCGCTCGTTGCGAGGGGATTTTTTCATCTGACCCCAAACATTCGAAAACAAGGCCCACTGGGTGTTGGATGTCGTTTACAAAGAGGACGACAGCCGTATTCGTCGCAATGATGGCGCCCAGAACGTCGGGCTCATCCGCCGTTTATGCATGAACCTCGCTCGATTGCACCCAGGCAAGGACTCCATGCGGGGAAAACTGAAGGCGACCAGCTGGGATGATGATTATCGCGAGGAGTTGGTCTTTGGAATCAAAGCCTAAAGTATGCGGTTGCCCTGAATGCCTAACTAGCTTAACTGCACAAGATTTGTCGCTGTGCCACGAAGAATCTGGATATCACGACAAAGGCAGCTTCGGTATATTTCATTGTTAGCTGTGCAAGGAAAGCTCATGGGTGAACTCAAGCAATTTATATATCAAGATGCTCGTGGTAACGTCACCGCGCGCATCATTGAAAACACATCAGAGTCAGGAGATTACCTTCAAGGCATTTGTTTAAAGGCCAATGCCCTCAGAACCTTCCGTCTTGACCGAATACTTGAATTTGTCAGCGCATCAAACGTTGCCGAACGCCTGGCATTCCACTTGGCGCATTGCCCTCCGCCAAGGCCAAAGGTTACTTCAGCCAGAACAAATAATACAAAAGGGCAACCTGAGATTTGCTTCACAGGGTTCAAGAGCGCAGATAAAGAATCTTTGATCGCCTTGGCTGAACAATCAGGTATGTTTATCCGAAGCTCAGTTACGGCAAATCTGGAGTTCCTGTGCTGTGGTTACAACGCAGGCCCAAAGAAAATTGAGAAGGCTCGTCATCAGGGGGTCGTCGCATTGAATGAAAAGCAGTTAAAAGAGATGCTTGAAACCGGTGAAATACCAGAAGAGTAGCGATTATACAGCACACAACGCCGTAAACTCGGCCGGCAAAAAGCTGCGCTACGCTCCGCTTTTCGCCTCCGGTTATGGCTGCCGTTAGGGCTTGACGAAGGGGAGGTGAGCGTGGAAAAGGTCGCAATCCACTACAAAGATTCAAGTGGCGATATATCTGAGCGGCTGATCTCCAACTTCCAACCAGAAGGAATGGATGCTGTAGATGCGTTCTGTCACATGAGAAACGCTCGCCGGACATTCAAGCTGGCCAATATTCTGTATGCGGCAGATCCCGACTCGGGTGAAGTCATTGAGAACGTCTGGAAAAAGTTTGGTCTGGCGATTGCGTCGGATGGCCGTGAGCGAATTGAGTCTCGTGTTGCAGCTTCTCTCACAGCCATTAAGGCCTTGAAGTTCTTCACGCTTACAGAGCGAGGTTTCGCAAAACGTGAGCGCGATCATCTCCTTCGGCTTATAAAGCAGCACTCCGATGTTGCTGACAGCTACTCTGACGAAGAAATTGACGAGTGGCTGCAGAAGCTCTGGTGTGGCGACGTTTATGCGTACCGCAATGGAGAGGTCAGTGAATACGAATCGCTGCTTCGGGCAATTCCTGTTTCGCTCAAAAGTACTTGTCGTGAAACTGCATTAGCCGTGGCGGCAGGGAGCAAGAGACGTCCCTTGGCTAGAGAAGTCCTCGAACGTGTTGATTGCGAGTTCGGCGCGTGAGCCCTAACAAGCCCATCAACGCGGACAGCCAAAAAGTTGCGCTCCTGCGTCGCTCCGCTTTTGGCTACCGGGTATGGGCAGCGTCAATCTCTCTGGTGAGAGGGGAATAATGAACGCACAGAACACTTTGTACATTGCTGCACCGCTTTTCTCTGCGAGGTTGCAGAAGTTTGACGGGGACGCTTCCTTTCCGCCGATAAAGAAGATCGGGATTACTACCGACCATCCGGAGCGAAGGGAGCGGGAATTGTTGGGCACCGTGAGCCCGGTCAAGATATCGATCGTCAAGGCCTGGACAGGCATTAACGCGAGGGCGGTAGAGCAGATGCTTCACACGATCCTGGATAACTCGCGCCTTGATGGCGAGTACTTTTGGGATGGAAACGAGACCTTAGTTGATGCCGTCTCTGATTTTGTCCGTGGAATTAATGGGGTCAGAGTAAAATAAGCAGGATGCGACAAGGGATCTTTCCTCTTGCATGCTTCCCCGTCGGGCGCTGTCTGCTCAGGGAAAGCCACACTGAAATCGGCGATAAGCTGTGCGAGCGGCGGGAACGGGGTCTTTTCTCGCATCGTAACATCCGCGATGTGTCCGGACAGTCGAAGATAGACTCACGCTCCGGGCCGTGTCGCAGCCACCCCCAGCAGGTCTGCTGCCTCCAACAGGGTGCTGTCGAGGGTAAGCAGGGTGGCTGAATTCGCCTCGGCGCAAGCCAAGTGCAGGGAGTCCAGGGTGCGGAGAGCGGTGCGGCGGGTCAGGAGCCAGTGGTACGCCCTCTCATAATGTCCGGCATCCAACGGCACACGGAGGAATCGACCCGCACGTATATCCTCGAAAAATGCCGATTCGACACGGTTTGCCTGAGTTTCCGACAGTTCTCCTATGCGAACCCAACGGGCCAAGGCCGATGCCATCTCCACCTGTGTCAGATCACTGATCAATAACGGCTCGGTTTGTGAACGCAGCAAATGCTCGACTGCCGTGCTCGCGGTCTCCTGCCTGTAGTAGGGGAGGATTGCGCTGGTATCGGCGTAAAGCATCAGAAACGCTCCGCATCCCGCAATGCGCGAATCGCGTCTTCGACCGGCTCTCGCATCGGCGGCAAGGCTTCGCGCAAGGCTGCTCGGCTCGGGAATTCCGTCCAGCGACTTTGTGCCCGGATCAGGCGCGCCACAGGTCGATCGCGGCGCATGATCACCACCTCTTCCCCGGCTTCAACCCGATCAAGGACCGCAGAAAGCCGTTCCCGTGCTTCCCGAACGTTGATTGTCTCCATGAACGCAACCTCTTGGATGTGTACGCATTAAGCGTACACAGAAAGGCGCCGCTTGACCAGTTGTCAATGGCCACCAGAACTGATCCTCGGCTCAGTTGGAACAGGCGCTCACGAATCCAGCCACGCCGGTGTTCATTGCTCAACCCGGATTGGCTGTCCTCACCACAGAGGAAGGCACGGCGCACCTACTAACCGAGAACCCACTCAAACGCCCCCGCGCGGAGCGATCACGATGACCGATTCACAATTGAAACTGGGAACGGGCTTTTTTCGGCTCATCGACGTTTCATGTGGATTTGAGGGTGGATGCCGCCGGGCTGGCGATGAGGTAAATCATCGTCATGCCAGGTATTGGTGTTCCGGTATCCGCGAGCCCTGGCGCGTGCGGCTTGAAAGAGGCCGTTCAGTCCTTCCGGCCGTGCATTGGTGTAGGTTGATGTCCAACGCCGCACGACCTGTTCGGCGTGGCGCTGGAGCGTGCCCAACGCGCTTCGCATGGGTGCCAAGGTCTCGCTGTCTGCCAGCAGCTCTCGGGAAAAGCGATACGTCAGGCGAGCAGTGCGCGACAGGCCGCGGCGTTCGGTGTTCGTCGGTAACCGAGTTCCTGGCAGACGGCTTTCAGCCGCAGGGCGGTTCCGACAATCCCTTTGAAGCGGCTTTCAAACTTGGCGCCGGCGCGGGTGAGCTTCAACGTTAGCGCTGAGAACGATCTCGCCAATATCCAGGGCGTCGTGAGTGGTGAGCAAAAGCAAGGACAGTAATCGAGTTGGGGTGGGAGACAAAAATGATGTCGTACGGGAACCGGCGAAGCACGAGATGGCAGATTCCTTCGTTGCCTAATGGCCCAGGCAACGGAGAACCGGTCACGATTCCTTCTTCGGGGAGGTCTAAACCGGCGTTCAATGCATCGCGGAATTGCCGGCCGAGATCTGGCTGCTCACGCTCGTACCAATCAACAGCCGCCTCCGCTTCTTCGGCTGCTTCAGCGAGAATCTCCAGCGCCGGCATCCACCCCTACCTGAGGCGATTGTTGAGCCGGTCGGTAAGTTCTTCGCGAGAAATCGTCTTTGCGGTTCCGTTCCTCACTTCCGCGAGTCGACGCTGTACCTCCTGCTCCCAAGCCGTCGCTGCGTCTGCATCGGGTTGTCCGTCCAGGGTCGCCAGCAGGTCGTGCGCCAGACGGGCTCGGTCGGGCTCGGACAGGCTTTTCGCTTGGTTGAGGATCGTTTCAAGGTCGGATGCTGCCATTGGGTCCACCTCGCTCTCACGTTGCTACCGATTCATTCTACACGGCGCTAACACGGCGCTCCACCCGACCACGTGCCGCTTCGCGGCGCGCGTCGGGTGAACTTGGCCGTGGGCTGCTTAGGAATAGTCGTGCGACACATTGCGGATGAAGAAAGAGCGGCACTAGAAACTGCACTCCGTCGGAAAGGGAGTTGTTCTTCCCATTGTCGGCTGCGCTCACAAGGCGCGGTTAGTGGAAGCCTGGTCTGAATGCAGTATCTTGGAAAAAGCTATAAGCCGCACCTTGGTGAGCGGCTCGTTTCGGCTATTTCTCAGTCGTACCGATGCATCGTTGAATTTATGCGTGGTGTTGGCCCAAGGTCTGTTTGCGTGGAGCCTGCATATAGGGGTGATCAGTTTGGCTTGTTTGTTCGGTATGTACCTTGAGGAGCAAAGAGGAAAACTTCGGTGAGGATTGAACTTGTAGTATGCGAGCCCAACCAATGATGTTTTGGGTAAGATAAAAAACCCTGAGCCCGGTTCGTTGCGAAGGGAGTTTTTCATCTGACCCCGAACATTCTCATTCACAGAGGAATGTCCTGAATACTATGAAATTCATACCTGCTGGCGAAGTAATCGGCGAAGCACATCAGGTGCGTTCGGTAAGAATCGCACAGAGCCCCCAGTTACCTGATGGTGAATACAGCTTTATTGACATGTACTGCGCTGATCCAGAGTGCGATTGCCGTAAGACAATGATTCAAGTACTGCACAATGGAGAGCATGTTTCAACAATAAACTATGGATGGGAGTCTGCTAGGTTTTACAAAAAGTGGATGGGCGCCAGTTCATCGGATAGTCCATTTCCACCAATGAGTGGCGCAACCATTGATTTGACTAGCCCCAATCTTGTTGCCGAAGAAGGAGTGCTTGGATTGTTCAATGCGCTACTGAATTATGTGTGGATTGCGAAATTTAAACGCCACTATAAAGAAGTCAAGGCGGCACTGAATAGAGCAAAATAGAAAAGGCCGGGATGTTTTGGGTCGATTGCCTCACGAGGTGAAGGAGCTGTTCCGGGAGTGGCTCAGGGCCCACGTACCGCTCAAGGCGAAGCATGTGATGGGGCGGCTCAAGGATTGCCGCAGCGGCAAGGATTACGATGCCCGCTTCGGGGCGCGCCTCTCCGGCACCGGCGTCTTCGCCGATCTCCTTAACCAGCGCTTCTCGCGCGCCGCACGCCGTCTCGGTTTCCGCGACCGGCCTCCGCTCGATATCAGCCGTTTCCGCCCGCCTGCGCTGGACGGCCAGCTCGATCTCTTTTAGTCCACGAAAATTAGAGTTCGAGTTGTGCGGTGACGCCCACTCAAACGCCAACCGAACAATCGGCCCCGTCTAGGACCGAAAGGCGCTTCAAGGCGCCGAAAAGCCGTAGAGGGCGCGGCCGTTGACCGGTTGCAGCGGACGGGGGGCGGTCGCCGCGGCGCTGAGGCGGACGATCTGTTCGGGCGAGGCCTCGATGCTGTTCTGCAGCACCATCCATTTGACCCCTTCGGTGCAGGGCGGTGCGGTGAGCGAGCCGCTGTAGGCGTAGTAGGCGCGGGCCTCAGGCAGCAGGGCGTCCAGGTCCAGCGGAGCGGCCTCGTCCGCCCTCTCCAGTGCCTGGAGCAGCGGCTCGAGGGCGGCGTTTTCCTGGCCCTCTTCGACCACCAAACCGATGACGGCGGTGCCAGAGTCGCTGCGGTGGAGCAGATCCAGTTCGAGGGGGGCACGGTAGCCGTCCAGGGCGTGCTGGGCCGGGGCGTGCAGGGCGAGGCCATCGATGCTGTAGCGCTCGCCGTAGACTTCGACCGCGCCGCCGTCGGCCACGGAGAGGTGTCCATCCTTCGCCTCGACGGCACTCGGCCGATAGTCGAAACCGATCGGCCGAAGGCGAGCGCTGCGGACCCCGGTAAAGTCGACCGGCGACTGGGCCCGGCCGCTTTCACAGAGACTGGCGGCGCTCGCCTGCTGCGGGGCTTCGGCGGTCGTGTTGGTGGCGGTGCCTGCGCAGCCGTTGATGGCCAGGGCGATGCCGGCAACCAGTGCGGGTCCGAGTGGGCGGAAGTTCACGCTGTCTCTCCCCAAAGAGCGTTGCTGGAGGCGGGGGCGGGCCGGTTCGGGCCCGCCCCCGGTGCGGAGATCAGCGCAGGGCGCTGAAGTAGGCGGCGACGTTGTCCACGTCCTGGTCGCTGAGCGCGGCGACGATCCCCTGCATGCTCGGGTCGACCCGGGTGCCGCTCTTGAAGGCGCGCAGCTGCTTGGCCAGATACTGCTCCTTCTGGCCGGCCAGGTTGGGCCACATCGGCGTGACGCCGACGCCGTTCAGACCGTGGCACGCTTTGCAGCGCTTCTCTGCAACCATCTTCCCGACCGCCGGGTCGCCGGCGTAGGCGCCCTGGGCCATCAATACCATCAGCGATGCGATCGCCATTTTCTTCATCATCGTTTCGACTCCCTGTAGATCTCGATTGCGGACCGTTGCCGCCGGTTAGAACGGGTTGAGGAATCCGCCGGTGTCCGCGGTTTCAGCCGCTGGCTCCGGCGCGGGCGCGGGCGTGGCCGCGGCCGCGGTCGGCTTGGGGACAGGGGCGGAATTCGCCGCGGCCCGGTTCGGGCCGAAGGCACGGCGGAGGTCTTCAGGCACGTTCTGCAGATCCGGGTCCATCATCCATTTCTTGGTCGGTGCCGTCTGGTAGGCGGGCAGGATGGAGTTCTCGTACTGACCCAGCGGCTGGATGTAGTCGGGCGTCGGGTTGGCGATGGTCAACTCCGGATCGTCCAGGGCGTAGTCGCCGGCGCCGGCGGCCTCGTTCATGGACGAGAACACGTGCGGCTTCTGCTGGTTCGCCTGCTGGCCACCGTAGAAGGCCTTGTCCGCCTTGGAGCCGTGGCACAAAGCACAGAACTGGCCCACCTTGCTGCCCTGTTCGGTCTTCACGCGGAGGTATCTCCAATTGGGATTGGACGGGTGCGGGTCGTGACAGCTGACGCACTGGAGGATTCCGTCGCGCAGCAGCTGCTTGTCGACGTCGGCGATCTTCGCGTTCGGCTCGATGTTGACCGGGTGGGTCATATGCAGGTAGATCGGCTTGACCCCGGCGCCGCCATACTGCTCGGTGTTGTGGCAGCCGAGACAGAGGGCGGAGACGCCGTCGATGGGCTTGCCGGTGCGGGGGTTGGGATAGGTCGAATTGTCGACCTTGAACAGCTTCTGCTGCTTCGCGTAGTGCGGGTCGTGGCACCCGAGACAGTCGAGGCCTTCGTGCGGCCCGAAGGCCTGCGCCGACTCCCCAATCGGCAGCTGTACAGCCAGGGCCATGACCACCAAGGCGGCCCAGCGTGTCGACTTCATAGTACCCTCCCCTACTCCTTGTTAGTGCTTCTCAGAAAGCACCGCTGGCCGGCGGCGTCACCCCCTGTCCGGTGGCGACGCAGCACGCGGCCGGAACCTGCCAAACAAACGGTAGGTCCGCGATTCGGTGCGCTTTTTTTTCTTGAACCGGAATGCCGTCGAAGACGAAAGCGTGAATTCGACATCCGTGTTTGGGCATCTGACATGCCCTTGGTACAGCGATTTTATTTGTTTTGTTTTTTTGGTTTTTTTTGTTTTCGGCGCGAAACGGCGGTCGGGCCGCAATACAAGCCCGCCTCGCGGTCTCGACCATGGGGGCAGAGATTACTCAGCCAATTCCCCCGGTGTCAATGTTGAAATCGCCGGTCCGTCCGAAATTCAGGGCGTAAGATGACTGAGACACCCACTCAAACGCCCCCCGCTACTCAAAAGTGTCGGACATACATGGACGGACATACGTGGAGGACATACATGGGCACCCACCGTAGCGTCTCCGCCCGTATAGCCTCTCCGGTGACTGAGGGCATGCTACGATTTCTCCGCTTTGGTGAAGGGCGCAGGCTCCGCCGACCCGCCCCCGAATCCGGGGGACCTTTCTACTCCGAATCCGATGAGCAAACGCCTCGATCCCCTGCGCGGCCGCGGTGCCGTCAGCAATCCCGACAATCGCTTCGAGGCGACCGAACGGGAGTGGTTCGATGACGGCTGGGAGAGCCTCACCGCTCAAGGCGAAGCACGTGATGGAGCGGCTCAAGGATTGCCGCGGCGGCAAGGAGTACGCTGCCCGCTTCGGGGCGCGCCTCTCCGGCACCGGCGTCTTCGCCGATCTCCTTGGCCAGCGCTTCTCGCGCGCCGCACGCCGCCTCGGTTTCCGCGACCGGCCTCCGCTCGATATCAGCCGTTTCCGCCCGCCTGCGCTGGACGGCCAGCTCGATCTCTTTTAGCTCCACGAAAACCAGAGCTGACCTGGGTTGTGGAAACCAAAGGCGGGCCAGCTAACGGCGGCCCGGCACCCCCAGGGAACGAATCACCTGCGTGTCGACAATCCGGGTCCCGTCCCAGACATAGGCAAGGTGGCGTGTCTGTCTAACGGGACCGAGTGCAGTCGGCCGAAACACCGCCACACATTCCCCGTCGCTAAACCGAACACTGTCGTACAGCAGACCCCACGACCGCTGGGCTCGAAGCGCTGCACCGAAGGCCTGAGCCGGGCCGTAGCGGGCCGGGTCCGACTGAAAGAGTCCCGGATGCGCTGCGCGCTGGCCGCGAATATCGTGGTACGGCCGCTCGATGAGTTCACCGATGTACTGGCGCATCGTAAAGGTGGTGGCTGGGTCACGGCTTTCCTTTGCCCATCGCTCGACGTGATAGACCGTTTCTGCGATTGCGGTATTGGCGCACCGAGCTCCGTAGTAAACGCCATAGGAGCCATCCGAGAAGCGACTGCCGCTCGGATTGAGGTGGGTGAAGGCCGCCATAATCGGGGTGGTTCCAGGACCGGCAACCCGATCTTCCGGGGCCACCAGCGTCAGATCGCCGAGTTCCTCGCGGAGCCTTGGGTTGGTCAACCCCTCGACCCAGTAGACCCCCTCCAGGTCGGCCGGGTCGGCGACCTCTTCAAAAATGGAGACGGGGGGAAATCGGCTGCTGACAATTCGGTGGCACTTGTCCCAACGTTCGTGGGTGACTGGCGTCACCCCCACACCCCGCGGCGGGCATCCAGGTGTGAGCGAACCACAAACAGATCGGCGACATTGCCACCGAGCATCCGCGCAAGCGGTGTAGTACCGTTGAACACCGGATTTTCATTCGGTCGCCTCAGCCATCCGTCAGCGACTGACGGTTCGCTGTAGATGATGTGCAGTGCCTTGTAGATACCGAGCAAGTATGACAGCCGCTCCAGTGCGTCGTGACCGATGTTGGCCCGCTCCGGATCCTGGCGCCAGCGGTAGTAGGTACTCTCGGGTAGTCCGCCGAGCAGAGTTCGGATTGCGTCGGCGTCCAACTGCCACTTGGCATCGGCGATCTTCAAGAACGTCCTGAGCGCGGCCGCACCGGCATTGGCGGGCATCGACTCCGCTGCTCGATGGCTGGAACGCATCATTTGTTCTCCCCGGGACTCGCCCACCCATATGGGCGGACAAGAAAATTATAGCCCCATGTGGGAGTCAAACGGTAGCCGCTTACTCGACGGTAACCGATTTGGCCAAATTGCGCGGCTGATCAACGTCGGTGCCCTTCAGAACCGCCACGTGATAGGCAAGTAACTGTAGCGGAACGGTGTAGAGGATCGGTGAGATGCTGGCCTCGACGTCGCCGACTTCGATCAGGTGGTCGGAGTCTTCGTCCATGTGGTCGTTGCCGGCGAAGACGAAGAGTTCGCCGCCGCGGGCACGGACTTCCTCGAGGTTGGACCGGAGCTTCTCCAGCAGGGCGTCGTTGGGGGCGACGGCGATGACCGGCATTTCGGCGTCGACCAGGGCCAGGGGGCCGTGCTTGAGCTCGCCGGCCGGATAGGCTTCGGCGTGGATGTAGGAGATCTCCTTGAGCTTCAGCGCCCCTTCCATGGCGACCGGGAAGTGAATACCGCGGCCGAGAAACAGGGCGTGGCGTTTTTCGGCGAAATGGGCCGACATGGCTTCGATGCGCCCATCCAGCGCCAGCACGTTGTCGATGCGCCGCGGCAGCTGTTCCAAAGCGGTGACCAGCTCTTCTTCCGCCTCCTGGCTGAGGGCGTGGCGTCGGCCGAGTCCGATGGTCATCAGCATCAGGGCCGCCAGTTGGGTGGTGAACGCCTTGGTGGAGGCGACGCCGATCTCGGGGCCGGCCCGGGTCATCAAGACCAGGTCGGTCTCGCGCACCAGCGAGCTTTCGGGGACGTTGCAGATCGCCAGGGAGCGGGCGGCGTAGCCGGTGCGTTGTGCCTCCCGGAGGGCGGCCAGTGTGTCGGCGGTTTCGCCGGACTGGGAGATCACCACCAGCAGCGTGCCCTCTTCCCGAATGGGGCGGCGGTAGCGGAATTCACTGGCGACTTCCACCGTGCAGGGCAACCCGGCCAGCCCTTCCAACCAGTAACGGGCGACCATACCGGCGTGGTAGCTGGTGCCGCAGGCGACGATGGTCACCCGCTTGACCGTATCGAAGATCGCGGCGGCATTGGGCCCGAAGCTCGCTTCCAGCAGCCGACCGCCCGACAGCCGGCCCTCCAGGGTGGCGGCGAGCGCCTCGGGCTGCTCGTAGATCTCCTTGAGCATGTAGTGGCGGTATTGGCCCCGCTCGACGGCATCGGCGGAGAGTTCCGAGTCGACGATCGGGCGTTCCACCTTGGTGCCGGCTTCGTCGTAGATGGTCACCCGTTCACGGGTGATGTCGGCGACATCGCCCTCCTGGAGGAAGATGAAGCGGCGGGTCACCGGCAACAGGGCGGCGACATCGGAGGCAATGAAATGCTCGCCGATGCCGACCCCGATCACCAGGGGGCTGCCGCGGCGGGCGGCGATCAGCCGGCTCGGCTCGCCGATGGTGACCACGCCGAGGGCATAGGCCCCTTCGAGTTCGGCTACGGTACGGCGGACGGCCTCCAGCAGGTCCGCGCCGCCGGTGAGGTGGTCGTGCACCTGGTGCACGACCACTTCGGTGTCGGTCTCGGAAGTGAAGCGGTGGTCCCGCGCCCGTTGGGCCTGGCGCAGGGCATCGTGGTTTTCGATGATGCCGTTGTGGACCACGGCGACGGTGTTGCGGCAGATGTGGGGATGGGCGTTGTTGGCGGTCGGTTTGCCGTGGGTGGCCCAGCGGGTATGGGCAATGCCGGTATGGCCGGAAAGCTGCTCGCGTTTCAGTGCCTCCGCCAGTTCACCCACCTTCCCGGGCTGGCGCACCCGTTCCAGGCTCCCGTCGCTCGTGAGCACGGCAACACCCGCCGAATCATAGCCCCGATACTCCAGGCGCCGAAGCCCTTCGACCAGGATGGGAACCACATCACGCTCAGCTACCGCGCCGACTATTCCGCACATGTTTGGAAAACCGTTGAGGGTTAGGGGTTAGAAGTTAAGGGAAAAACCTAGGCGCACGCTCGTAACCCTTCACTTCTCACTCTTCACTTTCTTTTCCGGGCGTTTCCAGCCCTTGACCGTCTGCTGCTTGTTGCGGCTCAAGGTCAGTTCGTCCGCCGGCGCGTTCCGCGTGATGGTGGAACCGGCACCGATGGTGGCGCCGGCGCCCACTTCCACCGGGGCCACCAACTGGGTGTCGGAGCCGATGAAGGCGTTGTCACCGATCACCGTCTGGTGTTTGTTGGCACCGTCGTAGTTGCAGGTAATGGTCCCGGCGCCGATATTGACGCCCCCACCCATGCGGGTGTCACCAATATAGCTCAGGTGGTTGACCTTGGAACCGGGGCCGATGGTGCTCTTCTTGACCTCGACGAAATTGCCGATCCTGGCACCGGTGGCGAGTTCGGTTCCTGGGCGCAGTCGGGCGAAGGGGCCGATATGGCAACCGCCGGCAACCTGGCAGCTTTCCAGAACGCTCATCGGTTCGATGTCGACATCATCACCAATCACGGCGTCCTTGAGGACGCAGTTAGCGCTTACTTTCACCCGATCGCCCAGCACCACGTCGCCTTCGATTACCACGTTGACGTCAATGACGCAGTCGCGGCCCACCCGCAGCGAGCCGCGCAGGTCGAAACGGGCCGGATCAATCAGGGTCAGGCCATCGCGCATGAGGCGCTCCGCCTCACGGCGTTGATGCACGCGCTCGAGATGGGCCAGCTGCAGGCGGTCGTTGATGCCGAGCACTTCGTCATTATCGTCGACCACCACCGCTCCGATGGGGACGCCGTCGGCGTCGGCCAGGCCGATGATGTCGGTGAGGTAGTACTCGCCCTGGGCGTTATCGTTGCCGATACGGGTCAGCCAGCCTTTCAGCTGTCGGGCCGAGAGGGCCATCATGCCGGTGTTCACTTCGTGAATGGCGCGGATCGCGTCGGAGGCGTCCTTGTGCTCGACGATGCGGCGGACCCGTTCGTCCTCGCGCACGATGCGGCCGTAGCCGGTGGGGTCTGGGAGAATGGCGGTCAAAAGCGCCAGTCGGTCTCCCTCGGCCGCTGCCACCAGGCGCTGCAGCGTTTGCGGTCGTATGAGGGGCACGTCGCCGTAGAGGATCAGGACCAGGGCATCATCGGCCAGTGCTGGTTCGACCTGGGCTACCGCGTGTCCGGTCCCCAACTGCTCGGTCTGCGCCACCCAATGGAGTTCGCGCCCGGCGAAGGCCTCCCGGACGTGTTCACCCCCGTGGCCATAGACCACGTGGAGCACGCCGGGACCAAGCGACTCGGCGGCGCGAAGAACGTGATCGAGCAGGGGGCAGCCGGCGAGACGGTGCAGGACCTTGGGCCGATCCGATTTCATCCGCGTGCCCTGGCCGGCGGCGAGGACGACGACTTCGAGCGGTTGGGTCATGTAGCTGTTATCCGGTTTGCCAAAAACTCAAGGCTTGGCGTCCTTGATGGCACGTTGACGCGGCGCCTCTGCCGCCGAATCGCGCCGGGATGTTATGCCCCGCACGGGGTGCAGCGCTCCCACATTAGTGCCGCATCCTCGGGCAGGCAACTGTGCGGCGCTTATCTACCGAAGGGGCCCTTGGACGCCCGGAGACCGGCGCCTGGGGCGCCGAGTCGCGCCGGGACGGCGCTCCTACTGGGGCCGCCTCGGGGCATGCACATTTAGTGTAGCGTGCCGGTGGGTTGGGCCACGTCGCCGGCGGCGATCTCCTGGGGGGTGGCGTCACGGATATCGACTACGCTCACCATGAAAGTGACGGTCTTGCCGGCGAAGGGGTGGTTGCCGTCGAGGGTGACACTGCCGGAGTCGACATGGGTGACGACCATTTTCATGGTCTCACCTTCCTCATTGTGGAATTCCGCTTCGGCGCCGATGTGCTGATATTCGGGCGGCACGTTTTCGATGGCGTCGGTGAAGGTGAGGTCCGGATCCCACGGGCCGAAGCCCTGTTCGGGTGACAGTTCAACCGTCACCTCATCGCCCACGCCCTTGCCTTCGAGGGCCTGTTCGATGGCTTCGAACAACCCGCTGTCGCGGCCGTGCAGATAGGAGACCGGGATATCGATCTTCTCGATGATTTCGTTGCTTTCATCGAGGATGGTGTAGGTGACCGATACCACCTTATTGACCGTGATGCGGGGCGCTGACATTCGACATTCTCCCAAAGCGTTCATTCACCGCAGAGATGCCGGCGCGTGGGGCGAATAAGCGCCAGCGAATCCACCTTTGCCGGCTGCACCGTTTGGTGGCTGCGATTCGCTTGTCCACCCTACGGTGCGCCTGTCCGGTCATTGCGAGCCGCAGGCCGAGAATCCTGGATTCCGCCTCGCAATGGCATGGTTCTACTCTGCGGTGAAAAGCATCCACAAAAAGAAAAAGGGCAGTTTACACTGCCCTTTTTCGTACTTCATCAGCTACCGACCGGTTAGCTGCGGCGACCGCTGGCGCGCTGGCGCAACCGTTGGATGGCCTGCAACTGCGCCATGGCTTCGGCCAGTTCGGCCTCGGCCCGGGCGTACTCCTCGTCGGAGGTCCGGTCCTTCATCGCCTGCTCGGCCCGCTGCTTGGCTTCGATGGCCGCTGCTTCGTCCAGGTTCTTGGCGCGAAGCGCGGTGTCCGCCAGTACCGTCACCACGTGCGGTTGGACCTCAAGCATACCGCCGGAGACGAAGAAGAAGTCCTCCTCCCCGCCCTGCTTGATGACCCGCACTTCGCCGGGTTTCAACTGCGTCAGCAACGGGGTGTGGCGGGGCATGATGCCGACCTCGCCCTCCGCTGCCGGCGCGAACACCGCCTCAACCGTGCCGGAGAAAATCTCCGCCTCGGCACTGACGATGTCCACGTGCATTGTCATAGCCATAACTCCAACCCCGCGATCGTGTTACAGGGACTTCGCCTTCTCCACGGCCTCTTCGATGGTGCCGACCATGTAGAACGCCTGTTCCGGCAGGTGGTCGTACTCGCCATCGACGATGCCCTTGAAGCCCCGAATCGTTTCCTTGAGGGAGACGTACTTGCCCGGCGTACCGGTGAAGGTCTCCGCCACGAAGAACGGCTGGGACAGGAAGCGCTGAATCTTACGGGCACGAGACACGACCAGTTTGTCCTCTTCCGACAACTCGTCCATGCCAAGGATCGCGATGATGTCGCGCAGTTCCTTGTAACGCTGCAGGGTACCCTGCACGCCACGGGCAGTGTCGTAGTGCTCGTTACCAACCACCAGCGGGTCCAGCTGACGGGAGGTGGAGTCCAGCGGATCCACGGCCGGGTAGATGCCCAGCTCGGCGATCTGACGGGACAACACCAGAGTCGCGTCCAAGTGGGCGAAGGTGGTGGCCGGCGACGGGTCGGTCAAGTCATCCGCCGGGACGTACACCGCCTGGAAGGAGGTGATGGAACCGGTGCGGGTGGAGGTGATGCGCTCCTGCAGGGTACCCATCTCTTCCGCCAGGGTCGGCTGGTAGCCCACTGCGGAGGGCATACGGCCCAGCAGTGCGGACACCTCGGTGCCGGCCAGGGTGTAACGGTAGATGTTGTCGACGAACAGCAGAACGTCACGGCCTTCGTCACGGAAGTACTCGGCCATGGTCAGACCGGTCAGCGCCACGCGCAGACGATTGCCCGGCGGCTCGTTCATCTGGCCGTAGACCAGTGCCACCTTGTCGATAACGCCGCCTTCACGCATTTCGTGGTAGAAGTCGTTACCTTCACGGGTACGCTCACCGACGCCGGCGAACACGGAGAAGCCGGAGTGCTCGACCGCGATGTTGCGGATGAGCTCCATCAGGGTAACCGTCTTGCCCACGCCGGCGCCGCCGAACAGGCCGATCTTGCCGCCCTTGGCGATGGGCATGACCAGGTCGATAACCTTGATGCCGGTTTCGAGGATTTCGACGGAAGCCGCCTGGTCCTCATAGGCCGGAGCCTTGCGGTGAATCGCCCAGCGCTCCTGCTCGCCGATGGGGCCGGCTTCGTCCACCGGGTTGCCCAGCACGTCCATGATGCGGCCCAGGGTGGCCTGACCCACCGGCACCTGAATCGGTGCGCCGGTGCTGGCCACGTCCATGCCGCGCTTCAGGCCGTCCGAAGAACCCATGGCGATGGTCCGCACTACGCCATCGCCCAGCTGCTGCTGTACTTCCAGCGTCAGGCCGGTTTCGCCAACGGTCAGCGCGTCGTATACCTTCGGCATCGCGTCGCGCGGGAATTGGGCGTCCACCACCGCGCCGATGATCTGCACAATCTTTCCAGAACTCATTTCAGTTCCCCTTACCAATACTCGAAAACTAGCTGCGCACCCGGCTTAGACCGCCGCGGCACCGGCGACGATTTCCGAAAGCTCCTGGGTGATGGCTGCCTGGCGGGCCTTGTTGTAGGCCAACTGCAACTCATCGATGAGGCTACCGGCGTTGTCGGACGCCGCCTTCATGGCCACCATTCGGGCAGCCATTTCGCAGGCGACGTTCTCTACTACGCCCTGATAGACCAGCGATTCGACATAGCGCATCAGCAGCTGGTCCAGCACCTCGTGGGCATCCGGCTCGTACAGGTAATCCCAGTAATGCTTCATTTCCGGATCGAGTTCGTCCGCCTCGATGGGCAGCAACTGCAGGACCTGGGGTGTCTGAGCCATCGTGTTGACGAACTCGTTGTACACCAGGTACAGCTTGTCGATCTCGCCGGAGTCGTAGGCATCCAGCATTACCTTGACCGTGCCGATCAGGTCCTGGGCGCGCGGTGCGTCGCCGAGGTGGGTCGTCTGGGAGACGACCCGCGCCCCGACACGCTTGAAGAACCCGGCCGCCTTCTGGCCGATGATGCAGAGGTCCACCTCTACGTTCTTCTCGCGCCAACCCCGGATTGCCTGCAGAGTGGCCTTGAACTCGTTGGCGTTCAGGCCGCCGCACAGGCCCCGATCGGTGGAGACGATGATGAACCCGACCCGCTTGACCTCCCGATCCACCAGGTACGGATGCTTGTACTCCGGGTGGGCATGCGCAAGGTGGCTGACCACATTGCGCATCTTGTCAGCATAGGGGCGGGAAGATGCCATCCGATCCTGCGCCTTGCGCATTTTCGAGGCAGCCACCATCTCCATGGCACGCGTGATCTTCTGAGTGTTCTGAACACTCCGGATCTTGGTGCGTATCTCTTTACCGCTGGCCATCAGGCGCCTCCCCCATTACCAGGTGTGGTTGGCTTTGAACGTCTGAACGGCCTTATGCAGCGCGTTTTCGATCTCGGCGTTGTAGTCGCCGGTTTCGTTGATGCGGTTCATCAGGTCGGCCTGTTCGGACTTCATGTAGGCCTGCAGAGCCGCTTCGAAATCGACCACCTTCTTGACGTCGACGTCGTCCAGGTAACCCTGGTTCGCGGAGAACAGCGATACAGCCAGCTGTGCAACGCTCATCGGCGAGTACTGCATCTGCTTCATCAGCTCGGTAACGCGCTGACCACGTTCAATCTGCTTGCGGGTCGACTCGTCCAGGTCAGAGGCGAACTGGGCGAAAGCGGCCAGCTCGCGGTACTGCGCCAGGTCGAGACGGATACCGCCGCCGAGCTTCTTGACGATCTTGGTCTGGGCGGCACCACCGACGCGGGAGACCGACAGACCGGCGTTGATGGCCGGGCGGATACCTGCGTTGAACAGGTCGGACTCCAGGAAGATCTGACCGTCGGTGATGGAGATGACGTTGGTCGGAACGAACGCCGACACGTCACCCGCCTGGGTTTCGATGATCGGCAGTGCGGTCAACGAACCGGTCTTGCCCTTCACCTCGCCGTTGGTCAGCTTCTCCACTTCGGCCTCGTTGATACGGGCCGCGCGCTCCAGCAGGCGGGAGTGCAGGTAGAAGACGTCACCCGGATAGGCTTCACGACCCGGCGGACGGCGAAGCAGCAAGGAGACCTGACGGTAGGCCCAGGCCTGCTTGGTCAGATCGTCATAGATGATCAGGGCGTCTTCGCCGCGGTCGCGGAAGTATTCGCCCATGGAGCAACCGGAGTACGGGGCGATGAACTGCAGCGCCGCGGAGTCGGAAGCCGCAGCAGCCACCACGATGGTGTGCTCCATGGCGCCGTGCTCTTCCAGCTTGCGCACCACGCCGGCAATCGACGAGGCCTTCTGGCCAACGGCGACGTAGATACACTTAACGCCGGTGCCCTTCTGGTTGATGATGGCGTCGATGGCCACCGCGGTCTTGCCGGTCTGGCGGTCACCGATGATCAGCTCGCGCTGACCGCGGCCGATCGGCACCATGGCGTCGATAGCCTTGAGACCGGTCTGCATCGGCTGGTCGACCGACTTACGTGCGATAACGCCCGGGGCGATCTTTTCGATCGGCGAGGTCAGCTTCGCATCGATCGGGCCCTTGCCGTCGATCGGGTTGCCCAGGGAGTCGACGACGCGACCCAGCAGGGCTTCACCGACCGGCACTTCCATGATACGACCGGTGCAGGTGACCTTGTCGCCTTCGGAGATGTGCTCGTAGGCACCCAGGATAACGGCACCGACGGAGTCACGCTCCAGGTTGAGCGCCAAACCGAAGGTATTGCCCGGGAATTCGAGCATTTCGCCGGACATGACATCGGACAGACCATGGACGCGGGCGATACCGTCGGTGAGGCTGACCACCGTGCCTTCGGTACGTGCTTCCGTGACCGCCTGATAATCGGCGATACGCTTTTTAATCAGTTCACTGATTTCGGAAGGATTCAGTTGCATGTTAGGTATCCTCTACTCGGTCCGGCTCAGCGCATCAGCTGGTGACTGAGTTTTTCCAGCTTGGCAGTCACCGAGCCATCGATGACCACGTCTCCCGCACGAATCACGGCCCCGCCGATGAGCGAATCGTTCACCTTGCACTCCAGGGTCACGTCGCGGCCAAAACGCTTCTTCAGGCCGGCCGCGATAGCCGTCTGCTGAGCGTCGGTGAGCGCCTTGGCAGAGGTCACCTCGGCTACGAGGGTACCCTCCGCGTTGGAACGCTCGACCTCGTACAGAGCCGCGATCTCCGGCAGGAACGCCAGCCGGCCGTTGTCGACCAGAACCTTGATCAGGTTCTTGCCTTCCTCGGTAAGCCGGTTGCCGCAGACGTCGAGGAACACTTCCACGACCTGATCCCGCGCAACGCTAGGATTATCGATGAGCGCCGCCATCTCCTCGTTGGAGGCGACGGTCGCTGCCAGGGCCAGCATCTCAGACCAGTCTTTGAGTTTTCCCTGCTCGTTGGCGAGGGAAAACACGGCCTGTGCGTACGGGCGTGCAATGGTTGTCTGTTCAGCCATGATTCAGGCCTATATCTGTGCCACGAGGTCCTGGAGCAGCGCATCCTGGGACTTTTCGTCGATTTCCTTCGAAAGGACCTTGGATGCACCGGCCACGGCCAGCGTGACCACCTGACCGCGCAGATGTTCTTTCGCGCGGTTGACCTCTTGATCGATTTCCGCGTGGGCTGCTGCCTTGAGACGATCGCCTTCGGCGCGGGCCGCATCCTTCGCCTCTTCGACGATTTCGGATGCACGCTTCTGTGCCTGGGCCAGGATCTCCGCCGCCTTGTCCTTGGCTTCGTGGATCACCTCTTTGGCCCGCTGCTCGGCAAGCTCCTGCTCGTGCTTGCCACGTTCGGCAGCGGCCAGACCGTCGGCGATGCGCTTCTTGCGGTCTTCCATCATCTGGGTCATCGGATCCCACAGGAACCGCCAGACGAACCAGACCAGCACGAAGAAGGTCAGCATCTGCCCGATAAGGGTCGCTGTTACATTCACGATCTATACCTCCCGTGAGGGTTAGCGAGAATTTACGCAAGAACCTCAGGTGGTGTTAGCCGACCAGCGCGCCCACGAACGGATTGGCGAAAACGAACCACATGGCCATACCCAGCACGATCATCGGGAAGGCTTCCATCAGACCGCCGGTGAACAGCATCTGACCCATCAGCTGCGGACGCATTTCCGGCTGACGCGCGATACCTTCGATGTACTTGGAGCAGATCAGGCCCCAGCCGAGGGCGGAACCCAGACCGGCAGCGGCGAGGATGATACCGACACCAATGGCGGTGAAGGCATACACGGTGGCAAGAATGGAAGCGTCCATCAGAGTCTCCTCAAACAATTGTCAAAGTTAAACCAGGGAAGATGAAAAAACGTTTGCCCAACAATCAGTGATCGCTCTGCGAGGCCATGCTGAGATACACAATCGTCAGCAGCATGAAAATGAAGGCCTGCAGCGTGATAACCAGGATGTGGAAGATTGCCCAGCCGCCGCCCAGCGGCCACTGGATCCACCAGGGCAGCAGCGCGATCAGCAGGAAGATCAGCTCGCCGGCGAACATGTTGCCGAAGAGACGAAGCCCGAGACTGACCGGCTTGGCGACCTCTTCGATGGTGGTCATGATGATGTTGACCGGAATCAACCACTTACCGAAGGGGTGGAACAGGAACATCTTGATGTAACCCACCACACCTTTGGAGCGGATGTTGTAGATGATGATGAGACCGAAGACCGAGAGCGCCATCGCAAAGGTGGTACCCAGGTCGGTGGTCGGCACCACCTTGAGATAATGAATGCCCATCTCGCCGGCGATCTTCGGCAGCAGGTCGACCGGGATGAGGTCCATGGCGTTCATCAGGAACACCCACATGAAGATGGTCAGCGCCAGCGGGCCGACCAGGCGGTCGCGGCCGTGGAAAATCGATTTCACCTGACTGTCGACAAACTCCAGGATCGCTTCCAGTAGATTTTGTAGTCCGCTGGGCTTGTCAGCATCGAGACTACGGCCTACCTTCCAAGAGATGGCCATCAAAAAAACGGCCAGAAGGGCGCCGAAGAACAGGGTGTCCAGATGCCAGGTCCAGAAACCTTCACCGACGCTCAGATTGGTGAGGTGGTGCTGAATATAGGTTACCGGACTGTCGGTGGCGGGTGCAGTTGAACTACTCACGGCCTTGCTCCGAAAGGATTACGAATTCGGTGTGTGGGGGCGCGCACTGTTGAAGAAATATGCAACTTGCGCAACGGCAAAACCCACGATTATGGCAACCGGATCGAGCCCAGACACGATCCCGGCTGCAAACAGCGCCGGCGTGGCGACAAAGCGAATGATCGCGCCGACGTACAACTCCATCATGCCGCGCTTCATGTCTGCCACGGCGGCATTCGACGCTCGCGCCAGACGATGCGCGCTGACCAGCATGTTGAAAACGGCGATCACGCCCCCGAATACTGCAGCCAGTGCCGGCTGCCAACCCTTCAGCGCCAGGTAGACAATGGCGGTGGCAAGGACCAGGAGCGCCTGGATTATCAGCAGTCTCCGCGTGGTGCCTCGCAGGACCTGTTGCGCGTAACTCATCCGATCATGACTGCCTGGCGTGTCGGGACGCTCAGCACCCCGCAAGGTTCGCGGGACAAGCTGTGTAGCGGCGCAGAAGTATATCGATCGGGGTGGGGGGGGTCAATGATGCAGGGATAAAAGGGACTTATATGACCGATAATGGATAATCAAATATAGCGAAGTTCTAAAATACCGACGCGGGTCCGGCCGGCGCCGTCGTTATTTGATATGGGCGAGGATACCGTCCAGCTCGTCCAGGTCGTTGTACTGGATCACCAGCTTGCCCTTGCCCTTGGCGCCATGCTGAATCGCCACCCGTGCACCGATGCGCTCGGCCAGGTCCTCTTCGAGGCGGCGCACGTCCGGATCGGCCCGCCCCTCGGCCTTCTTCTCCGGTTTGCCTTCGGCGATGCGCTTGACCAGCTTCTCGGTTTCCCGCACCGACAGGCCCTTCCCGGCCACGGTCCGTGCCGCCTCGCTCTGCAGGTCACCGCTGAGCGCCAACAAGGCGCGGGCGTGGCCCATCTCCAGGTCGCCGTTCTCGACCAGGCGCTTGACGTCGGGGTTCAGGCTGAGCAGGCGCAACAGGTTGGAGACCGCGGCGCGGGAACGACCGACCGCCTCGGAGGCCTGCTGGTGGGTCATGCCGAACTCGTCGATGAGACGCAGCAAGGCCTGGGCCTCTTCCATCGGGTTCAGCTCTTCGCGCTGGATGTTTTCGATCAGCGCCATGGCCATGGCGGCCTGATCCGGCACATCGCGGATCACCGCCGGGATCTCGTGCAGCCCGGCGATCTGAGCGGCCCGCCAGCGGCGCTCGCCGGCGATGATCTCGTAGCGCCCCTTCTGCGCCAGCGGCCGCACCACGATCGGCTGTACCACGCCCTGGGCCCGAATGGAGTCGGCCAGCTCTTCCAGCGTATCGGGATGCATGTCCAGGCGCGGCTGATACTTGCCGCGCTGCATGACGTCTACCGGCAGATTGCGCAGGTCACCGTCCCGCGATGCGTCGCTTCCATTATTGTCATCGGCGCCGCCGGCTACCGCCGCACCGCCACCGAGCAGGGCCTCGAGGCCTTTGCCGAGTCCACGTTTTCTCGCTGCCATGTGCCGTTCTTTGCTGTGTTCGTTAGTCGACGGTGGCCGGTTCCGGCGCACCCTGCCGTTCGTAGCGGCGCAGGATTTCTCCGGCGAGCGCCAAATAGGCGACCGCACCGCGCGATCCGCGGTCATAGACGATAGCCGGGACGCCGTGGCTCGGCGCCTCCGCCAGCCGCACGTTGCGCGGAATGACGGTGCGGTAGACCTTGTCGGCGAAGTGGGTGATGAGTTGCCGCGAGACATCGACCGCCAGGTTGTTGCGCGGGTCGAACATGGTGCGCAGCAGGCCTTCGATCTCCAGCGCCGGGTTCACCGAGCTGCGGATCTGCTCAATGGTGTCGAGCAGAGCGCTCAACCCCTCCAGCGCGTAGTACTCGCACTGCATCGGGATCATCACCGAGTCCGCCGCCACCAGGGCGTTCAGGGTGAGCATGTTCAGGGAGGGTGGACAGTCGACCAGGATGTAGTCGTAATCGGCGGCGATCGGCCGCAGTGCGGTGCGCAGCCGCCGCTCACGGGCCTCGGCAGTCATCAGCTCGACTTCGGCCGCGGTCAGGTCGGAGGTGGTCGGCAGCACGTCGTAACCGGCCTCTTCGGCGCGGACGATCACGTCACCCGGCGCGACACCGCCGAGCAGGACGTCGTAGGAGCTGTGGCTCAGCTCTTCCCGATCGATGCCGCTGCCGACGGTGGCGTTGGCCTGGGGATCCAAATCGACCACCAGCACCTTGCGGCGTGTCGCCACGAACGACGCCCCCAGGTTGATACAGGTGGTGGTCTTGGCCACCCCGCCCTTCTGGTTTGCAACGGCGATGATCCTGCCCATCAGTGACTAGCCTCTGCACGTGTCATCCCGCCGCCTCCCCGAACACCCCGATACAGATCAGATGGCGCGCCTCGCCCTCGAGGCCGGGCACGCTCAGCGGCACCACTTCCGAAATCGACACCCCCTCGGGCAGCCCCTGCAGCTCCGCCTTGTGGACGGCGCCCTTCATGGCCAGCACCCGGCCGCGGGGGCCGAGCAGGTGACGACTACCGGCGAGGATGTCCGGCAAGGCGGCGAACGCGCGTGAGAGCACCACGTCGAACAGCGCCTCGGGACAAAATTCCTCGACTCGGGAATGTACCACAGTCACGTTCGAGAGCCCCAATTCCGCCTTGGCCTGGGTTAGGAAACGGGTCTTTTTGCCATTGCTGTCCAGCAAGAAGAAGGTGCTATCCGGCTGGGCGATGGCCAGCGGGATCCCGGGCAGGCCGGCCCCGGTGCCGACGTCGATGACCCGCAGGCCGCCGCGCCGGTTGCGCCGGCGCTCCAAGTGCGGGGCGATGGCGAGACTGTCGAGCAGGTGACGGGTCACCATCTCCAGCGGGTCACGGATAGCCGTCAGGTTGTAGACCCGGTTCCACTTGGCGAGCAGCTCGATATAGGCAATCAGCCGCTCGCACTGGCCCTCGTCCAACGCCAGCCCGAGCGCCGCCAATCCGGGGTCGAGCCGCTGCCGCAATGCCGAGCTCATAAGACCAGAACCCAACGCAAAGGCGCAATGACGCAAAGAGCGCAAAGGGTTTTTCGATCAAAAGTCTTTGCGACCTTTGCGTCATTGCGTCTTTGCGTTGAAAGCTTTTTGACCAACACGCCTAAGCCCCCTTGCGTTTCAGGTGGACGAGCAGGAGGGAGATGGCCGCCGGGGTGACGCCGGGGATGCGGGCGGCGTGGCCCAGGGTCTCCGGACGTTGGCGGGCGAGTTTTTCGCTCACTTCGGCGGAGAGGCCGCGCACCGTGGCGTAGTCGAGCTCGGGCGGCAGGCGGGTCGCCTCGTGGCGACGCTGGCGCTCGATCTCGTCGCGCTGGCGTTCGATGTAGCCGGCGTACTTGGCCTGGATCTCCACCTGTTCCGCCACCTCCTCATCGACCACACCCGGTCCGATGCCGTCCAGCCCCATGAGTAAACGGTAACCGACCTCCGGCCGCCGTAACAGCTCGGACAGTCGATATTCGCGGGCGAGCGGTTTGCCGAACAGGTCGGCGGCGGTCGCGTCCGGCAGATCACCCGGCCGCAACCAGGTGCTCTCCAGCCGCTGCTGTTCTTGCTCGATCGCCTCGCGCTTGGCCTCGAACGCGGCCCAACGGGCGTCGTCCACCAGACCCACCCGACGGCCGGCTGGGGTCAGGCGCAGGTCGGCGTTGTCCTCGCGCAACAACAGCCGGTATTCGGCGCGGCTGGTGAACATGCGGTACGGCTCTTTGGTGCCGCGGGTGATCAGATCGTCGACCAGGACACCGAGGTAGGCCTCGTCCCGTTGCGGATACCACGGCTCGCGCTCCAGCGCCTGCAAGGCGGCGTTGGCCCCGGCCAGCAGACCCTGGGCGGCGGCCTCCTCGTAGCCGGTGGTGCCGTTGATTTGACCAGCAAAGAACAGCCCCGCAAGCGGCTGGGTCTCCAGGGTCGGTTTCAAATCGCGCGGATCGAAGAAGTCGTATTCGATGGCATAGCCCGGCCGCACGATGTGGGCCTGCTCCAGCCCCTTGATCGAGCGCACCAGGGCCACCTGCACGTCGAACGGCAGCGAAGTGGAAATGCCGTTGGGATAGACCTCGTAGGTGTCCAGCCCCTCCGGTTCGATGAAGATCTGATGGGCGTTCCGCTCGGCAAAACGCACCACCTTGTCCTCGATCGAGGGGCAGTAGCGCGGCCCAACCCCTTCGATGACGCCAGAGTACATCGGTGAGCGGTCGAGGCCGCCACGGATCAGCTCGTGGGTGCGCTCGTTGGTGTAGGTGATGTGGCACGGCACCTGGCGCGGGTGCTCCTCGCGTCGGCCGAGGAAAGAGAATACCGGCGCCGGATCGTCGCCCGGCTGCTCCTCCATCACCGTGTAATCGATGCTGCGACCGTCAATGCGCGGCGGCGTGCCGGTCTTCAGCCGTGCCACCCGCAGCGGCAGTTCGCGCAGCCGGTGGGCCAGGGCGTCGGCCGGTGGGTCGCCGGCGCGGCCCCCCGGATAGTTCACCTGCCCGATGTGAATCAGACCACCAAGGAAGGTGCCGGCGGTCAGTACCACCGTGGGCGCGCGAAACCGCAGCCCCATGCCGGTGACCACACCGACCACCCGCTCGCCCTCGACCATGAGGTCCTCCACCGGCTGCTGGAACAGGGTGAGATGGGGCTGTGACTCCAGGACGGTGCGCACCGCCTGTCTGTACAGGCGCCGGTCCGCCTGGGCGCGGGTCGCCCGCACGGCCGGCCCCTTGGAGGCATTGAGGATTCGAAACTGGATGCCGCTTTGGTCGATGGCGCGGGCCATCAGGCCGCCGAGGGCATCGACCTCCCTGACCAGGTGGCCCTTGCCGATGCCGCCGATGGCCGGGTTGCAGCTCATCTGCCCCAGCGTCTCGATGTTGTGGGTCAGCAGCAGGGTGCGCGCGCCGATACGCGCCGCCGCCAGGGCCGCTTCGGTACCGGCGTGCCCGCCGCCGACCACAATGACATCGAAGGATTCGTGAAAGAACATGCGTTGCCACCTGCGAAGAGCCGGCTATTGTAAGGGGCCGCGGCCGGCTTGGGTATCGGCAACCGCAGCGGCTTTGGTCAACTCCTCCGACGGCGGAATTCAACAGGATGAACAGGAAAAAGACCGCTACCTGTTGCGGGTCTAAGGACGACAGACTTCTGCCCGAACCGTCCAGCATGTGGTTTTTGCCCCACATTCCTGGCGAGCGTCAATTAATGCTCAGTGATGCAGCGCCAACGCGACCGACCAACTACACCTATCGCGAAGGGAGGCAAATTTCGGGGAGGCACGGTGATGGCCACGGATATCGACCCGATTATCGGCAATTGGTACCGCAATACGACCGAGAAGGGCCAGCGGTTCGAAGTCGTTTCGCTGGATGAGGAGGCGGGGTTGGTCGAGGTCCAGCACTTCGACGGCGACGTCGAGGAGTGGGACATCGATGAGTGGTACAACATGGACCTGGAGGCGATCGAGCCGCCCGAGAACTGGACCGGCCCGATGGACGACGTCACCGACGAGGACATCGTCTACATGCCGACCGATATGTCGGAAGAGGAGTGGCAGGAGCCGTTCGACGAGGTGAAGCGCCGGGCCAAGGGCCAGGACGAGGAGTACGAGGGCGACGAGTGGGGCCGACCCGGGCCGCCGTCCGGCAACGAGGACGCCGGCGAGGCGGAACGGGAGTGACGGGGGCGCGGGGTCAGTCGTCGAGGGCGCGGAAACGGAAGTTCACGGTCAGATTGCGCACCGGCCGGCCGTTCAGTTCCAGGTGCGGGTAGAGCAGAAACGGCACGGGGCTCTGCGCCGCCTCCAGTTCCGGAGCGACCCCGGTCGATAAGGCCAGGCGATCCGCAGGCAGCCGGCCGAAATAGTCGTCCCGGCGCTCCGGGTTGCTCGAGGCGGCGGCCACGTCCACCGGCACCCAACCGGCCCCGCGCAGGTAGAACTCGGCCCAGGCCCGCTGGCGGGTACGCCCACCCCCTGCCTCCGGCAGCTCCACGCCGAAGCGTAGCCGGGCCGGGATCTCCCAACTGCGGGCCAGGGCCACGAACAGGGCGGCGAAGTCGCTGTCATCGCCATGACCATAGCGGGCGGCCCAGTGGGCGTCGGCCCGGCCCCAGCCGGTACCCACGCGCCGCTCCTGCATGTAGCCCGCCACAAAATCGAAGATCGCCCGCGCCCGCCCCTTGGGCGAGGGCTCGGTGAGATCGACCCGGCGCAGCAACCCGCGCAGGCGGGCGACCCCCACCGGTGTGAGGGGATCGGACGCCAGGTACTGTGACGGGAACTGACCGTCATGTGGCGTGGTGTGCTGGGGAACGCGGCGGATGCGGTAGCGGATCTCCACCCGGTTGGGCCGCCCCTGGCGCCGTTCGGTCTGGCCGAACCAGACCAGGTTGCCGTGGTGCGGTTCCCGCAGGACCAGGCCCGGCAGGGAGGCGCGCACCTCGCGCATCAGCACCTCCTGACCGGCCTCGGTGCGGGCCAGCGGGATGTAAGCGGTCAGGTGGCCGGGCTCGACTTCGGGGGCGACCTCCAGGGAATAGACGAACTCCACCGTACGGGCGCCGGTGGTCTGGACGGCAAACAGGGACAACAGGGCCGCCACCCCTACGCTGCTCATGCCGGCTCGCTCTAGTGACGGTTGGCGACGGCCTTGAGCGCACCCATGGCATCGTCGTATGAAAGGTCGGGAATGGTCTGACCACGGGTGCCGCGTTCGGCACAGGCAACCACGTCGTCGATGGAGAGGATACCGACCAGCTGCCCGGCGGAATCGGTCACCGGTAACCGCCGCACCCGCTGCCCCCACATGATCTTGAGGGCCTGCTTGATGTCGTCATCGGCGTGACAGGTATAGAGCGGCCGGGTACCCACCAGTTCCCCGCAGCGGATCTCCCACAATGGGCGGTGGTTCAGTGCCGCGGTCATGGTGATGTCGCGGTCGGTGATGATCCCGACCGCCTGTCCCTGGTCGTCGAGTACCGGCAGCGCCCCACAGTCGCTTTCCCACATGAGCAGCGCGGCCGCTTCGAGCGAGGTCCCGAGTCCACAGACCTTGACCCCACGCTGCATCACGTCGGTAACATTCATGACGCCGACCTCCTCCCTGGCGGACACGTACTCTGTACGTGGGTAAAACCATAGCCGCGGGCCCCGCCAAGTCAATCGCCGGACGGGGTGACATTCGGTCGCGGCCCGACCTACGCTTGCAGCAGGTCGTGCGTGGGAGGAAGGATGGATGAGCATCGTGCCCAAGCCACCGGCGCATGTGAGTGACGCCGAAAAGGCGCGCCACCCCAGCTGGCGTCGTTACACCCGGCGCTATCGGCGCAAGCAGTCGATCGTGAAGAATGTCTGGATCGTCAGCGGGTTGTTGATGATCGGCCTGCCGGCGGCATTGCCGGTGCTGCTGCTCGGCACCACGCTGCTGTCGTTCGTGATCCTGGACGAGACGGCGTAAGCCTCGCCAGGGCGGCTTGGAACGCCGTGCCGGGAAAAACCTGCCGCAGAGGCGCAGAGGTTTTTGTTTTGGGGGCGGTTCAATGAATCGTTTTCGGCTGCCGGCGGGGCCCCTGCGTATCGCAGCGGCTCGACGATGCGGTAAACCACACCCTCAACATTTCTGCGCCTCTGTGCCGGCTTTTTCTGGCACGGCGCGCGATGAGATCGCAACCTACAGGAGCCGATACGGCTCTTCGTCCTCCAGGGCCAGCATTTTGCGCACCACCTCAAGGCCGGCCGTTGTGAACCGGTCGAGGTCGCGCAGGCCCTCGTCGCCGCCGAGCGATTGGCTGCCTTGCGCCATGGAAACCCGCAGCTGCCAGCCCGCCCCGTTGCCATTGCGTTCGGCCGAGACGAAGAGTTGCGGCTGGGGCTCCGATTCGCGGGCGACCGCCATGATGTAGCGGTACTCAATCCCGTCACTGCTTTCCACGTCACCGAGAACGGAGACCATGAATTCGCCCAGTTGATAACGCCGCTGGGGGATCGCGGTTCGGATTTGGGGAACGGCCATTGCATTAACCAATGATTTCAGTAGGCCTGACCATAGCAGACCCGTATGGCGGCCTCCAGGGTCGGTTTTTTTCCGACGGAGGGAAAAGGCTTGACGGCGGCGCTCTTTTCCGTAGAATGGCGCGGCTTCGGAGCGGTAGTTCAGTTGGTTAGAATACCGGCCTGTCACGCCGGGGGTCGCGGGTTCGAGTCCCGTCCGCTCCGCCAATATGCACCGAAAAAAAAGGCCGTCTTTCGACGGCCTTTTTTCTTTTCCGCGCAATCGGTCTTGACGGAAGTATGGGGCCGGCATATAGCAACATCTCGGGGTCCTTCTGGAGGTTGAGAGGATGCGTCGACCCGATTTTGCGCATGCCGAACTCGCTCTCGCCGAAGGCGACTTGCGCCTGCTGCTGGAAAATCTGCCGCAACCCGGGGCGAGTTACGCCGACATTGCCCGCGTCATCGAAGATATGCCGACGACGCTGGAGTCGATGTTGACCAGCGATTACGTCTACCAGCTGATTCAGGATCGGCAGAAGCTGCTGATCGAAATCTCCCCCTTTCTCCTTTTCAGCGTCCTGCTGCGCCGCAGCCTGGGCCGGCCGCGCTCCAATCTCGAGCGGAGGGTCATCAACTATCTCGCCAATCTGCTGACTCTGTTCCTGCACAGCGATCGCGTGTTTCGCGTCGAACCCACCGACCGCGAACCCCGCCGGTACGTGGTGGAGCTGCTGGAGGAGGCGCAAGAGGCAGACCCGCGACGCGCCTTCGTCACCTACGCCCACATCGGCAACTATGCGTTGTGGCTGACGGGGCTGAACCTGCCGTGGCTGGAGCATCGGCACCGCTTCGGCCGCCGTCCGGTCTCCCCCGACTACTACGTCGCCTTCGGCCAGTCCTACTTCGACCGAGCCGCCCACCATGAACTGGCCCAACAGTTCGGTCTGGAGGACGTCTTTTTGCGTCTGGCGCTGATGTTCGAGCACTACCGCCAGGGGCTAGAACACATGCGCCGCCACCACATGGCCTGAGCGCCTCCCGCGCGACTATGCTGAACGGAAGCCGATGCCAACCGACCCCGGGTACCCATGGAGTGGCTGTCCGACCCCGTCTTCCTGTCGCGCCTGCAACTGGCGATCACCCTGGGATTTCACATCCTGTTTCCCACCCTGACGATCGGCCTGTCGCTGTTCCTGGTGTTCCTGCAGTGGCGCTGGCTGCGCACCCACGACCACATCTACATGCAGCTGTTCCGCTTCTGGACCAGGATCTTCGCCCTCGGCTTTGGCGTCGGCGTGGTCTCCGGCATCGTGCTGTCGTTCGAGTTCGGGACCAATTTTTCCGAGTTTTCCCGCCGCACCGGCAACGTCCTCGCCCCCCTGCTCTCCTACGAGGTGCTGATGGCCTTTTTCCTCGAGGCCAGCTTTCTGCCTATTCTGCTGTTCGGCTGGGGCAAGGTTGGCCCGCGCATGCACTTTTTCGCCACCGCGATGGTGGCGCTCGGCACCGTGGTGTCGGCCTTTTGGATCCTGGCCGCCAACTCCTGGATGCAGACCCCGGCCGGGTTTGCCATCGAGGGCGATCGATTCTCAGTGGTCAGCTGGTGGGAGGCGATCTTCAATCCCTCCTTTCCCTACCGCCTCGCCCACATGCTGACCGCCTCGCTGCTCACCACCACCTTCGTGGTGGCCGGTGTCTCGGCCTGGTTCCTGCTGCACGACCGCTGCCGGCCCCAGGCGCGGCGGGCGCTGTCGGCCGCCCTGTGGGCAGCGCTGGTGCTCGCCCCGGGCCAGGTGCTGGTCGGCGACCTGCACGGGCTCAACACCCTGAAGATGCAACCGATGAAGGTCGCGGCGATCGAGGGACTCTGGCACACCAGCGATTCGGCCCCCTTCGTGGTGTTCGCAATTCCGGACCAGGAGGCGGAGGAGAACCACTTCGAAGTCGCCATTCCAGGCGCCGGCAGCCTGATCCTGCAACATGAGATCCGGGGCAGGGTGCTGGGCCTGAACGAAGTGCCGCCCGAGGACCGACCGCCGGTGGCGCCGGTCTTCTTCGCCTTCCGGATCATGATCTACATCGGCTTTTTCCTGGTGGCGGTGGCGATCCTCGGCGCGGTCCTGCGGCACCGCGGTGTCCTCTACGACCGGCCCTGGTTCCTGCGTCTGCTACTGTTCTGCAGTCCGCTTGGCTTCGTGGCGGTACTCTCCGGTTGGGTGGTCACCGAGGTGGGACGCCAGCCCTGGGTGGTGCAGGGTCTGCTGCGCACCGTCGAATCGGCCAGCACCCTGGCACTCGGTTCGGTGCGGGGATCGCTGTTGCTGTTCAACGCCGTCTACCTGTTCCTGCTGGTTGCGTTTCTCTACTTTTTAATGCGGCTGATCCGCAAGGGGCCGGAGGAGCGGGTGCCGCCCGAGCTGGTGGCCGGGGCAGCCGCGCACCGCTTGGTACCCGCCACCGAAGGAGAGACGCGATTAGACAGCATTCAACAGGATGAACAGGATTTTTCAGGATACAGGAAGCAGGCTATTTGCTGCGGGTTGTGAGTACAAACCCGCTACCTGAACAGTCCGCCTATACGGTTTTCGCTCGTTTGATCCTGTAAATCTGAAAAATCCTGTTAATCCGGTGAAATAGGACACGACAAAAAAGCAATGGACCCGGTTCTGATTGCCGCTGGTGTGCTGGTCCTCGCAGTCGCGATGTATGTGATCCTGGACGGCTTCGATCTGGGGGTGGGGATCCTGTTCCCGTTCGCCCCCGGCGAGGCGGAGCGGGACCTGATGATCAACAGCGTCGCGCCCTTCTGGGACGGCAACGAGACCTGGCTGGTGCTTGGCGGGGTCACCCTGTTTGCCGCCTTTCCGCTGGCCTACAGCATCCTGCTGCCGGCCTGGTATCTGGGGATCATCTTCTTTCTGGTGGCCCTGGTCTTCCGGGGCATCGTGTTCGAGTTCCGGTCCGATTCGCACCAAAAGTGGCTCTGGATGGCGCCTTTGCAGCCGGATCTACCGGCGCCGCCTTCGCCCAGGGCCTGGTGCTGGGGAGTTTTGTGGAGGGGTTCGAACTGGTCGGCCGCCAGTATGCCGGGGGGCCGCTCGGCTGGCTGACCCCGTTCAGCGTCATGACCGGGGCGGCCCTGGTGGCCGGCTATGCCCTGCTCGGGGCGACCTGGCTGATCCGCAAGACCGAAGGTGGTCTGCAACGCTGGGCCTACCGCGTGGCCCGCCCGCTGGCGCTGGCGCTGGTCGGCTTCATCCTGCTGGTCAGCGTCTGGACCCCCCTGGCCGACGCGGAGATCGCCCGGCGCTGGTTTTCGATGCCGAACCTGCTGTGGCTGTCACCGGTGCCGCTGGCGACCGCCCTGCTCGCCTGGTGGCTGTGGCGCGATCTCCGGGAGGGACACGAACTGCGCCCCTTCTGGCTGGCCATCGGCCTGTTCATGCTGGCCTACCTGGGGCTGGCGATCAGTGTCTGGCCGTTTATCGTCCCCCGCCACTTCACGTTCTGGGACGCCGCCTCGCCGCCGGAGAGTCTGGCGTTCATCCTGACCGGGGTGTTGATCCTGCTGCCGTTGGTGCTGGGATACACCGTGCATGTCTACCGCGTGTTTCGCGGCAAGACCGGGGTACACGGGTATCGCCAATGAGAATTGGCGAGCGCGGTTGATGCGGTTCGCGGGCTCACCACATCCTACGAAAATTCCGTAGGGTGCCGGTGACGACTGCATGGATGCAGGAGATAGAGCAACGCAGGGAGCAGTTGCCGAGGAACGAACCGCACCGAAATGCGACGCGGCGGGACCTCTGCGCCCCTCAATCCTTGGCCCAGGAAAAGGCGTCCGAGAAGCAGTGCTCGGGGTCGAGTCCCTTGGCGGTGAGGGTGTCCTTGGCGGCATAGACCATGTCCGGGTGACCGCAGGCGTAGACCTCATAACCGGAGAGGTTCTCGAACTCCGCCGCGGCCACCTTCTGCACGTAACCGGTACGGCCATCCCAGTCGGTGTCCGGTCGCGAGAGCACGGGCCGGTAATGGACGTTCTTGTACTCCCGATCCCAGCGGCGGGCCAGCCCGTCCAGGTAGAGGTCCTCGCGGCTGCGCGCGCCCCAGTAGATGTAGATAGGTCGGGTGCACCCTTCCGCCAGCGCGTGCTCGACGATACCCTTGACCGGACCGAACCCGGTGCCGGTGGCCAGCATGATGATGGGCCGGTCGGAATCCTCGCGCAGGAAGAAGGTGCCGTACGGTCCCTCGATGCGGATGATCTCGCCCTCCTTCATGTCATCGAAGAGGTGCTCGGTGAAGCGCCCGCCACGGATATGCCGGATGTGGAACTCCAGCAGCTGGTCCTCATGGGGCGGATTGGCGATCGAGAAGGAGCGGTGGCGGCCCTCTTCCATCAGGAAGTGCACGTACTGGCCGGCGAAAAACGGCATGCGCGAGGCCTCCGGCAGCTTCAGCCACAGTCTCATCACCTCGCCGATCCGCTCCAGGCGCACCACCTTGGCGGGGTAGTTCTTGACCGGGATCTCCTCCGCGGCGGTGACCTCGTGGACCTCGATGGTCACATCACCCTGGGGCCGGGCGATGCAGAGCAGGGCCTCGCCGGCGGCCTGCTCCTCTTCGGAGAGGGCCATCGGTTCGTCGTCGCCATAGCTGATCGCCCCGGCAGTAACCTTGCCCTTGCAGGCCCCGCAGGCGCCGCTGCGGCAGCCATACGGAAAGACGTAGCCGTGACGCAGGGCGGCATCGAGGATCGACTCGTCCCCCTCGGCGGAAAAGGCGTGGCCACTGGGCTCGACGTTGATTTTGCTCATGATGATCCCTTTACTCATACGTACAATGCGTTGTACAACTTAGCGAAATAGTCGGAAATTATCGGACAGGCCCTTACCTTGAGCAAGGCATTTATCGTTGGATTCGGTGATATCGGGCACCGGCTCGCCGCACTGTATCGCAACCGGGGGGTCGCCGTCAGCGCCCTGACCCGCCGCCTCGAACAGGTCGGAACGACCCGCTTGGGCGTCGAGCTGCTTTTTGGAGACCTGGACCGGCCGGAGACACTGACCGGGCTGCCGACCGCCGGGGCGCTGCTGTGCTATTTCGCGCCGCCGCCGCCGAGCGGAGAAACCGACCCGCGGGTGGGACATCTGCTGAGGGCGATCGAAACGGGCCTGCCGCAGCGGGTGGTCTACATCAGCACCAGCGGGGTGTATGGCGATCGCCAGGGTGCCTGGGTGGATGAGTCGACCCCGCCGGCGCCGGACACCGGCCGCGCCCGACGCCGACTCGACGCCGAACGGCAGTGGCAGGCCTGGGGTACGGCCCACGATGTGCCCATCGCCATTTTGCGCGTCGGCGGGATTTACGGCCCCGGCCGCCTGCCGGTGGCTCGCCTGCGACGGGGCGAGCCGACCCTGCGCGAGGCCGAGTGCGGTTTCACCAACCGCATTCACGCCGACGACCTGGTGACCACACTGGTGGCCGCGGGCGAACGCGGCCAAGGCGTCTACAACGTCAGTGACGACGAACCGGGCACCATGAGCGGCTACTTCAAGGCAGTCGCAAGGCGCCTCGGCCTGCCGCCGCCGCCGGAGATCCCGATGGAAACAGCCCGCCGGGAGCTGAGTGCGGCAATGCTCTCCTACCTGCTGGAGTCGCGGCGCATGGACAGTCGGCGCCTGCGGGAGGAGCTCGGGGTGGTACTGCGCTACCCCAACTTGGCGGCAGGCCTCGCCGCCATCGACCCGACGACCGAACGGCAACGGTCTTAAAAAATTTCGTCGCAGAGGCGCAGAGACGCGGAGGTTTCTTTCCGAATAGTGTGGCCGGACGGAACTCCGCGCCAACCGCAGGCGCTCTGGAATCCTTGAGATCCTCTGCGCCTCTGCGCCGGGTTTTCACCGGCACACAGGCTACTTTGGCACCGCTGCCGAACCTTTGAGCCACGCCAGTAATGGCTCCCACTGAGCCACGTCCGTGGCCACCCGCGACGGCGGCAGCTCGAACACCCCCAATCCCAGTTCGGCGGCACGGATGTAGTTCTGGCTGTCGCGCAGGGTCGCCACCAAGGGGATCTCCAGCGATTCGAGAAAGCGCTGCAGCGTGTGAAAAACGCGGGTGTTCTCCCGCACACGATTGGCGATCACCGCCACCTGGGTCTTTTGCCGTGAAATGCGGCCGATCAGCAGCAGGTCGCGGATCGAGCGTGCGGTGGCACGGATATCGATGGGCGAGGGAAGCACCGGGATCAGTACGGTGTGGGCCAGCTTCACGTAGCGCTTCAGCACCTTGCCATGAATGGCGGCCGGGACATCCATGATCAGATAGCCCCCGGCCATCGGCAGCATGAATTCGTCCTTTTCACTCTCCACCGCCACCCCGTGGATGGGCGGCCGGTCGGCCGGGCGCAGGTCGAGCCAATCGAGCGCGCTGCCCTGGGGGTCGAAGTCCACCAGCGTCACCGGTTCGCCCGCCAGCGCATAGTGGCTGGCCAGGCTGGTGGCGAGAGTGGTTTTGCCGCATCCCCCCTTGGGATTGAGCAGCATGATTCGGCGCATGCCGGGGCTCCCTTGATCAAGTCGGACCAGATTACCCGTCGCCGCGCCAAATACAAGGGAAGGCTTGTCCTTGACAGCCCAGTATCCGACCGATACGCTTGGTTTTACGTGCCGACCCAATCAGTCATGAATTTACCGGCTTCGACGAGCATCGACGAAGCCAAATGTCATCTCCCCTGGTAACAACCCCCTCTTGGGCAGTCCCCCCCGACTGCCTTTTTTTTGCCCAGCCTCAGCCTCGGCGACCCGGCGATTACAGGCGCTGGACCGCACCGACTCGCAACTGCAAAGGCCAACGCACAGTTCGCGTCAACGATGCGCCCCAGCATTGGGCGAACTCGGCCTCGTTCGCCGCCACTGCATCACGGTCGGTCGCCTCCCGATTGCGCCGCACCGCCGACCAGGTCCGCAGATAGCCGAGCAGGTCGGTAAGCGCCCACTCCGCGGACATGGCAAATGGCGGCGCCTTGATGCCCTCGAACGGGAACGGCAACGCGCGATAGCCGCTGGCGACGTGCCCGCGCTCGGGCGGCCAAAACGGCGCCACCTCGTCGTGCAGTCGATCGATGCACGCATCCACGGCGGGGCCGACGCGCATCAGGTCGTAGCTCCAGACGGCCAATATGCCACCGGGCCGCAGCACCCGCCGCACTTCGGCGTAGAACCGTTCGACATCAAACCAGTGGAGCGCCTGCGCCACCGTCACCAGGTCCACCGAGGCGCTCTCCAGACCGGAGGCCTCCGCGAGGGCCACACGGTAGTCCACGCCTGGATGGACGGTAGCGGCTGCTACTTGCGTCACGCTGGCTTCGGTGGCGACCACCTCCGGGAAATAAGCGGCGAGCCCAAAGCGCCGCCTGTCCGGTTCCGGTGGCGCAGTCCCACGCGCGCTGGCGGGCCGGAGCAACGGAGGCCAGCCACGCGAACAATGCGGCGGGGTAGCGGGGCCGATAGCGGCCGTAGTCGGCGGACACATCGGAGAAGTGGTCTTTGAAAACAATCGGGTGGATCATGGTGCAAGCTCCGGCGCCGTCTCGCGCTCCAGGCGCTCCAGATACGCGAAGGCCTCGGCACGGCTGGCGCCGCACATCTCCGGCGAGGGTCGAAGCGCGCCGCAGACCGCTGGCCGCGCCGGGTCGCCGAACAGGCGACAACGGTCGCGCTCGTCAAGCTGCACGCAACGCTCACCTGCCGGTTTGCCTGCAGGCATACCCGGGATCGGCGAGGTGATGGAGGGTGCGATGCAGCAGGCAGCGCATTCGGCGCGACACTCCATCGCTCAGGTCTCGTAGTCCACCACCCGCCGCTCGGACCGCGTCTCGGCCACCAGCGGGATCACGGCCTGATGCAGGGGATGGGCGTGGTAGGCGGCCAGCGCCTCCCGGTCCCTAAATACGCTGTAGAGCACCAGGTCGGCCGCATCGGCCGAGGCACTGAAATCGATGCCGACCTCGATCGCCAGCAATCCGTCGATGCGACCGGCCAGGGATTCGAGCCGCTCCTTGATGTGCCGGGCGTTGGCGACCCGGTCGTTGCCGTGCGCCTGCTCCTTCAGTCGCCACATGACGATGTGTTTGACCATGGGAATTTCGTCGTTTGTTATGGATCGCTCCCGATGATACCGGCCGAGCGCCGGTTACGGGATGGTCGCCTGCGACATCCGCTGCCGGATGATAGCGGCGCGCCGCTCCAGGGCCGCCGTCGGACCGTGCCGATCGTAGTGGCGAGGCCGCGGGACCATCGCCGCCAGCCACGCCGCCTGCTCCGCGCTCAGTTGACCCGCGCCGACCCCGAAATAGTGCCGTGCCGCCGCCTCCACGCCGAACACGCCTTCGCCCCACTCGATCACGTTGAGGTAGATCTCAAGGATGCGCCGCTTGGGCAACAAGCCCTCCAGCATCAGGGTCAGCAGCGCCTCCTGGCCTTTGCGCAGAAATGAGCGCTCGCTGGAGAGATAGAGGTTCTTCGCCAGCTGCTGAGTGATCGTGGAGCCGCCGGCCACCAGCTCACCCTCCTCCAGGTTCTTCTCCAGGGCACGGCGGATGCCCTCCCAGTCGAAGCCGAAGTGGGTGGTGAACTTTGCATCTTCGGCGGCGACCACCGCCCGCTTCAGGGGCGAGGCGATCTGCTCATAGCCGACCCAGCGGTGGGACAGCACGGCCTCCGGCCGCGTCAGTCGCAGCGTGTCGAACTGCTGTAGCATGAAGGCGGTGGAGTGCGGATTGTGGGTACGCAAACGGGCGATCTGCACGGCGTACCAGCCCTGATAGCCAACGACCGCAGCCAGCAGGAACGCGGTCAGCCGCAGGAGTAATCCGCGCCGCTCAGGATGCTTCCGGGACACGATTCGGATCGGGCCTTTGCCGGGGAAACAGGGCCGCACTCAGGATGGCAATGGCTGCCGCCGCCACCCCGAACCACCATTCGCTGCGGAATTGCGTCAAGTCGTAGTAGCCGTAATAGTCGAACCCTGCATCGAGCACGCCATAAAGATCCCATAGCCATAAAACGAAGTTGTATATGGCGTGGGCGAAAACCGGCACCCACAGCGACCGGGTGTGCAGGTAGAGCAGGCACATGCCGACCCCGAACAGGGCGGCCCCGACCGGGTCGGGGTGCAGGATACCGAACAAGGCCGAGGACAAGGCGATCCCTCCGGTTACGCCCCACTTCTCACTCCAACGCCGCAACAAAAAGCCGCGAAACAGGATCTCTTCGGTCAGCGGTGCCAAGAGCACCAGCGAGCACCAGTTGAGGAGGTTGGCTACCCACGGCAGTGAGTCGTCGTCGGCCAAATAGACGACCGGCGCCGTCATCCACTCGAGCCACCACTCCACGTACCCCGGTGTGACGTAGGAGAGGGGCAGATAAATGGCGAACACCAGGGCGCTGGCCAGCGCGAACAGTAACAGGTCCACATGCAGCAGGAGCCGCCATTCCCTCCGGCTGGGCAAGGCGCCGAACAGCGCGCGGTAATCGACCCGGAGCAGCAGGCCGACAAGGAATAGAAATGCGACGTCGATCAGTTGTGCGCTATAGATGTAAACCACGTCGAGCCAATACCACGGCAGCCAGTCGCTTTCCCCGATCCCAAACTCCGGCAGTACAAAAAACGGGAAGGCGAGCAGGACGACGATATAGCGTCCCTTGATTTGATCCATCCCTGTGACGCGTTCCATCGGATCTCCCCTTCACCGATCCTCGGCTAGTCCAGCCCCAGTTCAGCCCAGATGGCATCCACCCGCGCCTTCACCGCTTCGTCCATACGGATCGGCGTGCCCCACTCGCGGGTGGTCTCGCCCGGCCACTTGTTGGTGGCGTCGAAGCCGATCTTGGAGCCGAGACCGGAGACCGGCGAGGCAAAATCCAGGTAATCGATGGGCGTATTTTCGATGACGGTCGTATCGCGCGCCGGGTCCATGCGAGTGGTCATGGCCCAGATCACGTCCTGCCAGTCGCGCACGTTGACGTCGTCATCGGTCACGATGACGAACTTGGTGTACATGAACTGACGCAGAAACGACCAGACCCCGAGCATCACCCGTTTGGCATGGCCGGGGTACTGCTTCTTCATGGAGACCACCGCCATGCGATAGGAGCAGCCCTCCGGCGGCAGGTAGAAGTCGACGATCTCGGGAAACTGCTTCTGCAGGATCGGCACGAACACCTCGTTCAGCGCCACCCCGAGCACCGCCGGTTCATCCGGTGGGCGACCGGTGTAGGTACTGTGATAGATCGGCTGCCGACGGTGGGTAATGCGTTCGACGGTGAACACCGGAAAGCGGTCCACCTCGTTGTAGTAGCCGGTGTGGTCGCCAAACGGGCCCTCGTCCGCCATCTCGCCGGGGTGGATGACCCCCTCCAAAACGTATTCGGCAGAGGCCGGGACCTGCAACTCGTTGCCGATGCAGCGGGTGACCTCGGTCTTGGAACCGCGCAACAGGCCGGCGAACGCGTATTCGGACAGGCTATCCGGCACCGGCGTCACGGCGCCGAGGATGGTGGCCGGGTCGGCGCCCAGCGCCACCGCGATGGGAAACGGTTCACCCGGATGCTGTTCCTGCCACTCGCGGAAATCGAGGGCACCGCCGCGGTGGGAGAGCCAGCGCATGATCACCTTGTTGCGACCGATCACCTGCTGGCGGTAGATGCCGAGATTCTGCCGCTCCTTGTGCGGGCCGCGGGTGACCACCAGCCCCCAGGTGATGAGCGGGCCGGCATCGCCCGGCCAGCAGGTCTGGATCGGCAGCTTGGCCAGGTCGACCGCCTCGCCCTCGACCACCACCTCCTGGCAGGGGGCACCGCGCACCGCCTTGGGCGACATGTTCAGCACCTGCTTGAAGATCGGCATCTTCTCCCAGGCGTCCTTCATCCCCTTGGGCGGCTCCGGCTCCTTCAGATAGGCCAGGAGCTTGCCCACTTCGCGCAGCGCCTCCACCGAGTCCTCACCCATGCCGAGGGCGACCCGCTTGGGGGTGCCGAACAGGTTGGCCAACACCGGGACGTCATGGCCCTTGGGGTTTTCGAACAGCAGGGCCGGACCGCCGGCACGCAGCACGCGGTCACAGATCTCGGTCATCTCCAGATTCGGGTCCACCTCGGTGCGGATCCGCTTGAGCTCCCCGGCCTGTTCCAGTTTGTCGATGAAGTCGCGCAGGTCTTTGTATTGCATGGTTATGGTCCGTTCGGTTGCGGCCATTATGAGGCAGACACAAAGGAAAAGGGAAAGATGCGAGGTGACGTGGGTGGCCCGCACCCGGCGAGTATACGAGACACTGCGCCGTGCCCCGGTCGAACTGTGCCGGGCCGAACCGGTGCCGAGCCTCGACCCCCGCCCGGCGTTGGGCTAGAGCTTTAGCAACCGTGCCGCGATCCGGCGGCTTTCGGCCACCGTTCATGGAGGAACGACTATGCGCCTGCTCCTGTCCAGCATCGTCCTGCTCGCCTTGGTTGGCGCCGCACGGGCCCAGGAATTGACGGTCCCAATCCACGCCATCAATGACAGCGGTGTCGGCAAACAGCTCGGCAGCGTCAGCTTCGCCAACAGTCACTTGGGCGGCATCCTCATCACCCCCGATCTGCAAGGCCTGCAACCGGGTTTGCACGGCTTTCACCTGCACGAGAACCCCAGTTGTGAGCCGGGAATGGAGAACGGCGTGATGAAAGCGGGCCTGGCCGCCGGCGGCCACTTCGACCCGCAGGGCACGAAGAGCCATGCCGGCCCCTTTGGCCGAGGTCACTTGGGAGACCTGCCGGCGCTCTACGTCAACGACGAAGGCACTGCCAACCTGCCGCTACTGGCGCCGCGGCTGACCCTGCCGCTTCTGCGGGGGCGCGCGGTGGTGGTGCACGCCGGTGGAGACAACTACGCCGATAAGCCGGAGCCGCTCGGGGGCGGGGGCGCGCGGGTGGCGTGTGGGGTTATTTCCGTGAATTAGGGTGCAGAGCCGGACCGAGTCGGGAAGCGGTCAAAGCTCAAACTCGGCCAGCACCGGCGCATGGTCGGAGGGCCGTTCCAGGCCACGCGGTGCGCGGTCGATGGTACAACTTACGCAGCGCTTGGCCAGCGAGCGGCTGACGAGGATGTGGTCGATGCGCAGACCCCGGTTGCGGCGAAAGCCGTTCATCCGGTAGTCCCACCAGGAGTAGGCCCCGGCCTCCTGGTCGAACAGGCGAAAGGCATCCGCCAGGCCGAGATCGAGCAGTTCGTGAAAGGCGGTCCGTTCCGGTTCGGAGAAGAGCACGCGCCCCTGCCACAACCTGGGGTCATAGACATCCCGCGGCTCCGGGGCGATGTTGAAGTCGCCGACCACCATCAGGTGCTCATGGCGCGCCAGCTCGTCCCTCAGCCAGACGGTCAGGTGCTGCAGCCACTCCAGCTTGTAGAGGTACTTGTCGGAGTCGACCGACTGGCCGTTGGGCACATAGAGATTGATCACCCGAAGCGACCCGTAACGGGCCGCCAGCACCCGGCGGGCGGTATCCTCGAAGCCGGGCAGGTCACGGATCACGTCCCCGTCCGTCGGCGTGCGGCTCAGGATGGCGACACCGTTGTAGGCCTTTTGGCCGGAGATCAGGGTTTGGTAACCGGCCGCCTGCAGCTCCGCCAGTGGACACTGATCGTCGGCGACCTTGATCTCCTGCAGTGCCAACAGGTCCGGCCGCTGCCGATCCAGCCAGTCCAGCACATGGGGCAGGCGCGCCCGCAGCGAGTTGATGTTCCAGGTAGCTACCTTCATGGAGGAGACCAATACCGATCACGAAGGCCGCAAGGAGCCCTCACTGGTTGTGATCAAACTTAACGGCACAGGATGAACAGCAATTTGTGCTTGGATACCGGCCTTTTCACCATCCTGTTAATCCTGAAAAATCCTGTCAATCCTGTCCTACTGGTGTGGCTGGCTCTCCACTGTCACGCTGATCCCACTATACCCGGAAACCGCCGTGGCGTTCGCGGAAGCGCCGGTCCATCCAGAACGCACCGAAGCAGAAGCCGAACAGCAGGGCGCCGCCGACGATCACGGCGACCATCCACAGTTCGGGGCGGATGTCATAGCGGTGTTGGTCGCGCAGGGTCTTCAGCTCGCTGCGGGCGCGATCATGCTGGTCGGCCAGTTGCAGCAACAGGGTGTAGGCCGGCACCTGTTCGGAAAGCCACTCGCGCTTTATCCAACCCTCACCCAGGCCGGGCAGCCGGACCTGGGCGAGGCCGTTGGTGACCTTGATCACCTCGACCGGGGTACCGGTCGGCAGACGTCCGATGATCTCGCGGGTCTGCTCCGTGGCATAGAGATCGGCGAGTACGCGATCGGTAACGTACAGCGTGTCGGCCCAGGCCTGGCCAGCGAGCAGGGCGGCTCCGAGCAGCAGCAGCTGTGACGTTTTCCTCATCTCTCTCCGATCAGGCTGCGATACCACTGTGACGCAACAGGGCATCGATGGTGGGTTTGCGCCCCCGGAACTCGACGAACAGCTCCATCGGGTCGCGCGCCCCACCCTGCTCCAGGATCGCCTCCAGGAAGGCGGCTCCGGTCGCCCTATTGAAGACACCTTCCTCCTCGAAGCGCGAGAAGGCATCCGCCGACAGTACCTCCGCCCACTTGTAGCTGTAGTAGCCGGCGGCATAACCCCCGGAGAAGATGTGGGCGAAGCCGTGCTGAAAGCGGTTGTATTCCGGCGGGTGCACCACCGCGACTTCGGCGCGCACCTCATCGAGCACCTCCTGAATACGTCCCCCCCGGAGGGGGTCGTACTCCAGGTGGAGCCGGAAATCGAACAACGCGAACTCCAACTGGCGGACCATGAACATCCCGGCGTGAAAATTCTTCGCCGCAAGCAGCTTCTCGTATAGGGGTGTCGGCAGCGGCTCGCCGGACTTGAAGTGGCCCGAGATCAAATCCAGCGCCTGCCGCTCCCAGCACCAGTTCTCCAGGAACTGGCTGGGCAGTTCCACCGCGTCCCACGGCACGCCGTTGATGCCGGAGACGTCCGCATAATCCACCTGCGTCAGCATGTGGTGCAGACCGTGACCGAATTCATGGAACAGGGTCTGCACCTCGTCGTGGGTGAACAGCGCCGGATCGTCCCCCACCGGCGGCGAGAAGTTGCAGGTGAGATAGGCGACCGGCACCTGCACACTGCCGTCCTCACGGCGGCGTCGATTCACGCAGTCGTCCATCCAGGCACCGCCGCGTTTGTGCGGACGGGCGTAGAGATCGAGATAGAAACGCCCCCGCAGCGCGCCGCTGTTGTCGAAAATGTCGAAGAAGCGCACGTCCGGATGCCAGGTCTGCACCCCTTCCACCTCACGGATCTCCAGCCCGAACAGGCGCCGCACCACGTCGAACAGGCCGCGGACCACCCGCTTTTCGGGGAAGTAGGGCTTCAGCTCCTCCTGGGAGACGGCATAGCGGTGCTCGCGCAGCTTTTCGCCGAAGTAGGTGATGTCCCAGGCCGCCAGCTCCTCCAGCCCGTAGTGCTCACGGGCAAAGGCCTTCAGCTCCTCCAGCTCGCGGCTTGCCAGCGTCAGCGAGCGGTCGGCGAGATCGCGCAGAAAGCCGACCACCTGCGCGGGGGTCTCCGCCATCTTGGTGGCCAGGGAGCGTTCGGCGTAGCTGGTGAACCCGAGCAGCGCGGCCTGTTCGTGGCGCAGGCGCAGAATGGCCTCCATGGTGGGGCCGTTGTCCCATTGGCCGGCATGGGGTCCGCGTTCGGAGGCGCGGGTGGTGTAGGCCTCATACACCTCGTGCCGCAGCTCACGGTCGTCGGCGTAGGCCATCACCGCGTAGTAGGCGGGGAACTCCAGGCTCAGCAGCCAGCCGTCGAGGCCCTCCTGCTCCGCCCGCTGGCGCAGCATGCCGAGACTCGATTCGGGGAGCCCGGCGAGCTGTTCGGCATCCGTGATTGTCTTTTTCCAGGCATGGGTGGCATCCAGCAGATTTTCGTCGAACTTGCTGGTCAGCCGCGCCATTTCCTGCGCAATCTCGCGATACCGCGACTTTTTATCCTCTGGCAGGTCGATCCCGGAGAGACGAAAGTCGCGCAGGGCGTTATCGATCACCTTGCGCTGGACCGGGTCGAGGCGCGCATACTCGGGGCCATCGGCGATCGCGTTGAAGGCCGCGAACAGGCGAACATTCTGGCCCAGCTCGGTATGGTAGTCGCTGATCTTGGCGCGACAGGCGTTGTTGGCGGCACGCAGCGGTTCACTGTTGACCACGGCGTTCATGTGAGCGATGGGCGACCAGGTGCGATTGAGGCGATCCTCCATCACCTCCATCGGTGCCACGAGGTTTTCCCAGGTGAATGGCCCGGTTTGGTCGAGCAAGGTGTCCAGCCGGGCACGGTTTTCGGCGAGAATGGTGTCGATGGCCGGTTCGGCGTGCTCGGGGCGAATGTCGCGAAACGGCGGCAGCGTGGTCATTTCCAGTAACGGGTTCAGCATGGCGGTCCTTGGGCGGGAAATCGAAAACCAGGAAGTGAATTGCTGTTAAATTAGTACCTTAGCACGCAGATATGATGAAGGGTAAAAATTGTCCCACCCATACGATCAACTTACGCCGGACACCATCCTCGATGCGGTCGAGCTGGCCGGTTTTCGGCCCACCGGCTCCCTGCTGGCACTGAACAGCTATGAGAACCGGGTCTATCAGATCGGGGTGGAGGACGGCTTCCTGGTTGCCAAGTTCTACCGTCCCGAACGCTGGAGCGACGCGGCCATCCGCGAGGAGCATGCCTTCTCGATCGAGCTGGCCGAGCACGAAATCCCCGTGGTGGCGCCACTGGCGACCCCTCAGGGAGAGACCCTGTTATCCCATGCGGGGTTCCGTTTCGCCGTCTACCCCCGCCGGGGCGGCCGATCGCCGGAGCTGAGCGACCCGGAGACCCGGCTGCGCATCGGGCGCTTCCTCGGGCGCATCCATGCCGTGGGCGCCGCTTCACCGTTCGTTCACCGGCCGAAACTCGATGCTGCGCTCGGCCGGGAGGCGTTCGACTACCTGCTCGGCCACGACTTCCTGCCCCCGGAGCACCGCCGCCAATATGAGCAGCTCGCGTCCGAGCTCCTGGCACGGATCGAGGCGGCCTTGAAGGCGCTGCCGGATATCGAACAGATTCGCCTGCACGGCGACTGCCATCCGGGCAACATCCTCTGGACCGAGCAGGGCGCCCACTTCGTCGACCTGGACGACTGCCGCAGCGGACCGGCGATCCAGGACCTGTGGATGCTGCTGTCGGGCAGCCCACAGGAGATGCGCGACCAGCTCGCCGACGTGGTGGCCGGCTACGAGGAGTTTCACGACTTCGACTGGCGCGAGGTGCGCCTGATCGAGCCGCTGCGCAGCCTGCGCATCCTCTACTATGCCGGCTGGCTCGGCCGCCGCTGGGACGACCCCGCCTTTCCACAGGCCTTCCCCTGGTTCAACACCCCGCGCTACTGGGACGAGCACATCCTTACCTTGCGCGAGCAGTTGCGGGTGCTGGAAACATCCGAGGACTGAATGCGGTGCGCGTCACGGAACTCACAGATTTCCGCATGTACTAATCGATCCATCCTGTGGCCCTCGCGTTACGCGGGACGAACGCTTCCGGTAACTGTCACGTTTGTAGGGTAATATGGGCGGTCGTTGGCGGTAACCTGCCATTTCCGGAAAGCGCTGGCCCAGGCTGGCGCCAAATACACACAAGACGCTCGCTGGCTGTGCTCAGCGACAGGTGGGAAGATGTTCACGGCTCGCGGTCTCGTGTTGTTTGTCACGCTGGTGCTGTTTTGGGCCCTGCTCAACCCGTCGATGGCTCCCGACGTCCTGCTGATCGGCGTTGTCGCGGCCTTCGTCATCACGCTGCTGTTCGGTGATGCGCTCGCGACCTTCTCCGGTTTGAGAAAGACGCCGCAGGCCGTCGTTACCGCGCTGGTGTATCTGCCCTATTTCCTCAAGGAGTTGGTGAAAGCCAACCTGCGCCTCGCCCGCATCGTCCTCTCGCCGGACCTGCCGCTGAACCCCGGCATCGTCAAGGTGCGCACGCGGCTGAAGAGCCCGATGGGGCGGTTGCTGCTGGCAAACTCCATCACCCTCACCCCCGGCACCCTGACCGTCGAACTCGACGGCGAGTGGCTCTACGTGCACTGCGTCAACCTGCGCTCGGCCGACACCGAGGCGGCCACCGCCGACATCGTTGCCGGTTTCGAGCGATTTCTCGAGATCATGTATGGTTGAGTTCCTGGTCTACATGGCGGCGGCGCTGGCCGGCGCGGCCTTCCTGCTCGCCCTCTGGCGCTTCCTCGCCGGGCCCACACCGGCAGACCGGGTGGTGGCCTTCGACGGGCTCACCATCATCTCCGTCAGCGGCATCGCCCTGCTGGCGCTCGCCGAAGGACGCGGCATCTATCTGGACGCGGCGCTGGTCTATGCGCTGCTCTCCTTCCTCGGCGTCATTGTCGTCGCCCGTTACCTGGAGCGGGGGTTCTGATGAACGTCGTGCTCGATCTCTTCGGCGGCCTGCTGCTGGTGGCCGGCACCGCCTTCCTGCTGCTGGGCGGCCTGGGACTGGTGCGCATGCCGGACGTCTTCAATCGCATCCAGGCCGGCACCAAGGCGACCACCCTTGGCACCCTGCTGACCCTGATGGGCATCGCCTGCCTGCAACCGGACTGGGCCTTGAAGCTCCTGCTCATCGCCCTGTTCATCCTGTTCACCAACCCGATCTCATCCCAGGTGTTGGCGCGCGCCGCCCACCGCAGCGGCAATGCGCTGGCACCGCAAACCACGGTCGACCGACTGGCGGAAGAGACGGGGGAGCAGCGATGAGCGGACTGCTGCTGCCGATGACCGTGCTGCTCTGCCTGGCCATGCTCGCTGCCGCCATCGTGGCGATCCGCGGCAAGGGCCTGCCGGTGGCCATCCTCTCCGCGGGGCTGGTGAGCCTTACCGCCTCGGTGCTGTTTCTGCTGCTGGCGGCGCCGGACGTCGCCATGACCGAGGCGGCCATTGGCAGCGGGCTCACCACGTTCCTGCTGTTCTTCGTCCTCGGCCGGGTGCGCGGCGGGGAACATGACGGAGAAGAACATGATTAAGCGCTTCGCCGCCCTCGCCCTGCTGCTCGCCATCGGCGGCATCTTCGCCGTGCTGCTGCTCGGCTATGCCCCGGACAGCGCCCTCAACCTGACCGCGCAGCATTATGCGGAAAATGCCGCTGGCGAGACCGGCGCGGCCAACATCGTCACCGCCATCATCGTCACCTACCGTGGCCTCGACACCCTGGGCGAGGTGACCGTGCTGTTCCTCTCCGCGGCGGTGGTCGGGCTCGTGCTGGCACTCGGGCAGAAGGGCGGGCAGGATAAGTCGCTGCGCGCCCCGGTCGGGGAGTTGCTCACCACCGGCAGCCGCGCCCTCGCTCCGCTGATCGTGCTGCTGGGGGTTTACGTGTTCGTCAATGGCCACCTGACCCCGGGCGGCGGCTTCCAGGGTGGCGCCATCCTCGCCTCCGCCACCCTGCTGCTGCTCCTGGCCGACCCGCTGAAGCGCTTCAGCCACCGGCTCATCGCCGCGCTGGAATCGATCTCCGGGCTGCTGTTCGTCGCCATCGGTGTGCTGGGGACGTTCCTCGCCGGCGGTTTCCTCGACAACCGTATTCTGCCCATCGGCGAACTGGGCGAACTGTTCTCGGCCGGAGCCATCCCGATCATCTATTCGCTTATCGGCCTCAAGGTCGGCGCCGAGCTCTCGTCGATGCTGGCCCACCTGTCGGAAACCGGGGAACTCTGATGGCCTACATCGCCCACATCGCCATGGCCGCCGGCTTCGCCCTGATCCTGATCGGGCTCTACGGTGCCCTCACCCAGCGCAACCTGCTGCGGATGATCGTCGCCTTCACCGTTGCCAACACGGGCGTCAACCTGGTCCTGGTCGCTGTTGGTTACATGGATGGGCGCACTGCGCCCATTCTCGACAGCGCGGTACTGGCGGCCGAGGCGGCCGCGCGCATCATCGACCCGGTGCCCCAGGCACTGGTGCTCACGGCCATCGTTATCGGACTCGGCATAACGGCGCTGATGCTTGCCTACGCCTATCGGCTGTACGAGAGAAAGCGCACCCTCGACATCACCCGACTGGTGGACCTTAAATGGTAAGCGCCATCCACCTCATTGCGGCGCCGTTGGCCGCCGCCTTTCTGCTCGGCTTACTGAACGAGGGGCGGCGCGGCGCCGCCTATGGGCTGACCCTGGCCGCCCTCGGCTTCATGAGCTTCGTATCGGCGGGCTGGGTGTGGGCCTTCGCGGTGAACGGGGCGCAGACCGTGGAGATCTTCACCGCCGGCAGCGTGCCGCCGTTTTCCATCAATCTGCGCATGGGCCTGGCGGAGGCGGCGCTGACCCTGCTCGTCAACCTCACCGGCCTGCTCTCCGCGCTCCAGCTGAAGCCGGCACTGTTCCGTCTCGGCCGGCGGGCAATGGCGGTGCTGCTGGTCATGGTGATGGCGCTGGGCGGCATCATTCTCACCCGCGACGTCTTCAACCTGTTCGTCTTCTTCGAACTGGCGGTGATCGCCACCGCCGGCCTGGTGCTGCTCTCCGACGACGAGCGCGCGCTCTCCGCCGGCTTCAAGTACCTGATCGTCTCGCAGCTGATCTCGATCTTCCTGCTCATCGGCATCATCTTCAGCTATCACGCCACCGGCACGCTGAATCTGGATGGCATGGCCGCGGCGGGGCTGGGCCTGCAGACCGGCGGCGCCATCGCCTTCTTCCTGATGTTCATCGCGGTGGTGCTCGAGCTGAAGCCGTTCCCGGCCAACGGCTGGGCGCTGGACATCTACGAGTCGGCCCACCCCGCCTTTTCGGCCCTCTTTTCCGCCGCCTCCGGTGCCGCCGCGATTTACGCGGTCGATAAACTGCTGCACGTCGGTGGCAGCGAGTGGCTGCCGGTGGCCACCGGCATCGGCCTGCTCACCTTCGTGGCCGGCAACCTGTTCGCCCTGCCGCAGGAGAACGACCGCCGCCTGCTCGGCTACTCCTCGGTAGCGCAGCTCGGTCTGTTGCTGGTGGTGCTGGGTCAGCGCGATATCCTCGGCGACGCCACCCCATTTATCGCCTTCGGTCTGCTGGTCTCCCATGCCGTCGCCAAGGCGGGCCTCTACTGGCTGTCAGGCCTGGTCGCCGGCCGCCGGCTCGGCGACTGGACCGTCCTGCGCGATCGGCCGCTGCTCGTCTTCGCCTTTGTCACCTTCATCGCCATGCTGAGCGGGTTGCCGCCGTTCCCCGGTTTCTATGCCAAGTGGGAGCTGGTGCGGCTGCTGGCCGGCGAGGGCCGGCTCGTGCTGCTCGGCCTCGTCCTGTTCGGCGCTCTGCTCGAGGCCGGCTACCTTTTCCGCTGGTTCGGTTTCATCATGAAGCGGGAGTTGACCTCCGAGCCGGTGACCTGCCCGTGGTATCAAACGGTGCCGGTGTTCGCGGCGGTGATCGCGGCCTGGTCCCTGAGCTGGCTCTGGGGCGAGCTCTCCGGCCGCAGCAATCTGCTCACCACCCTGCCGCTCCTCTTCGCCCTCGGCTTCCTGCTGCTGGAGTGGCTGCCGGCCAAGGTAAAGAACGTGTTCGCCATTGGCGGGCTGGTCGGTTTCTTCCTGCTGACCTACGGCGATTACGACCCGCTGCGCCTCATCTTCGCTATCATCTTTCTGGTCGGCGGCGCCCTGACCCTATTGGCGAGTTTCGACGCCAAGGGCCGGCGCATCGGCTTCTACCCGTCGGCGATGGTGATGTTCGCCGGCCTCATCCTGCTGATCCGGGCGACCGACAGTTTCGACTTCTTCGCCGCCTGGGAACTGCTGACCATCGGCTCCTATTTCCTGATCCTGCGCGGCAAGCATTCCGAACCGCACGCCCTCTCCTACATCGTCTTCTCCCTGGGCGGCGCCTTCCTGCTGCTGGCCGGGCTCGCCCTCGCCGGCGGGGGCGCCCCACAGTTCTCGCTGAGTGCGCTCGGCGAGGTGGCCGCGCCGCTGGCGCCCTGGGTGTTCCTGCTGCTCGCCATCGGCTTCATGACCAAGACCGCCGCCATCGGCCTGCACGTCTGGCTGCCGGGCGCCCACGCCGAGGCGGAAACCGACGTCTCCCCCATGGTCTCCGGCATCCTGCTCAAGGCGGGCCTCTACGGCCTGATGGTGATGCTGCTGGCGATGGGCAAGCAGCAGCTCTACGGGGTCGAGCTGACCCACGTGCTGCTCTGGGTCGCCGCCATCACCGCCCTGCTCGGCAACCTGATGGCCATCTTCCAGGAAGACGCCAAACGGCTGCTCGCCTACTCCTCCATCGGCCAGATGGGCTACGCCATGTTCGGGCTGGCGTTGATGAACCACCTGGGCTGGCTGATGGCGCTGATGTTCGTCATCAACCACTACATCTACAAGGCGATGCTGTTCCTGTCGGTAGGCGGGATCGCCAAGCGCACCGGCACCCGTGACATGTACAGGATGGGCGGCCTCATCCGCCTGATGCCGCTCTCCTTCATCGCGGTGCTGATCGGCATCATCGCCGTCTCCGGGGTGCCGCCGCTCTCCGGTTTTGGCGGACGCTGGATCTTCTACAACGCGATCATGTCGGCGGAGCACCGGCTGCCCATCGTCATCCTGTTCCTGGCCGGTCCGATCGCCTTCCTCTACCTGTTCCGGCTGATCCACACCATCTTCCTCGGCCAGCTGAAGGACGAGCTGCGGCGGGTGCGCGAGGCACCGTTCTGGATCATCCTGCCGCAGATGATCTACGTCGCCCTGCTGCTGGTGTTCGCGGTGGTGCCGGGGCTCGCCCTGCGCCACGTGGACGCCTTCCTCGACCCGTTCTTTCCCAACGGCGGCCTGAGCTGGGCGGGGCGGCAGATCACCAGCGACTACGGCTACTGGAACCCGATCGCGATCATGGTCATCGTCGGCGTGATCTTCGCCTCGCTGCTCGGGTGGCTGCTGTTCGTCAACCGCAAGGCGCAGATGGTGAAGCAGTTCAACATCGTCTATGCCGCCGAGCGTCCCTACCGGCCGGAGACCACCCACTTCGCCTGGAACTTCTTCGCTCCCTACCGCAAGGCGCTGGGCTTTCTGGTGCAGCCCTACGCCACCGGTTTCTGGCATACGGTGACCGACCTGCTGCACACCTCGGGTGACCTGGCGCGACGGCTCTATAACGGCAACGGCCAGACCTACGCCTTCCACTTGCTGCTGTTCGTGGTGGCGGTCTTCTTCATGGGGGTGGGGGTCAACTGATGCAATTCGAGTGGATTCAGATCCCGTACGCCCTGCTGACGCTGTTCATCGTCGTCAACTACGGCTTTCTGCTGAACGCCTTCATCGCCAAGATCGGGGCGCGGGTAGGGCGCCGGCGCGGTATTCCGATCTGGCAGAACTACATCGACCTCATCAAGAACTACGCCATCCGTAGCTCGATCACCCACGGCTTCATGTTCTATCTGGGGCCGGTATTCCGCCTCTCCGGCGGCGTCGGCCTGCTGCTGTTCGTGCCGACGATCTACGGCTCGCAGATGTTCGCCAACTTCTCCTTCGCCGGCGACCTAATCCTGGCCCTCTACTTCGTCTTCTTCGGCACCCTGGGCATGGCCCTCGGTGCCGCCGAGAGCGGCCATCCCCATGCGGCCATCGGCATCACCCGCGGCCTCTCCCAGGTCACCGCCTCGGAGCTGCCTTTTGCCTTGGCGGTTTTCGCGGTGGCGCTGCAGTACCAGACCCTGTCGGTGACCGAGATCGTGGCCGCGCAGCAGGCGGGCGTGCTCAGCTGGACCCTGTTCACCAACCCGTTGGCGGTGGCCGCGGCGATGCTGTCGTTCCTCGGCTCGATGATGCGCCCACCGTTCGACGTGGTGCTGGCCCCGCAGGAGATCCCGATCGGCCCGCCGACCGAGTACCACTCCTCGTATCTCGCCCTGATGCAGACCAACCGCGCGATCTTCCCCATCGCCAAGATCGTGATCTACATGAACCTGTTCTTCGGCGGCGCCGCCAACTGGCCGGTATTCTTCCTCAAGGTGTTCGCCATCTACATGGTCTCGGTCTTCGTCGGTGTCGCCTTCCCGCGCTTCCGCGTCGAACAGTCGATCCGCTGGTTCCTGATCTGGGCGGTACCCATCGGCGTTCTGGCCGTGGTGCTGGTTTAAAAGATGCGCAGAGACGCAGAGGCGCGGAGAGATGAATGGGTTCGAACATGAGGTTTCGGAGAAAACTCCGGCTATCCGGTCGACGATGAACGTGCTTTCAAACACTTTAAACTCTCTGCGCCTCTGCGCCTCTGCGGCAAGGTTTTTTTACCCATGAAACCCGAACTGGAAAAGCGGATCGTCAAGGGCCCCGACGGCGTCGAGTTCGAGGTCGAGCCGCTGCGCGACTACTACTGCGGGGCCCCGCCGACGGTGCAGCCGGCGGCCTATACGCGGATCATCGAGAAGCTGTTCAACTGGGCGCGCTCGGAGTCGATCTGGATCCTCGGTTTCGGAACCGGCTGCGGTGCCATCGAGATGCGCCCGCTGATGACGCCGCGCTTCGACGCCTACCGCTTCGGCGTGCAGTGGCGGCCGACGCCGCGCCAGGCGAACCTGTTCATCATCTCCGGCTACCTGTCGGTGAAGACCCTGAAGCGCGCCATCCGCTCCTACGAGCAGATGCAGAACCCGAAGTACGTCATCGGCCTCGGCTCCTGCACCATCAATGGCGGCATGTACTGGGACTCCTACAACACCATCAAGCGCCTCGACGACTACCTGCCGGTGGACCTCTACATCGCCGGCTGCATGCCGCGCCCGGAGGCACTGCTGGCCGGCTTCGAGGAGCTGAAGCGGATCATCCGCGAGGGCAAGGCGGAAGGGGCCAACCAGTATGCCGAACGCTTCGAGTGGTACAAGGCGAACCAGAAGCGGGTGATCAAGGATTGGGACATGCCGGATTACAACTGGTGATCGGTAGCGTGCGGTTTACCGTACCGCCGACTGCTTCGGCCTATTCCGGTTTCGTTGCAAAAAACCTTGTCGCAGAGGCGCAGAGGCGCAGAGAGTTGAAAGGGAAAAACAAGCCGCGGCGCGAGCGATGCGGTTCGTTCCTCACCACATCCTACGTAAAACGCTGCGGATGACCGACAAAGAAAGCGACAACAGAACCGAAATGCGCAAACTCCATGAGACTCTGAAGGCCCTGTTCTCCGCCGGTGAGCTGACCGAGCAGCGCCCCGATCTCGCCTTTGTGACGCTTCCGGCCGAATCCCTGCGCTCCGCTCTGCTGCACCTGCGCGACCGCGAAGGTTTCACTCATTTGGTGCTGCTGACTGCGGTGGACTGGCTGGAGCAGGGACAATTTCAGCTCACCTATCTCCTTTCGAACCGCGCGGCGGCGAAGGATATCGGCCTGCGCGTGATGCTCCCGCGCGACGACGCAGCGATGGAGAGCATCCACGAGCTCTGGCCGACCGCCGCCACCTACCAGCGCGAGCTGCGCGAGATGTTCGGCATCGACTTCCCCGGCAGCCCGGGCGTGAACGACGAATTCATTCTCGAGGGCTGGGATGGCATCCCACCCTACCGGCGCGACTTCGACACGCTGAAGTTCGCCGAGGAGAATTTCAATCAGCGGCCCGAGCGTGAAAGCCACGACCCGGCCGAACACATGAAACGCAAACTCTACCCGGATGGGGCGTGAAATGACCATCTCCACACCCGAACGCCGCAAGAGCGCCACCACCCCGGTCGAGCTCGATTTTCCGCCGCTTCCCGAGCCGGGCCCGGAGAGCGGCATCGACCTCACCTCCGGCAAGTACCTGAAGCTGTGGCAGGGCCCGCAGCACCCGGGCATCACCGGCAACATGTCGGTGGAACTGACCGTGTGCGGCGACGAGGTGGTCGAGGGCAAGACCCACGTCGGCTATCTGCACCGCGGTTTCGAGAAGCTGATGGAGCGGCGCACCTTCATCCAGTGCTTCCCCATCGTCTGCCGCATCTGTGTGCCCGAGCCTGACTTCAACGAGTACTGCTACGCCGCCGCGGTGGAGGAGCTGGCTGGCCTCGAGGTGCCGGAACGGGCGAACTGGATCCGCACCCTGATCCTGGAGATGGGGCGCATCAACAGTTATCTGATGTATCTCGGCGGACAGGCCGGCGCCCTCGGCCAGGGCGTCATCGGCCAGTGGACCACCTATGTGCGCGACCTGATGCTGGACCGCTTCGAGGAGCTGACCGGCGCCCGCATCTACCACATGTTCATCCTGCCGGGCGGTGTTCGCGACGGACTGCCGGAAGGGTTCGAACAGCGCATGGAGGATACCCTGCGCGAGATCGAGAGCACGCTGAAGGACGTGTACGATGTCATGTTCTGCAATGCGGTGTTCAAGCGCCGCACCGTCGGCCTCGGCTACATCGACCCGGTGCTGCTCGAGCCCTACGGCGTCACCGGCCCCACCGCCCGCGCCGCCGGGGTGGCGAAGGATGTGCGCCGGGATCAGCCCTACCTGGTCTACCCCGAACTCGATTTCGAGCCGGTGATCGGCCACGACTCCGACGTCTATACCCGTGCCGACGTGCGCCGTCGCGACCTGCTGATGTCGGTCGACCTGGTGCGCCAGATCCTGGCGCGGATGCCACGCGAAGGGGCGGTGATGGCCACGCTCCCCAACGTGCTGCACTGGAAGATCCCGCGCGGCGAGACCTACGTGCGCGGTGAGTGTTCGCGCGGCGAGTACGGCTACTACCTGGTGACCGACGGCAGCGGCTACCCGCGCCGGGTCAACGTGCGCGGTCCCTCCTACACCCACGCGGTGGCGCTGCTGGAGCGGCTCATCAAGGGCATCAACATCGCCGACGTGGCGGCACTGATGGTATCGCTGCACACCTATCCGCCGGAGATCGAGCGTTGATTCTAGAGGAAAGTATCACCGCAGAGGCGCAGAGAACCGAGGGAGCCGCGAATCGACGCTTCTATCAAACAAGACTCCCGGGCCGACCGGGAGCTTGTGGGAGGGCCGTCCCGGCGCGATTCGGCGGCTTTAAGCCGCCGCAGCACCGCAACAGCCGGCGCTGCGCGCCGGAATCGCGCCGAGGACGGCCCTCCTACACGATTCGTGGCGCGGCTGGCCTCCGTTTGCTTCGCGATTACGGCGCGAATACCCGTGCTGAAGGCTTCTATCAAACAAGACTCCCGGAGCCGCACGGGACTTGTGGGAGGGCCGTCCCCGGCGCGATTTGGCGGCGTCAAGCCGTCGCAGCACCGCAACAACCGGCGCTACGCGCCGGAATCGCGCCGAGGACGGCCCTCCTACACGATTCGTGGCGCGGCGGGCCTCTGTTTGCTTCGCGATTACGTTGCGAAACCCGCGCTGAAGGCTTCTATCAAGCAAGCCTCGGGGCCCCGGCGCGAGGTTTGTGGGAGGGCCGTCCCCGGCCAGATTGGAGGTTTGGATCGACTCCGGCGTTTTCCGCGGCACTGACGCGCCGAATCGCGGCGGGGACGCCGCTCCCACAAATGGTAAGGCGAACAGCCTCCTTGGATATCGCAATGACTATTGCAACCCGTAGGAGCGGAAGCCACGAGTCGACCACCCATCGCGACTTCCGTCGCGCCTACTGTCGCAAGGACAAACCACAACCTTCTCTGCGCCTCTGCGCCTCTGCGACAAGGCTTTTCGGATCACAACCATGAGCATTCGCGACGTCCTTTCGCCCTTTACCGCCTGGAAGAACATCTTCCGCGAGCCGGTCACCATCGAAGACCCGCTGACCCAGCGGCCGGGTGCGCCGCGCTATCGTGGCTTCCACCAGAACGACGTGGGCCGCTGCATCGGCTGCGGCACCTGCGAGACGATCTGTCAGAACGGTGCCATCGACATGGTGCCGGTTGATGGCGTCGAAACGAAGCCGGGCGACTCCGGTCTACGCCCGCGCATCGACTACGGCCGCTGCTGCTGGTGCGCGCTCTGCGTCGACGTCTGCATGACCGGCTCCCTCACCATGTCGAATGAATACAAATGGGTTGAGGCCGACCCGGACGCCTTCCGCTTCACCCCCGGCGTCGACGCCAAGCACTGGGACGCCGCCGAGCTCGGCTACCGCCGCCCGGCCGGACATCGCCTGACCGCGCCCGAACGGGTGGAGATGGAGGAGCTGGAACCGGAGGCGCGCCTCGACTCCTTCGTCGAGATGGTGAAGGGCTACACGGTGGAACAGGCGCGTGAAGAGGCGGACCGCTGTGTCGCCTGCGGCCTCTGCGTCGCCACCTGTCCGGCGCACATGGCGATCCCCGACTACATCGCCGCGGTGCGCGACGGCGACTACGAGCGCGGCCTCAAACTGCTCTACGAGACCAACCCCTTCTCCCAGGTCTGCGGCCGGGTCTGCACCCGCAAGTGCGAGACCACCTGCGCCGCCCGCCACGAGGGCGACCCGATCGCCATTCGCTGGCTCAAGCGGCACATCACCGACCAGGTGCCGTATGCGCGTTACCGCGACCTCGTTGGCGAAACGAAGGCGCCCGCCAGCGGCAAACGGGTGGCCATCGTCGGTGCCGGCCCCGCCGGCCTCACCGCCGCCTTCGACCTGGTACGCAGGGGGCACGCGGTCACCGTCTTCGAGGCGCTGGACCGGGCCGGCGGCATGACCCGCTACGGCATCCCCGAATACCGCCTGCCCTACGACGCCCTGGACCGCGACATCGACCTCATCCTCTCCCTCGGGGTCGAGATCCATTACAACACCCGGGTCGGTACCGATGTCGAGCTGGAGCAGGTGCGGCGCGAGTTCGACGCGGTGGTGCTCGCCCTTGGCTTGCAGTCGGGCCGCTCCACCCGCATCCCCGGTTCCGATCATCCCAACGTTCGCACCGCCGTCGACCTGCTACGCCGCATTAGCGCGGGCGAGGCGATCGAGGTGCCCCGTTCGCTGGTGGTCGTCGGTGGCGGCAACGTCGCCATGGACATTGCCCGCAGCATGGCGCGGCTGCAAATGCAGCAGCACGGCCGCATCAATGTCACCCTCACCGCCCTGGAAAAACGCGAGCACTTCCTCGCCGACCCCGAGGAAGTAAAAGAGGCGCTGGAGGAAGGCGTCACCATCCTCGACTCCCGTGGCCCGCGGGAGTGCGTCATCGAGGGCGAACGCCTGGTCGGACTCAGGACCTGGGGCGTGATCTCCATCTTCGATGAGGAGGGCCGTTTCTCGCCGCGCTACGACGAGGGTGACGAACAGGTACACGAAGGGGAGATGGTGGTGGAGGCAATCGGCCAGAGCGCCGATGTGTCGCTGCTTGGAGAAACCCTCACCGAGGCGTTAGCATGGAACCGCGGCCGCATCGCCGTGGACGTGGACGGGCGCACCAACGTCGAAGGGCTCTGGTGTGCCGGCGACTGCGTCAACGGCCCCGATGTGATCCACGCCGTGGCCGACGGACATCGCGTTGCCGTAAGCATCCACGCCGCGATCACCAGCAGGGAGGAGCACCGATGACCCCGATGCGCGAGGGCACTGAGCAGGCGATGCAGAAGCTGCGGAGCACGACCACGCTACGCGAGATCCTCGAAGTGGCCACCGCCTTCGAAGAAAGCGCCCGCGACTTCTACCAAGGCATGATCCCGAAGGTCAGTAAACGCATCCGCTACCTGGTGGAGGAGTTTGCCGCCGAAGAGCAGGTGCATTATGAGCTGTTCAGCAACATGGCGCAGCGCGAAGACCTGGCCGAACAGGTCAAGGTCGAGCTCGATCGCACCGCAGTGGACAGCCGGTTTTCCGACTGCATCCATCTACCCGATCTTGGCGAGGACCCGGACGATCAGGCGGTCCTGCAGTACGCGATCGGCCGTGAACACGCTGCGATGCTGCACTACACCGAACTGGCCAGGACTGCCCCCGAAGGCCCCATCCGCGACCTGTTCAACTATCTCGCCAATGAAGAGACCCAGCACAAACTGCAGCTGGAAAAGCTTTACTACGAAATCATCCACCGTGGCGGGGGGGTGTAGCAGGCCCGCTGGAACACGGCAGAAAACGCCTTGGTCGACACCTGGGGGCGCTTTACGTCAGTAGTGGACAGGTATACAGTGCCGGCGCAACAACACAGGAGAAACTCATGGCCGTTGTCACCCGTTATGTCGTTATTCGCAATGAGAGGGAGGAAGGCGTGTTCGCTACCCAGCAAGAGGCCGATGCCTACGATGCCATGTTGGACCGCGCCGAACAGCTCATGGAATTGCTGGAGGCGGAGCAGGAATCGCTCGGGCTGAGCACAGACCACATCGAAGCGGTCGCCCGGATGCTGGCGAACCGGACCGATGCGATGGCGGCTATTTTCGCGCCGGCCAAGGGCGGGAAGCGCGCCAAGGCGGTAACAACGCCGAAGGCGAAGGCGAAGACTAGCGCGGGTGAAAATCCGGAGTCGGCCGACGAACCGCTGGCCAAGGTCGCGGGTCAGAACTGACGCGAGACAAGGTAAACCGCGGCATCGCACGAAGGAGCCGGTGTGTTTGGACTACTGCGCAGCAAACCGTTGCTGGACGAGGACTCCGCCTGGTGGATCTTCGACGTCTACGGCTGGGCCTTGCGCCATCTCGGGAGCGACGTGTTCTACCGGGAAACCCGGCTGATACTGCCGACCGCCGAGTACTTCCCCGGCCGGGCCGACTCCGTGCAGGCGATGGCGGAGTTGGTGTTCGAACGCGTGGTGGATTACGCCGGCATGGGGCACTGGCCGCTGAGGCTGGCACCGCCGGGACAACCCGCTTCAGGCAGTGCCGGCTCTTTGCATCTTGCGGGCCCCTTGCGCGGGGAAGGGGCACGCCCTGCGACGCCGGAGACGCCGACAGAATGGCTCTCCGTCGGCTATGCGCCGGGACTTGTCAACGACCCCGAGGCGCTGATCGCCACCTTTGCCCACCAGCTGGCCCACCTGCTCGCCTCCCGGGTGGACGAAACCCCGCCGGGTGCGCGGGAGAATTGGCCCCACTTCACCGAACTGCTGGGCGTATTCATGGGCTTCGGCCTGATGTTCGCCAACAGCGCCTTCAAGGCACCGCGCGGCGGCTGCAGCGCCTGCGCCGCGGACAACGTCCGGCGCGCCAGCTACCTGTCCCAGTACGACCTCACCTATGCCCTCGCCCTGTTCGCCATCCTCAAGGACATTCGCAACCGCGAAGTACTGGCACACCTGAAAAGCCCGCTACGGCCTTTTTTCAAAAGGGCAATCAAAGACATCAAGGATCGGGCCGATGCGCTCGAGGGGCTACAGGGCATCGGGCGCCCGCTCGAATAGCACGGATTCCGTGTCTCCCCGGTAGGGCTGCGCCATTTTCGAGGGGTCACCACGATCTTCGGAATTCCTCGGCGTTGCCGATCCGATGAACCTTTCCTATCTGGTTACCCCTTGAACCTGGAACGGCAGTTGGACGCGCTGTGCGTCTGGCGCATCGGCTGACAAGGCGCGACGACGCGCAGGGTAGCTTCCTAAAAGGAGGAACAACGCGGGCAGGCGGCGCGCCAGGCGTGCAATCGGGTGCGTAGCGCTCTCGCCGTTTGGGTGACAATTATAAAAGCCCGAATGCTCTCGTTGTTCAACACGTTACCGAACCTGTGAAGCGGTCAACTGCCGTTTCTGGGTTGAATCAGCCGAAGGATAATTCACCCGGGCAGCCGACGCCGGACTGAACGTGCAAAAAAAAAGAGGAAGGTTGGGGGACCTTCCTCCAAGTCGTATTGGGGGGTAACCAATGTCCAAGCTTGGAAGTAAGGATATGAAAGCCGAGTGAGGCAGTCAAGAACCTGTCGTTCAGTTCCCGTGGCTTGGCCTGGTCAGCTCGCGACCGCGACCAGATCCCGACCCGACTCCTTGGCCTGGTAAAGGCCTTGGTCGACCCGTCCGAGCAGTTCTTCGGCGGTTTCGCCGTGGCGCCACTGGGCGACGCCGATACTGGTGGTGAAGGCAATGGTCTCGTCGCTGTCCGGACTGCGGACCAGGGTATCGTGGCAGAGGCTGCGGATATGCTCGGCGGCGACGCGGGCCTGTGCCTTGTCGTTGCCAGGTAGCAGGGCCATAAACTCCTCGCCGCCGTAGCGGCCGACAATGGCGCCCTCGGGCAGCGACCGGCGCAATACATTGGCGAATGCCTGCAGGACGGCATCGCCGGCCAAGTGGCCGAAGGTGTCGTTGACGCGTTTGAACAGGTCGAGGTCGAACAGCAGCACAGAAAGCGCGCCGTCATGGTCGCGGCGGGCGATGATGTCCTGTTCCAGCCAGCGGAACAGCACCCGGCGGTTCACCAGTCCGGTCAGGGCGTCGCGGGTTGCCTCGCGATAGAGGCGCATGAGCATGTGCAGCTGGGTCATTTGGACCCAGAGCGAGATCATGGCCAGCAGCAGCAACAGCCAGATATCGCCCAGGGTCTTGATGTTGAACAGGGAGTTGAAGGCGAACTCGGTCAAGATGAGCGCTGCGGCCGGAATGGAGACGAAGATGATGCCCTCAAGGAACGTCAGCGGTACCACCGCCAGCAGAGCCACCATCAGGAAGGGCAGGAACGAGTAACCGGCAACGACGCCAACGTCGGGCAAGCCGCCGCCGAGCACGATGCGGGAGCCGACGTAAAACAGTGACGGCACCAGCAGGAAGAGCGCGACCCGCATGCGGGCGGCGTTCAGGCGGTTACAGTGGGAGTGCCATACACCCAAAGCCACCAGCAGCAGCGAGAAGGCGATCCGCAGGCTCACCATCTCGGGGAACGCCTCCGGGGGCAGGAAAAAATAGTCGATGGGGATCCACAACGGCGCCAACACCGCGAACAGAAAGGCCAGAATGCGGATGCGCACGGAAACGAACTCTGCGCGCGAGTTGCGGAAGTCGCGCGAGTGCTGCCCGGCGCCGAAAAGATCCTGTGGGCTGATCCGGCGGATCATGTCGCGCACCTTCTCCCCCAACCCCCGTTTTTCCTGAAACATCTCCTCGAGCTGAGTCACGCCCCCTTCCCCCGCAGACAATCCGGATGCCGTCCGCTGTTTATGGTTATTCGCTCGATTGTAGCAGGAGCACCCATAGTTGCTACAATCGGCGACACGCCTGATAGCCAACAAAACAAATAGGTAAAGCCATGCCCAAGCATTACGACCTTATCGCCATTGGCGCCGGCAGTGGAGGACTTTCGGCGGCAGAGCGCGCAGCCCTTTACGGAAAGAAGGCTGCCGTGATCGAGAAAGGGAAGATGGGCGGCACCTGTGTGAACGTCGGTTGCGTACCGAAGAAGGTGATGTGGAACGCGGCCGGCATCGCCCACGCGTTGAGCGATGCGGCGGGTTATGGCTTCGATGTGATGGTCAACGACTTCGACTGGGGCCAGTTGGTCGCACGGCGCGAAGCCTACATCAAAGGCATCAATGACTGGTACGGCACCTACCTGGCCGATTCGAACATCGACACCATTACGGGGGAGGCCCGCTTCGTCGACGCCCACACGCTCGAGGCGGGCGGCGAGCAGTACACCGCCGATCACATCGTCATCGCCCCGGGCGGGACGCCGATCGTGCCGCCGGTGCAGGGGGCAGAGCACGGCATCACCTCCGACGGCTTTTTCGCCCTGACCGAACAGCCCAAGCGGGTCGCGGTCGTAGGCGCCGGCTATATCGCGGTCGAACTGGCCGGCCTGCTGCGGGCGCTGGGCAGCGAGGTGGACATGCTGGTGCGCTCCAGCGAATTCCTGCGCGGCTTTGATGCCATGCTGCGGGAAGGACTGATGGAAGAGATGGTCAACGCCGGCGTCAACATCCTCTCCAACACCCAGGTCGAGTCCATCGAAAAGATGGACAGCGGCAAGTTGGTCGTGAACTGTCACGGCGGCCACGTACTGCGCGATTTCGATGCCCTGATCTGGGCCGTGGGGCGACGTCCCCTGACCGACCGGCTCAATCTCGGTGCCGCCGGGGTGGAGATCGATCCGGGCGGTTACATTCCGACCGACCTCTTCCAGAATACCAATGTATCCGGCATCTACGCCGTAGGCGACGCGACCGGACGTACCCAGTTGACGCCGGTGGCCATTGCCGCCGCCCGGCGCCTGGCGGACCGCCTGTTCAATGGCCAGGCCGAGCGCCGCCTCGACTACGAGAACATTCCCAGCGTGGTGTTCAGTCATCCACCCATCGGCACCGTCGGGGTCACCGAGGAGCAGGCGCGCGCCGAGCACGGGGAGGCGGTGAAGGTGTACCAGACCCGCTTTACGCCGATGTACCACGCCTTGACCGACCACAAGACCCAGACCGCCATGAAGTTGGTTTGCGTCGGTGCGAGCGAAAAGATCGTGGGCGTGCATCTGCTCGGCCACGGTGTGGACGAAATGCTGCAGGGGTTTGCCGTCGCGGTGAAGATGGGCGCGACCAAGAGGGATTTCGACAACACGGTGGCGTTGCATCCGACCAGCGCCGAGGAGTTGGTGACGCTACGGTAAACTGTCGATGGCAAATTGCCCGGCCTGGAGGACCATGCGGTGATCCGCCCCTTCAAAGGCGTGCTGCCGCAGGTCGCCGGCTCGGCCTACGTGGACGAGGCCGCGACGGTGATCGGGGATGTGCACATCGGCGACGACAGCTCCGTCTGGCCGGGTGCGGTGCTGCGCGGTGACGTCAACTGCATCCGGGTCGGCGCCCGCACCAGTATCCAGGACGGCACCGTACTCCACGTCACCCATGACCATCCGGCGGTGCCCGGCGGTCACCCCTGCCAAGTGGGCGACGAGGTCACCATCGGCCACAACGTCACGCTCCACGGCTGCACCGTCGAGGACCGCTGTCTCATCGGCATGGGCGCCGTGATTCTGGACGGCGCCCTGATCCGCTCCCACGTGCTGCTGGCGGCCGGCAGCCTGGTACCACCGGGCAAGGTGCTGGAAGGTGGCTATCTCTGGTTGGGCCACCCGGTACGGCGCGGACGACGGCTGACCGAGGCCGAACTGGCCTATTTCAGTTATGCCGCGGCCAACTACGTCAACCTGAAAGGTGCGTACGGCTCGAGGTGAAAAAACCCAGTCCCTGTGCTTTAGTTTACGGAGACCTCATAGATTGAGGGAAAAACCAAAACGAGAACGCAAGGGATTGCAGACATGGATGTTTTCATCGGCAAGATTCCTACGACCACCACCCCGAACCGCCTCCGCACCCTCTGTGGCAAAGTCGTGAGGCTGCCCGGCAGCGCCCGCGTCAGCGTCGTACGTGCCCGGGACGGTATCGGCAACGAAGTGGTGTTCGGGCGCGTCAGCATCGAACCGGACAGCGTCGCCAAGAAGCTGATCCGGCGCCTGAATGGCTGTCGCTGCGGAGAACAGGTGCTCGAGGTACGGGAATTCGTTCACCGTTCCTACAGCAACGAACGTCGCGCCCTGGACTGGCGCTCGCGCCCTTGGCCGTGGGCCGATCACCGCCGCGGTGAACGGCGGCGGTTCGTCTGCCGCACTGTCGATCTGTCGCCGATCGCCCCTCCGTGGGCCGCCGCCCCGCAGACGCCACAGCCGCGCCAAACCGAGCCAAGGGCAGCGGGCCCGGAACGGCTGAGTCCCTTCGACCTGACCTTCGTCTACAACCGCGGATAGCCGCATGGAACTGTTCGTCGGGAACCTCGCCGAGTCGGTCACGCCCACTGACCTCAAACGCTTTTTCGCCGGATACGGACAGTGTGTCGGTTTCTTGCTGGTCAACCGGGTGATCGACGGACAGGTGAACCGTTGTGCCTACGGTGTTATCGAACCGGAGAACGAGGGGCGGCGTGCACTGCGGGAACTCAATCATCGCGACCTGCACGGCCGCGCCATTGTGCTGACGGAACACGTGTCGCCGGAACGGCGTCGACCCCGGCGAATGCCATGGGGCGGCAAGGAGCGACGCCACCGCAAAAAGCCGGCGCTGATCGAACCGGTGATTGCCGAGGATCGGCGTCGATCCGAACGGCGCCAGACCGAGCGGCGGGCAAGCGAACGTCGGGTCGCCGACCGACGTTCACCGGTACAGCCGGCCTTTCCGAGCCCCATGGGCGAGGCGCGCTTCAATGACCACCGGGTGGCCCAGCGCCGCGTGGGCGAACGTCGAGGCGCCGAACGCCGGCACAGCGAGCGACGGCATGCCGAGCCGGTGAAAGGTGATGATGGCGGAGGTTAAGGGTTAAGAGTGACGGGTGAGGCGTAAGGCGTGACCGGTTACAGTTGGGCTCCAAATGCGTGATTCCTGCCCTTAACCCTTAACTCGTAACGCCTCACGCAATTCGGCAATCACCGGCCCCGTCTCCGGCCGGACGCCGCGCCAGATGAAGAACGATTCCGCCGCTTGCTCCACCAGCATGCCCAGCCCGTCCACGGCATCGCCGCCCCGCTCCCTGGCCCAACGCAGGAAAGCGGTCGGTTCGGCGGCGTACATCATGTCGTAACACAGCGCACCGGGGGCGAGCAGCCCTTCGGGTAACGGGGGGACTTCACCCTGCAGGCTGGCGGCAGTGCCGTTGATCACCAGATCGAATCGGTCGCCGGCGAGATCGTCGAAGCCACAGCCGGTCACCGGTCCCAGCGCGGCAAACGCCAGCGCCAGCTCGCGGGCCCGGGCTACCGTCCGGTTGGCGATCACCAGCGCGGCCGGGCGTTCGGCCAGCAGCGGTTCGAGTACGCCGCGTACCGCCCCACCGGCCCCCAGCAACAGCACACGGCGATCCGTCAGGGCAGCACCGTGGTTCCGGACCAGGTCGCGTACCAGACCAACCCCGTCGGTGTTTTCGCCAAACAGGCTGCCGTCCGGCTCGAAGCGGATGGTATTGACGGCACCGGCCAGTTCGGCCCGTTCACTGCGCCGATCCACCAAACGCCAGGCGTCCTGCTTGAACGGCACCGTGACGTTCAACCCCTTGCCGCCACTGGCCTGGAAGTTGCCGACCACCTGCGCAAAGCCGCCCGGCTCGGCCAGGATGGCACTGTAGGTCAGCCGCTGCCCGGTCTGGCGGGCGAAGGCGGCGTGGATCCAGGGCGACTTGCTGTGGGCGATGGGGTTGCCGATCACCGCGTAGGCGTCGGACGGGGCATCGAAATCGAGCAGTGACATCGTCGGGCCTTAGCCGCCGAAGGCGCCTTTGAACATATAGAAGAAGATGATGGCGAGGATAGCCCCGGCGGGGAGAGTGATGATCCACGACAGGAAGATGGTCCGCACCACATACAGGTCGAGGGCGGCGATGCCGCGGGCCAGACCGACACCGAGCACGGCTCCCACCAGGGTATGAGTGGTCGACACCGGCAGGCCGGTGCCAGAGGCCACCACCACGGTGGTCGCCGCGGCCAGCTCACAGGCAAAGCCGCGGCTAGGGGTCAGTTCGGTAATGCCGCGCCCGATGGTGGCCATCACCTTGTGGCCGTAGGTGACCAGGCCGACCACGATACCGACCGCCCCCAGCAACAGGATCCAGGGCGGAATCGCGGTCTTCTGCAGCACCGTGCCGCTCTCGGCGATCCCCACCACCGCCGCCACCGGGCCGATGGCGTTGGCGACGTCGTTGGAACCGTGCGCAAAGGCCATGGCACAGGCGGTGAAGATCATCAGCACCGCGAACACCCGTTCCACGTTGGCGTAGTGGAACTCGCGATCGGCGGCCGGGTCGTACTGCACGCGCCGGATCAACACCGTGCCGATCGCCATCACGATGAAGCCGATCACCGCGGCGATGGCATACGCTTCAGCCGTGGTGAACTCCAAACCGATGTGCTTCAGCCCCTTGAAAAGGGTGACGAGGGTGAGAATGAAGCCCACCAGGAACATATAGATGGGCACATAGCGGCGGGCATTTCCCAGTGGGTCGTCGGTATTGACGATGAAATGTTGGACGCTGCGGAAGATCCAGTAGGAGAGGATGCCGGCAATAGCCGGCGACACCACCCAGCTGGCGACGATGGTGCCGACCTTGGCCCACTTCACCGCCTCGAAGCCGATGCCGACCGCGGCGAAACCGACGATAGCACCGACAATGGAGTGGGTGGTGGAGACGGGCCAGCCCATGCGGGAGGCGATCAGCAGCCAGATCCCCGCCGCCAAAAGGGCGGCAAGCATGCCGAAGACCAGCAGGTCGGGCGAACCGGCCAGTACCTCGGAGTCGATCATCCCCTTACGGATGGTCTCGGTCACCTGGCCACCGGCCAGATAGGCACCGGTAAACTCGAAAATGGCGGCGATCACGACCGCCTGGCGGACCGTCAGCGCCTTGGAGCCGACCGAAGTGCCCATGGCGTTGGCAACATCGTTGGCGCCGACGCCCCAGGCCATGAACAAACCAAAAATACACGCCAAGGCGATGAAAAGAGTCGCATAATCCATCGTCCCGACCTCTTACCGCGCCAGCATCAGTTCGAGGCGGCTTCCTACCCGCTGCGCGAGGTCGGCCAGGTCGCCGACCCACTCGATGATTTGATACATGAACACCACGTCCACCGGCGGCAGGGACTTCTCCTGCCGGAACAGGGCAGCGCGGATCTCCACCTGCATGGCATCGGTGTCGCCCTCGATCTTGTCCAGTTCGGTGATCATGGACTCGACCAGGTCCACCTCGTGGCCGCGGAATCCGGTCTCCACCAGTTCGTCGAGTTCGTTGATCGCCGTCTGCGCCTGAGCGGAGGCGTCGATGCAGCGGGTCACGAAAGCGAGCAGCCGGTCGCCCACACCGTCAGGGAAGGCCATGCGACGGCCGAGGATCAGGCCGGCGACGTCCTTGGCCTTGTTGGCGATCTGGTCCTGCATGGAGAGGACTTCGAGCAGGTCGCGGCGGGACATGGCCATCAGCCAGCCGCTCGGCAGGTGCATGCGCAGGTCGCGCTTCAGCGTGTCGGCCGCCTCTTCCAGTTCGACCACCCGTTTTTGCTGGCGAGCGGCGGCATCCCAGTCACCCGCGAGCACTGCCTCGAAAAACGGCACCAGCTCGCTGACGCAGGCGTGCACTTCGGCCATGTGTTTCTGGAGGGGCCGGATCGGCGAGGTGCCGAACAGGCTGAGGATGTGACTCTTGGGCATAACTGCTCCGGTCTCGCAGAAAGTTGCGCGGATTATACCGGCGATGCGACGGCTGTCACAAAAAGGCAGACACAAGGGCAAAGGGCAAAGGGCGCGGTCCGCGCCCCGGCTTGCGTCTCTTACCCTTTTCCCTGGCCTTGGAGCCATTCGGCTACGCGCTTGGCGAAGTAGGTCAGGATCCCGTCCGCGCCGGCCCGCTTGAACGCCAGCAACGACTCCAGCGCCACCGCGCGCTCGTCCAGCCAGCCGTTCTGCGCCGCCGCCATCAGCATCGCGTACTCGCCGGAGACCTGATAGGCATAGGTGGGAGCCCCGAATTCGTCCTTGACCCGGCGCACCACATCCAGGTACGGCATACCGGGCTTGACCATCACCATATCGGCCCCTTCCTGCAGGTCCAGGGCGATCTCCCACAGCGCCTCATCGCTGTTGGCCGGGTCCATCTGATAGGTGCGCTTGTCCCCCTTGCCCAGATTGGCGGCGGAGCCCACCGCATCGCGGAACGGGCCGTAGAAGCTGGAGGCATACTTGGCCGAGTAGGCCATGATGCGGGTGTGAATATGGCCGGCCGCCTCGAGGGCATCGCGGATGGCACCGATTCGGCCGTCCATCATGTCCGACGGGGCCACCACCTGGGCACCCGCCTCGGCGTGGGAGATCGCCTGCTTGACCAGCACGGCCACGGTCTCGTCGTTCATCACGTAGCCGGAACCGTCGATCAGTCCGTCCTGGCCGTGGGAGGTGAACGGGTCGAGGGCCACGTCGGTCATCACGCCGAGTTCAGGGAAGCGCTCACGCAGCGCACGCACCGCCCGCTGGGCCAGGCCGTCCGGATTGTAGGCCTCGGCCGCATCCAGGCTCTTCTTCTCCTGCGGCGTGACCGGGAACAGCGCCACCATCGGCACACCCAGCGCCACCAGCTCCTCCGCCTCCTTCAGCAGCAGGTCGATGGAGAGTCGCTCGACGCCGGGCATGGAGGCGACCGGCTCACGCTGGTTCTCGCCCTCCAGCACGAACACCGGATAGATCAGGTCACTGACGGTGAGTATGTGCTCACTCATCAGGCGCCGGGAGAAATCATCACGGCGCATTCGGCGCATACGGCTGCGGGGACAAGCGGCATCGAATCGGCTCACGGCGGCTCCTCTTTGCGAATGCTTCGGGGCAAGAAGGGGGATTCTACCGCAACCCGCACCGTGGGGGTTCTTGTGTTCGCCCGGGCTTGTTTTTGCCATCCAGGTCACGCTAGTTTCGTGGTTGCAGTCACGGTTAGGATCACTGGATGTCAGGAACTCTTCGTAAAAGGGCGGGGTTGGCTGCGTTGCTGGCCGGTGTGCTGGCGGCGACGGGCTGCGATCGGGAGCCGACGGTACTGAAGGAAATACGCGCCGGGGGCAAGCTGATCGTACTGACGCGCAACGCCCCGACCACCTATTACGAAGGACGGGAAGGGCCCGAGGGCTACGAGTACGAGCTCGCCAGCCAATTTGCCGACTACCTTGGGGTTGAGGCCGAATTCAGGACCATCGACAGCGTCGACGAGCTACTCGCGGCCGTCGAGCGTGGCGAGGGGCACCTGGGGGCCGGGGGCATCAGCCGCACCGAGGGTCGGGAACCGGCATACCGCTTCGGCCCGAATTACCTGTCGGTGCAGCAGGAGGTGGTCTGCCGTCGCGGCGGCAACATCCCCGCGAGTGCGGAAGAGTTGAAGCGGGTGTCCCTGCGCGTCGCAGCCGGCAGCAGCTACGTGGAACAGCTGACCGACCTGCGCCAGCGGATCCCCGACCTGAGCTGGGATGAGACCGGCAGCGACAGCGCCGAACAGATCCTGCGCCAGGTGTGGGAAAAACAGGTGGACTGCACGGTCGCCGACTCCAACGTGATCGCCGTCAACCGTCGCTACCTGCCCGAACTGGTCGTCGCCTTCCCGGTCTCCGAGGAGCAACCGCTGGCCTGGGTGCTGCCCACCAATGCCCCGGAACTGGCAAAGGCGGTTCAGCAGTGGTTCGAACGCGCAGAGAAAGAGGGCGTGCTGGCGCGCCTGCACGAGCGCTATTACGGCCATGTCGAGATCTTCGATTATGTCGACCTGAGCCGTTTCGTGCGCCGCATCGACAGCCGGCTGCCTTCCTACCGCACGCTCTTCCGCCAAGCCGCCGAGCGCAACGACCTGCCGTGGACCCTGCTCGCCGCCCAGGCGTATCAGGAGTCCCACTGGGACCCGCGGGCGAAGAGTCCGACCGGCGTGCGCGGCATGATGATGCTGACCTTAACCACCGCCGGCGAACTGGGGGTGAAGAGCCGGCTCGACGCCGCGCAGAGCATCAATGGCGGCGCGGAGTACCTGGCGCGACTGGTCAGGCGGCTGCCGGACTCCGTGACCGGCGAGGATCGGTTATGGCTCGCACTGGCCGCGTATAACGTCGGCTATGGCCACTTGAGCGATGCGCGCACGCTTGCCGAACGGTTGGGGCGCAATCCTGACCGCTGGGTGGACCTGAAAGAGGTACTGCCACTGCTGGGGAAGAAGGAGTACTACCGAACCGTCAAGCACGGTTATGCCCGCGGCTGGGAGCCGGTAAGCTATGTCCAGCGGATCCGCGATTACCGGGATGTGCTGGAACAGCGGCTGGCGGCCGAATTGACCCGGAGCGTCAACCTGGAACCGACCGCGGACACGCTGTAGCGGAGAAGGTCAGGACGTGAGCGCGCCCGCACCGCACATCGAGTCAACGATAACAATAAGGCCCGCGCGCCGGCGGGCCGAACAGGAGCCACAAGGATGCGTTGCCATGCCTCACCCGTCGCTCCCGCCGGCCTACGGTGCCGGCCCCTCGCCCATTGCCTTGAACCGGTGCCGATCGGCACCAAACACAACCCCAGAGCAGGAGACCAGTCATGAAGGAGAGCATGGCCGTACGTGTTGGCCGCATCATCAGCGGGGGGTTCAATGCCCTTGTCGACTCCATGGAGAACGCCGTGCCCGAGGTGGTGATGGAAGAGGCGATCCGCGAGGTGGACGGGGCGGTGGACGAAGTACGCGCGGAGCTGGGCAAGGTGATCGCCGGCAAGCACCTGGCCACCCGGCGCATCGAGCAGGAGCGGCAGCGCCACACCGAGCTCACGGCACAGGTCGAACTGGCGGTAAGCCAGGGGCGGGAAGACCTGGCCGAGGCCGGGGTGGCCCGCCAGCTGGATATTGAGGCACAGCTGCCGGTGCTGGAAAAATCGGTGACCGAGCTGAGCGCCCGCGAGCAGGAGCTGGAGGGCTATGTGGAGGCCCTCAAGGCCAAGAAACGGGAGATGCAGGACGAGCTGAAAGAGTTTCGCGCCGCCCGGGCCGAGGCGCCGGCAGTGGCCGTCGCCAGCGCCGCCGCGCCGGGCGCAGCCAAAACCGACAAGGCGACCGCCGCCTTCGAACGCATCATGGAGCGCAACACCGGCGTGCCGGGTCGGGGCGGTGATGCCAAGGATGCCGCGAAACTCGCCGAACTCGAGGAGCTTTCAAGGCAGAACCGCATCCGGGAGCGCCTGGCGGCGATCAAGGCCGGGACCGGCCAATGATCGAGGTGCTGGGGGCGGACGGCAGCCTGCCGTTTGCCGTCGCGCTGGCGGTGATGCTGTTCATCGCCGTGCTGGAGGGGGTCGCCACCCTGTTCGGCGCCGGGCTCTCCGGCCTGCTGGAGGGCTTTCTGCCCGATCTCGACCTGAACCTGGAGGCGCCCGACCTGAACGACCCGGGCACCTTTACCCGCCTGCTCGGGTGGCTGCGGCTGGGCCAGGTGCCGGTGCTGATGCTGCTGGTGATCTTCCTCGCGGCGTTCGGCCTGATCGGGCTGGGGATGCAGGCGACGGTCGCCAATCTGTTCGGCACCACCCTGCCCGCGCCGGTCGCCAGCGTGCCGGCCCTGCTGCTGGCGCTGCCGGTGGTCAGAGGGCTGGGGGGGCTGCTCGGCAAGGTGATGCCGCGCGATGAAACCGATGCGGTGGCCGAAGGCAGCTTTGTCGGTCGGGTGGCGGTGATCACCCTCGGGCGGGCGGCACCCGGCCACCCGGCCCAGGCGAAACTGCGCGACAGCCACGGGCAGACCCACTACGTGATGGTCGAACCGGACGGAGACGACACGCTGGAGGCCGGTACCGCCGTACTCCTGGTGTCGATGAACGGGGCGACCTTCCGGGGCATCCGCAATCAAAGCGCGGCCCTGGTCGACTGAAAAAAATAACGAGGAAATGGAATGAACAACCTGATAGATATCGGCATGGTCGCGGGCACTATCGTCGTCGCCCTGATCACCCTCGGCATGATCCTGGCGCGGCTCTACCGGCGCGCCTCCAAGGAGGTGTCGTTCGTACGCACCGGCTTCGGGGGGCAACGGGTGATCATGAACGGCGGCGCCCTGGTATTCCCGGTGCTGCACGAGATCATCCCGGTCAACATGAACACCCTGCGCCTCGAGGTGCGGCGCGCCAACGAGCAGGCGCTCATCACCCACGACCGCATGCGGGTCGACGTCACCGCCGAATTTTACGTGCGGGTGAAGCCGACCGAGGACTCCATCGCCAACGCGGCACAGACCCTGGGCATCAAGACGATGAACCCGGAGGACCTCAAGGAGCTGGTCGAGGGCAAGTTCGTCGATGCCCTGCGTGCGGTGGCCGCCGAGATGGACATGGAGCAGCTGCACGAGAAGCGGGTCGACTTCGTGCAGAAGGTGCAGCAGGTGGTGTCGGAGGATTTGCTCAAGAACGGCCTGGAACTGGAGTCGGTGTCGCTGACCGGCCTCGACCAGACCTCGTTCGACTTCTTCAACCCACAGAACGCGTTTGACGCCGAAGGCCTTACCCGCCTGACCGAGACCATCGAGTCGCGGCGCAAGAAGCGCAACGACATCGAGCAGGATACCCAGGTCGCGATCAAGACCAAGAACCTGGAGGCGGAACAGCAGCGGCTGCAGCTCGAGCGGGAAGAGGAGTATGCCAAACTGGCGCAGCAGCGCGAGATCGAGATCCGCCGCGCCGCGCAGATGTCCGAGATCGCCCGCGAGCAGGCCCAGAAACAGCGCGAAGCGGAGGAGGCGGAGATCCTCGCCAAGCGGGAGGTGGACACCGCCCGCATCATGGCGGAACGCGCGGTGGAGGAAGAGCGGATCGAGAAGGAGCGGCTGTTGAAGGAGAAGGACATCTCCCGCACACGGTCGATCGAGACTGCCGAGGTGGAGCGGCGCAAGACGGTGGAGCTGTCGGAGCAGGATCGCGAGATCGCCATTGCGGAGAAATCCAGAGCGCAGTCGGAAGCACAGGCCGAGGCAGCGCGTGCCCGGGCTGCCGCGGTCAAGGAAGAGGAAGCGGTGGAGACGGTGCGGCAGACCGAGCGCGCCGAGCGTGACAAGGCGGTGGAACTGGTGCAGGCGCGGCAGGCGGCCGAGCGCGAGGCGATCACCGTGACGGTCGCGGCGGATGCGGACAAGCGGGCTGCCGAGGACCGGGCCGAATCGATCAAGATCGAGGCCGATGCCGCGGCGGAAAAGGCCCGCATCGCCGCCACCGGCGACGCCGAAGCCGAGAAACTGCGCGCCGAGGCCGCCGCCATCCGCTACCAGGTGGAGGCCGAGGGCCGGCGTGCGATGCACGAGGCGGACAACCTGCTGTCGCCGGACCAGATCGCGATGCAGGTGCGGATGGCGCTCATCAAGTACCTGCCGGACATCATCCGCGAGAGCGTCAAGCCGATGGAGCAGATCGACGGCATCAAGATCGTGCAGGTCGAGGGCCTCAACGGCGGCCACGGCGGCGCCCGCGTGGCCGGCATGGAGCTGGAGGAAGGGGCCGGCTCCGGCAGTCTGGCCGACCAGGTGGTCAACAGCGCCCTGCGCTACCGCGCCCAGGGGCCGCTGCTCGATTCACTGCTGAAGGAGATCGGCCTGGACGGCACGGACCTCAACGGCCTGACCTCGCCGCTGCGGGGGAAGGGTTTGGATAAGGGCGACCAGTAGTCTGCCTAGCCGTTGAGCGCCGCATCGCACCGGGGACGGCGCTCCCACAAAACCGTTGCCACACTCGATGGCGGCGGTTTTGTTTGGGAGCGGCGTTCCCCATGCGGGGCATAAATCCTAGCCACGGTATGGGCGTTTGGAACCATACCCACCGCGCGCCACCCGCTCTTTAAGGTTGCAATCCCTCATCCGTGAAATTTCCGGGTATCCTAAATCAACTGCCGCCCCGGAGACTCCTGTTGTGCCCGTTTCCAGCCTGAAAGAGAGCATTCGCCTGCAACGCGAGGCACTGATGCCGCTGCTCGGTACGCCGATGTTCGAGCTCGCCGAGCGCTGTGCCGAGGTCATCGACGACCGGGCGGCGCTGGAGGCACGGTTGCAACAGGCGCTGCCGGAGCTCGCCTACTGCAAGCACATCTACGTGCTGGACGCGGCCGGAATTCAGCTTACCGACAACATCACCCGTGACGGCCATGACCCTTCCCACCTCGGCCGTGACCGCTCGGACCGACCCTATATGCAGGGCATTGTCGGCGCGACCGACTTCAAGCTGTCCGACGCCTATATCAGCCGCAACAAGAAACGGCCGTCACTCACCGCGGTTCAGGTGATCCGCAATCCGGCCGGTGAGCGGGTCGGCTTTCTCGGCGCCGATTATGACCTGCGCGAGCTGCCCCATACCGGCGGGCTCTACCGGGAGCCGGAGCAGTGGCGCCAGATCAAGGGCGACCCCGCAATTCGCGGCGGGCTGTTCCTGCAACAGCGGGTCGAGAGCCAGATGGACCGGCATCTGGACGAAGTGCTACCGCTGCTGAACGAGCTGATGACCGAACACGGGGTGTTCCACGGCAAGCTGCACTTCTCCAGCAGCCGGGCGACGGTGTGGCTGGTGGATGACCCCTGGGCCTACCGCATCCTCAACATCGATGAGCTGACCGATCCGGACATCTGCTTCGCCTACCCGCGGCGGGTTTATACCGATCGGGCGATCGTACCGGCGGAGCAGATCATGCCGGTGTTCGAAATGTTCCGGACCCTGCGTTTTGCCGACGACGTGGTCTACCTGCGCGCCGGCTCCCTCAACGTCTGCAACGGTATGGTGGGGCTCAACTTCTCCTGTGACGGCTCCCACTACATGCGCTGGGACGAGTTCCTCGGCAAGGGCCTGGACTTCTGGTTCGGACAACGCGACCAGGGCAGCCTCGCCTGTCCGACCTGAGGCAGACCGAGCCGCCGCGCTTAACCCATCCACTCCCTCAGATTCTCAAGAGTACCGAGTGAGCAGGCAGTAACGGTCGGCCGCCTTGGGCAGGCTGACCCGTACCCGCCAGCCACCTCCGGGCACGGTCTGCATCGGTTCACCCTTGAGGTCCTCGAGGTCCTCGAGGACAAAGCTGTGATTGCCGCCGGGCGTGATCAGCTCCAGCCGATCTCCCACCGAAAACTGATTCTTCACCTCCAGTTCGGCCATGCCGGTTGCCGGGTCGTAGCTGGCCACCTCGGCCACAAAGCGCTGCTGCACCGAGTCGGAACTGGCCTGCCGATAATTCTGGTACTCGGCATCCGCGTGGCGGTCGAAAAAGCCCTCGGTATAACCGCGGTTGGCCAAATTCTCCAGTTCCCCCAGCAGTTCGGGGTCGAACGGGTGCCCGGCGACGGCGTCATCAATGGCGCGGCGATAGACCTGGGTGGCGCGGGCCACGTAATAGTGGGATTTGGTGCGGCCCTCGATCTTAAGGCTGTCGACCCCGATCTCGACGAGCCTGTTCACGTGGCGTACGGCCCGCAGGTCCTTGGAGTTCATGACGTAGGTGCCGTGCTCATCCTCCTCGATGGGCATCAGCTCGCCCGGTCGCTCCCCCTCCTCCAGGAAGTGAACCGGCGCCGCGGCGGGATGCCGGCCCGGGATCGGGTCGCCGGCGGCATCGGCGCCGGCCGGGTGGACGGCGTACTCCCATCGACAGGCGTTGGTGCAGGTTCCCTGGTTGGCATCGCGGTGGTTGAAATAGCCGGAGAGCAGGCAGCGACCCGAGTAGGCAATACACAAGGCGCCGTGGACGAACACCTCCAGTTCCATGTCCGGACAGCGCTGCCGGATCTCGGCGATATCGTCCAGGGCCAGCTCACGGGAGAGGATCACGCGGGAAATGCCGACCGTGGCCCAGAATTTCACCGCCGCCCAGTTCATCGTGTTAGCCTGCACCGACAGGTGCAGCGGCAGCTCCGGCCAACGTTCGCGCACTAACATGATGAGACCGGGGTCGGCCATGATCAGCGCATCGGGGCCCAGCTCGACCACCGGGGCGAGGTCTTCGATAAAGGTGCGGACCTTGGCATTGTGGGGCAGCACGTTGGCGGCAAGGAAAAACTTCCGCCCCGCGTTGTGGACCTCGGTGATGCCCGCCGCCAGGTTCTCGAGCTGATTGAAGTCGTTGTTGCGCACTCTTAGGCTATACCTTGGAACACCGGCATAGACGGCATCGGCGCCGTAGGCCACGGCAAAACGCAGGTTTCGGAGGTTGCCCGCAGGGGCCAGCAGCTCGGGGCGTCGCATCGGGCAGCTCGAATTTGGAAGGGAGCGGATTTTACCATCCCGCGGCGGTCCATCCCGCCATCAGAATCGACAAAAAAGGCAGGACACTCGTGAACACAATTACCGTGCGGTCTTCCTGGCGCCGACTGGCGGCGCTTTTGTGGCTTTGTCTCGCCATTCCGGCCTGGGCCAACGTGCCGCCGCCGGATGCGTTGCTGGAGTCGGTGAGTACCGAGATGATCGACGCCCTCGAGGCCGAGCGCGAAGCCGTCAAGGACAATCCGGAACGGCTGTTTACCCTGGTCGAAGAGATCCTGGTGCCCCACGTGGATACGGAGACGATGGCCCGCATGGTCCTCGGGGCCCACTGGCGACGCGCCTCGGAGGAGCAGCGCGCCCGCTTCACCGAGCAGTTCAAGACCCTCATGATCCGCTTCTATGTGTCGGCCCTGCTGGACGATCCGAGCGAGCTGGATCGCTTGCTGGAACAGAAGGACCGTCTGATCCAGATTCTGCCGACGCAGCACGGCGAGGATGAAAGAAGGGCGCGGGTCCGGGCGGAGGTGCGGCCGCCGGAAGGGCCGGTGGTACCGGTCAGTTTCAGCCTCTACCGCCGTGAAGCCGGCGATCCCTGGCAGGTGTATGACGTCAACGTCGAGGGGATCAGCATCATCATCAACTACCGCAACAGCTTCGGCTCACAGATCAGCCGTGAAGGGCTGGATGCCTTGATTCAGGAGTTGACGACCCGCAATCAGCAGCTTTGGGAGAAGGCCGCCAACGGCAACGGTAGCGCCGCGGAGTGATTTGCCACCATCGCGGACTTCGCAACGGAACCCTTCGGTAGGGGGCGGACTCGCCGCTAGCGGAAACGCACGTGGCGGAACTCCGCGGCGCTATGCGCCTACCCCGTTTCGCCTTTCGGCGGCCACACCGCGTGCGGTAACCTCACGTCCACCCCAACGCGTACGTTCCCGTGTTTCCCGATACCCTCATCCCGTTTTTCACCAACACCGTCGGCCTCTACCTGGACGCCGCTCCCTGGCTGTTGCTGGGGTTGCTGGCCGCCGGCCTGATCAAGGGCTGGGTGCCGGAATCGGCGATGCATCGCTGGCTCGGCGGGTCGGGGATCGGGCCGGTCACCCGGGCCGCGCTGGTTGGCGCACCGCTGCCGCTCTGCTCCTGCGGTGTGTTGCCGGCGGCGCTCGGTCTGCACCGAAGCGGGGCCTCCCGCGGCTCCACCCTCTCCTTTCTCATTGCCACGCCGGAGACCGGCGTCGATTCGGTGGCGGTGACCTACGCCTTGATGGGTCCTTTCATGGCGGTGGTCAGGCCGGTCGCGGCGATCGCCAGTGCCATTTGCACGGGTCTGCTCGGCGGCTGGGGTGCAGGCCGGCCGGCCCCAAACCCTCCTCCGGCACCGGGCGCAGGTTCCTGCTGCGGTTGCAACACCAGCTGCGGCGCACCCTCCGCCCCCGCACCCGGCTGGAGGGGCAGGACCGTCGATGGCCTGCGCTATGCCGTCAACAACATTGTCGACGACATCATCCCCTGGCTCGCCGCCGGGCTGCTGCTGGCCGGGCTGCTGATGACCCTGGTGCCCGTCGGGGCCCTGGCGGCCTGGGGCAGCGGGCTGCCGGCCATGCTGCTGATGCTGCTGGTGGGAATCCCGATGTACATCTGCGCCACTGCCTCGACCCCTCTTGCTGCATCGCTGCTGCTACTGGGCGTATCACCCGGAACGGTGCTGGTATTTCTGCTCGCGGGGCCGGCGACCAATCTCGCCACGCTCGGGCTGTTGTACCGTGAGCTCGGCCGGCGCACGCTCGTGCTTTACCTGTGCGGGATCGCGGTCACCAGTGTCACGGCCGGGCTGTTGGTGGATGCCATCGTCGCCGGCCTCGGCATCGATGTCGCCGCCCAGATGGCGGATGCCACAGAGCTGGTGCCCTCGGTTCTGGCCTGGGCCAGCGGCATCATCCTGGCCCTGCTCGCCATTCGCCCGTTGCGCCGTCAGCTGGTGCCGGCCGGCACAACCGGTCAATAGCCCGCGCACCGACAAGGTCTTTCCCCGGTAACGCGGGGTCGGTAAAGTCGGAAGCTTCTATTACGGACGAAAGACCATGCTGCTGCGCCTGTTACAACTCTTCGCCAACGCCCTGGCGCCACTGACTCTGCTGGGCGCGATCGCCGCGTACATCGAACCGGCGCTCTTCATGCCGTTCAAAGACTATTTCCTCTGGCTGTTCGCGGCCACCATGCTGGCGCTCGGCGTCGTGCTGGAACCGGAGGACCTGCGGGAGACGCTGACCCGGCCGCTGGCGATCGGTCAGGGCGTGCTCGCGCAGTACAGCATCATGCCGCTGCTGGGTTTTGCGGCGGCCTGGCTCTCCGGGTTGCCGGAGGCGCTGGCACTCGGCTTCATCATCGTCGGCTGTGCACCGGGGGCGATGGCCAGCAACGTGATCGTCTATCTGGCCGGGGGCGCCGTTGCCTACTCCATCGCCCTGACCACCGTGGCGACCCTCATCGCCCCGCTGCTCACCCCCGGGCTGGTGAAGCTGCTGGGGGAGGCGTTCCTGGACATCCCGTTCCTGCCGATGATGTGGACGGTGGTCAAGACTGTCCTGGTGCCGCTGCTGCTCGGGATGGCACTGCGCCGACATTTGGGCGGCCGACTGGATGCTGCGAAGGCCGTCGCCCCGGCAGTGGCCACGATCGCCATCGTGATCATCTGTAGCTATGCGGTGGCCGCCAACCAGGCGCGGCTCGCCGACATCGGCCCGCTGGTGTTCGTGCTGGTGGTGATCGTGAACGCGATCGGTTACCTGGCCGGCTGGCAGGCCGGGCAGCTGTTCGGCTTCGATGGCCGCCATCGGCTCACCCTCGCCATCGAGATCGGTATGCAGAACGCCGGGCTGGGTGTAGCCCTCGCCCTGGCTCACTTCGAGCCGATCACCGCTTTGCCCGGGGCGTTGTTCGCAGTCTGGTGCATCATGACTTCCGCCGGCGCGGCAGCCTGGTACCGACGCCGTTCCGAGCGGCAAGTGGTGATGGTGCCGTAACAGGCGCCGCGGAGGTTCGGTTCGCCGCGCTCACTGCACCCGACGTGTCGTCGTGCCTCCGCTGGCGATAATGTAGAATATTCAACTTGGTTTTCGACGAAGGATGTGACGGCTTGGAACAGTTTCGCGGCACCACCATTCTCTCCGTGCGCCGGGGCGGCAAGGTCGTGATCGGTGGCGACGGCCAGGTGACCATGGGCAACACGGTCATGAAGGGCAACGCCCGCAAGGTGCGCCGCCTCTACCGGGACCAGGTCATCGCGGGCTTCGCCGGAGGCACCGCCGATGCCTTTACCCTGTTCGAGCGCTTCGAGGGCAAGCTGGAGAAGCACCAGGGCAACCTGACCCGGGCCGCGGTGGAACTGGCCAAGGACTGGCGCACCGATCGCATGCTGCGCCGCCTGGAGGCGCTGCTGGCGGTGGCCGACCGCACCGCCTCGCTGGTGATCTCCGGCAACGGTGACGTCATCGAGCCGGAGGACAGCCTGATCGCCATCGGCTCCGGTGGCCCTTTTGCCCAGGCTGCCGCCCGCGCGATGCTCGACACCACCGAACTCGACGCCCGCAGCATCGTCGAAAAGGGCCTCGGTATCGCCGCCGACATCTGCATCTACACCAACCACAATCTGACCATCGAAGAGCTGGAATAGGATTGAAACCACAGAGAACAGCGCACACGGAGGATTGCGTAATGGACAAAAAGGCACCATCAAACGCCGCTGTGAACTCTGTGCCCTCCGTGGTCAAACCGAAGACATCATCATGAGCGAAATGACTCCCCGCGAGATCGTCCAGGAGCTGGACAAGCACATCATCGGACAGGCCGCGGCCAAGCGGGCGGTGGCCATCGCCCTGCGCAACCGCTGGCGCCGCAGCCAGGTTGGCGAGCCGCTGCGCGGCGAAATCACGCCGAAGAACATCCTGATGATCGGCCCCACCGGGGTCGGCAAGACCGAGATCGCCCGCCGCCTGGCGCGCCTCGCCAATGCACCGTTTTTGAAGGTCGAAGCCACCAAATTCACGGAAGTGGGCTATGTCGGCCGCGATGTAGAGTCGATCGTGCGCGATCTGGCGGAGATCGCCATCAAGATGGTGCGCGAGCAGGCGATGCGGCAGGTGCAGCACCGTGCCTACGAGGCGGCCGAAGAGCGGGTGCTGGATGCACTGCTACCGCGCGCCCGCGGTTTCGAGGCCACCGCGGAAGCGGATTCCGGTACCCGACAGAAATTCCGCAAGAAGCTGCGCGAGGGCGACCTGAACGACAAGGAGATCGACGTCGAGGTGCGCGCCAATCCGGTGGGTGTCGAGATCATGGCGCCGCCCGGCATGGAGGAGATGACCAGCCAGCTGCAGAACCTGTTCCAGAGCATGGGCCAGCAGCGCACCAAGGCCCGCCGCATGAAAGTTAAAGAGGCGCTCAAGCAGCTGGCCGACGAAGAGGCGGCCAAGCTGGTCAACGATGAGGAGGTGAAGTCGCGGGCACTGGCAGCCGTAGAGCAGAACGGCATCGTGTTTCTGGACGAAATGGACAAGATCACCAGCCGCTCGGAACAGGGCAAAGGGCCGGACGTCTCCCGCGAGGGCGTACAGCGCGACCTGCTGCCGTTGGTGGAGGGCTCCACCGTCAGCACCAAGTACGGCATGGTGAAGACCGACCACATCCTGTTCATCGCCTCCGGTGCGTTCCACCTCTCGAAGCCGTCCGACCTGATCCCGGAGCTGCAGGGCCGACTGCCGATCCGCGTCGAGCTCGACGCACTGGGGGCGGACGAGTTCGTGCGTATCCTCACCGAGCCGGACGCCTCCCTGACCGAGCAGTACAAGGCCTTGCTGCAGACCGAAGGGGTGACGGTCGAGTTCGCCGCCGACGGGATCGAGCGCCTCGCCCAAATCGCCTGGCAGGTGAACGAGCGCACCGAAAACATCGGGGCCCGCCGCTTGCACACGGTGATGGAGCGGCTGTTGGAGGAGATCTCGTTCCGGGCGCCGGACAGCAGCGGGCAGACGCTGGTGGTGGATGCCGCCTACGTGGACGGCCAACTGGCCGACCTCGCCCGCGACGAGGACCTGAGCCGGTATATCCTTTAACCGAACCGGCCAATTGAATCGGCGGGTACGGGGCCCCATCTGGATCTTCTACCCGTACCCCCGCCATGAGGAAAAAAGACCAATATGAAGACGCCGACCCCTACGGAAATCACCCTGAGCAAGGCCGAGCGGAAGCTGGCAATCGCCTTCTCCGACGGTAGCCGGTTCGAGCTGCCGGTGGAGTACCTGCGGGTCTACTCCCCCTCCGCGGAGGTACGCGGCCACGGCCCCGGCCAGGAGACGCTGCAGGTGGGCAAGGAGGACGTCAACATCGAACGCATCGAGCAGGTCGGCACCTATGCCATCCAGCCCCATTTCGACGACGGTCACCACAGCGGTATCTACTCCTGGGACGTGCTGTACGATCTGGCGGTAAACTACGAGAAGAAATGGCAGGACTATCTGGGCCGCCTGAAAGCGGCCGGGGTGGAGCGCAAGGGCTAGTTCAATCGACGAGCTGGAAACACCGATATGGATGGCAGGACCGGAACATGAGCGAGCAGGACACGACACACTTTGGGTATCAGCAGGTTCCGGTGGACGAGAAGGCCGGGCGGGTGGCGCAGGTGTTCCACTCGGTGGCGTCGAAGTACGACCTGATGAACGACCTCATGTCGATGGGGATCCACCGGCTGTGGAAGCGCTTCACCATCGAGATGAGCGGCGTGCGCCGCGGCCAGCGGGTGCTAGACCTGGCCGGCGGCACCGGTGACCTGGCCGGGGCCTTTGCCGAACTGGTCGGTCCCGACGGCGAAGTGGTGCTGGCCGACATCAACGCCTCGATGCTGGAGGTGGGCCGCACGCGGCTGACCGACCGCGGCATCGTCGGCAACATGGAATATGCGCAGGTCAACGCCGAGAGCCTGCCCTTTCCGGACAACCACTTCGACTGCATCACCATCGCCTTCGGTTTGCGCAACGTCACCAACAAGGACAAGGCGCTCGCCTCCATGTTCCGGGTACTGAAGCCGGGTGGCCGGCTGCTGGTGCTGGAATTCTCGAAGCCGGCGGTACCGGGTCTCGGCCCGGTCTACGACCTCTACTCCTTCTCGGTCCTGCCGACCCTGGGTCAGATGGTCACCGGCGACAAGGACAGCTACCGCTACCTGGCCGAATCGATTCGGATGCATCCGGATCAGGAGACCCTCAAGGGCATGATGGCGGGCGTTGGATTCGACCGGGTGGAGTACTTCAACCTGACCGGGGGCATCGTCGCGCTGCACCGCGGCTTCAAGTTCTGAACCATGGCAGAGCCGCAATATGCCGGCTTTTGGCGCCGTCTGGGCGCCTTTGCGGTCGACGTTCTGCTGCTGACCGTGCTGTTGCTGCCACTGCTTATCCTGTTGGCGAAGCTGGCACCGGCACCGCAAGCGGAGGTGGTTACCAGCGCAAACGCCGCGCCGCTGTGGCTCGTGCTGTTGGTGGAGGACCTGCTGCCGCTGGCGATTTTCGTCTTCTTCTGGGTGCGCTATGGCGCCACGCCCGGCAAGATGCTGCTGGAGTGCCGCATCATCGACGCCCGCACCGGGGCCAACCCCACGCTTTTGCGCGCAATCCTGCGCTACTTCGCCTATCTGCTGTCGGCGCTGCCCTTGGGGCTTGGTTTTTTCTGGATCGGCTGGGACCGGCGCAAACAGGGGTTTCACGACAAGATTGCCGGAACGCTGGTGGTCCGGGTCGGTGACCACGACCCACAGCCGGATGATGAATCGCGCAAGTCCCTGGACCAACTGGTTAAGGAGGCAAGATGAACAGGTCGGTGTTACCCGAAGCGGTAGTGGCGGGACTGGAGCAGGCCGTCAATGCGGTGATCGCCCTGGACCCGGAGACCGGTCACCGCTTGAGCGAGCTGCAGGGGCGGGTGATCGCGATCGACCTGAAAGGCACCGGCCTCACCCTGTTTGCCGCGCCAACCGGCCGGGGGCTGCGCCTGATGGCCCGGTTCGAAGGCGAGCCGGACACCCGGCTGGCCGGCACGCCGCTGGCGCTGCTGCGCCTCTCGGGCGGGCAGGCGACGCAGGGACTGTTTTCGGGCGAGGTGACCATCGAGGGCGATATCGAGACCGGCCAGCGGTTCAAGCGCATCCTGGACGGCCTTGACGTCGACTGGGAGGAGCAGCTGTCGAAGCTGACCGGCGATATCGTGGCACACCAGGTCGGCAACGCATTCCGCGGCTTTTCCGACTGGCTGCGCGGCTCCCGCGACACCCTGGCCCGCAACGCCGGCGAATACGTCCAGGAGGAGCTGGAGCTGGTTCCGGGGCGGGGCGAGGTGGCGCATTTCATGGACGAGGTGGACCGGCTGCGGGCGGATCTCGACCGGCTGGAAGCGCGGGTGGATCGGCTACAGTGATGTGCGGATCCGGCGCCGTAGTCGCGAAGCAAACGGAGGCACGGATTGTGGGAGGGGCGTCCTCGCCGCGAATGTGGCGCGCAGCGCCACCCGGCTGCGCCGGGAAATCGCGCCGGGACGGCCCTCCCACAAGCTCCCCGGCCGGCTCCGGGAGTCTTGTTTGATAGAAACGGCATAGCTCCCGGGGGGGCATAAATCCCGTCGCGGTTGGAAGACTCGACACTGACGTGCCTCCGCTTCATGCGACTTAACTTCGCCCCAGCTTTTGCGTCCCTTCCGGCTTTAAGGTAAAAAGCCCGCTTGCCTCACTTGATTAAAGCAATCCACATGGCACCACACGCGGGGAGAATCTCGTGATCCGGCCGTCACAGGCACTGCGCCTGGTCTACATCAGCTGGGTCATGGCCAAACATGGCCTGGATGAGCTGATCCTCTCCATTCACCTGTTCCGCCCGATCCGGTTCGTGCGACACCTGATGTGGTGGCGCTGGCTGCGCGCGCGCGACGTCCCGCGAGGCGCGCAGATCCGCCGCACGCTGGAGGATTTGGGGCCGATTTTCGTCAAGTTCGGGCAGATCCTCTCCACCCGGCGCGACCTGCTGCCGGAAGATATCGCCGACGAGCTGGCCCGGCTGCAGGATCGCGTGCCGCCGTTTCCCGGCGCCCTGGCCCGCCAGATCATCGAAAAGGCGTTTCGCAAACCGCTGGACCAGGTGTTCGCCGAATTCGACGAAACCCCGATTGCTTCCGCCTCCATCGCCCAGGTCCATGCCGCCCGCCTGCTGGACGGCTCCGAGGTGGTGGTCAAGGTGCTGCGCCCCGACATCGCCCCGGTGATCCGGCGCGACCTGGGCCTGATGTACATCCTCGCCGAAAAGGTCCAGCAGTTCTGGCGGGAGGGGCGGCGTCTGCGGCCGGTGGCCGTGGTCGCGGAATTCGAAAAGAACATCTGGGACGAGCTGGACCTGATGCGCGAGGCCGCGAACGCCTCGCAGCTGCGGCGAAATTTCGAAGGTTCCGACCTGATCTACATCCCTGAGATCCACTGGCACTACGTGCGGCGCAATGTGCTGGTAATGGAGCGTATCCACGGGATCCCCATCGGTAACCTGCGCGCCCTGCGGGAGGCCGGCATCGACTTCCCGGCACTGGCCGAACGTGGCGTGGAGGTGTTTTTCACCCAGGTCTTCCGGCACAACTTCTTCCACGCCGACATGCATCCGGGCAACATCTTCGTCAGCCCGGAGGGGCAGTACATCGCCGTCGATTTCGGCATCGTGGGTACCCTTTCGCGCCAGGATCAGCGCTATTTGGCCGAAAACCTGATCGCCTTCTTCCGTCGCGATTACCAGAAAGTGGCGGAACTGCACGTGGAGTCCGGCTGGGTGCCGCGCGATACCCGGGTGGACGAGTTCGAGTCCGCCATCCGCACCGTGTGCGAGCCGATCTTCGAGCGCCCCTTCTCCGAGATCTCGTTCGGCCAGCTGCTGCTTAACCTGTTCCAGACCGCCCGCCGTTTCGACATGGAGGTGCAGCCGCAACTGGTGCTGCTTGAGAAGACCCTGCTCAACATCGAGGGGCTCGGCCGTCAGCTCTATCCCGACCTCGACCTGTGGCAGACGGCCAAACCCTTCCTCGAACGCTGGATGAGTGAGCAGCTCGGCCTGCGCTCGTTCGCCAGTCGCCTAATCGAAAACGTCCCGCAGTGGGGCGAAAAGCTGCCCGAGCTGCCGCTGCTGGTCCATGATGCCCTGCAGCGGGTCCGTGAAGGGCGGCTTCGCATCAACGCCAATCCTGAAGAGCTGCAGAATATCCGGCGCGAGATCCGCCGGGCCAACCGGCGGACGATCGCCGCCATCGGCGGCAGCACCCTGTTGCTCGGCGCTGCCGCTATCGTCGGCCTGAGTGACACCGTCTCCACCGCCGTCTACGGCGTGCCGGTGAGCGCACTGCTTCTCGGCGCGGGCGGGGCACTGATTTGGGCATTTTTATGGTTAGACCGCCGCTGATTCAGGTCGTAAGATAGGGTCATTCTTCCACCGGAGGGGCGCCGGTGAATCGTGTACTTCTGCAGCGTCGCTGGTGGCTGCTGCCACTGGCACTTTGGAGCGCCCTGGTTGGTCTGTCGGCCTATACCAACATCCAGGAGCTCAACCGCCACGCCGAAGAGCTGGCCACCAACCGGGGCCGGTTTGTCTTCAAGATGGTGGAGTCGATGCGGCTGTGGAACGCACGGCACGGCGGTGTCTATGCCCCGGTCACCGAGCAGACGGTTCCCAACCCCCATCTCGAAGTCGATGAACGGGACATCGCCACCCCCTCCGGCCGCCCACTCACGCTGCTCAATCCGGCCTACATGACTCGGCAGATCAGCGAAGTGGTGCTCGCCCAGAGCGGCATGGCCACACGGCTCACCAGTCTGAAACCGCTCAATCCCGACAACCGGCCCGACGACTGGGAAGCGGCCGCCTTGCGCGCTTTCGAGGCCGGGGAAAAAGAGGTCAGCGAATTCCTGGAAGCCGATGGGGAGTTGCGGTTTCGCTATATGGCGCCGCTTGTGACCAAAGAGGCGTGTCTCAAATGTCACGCCCATCAGGGTTATCGGCTGGGCGACGTCCGGGGCGGGATCAGTGTCGCCTTCGCCGCATCCCCCTTGCTGGCCGCCACCGACGCACAGCGGCTCCGGATTGCCCTGCTGCACGGGGCGGTCTGGCTGCTGGTGGCCGGTGTGACGCTCCTCGCCCTGCTTCACAATCGCCGCCATCTGCTTCGGCTGGAACAGGCCAAAGGCGCGCAGGATGCACTGGTGGCGGTCCGCACACGGGAGTTGCGGGAAGAGGTTGCCGAACGTGAGCTGGCCGAGACCCGACTGCGACTGCTGCTCGAATCATCGGGCGAAGGGATCTACGGCGTCGACGCCCAAGGCCGGTGTACCTTCTGCAACCCCACCGCGCTGCGGCTTTTCGGGTTGGAGTCGGCAGAGCCGATCCTGGGGAAGGATATCCACGAGCTGGTCCACGGCCGCTGGCGGGGCACGGTGGCAGACTCCTCGGAGCGGTGCCCGTTGGTCGCCACCTACCGGCTCGGCACACCAGCTCACGTGGAGGCCGAGACGTTCTGGCGCGCAGACGGCAGCGCCCTGGCGGTGGAATATCGTTCACAGCCGCTTTACGACAACGGTCGCCTGGTCGGCGCCGTCGTGACCTTCGCCGATATTACTGAACGACGCGCCCGCGAGGATCTGCTGCGCAAACTGTCGGCGGCCGTGCGCCACAGCCCGGAATCGATCCTGATCACCGACCGCGAGGGGCGGATCGAATACGTCAACGAACGCTTTTGCGAGGTCACCGGATATCGATCCGAAGAGGTGATTGGTCTCAATCCACGCCTGTTCCAGTCCGGGCAGACGCCGAAGGCCGCGTACGAACAGATGTGGGACACCATTCTCGCCGGCAAGGTGTGGCAAGGCGAACTGCTCAACCGCAAGCGCAATGGCGAGCTTTACTGGGAGTCGGTCTCCATCTCCCCGATCACCGACGATCGGGGGGAGATCAGCCACTTCGTCGGGGTCAAGACGGACATCACGGAGCGCCGGCAGCTCCAGGAGCAGATCTGGCAGCAGGCCAACTACGATCAGCTGACCGGGCTGGTCAATCGCCGCCTGTTCCACGATCGCCTCGAGCAACTGCTCAGCAACAGTCGCCGCAACAAAGAGAGCTTCGCCCTGCTGTTCGTGGATCTGGACCGCTTCAAGCAAATCAACGACACATTCGGCCACGAGGCGGGCGACGAACTGCTACGACAGGTGGCATCGCGCCTGGCCGGCAGCCTGCGCCAAACCGACACCGCCGCGCGGGTCGGCGGTGACGAGTTCACGGTTATGCTGCCGCGGGTCGGCCAGCCGTTCGAGGCCAAGCGGGTTGCCGACAAGATCCTGGCCAGCCTGAGTATCCCATTCGGCTTGAGGGAGAACGAGGTTGCCATTTCGGCCTCCATCGGGATCGCGCTGTACCCGCGCGACGGCGACGACATCGAAACCCTGTTGCAGCACGCCGACGCCGCCATGTACCGGGTCAAGACCGGCGGACGCAACGGCAGCCTGGTTTACGGCGAAGAACCGGTCGTGGAGGACTGACCCTCCAACGCGGCACGGGCGGTCAGGACCCGTTGCACCAGCGCTTCTCCGCGCGGCCCCGCCAGTTCCGCAAACCGTTCACGCACCGGCAGGCTCGCCGCTTGAAACGCGGCACGCGCCGATGCATCCAGGTGGATCACCTCGATATCGGAGTTGCTGGTGATCTTCTCCAGCCGTTCGGCATTGAAGCGCCTTTGCTGCTCGAAGATATAGGAAGCCAATTCCACCCGAATGGCATCGAGCAGCTGGCGATCGGCGGCCTCCAGCGAGCCGTAGAAGCCGGGATGGGTGACCAGGGTGGAGACAAACGGCAGGTGGTTGGCGAAGGTCATCGCCTTCTGCACCTCATGGAAACTCATCTCCTCGATGGCGAACACCGGGTTGACCTGGCCGTCGATCATGTTGAGCTGGAGACCGCTGTAGACGTCGGCATAGGGCATCGGCGTCGGGCTCGCGCCGTAGGCCTTGTAGGCTTCGACCAGCAGCGGCGAGACCATGGTCCGGATCTTGAAGCCGTCGAAGTCGGCCAGGGAGCGCAGCGGGCTGTTGCCGGTCCACACCATCCAGCCCTCCTGAACGATGTCCAGCAGCTGCAACCCCTTTTCCCGATACGCCTCTCCCAGCAGATCCCGCAGCGGCGCGTCGCCGGCGAGGATGCTCTGGTTGACGCGCTCGTCATCCGAAAACAGAAAATGGAGGGAAAAAACCTGAACTTCGGGGATCACGGCGCCAAGATGGCCCGGCGAGGCAAAGGCGAACTGTACGGCGCCACTGCGTACCTGCTCGGTCAATTGGGCCGATGTCCCCAGCGTCCCGTACGGGTAGACGCTGACGTGGATGCGGCCGTTGGTGCGGGCCTCGACCAGCTCCTTGAAGCGCTGCGCGTAGGCGTCCTGAACGCTGCCCTGGATCTCTTCCAGGGCAAATCGCCACTCCTGGGGACGAGGTTCATCCGAGCAACCGGCGATCAGCAATACGAGGGCGAATACGGAAATAAATCGTGTCATCGTGCACTCCGCTGGGGCTTTATTACACCCTAACACACCCAGGCACGATGAACGGGACGCCGGTCCCGCTCAGAACAGGGGCCTAGAGCACCGAACAGATAAACCCGATACCGGCCTCACACCATCAAGGTCGGTCAGGTTTGTAGGGTGGATAAGCGCCAGCGCATCCACCGGAGAGCCGCAGATGGTGGATGCGCTGGCGCTCATCCACCCTACGCCGGGGCCGCTCAAACGTAAATCCGTGGCTTCGGTGACCTTTCCGTTAATCTGTTCGGTGCTCTAGGCGTAGGTGTTAGCGCAGCGTAACCCGACGTTTCCAGGGCGCCCCGCTCCGGCTATATCTCTCGGGCAGCACGATGAAAGGGGCGAAAAGGCCCGATTCGATGAAGGAGTGTGGCGGACCCGCTCGGCGGGTCCGCCGGATGGGTCAGTAGGTCGGCATGTAAAGCGGATACAAGGTCGATTCCTCGCGTTCGATCCGCTCGACCAGCACCTTGCCGATCGCCGCGAAGTCGCGCGCGAAGGGCGTGGCCAATTCAGTGTCGACGCCGATCGCTTCGTACTTCTTCAGGAAGTTGAGAGCGGTCTTGCCGATGCCGTCCATCTCGCGGCGGAAACCGCGGATGAGGTCGGAGTTCACCTCGTCACGGGACATCTGCCGGTCAAGATAGATGTACAGACGGACGTTTTCGGTCAGCAGGTGGCCCTGCAACGCCGTGCGGAAATGGACGAGTTGCGTGGAGACGGTCTCGTAGTCGCCGGCATCGAAAGATGCCTTGATTTCGCCATACAGTGCGAGCAGCTGCTGGTGATCTTCTTTCAGGCCGCTGATGAGCTGCGGATCGTAGCGGATCTCGGTGCCGGGTGCCGGGGCATACTGCTCCGAACTCGCCTTTGCCGTAGCGGGATCCGGTTTGCTTTTCTTGAACAGGCCAAACATGTAATTCCCCCCCCTCTTATGTCATATATGTATTGTAAATACACCGTTTGCGTCCCAATGAAAAGCCCCCGGGCGATTACGGCAATGTGAAATCGCGACGCCGTCCCGGTATGCTGGATGGCCGGGCGAGCCAACGAATGAGGGGCATGAAAGAGACGAAGACCGGCTGGTTGCGGCGAATCGATCGGGCGGTGGAGGCCGTCGAGCGCTTTGTGCTGAGCGCCGGAATCCTGCTGATCACGACCGTGAGCATCGCCAACGTGATCGCCCGCAACGCCTTCGGCCAGAGCATCACCTTCGCCGAAGAGGCGAACCAGGCGCTGATCGTGCTCATCACCTTCGTCGGGATCGGCTATGGCGTGCGCCACGCGCGGCATATCCGGATGGCGGCGGTTTACGACGCCCTGTCCGGCACCCCGCGCAAGGCGCTGATGGTGATCACCGCGCTTGGCACCGGGTTGTTGTTGCTGCTGCTGACCGGCTATGCGGTCGCTTACGTGGCGAGTGTGCATGCCCTCGGCAGCGTGACCCCGGCGCTGCGCATTCCGCTCTACATCATCTATGCGGTGGTGCCGCTCGGGTTGGGGCTGGGTGCGTTCCAGTACCTGCTGGCCGCGTGGCGCAACCTGACCACTCCGGGGATCCACGTCTCATTCCAGCAGCGGGAGGCCTACCTGCCACCCGGTCCGGAGTGCTGATGCTGGCGCTGCTGTTCTCGGTCATGCTGGTCCTGCTGTTCATGGGGTTTCCCATGATGGTGCCGCTGATCGCGGCGGCACTGGCGGTAATGCTGGTCTATTTCCCCTTCACCGACCCGGCACTGCTCATTCAGCAGATGGTCGGCGGCGTCAGCCCCGGCGTGCTGGTGGCGGTGCCGCTGTTCATCTTCGCCGCCGACATCATGACCCGCGGCCACACCGCCGAGCGACTGCTCGATCTGGTGATGAAATTCATCGGCCACGTGCGTGGCGGGCTGCCCATCGCCACCGCCGTCAGCTGCACCCTGTTCGGTGCCGTCTCCGGTTCGACCCAGGCCACGGTGGTGGCCATGGGCGGACCGCTACGCCCCAAGCTGCTGGAGGCGGGCTACCGCGACACCTTCACCATCGCCCTGATCATCAACGCCTCGGACATCGCCCTGCTCATCCCGCCCTCCATCGGCATGATCATCTACGGTGTGGTCTCCGGCACCTCGGTGGGGGAACTGTTCGTCGCCGGCATCGGCCCCGGCCTGCTCATCCTGGCGATGTTCTCCCTCTACGCCTATGTCGATGCGCGGCGCCTGAAGATCGCGACCCAACCCAAAGCGGACAACGCCGCCCGCTGGCAGGCGACCAAAAAGGCCCTGCTGCCCCTTGGCTTCCCGGTCATCATCATCGGCGGCATTTACAGCGGGCTGTTCAGCCCCACCGAAGCGGCCGCGGTCTCGGTCCTCTACGCCCTGATTTTGGAGGTGCTGATCTTCCGCGCCGTGCGCTGGAATGAGATCCCCGACCTGGCCCTCTCGACCGGCCTCATCACCGCCGTGGTGTTCATCCTCGTCGCCGCCGGCAGCGCCTTCTCCTGGGTGATCGCCTTCGCCCAGGTTCCTGACCTGCTACTGGGCGGCCTGCTCGAGCGCGCGGGCCAGGACCCCACCCTGGTGCTGGTGGTGATCGCCGCCGCCTACTTCGTCGGCTGCATGTTCGTCGACCCCATCGTCGTCATCCTGATCCTCACCCCCGTCTTCGCCCCGGTCATCAAAGCCGCCGGCCTCGACCCGGTCCTGGTCGGCACCCTGGTCACCCTGCAGGCCGCCATCGGCTCCGCCACCCCACCCTTCGGCTGCGACATCTTCACCGCCATGGCGATCTTCCGCCGCCCCTATATCGAGGTGATCCGCGGCACGCCGCCTTTCATCTTCATGCTGATCCTTGCCACGGGGTTGCTGATCGCCTTTCCGGCAATTGCGCTTTGGCTGCGTGATCTTGCGTTTGGCTGAGCGGTTCAAAACGCGCCTGGGATTCAATTCCCGCTAGGGTCGTGGTAGTAATAGGGCAATTGCGTAGGGAGGCTTCGGCATGGAACCGGCTGCAAACTCACCTTTTGTCCCGCCAAGCGCGTCCGAAGCGAAGTCGGACGTGTGCTTTCGTGTTTCGGTTTTTTATCCAAGATTCGGGATATCGCCGAGCGAGTTTTAGGCCGGGCGTGTGATTGTCCAAAAAAGATCAAGGTCTAACGATGAATACAGTACGTGGTTTTACGGCGTGCTACGAAGAATCCGGATATCTCGACAAAGGCCGCTTCCGTATATTTCACTGTTTAGCAGTCATTCGGTATGAGCGATTTATATAACTCCGGGTTAGAGCAAAAGGACTGGTATCTACTCAGGGATGCCGTGCTTGGGGCGTCATTTCGCAAAGATAATTCTGAGTGCACATGGTTTACCGACCTTCCTGATCATCTAAAAGAGCACGAGATTGGAAAACTTGTTTCTAAAGCACTCTATGAAGATGATAAGTCGGCTCTAGATAAGGCTGCCAAGAAACTAGTTGGAGGCTCGGAGAAGGCATGGCTAGTTCTAATAAAGTCCTGAGTTCAACTGCTAACAATGCGCTGCTGTCGGACAAGTTTTCCGCTTCGCTCCAAACTTGCCGCAGAGCGCGGCGTTCGACGTCATGAATGGTCTGAGTCCATGGGTACCTGATTCCGACCAACTAACATGGACATCCACCATAGCCTCTTAAGACCCGGCGTTAAACCGGGGACGTGGGGACGAACTACATGGACACCCACCGTACCCTCTTAACAAAATACTAACATGGACACGCACCGTAGCGTCTGCCTCCCCGAGAGGCGGGGCCGCGCTCGCCCTGGCGGTGGGGATGTTTGGGGTCAGATGAACAACCCTGAGCCGGGCTCGTTGCGAAGCAACATTTTTATTTGACCCCGAACATTCGAACATTCGGATGATGGAGGGAATCCATGCAAGTCTCGGAATCGCCGTGGAATATGGCGGCGGGAAACGCTGCCTCGGCGGCGTTTATGCGCGGCGAAACTCCGACTTTTAGTTGAACGTTAGGAGATAAGGGATGAGTCGGATTAAGTTCGTCTGCGCAGTAGGAGTTACATCGTTTCTTGGTGCAAATATCACTATGGCCGAGGAGTGTCCCGGACCCCCTGGGAGTACTCGCGTTTCTGCATGCTATGCGCAACTTAGTTACGAAAACGCAGACAAAGAGTTGAACTCGACCTATCAACTCTTACGTAAGGCCTTGGAGAAATATGCAGGTGACGAAGAACGGCAACCGTTAATCGAGACTCAACGTAGCTGGATCTCATTCCGAGACAAAAACTGCGAGTTGGCCCAGAGGATTGGTGGCGGGCTGAGTTCAATCTCGTGGGTTACCTGTATGGACGAAATGACTAGATCCCGAACAAAAGCGTTGGAGTCGTTTTTAGGGGCATACGATTTGCGAGGGTTAGAGTAGTGCTCCTAACCACCGGTTCCAAGCGACTCGCAGAAGCGGCGGAGGACTTTGGCCAATATCCAAGCGTTCGGTGGGCCGCTCCTGCGGGCGCCTGAACCGAACGTTAAACGAGCTAACATGGACACCCACCCGAGCGTTTCGGTGGGTGTCCACGCAGTGTTCGTCAAAACCGACATGTTCTCGGCGCGCCCGGAGCGATCACGATGACAGATTCACAAATTAAAACTGGAAACGGGCTTTTTCTACAGCCTCGTTGGAAATTACAGCTACGGTGACCAAAATATGCCAAGCCCATACTTTCTACTCATATTGCTATCGATAACAGGGATAGCGAAAGCCAGCGGAACGGAGGTGGCATTTGGCACACTGAGGGACGATGGCGTGATATCCACTATCATGTACTACCGCAATGGAGCTTGGATAAAGCCTCGTCTTAGCCAGGATCAACATGAAATTTATGGGAAATTCGGTGGAACGAGAGACCTGAAAGATTATGCGAAGCTAGTCTGGGGCACACAAACGTCAATCTTTAAGCAATGGCATAAGATTGGGCGAATGGGGGAATCTCCAGTACATTTCAGACACGCATTTGTTGGTGGAGGCATGGGTGACTGCGAGGCAGACGCAGCCATAATACAATCTGATGGTAGCGCCAAAAATAACAAGTTGGATTGGGTTTCCACACATGCCCGTGGGTACACATGGCATTCATTTTACGAGGTAGCTCGCACGACAGCCGAGGATAATAGTTCGCAAGCAATTCGGATTTCAAATGAATTGCAGCCGCTAGTTGCGGCGATCAAGGAGAGATGGTCGTTGCTGGAGTCAGAAATTGTCTCAAAACGGTTGCCGGCCACCCATCATCGTGAAATCACACAAAAGCTCCAGAATCGTCAATACAATGAATTCTGGATCACCAGAGCGGATGGGCTAGCTGAAGGAAGTCAGATTATTCATTTTGGGGCAGAGAAGTTCATTAATGACCCTTTCTTCCACTATGATAACAACAGCGATGGCTCGTTGTTCGTTGCATATCGGGGCTTGCTTATGCTTTATCCAGATGGAAAGTTTGCCTCGCTGGCAGCTTTTGTTGATTTCGAACCGTTCGGTAAATATGTGGAAGACTCAATAACGCTAATCGATCCAGTGGCTGTTATTAGCCTAGACAACCGGGCGTTCATTGTTGCTGAAACAGACACCTATAGCGGCAGAGGAAAGAACTACGTGGACACCCACCGTAGCCTCTCGAGAAATCGAGAAAAACTACATGGACACCCACCCGAACGCTTCGGTGGGTGTCCACGCAGAGTGCACGCGGAGCAACTACATGGACACGCACAACATCTACATGGACACCCACCGTAGCCTCTCGAGTTCCGGCATCAAGCCAAGACGTCATCTCCAACCGAGGAAGTGAGCGCTAAAACTGCGGAAATTACGTCGAGCGATCTCGATTCCTTCGATTTGCGAGGTGCTTTGCAAAATGCGGGCGTCGGGGGGACTCTCGGGGACAGTTCCCGATCAGTCGAAAAGAAGGAAAGCGATACGTCAGGCGAGTAGTGCGCGACAGGCCGCGGCATTCGGTGTTCGTCGGTAACCGAGCTCCTGGCAGACGGCTTTCAACCGCAGGGCGGTTCCGACAATCCCTTTGAAGCGGCTTTCGAACTGGCGGGTCATGTAAAGCCAGTGCTTGGGGTCGATTTGCAACCGTTCGAGGATCGGCGGCAGGCGACTATCGATGGCGCCGCGTTTGTCCTCGCGCAGCTGCCGGCCGGTCCAATCCACCAGGTCAAGGTAATCGCTGGCCCGGAAAGGAAGGCCTCTTGGCATATCTCGCCGCGGATTACCCACAAAGGGCAGCAGCCGCACCGGTTGCTGTGCGGTTTCGTTGGGGGCGGTGGCGTTCTTCGCCGCTTCGCTGCGTTCCTGAACGCTGGTGAAATCGGAACGTTCCGGATTCTCCGCCATCATCGCGCGGACGGGGTTCAAATCTACATAGGCCAGACAAGCGGCCAGTGCCTTCTCATCCAGCAGCGCCTGGGACTTGAAGCGGCCTTCCCAGAAACGCCCGGTGCAGCCGTCCTCGGCGTTAGCCTTGCGGGCGATGTCCTCGTTCAGACAGCGCATAAACCAGCTGATTTCGGTCAGCCGCGCCCGCCAGGACTCGACGAAGGTATCCAGCGCCCGTCGTTCGGCCGTCAACAGGCTCTCACCCGCGGCATAGCGCTGGCTCAGTAGATTGCCGGAGAACAGTCGGTGCCAACGCTTGATGACTTCATCAGCATTCCACGCTTGCGCTTCTTCGAGGTCGACTGCCAGCACCAGATGATAGTGGTTGGACATCACCGCGTAGGCGGCGACATCGATTGCGAAGACCTCGACGAGTTGGAACAGACGCGCACGGATCCAGTCACGCCGGTGTTCAAAGCTAACCCCGGGGTGGGCGTCCTCGCCACAGAGAAAGGCACGGCGCACACAGCGGGAGACGCAGTGGTAGTAGGGAGTGGCTTCGAGGGAGATAAGCGTTTTCCGTGGCTTGGGCATGACCGCTTCCTTGGTTCCATTCCATGGTTCTCAACCTTCTCAAAAGCGCTGTGGGATGGCAAGCATTCGAGTGGGTGTCCAGATAGATGTCTTCGAGTGGGTGTCCAGATAGATGGTAGATGGCATCCAGATAGATGCGTGTTTCCAGATAGATGCGATCCGGCGGCGCCCTGGGGTGGAATTGCTCAGGAGCGGGTGCCGCGCTCTTTCTCCGTCTCCTTTTTCCAGGACTCTTTCACGCCCAACAGCAGGAAAGCCCCGATCGCCATCGGGATCAGGCCCATCAGGCGCTCGAGTCCGTTGAATGCCCGCACGCCCTCGCCCCGGGGAAGCGCGATTTCGCCGAACGCGATGATCTGGAGGCCGGCGACGATTCCCATTGCGCACAGGAGGCCGCCGCCGACCAGTTTCCACTTCGCCTTGCTCACTAAACTCTCCTGCCGCGATCAATCGGAGGTTCAGTACCGCTGTTTTTTTCTTTTTCCGGGGGCAGTATACCTGTTTTCCCGTCAACTACATGGACAACTACATGGACGGACAACTACGTGACCTTACGTGGACACCCACCCGAAAGCGCCCTTGGCACGAAAGGGCGTAACTAACATTAACTAACATGGACACCCACCGTAGCCTCTCGAGCTCCCACAACTACATGGACACCCACCGTAGCCTCTTGAGGTCCGGCATTAAACCGGAGACGTTATCTCCAGCCCGACGAAGAGAGAGCGGAAACTGCGGTACTACATGGACACCCACCGTAGCCTCTCGAGTTCCGGCATCAAGCCAAGACGTCATCTCCAACCGAGGAAGTGAGCGCTAAAACTGCGGAAATTACGTCGAGCGAGCTCGATTCCTTCGATTTGCGAGGTGCTTTGCAAAATGCGGGCGCGGGGGGACTCTCGGGGACAGTTCCCGATCAGTCGAAAAGAAGGAAAGCGATACGTCAGGCGAGTAGTGCGCGACAGGCCGCGGCGTTCGGTGTTCGTCGGTAACCGAGTTCCTGGCAGACGGCTTTCAGCCGCAGGGCGGTGCCGACAATTCCTTTGAAGCGGCTTTCGAACTGGCGGGTCATATAGAGCCAGTGCTTGGGGTCGATTTGCAGCCGTTCGAGGATCGGCGGCAGGCGACTATCGATGGCGCCGCGTTTGTTCTCGCGCAGCTGCCGGCCGGTCCAATCCACCAGGTCAAGGTAGTCGGTGGCCCGGAAAGGAAGGCCTCTTGGCATATCTGGCCGCGGATTACCGGCAAAGGGCAGCAGCCGCACCGGTTGCTGTGCGGTTTCGTTGGGGGCGGTGGCGTTCTTCGCCGCTTCGCTGCGTTCCTGAACGCTGGTGAAATCGGAACGTTCCGGATTCTCCGCCATCATCGCGCGGACGGGGTTCAAATCTACATAGGCCAGACAAGCGGCCAGTGCCTTCTCATCCAGCAGCGCCTGGGACTTGAAGCGGCCTTCCCAGAAACGCCCGGTGCAGCCGTCCTCGGCGTTAGCCTTGCGGGCGATGTCCTCGTTCAGACAGCGCATAAACCAGCTGATTTCGGTCAGCCGCGCCCGCCAGGACTCGACGAAGGTATCCAGCGCCCGTCGTTCGGCCGTCAACAGGCTCTCACCCGCGGCATAGCGCTGGCTCAGTAGATTGCCGGAGAACAGTCGGTGCCAACGCTTGATGACTTCATCAGCATTCCACGCTTGCGCTTCTTCGAGGTCGACTGCCAGCACCAGATGATAGTGGTTGGACATCACCGCGTAGGCGGCGACATCGATTGCGAAGACCTCGACGAGTTGGAACAGACGCGCACGGATCCAGTCACGCCGGTGTTCAAAGCTAACCCCGGGGTGGGCGTCCTCGCCACAGAGAAAGGCACGGCGCACACAGCGGGAGACGCAGTGGTAGTAGGGAGTGGCTTCGAGGGAGATAAGCGTTTTCCGTGGCTTGGGCATGACCGCTTCCTTGGTTCCATTCCATGGTTCTCAACCTTCTCAAAAGCGCTGTGGGATGGCAAGCATTCGAGTGGGTGTCCAGATAGATGCGCATCAGTTCATGCCCATGACGGGCGTACACAAAGCGCTGCAGCCGACGTCAGGCCGCTTCGCGGCCTGCCCCAGCTGAGCGCTGGCGTTGGGCCGCGCCTTCTTGGCAGCCGGCCAGACGACTTCCGGTGTGGCAAGCCCAGGCTGTTGTCGCAGTCTACATTAATGGAGCCTCGTCACAAGAAGGAGTGGGTAATGAACGAAGAAAAGCGTGATGATTGGAATCCGCTGGATGCATCGATCCTGAAGGACCAACGCCGAGCGTACGACGAGATGCGAGAGCGATGCCCGGTGGCGCACAGCGAATTCATGGGCTGGTCGCTGTTCCGCCATGAGGACATTGCTATCGTTCTGGCCGATCCGCAGACGTACAGCAATGTATCGCGGTTCCTGGCCATCCCGAATGGGATGGATCCGCCGGTTCACGGCCGATACCGCGAAGCACTTGCCCCCAACTTCGATCGGGAGCAGATGGCGAGGGTCGAGCCACGCGCCCGCGAGATCGCCGCGATCCTCCTTGGACCGATGCTCTCCGGTGGGGAGGTGGAGTTCATCGATGCCTTCGCAACCCCCTTTGCGCTGAAGACGCTGTGCGCGTTGCTCGGTTGGCCCGAGCAGCAGTGGGAATGCCTCGGCGGTTGGGTGCATGGCAGCCAGCAGGCGGCCTTCAACAAAGACCCAACTGCTGGCAAGGCCCTCGCCAGTCTCTTCTCGGAGCACGTCAAGGCCAATCTACATACGCGCCGTGCTTCACCCAACGATGTGGCCGATGCCACAGATGCACTGCTGAGCACCGAGGTTGACGGCGTGCGGCTCGACGACGACCAGATCGTGAGCATCCTGCGCAACTGGACGGCAGGCCATGGCACCGTCGCGGCCGGCTTGGGTATCCTGGTCCTGCATCTTGCTCAGGAGACCGAACTTCAGGATCGGCTGCGGAGCGATCCATCGCTCATTCCCGCAGCGATCGAGGAGATCCTGCGGGTGGACGGTCCGCTTGTCGGCAACCCACGTACCACGACGCGGGAAGTCAATATTCAGGGTCGGTCCATTCCCAAGGGAGAGCACCTGACGCTGATGTGGATCGCCGCCAATCGCGATCCGCGCGCGTTCGATGAACCAAATGCCGTCAAGATTGAGCGAAACACGGGCGATGGCTTGGTCTGGGGCCAAGGCGTCCATCTTTGCCAGGGAGCCCCTCTGGCCAGGCTCGAGATGCGGGTGGCGATCGAGGAATTGCTCGCGAGGACGAAACGCTTTGAGTTCGCCGGCGACGACGTTCCGCGCCGCGCGGTCTATCCCAGTAACGGCCTTGCCGCGCTCCTCCTGCGGTTCAGCTGACGATTCCAGCGTGGGATCTTACATGGACACCGGGATCTTACATGGACTGTCCACCCGAAAGTGCGGCTCTGGCCTCCTGCCTCGCCCTACCTCCCTCTTCCATCATTTGTATGGCCGCTGCTGACTTTTGTCTAATCACGCTGGGGATCGCTCCCCGGCGCCCTATGCCGGTATAGCGGTTTGCCGCCTGCTTCGCTCGCACCGGCCGGCGGCGGGCCGATGCGCCAAGGCTGGTTCAACCAGCGGCCTATCTGTTTATACTGATCGCTACTCAGGACATCGCCGAGTCGGGCAGGCCTCCCCGAATAAGGACATGAACTTTCAGTGCACAACGCATTTACCCTATCCCCTGCACCTGATGGGTTTCGTCATCTTGTACCCGGAGGGCATAAATGCTGACTCGCCCGGGGACTGAGCCTTCTCGGCAACTGCTCCTGCGTTGCTCTACCTCCTGCATCCATGCAGTCGTATGCGATTTCTGTCCGTCGGCTCGCGCCTTGCGCTCGGGCTTCCTTCAGACAGACCCTCGCGGGGCTGCCCTTGCCGTCGGCTAGTAGTTATTTCCGTCCCGAAGGACATCTCAGGCACTCCTACAGGGGACCTTTCACCCCATCAGTTCATGCCCATGTCGGGCGTTACACCAATCGCCCCATCGGACGCCAAAAAGGCTGCCGCCTTTCCGGCGCCGCTGAGCTAGGCGTGGGGCGAATTAATGTTCAACTCTGCGCACGTTAGAAGGTTCTTGGTCTGGTCGTCACTCTTGAACTCGCCGCCATTGTTAATGGTAATCGCGCCGCTTCGGCCATTGCTCATTCTGCCATTTCTGCTTTGGATAAATGTGCCGGCGCTTTGGTTTGGTCTCGCGAATTTTGCCGGTGCGCAGCACTATCAATTGCAGGAGTTTGGAGCGATGCCTCAAACGGTGCTCGCTTGGGCTCTGATTGCCGTTTTCTGGCTGCTTCTTGCAGGAGTCATTACTCTGGCTAATGCATATATTTCGAGGCTTTGTGATAGGAATTAGCGGAAGTTACTGCCACGCCAAACAAACCGCTGAACCCGACTCCGGAAAAACGACGCGTCCCGGTCGGGTACCGGGAGGGCAACTAGGAGGGCAACTACATGGACACCCACCGTAGCCTCTTGCACGCAGCGGGAGACGCAGTGGTAGTAGGGAGTGGCTTCGAGGGAGATCAGGGTTTCCGTGGCTTGGGCATGACCGTTTCCTTGGTTCCATTCCGTGGTTGTCAACCTTCTCAAAAGCGCTGCGGGATGGCAAGCTTTCGAGTGGATGTCCAGATAGATGCGCATTCGACTGGGTGTCCAGATAGATAGATGCGCATCCGGAGAGAAAAAGATAACCAGCCCACTCAATCCGATGATCACTTCGCCGCGCTTCGTTTGCGTGGCTTATGAGCAGCGGTGGCATACGGGAGGAGCATCAATGCATGTGAGACAGTTCGCCCTTTTGGGGTTACTGATGTCGGTCAGTTTCGGATCCCCAGCGGAAACCTTCAAAAAGGAAATCGTGGTGCCTCCGAAAACAACGGAAACCGTGGTGGTAACAACCGACGTTCCGGTCAGTTTCAATGCGGGGTTAGTGAAAGCCGATTTTCCCGAAGCAATTAGATGCGGAAACTGCCTACATATCGAAACCATCACGAAGGGTTCAAAGAATGCGGCAGCTTCGTCCTTTGGGGTCGGGTTCATGCGTGTTCCGCCGGAGAACGGAACCATCTCGGTTGATGTTTACCACGACTACGATGCAACGAAGACGATTCAGATTACGGCAGAACCCTACAAACCCGGCAGTTAGAAGCGTCCCCATCGACTCGGGCAAACAATAAAACGAAATGGACTCCTCGGAGTAAGATGACGCTGGTTGCAATCGAGTTGGGGCTACGTGAAGACCAAAGGGTTGGAATTGACGGCATTTAGATCAACTCGGTGCTCGACGCGACCGCGTAGTGCCATGCGGGCCCGTGTCGAGTGCGTTTGGAAGAAGCGTTATGGAACAGTACCTCGCACATACCGAAGTTATCGATTGGAAGCATCCGAAAGTACGGGCACATGCGCGGTCGCTGGCGGGCGAAAACGCCTCGGTGCAAGCCATCGCGAAGCGCTGCTTTGAGTGGGTCCGAGACAATATCAAGCACTCGAGGGACTTCGGGCTCCAGCCAGTTACCTGTAGCGCCTCTGAGGTTCTCGAGGAAGGCAGCGGGTACTGCTATGCGAAAAGCCATCTACTAGCCGCTTTGCTTCGCGCAAACGAAATCCCAGCGGGGCTCTGTTACCAGCGTCTTAGTCGCGACGACAACGGCCCGCCCTTCTGCCTACACGGCCTCAACGCCGTCCTGCTGCCGGAGTACGGGTGGTACAGAGTGGATCCGCGCGGCAACCGCGCCGGAATCGACGCTCAGTTCGTTCCGCCCCTGGAACAGTTGGCGTTCCCCATAGTCCTGGCCGGAGAAGCGGATCTGCCCGAGATCTGGGCGGACCCGCTTCCAGTAGTCGTTGAGGCGCTTCGCCGGTATGACTCGTCGGATGCGCTCTGGGAAAACCTTCCAGACGTGGAACTGTGGGCCGACGCCAGCGTAGTAAGCGGGACGAATGAAACTGGAGGATAGGCTCGCACCTTTGCGCTCGGGCTTCCTCCAGGCAGACCCTCGCGGACCTGCCCTTGCCGTCGGGTAGTAGTTACGTTCGTCCACCACGTGGACATTTCAGGCACTCCTACAGGGGACTTTCACCCCAGCAGTTCATGCCCATGTTGGGCCTACACAACCACTTAGAGTCCGACGCCTTACCCTTCCGCTGCGCTCCAGGGCAAGCCGCGGCTCAAGTGGAACGTTATACCCTAAAGGAGCAAATATGAGACTTGTTGGCTTATTGCTGATCATTCTTTCTTTGTCGGCAAATGCAACGGAAGAAATCTACGAAATAGATATTTCGAAATGCTCACCCATCTCTTGCTTTAATGTATTTAGTGTATCTTTTAATATTGGCAAAACCATAAGGGTGGTTGCCTGGGCTGACGTAGTAGACACTTCAAAACACGGGAATTCGCATTTTTACCCATTGTTTAATATATTCAATGAAACGTCGAAAGAGTTAAATGCCGAACTTGGCATGCAGTTACTAGACAGTAATCGCAAGGTGATTTTGGAAAGAACTCAAAGAACGCGGTTTTCACCGTACAATCAAAATGCCTCTCAATATGAGGTATACCGTTCATTGAATGCCATTTCTATTTCCAAGGAAAGTTTGTCGGATATCAAATATGTAAAGGTCATTGTTAAGACGAAATAAGGTATAACAAGTCGCTCGTGTGGGACCGTCGCTTTGCGCCGGCCCCACAGCTCTAACGTTAGCAGTGGGAGGGAGGATGCGCCGATTAATGGCAATGTTTACTCTGCTGGTAGCTGTGCCAACGGGAGCTAACAGTTTTTGTGTCGAATCCTATTCGCATTGGGCTACTGACTTTGCAGTTTTTATGGACTTGATGGACTGCGCATCTGTTGAACTTACAGAGGCTAGGGATCGTCCGGCGTGTCTCGATCAGCTCGCGCGTGGCTTGGTAGGCGCAGAGGTCCGGTGGGTAGGAACAGTGCGCCAAGTCCGTGGTGATCGGCTGTACTTCAATGAGAGCTTTGCGAAAGTTGCATCGGGTACTAGAGCAGCGCGAGTGATGTACTATGCCGCGCCTGGCGATTCGGAAGACTGGGGGCGAATCTCGGCAGGAGAACAGGTCGCATACGCCGGAAAAGTTTTGGACGTGAAAGTGGACGCCCTGGGAGCAGCCAAGCCATTGCTCTTTATCGAGCTTCAGGTAATCGGGCGTGTTAAAGAACAAAATCGCTAACAATAAAGCAGCGTACTCCGAAGCCTACGGGGCTGGCCTTGTCGGCGGCTAGTAGTTCGTTCCGTCCCGAAGGACATCTCAGGCACTCCTACAGGGGACTTTCACCCCATCAGGTCATGTCCGTGTCGGGCGTACACCAGGCGCTTCAGCAGACGTCAAACAACGCTTTGGCCTTTTTGCCGCCGCTGAGCTTTGAAGTCAGGCGGGAGAGGATCAGGTATGATTGGAGGGCGGTAGCAGTAATGGGCATTCTAAGCGCAACTTTTGGTCTTTTCGGCTGCAGAAATGCGCCGATGCCACCAAGTCCTACAACCACGCATGTAACGGCACAGCTTAATCATCTGCTGATGCCGCTTGATCGCGGCGAGAGGTACGAAGATCCGCTGCATGACGCGCTAGAAGCGAAAGGACTTGGAGAGACCACAGGCGGTGGCACCTTGCTGCAAGCGTCGGGGGAAATCGAGTACATCGATGTGGAGATCGAGCTGACGGATCTAGAGATTGGGATTCCGTTTGTCATTGAGCAGCTCGAGGCTCTAGGCGCACCCAAAGGATCGAAGCTCAGAATCCACAACGGGGAGAGCTCCAACGAGATTCCGTTTGGAAAGTTTGAAGGCGTGGCGGTTTATTTCGATGGCGTAGGGCTTCCGGATGAGGTCTATGCATTCTCAGATGTGAACGTCGTGATCGAGCAGCTCAACAAGAGGCTCGTCGGCCAAGGCGAGATGCTGAGCTACTGGCAGGGGCCCGCGGAGACAGCCCTGTATTTCTACGGCAGAGACGCCGAAGAGATGAAGCGGCAAATGAGCGGTTTCTTGTTATCTTATCCCCTCTGCGAGGGGGCAAGAGTTGTCACGATAGCCGGGCGCGACGAAGGCTGAAGAGCCTGATGAGCGCACCGGAGTCCGGGAACCGGAAAAAGGCCGGAGTGGCATCTGCGCCTCGGCGCGCTATGCCCACACGTAGCTGGTTCGCCCGCCTGATTCGTATGCCGCGATTACAGCACTTACTTCTGCTGACACTTCTCCTGGCGGCCACCTCAGCGCACAGTTCCGCGTATCGCTCCCTGGTGGTCAGCGAAGAAGGACTCGGTCCCATTCGGCTGGGAATGAAGCTCTCGACAGCATCGGACCTCCTCGGAATCGACATCGAACAGTCAGCCTTTCATTACGGCGATGCAAGTTGCTCCTCATATGCTCTAGGTGCATCCCAGCGTGATTGGGAACTACGGTTCATCGTAGTCGGCGGAAAGATTGGAAAGATTGATGTCTACACAAAGGACATCCGAACCTCCCACGGAGTCGGCGTCGGAAGCTCGGGCGCGGAAGTAAAAGCGGCGTACTCGGAAGGTCTTCGCATCCTGCCAGCGCACGATCCCTCAGAGAGTACGATCCAGGTGAAGACAGACGTCGGCACCGTGCTTGAGTTCACGGGGCAGCAGGCGCGTCGAACGCCGCCCGACTCGGGGCTCGACGCGCCAACAACCGTCGAGCGCTACAGCGTTGGCCTTCCTGGCGCCGGTACGGTAGAAGGTTGTCTCTGACCCCCGGCAGATGGGGCGTGGAGTGGAAACCGCCGCAGTAGCGCCAAGTAATCGCCTGTCGAATCCGGCACGAGAGGCAATCGAAGCATGAAAACCCAGTACTACACGGCATCGAGTCTTGATGGTTTTATCGCCACCGAGGATGACTCGTTGGAGTGGCTGTTTCCGCTTGCGGATCTATATGACTCCAGCTACCCGGATTTCATCGCTGAGGTCGGCGCATTGGCAATGGGGTCCGCCACCTACGAATGGCTCGTCCGTAATGCTGCCAATGTTGCTGCCGAGACCGGATCGCCTTGGCCTTACTCGCAGCCTGCCTGGGTGTTCACCAGCCGCGTACTGCCGACAATTGCGGACGCGGACATCAGATTCGCAAAAGGCGATGTACGCCAGGTTCACAACGCAATGCGCGTGGCCGCCGGGGCGAAGAATATCTGGATTGTGGGGGGCGGAGAGTTGGCGGGGCAGTTTTACGATGCAGGACTTCTGGATGAACTCATCATCCAAATTGGCTCAGTAACCCTGGGCAGAGGCAAGCAGGTGTTTCCGCGCCGAGTTCTGAGCCCAACGCTGCGCCTTGTTTCGGTTCGTCAGATCGGCGTCGGCATGGTTGAACTGCGGTATGAGATAGGCAAATAGCGCTATCGGGGATGTCGGTGTGGCCCTCCACCGCGTACTTGAGGGGGCCGCTTGCTCTAGAATGGCCGCCTTTGGTTTCGAGGCGAAAGCTACCTGTGAATACTCCCGAGTTGCTGTCGGTTTCCCTTTCGGCTTACGCGCTGATCGCGCTGGCGGAAATCGGGGACAAGAGTCAGCTGGTTTGCATGACGCTGGCGGCCCGTCACCGGGCTTGGCCGGTGATTGTCGGGGCATCGGTTGCGTTTTTGCTGCTTAACGGGTTGGCGGTGCTGTTCGGTGCCGGCATTGCCGCCTGGGTTCCGGAGCGGGTCATGGCGGGTGTGGTGGCGGTTCTGTTTGCCGCGTTTGGCATTCACGCACTGCGCAACCAGGATGACGCTGAATGCGAAGCAGTGACCGAGCGCCCCGGGCACGGCATCTTTCTGACCACCCTGCTGCTGATTTTCGTTGCCGAGTTTGGCGACAAGACCCAGCTGGCGGTTGCCGGGCTCGCCGGAAGTATGCCGCCCTGGCCCGTTTGGTTGGGAGCCAGCGCGGCGTTGGTGAGCATTTCAGCGCTCGGCGTCTGGGCCGGGCGGACGGTCCTGCAGCGACTCCCCCTCCATTGGCTGCACCGCCTCGGTGGGGCCGTGTTTCTCATCTTTGCCGCTATCGCGGCTTGGCGGGCATTGGCTTGATTGTTTGCCCGAAAGTGAATATTGCGTTTACGATTGATGATGAACAGGCACATCGGAAGATGTAGATGTTGTTTGTTTTTAAATTAAGAACAAAACCAAAAATAACCTGTAAGGAGGAAGGAGGGATGAACATCACCCCTATCAAACGCCTGCTGCTGGCTGGAGGGCTCGCATTCAGTGCGACGACACTGGCCGCACCTTCAGCGGAAATGCTGGCAAATACCTGCGCGGCTTGCCATGGCACCAACGGTAATAGCGTAGCCGCCACACCCAGCCTCGCCGGCACGTCGGCCGACTATTTCGTCGAAACGATGCAAGCCTTCAAGGACGGCACGCGCAAGGCGACGGTCATGGATCGCATCGCCAAAGGCTATACCGATGAGGAGCTTGCGGCGATGGCCGGCTATTTCGCAGCGCAAAAGCCGGTTCCGATGCAGCAGGCCTATACGCCGGTGAAGGCCAACCTGGGGAAACAGTTGCACCAGGACTACTGCGAAAAATGCCACGAAGAGGGGGGGCGCGCGGCCGAAGATGCCGCTCCGCTCGCCGGTCAGTCCATGCTCTATCTGTCCTACTCCATGGAGGACTTCCACGCGGGTCATCGCGAGGCGCCCAAGAAAATGGCACGTAGGGTCCGTGAGATGTTCGAATCTCACGGCCAAGCCGGCATCGAGGCGCTGATGCACTACTACGCCGCCCAACAATAAGGAGAGGACAATGAGCAAACTCAATCGTCGCGATTTTCTCAAGCTCACGGGCGTCGGCACGTTGGCTGCTGCCGGAACCCTCGCCGGCTGCGCAGGCCCGGGCGCCAACGGTAGCGCGGCCCGAGCCAAGGTGGTGGTGGTGGGCGGTGGTCCCGGTGGGGCGACTGCCGCCAAGTACCTGCGGATGGTCGATCCCACCATTGACGTGACGCTGATCGAAGCCAACCCCCAGTACCATACCTGCTTCATGAGCAATGAGGTGATTGCGGGTGAGCGGTCGCTCGACTCCATTGCCTTCGGTTACGACGGTCTCAAGAAACACGGCGTCAAGGTCGTACACGATTACGTCACCGCCATCGATGCCGGTGCCCGCACCATCACCACCAAGGGGGGCAACACGTTCCACTATGACCGGGCGATTGTCTCACCGGGGGTGGACTTTCAGTGGGATGCCATCGAGGGCTATAGCGAGGCGGCGGCCGAGCGCATGCCCCACGCCTGGAAAGCGGGCCCGCAGACGGCGTTGCTACGCCGGCAGCTGGAGGCCATGCCCAATGGTGGAACCGTAGCCATTGTGGCCCCCCCTAACCCGTATCGCTGTCCCCCCGGACCGTACGAACGCGCCAGCCTGATCGCGCAATACCTCAAGCACCACAAGCCGCGCTCGAAGGTCCTGGTGCTGGATCCGAAGGACAAGTTCTCCAAGCAGGGGCTCTTCACGGCCGGCTGGAAAAATCGGTATGGCTACGGCACCGGAAACAGCCTGATCGAGTGGGTGTCCGGGGCGCAGGGCGGCAAGATTGAGAGCGTGGATCCGGCCAACATGACCTTGCAAGCCGCGGTGGAGAGCTTCAAGGCAGACGTGGTCAACGTGATCCCGCCGCAGAAGCCCGGCAAGATCGCCTTTGCGGCGGGTCTGGTGAACGAAAAGGGCTGGTGTCCGGTCGACAAGAAGACCTTTGAGTCCCAAATCCATCCCCTCATCCACGTGCTGGGTGATGCCTCCGACGCCACGGCGATGCCGAAGTCCGGTTACAGCGCCAACGTGCAGGCGAAGGTATGTGCGATGGCGGTGGCGGATTTACTGGGTGACCGAACCCCCGGCGATCCCTCTTACATGAACACCTGCTACAGCATTGTGGGCCATGACTATGGGATCTCGGTGAGCGTCGTCTACAGCCTGGACGAAACAGCCAACAGCATCGTGGGGGTCAAAGGTGCCGGTGGCCTGACGCCCGCCGACGCCAGCCCGGAGTTCCTGAAGCGGGAGATGCACTACGCCCACGGCTGGTTCGCCAATATCACCAACGACATGTTCGGCTGAATGCCCTAAGGCACGGATCGGGGTGGTAAATCCGATCCGCTGACGGGCCCATCACGCTTTTCGAAGCGTGATGGGCCTTTTTTTTGTCCGAAGAACCAGCGGGAGATTGCTTCGCCGTCGGCTCGCAATGACCGTTGTAAACGGGAAGCGCTATATAGCCGGTCGTACCAAACCGGCTTCCACCTCGTCGCGTTTCGCCTTGCCGACCAGCACTTCGATCAGGTGGAGGGCGAAATCCATGGCCGTGCCCGGGCCGCGGGAGGTGATGACCTTGTCGTCCTGCACCACGGCATCGGTGAGATAGGTGCAGTTGGGGATTTCCATCGTGTCGACGAACCCCGGGTAGCTGGTCGCGTTGCGGCCGGTGAGCAGACCGGCGTTGGCCAGGACCTTGGGCGCAGCGCAGATGGCGGCGGTGTAGCGGCCTTTGGAGGCCATCTTTTTCAGCAACTCGCCGATACGTGGATCGTTATCCAGGCGATCGGCGCCGGGCCCGCCACCCGGCAGCACCACCATGTCGAAGTCCCGACCGAGGGCTTCATCCAGGGTGGTGTCCGGTACCAAGGTGACGCCGCGGGAGGCCTTGACCGGACCCGGCTCCAGGCCGGCGGTGACGACCTCCACGTCCGCCCGCACCAGCAGGTCGATGATGGTTACGGCTTCGAGTTCTTCACAGCCTTCGGCGAGGGGTACAAGGACGCTTGCCACTGTTGGATTCTCCGTTGGTTGCGGTAGTCGATCAGCTCCGAAACAGTCACCAGCGAGACGCCTGCAGCGGCGGCCTGTGGCAGGAGGCGGCCGAGTGCCTTCACCGTTTCCGGGTAGGCATGGCCGATGGCGATGGCGCTGCCGTGACGGCGCGCCAAGGCGATGGCGGTGGCGAACTGCTGCGCAATGTAGGCGTCGCTACGGTGATTGTCGAGGAACACGTCACGGCCGGTGGCCGGTACGTTGTATTCACGCGCGCTGGCGATGGCGACGCTCTTGACGGCGGTACGGCTGTCGACAAAGTAGAGGTCGCCGGTGGCTTTCAGTTCCGCCATCAACCAGGCCATGTGGCCGGGATGACGGGTCAGCAAACTGCCCATGTGGTTGTTCACCCCACGGGCGTGCGGCACGGCCCCGAGGTCGGCCAACAGGGTGCGGCGAAACGCCTCCTGGGTCATGTCCAGGGTCAGCCCGCCGGGACCGAGTGGCTGCCCGTCCACCGAAGCCATCGGCAGGTGCAGCATGACCTCCTTGCCGCCGGCGTGAGCCTGGCGGGCCAGGCGGCGGGCATAAGGGGTTTGGGGCAGGAACGAGCAGGTCAGGGGAGCGGGCAAGGCGACGATGGCTTGGCCTTCCGGCAGGCGGTCGCCGAGATCGTCGATGATCACGGCCAGGCGCGGCGCCTCATGTGCGGCCGCGGAAACGGCGAAGGCCGCGCTCAAGAGCGCGGCCAGCAATCGTCGGAACAAGCTATCCCCCTAAGTGCTACGGGGGCGAGTCCTCAGTCGGCGCGAGCTTGCAGGATATTCAAACCCTTGAGCAGGGTCAGCGCCTCATGCAGTGCGTAGTCCTGGCTCGCGAGGGACTCGCCGCCTTTCTTCTTGGCTTCTTTTTCGTTGGCGGCCGGAGCCGTCTCTTTGCCATCGCCATTGCCGTTGCCATTGGAGAGGTGGCCGGTCAAATCGGCCTCCTTCACCAGCGTGACGCTCTCATCGGTCTCGGCCTTGGCCACCTGCAGCGGTTCGAGCTCGATGTCCGGCTCGATCCCTTCGGCCTGGATGGAGCGACCGGCCGGCGTGTAGTAGCGGGCAGTGGTCAGCTTCACCGCGGTACTATTGCTCATCGGGAAGATGGTCTGCACCGAACCCTTACCGAACGAACGGGTGCCCATGATGACGGCGCGCTTGTGGTCCTGCAGGGCGCCGGCGACGATCTCGGAGGCGGACGCGGAACCGCCGTTGATCAGCACCACCATCGGCGAACCTTCGAGCAGATCCTCGGGGGTGGCATTGAAGCTCAACTTGGCATCCGCCGAGCGGCCCTCGGTGTAGACGATCAGCCCCTTGTCGAGGAAGGCGTCGGAAACGCCCACCGCGGCACCCAGGACGCCGCCGGGGTTGTTGCGCAGATCGAGCACCAGCCCCCGCAGCTTGGCGCCGCCGTTCTGTTCCTTCAGTTCCCGAACCGCGCGGGCGACATGCTCGGTGGTGTGGGTCTGGAAGTTGGTGATACGCAGGTAGCCGTAACCGTCCTCGAGCAGGCGGCTCTTGACGCTGCGCACCTTGATGACATCACGGGTGATGGTGAGCTGCAGCGGCTTCTGCGCGCCCTCGCGCACGATGGTCAGCACGATGTCCGTGCCGGGTTCGCCGCGCATGATCTTGACCGCCTCGCTCAGCGACAGCCCCTTGACCGGCGTGTCGTCCAGGCGGATCACCAAGTCGCCCGCCTCGACACCAGCTCGCTGCGCCGGTGTGTCGTCGATCGGAGCCACCACCTTGACGAAGCCGTCCTCCATCCCGACTTCGATGCCGAGCCCGCCGAACTCGCCGGTCGTGCCGACCTGCAGCTCATGGAACTCTTCGACGTTCAGGAACGAGGAGTGGGGGTCGAGGCCGGTCAACATGCCGCGGATGGCGTGTTCGAGCAGCTCCTTGTCGCCGATGGTCTCGACGTAGTCGCCCTTGATCTTCTCGAAGACCTCGGAAAATGTCCGCAGTTCGTCCAGCGGCAGCACGGCGGGTTTCGCCTCGTCGCGCCCGGCCAGTACGCTGCTGCCGAATCCAAACGAGAACCCTAGAACGAGTCCCATGGACAGGACTACGGCGAAACGAGCGGAAGACTTCATAGCAACTCCGGTTGAGCACTGTTCCCGGCAGGTCGACTGATTTTCCTGTAGAGGGATCCGACCAGCGGCAGATTCATCTGAATATTACTGCAATATGCGACGCTTTCCATCTTAATTGGTTCCGAGTGTGACGCGATACCGCACCCCCGGGCTGTGAAAACGCGAGCCGGAGGGGGGATTTCTTGACGCCCCGGCTGTCGTCCTCGATTCGATGTCCCTGTAATTGTTAGGGCGGTAACCGGCTAGCGTTTGCACCAGCGTACCGGATCGGTCGGCTGGCCGTCCTTGCGAATTTCAAAATAGAGCGCCGCCTGGTCGTTGCCGCCGCTGGCGCCTACGGCGGCGACGGTTTCGCCGGCCGCGACCCAGTCACCCACCTCTTTGTAGAGCGCCTGGTTGTGGCCATAAAGGCTCATGTAGCCGTCGTCGTGATCGATGATGAGCAGCAGGCCGTAGCCGCGGAGCCAGTCGGCAAAGGCCACCCGGCCGTGCGAGACGGCACGCACTTCCTGCCCTTCCTTGCCTTCGATCAGCACCCCTCTCCAGCTTAGGCTACCACTGCGGGGGCTACCGTAGCCGGCCAGCAGACGGCCTTCGGCCGGCCAGGCGAGCCGGCCCTGGAGCTCACCGAACGGCTGGAAGTTTCCGGCCTCGGCCGGGATGTCCGCCAGCGCCTCGGCCAACGCCTGGACCAGCGCCTCCAGTTCCCGTTCGTTCGCCACCATCCGGCCCAACTCCTTGTCCTTGCCGGCTATTTCGCGCTTCAGCCGTTCCATCAGCTTCTGGCGGTCGGCGCGGGTGGCCTGCAAGGTGCGCTGCTCGCGCGCCTCTCTGTCCTTGAGGTCGGTCAGCTGCCGGGTTTCGGCGGTGATCGCCTTCTGCACCGATGCCAGCCTCGCCAGCGTCTCCAGCAACGCCTCGATCCGTTCGCTCCGCGCCCGGTTCAGGTAGTCGTAATAGGTGAGCATCCGCCCGACCGCCGCCGGGTCCTCCTGATTCAGGAGGATTTTCAGATACTCCTGCCGACCCGCGGCATAGGCGGCACGGACCTGCGCGCCCAGACGCTCCCGCTGGGTGCCGACGCTCTGCTGTAGACCCGCCTGCTCCACCTCGAGTTCGGAAAGGCGCTCAGCCGATGTGACCAGTGCGGCCTCCAGCTCGCGCAGCTTGCGAATGCTGGTACCCAGGCGCCGCTCCACCTGGCGCAGCTCCGTACGCAGGCCGTCGTAGCGGCCCCGGTCGCGCTCCAGTTCGGTCTTGAGCTGCCCGATGCGCTCCCGCAGGCGGTTCAGTTCCTGTTCCTTGAGCTCCCGCTCGGTTTCGGCAGCGACCGGGAACGACAACGCCAGCAGCGTCAGCAGTGCCGCCAGCACCGCCCCCGGGCGCACGAATCCCCGCAGGCGTCGGCTCAAGTCACTCCTCCTCGTCCTCACTCCCGGGCGGGCGAACCAAAATCTGGCCGCGCATTTCTGCCGGCTTGTCCAGGCTCAACAGCGAGAGCATGGTCGGGGCGACGTCCGCCAAAATCCCCTTCTGCAATCGAAGGTCGCGCGGCCCGAAATAGATCAGGGGCACCGGATTGTTGGTGTGCGCGGTATGGGGCTGACCCGTGTCGTCGCCGACCATCTGCTCGGCATTGCCGTGGTCGGCCGTGATCAGCATCTCCCCGCCGGCCGCCTCCACGGCGGCGCAGAGCCGGCCGAGACAACCGTCCAGGAACTCGATGGCGGTGACCGTCGCCTCGAAGTTGCCGGTGTGTCCAACCATGTCCGGGTTGGCGTAGTTGCAGATGATCACGTCGTACTTGCCACCGTCGACCGCCTCGATGAGGCGGTCGGTGAGCTCGCCGGCATTCATCTCCGGCTGCAGGTCGTAGGTGGCCACCTGGGGCGAAGGCACCAGGATGCGATCCTCCCACTCGAAGGGATCTTCACGACCGCCGTTGAAGAAGAAGGTCACGTGCGCGTACTTCTCCGTCTCGGCGATCCGCAGTTGATGCATGCCGAAATTGGCGATGTATTCGCCCAGGACGTTGCGCAACCGGTCCGGTGGGAACGCCACGGGGATGTCGAACTCCGCGTTGTACTCGGTAAGGCTGACGAAGCAACCGAGTGCCGGTACCCGCTCGCGCGCGAAACAGTCGAAATCCGGCTCGATGAAGGGACGGGTGATCTGGCGGGCCCGGTCCGAGCGGTAGTTCATGAAGACCAACACATCACCGTCTTCGATCGCCAACGGCGCCTGGTCGCCTTCGACGATGAAGGTCGGCTTGACGAATTCGTCGGTTTCACCGCGTTCGTAGGCCGCCTCCAGCGCTTCGACGGCACTGCCGGCCCGGTACTCCGCCGCGGCGCCGGTGATGCAGTCGTAGGCCGCCTGAATGCGGGGCCAGCGGTGATCGCGGTCCATGGCGTAGAAGCGCCCCATCACCGAGGCGAAGCGCCCGGCGCCGAGTTCGGCGAACACCGCTTCCATGCTGGCGATCGACTCGCTGGCACTCTTGGGCGGGGTGTCGCGGCCGTCCAGAAACGCGTGCATGTAGACCTTGGAGGCACCCCGCTCGACGGCGAGCCGCACCATGGCGTGGATGTGCTCTTCGTGGCTGTGAACGCCACCGGGCGACAGCAGACCGAGCACATGCACCGCCTTGCCCTTGGCGACCGCCAGGTCGACGGCCTCGGTCAGGGTGCCGTTGCTGAAGAATGAGCCGGTCTTGATGGCGCGGCTGACACGGGTGAATTCCTGATAGACCACGCGGCCGGCACCGAGATTGAGATGTCCCACCTCGGAGTTGCCCATCTGGCCGCCGGGCAGCCCCACTTCGGCGCCGGAGGCGCGCAGATAGGTATGGGGTTGCTCACGCCAGAGCCGATCCCAGACCGGGGTGCGCGCGGCTTGAATGGCGTTGTGGGAGGTGCTGCTGGAGTAGCCCCAGCCGTCGAGGACGACCAGGAGTAAGGGTCGGTGACGCTCGGTGGCGGACATGCGGATGATTACACTTTCTGTAGTGAATTGTTGAGGAATCTGGAAAAAGCCCAACCCGAATGCAGGCAGGGACGGCCATGATACCGCCACCGGCCGAAGTGCTTGAAAACTTTCGGTATTGTGCCAAGTTTACTATATTCGAATACGATTCTTTGCAAACGTAGTAATATTGTATATTGTTTGCTTTTAATTGGCAGCATCCGGGGCCCCGGCGACCCGTTCCGGCGTCGTCTCCAAGAAGAGAACCAGCAATGTCAGGCATTCAGGAAATCAGTTTAATTACAAGGGATGAGGACATCGACCGGGCATCGCGCTCCTTGAAGGCGATGTCTCACCCGCTGCGACTGAAGATTCTCTGCACCTTGAGCGATCAGGAACTCGCCGTGCAGGACATCGTCGAACGTGTCGGCACTTCGCAGAGCAACATCTCGCAACACCTGGCCATCCTGCGGGACAAGGGCATTCTGTCCTCGCGCAAAGACGCCAATCGGGTGTTCTACAAGGTTGTGGACTCACGTACCCTGCGCCTGATCGAAATGATGCGCGACGTATTCTGCACCATGGTCTGAAGGCGAATCACCGCGCTTTTACAATAAGCCTGCTGACCGCGGGCACAATACCAATCGGAGGATTGAGATGACCGTTGAACGCATTGTTCGTATTGTCGCCGGCACCTTCATCATGCTGAGCCTGGCGCTCGGGGTGGAAGGCAGCCCGCTCTTCCACAACGCCAACTGGCTCTGGTTCACCGCCTTCGTCGGTTTCAACCTGTTCCAGAGCGGTTTCACCCAGTTCTGCCCGCTGGACATGATCCTGAAAAAGGCCGGTGTGCCGACCTCCAGCGCCGCCCTCAGCTGATCCAGTGCCGGTCCGGCTGTAGCCGGACCGGCGCCTTTTTTTGCCAATCCCGTTATAATCGCGGCCCGTCGATCAAACATCCTCTCTCATCATGCCGCAGCTCTTCGAGTTCGTTTCCAATCACTGGGACCTGTTTCTGGCCCTTGTCATCATCGTCGCCATGCTCGTTTTTCCGCCGATCAACCGGCGCCTGAAGGGCTACAAGGAGGTTGAGCCAAACGAGGCCGTGGGCCTGATGAACCATCAGGACGCCGTCCTTCTGGACGTCCGGGAAAACAGCGAATATGCCGAGGGCCATATCCAGAACTCGGTCCACATCCCACTGTCGGCGCTGGACAAGCAGATGGCGCAGCTGGAAAGCGCGCGCGGCAAACCGGTGGTCATCGGTTGTCGCAGTGGTCACCGCTCGGCCCGCGCCTGCGGTATGCTGCGCAAGGCCGGCTTCGAACAGGTTTACAATCTCCGCGGTGGCGTCATGGCATGGCAAAGTGCCGGCCTGCCGCTGACGAAAGGCGGCAAAAAGAAAAAACGCAAAGGTACACCGGCGTAGACCGGTCTTTTGGAGGAAAATCAGTATGCCGAAGGTCGAGATGTACACAACGGCGAGTTGTCCGTTCTGTGTCCGTGCCCGCAACCTCCTCGACAAGAAGGGGGTTGAGTACACCAACTTTTCGGTCGACGCCCAGCCGGAACTGCGGCCGGAGATGGAGAAACGCAGCGGCCGGACCTCGGTGCCGCAAATCTTCATCGACGAGTACCACGTCGGCGGCTACGACGACATGGTCGACCTCGATCTGGAAGGCAAGCTGGACGAACTGCTCGGCCGCTAGGCGGGACTTTTCGAACCGGCAACGACGCGGCGCCGCTCCGGCCCTTTGGCCAAGGCGCCGCGCTCACCCGAGCCTTTCCGCAACCCGCCGCCGGGACAAAGCACCGCTGGCGGGGGCCGGTGGCAGCCAAACCCCATAAAATAAGGACGGAAGAGAACACCATGGCGGAATCGGAAAACGCACAGCCCCAACCCCAGTTCGCGATCCAGCGTATCTACGTCAAGGATCTCTCGTTCGAGACCCCCAATTCGCCGGCGATCTTCACCCAGGCCTGGGACCCGAAGGTCAACGTCGACCTCAACACCAAGGCCGCCCCGCTGGGCGAAGGGGTGTTCGAAGTGGTGTTGGCGCTCACCGTCACCGCCTCGCTGGACGACAAGACCGCTTACCTGGCCGAGGTGCAACAGGCCGGCATCTTCAATGTGGTCGGCTTCAGCGAGAAGGACCAGGGGCACATGCTTCACAGTTACTGCCCCAATGTGCTGTTTCCTTATGCCCGTGAGGCCATCGGCAGCCTGGTCGGCCGCGGCAGCTTCCCGCAACTCAATCTGGCACCGGTCAACTTCGACGCGCTCTATGCCGAGCACCTGAAGCAGCAGGCGAGCGACGAAGGGACGAAGCACTGATCCGGCAATGACCCGCCGGGATATCGCCATCGCCGTACTCGGCGCCGGCTCCTGGGGCACCGCGCTGGCAATCCAGGCCGCTCGCAACGGCCACACCGTCCGTCTGTGGGGCCGCGATCCGGCACAGATGGCCGCGATGGCGGGTGCCCGCTGTAACCTTCGCTATATTCCGGATGTCCCGTTTCCCGACGGGCTGAGCGCGATGGGCGATCTGGAAGAGACGGTGGAAGGGGCCGATGCCGTGCTGGTAGCGGTGCCGAGTTACGGCTTCCGCGCCACCCTGGAGCAGATCGCGCCCGCCATTGGCCCCAAGACTCCGGTTTTCTGGGCCAGCAAGGGGCTGGAGCCGGGTACCCGCAAGCTGCTTCACGAGGTCGCCGCGGAGTCGGTCGGGGCCCGCCCGCTCGGCGTGGTATCCGGGCCCACCTTCGCTGCCGAAGTGGCCAAGGGTCTGCCGACGGCGGTGACCGTCGCCAGCGACGATCCCTTGGCAGCCGCCGACTTCGCCGCCTGCCTGCACTGCAACACCTTCCGCACCTACACCAGCGGCGACGTGATCGGGGTGGAGTTGGGGGGCGCCACCAAGAACGTGCTGGCCATCGCCGCCGGCATTGCCGACGGCCTCGGCTTCGGCGCCAACACCCGGGCCGCTCTCATTACCCGCGGCCTCGCCGAATTGATGCGGCTGGGGGTGCGGGTCGGGGGCCAGCCGGAGACCTTCATGGGCCTCGCCGGGCTGGGCGACCTGGTGCTGACCTGCACCGACGACCAGTCCCGTAACCGCCGCCTGGGACTGGCGCTGGGGCGGGGCCAGCCGGTGGCCGGCGCGATGGCGGCGATCGGCCAGGCGGTCGAGGGGGTGAAAACCGCGCCCGAGATCCTCGCGCTGGCGCAGACCTACGACATCGACATGCCGATCACCGAGCAGGTATGCCGGGTGCTCACCGGCGAGGTGGCGCCGCAGGCCGCGGTCGAGGCACTGCTTTCGCGGGAGCCCAAGGCCGAGGTTGGCTGACTGTATTCAACAGGATGTTTCAGGATTAACAGGAAAAGGCCTGTTTGCGACGGGTTGAGAACAACAAGCCTCTACTCGAACATCCCAGGCTTGTAGCCCTTGCCTCTTTATCCTGTCAATCCTGAAAACATCCTGTTAATCCTGTTGAATTGCGTGTCGCAAAATCGAATCAGGAGGCGCCGGAAAATCCCTGCTGGCGCCACGCTTCGTACACCATGACGGCGACGGCGTTGGAGAGGTTCAGGCTGCGGTTGCCGGGGCACATGGGCAGGCGCAGGCGCTGCTCCGGGGGGAGCGCCTCAAGCACCGGCTGCGGCAGGCCGCGGGTCTCGGGGCCGAACAGCAGGGCGTCGTCTGCCGTATAGGCCACCTGATCGTAACGGGCCTGACCGCGGGTCGAGCAGGCGAAGATGCGGTTCGGCCGCACCGCCGCCGTGAATGCATCCAGGTTCGGCCAGGTGCGCACACTGGCATATTCGTGGTAGTCGAGGCCGGCACGGCGCAGGCGGGCATCGTCCGGCGCGAAGCCGAGCGGTTCGATGAGATGCAGGCGGGCGCCGGTGTTGGCGCACAGGCGGATGACATTGCCGGTGTTGGGCGGGATCTCCGGCTCGTAGAGGACGACATGGAGCATAAGGCGACGGCTTTATATCGGTTGGCGCATCTTGTATCTTGCTCGGCTCCTGAGCCAGGACCGGAAAACCCGACATGACCCCCGACGAAAGAGAGATGCTTCGCGTTGATTTCTGCGGATTGCGCTTCGACACGCCACTGGTGCTGCTGTCCGGCTGTGTCGGTTTCGGCGAGGAGTATACCCGCGTCGAAGGGTTTTCCAACCGCGACGTCGGCGCCGTCTGCCTGAAGGGCACCACCCTGGAGCCGCGGCTCGGTAACGCGCCGCACCGGATCTACGAAACGCCGATGGGCATGCTGAACGCCATCGGCCTGCAAAACCCCGGGGCACGCTACGTGGTGGACCGGATCCTGCCCCAGCTGGATTTCGGCGAGACCCGCTTCATCGCCAACATCGCCGGCTCGACCGTCGAGGAGTATGCCGAGGTCGCCCGCATCTTCGACGACTCTCCGGTCGATGCCATCGAGGTCAACATCTCCTGTCCGAACGTGAAGGCCGGCGGGGTGGCCTTCGGCAACGACCCGGCCATGTCGGCACGGGTGGTCGAGGCGGTACGCCAGGTGACCGGCAAACCGCTGATTACCAAGCTCTCCCCGAACCAGACCGACATCGCCGAGAGTGCACGGCGCTGCATCGATGCCGGCACCGACGCCTTCGCGGTCATCAACACCCTCATGGGCATGGCCATCGACATCGAGCAGCGCACGCCGATCCTTGGCAACCGCCAGGGCGGCCTGTCGGGGCCGGCGATCAAACCGGTGGCGCTGCTGAAGACCCATCAGGTCTATCAGGTGTGTCGCCCGCACGGCATCCCAATCATCGGCCAGGGCGGGATCGCCTCCGCGGAGGACGCCCTGGAGTTCATCATCGCCGGTGCCAGTGCCGTCGGCGTCGGTACGGCGCTGTTCTACGACCCGCTGATCTGCCCGACCATCAACGCCGGGATCGCCGCCTATCTTCAACGCCACGGGATCCCCGAGGTGTCGCAGTTGGTCGGCACCCTGATCACCGAACCGCAGGCGCCGGCCTGTGGTTGTGGGAACTGAGCGACGTCACCCGCCTTGGTCTGAACTGTAACTAAGCGCTCACTTCGCCGCCTCGACATTTTGTACCCTTAGGCGCGACCCGCCCTGCGGGCGGGCGCGTACGGGCGTGAGGTGGGCATGATCCCGAGGAAAAAGCTCCGCATTGGCGACCTGCTGGTCGACCACAAGGTGATCTCCGAGGCGCAGCTGCAAGCGGCATTGGCCGAGCAGAAGAAAGGGGGTCGCAAGCTGGGCCGGACGCTGATCGAGCTCGGCTACCTCAGCGAGGAGCAGCTGCTGGAATTCCTCTCCCGTCAGCTGCAGGTCCCGTTCATCGACCTCAAGCACTTCCGCTACAAGCCGGAGACTGTCCGCCAAATCCCCGAGACCCTCGCCCGTCGTTTCCGGGCCGTGGCCCTGGACGCCAGCCAGGAGGCGGTGCTGATCGGCATGGCCGACCCGACCGACATCTTCGCCTACGACGAACTCTCACGGGTGCTGAAGCGCCCCATCCGGCAGGCGGTCGTCCGTGAATCCGACCTGCTGCGCACCATCGACCAGGTCTATCGCAAGACCGAGGAGATCAGCAGCCTGGCGGAAGAGCTCTCGGAGGAGCTGTCCGGCGCGGACTACGACCTGGAGGAGTTGGGGCGCACCGACGACCTCTCCGAGGCACCGGTGGTCAAGCTGCTGCAGTCGATCTTCGAAGACGCCGTACAGGTGGGCGCGTCGGACATCCACATCGAACCGGACGAAAGCGTGCTGCGCATCCGCCAGCGCATCGACGGCGTGCTCCAGGAGCAGGTGATGAAGGAGAAGCGCATCACCACCGCGCTGGTCAGCCGCCTCAAACTGATGGGCGGTCTCAACATCTCGGAAAAACGCCTGCCGCAGGACGGCCGCTTCAACATCCGGGTGAAGGAGCGCAACATCGACGTGCGCCTCTCCACCATGCCCATCCAACATGGCGAATCGGTGGTCATGCGCCTGCTCGATCAGTCCGGCGGCATCCTGGACCTGGAAGCGGTCGGCATGCCGACATCGATGCTGCAGCGGTTTCGGCGCACGATTCACAAGCCCCACGGGCTGGTACTGGTCACCGGCCCCACCGGTTCCGGCAAGACCACCACCCTGTATGGTGCCCTCAATGAGCTGAACGCGCCCGAGAAGAAGATCATCACCGTGGAAGACCCGGTGGAGTACCGGCTGCCGCGGATCAACCAGGTGCAGGTCAACAGCAGGATTGGGCTGAGCTTCGCCGCCGTTCTGCGCACCGCGCTACGTCAGGACCCGGATATCGTGCTGGTGGGCGAGATGCGCGATCAGGAGACCGCCGAGATCGGCCTGCGCGCGGCCATCACCGGCCATCTGGTGCTGTCGACCCTGCACACCAACGACGCCGTCAGCACGGCCATCCGTCTGGTGGACATGGGCATTCCCGGCTACCTGGTCGCTACTGCCCTGGAGGCGGTCATCGCCCAACGCCTGGTGCGCCGGATTTGCGACAGCTGCAGCGCCGATTACCGACCGACGCCGCAGGAGACGGCCTGGCTGAAGAACGTGTGGGGCGATGAATTCACCCCGGTCCGCTTCCGGCGCGGCCTGGGCTGTCCGCACTGCAACAACACCGGCTACCGCGGCCGCATGGGCGTGTTCGAGTTGCTGGAGATCGACGAGGCGCTCGCCGACGCCCTGCGGCGGAACGATTCGGCCGCGTTCGCGCGGGCCGCGCGGGAAAAGCCGGGATTTCGCACCTTGGCCCACTATGCGCTCGACCAGGTCCGCCGGGGCGTCACCACCCTCGAGGAGGCGGTTCGCCTTTCCGGTGACCTCGTGGGCGACACCGCTGCACGCGATGACCTCGCCGTCACGCGTGCCGCCGGGTAGTCGGGGCGCCGGCCGTGCCGCTCTTCTCCTTCAAGGCCCGCAACGGTCGCGGCGAGGCACTCACCGGTCAGATCGAGGCCGGCAGCCCCGATGCGGTGGCGACCCAGCTGATGAACAGCGGCCTGACGCCCATCACCATCGTCGAAGACCGGCCGACCCGGGATTGGGTGGGCGAGCTGCGACAGCGTTTCGCCGGCAGCAAGCCGAGTGCCGACGACCTGATCCTGTTCTGCCGCCAGATGTTCACCCTGACCCGGGCCGGGGTGCCGCTGGTGCGCGGACTGTCGGGGCTGGCCGAAAGCACCAGTAATCCGAAACTGGCCCGCCTGCTCGTGCAGATCCGCATCGAGCTGGAGGCCGGGCGCGAACTGTCGTTTGCCCTGGGTCAGTATCCCGCGATCTTCACCCCGCTCATGATCAGCATGGTTCGTGTCGGTGAGAACACCGGGCGTCTCGACGAGGCGTTTCTGCAGCTGTCGAAATATCTGGAGCGGGATCGCGAGACGCGCAACCGGGTAAAGGAGGCGCTGCGTTATCCCACCATCGTCATGGTCGCGATTGTCGCGGCCATGGCAGCGGTCAACATCCTGGTGATCCCGAAATTTGCCGCCGTGTTTCAGGGCATGCGGCTGGAGCTGCCGTGGCAGACCCGGCTGCTGATCGGGATCTCCGACGCGTTCGTCGCGCACTGGCCGCTCATGCTGGGGGCACTGGCCTTGGCAACCGTCGGCACGCGCGCCTGGTTGGGCACCGAATCCGGCCACTACCGCTGGGACCGCCTGAAGCTGCGGCTGCCGATCGCCGGCAGCATCATCCTGCGCGCCACCCTGGGCCGCTTCGCCCGCGCCTTTGCCATGACCGTACGCGCCGGCGTGCCGCTGACGCAGGTGCTGACGGTGGTCTCGCGGGCGGTCGACAACGATTACGTGCGCGAACGGATCGTCAGCATGCGGACCGGCGTCGAGCGCGGCGAGAGCCTGTCGCGGACCGCCAGGGCCACCAACCTGTATACCCCGCTCGTGCTGCAGATGATGGCGGTGGGCGAAGAGACCGGCGCCGTCGACCAGATGATGGAAGAGGTGGCCGACTTCTACGAGCGCGAGGTCGACTACGAGATCAAGTTCCTCAGCTCGGCCATCGAACCGGTGCTGATCGTGGCCATCGCCGGCATGGTGCTGGTCCTGGCCTTGGGGATCATCATGCCGATGATGGAGCTGACCCAGTTGGCAAACCGTTAGTGCAGGAGCTGCGCAAAAGCTGGGAATTTCTGGTGCTGCTGATCGTGGCATCCGTGTTGGTGACCACTGTCCTGACGCGGGTGTGGCCGATGCGGCTGGACGCCGAACGGGCACACGTGGCGGCCGTCACCGGGAACCTGCGGGCGGCGCTGGGAATGCGCATTACCGCACTGGTGCTCAGCGGCGAGATTGCCGCGCTGGAGCAGGTGGAGGGCAGTAACCCGTTCAGCTGGTACGAAAGCCCACCCGCCAACTACCGGGGCGAGGTGGAGGCGGACGGCGCGATCCCGGCCGGAGAAGGGATTTGGTACTTCGACCAATCGGGCCGCTGTGTCGTCTACCGTCCGCGCTTTCCCGAGGCGTTTGCCGGAGCCAGGAGGTTGCGTTTCAAGGTTCACCCGATCCCGCGGACGAGGCCGGGCACGCAGGGAGCGTTAGGAAATTTCGAGCTCGGCGCGCTCAAGTAATCCGGACGGCGGCCGAAAACCCTGACGAGACACCCTTGATCGCTGCGGAACAGCCGTGTCTTGGCGATCACCTTGAACTTCCGAGGAAGAGAGTTATGAATCGCGCGCAACAAGGCTTTACCCTGATCGAACTGATTATCGTCATCGTCATTTTGGGTGTGTTGGCGGCCACGGTAGCGCCGAACTACATCGACCTCGAGGATTCGGCCCATCGCGGCGTGGCCGATGGCGTTCTGGGCACCGTCAATTCGGTGGCCGCCATCAACTTCGCCAACAACAAGATGGCGAACACCACCAATTACATTGACGCGATCGACAGCGCCAACCTGACAGGCAACATGTCGGGTCTGCCGACCGACTGGGTCAGTGACGCCGGCGGGATCTGCTACGACTCCGACGCGAGCGGCACCTGCACGGCCGCCGATGCCTACCTGATCACCCTGAACGCCGCCGAAGACGCCGACGGACCGGCCACGTTCACCGCCAGCTGGTAAGCGAGTGGAACAAACCCGCAACCGGCGTTGCGGGTTTTTCCGGTCGGCGGCCCGGGAGAGCGATAGCGCGTCCAGCCCTTCCGCCGAGGTCGGACCAAGATGGCGATCGAAGTGGTACGTGGAGCGTCACGGCGCCCTTCCGGCTTCACCCTCATCGAGCTGGTCGTGGTGATGGTGCTGCTGGGGGTGCTCTCCGCCTACGTGGCGCCCCGGTATGGGGGCGAAACCGCGATCACCGGGCGCGGCTTTTTTGACGAGCTGCTCCAGACCACCCGGTTCGCCCAAAAGCTGGCCGTGGCCAGTGGCTGTGAGGTGCTGGTCGACTACAGCGCCGGCGGTTACGCCGTCTGGCAGCCATCCACTACCGTGCAGTGCGGGCAGGGCGGCGGGGCCACGTTCGATACGGCGGTGGCCGGTTTCGATGAGGGCACACTCAGGGGCGTGGCGCCTGCCGGCGTTACGGTGGCGGCGAGCAGCGACGTGATGTTCCTCCCTTCCGGCGGTGCCAACGTCACCGCCACGGTGATCGTGGCCGGACACAGCTTCCGCGTACATGCCGCCACCGGCTATGTGGAGCGGCTATGAACCGTTGCCGACTCCAAACCGGCTTTACGCTGGTCGAACTGGTCGTCGCGCTCGTCATCCTCAGCGTCGGCGTCGCAGGGGTCCTGCTGCTGGTCAACAAGACGACCCGGCACAGTGCCGACCCGGCGATCCAGGAGCAGGCGATTGCCATCGCCGAGGCCTACCTGGACGAGGTTCTGCTGAAACCCTTTGCCGACCCGGACGGGGTGGATGGCGAGTCCGGGCGCGTCAATTTCGATGACGTCGACGATTACGACGGCTGGAGCGATACCGGCGCGAAGGACCAGTTCGGCACGGCCATCGCCGGCCTGGGCGCCTATCGCGTGGACGTTACCGTGACCCATGCTGCCTTGGGCAGCATCGGGGCGGCCGATGCCCTCCGTGTGGCGGTACGGGTCAGACACGGCAACCTGGTCGACCTCACGCTGGCCGGTTACCGCACGAGCCACTGGTGATGACCGCTGGTGCACCGATCGCTGGCCACCGCGGCTTTACCCTGGTCGAGCTGTTGGTTGTCGTCATCCTGCTCGGGGTGGTCGGCTCGATCACGACCGGTTTGCTGATCAAGCCCATCGAGGGCTATGTCGCGCTGGCTCGGCGCGCCGAGCTGGTCGACGCCGCCGACACCGCGCTACGGCGCATGGCCCGCGATATCCGTCGCGCACTGCCAAACAGTGTCCGGGTCGGCGGCGGCGGAACGGTGCTGGAACTGCTGCACACCGTCGACGGTGGCCGCTACCGGGCCAGGCCCGGCGGCGGGCCGAGCGACATTTTGGATTTCTCGATGGCCGACGGCGGTTTCGACGTGATTGGCGAGCTGCAGAACTTCGCTGCCATTCCGGCGGGGGCCCGGGCGGTGGTCTACAACGTGAGCGGTACCGGCGCGAGCAACAACGCCTATGCCGGAGACAATGCGGCACCGATCGACCTCGCCGGATCATTGCCAACCTACGTGGCGCTCAACCCCGCCCACCAGTTTCCCGCCCGGTCGCCCCAGCAGCGCTTTTTTTTGGTGGACGAGGCCGTCAGCTTCCTCTGCGACCCGGGCGCCGGCACCCTGACCCGCTACGCGGGATATGGCTTCGACAATACCCTGACCACCGATCCGACCTCCGCCAAGCTGGCCGGCAGCGGCGCGATTCTGGCGCGCCACGTGGCCGCGTGCCGCTTCAGCTATAGCGCCGGACAGAGCGAACGGGCCGGGCTGGTGACGCTGCAACTGGAGCTGCTGGCCGATGGCGAGTCGGTGCGGCTGCTGCACCAGGTCCATGTGGACAACGTGCCGTGAACGCAAGACGGGAAACAGGGCTGTCACTGATCACGGTCCTCTTCTTTCTGGTGGTGATCGGCGCCCTCGGCGGTTACATGCTCACGATCTTCTCGAGCCAGCAGTTGGCCGTGGTCTCCTCCTCCCAGGCCAGTCGCGCCTATTACGCGGCACGCGCCGGGGTGGAGTGGGCGATCTGGGGCGCGCTGAACGATACGGCCGCCACCTGCGGCGGCAGTGCCGGGTCGCCGGCGTCGGCCCAATTCGACGTGGACGGCTTCGATGTCACGGTGACCTGTTCCTACCGCTGTTATCAGGAGGCCAGTGTACGGCTGAAGGTCTTTGCCGTCGAAGCCCACGCCAGCCAAGGCAGTTTCGGCACCGCCGCCTATGCGGCCCGGACCATCCGCGCGGCCGTGACCGACGCCCCCAGCCACCCGGCGGCGTGCAGCTGAGCGAGATGAGACGAGCCACCGCCCAGTTGCTCTCGATCGGCCTGGCGCTGCTGCTGGCCGAGCCCGTGCTGGCGGCCTGCTCGCCTTACTACCCGCTGGCGACCATCAACGAGATCCACCGCTCCGGTAACGCCGATCGGTTCGTCGAGGTAAAGCTCATCGACACGACCATTGCGCGCGCCACCTATTCCGAGTGGGTGGTCTCCATCTGTAGTGCCGATATCACCGGTTGTACCGGCGAGATTTCCCTCGGGAATGGGCTGGTGGACGATGCGGGGCTGCCCTGGATCGTCATCCCCAAGGCGCTGATACCCGATGCGAATTGCCTGCCGCTCGATGGCGAGTTCGACGTGCTCCTGAAAGACGGCAGCGGCGCCGCCGGCAAGACCATCGACTATTTCAGCAACTCCGGTTACGAACAGCAGCGCGATCCGGGCTGCACCCCCTACTTCGACTGGCAGTTCGGCGGCTCCAACGGCCACACCCTGAAGCGGGAACCGGACGGCAGCGGGGATTGGACCTGGGACACGGGCAATTCGGTCAAACCCACCACCTCCGACACCAACTCGCCCCCGGAACCGCCGCCGGACGGAAGCAGCACCCCTTACCTGAATGTCGCCAACGTCACGGTGGAACGGGGCGGCACCGCCGTGTTCACGGTGGGCCTGTACGAAGAGGACGCGGGCGGCAATTGGGTGGCGACCACGCGCACCTACGATATCCATTTCAGCTACCAAACCCTCTACGGCACCGCCATCCCCGATGACCCGGCCACCCCGGCGGTGGACGGCGACTACTATGGGGTGGCCGCGGTCGAAGGCGTGATCCCGGCCAACTCCGAAAGCACCACCGTTTCCGTACAGACCACCATCGGTTTTCGCAGCGACAGTCTGGAACGGTACTTCTATCTCCTGATCACCGAGAGCGACTACGCCGCCTTTATCAATCAGTTCGCCATCGGCTACATCACGCCAGCGGCGTTCGACCATTTCGGGCTAGGCCACAATCTCAACGCGCTCACCTGTGAGCCGCTGTCGGTCACGATCAGCGCCATCGACACCGGTGGCAACGCGGTGAACGACTACACGGGGCTGATAGCGCTTTCGACCAGCAGCGGACACGGCGACTGGCATCTGACCGACATCGCGGGCGATGCCCTCGGTACGCTGACGGCGGGCGCGAGCGACAACGGAAGTGCCACCTATCGGTTTGTCGATGACGACGACGGCGTAGTCACCCTGGCGCTCTCCGACGCCCATGCCGAAACCTTCACCATCACGGTTGCAGACAGCGCGGCCGCCGTCACCAGCAGCGGGCTCGCCGTCACCTTTCGGCCCTACGGATTCACTGTCACCCCCGACCTTTCGGCGGACGCCCTGATCGCGGGAAAGCCCGCCCCCTTTCGACTTCATGCCGTGGGCAAGACACCGGCACAGCCTGGCTGCAGTCCGATCCGGGGCTATAGCGGCAGCAAGGCGCTCAATTTCTGGTATGCCTACGATGACCCGGACAGCGACAGCGTGGTGGGAACGCCGAGCCCGACCGTTGCCGACGCGGATGAGGCCGTACTGCTGACCAGCCTTGAAGGGGACGCCGGCAACCGGTTGACGGTCGCTTTCGACGACGGCGTCGGCGAGCCCCTTTCGTTGAGCTACCCGGATGCGGGCCGGATACGGTTTTACGTGAAGGATGACAGCGGCGTCGGCGCGCCGCCCGCCGGCAGCGGCAGCGAGATCGCCACTGGTGAGGATGGCGCAGGCAACGCCGTGCTCGGCGACCTCGCGCTGGTGGTGCGGCCGTGGCTGTTCACCATCGACTTCCCGCTGCCGGCCTCACCGGCCGAGGGCGATCGCGACCTCAACGGCAGCGGCGGCTTCTCCTATGCCGACATCGCCGGCGCCAGCGTGTTCGCCACCGCCGGCGCCCTCTTCCCCGCACGCATCAAGGCGGTGGCCTGGCAGGCGGCCGACGATGCCGATGCCGACGGGATCGCCGATCCCGGTGCCGACCTCTACGACAACCCGACCACCGCCAGTTTCAACCGTGAAGCGTCGGCGGAGACCGTCACGCTCAACCACGCGCTCCGGTTGCCGGACACCGACGCCACGGCCGGCGTGCTCAGCCACGGTGAGGCTATCGGCGGTTTTGTGAACGGTGTGGCCGAGGTCGAGCTCGCCTTCAGCGAAGTCGGAGTGATCGATCTGGCAGCCGCCCTCAGCGACGGCAGCTATCTCGGCCAGGACGACGTCACCGGCGACGTCACCCACGTGGGGCGTTTCGTGCCGCACCACTTCTCCGTCACGGCGGCGAGTACGCCCGACTTCAACACCGGCTGCAGTGGCTTCAGCTATCTCGGGCAGGAATTTGTGCTGCTGACCCCGCCCGAAGTCACCATCGTCGCCCGCAACGCCGGCGGTGCCCCTACCGAAAACTACGAAGGCGATTTCTGGCGACTGGGCAGCGAACTGACCGTGGACCCCAATGCCGATTGCAGCGGGTCCGGCTTCTGTTACGCCAGCGTTGTGCCGCTGGCGGTGCGGTGCGGCGACGGTAGCGGTGCGGACCCGGCGACCTGCAGTGTGCTCAGCCATCCCGGCGGGGGCGTCGGCTACGGGCCGGTATCGAACGTCAACGGCACAGTGGCGTTTACGATGCACAGCGGTGCTCGATTCGACTTTTCGCGTCCGGTCAGCGGTACGCTCAATCCGTTCGATCCGGACGTGGCGCTGACCATCCAGCTGGAGGATTTGGACGGGATCGCCGGGAGCCTCTTCATCGCCCACATCGGTGCCTATAACGACACCCTGGCCGGCCCCGACGGGAGTGAGGGCACGGCCGACGATGATCCCGATTTCAACGTGAGCGGCGATCGCCTGCTGCGCCATGGCCGGTTGATGGTGGACAACGCCTTCGGCTCCGAGTTGCTGGCGCTGCACGTGCCAACACGGCTGGAACACTATGAAAACGGCGCGTTTGTCTTCACCGCCGACGACAACTGCACCACCGGCACCGACGTGCGGCTGCACGATCTGGGCAGCACCCTGGTACCCGCCGATACCTGTGTCCTCGACGCCGGCGACCCGGCCACCGATGCGACCACGACGGCCTGCGCCGACCCTGCGCCAACCGCGCTTCAGTTTGCCGAACCGGCGGTCACCGGCTCATTGAACCTGTGGCTGGCACCGGCGGCCGGGGGCAAGACCGGGACCATTGGTGTCGAGGTCACCGTCCCCGACCACCTGCGCTACGACTGGTCCGGAACCGGCATCGCCAATCCCCAGGCCCGCGCCACCTTCGGGATCTTCAGTGGCAGTGATGCGTTGATCTACATCCGGGAACGGTATTGAGTTCCGCATCGGGTCGGGGCGCTCGCCAAAAGGGAGGAATCAGCCCGAGGAGCCGACGCCCTCCTCCATACCCAATTCCTTGATCTTGCGGGTCAGTGTGTTGCGGCCCCAACCCAGCAGGCGCGCCGCTTCCTGGCGGTGGCCGCCGGTCTTGGCCAGGGCGGTCTCGATCATCACCCGCTCGAAGTCAGGTACCGCCGAATCGAGGATGGCGCTGCCGCCGTGGCTCAGCTTCCGCTCCGCCCATCGCTTGAGTGGGCCGAGCCAGTCGATACTGTCGCCTTCGGCGGCGCCGACGTGACGCAGCTCGGGCGGCAGATCTTCCATGTGTATCTCCTGCCCCGGCGACATCACGGTAAGCCAGCGGCAGGTGTTCTCCAGCTGGCGGACGTTGCCCGGCCACTCCAGGCCGGTCAGGTAGCCCTCGGCCTCTTTGTCGATCCGCTTCGGCTCGACACCGAGCTCTTCCGCCGCCTGCTTCAGGAAGTAGTGCATCAGCAGGGCGATATCCTCGCGCCGCTCGCGCAGCGGCGGAATGTGGATGCGGATTACGTTGAGACGGTGAAAGAGGTCCTCGCGAAACAGCCCCTGCTTCACCCGGGCCTCCAGGTCCTGGTGGGTGGCGGCGATGATCCGCACATCCACTTTCACCGGCGAATGCCCGCCGACCCGGTAGAACTCGCCGTCGGCCAACACCCGCAACAGACGGGTCTGCAGCTCCGCGGGCATGTCGCCGATCTCGTCGAGAAACAGGGTGCCGCCGTTCGCCTGCTCGAAACGTCCCTGCCTCGCGGCCTGGGCACCGGTAAAGGCGCCACGCTCGTGCCCAAACAGCTCCGACTCCAGCAGGTCGCGGGGGATGGCGGCGGTATTGAGGGCGATGAACGGCTTGTCCGCGCGGGGACTGTGCCGGTGCAGGGCGCGCGCCACCAGCTCCTTGCCGGTGCCGGACTCGCCATTGATCAGCACCGTGATGTTGGAACGGGAGAGGCGACCGATGGCGCGGAACACCTCCTGCATCGAGGGCGCCTCGCCGATGATGTCGTGGACCTCTTCTTCCCCTTCCGGGCCGGCTTCACTGGAGCGGTCCTGGCGGTGGGCAATGGCCCGCAGCACCAGATCCACCGCCTCATCAACGTCGAACGGCTTGGGCAGGTATTCGAATGCACCGCCCTGATAGGCGGAAACCGCGCTATCGAGGTCGGAGTGCGCGGTCATGATGATGACCGGCAGCTCCGGGTGGGTGGTGCCGAGCTCGGACAGCAGTTCCAGCCCACTCATGCCGGGCATGCGGATGTCGGTGACGATCGCGTCCGGTTGGTCGCGCTTCAGGGCCCGTAGTGCCGGTCCCGCCTCTTCGAAGCTTTTGACTTCGATCTCCGCCTGTTTCAAGGCTTTTTCGAGCACCCAACGGATCGAGCGGTCATCGTCGATGACCCAGATGATCGACTTGCGGCTCATGGGCGTGCATCCGGTTGGGATTTGGAATCGGAGAGCGGCAGCAACACCGTGAAAACGGTCTGGCCGGGGCGGCTGTCGCATTCGATGAGGCCGCCGTGGGCGTTGATCAGCGATTGCGCAATCGGTAGTCCAAGCCCGGTGCCGCCGGGGCGGCCGGAGACCATCGGCAGGAACACGCTCTCCCTGACCTCGGCCGAGATGCCGGGGCCGTTGTCGATGACGTCGATGCGGGCCACCAATTTGTGGAGGGTGTGGCCGATGGTGTACTGGCGCAGCGTGCGGGTGCGCAGGACGATGGTCCCCTCCCCACCGACCGCCTGAGTCGCATTCTTCACCAGATTCAGGATCGCCTGGATCAGCTGGTCCGGGTCGGCGGTCAACTCCGGGATGCTGGGGTCGTAGTCGCGCTGGATGTCGACGCCGCGGGGCACTTCGGCACCCACCAGCTGGCGCACCCGCTCCAACACCTCATGGAGGTTGACCCGACACCGTTGGGGCAGCGCATTGGGGCCAAGCATGCGGTTCATCAGGTTTTGCAGGCGGTCCGCTTCGCTGATGATGATGCGGGTGTACTCCTTCAGCTCTTCGTTGTTCAGCTCGCGTTCCAGGAGCTGGGCCGCACCGCGCAGGCCGCCGAGTGGATTCTTGATCTCGTGGGCCAGTCCTCGCACGAGGGCGCGGGTGGCGTGACTTTGGCTGAGCAGACTCTCCTCACGCACGATGCGCAGCTGGCGATCGATCTGGTTCATCTCCACCAGGATTTCGCGCTCGTGATAGGGGTCGCTCAAGGGCACGGCAGTGAGGTCGACGGTCACCCGGCGCTCTCCCGCCCCGAGATCGAGCACCAACTCGCGCTCGGTGAACGGATGACCGGTTTCGATCACCGTGTGCAGCGCCGCGACGAGGTCGGCGTCAGTGAGCAGCTCGGAAGCCCGGGCACCGGCCACGCGCCGGGCGCTGACCGCGAACAGCATTTCACCGGCGGGGTTGAGATATTGGAGCCGAAGGTCACCGTCGAACAGCATGACGGCGGTGTGCAGGTTCTCGATAACCCGCCGAAGCAGCTCCGTCGATGTGGGGCTCACAGACATGCAAACCCTCTTGCAAGAAACAAACCAAGAGGCGCGTCGACGGCCGCTGAATCCGCCGCCGCGATCGCAGTGAAACAACTGGGGCAGAAACAAAGACTTAGGCTGAAGCCCTGCCGGCGTGAGCCATCCGGCCATTACCCGTTAACCAGGATTCTAAACGACGGATCGGATAAATGCACCAAACTGGTGCAGACACCGGACGAGCTGCGGTGTGAGAGAGCGGACTAGGGGCGCGGCACCGTGTGCTTGTGGACGTAAAAGGTGTTCGCTTCACTGGTTGCCAAGGGGACACCGTTGGCATCGAGCACCTGTGCACTAACTTGGTGCGCCCCCCGGTAGACGGGCTGCACCGTGTAGCTGCCGGCCGCTTCGGCAACCAAGGCCTGCTGACCATCCACCAGCACAACGACGCGGTGCCCGGTGGCAAGCGACGGGGCCACGGAGACGGTGACCGGGATCGTGAAGTCGGCCGTCCAGAAGGTTTCTTCCGGTTGCGGACGCAGGATGGAGACCGTGTAGTCGAGCCGCTGTGGCTCACTGGCCTTCGGATGCGGTGCGGCCCCGGTTGGTGGCGTGCGGGGAGGGGGGGGCGCGGAAAAGGTCTGCACCTCGTCCAACTGAATCGCTTCACCGGCCGGCGGCTGCTGGTCGGTGAACTCGACCGTGCCATCGGGATGTACGACGCGATAGCCGGTCTCGGCAGCGAATGCCAGCACCGGGATCAACAACAGCAAAACGGCCCAACGGTTCATGGGCGGAGCATAGCGCGCGCGCTTACAAAAAAAAACGCCCCCGCACACGGCGGGGGCGCTTTTCGTCGACCACTCGGGAGAGTCGATCAGACGCTGTAGTACATGTCGAACTCGACCGGATGGGTGGTCATCCGCAGACGGGTCACGTCTTCCATCTTCAGGTTGATGTAAGCGCGGATCATGTCCTCGGTGAACACACCGCCGGCGGTCAGGAACTCCATGTCGTTCTCGAGCGCTTCCAGCGCCATGTCCAGGGAGTGGCACACGGTCGGGATGTTCTTCGCCTCTTCGGCCGGCAGGTCGTAGAGGTCCTTGTCCATGGCATCGCCCGGGTGGATCTTGTTCTGGATACCGTCCAGGCCGGCCATCAGCATGGCGGTGAAGGCCAGGTAGGGGTTGGCGATCGGGTCCGGGAAGCGGACTTCGACACGACGCCCCTTGGGGTTGGTGACGTACGGGATGCGGATCGACGCGGAGCGGTTGCGGGCGGAGTAGGCCAGCATTACCGGAGCCTCGAAGCCGGGGACCAGACGCTTGTAGGAGTTGGTGCCCGGGTTGGTGAAGGCGTTCAGGGCACGGGCGTGCTTGATGATGCCGCCGATGTAGTACAGGGCCGTCTCGGAAAGCCCGCCGTACTGGTTGCCGGCGAACAGGTTGGTGCCGTCCTTGGAGATGGACATGTGGACGTGCATCCCCGAGCCGTTGTCGCCGACCATCGGCTTCGGCATGAAGGTGGCGGTCTTGCCGTAGGCGTGGGCGACGTTGTGCACGCAGTACTTCAGCACCTGGACTTCGTCGGCCTTCTTGATCAGGGTGTTGGCGCCGACGCCGATTTCGCACTGGCCGGCGGTGGCCACTTCGTGGTGGTGCACCTCGACATCCAGGCCCATCTCTTCCATCGCCAGGCACATAGCGGCACGGAGGTCGTTCAGGGAGTCGACCGGCGGCACGGGGAAGTAGCCGCCCTTAACCTTGGGGCGGTGGCCCATGTTGCCGTCGGCATAGACGCGCTCGGTGTTCCAGCTCGCCTCTTCGGAGTCGATCTTGACGAAGGAGCCGGACATGTCGGAGTTCCAGCGCACGTCGTCGAAAATGAAGAACTCGGGTTCCGGACCGAACAGGGCACGGTCGCCGATGCCGGTGGACTTCAGGTACTCCTCGGCACGACGAGCGACCGAGCGCGGGTCGCGTTCGTAACCCTGCATGGTGGAGGGCTCGACGATATCGCAGGTGATGTTGATGGTCGGCTCATCGGTGAAGGGATCGAGCACGGCCGTGCTGGCGTCCGGCATCAGGATCATGTCGGACTCCTGAATCCCCTTCCAGCCGGCGATGGAGGAGCCATCGAACATCACCCCGTCCGCGAAGGTGTCCTCGTCGATGTGGCGCGCGGGGTAGCTGACGTGCTGCTGCTTGCCGCGGGTATCGGTGAAGCGGAAGTCGACGAACTTCACGCCCTTGTCTTTAATGGTCTTGAGAACGTTGTCAGCGGACATCCGGATGCCTCCAAGTTTACGTCTAATGACTGCCCGGTTTCGGGCAGGGAAAATGATGTGGCGCATTATCAGCAGGAATTATGCCAGTTCGTAAGCCGCTGAAAACGCACATGTTTACAACCTGTCTGGGTGATTCGTTACACGGCGCCTGCACCGTTATGGTGCAGTCTCCAACAGGTCGCACCATCAGGGTGCAGGTCACGCAAAGTAGACCCGCACATCGCCGACATCGTTCACGCCCTCTGCACTGGCCCGCATCGCGGCGGTGATGGCCTCGCGGGAGCGGCCGGCCAACCGCTCGCTATCGAGATAGAGGTCGACCCACACGCGGCCATCCAGATAATGGAGCGTCACCTGGACGATGGCGGCCGGATCGACCACCGCTTCCCACCGGGGCCGCAGTACAGAAAGCAGGGCATGGCGTGACGGCAGCCCAATGCTCGGCGCCGCCTCCTCGTCATCCTCCGGGTCGATGTGCACGAGCACGTCCGAGACCTCATCGAACCGGTCTACCAGGCGCCGTTGCGCCGTGACCGAGATGTAGTGGCCCTCGGACACACTCAGCTTGGGGTCCACCAGCACATGGACATCCACCAGCGCATCGGAACCCATGCGGCGTGTGCGCAGCTGATGAACCGAGCAGACACCATCCACTTGTTCCAGCTCCCGCCGGATCGCCTCCACCGTTTCCGGGTCGAGGCCGGTATCCACCAGTTCACGCAGGGAGTGCCAGCCGAGATCCCATCCCACCTTGGCGATCATCACGGCGACGGCGACGGCGGCAATGGCGTCCAGGTAGGTCAGGCCGGCCATGGTACCACCCACGCCCACCAGCACCACCACCGAAGAGGCGGCGTCGGAGCGGTGGTGCCAGGCGTTGGCCTTTAGCAGGTTGGAGCGAATGCGGCGGGCAACCACCAGGGTGTAACGGTACAGCGCCTCCTTGGCCAGGATGGAGACAAGTGCACCCCACAGGGCGATCTGGCTCGGGATCAGCAGTGCCTCGGGGTGAAAAAGTCGCCGAGTCGCATCGAAGGCGATACCGATGGCCACCGCGATCAGCACCAGGCCCAGTCCGACGGTCATCGCCGTTTCGATGCGGGCGTGACCGTAAGGGTGGTCTTCGTCGGCCTCCTTGCTGCCGTGCTTGGAGGCGTAGAGAACCATCCCGTCGGTAACGAGATCGGAAAGGGAGTGGATACCGTCGGCGATCAGCGCCTGCGAATGGCCGACCAGGCCGGCAATGACCTTGGCAACCGACAGCAGCAGGTTGACCACGGCCCCCACCACCGTCACCCGGCGGATGGCGACGAAGCGTTCGTCGCTCGATGGCTGCGTCTGAACGAACTGCGGGTGGCGGTCGGCGCCGTCGCTCACTCGCCGACCTCGATCACGATGAATACCTCTCCCTTCTCGGTGCGGGTCGCCAGCACCTTGTGACCGTTGATGCGGCACCAGGCAGGGATATCGTTGAGTGCACCCGGGTCACTGGCCACCACCTCGAGCGTGTCGCCCGGGGCGAGCTTCGCCACCGCATCCTGGGTACGGATCACCGGCATCGGGCAGAGCAGGCGGCGGGTGTCGAGCGTTTGGGTCATTGGGGCGGTTTTTAGGGTTAAGGGTTAAGACGTGACGCGTAACGCCGCCGATTGTCGCCGCAAATTCCCGGGGGGACAACTGGGGTACGCCCGGCAGCTCCGGGTGCCAAAGTCCCTCAGATCATCCACTGCTCTGAGACTTCGTGCGGCGGCAACGGCGTGACATCGAGTACCTTCGGTTCTCCGCCGTAAGCGCTCACTTCCACGGTCACCCGTTCCGCGGCGCGGCCCTTGGAGTAGCGGGCGGTGATGCGGGCGGCCAGTTCCAGGTCCGCTTCGGAGAGCTCGCCATCGGCCAGCACCAGCGGGCCGGTGCAACTGGTGGTGCGCAGGGTGGTGAACTGCTTGCGGTAGCCCTCCATGAACTGATTTTCGCCCTCCTCCCGGCCGACGATCAGCTTGAAGTTGGGCTTCGGTCGGATGTGGCGGCCGACCTTCAGCAGCATGATGTCGTCGAGCTCGTACTCGCGGTGGCCGCGGGCCTGCCACAGGTCGACCAGCTTGCGCGAATAGGTCTCGTCGGTCAGGAAGCAGCAGCCGCCCGCCGGTGTCGCCCACTCGGTGAAACCGAGCTGCTCGGCGAGGGCAATCTGCGGTTTGCGGGTACGCCCGGAAAAGTCGTAGAGCCGTTCACGATCCACCCAACCCTCGCGCTCGGCGAGGGTGCGGGGAAGGTTCTTGGCGCAGAGGGGACGCAGCAGTCGATCCTCGGCGCCCGACTCCCGCGCCACCACGGGCATGGTGTCGGCCCGCTGCGACATCGGCCGCTGGCCAACCACTTCGCCGGTGATGATGAAGTCGAAACCGTGCGCCTCCATCCACTCCAGCGCCTTGCTCACCATGAAGACCTTGCAGTCGAGGCACGGATTCATGTTGGCGCCGTAGCCGTGCTTGGGATTGAACAGGACCTGTTTGTATTCCTCGACGATATCGACGATGTGCAGCTTGATGCCGAGCTGCTCCGCGACCCAGAGGGCGTTGTTGCGCTTCGGCTTGGACTGATCTTTTTTGCGGATGGCGTGGGTGTGGCCCTCGACACAGAATCCTGTGAAGAAGTTGATGCCTTCGACGTGGACCCCCTGGTCCTGAACCACTTTGGCGGCGAGCATGGAGTCGAGACCACCCGAGATAAGGGCGACGGCCTTGCGCGGAGTAGACATGGCGATTTGGATTGGCTGTACGGCTTTGGGCGCGCGATCTTAACGCGAAGGACGCAGCGGCGCACGAACGGCGTCAAAGTTCGATGCGGGTCGGCCGGTTAAGTGCACAGATAAGCCGAAGTTCAGCGCCAACCCGGAGTGGTCGGGCCGGACGGCCCTCCCTCAAACACTCCGTCAGTGAGGGAAGCCGCTACCGATCGACGGTGATAGCCGCGATTCGGTGCCGTATAAGTGTCCGTCCGCCCGCGCTATAATTCCGGGCTTTGATTCGCTACCGGTCCGAACATAAGGTTTTCCAGCTTGAACAACCCAGAACAGAAGCGTGACGTCTCGACCTTCCAGGGACTGATCCTCGCACTTCAGGACTATTGGGCCCGGCAGGGCTGCGTCATTCTGCAACCGTTCGACATGGAGGTGGGCGCCGGCACCTTTCACCCGGCCACCTTCCTGCGCGCCATCGGGCCCGAGCCCTGGAGCGCCGCCTACGTGCAGCCCTCGCGTCGACCCACCGACGGGCGCTACGGCGAAAATCCCAATCGCCTCCAGCACTATTACCAGTTCCAGGTGGTAATCAAGCCTTCGCCGCTGGACATCCAGGAGCTCTACCTGGACTCGCTGCGCATGCTCGGCATCGACCCGCTGGAGCACGACATCCGCTTCGTCGAAGACAACTGGGAGTCGCCGACGCTGGGCGCCTGGGGGTTGGGTTGGGAGGTGTGGCTGAACGGCATGGAGGTGACCCAGTTCACCTACTTCCAGCAGGTCGGCGGCCTCGAGTGCCGTCCGGTCACCGGCGAGATCACCTACGGTCTGGAACGCATCGCCATGTACCTGCAAGGGGTCGAGAGCGTCTTCGATTTGGTGTGGACCGACGGCCAGTTCGGCCGCGTCACCTACGGCGACGTGTTTCACCAGAACGAGGTGGAGATGTCCGCCTTCAATTTCGAACATGCCGACGTGGACACGCTGTTCGGGCACTTCGATTTTTACGAACAACAGAGTCAACGCCTGATGGAGATCGGCCTGCCGCTGCCGGCCTACGAAATGGTGCTTAAGACCTCGCACACGTTCAACCTGCTGGATGCACGCCACGCCATTTCGGTCACCGAGCGCCAGAACTACATCCTGCGCGTGCGCGCCCTGGCCCGTGCCGTGGCGCAGGCCTACTACGACAGTCGCGAGGCCCTCGGCTTTCCGATGTGCAAGAAGGAGGGCAAGTGATGGCCAAACGCGATCTGCTGGTCGAGATTGGTACGGAAGAGCTGCCACCGGTTGCGCTCAAGGGGCTGTCCGAGGCTTTTGAAGCCGGGATCCGCCAGGGCCTGGACAAGGCCGGACTCGAATACGGGGGCGTCAAACGCTACGCCGCACCCCGCCGTCTCGCCGTGCTCATCGAGGGACTGGACGAAGCCCAGGAGGACAAGACGGTGGAGCGCCGGGGCCCGGCGCTTACCGCCGCGTTCGACGAAAACGGCAATCCGACCAAGGCGGCCCAGGGCTTCGCCGGATCCTGCGGTATCACGGTCGACCAGCTGGAAAAGGCGGAGACCGACAAGGGGGCGTGGCTGGTGTTTCGCACCGAAGAGGCCGGCCAGGCGACGGTCGCCCTGATCCCCGGCATTGTGCAGGCGAGCCTCGATCAGCTACCCATTCCCAAGCGGATGCGCTGGGGCAGTCTCGACGCGGAGTTCGTCCGCCCCGTGCACTGGGTCGTGCTGCTGTTCGGGGATGAGGTGATCGAGGCGGAGATCATGGCGGTCAAGGCCGGGCGCGAGACCCGGGGTCACCGGTTCCATCACCCAGGCCCGCTCTATCTCGGCGAGCCGGCGGCGTACGCGCCGCTGCTGGAGACCGAGGGCAAGGTGGTGGCCGATTTCGCCGACCGCCGCGAGGCGATCCGGGGCCAGGTGCTGGAAGCGGCAAAACAGGTCAACGGCAAGGCCGTGATCGACGAGGCGCTGCTGGATGAGGTCACCGCGTTGGTGGAGTGGCCGGTGGCCGTGGTCGGCAATTTCGAGCAGCGCTTTCTCGAGGTGCCCGCCGAGTGCCTGATTTCCACCATGAAGGCCAACCAGAAGTATTTCCACGTGGTGGACAACGACGGCCGCCTGCTGCCCCACTTCATCACCATCAGCAATGTGGAGAGCCGCCGGCCGGAGTATGTGCGGGCCGGGAACGAGCGGGTGGTCCGGCCGCGATTGACAGACGCCGAGTTCTTCTGGAACCAGGATCGGAAGCGGCCGTTGGCAGACCGGGCCGAGACGCTGAAGAGCGTGGTTTTCCAGAAGCAGTTGGGGACGCTGTACGACAAGACGGAACGGGTCGCCATGCTGGCCGCCGACGTGGCCGAGGTCATTGGCGGCGACAAGGCGAAGGCCGAGCGCGCCGGCTACTTGGGCAAATGCGATCTCGTGACCGAGATGGTGTTTGAGTTCCCCGAGTTGCAGGGGATCATGGGGCGTTATTACGCGCAGCACGACGGTGAAGATGCCGAGGTGGCGCGGGCGCTGGACGAGCAGTACATGCCTCGGTTTGCCGGAGACGAGCTGCCCGCCACCCGCACCGGTCAGGCGCTGGCCATCGCCGAGCGGATCGATACCCTGGTGGGTATCTTCGGCATCGGTCAGCCGCCGTCCGGTGCCAAGGACCCGTTTGCCCTGCGCCGTGCTGCGCTGGGGATGCTGCGTGTCGCCATCGAACAGGGGCTCGATCTCGACCTGCCGCAGTTGCTGGCCAAGGCGGCGGCGCAGTACGCCAGCCAGGGCGTGCAGCTGAAGAGCGGCGTCGAGCACGAGGTGTTCGATTTCGTGCTTGAGCGGTTACGTCACTACTATCTCGAGCAGGGGGTCGCCCACGACACCTTCGATGCCGTGCTGGAGCGGCGTCCGGCCAGCCCGCGCGACTTCGACCAGCGAATCCGTGCAGTCTCCGCCTTCCGCCAGATGGCCGAGGCGGATGCGCTGGCAGCGGCCAACAAGCGAATCGCGAATATCCTGCGCAAGGCGGAACAGGCTGTGCCCCGGCAGGTCGAGACGGCGTTGATGGAGCAGGCGGCGGAGCGTGATCTGGCGGCAGCGGTTGAGAGCGCCGCCGCGGCGGTGACACCGTTGTGCCGCGAGCGGCGCTATGAAGCGGCCCTGCAGCGGCTGGCGGCCTTGAGACCGACCGTCGATCGGTTTTTCGACGAGGTAATGGTGATGGCCGAAGACCCGAAGGTGCGCGGCAACCGGTTGGCACTGTTGCAGCGTCTCAGCGGGCTGTTCCTGGAAACCGCCGACATCTCACGGCTGCAGGGCTAGCGCAATGGACTCCCACGATTCCTTCGAGGCCATGCTGGCCGCCGTGCAGGCCTTTCACGACAAGCACGACTTCAAGAATACCGGCGGTGAGGAGCTCACTTACCGGGTGGCTTTGATGGCGGAAGAGTTGGGCGAGATCTCGGCATGCATCACCAAGGGCAAGGGAAGGGAGGAACTCGCCGAAGAGGTGGCCGATCTGTTCATCCTGCTCATCGGCACCGGCATCGCCGCGGAGTTCGATTTGCGGGCGGCATTCTGGGAGAAGATGGAGAAGCTGATGCAGCGGCAATCGAAGATGATCGACGGCCGCATCCGAGTCTCCGAGTTCCGCAGCTGAAGCCCCGCCGTGTTTCACCCACCAAGTGCTGCCGGCACGCCGGCAGCGCCGGATTAAGCCGATGAAGCTGATCATTCTCGACCGGGACGGTGTCATCAATGAGGACTCCGACGAGTACGTAAAATCGCCCGATGAGTTCAAGTTCATTCCAGGTAGCCTGGAGGCGATTGCGCGGTTGAACAACGCCGGCTTCCGGGTCGCAATCGCGACCAATCAGTCGGGTTTGGCGCGAGGCTACTTCGGGCTGGACGCACTCAACCAGATGCACGCGAAGCTGTACCGGGCGCTCGACAGCGTCGGCGGCAGTATCGAACTGATTGCGTTCTGTCCGCATGGACCGGACGACGCCTGTACCTGCAGGAAACCGGAACCGGGCCTCTACTTGCAGATTGCCGAGCGCATGGGCTGCACCCTCACCGATGTGCCGATCATCGGTGACTCCGCTCGCGACCTGGAAGCGGCGCGGACCGTGGGTGCGCGGCCTGTGCTGGTTCGGACCGGTAAAGGCGAACGCACGCTGGCCAAAGGCCTGGGTCTGGAGGGTGTCCCGGTCTATCGGGACCTGGCCGAAGCCGTCAGTGCCCTGGTAAGGGAGCAGTAGCGTGGGCACGCTGCGCGCGTCCCTTTTCTACCTCGGACTGTCGCTGTTCACGATAGCGCTGGTCATACCGGTGCCGCTGTTGGTGGTCGCACCCTACGGGGTTCGGCATCGCTACCTTGGGCTCTGGAGCCGGTTCGCGCTGTGGTGGCTGCGGCTGACCTGTGGGATCCGCTATCGGGTGGAAGGGCTTGAGCACCTTCCCGATCGACCTGCCGTCGTCCTGGCCAAACACCAGTCGGCGTGGGAGACCATCGCCTTCCAGCAATTCCTGCCGGCCCAAACCTGGGTGCTAAAACGGGAGTTGCTGTGGATCCCGTTTTTCGGTTGGGGGCTGGCCATGACCAAGCCGGTGGCGATCGATCGCAAGGCGGGGAAACAGGCACTGCGGCAGGTGGTCGCGCAGGGTACGCAACGGCTGCAGCAAGGACTGTGGATGATTGTTTTTCCCGAAGGCACCCGCATGGCCGCCGGTCAGCGGGGTCGCTATGCCGTCGGGGGTGGCATGCTCGCGGAAAAGGCGGCCGTCCCGGTCGTCCCCATCGCCCACAACGCGGGCAGCTTCTGGCCGCGCCAAGGTTTTGCCAAACGCTCGGGTATCGTCCGGGTGGTCATTGGCCCCCCCATCGATACCTCCGGCAAGTCCGCCGCGGCTATTACCCGCGAGGCCGAGGCTTGGATCGAGTCCCAAATGCCCGCACTGGAAGCAATGAATTAGACGAGCTCTAATTTGGGCTTATTCTGATATACTAACGCGTTTTGGCCCGGCGGCGAGGTTTGCCGCACCCTCGGGGACGTTCGTCCCAGATGAAACCCTCGGAGTGAATCCGGAACGTTCGGCGCATGCGCCGAGCGGTCATTGTATTGTCGAAGGGGAAACGCGAAGTATGCACAACAACCGCACCACCATCACGCAATTCATCATCGAAGAGCAGCGGCATCTGCCCGGTGCCACTGGCGATTTCACATCGCTGCTCAACGACATCGTTACCGCCTGCAAGGTGATCTCCAACCTGGTCAACCACGGTGCCCTGGTTGGGGTCCTCGGCAGTGCCGAGAGCGAGAATGTTCAAGGGGAGCAGCAGAAGAAGCTGGACGTGATCGCCAATGAAGTGTTCCTTGGCTCCAACGAGTGGGCCGGGCACTGCGCCGCCATGGCCTCGGAGGAGATGGAGGAGATCTACCCGATCCCCGGCAAGTATCCGCGCGGCAAGTACCTGGTGTTGTTCGATCCGCTGGACGGCTCGTCGAACATCGACGTCAACGTCTCCGTCGGCACCATCTTCTCGATCCTGCGCTGTCCGGGCGAATGTATGACCCGCCCGAGCGTCGAGGCATTTCTGCAGCCGGGCGTGGAACAGGTCGCTGCCGGCTACGCCCTGTACGGGCCTTCGACCATGATGGTGTTGACCACCGGCAATGGTGTCAACGGCTTCACGCTGGATCAGAACATTGGTGAGTTTGTACTCACTCACCCCGGGATGACCATCCCGGAAGAGACCCAGGAGTTTGCCGTCAACGCCTCCAACATGCGCTTCTGGGAAGCACCGGTTAAGCGTTATATCGACGAGTGCCTCGCCGGCCAGACAGGCGCCCGCGGCAAGGACTTCAACATGCGCTGGATTGCCTCCATGGTGGCCGAAGTACACCGCATTCTGACGCGGGGCGGCGTCTTCTTGTATCCGCTCGACGAGAAAATGAAGGCGGGGGGCAAGGAAGGGAAACTACGTCTCATGTACGAAGCGAATCCGATGGCATTCATCGTCGAACAGGCCGGCGGCGCCGCCACGACTGGCCGCGAACGGATCCTGGAGATGAAGCCCAGCGGAATCCATCAGCGGGTGCCGGTGATCCTGGGCTCGAAGAGCGAAGTGGAGCGGGTCACCGCCTACCACAACGCATAAGCGGTAAGGCACGGAAAAAAAAGGGGAGCCGATTGGCTCCCCTTTTTTTTCCGTGCCCTTGTTGATGATGGGAGCTTAAACGTCCAGATTGGAGACGTTCAGGGCATTGCGCTCGATGAAATCCCGGCGCGGCTCCACCTGGTCCCCCATCAGGGTGGAGAAGATCTCGTCCGCGGCGATGGCGTCTTCGATCTGCACCTGCAACAGACGGCGGGTCTCGGCATTCATGGTGGTCTCCCAGAGCTGCTCAGGGTTCATCTCACCCAGGCCCTTATAGCGCTGGATATGTTGGCCCCGCTTGGCCTCGTCCAGCAGCCACTCCAGTGCGCCACGGAAACTGTTCACCTCCTGTTTCCGATCGCCACGTTGCACGTAGGCGCCGGTAACGAGCAGCCCCGACAGCTCCTCACCCAAAGTGCGAATGTTGAGGTACTCGGGGGTGGCGAAGAAGTCGGCCGTGAAGGTGAAATCGCTCGATACGCCATGCCGCCATTCGCTGATGGTCACGTTCGCAATGCCGCCATCGGGCTCGTGCTCGACCTGCAGCTCGTAGCGACGATCCGGGCCGTCGGCATTGAGGCGTTGCACGAGTTCCTCGAACAAGGGTGCCGTTACCCCGGCATCACGGAAGCGATCTTCCGACAGGCTGGGCAAACCAATCATCTTTTCCAGCGCTCTGGCGTTGTAACGCCGTGCCAGGCGCGCAATACCCGTCATCACCTTTTGATGCTGGCGCGCCAACTGTTCCAGGGGGACGCCGGTCAGCGGCGGCACCTCGGGATCGAAAAACAGTTGGGCATTATCGATGGCTTGGCTCAACAGGTAATTGTCCAACTCACCATCGTCCTTGACATAGCGCTCCTGCTTACCCTTTTTAAGCTTATAAAGCGGCGGCTGTGCGATGTAGATGTGGCCACGCTCGATCAGCACGGGCATCTGGCGATAGAAGAAGGTCAGCAACAACGTCCGGATATGGGAGCCGTCGATATCCGCATCGGTCATGATGATGATGCGATGGTAACGGAGCTTGTCCGGGTTGAATTCGTCCTTGCCGATACCGCAACCCAAGGCGGTAATGAGCGTACCCACCTCGGCCGATGAGAGCATCTTGTCGAAGCGTGCCTTTTCGACATTGAGGATCTTGCCCTTCAAGGGCAGGATGGCCTGAAAACGCCGGTCCCGCCCCTGCTTGGCCGACCCGCCGGCGGAATCGCCCTCCACCAGGAACAGCTCGGACTGGCCGGGATCCCGCTCCTGGCAGTCGGCCAGCTTGCCCGGGAGGCCGGCGATATCGAGCGCGCCTTTGCGGCGGGTCATCTCACGGGCCTTGCGCGCGGCTTCTCGGGCCCGCGCCGCATCGATAACCTTGCCCGCGACGATCTTGGCATCGCCGGGGTTCTCCAGCAGAAACTCGTTGAACTTTTCGGCCATCACCGACTCGACGACGCCTTTGACCTCGGAGGAGACCAGCTTCTCTTTGGTTTGGGACGAAAACTTTGGGTCCGGCACCTTGACGGAAAGCACAGCGGTCAGCCCTTCCCGAGCGTCGTCACCGCTGGGGTTGACCTTGGCCTTCTTCGCGAGCGCCGCGGCTTCGATGTATTGGTTCAAGGTCCGCGTTAGGGCGCTTCGGAAGCCCGCCATGTGCGTCCCGCCATCGCGTTGCGGGATGTTGTTGGTATAGCAGTAGATGTTCTCCTGGTAGGTGTCATTCCACTGCATGGCCACTTCGACGCCAATACTGTCCTTCTCCGCCGAAAAGTGAAAGACGGTGGGATTCAGGGCGGTTTTCTTGGCGTTCAGGTGTTGGACGAAGGCGCGGATACCGCCCTGGTACTCGAACGTATCCTCCTTGTCGGAGCGCTCGTCCTGCAGATGGATGCGCACACCGGAATTGAGAAACGACAGTTCGCGTAGCCGTTTGGACAGGATGTCGTAGTGGAATTCGGTTTGGGTGAAGATCTGAGTGCTTGGCTTGAACCGAACCTCGGTACCGGTGGCAGTTGACTCGCCGACCACGGTGAGCGGTGCCTGGGGCTCGCCCAAACGGTACTCCTGCTGGTGGATCTTGCCATCGCGACGAATCGTGAGCTTGAGGACTTCAGACAAGGCATTGACCACGGAAACCCCGACACCGTGGAGACCGCCGGAGACTTTGTAGGAGTTGCTGTCGAATTTTCCGCCGGCATGCAGAACGGTCATGATGACCTCGGCGGCAGAACGTCCCTCCTCGGGGTGAATGTCAACCGGAACACCGCGGCCGTTGTCGCGAACGGTAACGGATTCGTCGCTATGGATGACCACGTCGATTTGGCTGCAGTAGCCGGCAAGGGCCTCGTCGATGGCATTGTCGACGACCTCGAACACCATGTGGTGGAGGCCGGTACCGTCGTCGGTGTCACCGATGTACATTCCCGGCCGCTTGCGCACAGCGTCCAGGCCTTTCAGGACCTTGATATTTGAGGAGTCGTACGTTGCACTCATGGGAAACTCCCTTCCGAGAAGCCTGTATTATACCACTTTACTAACAACACCTTGTTCCACGTGAAACACCGCGGCGGGAGTGACCGGGAGCAGTGCTTGCTCAACCGATGAGATAAACACCTGTGCGCCGAGTTGTTCGAGAATGTCCAATACTCGTTGCCGCCGCTGCTCGTCCAGTTCCGCCGGCAAATCGTCGACAAGAATCACCGGTTTAACCCCGCTTCGCTCAATCATCAGGGAGGCCTGTGCCAGTTTCAGCGCATATAGCGCCGCTTTTTGCTGGCCCCGCGATAGGCACTCGGCGCCCTTGCCGTCAGGCGTCCGCATCCGTACATCCGCGCGATGCGGGCCCACATTGGTGAATCCCGCTTCCCGATCCCGCGTGGCGGCGGCCCGTAGGGCATCCAACAGCGAGTTCTCCTTCGCCCAGCCTTGGCGGTATTCCAGATCCAGCGCGACATTCGCCGACAACGCCGCGAGCAGATTCGCAAACAGGGGCGCAAGAGCGGCGACGTAAGCTCTGCGTAGTCCCGTGATGGCATCACCGTTTTCCGCCAATGCCCTGTCCCACGGGCCTGGATCCGCCCGGGTGCGAAGCGCAGCATTGCGTTGCTTGAGGCCCGTACGATAATCGAGCCAGGCCCGATGAAACCGATGTTCCACGTGGAACAAGCCCCAGTCGACGAAGCCTCGTCTCTCCTGCGGCCCACCAATCACCAGTTCGATGCTCTCGGGAGAAACTGCCTGAATCGGCAAGATTTCGGCTAGTGCCGATGCCGCTGCGTGCCGTTTACCATCGATCCTTATCGACGTGCCTTCTGTCCCCTGGCCTTTGCCAATCCCCAGTCGGTGCCGTCCGATCTCCCCCTCGACCTCCCCATAGACGTGAAGGCTGGTCGCTTCGTGCCGGACCACGCTCTCAATTCTTCTCGTTCGAAAGGAACGACCCACCCCAAGCAGGTGAATCGCTTCCAGCACTGAACTTTTTCCGCTGCCGTTATCCCCAACTATAAGATTGACCGTCGATGAGGGCAGAAGTTCGCTATCTCTAACATTCCTTACATTGTTTATACGAAGCCGTGTTACGTGCATGGACCCCTCGGTCAGAGCCTCATCGGCATGACCACGTACCGAGATGCCTTATCTTCCTTTCCCCGAATCAGGCAGCTGCTGTTTGGGTCGGTCAGTATCACTTCAACCGCCGGTCCTTCCACGGCATTGATAGCGTCAAGCAGATAGGCAACGTTGAACCCGATCTCCATCGGCTCGCCCGCATACTCCACCTCGAGCTCTTCTTCCGCCTCTTCCTGTTCCGGGTTGTTCACTGTGGCCTTCAACTGATTCCCATCCAGAAACAGCCGAATGCCACGATATTTCTCATTTGACAGGATCGATGTTCTCACCAGCGCCTGTCGCAACCCTTCCCGATCGGCCGTGACCACCTTGTCGCCGCCTTTCGGAATCACCCGGTCATAGTCGGGGAACCGCCCGTCCACCAGTTTGGTGGTGAATACCGTGCTACCGAGCTTCACCCGCAGGTGGTTGTTACTCAATTCCACCTGACACCTTTCCTCACTGGCCTCGAGCAGGCGACTCAGCTCAAGCACCCCCTTCCGCGGCACGATAACCTGGCGCTGCTCGGTTCCGGTTTCGGGGACGGCCAGTTCACTCACGGCCAATCGATGGCCGTCGGTGGCAACGGCCCTTACTACGCCGGCATTGATCTCCACCAGCAGCCCATTCAGGTAATACCGCACGTCCTGATTGGCCATGCAGAACTGCGTTCTGTCGATCAGACCCTTTAAACCGTTTTGCGCTATCTCGAATTCAAACGCCCCTCCGATCGCCTCTGTCCCGGGAAACTCAGCCGCGGGCAGGGTCGCCAAGGTAAACCGGCTTCTGCCTGAGCGTATGAACACCTTGTCGCCTTCCAGCAACAACGTGATTTCCGCTTCATCCGGCAGCGTTCTACAGATATCGACGAACTTGCGAGCGGGCACGGTGACTTCGCCGCTGTTCGCCCCGTTGCCGATGTCGACAGACGCTGTCAGTTCCACCTCCAGATCGGTCCCCGTGAGTGTCAATTTTCCGTCATTGACCTCCACCAGTAGATTGGAGAGTACGGGAAGCGTCTGCCGCTTCTCCACCACTCCACTGACCACCTGTAGGGGTTTTAGCAACGCTTCTCTTGAGATCGTAAACCGCATGTCCCCGATATCCTTGCCTGCGCCAATATAAATAGTTCTTTTAAATCTTTTTAGTGACTGTTATTGGGCAACCGCCAGCCTGTTGATAACTGAAAATTCACTTTAGCTATCAGTAGCTTATGATAACAGCCAACCGCGTTCGCATATTCTGGGCTACTTGTGGATAACCTGTGTCTGTTTCGCGGGCCCAGTCGCATCCCCAAGTTTTCCACAGCCTATCCCGGTCATGTGGTCAGGATTCTCAACAAGTTTGCATGGTCCTCGCCAATGCGGGCATCCGCCTCTTTAAGCTCGTTAATCTTCTTGCATGCATGCAGGACGGTGGTGTGGTCCCTACCTCCGAATGCATCCCCGATCTCGGGCAGGCTGTGATTGGTGAGCTCTTTTGCCAACGCCATGGCCATCTGGCGCGGCCGCGCAATCGAGCGGTTTCTGCGTTTCGATAATAAATCAGCGACCCGCATCTTGTAATACTCGGCGACCGTCTTCTGGATGTTCTCGATGGTCACGAGTTTCGCCTGCAGCGCCAACAGGTCCCGCAGTGCTTCCTTGGCGAAATCGAGTGTAATCGGCTGCCCGGTGAAGTGGGCGTTCGCCACCACGCGCCTGAGTGCGCCTTCCAGTTCGCGGATATTGGAGCGAATTCGTTTGGCGATGAAAAAGGCGACTTCGTTCGGCAGCTGAATCCCTGACTGCAGCGCCTTGCTGTTGAGGATCGCTACACGCGTCTCCAACTCGGGCGGCTCGATGGCGACCGTCAGCCCCCACCCAAACCGCGACTTGAGCCGTTCCTCGAGCCCGTCGACCTCTTTCGGATAGCGATCTGCTGTCAGAATGACCTGCTGCTGGCCTTCAAGCAGTGCATTGAAGGTGTGGAAAAACTCTTCCTGGGAGCGCTCCTTGCCGGCGAAGAACTGGATATCGTCGATCAACAGTGCGTCCAACGAGCGATACATCCGTTTGAACTCGCTGATGGCATTTTGCTGGAGCGCTTTCACCATATCGGCGACGAAGCGTTCTGAATGGAGATAGAGTACCTTTGCGTCCGGACGGCGCCGCAGGATCTCATTGCCCACGGCATGCATCAGGTGCGTCTTGCCAAGCCCCACCCCACCATAAATAAAAAGCGGGTTGTAGGCCTTTCCGGGGTTCTCGCCGACCTGCATCGAGGCTGCTCGGCCCAGCTGATTCGATTTGCCTTCGACGAACGAGTCGAACGTGAAACCGGGATTGAGCTTGCTTCGTCGGTGGTCCGGCTTTCTTCCGTCCGGCTTCGCCACGACCGTGGTCACGGTTTCGGCCTGAGCCTGGCGCGTGCCCACCTCAAAGGTCACACCGAGTGATTCGTCGCCGCCGTAGCTGCGCGCGAGCACCTCGATCCGATCTTGAAACCGGTCGCTGACCCAGTCCTTGACGAATCGATTCGGGGCGAGCAGCCGCAGCGTGTTCCCGGCCACCTCCGCCTGCAGCGGTCGAATCCAGGTATTGAACTGCTGTGGCGACAGCTCCTGTTCCAGCGCGTCGAGGCATTTCTGCCAGAAGCTCGGCGTCACGGTTATTGGGACCTCAAAAGCGGAGAAAAAGAAAAGGAAGGCGTGCAGTCTACCGCCCCCCCGGAAAGTTATCCACACCCGCCCGCACCCGTCAGAGCCGTTCTCCTGGTTGACAACCGGCCCACTGAACGGATACATTCGCCCTCTTTTTTCCGGCCCGGTCTTTCCGACCGGATTCCGTGACACCACTGTTCACTAACTATCGAGAATCGGACGGACGCCTGCTGCCATGAAGAGAACGTTCCAGCCCAGTAACATCAAGCGTGCGCGCACCCACGGTTTCCGTGCACGTATGGCCACGGTCGGTGGTCGCAAGGTCCTGAAGGCCCGTCGCGCCAAGGGGCGTCATCGCCTGACTCCGTAACGCCGGCCCTTGCCGAACCTGCCAGCCCGTAGTGGTCGCCGTTCTGCCGGCGGGAGCCGTTTCCCCAAGTGTTCACGACTGCTACGGCCGGCCGATTTCCGACGCGTCTTTGAGGGCGCAGAGCGGGTCGGCAACCGCCACCTGACCTTGTTGGCCCGTGCCAACGGTCTGTCTCACCCCCGACTCGGTCTGGCCATCTCGAAGAAAAACGTTCGCAGGGCGGTGGATCGCAACCGAATCAAGCGGCAGATACGCGAGCGTTTCCGCGTATTTCAGGATACAATCGGTGGCTTCGATGTAGTGGTGCTAGCCCGCCCCGGTATCGCCCAGTTACACAACCGCGACCTCCGAGCCGTTCTTGACCGGCTTTGGCTGGAGTTGGCCGAACGATGCGTAGACTCTTCATCGCCCTGATCAACATCTACCGATACGCCATCTCGCCGTTTCTTGGCAACAACTGCCGATTCCACCCCACATGTTCCGCCTATGCGCACGAGGCGGTCGTCCGTCACGGCGCCTGGCGTGGTGCCTGGCTCGCCATGCGCCGCGTTTCTCGTTGCCACCCTTGGCACGAAGGGGGATTGGACCCGGTACCCGACAGAAAAGACTAATCGATGGATTTCCAACGAATCATCCTTCTCGGCGCACTGCTCTTCACCATCCTCCTGATCTGGGATGCCTGGCAGGAGGACTATGTCCGTCCCGGGCCGGTGCCGCCCGTCGCCGTCGGCGAAGGCTCCGCCACCCTGCCGCAGGATGCCCCCGAACCGCCGGCCGCCCGTCAGCCCAGCGATGCGCCGGCTGCCGCAGCCAGCACCTTCCAGACCGGTCAGCGCGTGACGGTGGAGACCGACGTTCTCCGGGTCGAAATCGACACGGTCGGCGGTGACGTTCGCCGGGTCGAACTCCTGGGTTATCCCGTCTCGGTAGACCAGCCCGAGGAGCCGGTGGTGCTTCTGAACGATCGGCCCGGTGAGCTGTTCGTTGCCCAGACCGGGCTGTTGCCAAGTGGCGGTGGTTACCCGGCGCCCAACCACCTCGCCCAGTTCACCACCTCGCAACAGCACTACACGCTGAGTCCCGGTGAAGACGCCATCACGGTACCCCTTCGCTGGCAGGAAGGCGGCATCGAGGTCACCAAGACCATCACTTTCCGTCGTAGCGCGTATCTCATCGATGTGGCTTACCAGGTCGCCAACAATTCGGGCGAGCCCTGGGCCGGCACCATGTACCGCCAGCTCCAGCGCACCCGGCCGGCCGACAGCTCCGGTTTCATTTACACCTACACCGGCGGTGTGATCTCCACCCCCGACGATCGCTACGAAAAGATCGATTTCGACGACATGGAGGATCGCGCTCTCAGCCGCACCGCGACCGGCGGCTGGGCAGCGATGATTCAGCACTACTTCCTGAGCGCCTGGGTTCCGCCACAGGACGAACAACAGACCTACTACACCAAGGCACCCAACGGACGTTACGTTCTGGGTACCCTCGGTGTACCGCAACAGCTGGCGCCGGGCGCCACCGGTTCCGTCGCCGCCCAGCTCTATGTCGGACCCAAACTCCAGGACCGCCTGGCCGAGATCGCCCCCAACCTGGAATTGACCGTCGACTACGGGATTCTGACGATCATCGCCAAACCCCTGCATTGGTTGCTGGACTTTTTCCACAGCCTGCTCGGCAACTGGGGCTTTGCCATCATCGCGCTCACGATCCTGGTGAAGGCGCTTTTCTACAAGCTGTCCGAGACCAGCTACAAGTCCATGGCGCAGATGCGGAAACTTCAGCCTCGCCTCGCCTCGCTCAAGGAGAAGTTCGGCGACGATCGGGAGAAGATGAACGAGGCGATGATGAAGATGTATCGGGAGGAGAAGATCAATCCGCTTGGCGGTTGCCTCCCGATTGTGGCCCAGATCCCGGTTTTCATCGCTCTCTACTGGGTGCTGTTGGAAAGTGTCGAAATGCGTCAGGCCGACTTCATTTTCTGGATCAATGACCTCTCCTCGGCCGATCCCTTCTTCGTGCTCCCGCTGTTGATGGGCGCGACCATGCTGATCCAGCACCGGCTGAACCCGACGCCGCTGGATCCGATTCAGGCCAAGGTGATGATGATCCTCCCGATCGCCTTTACCTTCTTCTTCGCCTTCTTCCCGGCGGGTCTGGTTCTCTACTGGGTGGTCAACAACACGCTTTCCATCGCCCAGCAGTGGTACATCACCCGCCACGTGGTCAAGGCCTGACCCCGCCGCCCACCGGCTGTTTCCGTTGGGCCTTCCAACCGACACCATCGCCGCCGTCGCCACGCCTCCCGGGCGCGGCGGCGTCGGTATCGTCCGCGTATCGGGACCCCTTGCCGCGCCCATCGCGGAGTGCGTTTTGGGCCGTAAGCCAGCACCCCGGCGTGCGGAGTATCTCCCCTTCCGCAATCTCGAGGGCGAGCGGCTTGATCAGGGCATCGCGCTCTTTTTCCAGCAACCCCACTCCTTCACCGGCGAAGACGTCATCGAGTTCCAGGGCCACGGTGGACCGGTGGTACTGGACATGTTGCTCGAGACGGTGGTCGCCCTGGGTGCCCGACTGGCCGGTCCCGGTGAGTTCTCCCAACGCGCCTTCTTGAATGGCAAACTGGACCTGGTGCAGGCGGAAGCGGTCGCCGATCTGATCGAAAGCGGTAGCCGCGAAGCGGCCCGCTCAGCGCTTCGTTCCCTGCAGGGTGAATTCTCCCGCCTTGTGCAGGAGCTGGTCGACCGCCTGATCCTGCTGCGGATGTATGTCGAGTCCGCCATCGATTTTCCCGAAGAGGAGATCGACTTCCTGGCAGAGGGTGACATTGGCGAACGGTTGGCGGAGGTGCGCGCCGCCCTATCGGCGGTACAGACCGCCGCCCGCCAGGGTCGCCTGCTGCGCGAAGGGATGACACTCGTGCTCGCCGGCCGTCCCAATGCCGGTAAGTCGAGCCTGCTGAACGCCTTGGCCGGCCAGGAAACCGCCATCGTCACCGACATACCGGGGACGACCCGCGACATCCTCCGCGAGCAGATCAACATCGATGGCATGCCGCTGCACGTCATCGATACCGCGGGGCTACGCGAATCAGCCGATCCCATTGAGCAGGAAGGGATCCGGCGCGCCTGGGCCGCCATCGAACACGCCGACCGCGTACTCCTGGTGGTCGACGATGCCATCGGACTCGGTATCGAAGAGCAACGCATTCTGTCCCGGCTGCCGGACGGGTTGCCGCTCACCATCGTCTGCAACAAGGTCGATCTCTCCGGCCGGGCGGCCGGCGAAGGCGACCATGAGCTGGGCAACGAAATCCGGCTCTCGGCCCGAAGCGGTGGGGGTGTCGAGGTTCTGCGCGAGCATTTGAAACGGGTGATGGGCTACGAGCAGTTGCCCGAAGGGACCTTCATGGCCCGCCGCCGCCATCTCGATGCGTTGACCAGTGCCGATCGCCACCTTGCGCAGGCGGCGCAGCGCTTTTCGGATCGGGCCGGCGAACTGGTTGCCGAAGAGTTGCGGCTGGCCCAGCAGCAGCTCGGCCGGATCACCGGCGAGTTCACCTCGGACGACCTGCTTGGCCGAATTTTTGAGTCATTTTGTATTGGAAAATAGACGCCATGCGTTATGATCGCCGGCCGCATCATCAATCCCGACGATTTAAGTAAGCAATCAAGGAGATCAATCGATGGCTCTCGTCCAGATCAACCCGGACAGGAAGACCGAACTTCTCAGCAAGATCCGCCGGGCCAAGTCATCCCACATCCGCTGGCGCGCCTTCGCTCAAGGCTTGGTGGCCGGGGTCTCTGTGAACGAGGATCGCGCGCCGATTCAGCACACGGACTGTCAATTCGGCACCTGGTATTACAGCGAAGGCCGGGAACTGTTCGGGGATTCGGAGATCTTCATGGATATCGAAGGCCCTCACGAAATGCTGCACGCCATTTACGCCCAGGTCTTTGAGCTGGTGAAGAAGGGCAAAAAGGAGAAGGCCCATGCCAAGCTGGACGACCTGATCGCGGTTTCCCGCACCTTGCTCGAGCAGATCGAGATTTTGGAATCGGAGATCGAGGCCAGCCTCTGACGCCGATCGCGGGCGCGCCCCCGAGCGTCCGGCGCCCCCAGGTGTTCAGGGGCGAAAACGTTTCACCCGCTGTTTCAGTTGCGGTAGCCACGGCGCCGGATCCGCTTGCCCATAGCGAAGCCGTGCGTAGGCATCGGTGATTCCTTCGATTTCGCTGCGCAGTTCCGGCCGGGCCTCGGCCGCGCGCACGGCGAAATCCAGCGGTCCTTCGTTCGGCCGCCGCGCCAGACCGCGCCGCGCCAGCTTCCCACAAAATTGTGCATACAGCCGTGCCGCTGCATCCAATCCCGCTTGCCGTGGGCGAAACAAATAGAGGGCGACCACCGCCACCGTCCCGGCCAGGAGCGCCATCAGTCCGGCGATCATCTCCCTCCACCCGACATCGCCAAAGCCGAGCCGCTTCAGCAGATCGTGTTGGCGTCTCTGGTTGAAGCCGAGCACCCACTGGTTCCAGCCGTGGTTGACGGCGTCCCAGCCGCTTCGAAACTGCTGCAGGGCCTGCTCCAGCCAGCCGTTCTGTACCCCCGTCAATACCACCGGTGCGGTGCTGGTGAAACGGACGGAATCACGGGCCGCCTCCACCCGGTCCGGCGGGATGGCGGCGGTCGGGTCGACTCGAACCCAGCCCCTATCGCGCAGCCAAACCTCGGCCCAGGCGTGGGCATCGGACTGGCGTACGATCAAGTAATCGCCAACCGGATTCAGCTCGCCGCCCTGATAGCCCGTGACCACCCGCGCCGGGATGTCGGCCGCCCGCATCAGGGTGACGAAGGCGGCGGCATAATGTTCGCAAAAGCCACGCCGCGTCTCGAACAGGAACTCGTCGACCGGATGATCGCTCAACAGGGCCGGCGGCTGCCGCGTGTAGAAGAAGGGTTCCGTCTCGAATCGCGCCAGGGCCTGTTCGACGATTTCGGCATCGCTCAATCCGCTTGCCAGCCACTCCTCCCCCAGCCAGCGCGTTTTGGGATTGATATCGTCGGGCAAACGAAGCCCGAGAAACGCCTGGTCGGCATCGAGGGGGCCGGTGTGGTATTCCAGGTAGGAGCTCATCGGATACTGCAGCAACTCATCAATCCGTTGCCCCGACAGCATCTGGAAATCGCCGCGCACCTGACCGCCGGCGGGCGGTGATCGTGCCGGCAGATCGAGTGCGAACACCCAGCGCTTGCCGTGGGGCTCGAGCGTAACGGTGTAACGGATCGGCTCGCCGCTTCTCTCGTACTGCGCCTGGCCCAGTGCCAGTGCTCGCGGGTCTTTCGCCGCAATGCCGCGCCAGCGACGACCATCGGTGAACCAGAGCACCGGACCGCGCCAGTACAGCCGGTCTGCCGCGGGTACGCCCCCCTCGAACCGGACGCGAAAGGCGACCTCCTCCGATTCCGCCAAGTCGCTCACCTGGCCGAAGTTCATGTCGTCGCTGAGGCCGGTCTTGGCACTGCTCCCTTCGGGCAGGCTCCACAGGGGTCCGGGCACCCGCGGGAACAGCAGGAACAGCACCACCATCATCGGCAGCGCCTGCACCAGGAGTCCGCCGGCCAGTCGCAGATAGCCCTTCGATCGAGCAGTGATGCCGGCCGGGTGATTGAGGGCGACCAGTGCGGTGGTGAGCGCCACCACTACCGCCAGCATGTAAATACCGGTAAAGATGGTTTGGCTGTAGAGAAAGCCGGTGATCACCAGGAAATAGCCGAGGAACACCACCACCATCCCGTCCCGCAGTGTGCGCAACTCGAGCAGCTTCAGGCAGAGCATGAGCGAGAGCAGGGCCACGCTGGCGTCCCGGTTGAAACCGCCCTTGTAGGTGACGAGTACGGCTGCGAACGCACCCAGCGTCAACAGCAGGCTGAGCGAGCGACTCGGTAGCTCCCAACCTTTCAAGTCACGCAGTAGTCTCCAGCCCACCAACACCACACACCCCAGCGCCAGCCCGACCGGCATGCGCAGGAGATGGGGCGCCAGGACCAGCGCCAGCGAGCCCAGCAACCAGAGGCGTCCCACCAGCGGTGGCAAGCGTTTCTCCGGTTTCACGGTTGTTCCCCAAACCGGGCCAGCGCCTCGAGGCAGCGGCGCCGGTGTCCATCACCGCGACCCGGATCGATGCGCAGGCCCGGTAGACCAAGCCCATACGCCAGCCCCTGTTCGTCGGCCTCCAGCACCCACAGGCACAGCTGCGACAGCCGCTCTTCCGTCCCCCGTCCGGGCGTCGTTTCCCAGTCGATCCACAATTCCCGCGACACCTCGCCGCCGAACTGTTTCGTCAGCAGCCCCTGTCCGCGGGCCGCGGCCTTCCAGTGGATGTGGCGCAGGGAATCGCCGGGGTGATAGTTTCGCAGGCTGGCGAAGTCGTCCACGCCGGGGCCGTGTTCGGCGCCCTGCCCCGCCTGCGCCGAGACCAGGGGGCCAAGACCGCGTTGACCGGCCGGCCGCGGATAGACCGCACAGTCCATGTCCAACCGCAGGTAGCCCCACGCGTGGAACAGTCCGAGTGGAAACCGGGTGGATGCGGTGCAGCGGGGCAGGCGCAGCCGGCCCCGCCGTTCCGCCGGCAGGCGCAACTCCACCCAGTGGGTACTTCCCCCCGCGACATCCGCCAACAGCGCCCCCTGATTCGGCAGTTCCAGGCTCACGCCGAGGCGGGTGATCCTGCCCGGATTCTCGATGGCGATGGGGAAGTTGGCGGTCTCGCCGGCAAAGACGCCCCGGGCGTGGCCGGCTGTAAACACCAGGCCATACAGATTGCGCACCGTATGGATCATCGACACGACCGCCAGGGAGCCCAGCAGGAAGGTCAGGGCAAACGCCAGACTGTTGGCGTAGTTCACGGCGCCAAGCAGCATCGCCACCAGCACCAGCGCAAAGGTGACTCCGGCACGGGTCGGCAGCACATACACGCGCCGACGGCTCAGCGTCACCGGACCCCGCTCCGCCGCACGGTGGCGAAGGAGACGACTCCAGTTCAAGCGCCTGCCGATGCTGTTTAGCATGGACGTCGTTGCACAGGCCCCATCAGGGGATGGCCACCTGGGCGAATTGCTCTGTCAGCGACTCCGCGGAGCGCCCGGCCCCCTCCCCCGCAGGTTGCAGCCGGTGCCCGGCGACGCTCGGCAGCACCGCTTGCACATCCTCCGGCAGCACGTGTTCACGCCCGGCGAGAAAGGCCCAGGCCTTGGCCGCATTCAGCAGGGCCAGCCCGGCCCTTGGCGAAAGGCCGTTGACGAAGTGGGCGGAGTGACGGCTGAACTCCAGCAGCCTCTGCAGGTAATCCAGCAGCGCCTCGGAGACATGCACCTCGCGCACCTGTTGCTGCGTCCTCATTAGATCAGCCGGTACCATGGCCGGCTCGAGCTCTCCCAGCATGTCACGCCGATCGCGCCCGGCGAGCAGCGCACGCTCCGCGCTGCGGTCGGGATAGCCCAGCTCGATCACCATCAGAAAACGGTCCAGCTGTGACTCCGGCAGCGGGAAGGTCCCGATCTGGTAGGTGGGATTTTGCGTGGCGATGACGAAAAAGGGGTCCGGCAGCGGCCGCGTCCGCCCTTCGATGGTGACCTGATGCTCTTCCATGGCCTCCAGCAGCGCGCTCTGGGTCTTCGGGGTGGCGCGATTGACCTCATCCGCGAGTACCACTTCCGCGAAGATTGGCCCGGGGTGGAAGCGGAACTCTCCGGTCTCCCGCTCGTAGACCGAGACACCGAGTATGTCGGCAGGCAGCAGGTCGGAGGTGAACTGCACCCGGTTGAATCCCAGTCCCAGCGTCTTTGCCAGCACATGTGCAAGGGTGGTCTTGCCGACCCCCGGCAGGTCTTCGATCAGCAGATGCCCCCGCGCCAGCAGGCAGGCCACCGCCAGCCGCACCTGCGGCTCCTTGCCCAGAATGAACTCACCGACCTGGGCAATAGCCGCGTTCAGCTTGTTGTCCATGCTTACCTTCGTTTTGGCCTAGAGCCGATCATTGTGACACATCACCCCCGCGCCGATCGCTGCCCTGGCCCCGAACGGTGAAGTGAACCGAGAACGGAGTCAACAAAGGCTTCCAGCCCGGTTGTTACGCTGACCCTTTCCGTGCCACTGGATCCCTCCGTTGAAGCTGCCAATCAGCCGAATCCGTAATGGCGCCGCACGCCTGCTGTTGCTCACCGGCGGACTGTTGCTACTGCCTTCCTGTGCCTCCCTCAGCTACTACGGCCAGTCCATCGGCGGCCACTTCAGCATGATGGCCAAGACCCGCCCGGTGGAGCAGGTCTTGAGCGACGTCAACGTGCCCGAGCGGACCCGCGACCGCCTGAAACTGGCACAGGCGGTGCGTGAATTTGCCGTTGCCGAGATGGGCTTGCCCGATAACGGCAGTTACCGCAGCTATGCCGACCTCGGCCGCCCCCATGCGGTGTGGACGGTGATCGCCACCCCGGAGTTTTCGGTGCAGCCCGAGCCGCAGTGCTTCCTCTTCGTCGGCTGTCTCACCTACCGCGGGTATTTCGACCAGCGTGACGCGGAGGCCCAGGCCGCCCGCCTTGCCGCGCAGGGGATGGATGTCTATGTAAGCGGCGCCACCGCCTATTCGACCCTCGGCTGGTTCGAGGACCCGCTGACCAATGCCATGCTCGAACACTCCGAGGCGCAGCTCGCCTACGTGCTTTTCCACGAGCTGGCCCACCAGCAGCTCTATGTCAAAGGCGACAGCACCTTCAACGAGGCGTTTGCCACCGCCGTCGGCTACGAGGGCCTGCGGCGCTGGTATGACAAGCAAAACGACGCGGATGGTTACGCCGCCTACCGCCGCAATGGCGCACGCCGCGATGCCTTCAACGCACTGCTCATCGCCACCCGCCAGCGCCTGGCCCGGATCTACGCGGAACCCCTGCCGGAAGCGACGCGCCGGGAGGCCAAGCAGGCGGCATTCGCCCAGCTGCAGCGCGACTACGAACAGTTCAAGGCCGAATGGGGCGGCTATCGCGGCTTCGACGGCTGGATGGCCCGCGACCTCAACAACGCCCATTTGGCGATGGTCGCCACCTACAATGAATACGTCCCCGCATTCCTGGCACTGCTCGAACGGCACGGGGGTGACCTGCCGGCGTTCTATGCCGCGGCTGCGCAGCTTGGGAAACTCGCCAGCAGTGAACGCAAGACCCGGCTTGGAACCCTGGCCGCCAGCACCGATCTGCCGTAGCGCGCCGGTTCGGATCTCGGCCGCCCCGCCCCGGCGCCCGAATTATCGTGGTCCCGCCCGGCAAGGGCGGCTAAACTACACCGCTCCATTCGCCGTTAGTCCGTTCCGTGCCCCCCGAAATCGCTTCCCACCTGCTGACCTGGATCCCCGCGGCGGCGCTGTTCGCCGTGGGTGTACGATTGCTGTGGCCGCTGTTCCTTCGCCGACGTCGGCAAAAGGCGCTCTGTCGTACGCTGCACCTGTTGGGCCCGCAGGTGCGGGATGCCATCGTTGTCGAAGACGGCCTGGATGGTCTGGCCTTCATCGGCCATGCGGTGCTGACTCCCCGCGGCGTTGCGGTGGTTGAGGTCATGCCCAACGACGGCGCCGTGTTTGGCGCGGAACAGTCCGATTTGTGGGCCAACGTGGTCGGCCATCGCACCACTCGCTTTCCCAACCCGCTCGCCCGTGTCCGGGAGCAGGTGAGTGCCATTCGGTTCGGCTTCCCCCGGCTGCCCGTGCGCGGACTGGTCCTGTTCACCGGCCATTGCCAGTTCCCCAAGGGCAAGCCGGACGGCGTGGTGGTGCCTGCCGAGCTCGCCACCGACCGGCCACCGACGGCAGTACCGGCCACACTCCGGCGCGCTTGGGACGAGTTCATGTCGCGCTGCGACGAGAACGCCGAACACTTTCGCCGGGAATCGGCGTTGGCCGCGGAAAGATTCGGCTATGGCGGCGCGGCGGGCGGCGTTGTGCTGCTCTTGCTGGCGATCGTTTGGGCTGTCGTAGTGCGTTGACAACCCCGGCACGGGAGCCTAGCCGTTCTTCTTGTGATACGCCTCGTCCAGGAGCTCGTCGAGGACCGCCAACAGGTCGATGGCGGAGAGCATGCCGGCCACCTTGTCCTCCTTGTTGAGCACCGGCAGGGCGCCAAAGCGCTGCTCGTGCATGATCCGCACTGCTTTCTGCAGCCGATCGTAGGTGCACACGGTCATCACGTTCGTGGTCATGACATCCCGCAGTTCCATGTGGTCATTAAGGTCATAGACATGGGAAATGTCGGGTGCCTCGTCCACCCAGTTCGGGCGACGCAGGTCGCGATCGCTGACAATCCCCAGCAGCCGCATATGCTCGTCGACAACCGGAAGATGCCGAACCCTGTTTGAGCGCATTTTGAAAAACGCTTGCCGCAGCCCTTCCTCCGGTGCCCCCGTGACCAGCTTTTGCGTCATCACCTTTGCGACTTTCATCAGTTCCCCCCTGTAGCGATGGCCGCCGAATCCTCAGCGGCGATTTGCCCGGACTGCGGCGGGTGAGTGGTGGCTGCTGCCGACGGCAGGGTGAAGTAGATGGCGGCACCCTTGCCGACCTCCCCTTCGGCCCAAACCTTGCCGCCGTGACGTTGAATTACCCTGGCGACCGTGGCCAGGCCGATGCCGGTGCCCGGAAACTCGTCGGTGCGATGCAGCCGTTGGAACGCGCCGAACAGCTTGTCGGCGTAGCGCATGTCAAAACCCGCGCCATTGTCCCGTACGTAGAAGGCCGGGACTCCATCCTGTTCGACCGTTCCGATGGTTACAATCGCCAAGGCCTTGCCCCGGGTGAACTTCAAGGCGTTGCCGATCAGGTTTTCCAGCACCACCCGTACCAGACTGCTGTCACCGGTCGCCCGTAATCCCTCGGCCACATCGACCTGCAGTGCGCGCTCCGGCTCTGCCGCGGTCAAGCTGGCGACGGCGGCACGAGCGAGGTTGGTCAGGTCGATGGGCTCCAGCCGCAAGGTACGCCGCGTGAGCCGCGAGAGCTGCAGCAGGTCATCGATGAGCTGCCCCATCCGCAGCGTGGCGGCCAGTATCCGGTCGAGGTAATCGAGGCCGGTGGCATCGAGCCGGTCGGCATAGCGTGTTTGCAGCAGGCGGCCAAAGCCGTCGACCGCCCGTAGCGGGGTGCGCAGATCGTGGGAGACCGAATAGCTGAACGACTCCAGCTCCCGGTTGGTGGCTTCCAGGGCCTGGGTGCGTTCGGCGACGAGCTGTTGGAGCTCGTGCCGGTGCAGGTGCAGCTCCCGCTCGATGCGCTTGCGTTCGGTAATATCGCGATCGATGCCGCGAAAGCCCCTGAACCCCCCCCGTTCGTCGAAGATGGGAACCCCGTTGGTTTCCATCACCACCAGCGAGCCGTCCTTGTGGCGGTTGACGTTCTCCAGGCCCTTGAAGGGTTCGCGGCGGGCGATGATCTCGGCGAAGGCACTGGCGATGCGTTCGGCCTCCTCCGGCGGCATGAGATCGAACGGCGTCTTGCCGATCAGCTCCTCCGGTTCATAGCCCAGCGTGTCGCCCACCTGCGGACTGGTGTAGGTATAGCGGCCGTGCTCGTCGACCGCCCACAGCCAGTCACTGGTATTTTCCACCAATCCCCGAAAGCGCTCTTCACTCTCGCGCAGCGCGCGGGTGGCGCGTACCTGTTCGGTGATGTCACGACTGACGTGGACCATCCCGGCCATGCTGGCGCCAGCGCTGACGGGTGAGAGGGTAATCTCATGCCACTGCCCGAGTGGAGGGACCTCTTCCACCCATCCTTCGAGCGGTTGTCCGGCAGCAATGGCCTGGCAGACCGGGCAGGTCGCTCCCGAGTCGCCGTGCAGCATGTCGTGGCAGTGTTGCCCGAGCAGTTCCGCCTCGCTCTTGCCGAGCAGACGTCGTAGCGCCCGGTTGGTCTGGCGGATATAGCCCTGCTCGTCCACTACCATGGTCGGGTCGGGAACGGTGTCGAAGCTGCTGGCGCCGCGCGCCAGCAGGCGAAACGGCTCGGTCAGCGTGGTGCCGATCATGCTGACATAAATCAGCCAATAGGAGAGCAGCTTCAGCAGATGGCCCGCGATGGTGGGCCATTCACCAACGGCCGTGTAGACGGTGAGCGACAACTCCGCGCCCGCGGTGAACAGGATCGATAACACCAGCAGCGTCATCAGCTTGGGATCCAGCTCCTGCCGCCGCCACCAGAAGTGGACCAGGGCGGCGCCGAGCATGGCGATGATCACGTACTCGCTCACCACCTTGAACGGCGTCAGCCCCTGCTCGGGGATGAAGGCGGTGGGGAACCATGCAAAAGTGATGCTGGTGCCGAGCAGAAGGGCCACTCCGCCGAACAGCCAGAAAATGAGTGGCGGCACGGAACGGGACATCATTGCCGGGGCGGATAACAGGATGGCGGCCTCGAGGTAGCGGGTACCGAGCCAGAGCTGGATTGATGCGTTCGAGGTGTCGCCGGCGAAGATCCCCATGCCTTTGTAGGTCAGTGCATGGGCCAGGTCGAGTCCGCCGATCCAGAAGTAGCCGTAGGCGAGATAGAGCAGGAAACGGTTGCGTGAGAAGGGGTAGGCCTGCCAGCCGACCACGGCGGCCAGCATGGCCACCAGCACGGCAATAAACTCCGCCAGGGTGTGGAACAGGGCGTGACTGAATGCCTCGGCGAACAGCAGCACCACCGCGAGGCCGGCCGGGGTCAACCATCTGCTCAACCCGGAATCCCGTCCCTCCGCAGGCGGGAACACGGCCTTCGGCGTCATTTCGTCACCCGATCAAGCACTGGAACGGCCAATATAAAGCGTTAGCGACCGGGAAGACAGGGTTGAAACTACGCGGTGCGCGACAAGATCGGCTCAGATCACCTTCCAGAGGCCCAACAGGCTGACGCCGGCCAGGCCGGCCCCGACCCAGCGTTTGAAGTGGCGGTCATTGCGCAGGATCGCCTCATGCGTCTTGAGGCCGAGCACGTGACCCACGGCGGCGATCGGCAGCAGGGCGGCGGCAGCCGCCAGGTGCAGCTCGACCCCGAGCGCCGCGAAGGTGGTCATCTTGATCGACACCAGCACGAACCAGAGCACGAACAAGGTGTTCCGCAGTTGTGCCTTGCTGACGTTGCGCATGTAGACGGCAACCATCAGCGGCGCGCCGGTCAGGGAGGTGCCCGCCACGTAGCCGCCGAGGACCAGCAGCAGCCTGTCCACCGCAGCGTGACGGCTCTCGATGGCCCAGTTCATGAGCCAGACCACGGCATAGAACAGGCTCACCGAATAGATGAACAGCAGCAGCCAGCGGTTGGGCAGGTTGAGCAGACCCATCACCCCCACCAGCGCCGCGGGCACGATATACAGCGAGGAATGCCGCAGATAAACCCAGTCGACGTTGTTCAGGCGGGTCCGTAGGGTCAGTCCGGAAAAGAACAGCAGATGGGTGCCGATGATCGGCAGCCACAGCAGCGGGTCGCCGTCGATGAAGAGCAGCAACGGCAGACCGAGAGCGGCCCCGCCGAAACCGAGGCCGGTGCGCACGAACCCGGTCCACAGGAAAAGCAGGCCGAGCAAACCGAGCTGAGTGGCGGTGAATTCCGGAAACATGGGGATGGGGTGAATAGAAAAGCCGCCACTCTACACCAAACGGCACCCGCGCTGATGCATCGGCGTCTTCGTATCGGGCATACTGGTTACTGTACCGCGGAGGGGGAAAGATCCTGATCAATGGCCGATGAAACGGATGTACAACGGCTCGGCGGCGGCATGCTCACCGTGGCCTGGATCGGCGCGCTGGCACTGCTCTGGTACCTGTTCGATAGCTACCTGACCCACCGCGACAACCCCAACCGGACGCCGGAGGTGAGGACGGACGGCACACGGGCGGAACTGGTCCTTCAGCGCAACGGCCAAGGCCACTACGTCATGACCGGCGCCATCAACGGGCGGACGGTGACCTTTCTGCTCGACACCGGCGCGACCCTGGTGTCGGTGCCCGCCCACCTCGGCCCCGCCCTGGGGCTGGAGCCGGGTGCGTACCACGAGGCCGACACCGCCAACGGCCCCGTAACCGTTCGCGCCACCCGCATCGACGAGCTGGCCATCGGCCCCTTCGTGCTGCGCGATATCCGCGCCGACCTGAATCCGGGCATTCGGTTCGACGAGGTCCTGCTCGGCATGAGTGCCCTGAAGCACCTGGAGTTCACCCAACGGGGTGATCAGCTGATCCTCCGCCCCCTCGTTGCCGACGGGACGTAGGGCGGATTAGCGCAGCGTAATCCGCCGATCCTCCGAAACTACTCGGAACCCGAATGCCACGGCATTTCCGATGCCGGAAACACCAGCCGCACACCACTGAACAGTGCCCGCTGCTCCGGCACCGCGTGCTGGCGGAAACTGGGCCGTCGGATCGGGGCCTGGGTGTGCAGGCTGCCGCCGCGCAGGGCGTAGTGGCCGGCCCCGAAGCTGCGGGTGGCCGCCTCCGCATACGCCGGTGCCTCATACCCGGTGTAGGGGTGGAAGGGATTGGCGCACCACTCCCAGACCCGTCCGAACTCGGTGATGGCGCGGCTGCGGGTCGCCACCTCCCACTGGTACTCGTGCTGCACCACCGCGCCGGCCAGCGGACCGCCCAGCGAAGCGACCCAGCAGGCGTAGGCCTGGGCCTCGAAGTGACTGATGCCACTGATCGGGTCCGCTGGGGCCAAATCGAACGGACCGTTGACCCCGAGCCCGTACCAGGCGCCGGCCTCGTCCTGGCGCCAATGCTGCGGGGACGGCGCAGCGGTGGTGAGCCACGCCCAGCCGTCGTCGTCCCAGTAGCTCCGCTCCTGATAGCCGCCGGCCTCGATGAAGCCGAGCCAGGCGCCGTTGGTGACCGGCGTGCGGTCGATGCGGAAAGCATCCAATTCGACCACCTGCGGCGGCAGCTCATTGTCCAGCGCCGGCTCGGTCTTGGCGCCGATCCGGTAATGGCCGCGGTGTACGTCCACGTGCTCGGTGGACGGTGGCAGCAGAGTCAGCGGCACGGCCGGCCGATACGGCTGCCCCTCCGGTTCCTGAAGTCGGCGTGCGTTCAGCTGGGCGAGGGTCAACTCGTAAAGGCGCGCATACTCCTGGAGGATATGGAACAACAGCACCGGCTCGCTCAGCTCTGCGTGCGGCGGCAGCATGCCGGGATTGGCCAGTCGCATCAGATTTTCGTCGTGGGCCTGGGCCGCCCAGTTCAGCAGGTGTTCCCGTGGCGGCAGCTGTTGCCAGAGCGCCGGCTCCAGGGTCAACTCGCCGGCGAAGAGATGGCGAACCCGCGCGGTCAGGTCGTCATCGCCGGCCAGCGCCTCGCGCAACCACCAGGTCTCCACGTAGACCGCGCGCCCCAGCAGCCACGCAAGCGGCGGGACGTCGGGCGCAAAGGTCCGATAGGCGTCGGGCTCGGGCACCGATTCGAGCAAATGGGTCAACATCTGGTGTAGCTGGCTCAGCTGCCCGAGCATTTCGTGCGTCTTCAAAAGCGTTTGATCCTTTGGTGTCGACCGCAGCGACTGCGGGTAATCGGTCGGTCAGCGTGTGCGGATGCCGCCGCCCGGCATGCCGCCGCCGGACACTCCTCCCAGGCCACCGCCTCCCTGACCGGGCAGGACGATGGATGAGGCCGCCTCCCGACGCATCTCCTGGAGCTCGTCGAAGGTCTGGCGGATCCCCTCCTTGGCCGCTTCCGGGAATTTCGCAATCGCCTCCGCGAGGTTGGCGGCTTCGATCTCGAAGGAGACCGGCAGCACTCCCATCTGCGTCATCAGCTGGGTCTGCCCCAGCCACAGGGTCGGGCGGGACGTGTCCTCACTGCCGTCGGTCTTCACCGGAACCATGCAGCGCAGGATCCCGGCCTGGCGGTCGGTGTAGGTCTCTTCACGGTAGAGGCTGTCGGTATCGAGGGTGATTTCCGGCAGTTGTTCGGTCATTGGTCAGCTTCCATTTGGGTGGCATTGGCACTAAGGATAACAAGTTGTAGCCGAGGCTCGAAGAACGAACGCCCTTGCCCGCGGCCGTGTATGATCCACCAAACATCGAATCATCGACGCTCCCATGGCCCTGACCGCCACGATTTTCAAAGCCGACGTGCAGATCGCCGATATGGATCGGCACTACTACGCCGATCACCACCTGACCATCGCGCGCCACCCCTCGGAGACCGACGAGCGCATGATGGTGCGGCTGGTGGCCTTCGCGCTGCACGCGAGCGAGCATCTGGAGTTCACCAAGGGGCTCTGCGCCGATGATGAGCCGGAAATTTGGGAGAAGAGCTTCGCCGACGAGATCGAGCTCTGGGTCGACGTCGGCCTGCCGGACGAGCGCCGCATCCGTAAGGGTTGCCACCGCGCCAAACGCGTATTCATCTACGCCTATGGCGGCAACGCCGCGCGCCTCTGGTGGGATCGCATCGCCACCCACCTCACCCGCTTCACCAACCTGAACGTCAGCCACTTGCCGGCCACCGCCACGCGCGAGCTGGAGGCGCTGGTGCAGCGCTCGATGCAGCTGCAGGTGACCATCCAGGACGCCCAGATCTGGGTCAGCAACGGCGGCGGGGCCTCGGTGCTGATCGAGCCACAGCGCTGGTACGGTGGCGAGACCGCCTAGGTGATCGGATCACCGTCAACGCAGCGGAGTCACACGCGATGAAAATCTGGGTCGATGCCGACGCCTGCCCGGCGGTCATCAAGGAGATCCTGTTTCGGGCCGCCGAGCGCACCGGGGTGCCGGTGACATTGGTGGCGAACCACCCGATGCGGGTGCCGAAATCACCCCATATCAGCTTCCGGCAGGTGCCTTCCGGGTTCGATGTCGCCGACAACGCCATCGTGCAGCAGCTGGAGCCCGGCGATCTGGTCATTACCGGCGATATCCCGCTGGCGGCGGAGGTGATCGACCGGGGCGGTCACGCCCTCAATCCCCGCGGCGAACTCTATTCGGCCAATTCCATTCGCGAGCGGCTCGGCATGCGCGATTTCATGGAGACGCTGCGCGCCAGCGGTATCCAGACCGGCGGCCCGCCCGCCCTGAACCAGAGCGACCGGCGCGCCTTCGCCGACCACCTCGACCGCTGGCTGACCCGACACGGCCGCAAACCGTGACCTTCCCCAGGTCGAGCCTCCGAGAATTGAATTCAACAGGATTGACAGGATTTTTCAGGATTAACAGGAAAAGGCTTTTTGCTATGGGGTTGAGAACACACGAACTTCTCTGTTCGTCAGCCCAAGCATGTGGTTCTCGCTTGCACCATCCTGTCCATCCTGAAAAATCCTGTTAATCCTGTGAAATAGGCCCCCCGGCAAATCGACCTCTCAGGTGATGTCTCAGACTTGCCTACTAACGCCTCAGCCATTTAAAGTAGCCCTTCAGACCTAACATTCGACGGGCAGAACATGATAACCGCCGCACAGATCCGGGCGGCCCGGGCCCTGCTGGGGATGGACCAGCGCACCCTGGCGGAAGCCGCCGGCCTGTCGCTGCCCACCATCCAGCGCATGGAGGCCAGCGTCGGCCAGCAGGTCCGCGGCAACGTGGAGTCGCTGGTGAAGGTGATCGAAGCTTTCGAGCGCGCCGGAATCGAGCTGATCGGCGAAGGGGCGGCGAGTAGCGTCGGGGGACGGGGGGTGCGGCTCAAGACGCCGCCGGAGACCGCCTGACCATGAGCGCCGCGCTGTCGCTGGTGGCATTGGCGGTGGTGTTGGCGCTCGCCTCGGCCGCGGTTTCGCTGCTGGCGGCGCGCGCCCCCACCGTGGTGCGCCTTTACGCCATGCCCCTGTTCGCGTTGGCGGGGGTGGCGGCCCTGGGCGGGGGCCTCGGTGCCCTGCTGAGTGGCGAGGCGATCACCGCCACCCTGCCGCTGGGTCTGCCCTGGCTGCCCTGGCGGGTGCGGCTGGATGCCCTGTCCGGTTTCTTCACGGCCGTGATCGGGGTGGTCAGCCTGGCCGTCGGCCTCTACGGTCCGGGTTACGTCCGCGGTCTGGAGAAGGGGCGGGATTCGCTGGTGCCCTTGGGCGGCTTCTCCGGACTGTTCCTCACCGGCATGCTGGCGGTGGTGCTCGCCGACGACGCCTTCCTGTTCATGGTGGCCTGGGAGCTGATGTCGCTCTCTTCCTATTTCCTGGTCGCCTTCCACCACGACAATCCCGCCAACCGGCGGGCCGCCTTCCTCTACCTGTTGATGGCCCACGTCGGCGGCCTCGCCATCCTGCTCGGCTACGGGGTGCTGGCCTCCTTCGGCGACGGCTTCGCCTTCGATGCCATGCGTGCGGCAACGCTCTCGCCGGCCTGGGCCAGCGTGGCCTTTGCCCTCGCCTTCCTCGGCTTCGGCATGAAAGCCGGCCTGGTGCCACTCCATGCCTGGCTGCCGGAGGCCCACCCGGTGGCGCCGTCCCACATTTCGGCGCTGATGTCGGGGGTGATGCTGAAGGTGGCGGTCTACGGCTTTGTCCGTTTCGTGTTCGACCTCATCGGCGACATCCAGTGGCAGTGGGGCGTGGTCGTGCTGGCCATCGGCAGCCTGTCGGCCCTGCTGGGGGTGCTCGCAGCCTTGATGCAAAGCGATCTGAAAAGGTTGCTCGCCTACTCTTCGGTCGAGAACCTCGGCATCATTTTCATCGGCCTGGGCCTCGCCCTGCTCTTCCTCGGCAGCGGCCACCCGCTACCGGGTGTGCTCGCCTTTGTCGCCGCCCTCTATCACGTGCTCAACCACGCCTTGTTCAAGGGGCTGCTGTTCCTTGGGGCCGGCGCCATCCTGCATAGCAGCCATGAGCGGGACCTGGAGCAGATGGGGGGACTGTTGCGCCGCATGCCCTGGACCGGGCTGTTCTTCCTGATGGGCGCCCTCTCCATCTCCGCCCTGCCGCCCTTCAACGGTTTCGTCTCCGAATGGCTCACCTTCCAGTCGGCGCTGCAGGCCTGGCGGCTCGACGGTGGCGTGCTGCGCAGTGTGGTCCCCATCGCCTCGGCGGTGCTGGCGCTCACGGGGGCGCTGGTGGCCGCCACCTTCGTCAAGGTCTACGGCGTCGCCTTCCTCGGTCAGGCCCGTAGCCGCCACGTGCGCCGCGCCCGGCCGGTGCCCCACGGCATGCGGGCGGGTCAGGGGCTGCTGGCGCTGCTGTGCCTGCTGCTGGGGGTGATGCCGGTCGCTGTGATCGGCACCCTCAACGCCATCCCCGAACAGCTGCTCGGCGGCGGCCTGCCCGACAGCGTCGCCCAAGGCTGGCTGTCCCTCACCCTGGTCGATTCGGCCAACGCCAGCTACAGCGCGCCGCTGGTGGCTGCCCTGCTGGCGCTCATCATCGCCCTGGCGGTTTGGATGCTGCGCGGCAAAGCGGTGCGGGTACGCCGGTGCGACGCCTGGGACTGCGGCTTCGCCCCGCCGGATGCGCGTATGCAGTACACCGCCACCGCCTTCGCCCAGCCAATCCGCCGTGTCCTCGGCCACCTGTTCCTGGTGGAGGAGGCGGTCGTGCCCCGCGGCGACGGCGGCCAGCGCCACCAGTTGGCGATTGGTGATCGCGCCTGGGGGCTGTTCTATCTGCCGGTGGCGCGCTGGGTCGAGGCCGCCTCCCGCCGGGTGGTCCGCCTGCAGTCCGGCAACGTCCGTGTCTATCTCGGCTGGACCCTGGCCACCCTGTTGGTGCTGTTATGGATCATCTCGTGAGCGCCAGCAGTGCCGCTGCCCTGTTCCAGGCGCTGCTGTACCTGGCGGCGGCGCCGCTGCTCGTGGGCTGGATCCGAAAGGTCAAGGCGCGTCTGCAGAACCGGCGCGGCCCGGCGCTGCTGCAGCCCTACCGCGACCTGCGCAAGCTGCTGGCCAAGGAGGTGCGCGTAGCCCATACCGCCTCGCCGCTGTTCAGCGCCGCGCCCTACATCGTCTTTGTCGCCACCTGGATGGCGGCGGCCACCGTGCCGCTGGTGGCGGTCAACCTGCCGACCGCGGCGGTTGCCGACATCATCGTCCTGGTGGGTCTGTTGGCCCTGGCGCGTTTTTTCCTCGCACTGGCCGGCATGGACGTGGGCACCGCCTTCGGCGGCATGGGCGCCTCCCGGGAAATGCTGGTCTCGTCGCTCGCCGAGCCGGCCATGCTGATGGCCGTGTTCACCCTCGCCATGACTGCCCACAGCACCAACCTGGCCAGCGTCATCGACTTCCAGCTCAGCTCGGACTTCGCGCTGCGGCCCTCGTTCCTGTTCGCCCTCGGCGGGCTGATCCTGGTGGCCCTGGCCGAGACCGGCCGCATCCCGGTGGACAATCCGGCCACCCACCTGGAGCTGACCATGATTCACGAAGCGATGCTGCTGGAGTACTCCGGCCGCCACCTGGCGCTGATGGAGTGGGCGGCGCAGATCAAGCTGGTGCTCTACGGCGCCCTGATCGCCAACATCTTCTTCCCCTGGGGCATCGCCCAGAGCTTCGCCCCGGCGGCGCTGGGCCTCGGTATCGCCGCCATCGCCGCCAAGCTGCTGTTGCTGGGGGCGGCGCTGGCGGTCGGCGAGTCGGTGCTGGCCAAGATGCGGCTGTTCCGCGCCCCGGCGTTCCTGAACCTGGCGCTGCTGCTGGCCCTGCTCGGCCTGCTCAGTCACGTCATCCTGGAGGTGGGGGCATGAGCCTGACAACCCTGCCGCTGCTGCAGCAGTTCGTGCTGGTCCTGGCGGCCCTGGTGCTGTTCACCTCCTTCGTGCTGCTCTCCCAGGCCCGTCTGGTCTCGGCGATCCACGCTTTCGCCTGGCAGGGCGGACTAGCGGCGGCAGTCACCACCGTGGTGGCGGCTGCGGGCGGGTCTACCCACCTCTACTTCTCGGCGCTGCTCACCTTCGCCCTCAAGGCGGTCTTGATCCCCTGGATGCTGCACCGGCTGATCCGTCGCCTGGAGCTGGAGCGCTACGTGGAGTCGCTGCGCTGGCCGGCCCTGGCCAACATGGCGGCGGTGGTGCTGGTGATCTTCAGCTACTGGCTAGTGCTGCCCATGGTGCAGCAGGAGCTCGCCTTTACCCGCAACATCGTCGCCATCAGCCTCGCCGTGGTGCTGATCGGCCTGTGGATGATGGTGGTGCGCCAGCAGGCGGTGGCCCAGGTGCTCGGCTTCATGTCCATGGAGAACGGCCTGTTCCTCGCCGCCGTTTCCGCCACCGCCGGCATGCCGCTGGTGGTGGAGCTGGGGGTCGCCTTCGACGTGCTGGTGGCGATGGTGTTGTTCGGGGTGTTCTTCTTCCAGATCCGCCAGAGCATCGACTCCCTCGACGTGGACCGGCTGAACCGGCTCACCGAGACGGCGGAAGAAGAGGCGGCGGGGGCCGAATTCGACGCCACGCCCCGCCGGTCGCAGCCGACCGCCGCGCGTCCGGCAGCCATGGCGGAGGGCGAATGAACGCACTGCTCGTCACCCTGCTCGCCCCGGTCGCTGGCGCTCTCGCCCTGGCAGTTCTGCGCCCGCTGCGCTGGTCCGGCTGGGTCAACACCGCCGTCTCCGCGCTCACCTTCGCCGCCTCCGCGGCGCTCGCCTGGCAGGTGGCCGAGGCGGGCGAGGTGGCCGGCTACAGCTTCCGGGTGGACGCCTTCAACGTCTACCTGGTGGTGCTGACCGCCTTCGTCGGCCTGACCACCTCGATCTTCTCCCGCCCCTACATGCGCCACGTCTGCGAGACCGGGATGACCACCGAGCGGGGCATGCGCATCTACCATGCCATGTACCAGGCCTTCATGTTCACCATGCTGCTGGCCCTCACCACCGATAACCTCGGCGTGCTGTGGGTGGCGGTGGAGGGTGCGACCCTGGCGACGGTGCTGCTGGTCTCGCTGTACCGGACCGCGGAGGCGGTGGAGGCGGCCTGGAAGTACTTCGTGCTGTGCGGCGTCGGTATCGCCCTCGCCCTGTTCGGCACCGTGCTCACCTACTTTGCCGCCCAGCAGGTGGTGGCCGATCCCGCCGCCGGGCTCACCTGGAGCATCCTGTTCGCCCAGGCCGGCGACCTGGAGCCCTCCGTGATGGGCCTCGCCTTCGTCTTCCTGCTGGTGGGCTACGGCACCAAGGTGGGGCTGGTGCCGATGCACCAGTGGCTACCGGACGCGCACTCCGAAGGCCCCACGCCGATGTCGGCGGTGCTCTCCGGCCTGCTGTTGAACGTCGCCCTCTATGCCGTGGTACGCCTCAAAATGCTGGTGGACGGCTCCCTGGCCGCCACCGCCTCGCCGCACATGGCCGGCCAGCTGCTGATGGGCTTCGGCCTGGTGTCGTTCCTGGTGGCCGGGCTGTTCCTGCACCGCCAGCGCGACATCAAGCGCATGTTCAGCTACTCCTCCATCGAGCATATGGGGCTGATGACCTTCGCCTTCGGCCTCGGCGGGCCGCTCGCCACCTTCGGTGCGCTGCTGCACATGCTGGTCCACTCGCTCACCAAATCGGCGATCTTCATCACCGTGGGCCACGCCGCCCACATCGCCGGCACCCAGACCATCGACAAGATCCGCGGCCTGATCCGCACCCAGCCGGCGGTGGGCTGGTCCCTGCTGCTGGGGGTGGCCGCCATTGCCGGCTTCCCGCCGTTCGGGGTGTTCACCAGCGAATTTCTGCTGCTCACCGCTACCATGCAGAGCCAGCCCTGGCTCACCGTCGCCCTGCTGAGCGGGCTCGCCATCGCCTTTGCCGGACTGTTCCGCCACCTGCACCCGATGGTCTACGGCCCGGCCCCCGAAGGGCAGGGTCCGGTGCGGGCCAACATGCTGCCGGTGCTGATCCACCTGGGACTCGTGCTGTGGCTCGGGCTCTCCATCCCGGCCTTCCTGGCCGGCTGGCTCGATCGGGCCACGCAACTGATCACGGGGGCCCACCTGCTATGAGCGCCTTCGACTGGCTCGGCGAATACCTGGCCCGGCTGGAGGACGAGCATGTGCTGGTCCGCTCCGGCGATCGCGGCCTCGCCCCGGCCCACCGGCTGCGGCTCGACCTCGAGGACTGGGCCAGTGCGGCGCGGGTGGCGGCGGCATTCGGCTGCCGTTACGCCGCGGTGTGGGGCGACCCTGCCGAGGGGGCGGTCACGATTCGCGCCTGCCTCGCCTACCAGGGCACCTATCTGGTGCTGGAGACCGAGGTGCCCCTGCGCCACCCCGTGCTCGCCTCGCACACCCCGCACTTCCCCAGTGCCGACCGCCTCGAGCGTCACCTGCAGGACCTGTGCGGCATCGCCTTCATCGACCACCCGGACGGCCGCCGCTGGACCCGCCACCAGGCCTGGGCCGAAGGGGCCTACCCGCTGCGGGTCGATTTCCCCGCGGCCGGCCAGTCGCCCGGCCGCGCCCCGGCCGATGCCGACTATCCGTTCGTGCGCATACACGGCAGCGGGGTCTACGAGATCCCGGTCGGCCCGGTTCACGCCGGCATCATCGAGCCCGGCCACTTCCGCTTTCAGGCGGTGGGCGAGGAGGTGCTGAAGCTGGAAGAACGGCTCGGCTACGTGCACAAGGGGATCGAGAAGATCGCGGTGGGCCGCGACCCGCAAGCGCTGGCGCGCCTCGCCGGGCGCGTCTCCGGCGACACCACCGTGGCCCACACCTGGGCCGCCTGCCAGGCGATGGAGCGGGCCACCGGCTGTCCCGTCCCTGCCCGCGCCAACGCCCTGCGCGGCCTGCTCGCCGAGCGCGAACGCATCGCCAACCACCTCGGCGACATCGGCGCCATCTGCAACGACGTCGGCTTCGCCTTCGCCCACGTCCAGTGCGCCCGCCTGCGCGAGCAGTGGCAGCGCCGCAGCCACGCCCTGTTCGGCCATCGCCTGCTGATGGACGTGGTCATCCCCGGCGGCGTCACCCGCGACCTGAGCGAGGCCGATGCCGCGCAACTGCGCGACGATCACGCCGCCCTGCGCCGCGCCATCGAGCCGCTGTTCGATATCATCGACGACCACCCGTCGCTGGAGGACCGCCTGCTCACCACCGGCCGCCTGAGCGCGGACGACGCCCGCACCCTGGGCTGCACCGGCTATGTCGGCAAGGCCAGCGGCCAGGACTATGACGTGCGCCGCGACAGCCCTTACGCTCCCTACGCCGGCATGGCGGTCAGCGTCCCGGTGTTCGGCGATGGCGACGTCGCCGCCCGCGTGCGGGTACGCATGGACGAGATCCGGATCAGCCTGGACCTCATGGACCGCCTGCTGGAGGCCCTGCCGGCCGGACCCATCGCCGTCCCGCTGCCCCCGGCCGCAGAAACCGCCGGCCTCGGCATCGTCGAAGCCTGGCGCGGCGAGCTAATCACCTATATCCGCTTCGACGAAAACGGCCGCATCGCCCGCTACTTCCCCCGCGACCCCAGCTGGTTCACCTGGCCGGCGCTGGAGCGGCTCATCCACGGCAACATCGTCCCGGACTTCCCGGTCTGCAACAAATCCGTCAACGGCTCGTATTCGGGGCAGGACTTGTGATGGGAAAGATCTCAACGCAAAGGCGCGAAGACGCAAAGGGCGCAAAGATTGTTAGCGAAAGTAGGATGGGCAAAGCCTGCGTGCCCATCAGCGTGCCTGAACCTAATCGATATCTTTCGCGTCTTTGCGCCTTTGCGTTGAAAGCTTTTCAGCAGGAGCCCCCATGTTCCGGATCCTGAAACAGGCCCTGACCATCGGCATCGTTACCGAGCCGGCCCCCACCGACGGGGAACTGGAACAGGTCGGCGCCGAACTGCGCCGCCGCATCGACGCCCGCTTCGGTCGCAGCCTCGCCATCCGCCAGGTCGACGCCGGCTCCTGCAACGGCTGCGAGCTGGAGATCCACGCCCTCAACAACCCCTACCACGACGTCGAACGTTTCGGCGTCCACTTCGTCGCCTCCCCCCGCCACGCCGACGCCCTCCTCGTTACCGGGCCCGTCTCCCGCCACATGGAAACCGCCCTACGCCGCACCTGGCGCGCCACGCCCTCGCCCAAGTGGGTGATCGCCGCCGGCACCTGCGCCTGCGACGGGGGGGAATTCGGGGTGTCTTACGCGAGCTGTGGGGCGGTAGAAAGGGTCATCCCCGTCGATGTGCAGATCCCCGGCTGCCCACCGACCCCCATCGATTTGATGAAAGGCCTGCTTGCGGCCATCAAAGAGGACTGACCGCTAAGTTACCGTTGTCCGCCCGAAGCACGAGTTGCTGTGATGGGTGCTCAACAGCCGCCACGGAGTGGCAAGGATCTCTTCGTGGCGTCCAGGCAACGCTCACCCCCTTGCCCCTTGCCCGACCCGATACCCCGCCCTGTCCGCTTGTGTGTCATCTGCCTGAAGTTAGAATGGATCGGCTATCGAACGGATGCAGGAACCTAAAAACAGATGACTTGGCGACTGATCGCAGGGCTGATCGCGATGTTGGGCATATCCGCGGCATGGGCGGCGGACCCGGTGAGCGATGCGCTCGCGGAGATGGTCGAACACCACCGGCAGATGATCGTTCTGCTTGAGGGGGTGGAGGAGGGAGACCCGGACAATGAGCGGATCTTTGCGGCGCGCAACCAGTATGCGCGTAAGCTCGACACTTCCGAGTGGCTGACGCAGCAGGCCGAGCAGGCGCCGCCCGAGCGCAGTGTGTCGGATCTCGTCGCGCGCTTTCTCGACGGCACGCCGACATTGCACGATGCAGACAAGCTGGCCTTCGGAGACCTCTTGGACGACCTGCTCCTGATTGAGAGCGAACGGGACGCCCCGGCCTCGCTGGTTGGCGATCTGCAGCGGCTCACGGCGGAACTCGATGCCATACTCGCGACGTACCGTAAAGAGATTGGCGCGCTCTACGCGCGGCTCGGGGTGCGTGGCGAAAAAACACGGGAGGCCTGGTCCGACTACATCGCATCGCTGCATACCCTCTATTCAGCCGAGCAGTTGGTCGAGGCGTTCCGCCGCGAGCGGCCGCTGCTCAACGAGGAACGCACGCGCAGCGGCGCTCCTGCAAAAAAGGACCCGACCCTACTCTGGGGCCTCGGGCTGCCGGAGAAGACCGTCGTCCTTACCTTTGACGACGGGCCCCACCGTTCGCGCACCGATGCCGTGCTCGACGTGCTCAAGCGATACCAGGTCCACGGCTACTTCTTTTCGGTCGGACGCAAGCTGGGTAAGTTGAGCGCAGACGGCAAGCCCACCCTGACCCGCGACGCGAAGGTGGCCAAGCGTGTGATCGCCGAGGGCCACGTGATCGCCAATCACAGTTTCAGCCACCCGGTGCTGACCAAGCTCAAGCCCGCCGATCAGGCAGAGGAGTTGATCCGTACGAACGCGATGATCGCCGCTATCGCCAAGCAGAAGGCGACGTTCTTCCGCCCGCCCTACGGCTCGAAGGACAAGACGCTGCTCGAAGCCGCCAAGGCGGAGGGGATGAGCGCGGTCATGTGGAACATCGACTCGATGGATTGGGCGGACCCGGTCCCCGAATCGATCGTGCGTCGCATCCTGGAGCAGCTAGAGAAGCAACAGCGGGGCATTGTGCTGTTCCACGACATCCACAAGCCTACCGTTGCCGCCCTTCCGCTGCTGCTGGACGAGTTGAACAAGCGGGGTTTTCGGGTTGTTGCACTCGACGGCGGTGCGTTTGCGGGCGGCGGAACGGGAGTTCCCTTCGTTGCGGAGGAGAAGCCCAAGCCTCTCTATGGCAACAGTTGGGCCGTGGTGATCGGAATAAACGACTACACCCATTGGCCGAAGCTGCGCTATGCCGTCAATGATGCTCGTTCGGTAGCTGAGTTGCTGCGCACGCGGCTCGGGTTCCCGGCCGCGAACGTCATCGAGCTGTATGACGCCGAGGCGACTCGCGAGCGTATCGTGCAGCTCCTCGGCGACCAGCTGTCGGACCCGAAGAAGGTCGGGCCCGAAGACCGTGTGTTCATCTTTTTCGCCGGCCACGGCATAACGCGGGGGCTGCCGTCCGGGCGCGATCTCGGCTACATCATCCCGGTCGATGCGGACGGCGAACATTATCAGGCGCGCGCCATCAGTATGAGCCACCTGGACGACTTTTCGGAGCTGATCCCGGCGAAGCACGTCTACTACGTGATGGACAGTTGCTACAGTGGCCTGGCCCTTACCAGGGCCGGGGGCCGTGCCGAACAGTCGGACAACTACCTGACCGAGATCACCCGTCGGCGCGCACGCCAGATCCTCACGGCCGGCGGCGCAGACCAGCAGGTCGCCGACGGAGGTCCTGGCGGCCATTCCATCTTCACGTGGACCCTGCTGCAGGGGCTCGAGGGGCTGGCCGATGCGGACGGCAACGGCTTCGTCACCGCGGCCGAACTGGGGACCTATGTGGCACCGGTCGTCTCCAGCTATGCGGAGCAGACACCGGCGTTCGGCAACCTCGTAGGCAGCGAGGGCGGCGAATTCGTCTTTCAGGTGGATTCGACCAACCTCGCCGCCATCAACGAACAGTTGGAAGCCGAGACGCGCCGGCTGGAGGACGAGTTGCAGGCGCTGCGCACGGAGACCAAGGACAAGCTTCGCAAGCGCCTCGAACTGCAACTGGCACTGAGCCGAGAAGCGGGTGGCGAGTCGAAGGTAACCCGTTCGGCGGCGCTGGACGACCGAGAGCTGACCGAGGAACGTATCCGCCAGGCGCGCCGGCTCAACGCGTCCGCCCTGCAATACCTTTCGGAAAACCGCTACGAACAGGCTCTAGCCGAGCTAGGGCAGGCGGCCGAACTCAATCCATACAATCCGACGATCCTCAACAACTACGGCTTCGTTCTCAGCAAGCTGGAGCGGCACGAGGAGGCGTTGGTTTGGTACGACAAAACGGTTGAACTGGAGCCTGAGCGCAAAGTCGTCTACCTGAACCTCGGTGACTCCCTGATGGCACTGGGTCGCACCGAAGAGGCGGCCACACACTATGAGCGCTACCTACAGCTGTTTCCGTCGTCGCCGAAGGCGGCCGATATCAGGGAGCTGCTGGCCGGCATTGCAACGCAATCCGTTACACACGAGCGCTGAGAGACGAAGGGGCAGCGTTGGCTTGATAAAGGGGTCGGTGAGGACAAAAACATTGATGCTGGCATCCCCCGTTTGGAAGCCGCGAGCCGGCATGAAGAACGGCAGTTGACTCGGTGTTTGAATGCCGATCCGTTACATCAGCTCTGTTTAACTTCGGAGGAATCTATGCACGGACCAAGCCCAACCAACAAACACCCGATGGTCGGATTCCCGCAGGTTTGTTTCATCAAGAATACCGTGCGAAACCCGAATATCGTCGTAGGCGACTACACCTACTACGACGATCCTGATGACTCCGAAAACTTTGAGCGCAACGTGCTCTATCATTTCCCGTTCATCGGCGACAAGCTGATCATCGGGAAGTTCTGCGCCATTGCCCGTGGCGTCAAATTCGTTATGAACGGGGCGAATCACAAGCTGTCCGGGATCTCCACCTACCCGTTTCAGATTTTTGGAAATGGCTGGGAACAGGTGATGCCGAGCATGGATGAGCTGCCGTACAAAGGCGATACGGTCATCGGCAATGACGTCTGGATCGGTTATGACGCGCTGGTTATGCCGGGTGTAAAAATTGGCAATGGCGCTGTCATTGCGTCCCGATCGGTTGTCATAGGCGACGTCCCTGCGTACACGATCATGGGAGGCAATCCGGCCAAACCTGTTAAGCCCCGATTTTCGCCCGAGCTGATAGATGTTCTGGAGGAAATTGCCTGGTGGGACTGGCCGATCGAGAGAATCACACAATATCTGAAAGTTATCGTTTCCGGCGATGTCGAGGCACTGCGCAAGTGCGCTCCGAAAGCTTAATGGCCGAAGTGATCAGTCAGAATGCGTGGTGCCTTTCATGTGGAGTGACGCTCTATTTTTCGCTGATTTCTTTTGTCCTCTTAAATTTTGCGGTCCCCATTGGTCTCCGGCCCTGCGAGCTACGCAGCTCATGGCTCAAAGTTGACGAAGATTCGCAAGGTGAGAGTTATTCAGGCGTGGCTGAATCTTGGATATAGAGTGGGGGGCGGTATTTCGGTGACTTGGGACAAGGAAATCCGGCAACGTGCGCGTCCTCGCCATAGAGAAAGGCGCGGCGTACGCAGCGGGAGATGCGCTGCGGGATGGCAAGCTTCCGAGTGGGTGTCTCAATGTCCCCCCGACCCCGCTAATCGCATCATGGAGAGAGTTACTTGATTCCGGGACTGTCTGTTGTCGTTATCGTATTGGGGGCCATTGTTTCACTTTTGTCCAATTTGTTGTTTTATGAACTGACAAACCGTGCAAATTCTATCGAAGGAAATCCTTGGGCCCTGGGACCTTTCACGTGGAGTGACGCGCTATTCTCGCTGCTTCCTTTTTTCCTCTTAAGTTTTGCGGTCTCCATTGGGCATCACAAAGCCACACAACTGATTGCGCTTTTTTCCAGCATTTTGTGCGGTTTCCTTGCATTCGGCCAATTGGCTGTGACTGACCCGCAGCACGGGTCGGAAACTCTCGCTGCTCTTTGGCTCTTACAGGCGCTTGCTGGTTCTTGCCTTGCGATGAACGCTCTCGTTGCCGGAATCTTGTACGTGTCGAATCCCTAGACCACGAAAACCAGTGTGTTTTGATGGAGGAAGCAACGGAAAACCCGGAGTGGTCGGTGACCGACAAAAATCATATTCAGTTGTCACGCCCTTTTTTAATGTATCGGACCAACGTACTGCGCCGAACTTCCAGCAGCGGGCTGTCGAGTGACAGTCTCGCCGCCTCCATCCGGCAGCCGATCAGACCACCCCTTGTTCCTTGAGGAAGGGCACGTAGGCCTTGTCGGTCTTCATAATGTGATCCACCAGCCAGTTCTTGAGCAGGTCCAGCGCTTCGGTGGACACGGTTTCGCCGCTGTTGTGGCGCTCCAATAATGCCGTGATGTCGTTAGTGAAAGCATTGTGCTGAGCCAGGTGGGACTCCGTTCCGGGATAGCCCAAGCGCTTGAACAGCTCCTCTTCCATGATGAAGTGCTTGAAGGTGTACTCGACCAGTTCGCGCAGGGTCTGGCCCACCACGACGACATCGGGACTCGGTTTGGTAACTTCGTCGTGAAGCTGATTGGTGGTTTCGACAAGCCACTTGTGCTGCTCGTCAACCTTGCTGATCCCTGTAAGCAGTTCATCGGTCCATGGCATAAAAGACATAAGTAAATCCTTATTTGTTTTTGTTGGTAGCGCGCGAATACGGCGAGGTGCACGGCGGACTTGAGTCGCCATCCATTCCGAAGCTTGCCACGACATAGGCCTCTCCACAAAGGCAAGTCGCAGATGCCATCAACGTAGCTCAGGCGGCTGTCAGCCTGACTTGATCTGGATCAAGTGCGACACCGGGCCGCAGGGGTGGTCGCGCACCCTGAAGTGGCCGCTTCTAGCGGAGCCAGCGATCCCAACCGGCGTAACGGCAGATTATGCGCCCGCGGGGAATGGAGAGGGCGATGAGGGCGATGCCAGCGATCAGGTCGGCCGCGGTAGCGGCCGGATTGAAGCCGCCAAGCAGCCACGGGGCGAGCAGCAGCCACGCGCCGAGCAGGGCATTGGCGAAGCGAAGCGGCCGGGCCACCTCGGCGGTCGCCGCTACGGCGAATGAGATCACCAGCGCCCCGATCACGTGGTCGCTGTCGGCGGCGCCGCCCTCGGCACCGAACAGGGGCCGGCTGAACATGAGCACCAAGCCGATTGCGATGGACAGCGCCAGATTCCACGGGACGTTAACGCCGCCGGTCACCATCTCCCGCACCACATGCCGCGCCGGCCGCTCGAAGTCGTCGGAGCTGTCCACGTTGTCCGCCTCACTGTCGTCGCCGAGCAGGAAGACGCGCAACAGCGGCCGCCCCTTTCGCCTCCGCTCGCGCAGGAACTGCACCGTTGCCAGGATCTCGTCGAACGAATAGGGGATCTGGATCAGCATCGCAGCGGCGGCCACCAGACAGAGGGTGCACCAGGTGCCGAGCCATACCGGCTGGATGATGATGAAGAAGAGGCTGGTGCCGCCGAGCGGCACGATCATGAAGCCGAACAGCAACACGAGCCATGGCATGGTGCGCCAGCGGCGGCGGTCGCCGATGGCGCCGGTCACGATCTCCATTGCGTAGGTGGTGGCTCCGAGCCCCGCATCGGCAACGGGCCACGCCTCGGAGACGTAGGAGGTGATGATCCGTTCCGTGCCGTCGCCGAAGAACGGGTCCCATGCGTTTTCGATGTGGCCGAGTTGAAACGCCGCCAGGTAGCGCGAGATGAAGAGGCCGACAAAGGCAAGGAAGATGATCGGGATGCGCTGGGTCCAGCCCGATGGGTTGTAGTCCCAGCCCGGCGGCACGTTCGCCTTCCTCATGCTGCCGGCGAGGCTGATCCCGGGGGCCGGCGGCACCGCGATGGCGAGGACGATCACCAGCGCCCCGACCAGGGTGTCATTGGCGTAGGCGGCCGCGCTCGGCGTCCAGAACGCGAGCGGCGCAAAGAGCAGCCAGACCCCGAGCGCAGCGACGATCCAGCGGGCCCAGGGCTTGTCGCGCGAGAGGGCCAGCAGGGAGAAGAGCACGATGAGCGCACCGGTCAGCAGGTCGCTGGCGGTCATGAAGGTATGCGAATAGGCGAGCCCGCGCTGGTTCGGCGTGATCAGCGCGGTCGCTTCCATCCAATATTGGGCGAGGCCAAGGGCAAACGGGCTCGACATCAGCCAGAGGCCTAGCGCGGCGTTGGTGTAGTGGGCCCACAGAGTCTTGAGGTGGGCCTTGCGCTGGCGCGCCTCGAACTCGTCCATCACCTTGCCGGCAGGGCCAAGCCCCCTGGCGTCGTCGAGGCGCGGCGGCAGCGGGATGCGGTTGGCCTGGTACCACGTTACGGGGTCGCGCTTGAGCTGTTCGATCATCGCCGTCAGTTCGTCGGCGAGCCGGTGGCGCGGGCGCCAGTCGAGCAGCCGTTGGGCACGGCCGATGTCCAGCTCGTAGTGGTCATCCGCCAGCTGCGCCATGAACGGCCTGATGAACGGCTCGATGCCGTAGTCGAGCGAATCGGGGACCACCGTCTCGAGCTTGTCCTGCATCCAGGCACCGCTGGCCGCCACGCTCTTCGGTATCTCGTGGGTGACCCAGCCCTGGCCGTGGATCAGCCGGCCGATGCGGTTCTGCAACTCCGCATAGCTCTCCACCTGCGGTTCCCCCACGAGCAGCGTCGTTTCGGGCGGCAGGCGCTGGCGGCGCGCGACGGTGCGGGCGAACAGATCGGCCACGTCGTCAATGTGCACCGCCGACTGGCCGTGGGTGCTATCGCCGGGAAACAGATGGCTCAGCCACTGCCGCTCATAGATGCGCTGGATCTGGCTGGCCAGCCCCGGCAGGCTGCACTGGTCGGTGTAGACACCGGCGAGACGGAGGATGACGAACGGGATGTCGCCGCGATGGCGCCGCACCTCCGACTCGGCGGCGACCTTCGACTCCGGGTAAGCCCATTTGGGTTCGAGCGGCACGTCCTCGTCAATCGGCCGGCCCGGCTCCGAGGGGCGATGGACCAGCATCGTGCTGGCGTAGACGAACTGCTCCACTTCGAACGCCTGCAACGCTTCGAGCAGGTGGCGCGTCCCCTCGACATTGACCGTCTGGTACTTGGGGTCCGGCTTGCCGCTGAAGTCGAAATAGGCGGCCAGGTGGATGACGGAGGCGATGCGGTTGCCAAAGCGTCGGCGCACCTCGTCGAGCGCCTGCTCGAGCTGCGCCTGGTTGGTCAGGTCGACCGGGATGCAGTTCGGGTCGCCATCGCAGCGCCGCTCCAGCCCGACAATGGTGTAGTCACCGCCGAGCGCGGCCGTGATGGCGCTGCCGATGCGTCCTCCAGCGCCCGTGATGAGCACGACCGGCCGAGTCGTCGCGCCGTCGGCGCCGTATGTCGCTGCGTCGTCCATCCAGAAACCTGTCGCCCCTGAGTACGACGTGTGTCCCCCCCAACCATGGACCTCAGGTCAGGGTTTTTCCACCGCGGGTCCGGGGGCCGGTCCTCTATCTTTTCTGCGTACCCCTCGTTTCGGAGCTTTCGATGCGCAGACTGTTCAAGAAAGAGCCTCTGCCCGTAGAGAAGGTGCGCCGGTACCTGGAGCCCGGGCCGATCGTGCTGGTCTCCTCGGCCTGGGAAGGTCGGCGCAACATCATGACCATGGGCTGGCACACCGTCATGGAGTTTTCGCCGTCGCTGGTCGGCTGCGTCATTTCCGCAGGTAACCACAGCTTCGAGATGGTGCGTCGCAGCCGGGAGTGCGTCATCAATCTCCCGACCACGGCGTTGACCGACGAGTTGGTCGGTATCGGCAACACCTCCGGGATCGAGGTGGACAAGTTCGAGCGCTTCGGGCTCACCGCCGAGAAGGCGAAGCGGGTGAAGGCACCCTTGATCCGCGAGTGCTACGCCCACTTCGAGTGCCGGTTGGCCGATGACGCCCTGGTGGACCGCTACAACTTCTTCATCTGGGAGGTGGTGAGCGCCCAGGCGGCGGTGTCTCCGAAACATCCCGAGACACTGCACTATACCGGGGACGGGGTGTTTATGGTCTCGGGCCGGATCATCAGTCGGCGGCGGGAGTTTCGGCCGGAGATGTTGTAAGAGGGTTGGGCTTCGCCTGGCGTGCGGCAACATTCGGGTACCTCGACCCCGGCAACTTGGGTAATATCGTTCCTTCGCGCCCGAGACCGGTGTGCCTGCGGAGGCACGAAACCCTAGAGACGCCATGACGGTTATCAAGCAGGAAGATTTCATCCAGAGCATCGCCGATGCCCTGCAGTACATCTCCTACTACCACCCCATCGACTACATCCAGGCCCTCGGCGACGCCTACGAGCGGGAGCAATCGCCGGCCGCCCGGGACGCTATCGCCCAGATCCTCTACAACTCGCGGCTCTGCGCCGAGGGGCATCGTCCCATCTGCCAGGACACCGGCATCGTGCTGGTGTTTCTCGAGATCGGCATGGAAGTGCGGTGGGAGGCGCAGCTCGATGTGGAGGCGATGGTCAATGAGGCGGTACGCCGCGCCTACACCCATCCGGACAACGTGCTGCGCGCCTCGGTGCTGGCCGACCCGGCCGGTGCCCGCCGCAACACCCGCGACAACACCCCGGCGGTGATCCACACCCGCCTCGTCCCCGGCGATAAGGTGACGGTGAAGCTGGCCGCCAAAGGGGGCGGTTCCGAGAACAAGGCGCGCTTCGCCGCCCTCAATCCCAGTGCCGATCTGGTGAAATGGGTGGTGCAGGCGGTCGAGGGGATGGGCGCCGGCTGGTGCCCGCCCGGGATCCTGGGGGTCGGTATCGGCGGCACCCCGGAGAAGGCGATGCTGCTGGCCAAGGAGTCGCTGCTGGCGCCGGTGGATATCCACGAGCTGCGCGAACGCGGGCCGAATTCCCGCGCCGAGGAGCTGCGGCTCGAACTGTTCGACAAGGTCAACGCCCTCGGCATCGGTGCCCAGGGCCTCGGCGGGCTCGCCACGGTGCTCGACGTGAAGGTGCTCGACTATCCGACTCACGCGGCTTCATTGCCGGTGGCGGTGATCCCCAACTGCGCCGCCACCCGCCACGCCCACTTCACCCTGGACGGCAGCGGCCCGGCGGTGCTGACTCCCCCCAGATTGGAGGATTGGCCGGCGGTCACCTGGCAGGCCTCGGCCGAGGCCCGGCGGGTGGACCTGGACAGCGTCACCGCCGCAGAGGTGGCCACCTGGCAACCGGGCGAGCGGCTGCTGCTGAACGGTCGCCTGCTGACCGGACGCGACGCCGCCCACAAGAAGATCGCCGACCTGCTCGCCCGCGGCGAGCCGCTGCCAAACGGCGTCGACTTCCACAATCGCTTCATCTACTACGTCGGCCCGGTCGACCCGGTGGGCGACGAAGTGGTGGGCCCGGCCGGCCCCACCACCTCCACCCGCATGGACGGCTACACCGAGATGATGCTGGGTCAGACCGGCCTGCTCGGCATGGTTGGCAAGGGTGAACGCGGCCCCCGGGCGATAGAGGCGATCCGTCAGCATCAAGCCGCCTACCTGATCGCCGTCGGCGGCGCCGCCTACGTGATCGCCAAAGCGATCCGAAGCTCGCGGGTGGTCGCCTTCGAGGAGTTGGGAATGGAGGCGATCTACGAATTCGAAGTGGAGGACCTGCCGGTCACCGTCGCCGTCGACAGTCGCGGCGAATCGCTCCACCAGAGCGGGCCTGCGGAGTGGCGGGTGCGCATTGAAAAGCAATCAGTTATGGACGGGGCGGAGGGCGGACAATAGTACAGGATTAACAGGATTTTTCAGGATTAACAGGATGAAAGCGAGTTGTCTTCAATACCGTCCGGCGACCAAGAGTGGCAGCCTGCGACCGGTCGCCACCAAACAGAAAACATCCTGTCAATCCTGTAACATCCTGTTAATCCTGTTGAATAGCCGCGCCCGAGAGCCCCACAAATAGAAGAGCGCAGAATGCCGAAATTATCGATCATCGGCGCCGGTAACGTCGGCGCCCACATCGCCGTCTACGCGGCCGGTAAGGACCTGGCCAACATCGTGCTGTTGGACAAGGATGCGGACAAGGCCAGGGGCACGGGTCTCGATATCACCCAGGCGATGGCGATGGCCGGGGTCGATCGGGTGGTCAAGGGCACCGGCGACTATGCCGATACCGCCGGTTCCGATGTGGTGGTGATCTCGGCGGGTCTGGCGCGCAAGCCGGGCATGTCACGTGACGATCTGCTGGAAGCCAATGCCAAGGTGGTGCGCAGCGTCACCCGCGAGGCGGTCCGGTATTCACCGAACTGCGTGTTGGTGGTGGTGACCAACCCGATCAACACCATGGCCCAGATCGTCTTCGAGGAGAGCGGCTTCCCGCGCGAGCGGGTGATTGGTGTGGCCGGCGTGCTCGACAGTGCCCGCTTCAAGGCCTTCATCGCCGAGGCCTTGGGCGTCGGCGCCAGCCGGGTCGACGCCATGGTGCTCGGCGACCACGGCGACCAGATGGTGCCCATGGTCGACCACTGCCTGGTCGATGGCGTACCGATCCGGGAATTGATGGACGCGGCGCAGATCGACGCCATCGTCCGACGGGTTCGGCAGGGCGGTTCGGAGATTGTGAACCTGCTGAAGACCGGCTCCGCCTACTACGCCCCGGGCACGGCTACGGTGGAACTGCTGGAGTGTGTGCTGAAGGACCACCAGATGACCCTGCCCTGCGCGGTTTACCTCCAGGGGGAATACGGGGCCGAAGGGTTGTTCGTGGGGGTGCCGGCGCTGATCGGCGCCCGCGGTATCGAAAAGGTGATCAAGCTGCGCCTCACCGAGAGCGAGCAGCGGGACTTCGACCTCTCCGTGGAGCACATCCGCGTTCGGCTGGAGGACTTGCGGGCCAAGTTCGCCCCGGTTCCGGCCACTGTCTGATCCATCAGCCTCCCCGGGACCTGTCTATCGCACCCTGAGGCTCCGGGTGACTGGGACCGGGTTCCGTAGGATGTGGTGAGCCTGCGAACCGCATCTTCCGCAGCGCCTCCAAGCCTTGCCACCATCGGTGCGGTTCGTTCCTCGGCAACTGCTCCCTGCGTTGCTCTACCTCCTGCATCCATGCAGTCGTCACCACACCCTACATGGAGCCGGCACAAACTGTGTTTTGTAGGATGTGGTAAGCCTGCGAACCGCATCTTCGCGGCGCCTCCAAGCCTTGCCACCATCGGTGCGGTTCGTTCCTCACCACACCCTACATGGAGCCGGCGAAAACTGTGGTTTCGAAGGATGTGGTAAGCCTGCAAACCGCATCTTCCGCGGCGCCTCCAAGCCTTGCCAGCATCGGTGCGGTTCGTTCCTCACCACACCCTACATGGAGCCGGCGCAAACTGTGTTTTCGTAGGATGTGGTGAGCCTGCGAACCGCATCTTCCGCGACGCCTCCAAGCCTTGGCGCCATCGGTGTGGTCACACCTACGAAGGTGTGTTATTCGCCGTCGAAGGTGTTCAGCGCGGCGGCCCAGTCCTCGTTGCGGCTGGTGCCGTCCCACGGCGATTTGCCGTAGTAGAGGGCGCCCTCGGCGCTCACCGCCTCGAAGTGGGCCTGGGTGAGGTCGGTCTTGCGCAGGTCCGCGCCCCGCAAATCACAGCGGATGAAGCGGGCCCCTTCCAAGTGACAGCCGAGCAGGTTGGCGCTGGCCAGCTTGGCCCCGGTGAGATCGGCTGCGGTGAGGTCGCTGTCCAGGATCTGCGCCCGCTCGATCCGGGCGTTCGTGAAGCTCGCCCCGCTCAGGTCGCAGATCATCAGGTTGGCCCCGGAGAAATTGCTGTCGTCAAACCGGGCGCCGGTCAGCTTTACCCGCTGGAAGAAGGCGGAATTCCCCTCCACCCGGCGCAGACTGACGCCGTTCCAGTCGCCGTCCTGCACGAACACCGACTCGAGGCGGCAGCCGTCCAGGTTGCTCCCCCGCAGCGAGGAACCGGACACGGTGGCGCCGGTCAGGTCCAGACCGGAGAGGTCGAGGCCATCAAGATCGAGTAGCGTCAGATCGGCATCGGCGAGGGAGCCGTCGCGGCCCCGGGCTGCCAGCAGCGCCTCTCGCGATTCAATACGCTCCAGCGGATAGTCGTTAGCGGACATTTGAGGCCCTTGTGATAGCGCGGGAGTTTGAATAGAACAGGATTAACAGGATGGGTCTTATTGAAAAGGCATCCATCCAATCCGGTGAATCCTGAATAAAATCCTGTCCGTCTGTTCCATTGATAAGCCCGCTGTTTCAACGCACAGCAGTTAACGCCCAGGGCTTCGCCTTAGTGCTTTCGCATAGGACAGGATCAACAGGATGGTTCCATGGATGAACAGGAGCTTCGGGCTGAACAAAACCCGTTCAATCATCCTGTTAATCCTGAAAAATCCTGTTAATCCTGTTCCATTCTGAACGACGCCCCGACGTTTTACGGCCGCGACTGGTCGATGATCTTGCGCAGGTCGTAGTCTGGGTGGCCGTTGACCCTCCGGACCAGGTTGGCCATCTCGTCGTCCAGGGTCGGGCGCTCGGCCTTGTAGAGCAGGCCGACCGGTACCTTGTCCTCGCGTTCCGCCAGGTTGACGATGTGCATCGCCTGGTCCACGTCGGTCATGTCGTGATCCTCCGGGACCTCCTTCACCAGCTCGCGGAAGTAGGGGACGGTGTCGATCTTGTTGAAGCTGGGGCACTGCGACAGGATGTTGACGAAGGCGAAGCCGCGGTGGCTCAGGGCCCCCTTGATCAGCTCGGCGCACATCTTCGGGTTGCCGGCGAAGGCCTGTCCGACGAAGGTGGCGCCGTAGGTGAGCATGTAGAGCACCGGGTTCATCGGATTGTCGACACCGCCATAGGGGGTGGTGTAGGCCTTCATCTCCCGCCGCGAGGTGGGTGAGACCTGCCCCTTGGTGAGCCCGTAGATGCGGTTGTCCATCATCACGTAGCTCATGTTGACGTTCTTGCGCGCCAGGTGCGGCATGTGGCCGCCACCGATGGAGAAGCCGTCACCGTCGCCGCCGGTCACTAGCACGGTGAGATCGGGGCGGGCCAGCTGGGTGCCGGTGGCGACCGGGCCGGCGCGGCCGTGCAGGGTGTGCATCTTGTAGGACTGCACGAAATAGGGGGTGCGCGATGAGCAGCCGATACCGGAAATGTTGACCAGCTGGGTGGGGTCGACCCCCAACTCGGCCAGGGCGCGGTAGATGCCGGCGAGGACGCCGAAGTGACCACAGCCCGGACACCAGACCGGCTTCACCTCCGACTTGTAGTCGCTGGCCTTGAGCGCGGGTTTCTTGACGGGTTCGACAACGGCGGACATCACAGGATCTCCTCTACCTTGGCGACGATCATGGCGGGCGTGAACGGCAGGCCGCCACAAATCGTGTAGGGAATGGGCCGGATGGAGGTCTCGGCGCGGATGAAGTGGCTGAGCTGGCCCTGGTAGTTCACCTCGGGCACCAGCACCTTGCCGCAAGTGGCGGCAAAGGCCTCGTACTGCTCCACCGGCATCGGCCACAGCAACTTGGGATAGAAGCCTTTGACCTTGTGGCCCGCGTCACGCAGCCGCTGAATCGCCTCGCGCACCACGCCGATGGTGCTGCCCCAGGCGATGATGCCGACGTCGGCCTCGCCCTCCCCGTCCACCTCGACCGGTTTGTAGGTCTCGGCCACCGGCTGGATCTTGTCAAACCGCTTGGCGTGCATCCCCTCGTGGTTCTCGGGGCTGTAGTTGGGGGTGCCGCTCTCGCCGTGCTCCAGGCCGGTGGCGATGTGCATGGCGCCCGGGGTGCCGGGGTCGGCCATCGGCGAGATGTTGTCCTCGGTTCGGGCATAGCGGTGATACTCGCCCTCGCCGTCCCAGCGCTTGCGCTGGACCACCGTGTAGTTGTCCGGGTTCGGGTAGGGCACGGTCTGGGTGGAGAAGGCCAGGGAGCCGTCGGAGAGCAGGATCACCGGGCTCTGGTACTGCTCCGACAGATTGAGGGCATCCACCGTCATGTCGATGCAGTCCTTCACGTTCTCGACCGCGAGCACGATGCGCGGGGCATCGCCGTGACTGCCGTGAATGGCCAGGAACAGGTCCGACTGTTCATGCTTGGTCGGCAGCCCGGTGGAGGGGCCGCCGCGCTGCACGTCCACCACCAGCGCCGGGGTTTCGCTCATGTGAGCCATGCCGAGCATCTCGCTCATCAGTGCCAGACCGGGCCCGGAGGTGGCGGTCATCGAGCGTTTGCCCGCGTAGGAGGCGCCCAGAACCTGGGCGATGGAGGCGATCTCGTCCTCGGCCTGGATCAAGGTACCGCCGCGCTTGGGCAGGTGCTTGGAGACGTATTTGGCGACCTCGGTGGCCGGGGTGATGGGATAGGCGGAGAAGAAGTCGAGACCGCCAAGCAGCGCGCCGAGACCCACCGCATCGTTGCCGGAGATGATGATGACGTCGTCACGCTCCGCTTTGGGTGACGCCACCCGCCAGTCATCGCTCTTGGTTTGCGCCGCGGCCAGTTCCATCCCCTTGTCGAAGGCGTCGAGGTTGATCTTCACCACGTCGTCGCCCTTGCGCTTGAACTTGTTGGTCAGCACCTCGCGCAGGGTCTCGGCCGGGATATCGAACAGCTGCGACAGGGCACCCAGGGCCACCATGTTCTTGGCGCGGATACTGCCGAGCTCCTTGGCCGTCTTGGTCATCGGGATCGGATAGGCGTGAACGCCTTCCGGGATCTCCGGCTCGAAGTCGCCGCCGGGGCCGTCATAGACGAAGGCGGTGCCGGGCCGCAGCAGGTGCTTGTTCAGTTCATACGCCTCGCCGTTGAAGGCGCAGAAGACGTCGAACGTGTCGCCCTGGTTGAAGATCTGGTCGCCGCTGACGCGGATCTGGTACATGGCGTAGCCGCCCTTGATCTCGGCGGGGAAGGTCTTGAAGGTGTAGACCTCCAGCCCGGCCCGGGCGCAGGCGGCAGCAATAAAGTCGCCTGAAGAGATGATGCCCTCGCCGCCTTCACCGGCAACGCGGACGATCAGGTCATGTTTCGACATGCAAAAACCCCCGGAAATCGGAATCGTCGCTCCAGACTGCTGAAAGGGCAAAGCCGCGAAAGAAGGCTGGAGCGGGGTGAGTGCCGCGTTTTCGACTCTGGACGGGCGGCACGAAAGGCGCCAAGGATACCCTAACTCCAGAGGGCCGGCGAGTTTTGGCCTCCCGCCAGGCGGGGTAAAGTCAACCCGCGCGAGGGGGTTTTTGGCACCGGCCATTTTCGATTCGACTTGAAATTTCAAAGAGATCCACGGCCATTGAGCGCCCCGCGAAAGGGTTCGAAGCGACGTTGGGCGCCCCCGGAACTGAAATTCGGCTCGTTCTGGTGCAAAATGGCGCCCTTCCGGACACCCGCGCCGCGTCCCGGCCGGCTCCCGCACGCCACATTGCGACCAACCAGATGAGTGAGAAGCAGATCCAGGTCACCATCGATGGCAAGGCCATCACCTGCCCACCTTCCCTCTCCGCGATCCAGGCGGTTTGGCACGCCGGTATCCCGAAGACGGCCGGTATCGGCTGCCTGGAAGGGGTGTGCGGCTCGTGCCGCGTGATGGTGCGGCGCAAGGGCGAGAGCCGCGTCACCATGGAATTGGGCTGCCAGACGGTGGTGGAGGATGGCATGCAGGTGCTGTTCCTCAACTTTCCCACGCCCAAGCACCATGTCTATCAACTGGATACGCTACAGAACTCCTGGGATGTGCAGGCGAAGTTCCACCAGATCTTCCCGGAGGCGATCAGCTGCCGTCACTGCGGCGGCTGCAATCAGTCCTGCCCCAAAGGGATTGATGTCGAGCGCGGTGTGCGCCTTGCGGTGGAGGGCAGCTTCAAGGAGGCGAGCAAACTGTTCCTGGAGTGCGTGATGTGCGACCTCTGCCTCACCGCCTGCCCGGAGAAGATCTCGCCCAACCACGTCGGCCTGTTCGCCCGCCGGGTCACCGCCTATTTCCACATCCGCCCCTCCAACCTCATCTACCGGCTGGAGGAACTGCGCCAGGGCAAGTACGAGGTCGTCGTGGATGAGGGGGCGGGGCGTCCGCAATAGTACAGGATTAACATGATTTTTCAGGATTAACAGGATTAAAGGCAAAAAGGATTTTTGATGGAGGCAAAACCGTGGAGTGGGTCGACAGGGATTTGACGGAGCGGGTTATCGCGTGTGCTTTTCGGGTTCACGGAGCATTGGGTGCCGGTTTCCTGGAAAAGGTTTACGAAAACGCGATGGTTGTTGAACTGGCCGAAGCCGGACTGGGTGTTCGGCAGCAAGCACGGCTGACCGTGAGTTATCGCGGCAAGCAAGTGGGAGAATACTTTGCCGACCTGTTGGTGGAAGGCAGACTGATTTGTGAACTGAAAGCGACCGATCGAATTGCCAAAGAGCATGAGGTTCAATTGGTCAATTACCTGCGGGCGACACGGGTGGACACCGGATTGCTGATCAACTTCGGAAACAAGGTGATGGTGAAGAGAAAGTTCAGACAATACGGTAATCCTGTTAATCCTGAAAAATCCTGTTAATCCTGTTGAATTTAGAATCCACCGCCATGACCAACGGCATTCCCTACCACGAAGCCCTCCGCGCCTACGACGCCGACCGTGAGCCGGCGCCGCCCGGCGGCGAGTTGGCGACCGAGGAGTTGTTGCGGCGCTATCACCCCGACTATCTCGCCGAGGCGATGGTCGATCTGCGGATCGGTCCCAACAAGGGACAGCGCTGTCACCGTCGTTTGGCCGAACTGTTGCAGGCCAACGCCATCATCGACGAGGCGGAACTGGCCGGTGCCCCGGTGACCGAGACCGACGTGCTGGTGGTGGGCGGCGGCGGTGCCGGTTGCGCCGCGGCGCTGACCGCGGTGCAGGGTGGTGCGCGGGTGATCCTGGCGACCAAGCTGCGGCTCGGCGACAGCAATACGGTGATGGCCGAAGGGGGAATCCAGGCCGCCATCGAAAAGGACGACACCCCGCAACGGCACTTCGACGACACCATGCGCGGCGGCCACGGCAACAGCAATCCGCACCTGGTGCGGCAGCTAGTGATGGACGGCCCGGACGTGATCCGCTGGCTGATCCGCCAGGGAATGCAGTTCGACGTCAACGAATTCGGCGACCTGCTGACCCGCCAGGCCGGCGGTGCCTCGGCGGCGCGTGTGGTCTACTGCTGCGACTACACCGGCCTGGAGATGATGCGGGCACTGCGCGAGACGGTCTGCAACCGGCGCGAAATCCGCGTGTGGGAGAACAGCCCGGTGGTCGAGCTGCTCTCCGACGACCAGGGGCACTGTGCCGGCGCGGTGGTCTATTCGGTGGATCGCGGCGGCTTTGCCATCATCAAGGCGCAGTCGGTCATTCTCACCACCGGCGGTATGGGTCGCCTGCACCTGAGCGGCTTTCCCACCTCCAATCATTTCGGTGCCACAGCCGACGGCCTGGTGCTCGCCTACCGCATGGGGGCGCGCCTGATGGAGCTGGACTCGTTCCAGTACCACCCCTCCGGCCTCGCCTATCCCACGCACCTGGGGGGCTATCTGGTCACCGAGGGCCTGCGTTCGGCTGGCGCCTACCTGCTGAACGGCCACGGTGAGCGCTTCGTCGACGAGCTGAAGCCGCGTGACTATGTGGCCGCGGCCATGCTGCGCGAATGTGCCGAGGGGCGCGGGGTGCGCGTGGACGAGAACACGGTGGGGGTGTGGCTGGATACCCCGCGGCTGGAGCGCAAGCACCCCGGCTTCCTCGCCGAGCGCTTCCCGAAGCTGCTGCAGACGGTCGGCAAGGGGCATGTGGACCCTACCCGCGAGCCGCTGCTCATCTACCCGACCCTGCATTATCACAACGGGGGGGTCGAGATCGACGAGGACGGGGCGACCGGTGTGCCGGGCCTGTTCTGCGCCGGCGAAACCGCGGGCGGTGTCCATGGTCGCAACCGCCTGATGGGCAACGCCTTGCTCGACATCATCTGCTTTGGCCGTCGTGCCGGCGCCAAGGCCGCCGAGGGCTGCCACGGTCGCGGCCACAAGACGGTCGGGCTGGAGCACGTCAACCGCCTGCGCCGCGAGTTGACCGAGGCCGGTCTGCCGCGGGACGTGAAGAGCCCGATGCTCTTCCCCGCCTACGCCAACTTCCGGATCACCTCATGTCGCAGTTGAATCAGGTTCTACTCCACCCCGAACGGCGGATCGGTGCCGATCTCGACCGCTGGCTGGCCACCGGGGGCGGCGCGGCCTTGCGGCGTGCCCTCAAGGCACCCGAGGCGGTCATCGATGCCATCGAGGCCGCGGGACTGCCCGGGTTGGGCGGCAGCGGCTATCCGGCCGCGCGCAAGTGGCGCGCAGTGGCCGCCCAGAGCGGCAAGCCGGACAAGTATCTCATCTGCAACGGCAACGAGGATGAGCCGGGCACCTACAAGGACCGCCTGTTGCTGGAAGAGACGCCGCATCAGGTGATCGAGGGGGCGCTGGTGACCGCCATCGCCACCGGGATCAACCGGATCGTCCTCTACGTCAACCCAGGTATCGAGCCGGCGCTGGCCGCGGCCCGCGAAGCGGTGGCGCAGTGGCACCAGAGCGGCTGGCTGGCGGTCATCGGCGAGTCCCTGGGGCGCGAAATGAGTCTGGAACTGCTGTCGAGTTCCGGCCACTACTGCGGTGGCGAGGAGACCGCCGCCATCGAGTGGGTGGAGGGCAAGTTCCCGTTCCCGCGGGGCAAGCCGCCCTATCCTGCCGTGTCTGGCGTGCACGGCAACCCGACCTTGATCAACAACATCGAGACCCTGGCCAACGTATCCCACATCCTGCTCAACGGGCCGGAGTGGTACCGTCGCCTGGGGTTGGGCCGCGGCCACGGCACCAAGCTCTACACCCTGAGTGGCGATGTGCTCAGGCCGGGCGTCTACGAACTGCCCTCCGGCACCCCGCTGCGGGAGCTCATTTTCGAACACGGCGGCGGCCTGCTGGAGCAGAAGCCGGTCAAGGCGGTTTTTACCGGCGGCCCCTCCAACACGCTGCTTACGCCCGAGCATCTCGACGTCCCGCTCGACTTCGAGTCGGTGCGCGAGCGCGGCGCCAGTCTCGGCACCGGCGCCATCATCGTCATCTCCGAGGGCACCGGCATCGTCAAGCGGGTGGCCGAGTACGTGAACTTCTTCGCCCACTCCTCCTGTGGCCAGTGCCCGCCCTGCAAGACCGGAACGCATTACGCGTCGATGCTGTTGCAGAAGATCGATACCGGCTGCGGCACCCAGGCCGACTTGGACGCGCTGATGGATCTCTGCCGTATCCTTCCGGGTGCCGGCCGCTGTCATCTGCTCGAAGGCGTGGTCAAACTGCTCGACAGCTCCTTCGAACACTTCCTGCACGAGTACCGTCAGCCGTTACGGACCTGACGCATGTTGCCGATCTCCGCCCGCGTCTCCATCCCACTGGCCGAGGTGGAACTGGAGGCGATCCGCGCCCAGGGCGCGGGTGGGCAGAACGTCAACAAGGTATCGAGCGCGGTGCACCTTCGCTTCGATGTGCGCGCCTCCTCACTGCCGGACTTCTACAAGCAACGCCTGCTTGCCCTGAGCGACCGACGCATCACCCGCGATGGCGTCGTGGTGATCAAGTCGCAGGAATACCGCAGTCAGGAGAAGAACCGGGAAGCGGCACTGGCGCGGCTGCAGGCGCTGGTCCGGAGCGTCGGCGTCACGGCCAAGAAGCGGGTGGCAACCAAGCCGACGCGTGCCTCCCAGCGGCGCCGGATCGACGAGAAGAAAAAGCGCGGCAGACTGAAGGATTTGCGGCGGGGAGCTGACGACTAATCCAAATGCGACTTTGTTTAAGGGACGAACGCCATGCAATTTGAACTGGACGCCAACGAAATCCGGGTGCTCGGCTCGCTGGTGGAAAAAGAGCTGACCACCCCGGACTACTATCCACTCTCCCTCAGCGGACTGGTTGCCGCCTGCAACCAGAAGTCCAACCGCGATCCGGTGATGCAGCTTGCCGAGGGCGAGGTCGTGGAAGCGCTGGATGCACTGATGAAGCGCCACCTGGTTTCCGAAAAAGGCGGTGCCGGCAGCCGGGTGCCGAAATATGCGCATCGGCTCGCCAGCACGCTGTTCGAGGAGCGCGGCCTGTCACGGCCGGAGCTCGCCGTCACCTGTGTGCTGATGCTGCGCGGCCCGCAGACCATCGGCGAACTGCGCACCCGCACCGCCCGCATGGCCGAATTTGCCGACCTCGATGCGGTGGAGACAACGCTGCTGGAGCTGGCGACGCGCGCCGATGGTCCCTACGTGGCCGAGCTGCCCCGTCAGCCCGGCCAGCGCGAGCGGCGGTTCATGCATCTGCTTGGCGGCGAGCCGGAAGCGGCAGTGCCCTTCACCGCTCCGCCCCAAGCCGGGCCGACCGAAGACCGCATGGCCGCCCTGGAGGAAGAGGTGGCGCAGTTGCGGGATGAGGTGGCCGCGCTGCGCGCCGAACTCGAAGTGCTGCGGGGAGAGCGTTGACCATGCTCCATCCCCAGCTGGCGCGGGACTGCCTCGTCTTCGGCCGGTTTCCCCTCTGCCACCTGCTGCTGATGCGCGACGCCAACTACCCGTGGTTCGTCCTGGTGCCGGACCGGGAAGCGGTCACCGAGATCTACCAGCTGAGCGAGCCCGACCAGCAGCAGTTGATGCGCGAATCGAGCCAGCTCTCCCGCGCCCTGATGGCGGCGTTCCGGCCCGACAAGATCAACATCGCCGCCCTCGGCAACGTGGTGCCGCAACTGCACATCCACCACATCGCCCGCTACCGCAACGACCCGGCCTGGCCGGCGCCGGTGTGGGGGCGGCTCCCGGCCAAGCCCTATTCCGAGGGCGAACTTGGCGCGGTGGTAGAGCGCATCCGGCCACACCTTGGGACCGATTTCGCGTTGCGGGAGTGAGTGATCGACGCAAAGGCGCAATGACGAAAAGGGCGCGAAGGGATCTGTTTCGGATCCGATTTCGTAAGGTGCATAAGTCCGTAGGTAATCCGGTGGCTCAAGCATCGGCCGCTATTGTACAATTGTCTTCATGCAGTTGATTGCCGATACCAATATCTTTCTGGCCATCGCGCTCGAAGAACCGGAGAAGGCGGACATCGTCCGACTTACCTGCGGAGCCGAGATTGCGGCGCCGGAGATATTGCCCTACGAAATCGGCAATGCGCTGTCCGCCATGTTCAAGCGCGGGCGCATTACCGCAGAGCAGGTGCTCGCCGTCCGCGGAGTCACCGAACAGGTACCGGTCAGACTGTTGCCGGTGGATGTCGGCAAAGCTCTGGAGATCGCATTAACCTTCAATATCTACGCGTACGACGCGTACTTCCTCCAGTGTGCCCGGACGCTGGGATGTCCGCTAATGACGTTGGACCGGCGGATGCAAAGCGTCGCGTCCGAGCTGGAAATCGAACACATGGAGCTGCTGCAATGAAGGTATTCACCTATTCGGAAGCACGGCAGAATCTGGCCAGGTTGTTGACCCTGGCCCAGACCGAAGAGGTTCGGATCCGGCGCAAGGATGGCTCCATGTTCACCTTGCGCGCCGAGAAGACGAGCGGCCGGTCGCCCTTTGATTTGCCAGGGGTCAGAACAAAGGCGACCACCCGGGACATCCTGGACGCCGTGGAGAAGTCCCGCGCACGCTGACAGAGTTCAGGGCGAGCGTGGCCCCGTTTTGTCGACAGCCGGCCCCATGTTTTTCTCGGACAACCGCAAACACTTCTTCCGCCCCCTGACCGGCAAGTACCGCGAGCAGATCGTGGCCTGTCTGCGCGCTTTCTACGCGCGCCTGTACAGCTCGATGGCGGACTACAGCCGCAGCTTCAATCGGGAGCAGGTGCTGGAGGTGTTCCAGGAGGCGATCGCCCGCGCCCCGGTGCTGGACGAAGAGGCCGACGACGAGTTCGCCACCCCGGTTCGTGCCGAGCGGGAGCAGGCCAACTGGGTGCTCAATCTGCTGCTCGAGTACGGCTGGCTGGAGCGCCAGGTCGACGAGGCGACACTGCACAGCACCTACGCCTTCAGCCGTCACGGCCGCCTGTTCACCCAGCCGATGGTGGAGACCGCCGGCGGGCGTTTCCGTACCCGCCACCGCAATACCCGCAACACCCGTAACGCCTTGCAGTCGTTCCTCGACCAGGGTGAGGTCTACGACCTGCTCGACGCCTTCGAATATTCCGAGCGGATCATCTCCGACTTCTCCGACGTCATCGCCGAGCTGGATGAGCGCAAGCGCCAGCTGGTGAAAGAGGTGGAGGCGCAGCAGGTGGTGCAGCGCGCCTCCGACGAGTTCTTCGACTTCATGGAAAAGCGCTTCATGCCGGACCTGGCGATCCGCCTCTCCGCCGACAGCGTGGAGAAATACCGCGACGAGATCCAGGAGCTGGTCAACAAGGCCCGCCGCAAGCGCAAGGAGTTCAAGGCGGACGCCGAGCGCGAGCTGCGCAAGGTGGCGCCGGAGCTGCTCGATCACCGCCACCAGTCGCTGTATCTGAAAATCCTCGACGGCATCGAGGCGCGCATGCACAACGCCAGCGCGATCATGCTGCCGGCGTTGCGCCATGCCCTGAACAGTTTCACCCGCCGGGCCGACATCATCATGCGCCAGCTGAGCTATTCCGGCGCAGGCCACAACCGGTTGCAAAGCCTGTGTCAGCGGCTCAGCGAGGTGTCCGATGGTGTGCGTGACAGCGCGCTCGCTGCGGCTGGAGATGCGGTGGCCGCGCTCAATCTTGCGCTGCCGGATCCGGACAGCCTGCGCCTGCACAGCGGCCGCCAGCGGCGCCTGGTCAACACCCGGGTGGATGAGCACACCGGCAGCGACCGCGACTCGCGCCGCGCCCTGTTCATCCAGACCGCGGTGGATCTCGCCTTCACCTTCAACGGCCAGAGCCAGCGCGACTACGTGATCGAAGCGCTCAACAAAGGCCATCGCATCCACAGCCAAAACCTGCCGGTGGAAAACGCCAAGCAACTGCTCATGGCGGCCCACGTTATTGAACTTGGCGCCAACAGCGACAGCGAATTCGCCTTCCGCATCGAACCGACTGGCCAGCAGGTACGCACCGACTACTTCGATGCCACAGACGAATTCACCATCGAAGTGGTGGAACGGACGGTGCAGGAAAAACCCGTCGCAGAGGCGCAGAGGCGCAGAGGGATTGAGGGGTGAAAAACTGGATGTTTTTAAATATTGATCCGCAAACGAACGCCAAACACGCGAATAAGATGCATCGATCCATTTGCGTGCATTCGCGTTCATTTGCGGATCCTTTGAACTTAATCCTCTGTGCCTCTGCGCCTCTGCGACAAGGCTTTTGAATCAATGCTGACCAACTACCTGGAAGAAGCACTGGAAAAGCACGACGTCACGCTCGACGAATTCCGCGAGCTGTGCGTCCGCCTGCTGAACTACGGCGTGCTGACGCGCAACGAGAGCCAGACCGAGCAGCAGCTGTACGACCGCTATCTGCGCTGCGCCGCGCTGGTCGACGACTACCTGAACCTGATCGGCGTGCGCGTCTACCACGACCGCCGTTTCGCCTACCTGCGCCTCTACCCGCCCGGTGCCCGCGTGCCAGGTATGGAGGACGCCGAGGAGAACGCCTTCTCCGGATCCCTGCGCAGCCGCCTGCGCCAGGACGAGGTGGCGCTGGTGCTGGTGCTGCGCCTGCAATACGACAAGGCCCTGCGCGAAGGGCAGGTGGACGAGGAGGGCTTCGTCGCCGAGTCGCTGGAGTCGCTCGGCATCGCCATGAAGAACCTGCTCGGGCGCTCGTTGCCGGACAAGCTCACCGAGCGCAAGCGGCTGTTCCAGCGCCTGCGCCAGCTGCGCCTGATCGACTATCGCCAGGACGAGGAGATGGACGCCAGCGAGGCGTGGCTCAAGATCCACCCGATGATCGTGGAGTTCGTCGGCAACGAGGCACTGGGTGCGCTGGAGCAGGCGCTGCCCACGGAAGAAGAAACGGATACCGAGGAAGAGGCCGACGATGTTTCTTAAGCGCTTCGTCTACGTGAACTGGGGCAACATCCCGACCCCCATCGAATTCGAGCTCGGCCCGGTCAACCTCTTCTCCGGCGGCAACGGCTCCGGCAAGACGACCGCGGCCGACGCCATCCAGACGGTGATGACCGCCGCCCACGAGAACCTGTTCCAGTACAACCCGGGCCAGGACGAGACCACCCAGCGCGGCCGCGGCGGCAAGCGGGTGCGCACGCTCTCCTCTTACGTGCTCGGCTGCGACGACGGCAGCTTCGCGCGACTCGACCCCACCGACGGCTATCTCGCCGCGGTATTCCACCCCACCCAGGGCGAGAGCGGCGAACCGTTCACCGCGGTGATCGCCGTGCGCGCCTGGCTGGACCGCAGCGGCAACAACAGCATCGCCCGCCAGGACGAAGCGGTGTTCTTCATCCTGCCGGGCGAGGAGCTGAACCAGGGCCACTTCGTGAAAGAGGACACGGGCGGCAAGTGGGTGGTGCCGCTGGACGACCTGCAGACGCTGCTCATCAAGCAGTACGGCAAGCGCAAGGTCGAGCGCTACGACACGAAAAAGGCCTACCTGCGCCGACTCTACGCCGCGCTGCGCGGCCGCGCCGACTCGGTACCGGAGCAGGAGGCGGTGGCCGCCGCCCGCGCCTTCTCCCGCTTCATGGCCTACAAGCCGGTGCAGGGCATCGACCGTTTCGTCGCCGACGAAATCCTGGAGCGCAAAGACCTGGGCGAGGCGATCCGCTCGGTCAGCTCGCAGCTCAAGACCATTCACGGCATGGAGCGCGACGCCGCCCGCCTGGTGGAGTCGATCGCGATCCTCGACGGCGCCCGTGGCCAAAGCCAGCACTACATCGACCGTTGGATCGCCTTCAACACCCTGGACTACCAGCTGGCCCAGAATGACTACCTGGTGCGCCAGCGCGAATACCTCAAGGCCAAGAAGGCGCAGGAGGAGCACCGCCAATCGCTCAAGGAGAGCGAATCGGAGATCGACCAGGTGCGCACCCGCAGCCGCCAGCTGCACGAGCAGTTGGTGAGTCTCGAGGCACAGCGCATGGGCATCGATGCGCTCAAGCAGAAGGATGAGCTGGAGCGCCAGCGCGAACAACAGGACGCGCGGCTGGTACAGAGTGCACAGGCGCTGCTGGCCGAAGACCTGCAACTGCAAAAAAATGTCAGCGCCAGCGAGATCATCGCACGCACCCTGCCGCAGGCGGAGCTGGCGCTGGAGCTGCCGGCGGTGGCCGATCTGCACACCGCCGCCCAGGCCAAGGCGATCCTGACAAGGGGGCAGAGCGGCCGAATCGATGCAACGGCCCTGGTGCAGCGCGACCTGTCGAACGACCTCTCCGCGCTGGAACAGCAACTCGAGCAGGCGCGAGAACTACAGCACCAACACAACCGCTGGGTCGCCCACTGGCACGAGTCCGACCCGCAGGCCGGCGGCGACTCCCTGCGCGACCAACTGGCGCACCTGGTGCATCAGCGGCGCAGCCGCTATGAACAGCTCACCGGCCAGCGCCGCAGCAAGCAGCAGGAGATCGAGCGCCTCGAGGCGCACCAGGTCACCTATCCGCCCTATGTGGAAAAGGCGCTCGCCGCCATCCGCCAGCAGTGTCCGGCGGCCGACCCGCGGGTGCTTTGCGACCACGTGGAGGTGAAGGACGCACGCTGGCAGGCGGCCATCGAGGGTTATCTCGGCGGTGCCCGTTTCTCCATCCTGGTGGAGCCGGCGTACGAGGCGCAGGCGATCCGCATCGTGCGCAACCTGCCTGGCCGCGACAACCGCGCCCGCATCATTCAGGGCGAGAAGGCCCGCCAGGATGCCGATCGCGTCAGCCTCGACGCCGACTCCATCATCCACGTGCTGGAGTTCTCCCACGCGGTGGCGCGCCACTATCTGATTGCCTCCTACGGCAGCGTGCTCCGAGTGGAGTCGGCCGAGCAGTTGCGCTTCACCCGTCGCGGCGTCACCGCCGACGGCATGGCCTCGGGCAACTACTCCATGTGGCGCTGCGATGTGGCCGACGCCGAACTGGTGTTCGGCGCCGCCGCCCGCGAGCGCGCCCTGCTGGCCAAGCAGGAGGAGCTGCAACGCATCGAGACCGAGTGGGGCACCGCCAACGACCGCATGCAGCAGGCCGCCGGGTTGCTCAAGGCGGTGGACAGCCTCAAGCCGCTCGCCTATGCCGACAGCCTGGCCGCCATCCTCGCCATCCAGCGCGAGCTGCAAAAACTCGAAAACCTGCTGGCCCAGCTCGACCTCTCCGAACACAAGGACCTGGAGGATCGCCTCGCCCGTCTGAAGGCCGACGCCGAGACCCTGCGCGCCCGCGAGGCGGAACTGAACAAGGCGGTCGGTGCCCTGCGCGAAAAGCTGGATGAGGACGACCGCCAGTGCCGCGCCCTCTCCGACGAGCAGGAGCGCAACCGCGAACGGGTCGACCAGCGCGAGGACGCGCTGCGTGCCATCACTACTGTCTGGCCCGCCTTCAAGGTGGACGACGAACTGGAGCGCGCCGACCGCGAGGCGGCCGAACTCAACGCCGCCCACGCCCGCGCCGAACGCGAGGAGATCGAGAAGGCGCTGCACGCGGCCGAGCGCAAGATGAGCGAGGCGATCCAGGCCCACAACCAGCAGTGCCGACCGGGCGACGCCATCGCCTACGCCGCCTTCGATGGCGACTACGACAGCCGCCTGTTCCGCAACATCTGCGAACTGCAGCGGGAGATCGACCGCGTCTACAACATCCTCAAGAACAACATCCTGGTGGAGAAGCACCAGGCGTTGATGGAGCTGAAGCAGAGCTTCAACAACGCCTTCGTCACCCACCTGTGTCACGCCATCTACCAGGCGATCAACGACGGCAAGCGCCAGATCGACCTGCTCAACAAGGAGCTGCAACACCACCGCTTCGGCTCCGACCGCGAAATGTTCCGTTTCGCCTCCGACTGGATCCCGGAGTATCGCGACTACGCCCGCTTCTTCGAAGAGGTGGTGAAGAACCCCACCCTCGGCGACGAGGTCACCCTGTTCGAAGCGGAGCTGACGGCGAAGTCGAAGAAGGTGCGCGACGAGCTGATGACGATGCTGCTGGACGAGGACGAGCAGCGCGCCCTGCGCGACCTGGAGCGCATCGCCGACTACCGCAACTACCGCCGCTACGAGATCTACAAGGAGGTCGAAGGCAAACCGCCCATCGCCCTATCCGAATACGGGACCGGCTCCGGCGGCCAGCTGGAGACCCCGGCCTACATCATCCGTTCCGCCGCGATCACCTCCGCCTTCCGCTTCGCCGAAGGCAACACCCACCTGCGCATGGTGCTGGTCGATGAAGCCTTCTCCAAGATGGACGAAACCCGCTCCCGCGAGGTGATCGGCTATCTCACCGAGAGCCTTGGCTTGCAACTCGTCTTCATCATGCCCACCAGCAAGTGTGGCCCCTACATGGACCTGATCAGCAACGAATTCGTGTTCGCCAAGGTCCCGAGCGACCGCCCCCGCGGCGAACTCAAGACCCGCGTGCTGGTCGACCGCAAGCAGTGCAACCAGGAACGGATCAAGGCGCTGTGGGCCAACCACCGGCGCACGGTGTATCAGCAGGCAGAGCTGGATTTTATGGCGGAGTTTGTGGAGTGACGTTTGATCCCGTGAACCCTATCGCCGCCAATGCAACGTCCATGCTCCCGAGCTAACCGGCCCTACGCACTTGAGCAACGCGCGCGCGAAGGACGTATGGCTCGTATATGGTCCATATCATGATAATATGGACAGTAAAACGGTCATAACAGGCGATTTGAGGTGGCTGAGGCGAGGAAACGGGCATATTCGCGCTACGCGCTGGAAGGGCTTGTCCTGCTGGGCAAAATGATCCGGCTCGGGCGGAAGCAGCGCAGGCTCACCGCGCACGAGCTGGCGGAACGGATCGGCGTGTCGCGCAGCACCCTCCAGCGTATCGAGAAGGGCGATCCCAAGGTGGAGATCGGGCTGATGTTCGAGGCCGCCGCTATTGTCGGCGTGAAGCTGTTCGATGCCGATGAGAAAGGGATAGCGGCGCTTTCCGATCGAACGGACGATCGCATCGCGGTACTGCCGAAGCACGTCTACAAGGCCGGCAAGCGGATCGTCGATGAGTTCTGAAATCCCCAAATACGATGAGGCCTATGTCTGGGCGTGGCTGCCGGGAGCGACCGAACCTGTCGTTGCCGGCCGGCTCCATGCCCATAATGGGATCGTCACCTTCAACTATGGCCGGAGCTATCTTGAGCGGCACGGAGCGATTCCGCTCTATCTGCCGGAGCTGCCCCTGAAGGCTGGCGAGTTGCCCCTGCTTGACGGCCTGACCATCCCGGGCTGCATTCGCGATGCCGCGCCCGATGCCTGGGGGCGGCGAGTCATCCTCAATCGCAAGTTCGGCGTGAAGGGGGATGAGGTTGAGCGGCTCGATCTTTCCGAGCTGACCTTCTTGCTGGAATCGGGATCGGATCGCATCGGCGCGCTCGATTTCCAGTTCTCACCGACGGTTTACGAACCGCGTGCGCCCATAAACGCCACCCTCGAAGAGCTGATTCAGTCGGCCGAACGGGTCGAGAAGGGGATCCCGCTCTCGCCCGAAGTCGATCAGGCGCTTCATCACGGCAGCTCGATCGGGGGGGCGCGGCCGAAGGCGCTGATTGAGGATGACACGGTCAAGCACGTCGCCAAGTTTTCCTCGACTTCAGACCTCTACAGCGTCGTCAAGGGCGAGTTTATCTCCATGCGCCTTGCCGCGCTGTGCGGCATCGATGCCGCGCCGGTTTCCCTTGTCCGCGCCGGAAAGGACGTGTTGCTGGTCGAACGGTTCGACCGCGTGCGGGCCGCTGACGGCTGGCAGCGCCGGTCGATGGTCTCGGCGCTGACCCTGCTCGGCCTCGACGAAATGATGGCCCGCTATGCAAGTTATCAGGACCTGGCGGAGATCATCCGCCATCGCTTCACCAAGCCGTCCGCGACGCTGCGAGAGCTGTTTGGCCGGATAGTGTTCAATATCCTGTGCGGCAATACCGACGATCATGCCCGCAACCATGCCGCTTTCTGGGACGGGGCGACGCTCACCCTGACCCCTGCCTACGACATCTGTCCGCAAGGCAGGAGCGGGCAGGAAGCGACCCAAGCGATGCTCATCAGCGGCGACAACCGCATGAGCCGGATCGCATCCTGTCTTGAAGCCGCGCGGCATTTTTTGCTCTCCGAACACGAGGCGATCGCGATTGCCGAGGCCCAGCTCCGCTGCATCGGCGAGAACTGGAGGCGCGTGTGCGAGGAAGCGACGCTGAACCAGGTGGATCGCAATCTGTTCTGGGGCCGGCAGTTCCTCAACCCCTATGCCTTCACGGCACTCGAAGGCGAAGCCGCGGCGCTAAAAGCGCTTGCGGACGAGATACGCGGGGGCGAGCGGTAACTCGGGATATCCAATTGACATATCCCAACAACGGCGCCTAGACTGTATATCCAAGTGGGATATACGGAGACGCCATCGTGGCGACCGCACACACCAAAGTCTTCACCAGCAACCGGAGTCAGGCCGTCCGGCTGCCCAAGAATGTCGCGCTGCCGGAGTCCATCAAAGAGGTCGATATCATCGCCATTGGAAACCGGCGCCTGATTACCCCTGCCGGTGAATCCTGGGACAGCTGGTTCGATGGACCGACCGCCACCAGCGACTTCATGGATGAGCGGGACCAGCCCGCCTCCCAGCAGCGGGAAGCACTCTGAATGATCAAGTACATGCTGGACACCAATATCGTTATCTACACGATAAAGAACCGTCCGGCCGAACTTCGGGAAGCGTTCAAACGACACGACGGCCAGATGTGCATCTCGAGCATTACGTGGGGCGAGTTGGTCTACGGTGCCGAGCGGTCATCGCAACCCGAAAAGAACCTGGAAGTCATCGAGGGCCTGGCCGCCCGCCTGGAAGTGCTGTCGTGCGGGCCAAACGACGCGGCGCATTTTGGGCAACTGCGGGCCGAACTAGCCGCCGTAGGCAACCCGATAGGCCCGTACGACACGATGATTGCCGGACATGCCAGAGCGCACGGCCTGATCCTGGTAACCAACAATGTGCGGGAGTTTGAGCGTGTGCCGGGTCTGCGGATCGAAAACTGGGTGAAAACGGTTTAATTAACTCTGCCCCCATTTATCCTTTCGCAGTGGTATCTAACCGTTGATTTAAATCAACTATGCCATTCATGCGGTAGCGTGTTAACTGAGCGAGTTGCTGTGGCGTAGCTATTCGCGGCGGCAATGGCTAAAGCGGAGCGGACGGCTGCTCGTGCCGCAGAGGCAAATGGTTGCCCAGGACTGCCGGACTAGTGGAGAATCCACGAACCGGAGCTCAGAACGGGCGAGCTGGACAAAGCGAATGCTAAGTCGGGGTAACACCTGCAACCGTGGTTGAATTGCTCCGTTGGCGTCATCCTCGAGCAGGGGAATTGTTGCCGAAAGGCTCTACAGCAATCGCTCTGTGCGTAGCCCAGGTCCGTGTGAGCGCGGGCCAGCCAGGCTCACTGCTGCCCTAATGCTGAATCTCGCTTCGCCGCTGCTTGCTGTTTAGGACAAATTTAGATGAGGCCGAGCGCCCGAGCAGTCGCATTAATAAGACCTAACACCTGCTAGAGCGTTTCTGTACAATGGCTAACGGAACAAACGGTCACTTCGTTATCGAACTCGACCCGAACCGCAATCAGCTTACCTGCAACATTTTGGGCCGAAGATACTGCCTAGCCAAACCCGTTGGCTATTTATTTAGCAGTATCGACCAGATGAAACCGGATTTCACCGAATGCCAAGGAGGCAAGGAGGCGAGCCCATGAAATTCACACCCGATAAGGTCGCTTTCGGGCGCCACGAGACCTTCCCGCTTCGGTATAGCTGGCTCACAAAGGGCTATACCGAATTCTGCGAGAACCCTCGGGTTTTCGAGAGCTTTGACGACGCTACGGTCACCCTTGGGGTCGGGAAAAACATGGTCAACTCTATCCGGTATTGGATGCAGGCAGCCCGTCTGCTCAACCGAGATGGGAAGTCGTACGAGTCAACACCGCTTGCTGACGCGGTTTTTGCTCAAGACGACGGATATGATCCGTACCTGGAAGATGAAGGTACGATTTGGTTAATTCACTGGCTGATCGCAACCAATCCGGAATTAGCAACCGGCTGGTACTGGTTCTTCAACCGGTTTCACAAACCCGAATTCACAGGGCAGCAAGTCTCGACGGCGCTGGTCGACTTCACCAAACAGACCATCAAGACCAAAGTGTCGATGACGACGGTTCGAAACGAAGCCGCCATCATTCTGCGCATGTATTCGCGTACCCGCGGAACTACCCGTACACCGCTCGAAGATGCGCTCGACTCGCCACTTTCTCTGTTGAATTTAGTCACCCAAAATCCCGAAGGAAAGGGGTTCCGTTCGCTCCCTGACGACCGCCCATCGTTGCCCTTGGGTGTCGTCGGATTTGCCCTAACCGAACTCCTAAATGAAATGGGTGTGCGCGAGTTACCGCTTGAAGACCTTATGTACGCACGCAGCAGCTATCCAGCACTCGGCGCTGTGTTTCGCCTGACGGAAAGTAGCTTGCTCGCGAAACTCGAACGTTTGGTCCAAACCTTTCCTCGCAAACTGGAATTGCGAGAGACCGCGGGTATTCACCAGATCTACGTTTTAGAAGATGCCGATCCGCTCGAATATCTCGATTTCCACTATTTTGAACAGCACGAGGATGCAGCATGAGTATCGCTGACCGCATCCACGTCAAATCGCATTACACGCGTTCGGTCAATCTAGAGCGCGATGCCAGCTCGGTCGCGTTGGTGGAGGCGTACATCCCCACCTCCCGCGCGCTGCGTACGCTGACTCAGTTTGCCGATGCCTTTGCTGCAAGTGAGGCCCCACGCTCCTGGTCGCTAGTTGGTCCTTATGGCGCAGGCAAGTCGTCGTTCGCGGCATTTCTGTCTCACTTGCTTGGTGACCCGAACGCCGAAAGCACACAAGCGGCACTCAAGGTTCTACGCAAAGCCGATCAGGGACTTGCTCGCCGGTTCGGCCGTGTTTCCAAGGACTCCAAGGGGCACTGCGTTGTCTTGCTAACCGGCAGTCCGGAACCGCTTGGTCGGCGCCTTGTCGCTGCGCTTGCTTCGAGCGCTGAAGACTTCTGGCGAGGCCGTTCAGGGCCGAGGCCGAAGGTTATTGGCGAGCTCCAGCAGCTAAGTGAGCAGGATGCTGTATCGACGTCGGACATCGTTCATGTACTCGAGAGGCTACAAAGCAAGCTTGCGGACACCGGGGCTGCTGGCCTTCTTATTGTCCTCGATGAACTCGGCAAGTTCCTCGAGTACGAAGCGCGCCATTACGGGGCTAACGAGATATTCCTGCTCCAAGCGCTCGCTGAGCATGCAGTCCGTGCGCACCAAGCCCCGCTGTCTGTTATTGGCCTCCTGCACCAGTCCTTCGACCAATACGCCAGGGGCCTTGGCGAGTCGCTGCGGAACGAATGGGCCAAAGTTCAGGGGCGGTATGAAAACGTCCCATTCATCGAGTCCGCCGAGCAGACCCTTCGTGTTTTAGCGGCAGCAATTTCCAACAGTTTGCAGTCGTCCGAACAAGAGCAGGTCGCCCGAAAAGCTAGTTCATTCGCCCAAGCGCTATCAAAGGCAGCGGCACTGCCCCCCGGCCTGGACGAAGAAACGGCGAGCGGCTTATTTGCACAGTGTTACCCGTTGCATCCGGTCAGCGCGATTCTGCTCCCGTCCCTGTGCCAAAAAGTCGCGCAGAACGAGCGTACCCTATTCAGCTATTTGGGCTCCCAAGAGCCTCATGGCCTCAAAGACTCCATCCGCCGCATCAGCAATGTCTCTGACTGGCTGTTGCCGTGGGAGATCTACGAGTACTTCATCATGAACCAACCGGTAGGTCTTACCGACCATGCGACTCACCGGCGATGGGCAGAAGTGGTCACGGCGGTGGAGCGGCTCGGAGGTGCTGATGCGAACGAGGTCAATCTCCTCAAAACCATCGGACTCCTGAACATCGTTGGATCTCAAGGGGGCTTCAAGGCCTCCAAGGAGATCATTGAACTCTGCCTACCGACGAAGAAGGCTGCTGGCGACGCCGCCAAGCTGTTGTGCGAACGCTCGTTAATTCAGTATCGCAAGTTCAATTCCGAGTACCGCGTTTGGCAGGGTAGTGATTTCGACTTAGACGAAGCGGTAGAACCGGAACTTCAGAAACTCGGCGCCTTGGCTGTTGCCGAGCATTTAAATCACCGGAAGCCGTTGCTGCCCATTGTCGCCCGGCGATACACGATTGAAACCGGAACTCTGCGCTACTTTGAGCCGGCCTTTGCCGATCGTGACTCACTGCAGGGGTTAGTACAGGCAGCGGCCGAGCCACGGATCATCATCTTCCTTTCAGAAAGCGAGGACGACCAACGTTGGTTTGCAGCGCTCTCGCGTGAGCACTTCTCGTCGCGAGATTTGATCGTGGCTTACGGCAACGCACCCCAGTTGCGTGAATCCGTGGCCGAGGTGCTCGCACTCGAAGCCGTACGGAGAAACGCACAAGAGCTCAACAACGATCCGGTGGCGCAGCGGGAATTCAAAGACCGCTATGCCGCGGCCGTCGCGATTGAGGGTGAGCTACTGAACGCAATAATCGACGAGCCTACTCAAAGTGAGTGGTACTGGGAGGGCGAAACCAGGCCGCTTCGCCGCAAACGCGACCTTCAAAAACTGCTATCGGATGTCCTCAAGGCGGTTTACTCCGGCACGCCGGTTATCAAGAATGAGCTCATTAATCGGGACCGTATATCCAGTCAAGCGGCAGCCGGGCGCAACAAGTTGATGGAGGCAATGCTCCAGGCAGAGCACGAGCCGGATTTAGGTATCGCAAAGTTCCCACCTGAAAAGGCTATCTATCGCGCCCTACTGCGCGAGACCGGCCTCCACGTGTTACGAAATGAGAAGTGGCAGTTCGTCCAGCCATCTGGACGCTCTAGTGTCGTCGCTGCGTGGCGGGCTATCGATGAATTCCTAGCAAGCTCAGAAGCAGCGCCGCGGACGATCGCCGAGCTATACGAGTCACTCAAGCAGCCGCCTTTTGGGATACGGGAAGGCGTCATCCCAATCCTGTTCTTGGCCGCATACCAGGTCTACCGGCACGAACTCGCTCTCTACGAAGGTCGAGCGTACGTCCCGTATCTTGGCATCGAGCACCTCGAAAGATTGGTAAAGGCCCCAGGCGATTTTTCTATCCAACGCTTCCGCATTGAGGGGTTACGCGCTTCGATATTCGAACGTTATGAGCAAGCCCTGTTCGAAAATCAGAAGCAGCGTACAGTGGTAGATATCGCGCGCCCGCTAGCCAAGTTCATCACCGAACTACCGGACTTCACCGCGCGGACTAAGGGCCCGGAGCTATCGAATACGGCGCGCGCCGTGCGGGATGCCTTCCAGTTCTCCCGCTCTCCCGAACACCTGCTGTTTGAAGACCTGCCGCGCGCGCTTGGTTACACCGAAAAGGATATCAAAGCCGGCGCATTGCAGGATTTTTCCAAACGTCTAACCGACTCGCTACGAGAGCTCAAGTACGCGCTACCGAAACTGATTGACCACCAGCGGGAGCTGATTGCGCAGGCGTTCAATCTCGACCCGACGCTTGAACTCGCACAGGTCAAGGACATTCTCGTTGGCCGCTATGCCGGGCTCGAGGAATATACGGTCGATGTCGATGGCTTGAGGGCCTTTATCAAACGCCTATCAAATAACACCAAGGAGGCGAGTCAGTGGCTAGAAAATGTCCTGATGTTTTTGGGGCACAAACCCGTTGCGAAATGGACCGATGCCGACCGCGCCGAAGCGGACGTTAAGCTATCAGACTATTCCCGCCGAATTCTGGATTTGGAAACCCTGCGGTTGCACTATGATCGACGCGCCAAGACGGCCGAAGGCGAGTTCGACGTCATCTTGCTAAAGACGTTAAAGAAAGGCGCGGAGCCTATCGACGAAGTCGTTGCTATCGACCCAAAACGTCATGCTGCCGCCGAGGCAATAAAGGACGGATTTAGAGCCGCTTTGGACGGGTACGAAGACCGAGAGCTGCAACTCGCTGCGGTCGCAGAGTTTGTCGACGAATTTCTCGCCGATTATCGAGCTAGGATTTCGAAATCAAAAAACGAATTAAAGAAAAAACGGCACCATGGCTAAGTTGACACTAAGACAAGCAGCGGAAGATAACGCTTCACGCCATGTCCTTGGGTTGTCAGGTGGCAAGGATAGTGCGGCACTCGCGATCTATTTGAAAACTCAGTATCCCGCTATTCACGAGCGGATCGAGTACTTCTTCACGGATACCGGTGCTGAACTAGAAGAGGTTTATGATTTCCTCGACAAGCTTGAGGCTTATCTCGGGAAAGAGATCGTTCGGCTAAGCAGTGAAAAGCCGTTCGAACATTGGCTCAAGGTCCATAACGATTATCTTCCGTCACCGCGCCAACGCTGGTGTACTCGGGTGATGAAGATTAAGCCCTTTGAACGATTTGTCGGCGACGACAAGGTAGTCAGCTACATAGGTATCCGAGCTGATGAAAACCGTGAAGGCTATCTGAGCACTAAAGATAACATCCACGCAGTTTTTCCGTTCATCGATGATGGGCTGGTGCGCAGTGATATATTCCAGTTGCTCGAAGACACCGTGGGTATCCCGGCCTATTACCAGTGGCGTTCGCGTTCGGGATGCTACTTCTGTTTTTTTCAGAGGCAGGACGAATGGCTTGGTTTGTCGCGCCGTCATCCAACGCTTTTCCAAAAAGCGGTAGATATTGAAAGGTTATCGGGGCAGGGGTATACCTGGGTAACAGGTATGACATTGGAAGAAGTGGTAAAGCATGCCGCAAAGAAAGGCGTGCAAAAAATTAGTCAAAACAACCGTGCGCGGTGGCAGGAAGTCCTATTAGAAAGCGACGACGATGAACCGGAAGACCAAGCATGCATAATTTGCTCTCTTTAGCGGCTACTTCAGCGTCTTCGGGAATAAATCTATACAGATGGCGACAAATACGAAGCCCACAGATCGCCGAGTCCCCAGGAATTTATGCATGGTACTACATCCACCGGATCGGTGACTACGATTTGGATGAATTTGTCGAGAAAGTTAAGAATGCCGAACTCGCAGAACGTAAAGTGTTTATTGAGTCATTTCTAAAGAGGCATTTGTTCGCCAACTACGAAGAGAGTCCCTACACTGTGTCTCTTCGGGGGAAGCTCAAACCGAAATTTTCTGGTCTTGCATACCATGAGCAACAGATAGCACCTAGCCTAGTCGAACGCTTAGCAGATCAGCCGGAGTTGGTGCGATGGCTCAGGGACCACGTCGAAGCATCTGCCGTTTCTTTTTCTAGTCCGTTGTATATCGGTATGACTGATAATCTACTCAAGAGATTGGTCACACACAAGTGGTTGATTGAGAAGTACCGAAGCGACGGAGTTCCCCGGCACACCGCAGGTGAAGATGATTGTGAAATTAAAGACCACAACTTTGCGTCAAGAATTATAGAGCGCAAGTTCGTTGAGACGAACCTCTGTGTGTTAACAAAATGCGTTCAAAGCGATGATGCGCTGAATGTGATTCTTGAAAACGTGTTGAATCGAATCAACTACCCGATTCTAGGGAGAAACTAATGGAGTTCCAGTACGGTATTGAAAGTGCTCTCGACTTGCCCCTCAAGGGATCTGTGGGGACATTTAGGATCGGTTCCGCTTCGGCGAAACGTGGAAGCATAGAAGTCAAGTATTTCTTGACTCACGTAAGCCTGAATTTTGAATCTGGCTCAGACGAGAAACTACTGAGAAAACTGGCCCCCGTGAGAGAGATATTCGACCCGAGGGTCCTGGATTTCGACGAGATCATGCAGCGTGATATCGACGATGCCCGAGTGTCCTCAGAGCTAATTCCATACATATTGGATGATAGGACTCAGGATTTAATAAAGTTTTTTCCGCCCATTGTCGTAGTGGTATTGCCAACGGACCAAAACAGGCGGCCCGCAAGTTACTATCCAGAAGTGACTGACGTTACGGAATCACTCGAACTTCACGGTGTGAAGGATTGGTTAATAACAAGATCTGGCGAGACTGGAGCTGAAGTATTTCAGTTTGAACAACCAATCGTTAAGGGAATGGCAAACAAGCACGACTTGGTTACTTTTCGACTAAATACATCTAAGTGTGAACTAGTAATTGTTGACGGCCAACACCGGGCAATGGCATTGCTCGCACTGTATCGAAATATACGAGACGAATGGGACGATGCCAAGAGAAGGCCGTTTCGGAAGTATTACGAAGAATGGACTCCTAGCTATATCGCTGAATTTGACCTCAAGCATATCAATCTTCCGATGATTATATGTACAGTTCCAACTTTGGATGAAAAATACAAAGGGGATTACGATTTAAAGAAGGCATCACGCTCCATCTTTTTGACACTTAACAAAACTGCTCGAAAGGTTTCGCGTACACGCAACATTCTGCTCGATGACAATGATTTGATTGCATCGTTCATGCGTCGGAGCTTGAAGGAGATCAAGGATGTAGATGACCAACGCACATCAGATTCGCTTCGAATCCATAATATCGAGCTAGACCAGGAACGACAGAAAATAAATACGCCAATAGCAATTACTGGCGTTTCGCATATTCACTACATCATTGAACATATTCTTCTCGATAGTGGAGATATCGTTGGGATTCGGCCTAGATCCGGTCGCTTCGCTAGTCGTACGGGATTTGCCGATGCACTGGATCGGTTGAAGTGCCGAGACTTGCTCGGGGAGACTGTTTGCCAGAATACCAGGCGAGACATTTTTACGGCACACACTGAGCATCAACTGAGCGAAGAGTTTAATTCTAGCTACGGGATTATTCTGCTTCGTGCGTTAAGAGAATTCAGGCCGTTTGAGTTTCACAACAATGCGGCAATAACGCTTGAGGAACGGCTGATAGAAAAGGACGTTGACCTTCGGGCGATGTTGTTTGAAGGACAAAGTATCTATAAGGTTTTTGAGGATCACCGCAAGAATCTGAGGACGAAATTGGATGAGGGATACTTTAAAACTGATGTTCCTCGCGTACGTGCGATTATAAACGAGTTGGATGCAACGAACGAGCGCCTGAATGATGGCATTCTCAGCCTACAGAAAATCCGCGCGCAAAAATATGTGGGCTCATGTCGCGACAAGAACAGGTTACTGGAGAGCGCTGGAGAGCCTCGGAGCGAAACGCTCAGCGTAGTCAATAGCTTCTATTCGGATGTTATCACCACGGTGGCTTTCCAGGCGGCGCTAGTCTGTGGGTTTTACACGGAGTTCGAAAAAGCATCTAATAGGTTCCAGGGAGCATACAATCTTGATTTGGATCAGGAGTTCGGCCACTACCTTGCTCACTTGAATGGTTTTTTTGTCCCTCAAAGTGCCTCTCAATTCAGGAATGTAATGTCGGTTTTAATTGGAAAAGTCGATTTACTTGACGACGGACGCGTACGTGTTTCGAGAGGAAGCCGTGGTTCGTTTAGAGATGTTGTGTATCCGGGAGAAATGCAGCCCGACCAATGGCCAAAGTATAGATATCTCATCTTGGAGATTTGGAATGACGCGATTTCTCCGGATTTTACGGACCGACTTAAAGAAGAAAGGGATTTCTGTCGGCAGGAAGTAGCACGTGCCTTGTATGAACGGAAGAAGGACGGTATCGCGAAGGAGCGGCGGAAAACCGTAGAAGAGTTACAACAGACGGAGCTTGACGACGCGTTGAAGGCGACCTACGACGACTACAACGAATTCCTGAAGTATTTTGGGAAGGCCTCCACGTTGAATGAGGGCTGGTTGCGGAAAGCCGTACATACCGCTGCAGAGGAGGGTGATGAAGAGTAGTGGGAAAGTGCGGGATATGGCAACCCTTTCATGCTTCCAGCGTGCGCGCGTGTTTAGGTCGGTTTAGGTCCTTGGAGAAGTCAGACCGGTCCGGATAGAGGGCCGAATTGGGGTTATCGAGTAGCCGCCGACGAATTTGCGTGCTATCGGTTTGAACAGCAAAAAAGAAAGGACATGCATGCGCCGCCTATTCTGGGCGCGCCTGCAATCGGGATTACCCGCTCCCCCCTCTTTCAAGTCGAAGAGGTTGTGGTGGGCCGCTCATATCAGTTCTGGACGATTGATGCTTCACGTCGCAGTAAGTGCCAAATGCCTTTAACTCGGTGAGCCAACTGCTCGGAATGGTTCTCTCACTAGTTTCGGAATGAGTTTTCCGTTTGGTAGAACGTTCATTAAAACGAACTGCCGAGATGTGTTTGGCCCAACGCTCACATGAAGAGGTAAGTCTTTTCCATAATAGTAAATCCGGTCGTATGGAAGATTGCTATGGATCCATAGCGCAACTTCGCTCATATCCTCGTCGCGCACAATGAAATCGACAGCCGCGCCGAGCCTTTGGCAGATGAAGTTGCCTCGGCGGTTTACCTCGCAAGAGGAGTGTTGGTCTAACTTGGGGTCATTCCGGCCAGGGACCTTGCGGGCTAACTCTGGGCCGCAGAAACCGTACGTTAGCTCTATTGCACCAAAGTACTCCACCACGGGATCAATGACTTCACGAGAGAGTTGGGCTAGAGCATTAAATGTTGTAGATGGCGGTGAAAACCCGCTCATATTTGGCGAAGGATTGATTGTCACGCAAATCAGCCGCTAAGCCGCCAAGCGGCCAGTCGACAACTAACCA
>JAWLGP010000063.1:0-4078 GCA_041685045.1 Gammaproteobacteria bacterium
GCCACGGCGCCGCTTCCTCTTGCTACCGAGGCGCACGGACAATTCCTCGGACGGGACTTTAACCCGCTAGATTTACTGCTGTTACTGCGTACGGTCAGAGTAAATTATTCTGTCTTGCGCGGCCTGCCCCGCTTACCGGGCGTCACCCGCTGCCCAGTCAACTGCTCGATCTGCTCGGCAAACCGCTCGTGACCCAGCACTAGCCCCTTGTTGACGCTCAGGCGAATCTCGTCCAGCAGCACCCCCTCCACATGAGCGGAGAATAGCGCCCGGTAGTTTCCCAAGCGCTCCGATCGGGTCTTCCCAAGGGAAAGATACAGGGGATGCGGCGTGTGCAGCTTGCTCTCCTTCCCGAAGGCATTGCACGGGTAGCTCGACCAGCTGTACTCGTCCGGCTGCGTCACCATACCCGCGCGTACAGGATTGAGTTCGATGTACCGGTACAGGTGGAACAGGTACGACTCGCTCTCCACCAAACAGGATTTGAAGCGCCCCTCCCACAACGTACCGGTACGCTGGTAGGTGTAGTTGAAGTACCTGACGTACATCCGGCCGACCGCCTGCATCATCCGGGAGACGGCGTCGGTGGCCTGGGGCGTGCAGAGCAAATGCACGTGGTTGCTCATCAGCACCCAGGCGTGCACTTCCACGTCGGATTTCTTCGCGTACTCGGTCAGCCAGGAAAGGTACGCCCGCATGTCGTCTTCCGAGGCGAAACAGACCTGACGGTTGTTTCCGCGCTGGATTACATGCTGCGGCACACCGGTTGGCGCTACGCGTTGTCGCCTGGCCATCTATGCGTACTCCTTGCCCGAGCGAACCCGCCCGCAAGAAACTTATCCGTTCATGAACGGGTAATCGGTATAGCCCTCGGCTCCGGAGGTGTAGAACGTATTCGGATCGGGCGTAGTGAGTTCCGAGCCGGCCTTGATGCGGGCCGGCAAATCCGGGTTGGCGAGAAAGGCCGTACCGAACGCCACCGAATCGGCGACCTTGTCATGCAACACCTCGGCCGCCTCTTCCGCGTTGTAACCCATGTTCACCATCAGGTGTCCTTTGTAATGCTCACGGGCGACACTGACGACATCGGCTTTCTGCACCCCGAAGAAATCCGCCCGCATGAGGTGCAGGTAGGCAAGGTCGAAGCGGTTCAGCGACTCGGCCAGATACCGTGTCCAAGCGATGGGATCCCCCTCGCGCATGCTGTTAAAGCTGTTAAGCGGCGAGAGACGCACACCAACCCGGTAGCCGCCGATCTCATCCGTGACCGCCTCGAGGACCTCCGCCAGAAACCGGCTGCGGTTCTCCAGCGACCCACCGTACTCGTCCGTCCGCTGGTTGGCGCTCTCGCGCAGGAACTGATCGATCAGGTAGCCGTTGGCCCCATGCACCTCCACTCCGTCGAAACCCGCCGCAATGGAATTGGCCGCCGCACGGCGGAAATCCTGCACAATATTCGCGATGTCGTCTTTCGTCAGTTCCCGGGGAACCGTGTACGGCTGCCTCCCCTGCGGCGTATCCACCTCGTCATCGATGGCGATGGCGCTCGGCGCTACACACGCCTTGCCCCCATTCAACAGCGGATGGGCCGCCCGGCCCGCGTGCCAGATCTGGATGAACACTCTCCCACCCGCCTCATGCACCGCCGCTGTCGTCTTCTTCCAGCCTTCAACCTGCTCTGCCGAATAGATGCCCGGATCATTACCAAAGGCCGACGTCTCCGGCGTGACCATCGAGCACTCCGTGATCAGCAACCCGGCACTGGCGCGCTGGGCGTAATACTCCGCCATCAGCGTGTTCGGCATATGCCCGACAGCCCGGCACCGCGTTAGCGGCGCCATAATGAAGCGGTTCGGCAGCGTGAGTTCGCCGACTTGAACGGGCTCGAAAAGGGGTTGAGTGTCGGTTGCCAAGATGCATCTCCTCTAAGAATTTTGCGATCCCCTGAACGCGAGGCATCTCAGCTTAGCACAGGTTTATTTGACTCTGACCCCATTTATCGCGTTGACCGAGGGCGTCCCGCCTACTACCGCATTGCCTTCTCCGCCGCCTGTGCCAAAAAGCCAGAGCGGCTCATGTGATGTGCTTTGGCATGCTCGTCGATCCGACGCACCAGTGACTCAGGAAGAGAGATGTTGAGCCGAACCGCCTTTGGCCGAATCCGGCTCCAGTCGATGTCGACCATCATCCACACCCCGCCCTCATACTCCGGCTGACGCGCTAACTTCTCCAGCGGAGTCGGTTCAGGTATATCAATGTCCTCACCTTCGAAGTACAGCTCGACGGCCTCTTGGATCTTCGCGGGCAATTCATCCCAGGAGTCAGCGGCCGAATAGCAACCGGGCAAATCCGGGACCGTGACCCCATGGGCGGTCTGTTCATCGCCTAAATGCACATAGACGGGATACAACATTTCAGCCTCTCCAGTTCCAGCCAGCTTGGCGATAAATGTTGCGCAGCGTACCGACAGGAATATTCTTGCGCGGATGCGGCACCACCACGTGCCCAGGCTTTTCGGGTGCTTGAACTTTTCGTGGTCACCTTTTCCACCGACCCGCACCCAGCCGTCACGCTCAAGTCGCCTTATGACATCCATGCCCTTGTCATGTTGTGTATTCCTACACACCCACCCCCTTTCTCGTCAAGCACGAGCCGCGGCTGTACTCTGATAATCATCTAGCCGCCTCCTCCCGACGGCGATATCGTCAAGAGCGACCAAGCACAAGACGAACGCCGAGAGGAGACGAGCCATGAAACTGTATTCCGGTATTGACCTGCATTCAAACAACGTGGTGGTGACGGTGCTCGACGAGCAAGACGCAGTGGTGGCCGAACGCCGGCTCAGCAACGACCTGGAGCTGATCCTGGCGTTCCTGGCGCCATATGTTCAGTCGCTTGTCGGTATTGTGGTCGAGTCCACCTACAACTGGTACTGGCTGGTGGACGGACTGATGGACGCGGGCTTCGATGTGCGCCTGGCGAACACGGCCGCCATCCAGCAGTACAGTGGCCTGAAGCACACCGATGACCGCCACGATGCGCGATGGCTCGCGCACCTGCTACGGCTTGGGCTTATCCCGGAGGGGTATATCTATCCTCGAGAGCAGCGAGCCATCCGCGACTTGGCCCGCAAACGCGCCCAGTTGGTTAATCAGCGCACGGCCAACATCCTCAGCATCCAGAATCTCGTCGCACGGGAGACCGGACGCTCGATTAGCACCAACGAGGTGAAGAAGCTGTTCGGCGCCAAAGAGCCGCACTGGCCTACACAGTCGCCCCTGGGACTGGCAATCGGCGCTCACTTAACGGTCCTGCGCGCCCTGGAAGAGCAGATCGGCGCGTTGGAATCGCAGATCGTGAAGCACGCTCGTGAAGATGAAGCCTACCGCGCCCTACTGAGCGTGGCCGGGGTCGGCAAGGTTTTGGGGTTCACCATCCTCCTGGAGACCGGTGACGTCGGGCGTTTCGCCGGGCCGGGGAACTTTGCCTCTTACTGTCGTTGCGTCGACTCGAAGCGGCTCAGCAATGGCAAGAAGAAGGGAGAGAACAACGCGAAGAACGGCAACCGTTATCTGTCTTGGGCCTTCGTCGAGGCAGCCAACTTCGCCATTCGCCACTACCCGCAGGTCAAGCGCTTCTACGAGCGCAAGAAGGCCAAGCGCAATGCCGTGATCGCCATCAAGGCGGTGGCGCACAAGCTGGCGCGGGCCTCGTACTACGTAATGCGCGATCGCGTCCCGTTCGACATGCAGAAGGCGTTCGGATGAGCAGCAACTGACGATTTCGGCCGGGCGGGCGGAGCCAGCAATGGGGTCTGGCACAACCATCACTCTGATTGGACCGTCCGTCGGGCCACCTGATTCGCCTGAGAGAGCAAACGAGTTGGCTGATACGCCTCTGTCCTGAGCCCAACGGGGTTGGAGCCGGCACAACCGGCAGCCACGAAATCTGTCCGCGGTCACTGAAGCCGCATCACTTGTGGCTATTCCGACGAAGATGACCGTCGATTCCGACGATCGTGACCGCCTGTGAAGTGGCAGTCGCGCTGGAGGTGTTTTTTTAAGTCAACCGGTCACGA
>JAWLGP010000013.1:0-80595 GCA_041685045.1 Gammaproteobacteria bacterium
TTCGCAGATCTTGTAGGGTGTGGTGACGACTGCATGGATGCAGGAGATAGGGCAACGCATGGAGCAGTTGCCGAGGAACGAACCGCACCGATAGCGGCAGTTGTCGCGATCCGGTTCGCAGGCTCGCCGCATCCGCTTCAGGCGCCGGGCAGGTCGAACAGCAGGAGTTCGCCGCCACCGGTCAAGCCGGTCAATTGCAGCGATTTCTCATCATCGATCATCACGGCGTCGCCGGCCGCCAGTTCCTGGTCCTCGATTCGGATCGAGCCAAGGGCCACGTGCAGGTAACCGCAGCGATCCGGGGCGAAGTCGTATTCGACCGTCTGCCCGTCGTCGAGGATCGCGGCGAACACCAGGGCCTGCTGGCGCAGGCGCAGTGAGCCGCCGCGGCCGTCCGGCGCGGCGATGAAGCGCAGTTGACCGCGTTTCTCTTCATCGGGAATGGATTGACATTCGTACTCCGGATCGAGGCCCTTCTCGGCAGGATAGAGCCAGATCTGCAGCAGGTGCGCCGCCGTCTGATCGCCGACGGCGGTCTCGCTGTGCCAGACCCCGTGTCCGGCGCCGAGTCGCTGCACCTCGCCGCGCGCGATCACGCGCCGATTGCCCAGACTATCCTCGTGGGCCAGTGAGCCGGCCAGCATGTAGGTGATGATCTCGACATCGCGGTGCGGATGCTCGGGAAAGCCGCTGCCGGGGGCGAGGTGATCCTCATTAAGCACCCGCAGCACCGAAAAGCGCGTGTGCTCCGGGTCGCGATAATCGGCAAAAGAGAAGCTGTACCAGCTGTCGAGCCAACCGCTGGCGGCCCGACCGCGCTCCGCCGCTCTGCGAACTGTCAGCATCGTCCGGTCATCTCGTGCTTATCGCCGTTGACGTGGCATACTACGCCGCCTGTTCCTGTCTGAGCATAGGCCGCGCCCATGCGTCTCTCTATCACCCGACCCGACGATTTCCACCTGCACCTGCGCGACGAGGCCGCCCTGCGTGCGGTGGTGCCGCATACGGCGGAGCGCTTCGCACGCGCCATCGTGATGCCCAATCTGCGCCCGCCGGTGACCAGTACCGAGCAGGCGGCGGCCTATCGGGAGCGGGTGTTGGCGGCGCTGCCGCCCGGCGTCGATTTCACGCCGCTCATGACGCTCTATCTCACCGACAACACCGCGCCGGAGGAGATCGAACGTGCGCACGCCAGCGGGTTTGTGCAGGCGGTGAAGCTCTACCCGGCCGGCGCCACCACCAATTCCGATTCCGGCGTCACCGACCTGACCAAGGTCGCTCCCGCGCTGAATGCCATGGCCGAGTCGGGCATGCCGCTGCTGGTGCACGGCGAGGTGACCGAGTCGAGTGTGGACATTTTCGACCGCGAACGGGTCTTCATCGAGCAGGTGCTGGCACCGCTGCTGGAACGGCATCCGGATCTGAAGGTGGTGATGGAGCACATCACCACCCGCGAGGCGGCCGACTTCGTCACCGCTGCCGGCGCCAATGTGGCGGCCACCCTGACCCCGCAGCACCTGCTGATGAACCGCAACGCGATGCTGGTGGGTGGCATCCGCCCGCACCACTACTGCCTGCCGGTGCTGAAGCGGGAGAGCCACCGCGAGGCGCTGCTGGCGGCGGCCACCTCCGGCAGCCCGAAATTTTTCCTGGGCACCGACAGTGCGCCCCACGCCCAAAAGGCCAAGGAGAGTGCCTGCGGCTGTGCCGGCATCTATTCGGCCCATGCGGCCATTGAGCTCTATGCCGAGGCCTTCGAGCAGGCCGCTGCCCTCGACCGCCTGGAGGCGTTCGCGTCGCACCACGGTGCCGACTTCTACGGCCTGCCGCGAAACCAGGGGACGATCACGCTGGAGAAGGCGGAATGGGAGGTTCCGGGCAGTTACGCCTTTGGCGAGGAACGGATTGTGCCGCTGCGGGCCGGAGAGACGGTCGGCTGGCGGCTGGTTGGCTGACGGGCGGTTGAGCTTCTCTTCCAGGGCCTGAGATTGCTTCGCCTTCGGCTCGCAGTGACAGCGGGCCAATCTGTGCCCCGAGAGGTTTTGGTCATAGGCATAACCTGTTCAGGGCCACGACGGGCCTGCACCAGGCGCAGCAATCCGGTAAGCTCTTCGAGATGAGTGACGAACCCTTGAGAATTGCCGGTCGTTTCCGCGGTTTTTTGCCCGTGGTGGTCGATGTGGAGACCGCCGGCTTCAATCCCGATACCGATGCCCTGTTGGAGATCGCGGCGGTGTTGATCCGCATGGACGAGACGGGGCAACTGGTCCCCGGAGAGACCGTCAGCGCGCACGTGGAACCGTTCCCGGGGGCCAACCTTGAGCAACGGTCGCTCGACTTCCTGGGCATCGACCCCTATCACCCGTTTCGACTGGCCCTGCCGGAACCGCAAGCCCTGGAGAAGGTATTCGCCCCCATTCGCGAAGAGGTGAAGGCGCAGGCGTGCACCCGCGCCATCCTGGTCGGGCACAATCCCTTTTTCGATCTCAGTTTCGTGAAGGCCGCCGCCGAGCGGGTGAAGTGCAAGAAAAACCCCTTCCACGCCTTCAGCACCTTCGACACCGCCACGCTGGGCGGGCTCGCCTACGGCCAGACCGTGTTGGCCCGCGCGGTCAAGGCCGCCGGACACCTGTGGGACAGCGAGGCGGCGCATTCCGCCGTCTACGACGCCGAGCAGACGGCGAAGCTGTTCTGTTCGGTGGTGAATCGGTGGGGCGAGGTGGCAACGGCTGTGCCGTCTGAGGTGGCGGAAGGGGAGTAATTGCCTCTCTCACCACAACAAAAAAGCCGGCTTGCGCCGGCTTCTTCGTGAACGCGGTCCGCGATTACCCGGCAGACTCGGTTTTACCGGCGGCGGCCTCCATCATCTTTTTCAGCTCGCCGCTCTGGTAGAGATCCATAACGATGTCGTGGCCACCGATCAGTTCGCCTTTCAGGTAAATCTGCGGGAAAGTCGGCCAGTTGGCGAAACGCGGCAGGTTTTCGAAGATCTCCGGGTCGGCGAGCACGTTGACGTAGGCGAACTCCACGCCGCATGCCTGCATCGCCTGGGCGGTCCGGCTGGAAAAACCACACATGGGCATTTGGGGCGTGCCTTTCATGTAGATGACGATCGGGTTTTCCTCGACCTGTTGCTTGATGCGCTCCAAAACGTCCATCACAAAACACCTCTAAACAAGGGGGGGATTTCGGTCGCCTCTGCGGGCAACCATGAACCCTAAACGATGGCTGCTTCGACTGTGGATTTCAACCCGCGTGCTGCCCGGCATGGTCTTTGGTCCGACGTGGGGCTCGCCATGACACGTCCCTGTTCATGCGAGGACCGCATCCCGCGGTCAACGAAGCCCACGTCGGACCAAAGACCACGCCTACCTGCTGTGGCTAAGAGCGTAGTCGACTCAACAGGATCGGCGCGGCGGCGATTGCCATCCGGCTGATGCTGCGTCGGAGGCTGGGGGTACTGCCGAGGATGAGCCCACCAATGACTGCGTAGGTCACCGCATTGCCCGGATTGCGGCGGATCCAGGAGACCACACCGGCATCATGACTGACCTCCAGCAGGCGCACCTTGGCCTCATCCGTACTCAAAGGACGGTACGCATCACCATCCATGCAATCACTCCCGCGGCCAGTAGAACGAAACCACCGGTCAGCGCTGCCGCGAGCACCGGAGGCAACCAGAGAACGATGAACAGGTAGAGTGCCCAGATCCAAAGCGCGAGGCCGCACAGGAGCAGGGCACCGGCGACGGCGATGAGCATGAATGCCCAGCCGAGGAGGGCAAGGCCGCGCCGTAGGGCGCGGCCTTCGGCTTCCACCAGGTCCGCGAGTGCGACCGCATACTCGGCCAGCATTGTTAGTGGCGGCTGCCCAGGTTCATCAGCTTGGCCAGCACGAAGCCGACACCCACGGCCGTGGCCACACTGGCCAGCGGGTGCTGACCGATGCTCTCTTCGAAATCCTCGACCGAACGCGCGCCCTGCGCCCGCGCCTCGGCGATCCGCTCGCGAAGACGCTCCCGTGTCTCTCGGACGTCGTCCTCGATCGAGGCCTTCACACCGTGGGCCCGGTGAGAAGCCATGTCGCGGACGCTGCTGGAAAGATCCGCGATATCGGAGCGCAGGATGGCCAGATCCTCGCGCAACGACTGGATCTCCTGATCAACCTCTCTTTCCGCCATGGTTGCACGCACTCCCTGCGTTGATTGACTCGCCTCGGCCTACTGGAGCTTGCGCTCGAAATCCGAGACCTCCTTCTCCGCTTCTTCCTTGGTGATGCCGTAGCGCTCTTCGATCTTGCCGACCAGCTCTTCGCGATGGCCGGCGATCCGGTCGACATCGTCGTTGGTCAGCTTGCCCCATTTCTGGCGGAACTTGCCGGCGATCTGCTTCCAGTTGCCTTCGATCTGTTGCCAGTTCATGGATGACCTCCTTGTCTTTACCGCACGACGAGATTGTCGATTACCTCCCGCACGCCTTCGACACCGCGGGCGATCTCCGTGGCGCGCCGTTTGGCCTCGACCGAGTCGACGAACCCGGAGAGCTGCACCCGCCCTCGGTAGCTATCGACGTCCACCTGGAACCCACTCACGGTTTCATCCTGAAACAGCGCGGATTTCACCCGGGTCGTGAGGGCCGCATCGTCGATGTACTGTCCGGTGCTGCGCTGCTCTGCGGTGCCCGCGCAACCGGCAACAAGTGCGGTCACGACAATCAGCCAGCCACAACGGGCGAACCAGGTTCGGGCGAGCATGGACATCCTCCTTTCCGTGTGTGTCGACAGGGGCGACGGTTGACGAAAAGTATAGCCGCCGGTCAAACGGCGGCATCGACGTTCGTTTGCAGCCAGAGTTCGAGCAGCGCCAGATGCCAGAGTTTGCTGCCCTGGAGCTTGGTGAAGTGCTGGTCCGGGTCGGCGAGCAGCCGATCCACGTAGACGCGGTTGAAAAGCCCCCGCTCGCGACAGGCCTGTGCATCGAGAATGCCGCGCATGAAGTCGAGAAATTCGCCGCGCACGTACTTCAGCGCCGGCATCGGGAAGTAGCCCTTGGGCCGGTCGATCACCGCATCCGGCACCAGGCCGCGGGCGATGCGCTTGAGGGCATATTTGTGGTCGTTGCCGTCCGGGCCCAGCTTCATCGATGGCGGCGCCTGCATGACCAGCTCCACCAACTCGTGGTCGAGGAACGGTACCCGTGCCTCCAGGCCCCAGGCCATGGTCATGTTGTCGACGCGCTTGACCGGGTCGTCGACGATCAGGGTCGTCGCATCCATGCGCAGCACCTTGTCGAGGTAGGTCTCGGCACCGGGTTCGGCCAGCAGCTGCTCGATGAGGTCGGAGGTGTGGTCGGCGCCACGATAGGCGGGGGCCACCGTCTCCAGGTATTCGCTATGGGGCCGGTCGAAGTAGTGTTTGGCGAAACGCTCCAGGTCGCTGCCCGACTCGGCCACCATGCTCGGGTACCAGAAGTAGCCGCCGAACACCTCGTCGGCGCCCTGCCCGCTCTGCACCACCTTGACCTCCTGCGACACCCGTTCTGCGAGCAGATAGAAGGCGACGGCATCCTGTCCGACCATCGGTTCGGCCATCTGCGACACCGCCTCGGGCAGGCGCTGCAGCACCTGCTCGTTGGGGATCTGGTACTTGTGGTGGCGGGTGCGATAGCGCTCCACCACCTGATCGGAGAACTCGAACTCGTTGCCCTTCTCCTCCGGCTGGTCCTCGAAGCCGACCGAGAAGGTGAGAATGTCCTCGACGCCCTGCTCGGCGAGCAGCGCCACCAGCAGGCTGGAGTCGAGTCCGCCGGAGAGCAGTACGCCGACCGGGACGTCGGCGATCTCCAGGCGGCGGCGCACCGCCTTGCCGAGCGCGGCGTGGATCGCCTCGACCCATTCGTCTTCGCTGCGGGGCTGGAGCGGTCGGCTGGCGTAGAGCTGCCAGTAACGGCGCTCGTCGATGTTGCCGGAGGCATCGATGCTGAGTGTGGTGGCGGGGGCCACCTTGCGCACGCCGTTCAGCACGGTGCGCGGCGCCGGCACCACGGCGTGCAGCGTGAACTGGTGGTGCAGGGCGACCGGATCGATGGCGGTATCGACCCCGCCGCCGGCCAACAGCGCCTGGATGTTGGAGGCAAAGCGCAGGCCGCCGTCCACGCGTGCGTAGTAGAGCGGCTTGATGCCGAGGCGGTCGCGGGCCAGAAACAGCCGCTGGCGGCGGATGTCCCAGATGGCGAAGGCGAACATGCCGTGCAGGCGCTCGACGCACTGCTCACCCCAGGCGGCGTAGGCCTTGAGGATCACCTCGGAATCGCCACCGGAGAAAAAATGGTAGCCGGCGCCGCGCAGCTCCTCGCGCAGTTCGCGGTAGTTGTAGATGGTGCCGTTGAATACCAGCACCAGCTCCAGTTCCGGGTCGTGCATCGGCTGATGCGAGCGTTCGGAAAGGTCGATGATCGAAAGCCGGCGATGCCCCATCGCCAATGGGCCATCCGAGTAGCTGCCCTCGTGATCGGGGCCGCGCCGTTCGAGGCGGTGCAGCATGCGCCCCAGCCGCCCGAGTGCCGGGGCTTGACCGTCGAACCTCAGTTCACCGCAGATTCCGCACATTCGCTGTTCCTGACTATGGAAATTCCCAAAACCCGCCGCAGAGACGCAGAGACGCCGAGTTTTTTGTCTATTGAGATTGAGACGCTCGTAGGATGGGCAAAGGAGCGCAGCGACGTGCCCATCATCGGCCGCATTGATGGGCACGCTGCGCTTTGCCCATCCTGCGCCTCTGCGGCATTCATTTTTTCTGCACGCACCTTCAATCCACCCAAAGGCGATCGACTACCGCCTGCACGCCCGGGACGCTGGCGGCCAGCGAGAGCGCGCGTTCCGCCGTGCGACGATCGGGAACGCGGCCGCTGAGGGTGACGCGGCCGTGGTAGGTCGCAACGCGGATATCCATCGCCGGGATGGAGTGGTCGCGTACCAGCAGGCGATTGATCTCTCCGGAGATGGCCGCATCGGCCCGCGCCTGGGCCTCGCTGCGGCCGTCGGTCGAGCGGTAGCCGCGGTCGGCGGCGCCGGTGGCAATGGCACCGGCGCAGCCGGTCACCACAAGGACGGCCGCCAGCACGGCCAGGACTGCTGTTCGCATCACGTCTTTTCCTCTGCACTGCCCCAGCCGCCGCCACCGGGGGTCATGATGGTCAGGCGGTCACCCGCGCCGACGGAAATACTGCGCTTGCCGGGCAGCGGTTCGCCATTGAGGCGGTTTTCGCCGCAATCGCCGGCGCTGCCACCGGCCAGGCCCCAGGGGGCATGGCGGCGGCGCTCGGTCAGTAGCGTGACCTCGGCCGGCGCGAGAAACTCGAATTCGCGCACCAGGCCGTCGCCACCATGCCGACGGCCCGCGCCGCCCGACCCGCGGCGGATGGCGTAGCGGCTGATACGCAGCGGGTAGCCCATCTCCAGCACCTCGATGGGGGTGTTGAGGGTGTTGGTCATGTGGGTCTGCACCGCGCTCAGGCCGCCGCCATGGGCCCCCGCCCCCATGCCGCCACCCATGGTTTCGTAATAGTCCCAGTGGCGGGCGCCACGCCCGCCCATGGCCAGGTTGTTCATCGAGCCGTGGCTGGCCGCGGGGATGCGATCGGGAATGGCCTCGGCCAGGGCACCGCAGACCGCATCCACGACCCGGCTGCTGGTTTCGACATTACCCGCGGCCACCGCCGCCGGGCGTTCGGCATTCAGCAGGCTGCCCTTGGGAGCGGTGACCGAGATGGCGCGGAATGCGCCGGCACAGGCCGGCAGCTGCGACGGCATCAGGCAGCGGAAAACGTAGTAGACGCCGGCGGCGGCCACCGACAGCGGGCAGTTGACGTTACCGGCGGTCTGCGCCGCACTGCCACTGAAATCCACGTGGATCCCGTCGGCCGTCACCTGCACATCTGCACGGATAGGCAGGTCGTAATTGCCCTGGCCGTCGTCGTCCAAATAGTCGGTAAAGCGGTACTCGCCAGGCGGGATCGCGTCGAGCGCGCTGCGCGCCAGCCGTTCGGCGTAGTCATTGAGTTCGCCCAGCGCGGCCCGGTAGCCGTCGGCCCCCAGCCCGTCGACCAGCTCGCGCAGGCGCACCAGGCCGCTGCGGTTGGCACTGACCTGGGCGGCGAAGTCGCCGCGCACCTCCAACGGATTGCCGGTGGCCGCGACGATGCGGGCCATCAGCGCCTCATCCAACCGCCCGCCGCGCACCAGAGGCGTCGGAGGCAGCACAATGCCCTCCTCCTCCAGGTGGCTGGAGACCGGCATGGAGCCGGGAGAACGACCGCCGATGTTGGCGTGGTGGGCGCGGTTGGCGACGAAACCGAGCAGTCGGCCGTCGATGAACAGCGGCGCAATCACCGTCACGTCCGGCAGGTGGGTGCCGCCCAGATAGGGGTCGTTCACCACCACCATGTCGCCTTCCGTCCAGGTGGTGCCGCCAACGATGTCGCGCATGGCGAACGCCATGCTGCCGAGATGAACCGGGATATGGGCCGCCTGGGCACAGAGCTCGCCAACGGTGTCGAACACCGCGCAGGAGAAATCCAGCCGATCACGGATGTTGGGCGAAAAGGCCGCGCGGCGCAGGACTGCGCCCATCTCCTCGCAGACGGCCTCGATCCGGCTGGCAAATACCGAAAGTTCAATGGCATCCATGGCGGGGAATCTTATCAGAGGGCGTTCAACGAAGCTTGCCGAAAACTTGATCTGTTCTTGAACTCAGTCCAAGACGGACTATGGTTAAAGGTTGCCCCACAACTTTGCTTTTCTTTCGATATTAGGCTTTAGTTAAGACTAACGTAACTGCTCGCCCGGGTACGCTCTCGTTGTCCCGCGCGATAAAGGGTATCCGTCCTCCCCGCGAAGGCGGGGATCCATTTGACCGTTCCCTGGATTCCCGCCTGCGCGGGAATGACGGAGGGGGCGAGTAGTCACGTACTAACAATTATAAAAAGCGGATCGAGGGGTGAACCAATGCAACGGTGGCTGTGGCCGCTGGCGCTCTGCCTGTGGACTTCGGCGGCCTGGTCGGAAAAACCGGTCGCCCCCGAGGCCGTCGTCGGCACGACGCGCGTAACGGCGGAAGAGGTGGTTCAACTGCTTCAGGCCAAACCCGGTATCGTCGTCATCGACGCGCGGCGCTGGGAGGAGTTTACCAAAGGTCACATCGAAGGTTCGATCAGCCTGGTCGACACCGACGTCGACGCGCACAATCTCGAAACTCACGTTCCGGATCGTTCCACCCCGGTCCTGTTCTACTGCAACGGCGAACGCTGCCTGCGCAGCGCCCAGGCCTCCAGCAAGGCCGTCGCGGCCGGTTATCAACAGGTCTACTGGTTCCGTGGCGGATGGCGGGAATGGTTGGACAAAGGCCTGCCGGTTGCGCACTGATCTCATGCGTACCGAAACCCTCTCCATTCGTACGCTCACCGTCGGGGTTTTGCTGGTCCTCGGCATCGTCCCCATCGCGCACACGCTGATGGCCAAACTGCACTTTCGCGACGCCGCGCTCGAATCCAAGGTCAAGAGCCTCTCCCGGGTCGTGGAGGTGGCGGCCCGCGAGGTACTCAACAATATGGAGGCCGACATGATCGAGTCGGCCAACGCCGTGCAGGCCCGCCCCGATCTGCGAACGGCCTACCGCCAGGCCGTCGAGGGCAACCTGGAGCCGTTGAAGGAGGCCCTTGACGACCCCTTCCGCAAAGGTTTCGTCAGCGCCCGCTTGATCGACCTCGCCAAGCTCCGTGTTTACGGGGCAGACCACCGCCCGCTGGCACAGAGCCGTCTCGGTCAGACAGGGATCGGTCCGGACCTGCCGCCATTTCTCCGCGAACGAGTACACAACCGGACCGGGGTCGACCGGTTGAAGGCCATTGGCGGGCTTTGGCGCTCGCCGGATGGCCCCCGTTACTCCATCGTCGTGCCTGTGGGGGGGCTGCACGCGGAGGGCTATCTGGAACTGGTGGCCGATCCGATCTACAACCTCGCCCGCGTCGGTGACATGGTTCAGTTGCCCCTCGCCATCGATGCCATCGATGGCGACCGGCTGTTCCAGAGCGAGCGATTCCAGGAAACGGAAGAACACCTGCCCGTGCCCTACCTTCTGCGCGATGAAACCGGCGCACCCCTTTTGCGACTCCAGATCTTTGAGAATGTGGCGGATCTCTATGCCGACATGCACAACACCCAGGTGGTGATGACCATCGGCTTCGTCGGTCTGACCGTATTGACGCTGCTGCTTGCGGTCTGGCTGCTGGGCCGTTTCGTCGTTGACCCGGTACGCGTCCTGGCCGAAGACATGGAACGCTGTCGCCGCGGCGACCTGTGCTTTAGCCGCGAAGGGCACTGTCTCAAGGAGATCAGTACGTTGTTCAAGATGTTTCGGGAGATGACCCGCGAACTGAAGGCGCGTTCGGACCAACTGGAACGGCAGACGCTGGAGGACGCCCTGACCGGCATCGCCAACCGGCGTCATTTCGATGCGGCACTGGAGAGCGAGTGGCGACGCGCCGTCCGCAATCGGACCCGTTTGGCGCTGCTGTTGATCGACATCGACGAGTTCAAGGCCTACAACGACACGCTGGGCCATCCGGCCGGTGATGCCTGTCTTCGTCAGGTCGCGCAGACCTTGGAGGCCAGCGTCACCCGCGCCGGGGACCTGGTCGCCCGCTACGGCGGCGAGGAGTTCGCCGTGATATTGCCGAACACGGACGAACACGGCGCGCGGGAGATCGCCGCACGGATTCGCCAGGAGCTGAAGCTTCATCAAATCGCACACCCCTCGTCGCGGGTAGCCCCCGTCCTGACGGTCAGTATCGGCCTTGCCATCGCACAGCCGGAACAGACCGCGGTCGTTGCCGACCTGGTCATTGCCGCCGACGCCGCGCTGTACGAGGCCAAGGCGGCCGGCCGCAACCGGATCAGCATCGCCGCCCCCCACCGCCGGCCCCAACCTCCCGGCAGTGAGCAAATCGCGTGATGAATCCGTGATACGTTCATCGGCGTCGGCATGCTCGCCTTCGGGCGACGGGTGCCACTGGCAGTCACCTCCACCGAGGCATGCAGCGCCGGCTAGTTGGGCGCCGCTGCCGCGCATTCCCGCCCTTGAACGGGGTCGTCAAAGCCCCCACTGAACCGGTAAGGACGGACTATGTACATCCCCCGGCTCAGCCGCTATGCTTGTCCGACCAAATTGGTTGGTTTATTAGAATTTGCCGTAAGCCTTCTACACTAGGGTGATATCCGGGGTGATTCATCCGGGAACTCCCGCCTCAAGAACGCGAAAAACGGAAAGGAGTAGTCACGCATGAAACATGAACTGCCGGCGCTGCCGTATGCCAAAAACGCCCTCGAACCCCACATCTCCCAGGAAACACTGGAGTTCCACCACGGCAAGCACCACCAGACCTACGTGGACAAACTGAACGGGCTGATCCCGGGCACCGAGTTCGAAAACGCCAGCCTGGAAGAAATCATCAAGAAGGCGGACGGCGGCGTGTTTAACAACGGCGCCCAGGTGTGGAACCACACGTTTTTCTGGCACTGCATGAGCCCGAACGGTGGCGGTTCCCCAAGTGGTGAACTGGCCGATGCCATCGACAAGGCGTTCGGCTCATTCGACGCCTTCAAGGAGCAGTTCAGCACCTCCGCAGTGAACAACTTCGGCTCCGGCTGGACCTGGCTGGTGAAGAAGGGCGACGGCTCCCTGGCCATCGTCAACACCTCCAACGCCGGCAACCCGATCCGCGACGGCATGACCCCGCTGCTGACTTGTGATGTGTGGGAACACGCCTACTACATCGATTACCGCAACGCCCGCCCGAAATTCCTCGAGGCGTTCTGGAACATCGTCGACTGGGGCTTTGTGGCTAAAAACGTGTAGGTAGGTGGCATGTGGTAGGTGGGGGCTGGGAAAAAACCGCCCCAGCCTCCCCCCACATTCCATATTCCACCTACCACCTACCTTACCTAAAGCCCTTGTAATCTCGTCCCCACGGGGATACTCTCCCCGATTCGGTTTTCATCGGCAGTCTCTTTGGGACTGCCTTTTTGCTTTTGGGCATAAGGGAAAACGTTTATGTCTGATGCGCTGATGTCGACCTACGCTCGGTTGCCGGTGACCTTCACACGCGGTAATGGCGCCCTGCTGTGGGATACGGATGGCAAACAGTACCTGGACGCGGTGTCCGGCATCGCGGTGTGCGGGCTGGGTCACGCCCATCCGGCGGTCACCGAGGCGATCTGCCGCCAGGCCGGTGAGCTGGTGCACACCTCCAACCTGTACGGGATCGCCCGCCAGCAGGAACTCGGTGAGAAGCTGACCCGGTGGGCCGGTATGGAGCGGGTGTTCTTCAGCAACTCCGGAGCCGAGGCCAACGAGGCGGCGATCAAGCTGGCGCGCCTGCACGGCCATCACAGGGGTATCGACAACCCTACCGTGGTGGTCATGGAGAGCAGCTTCCATGGCCGCACTCTGGCCACCCTCTCCGCCACCGGCAACCGCAAGGTGCAGGCCGGCTTCGAGCCGCTGGTGAAGGGCTTCGTGCGGGTCCCGTACGACGACCTCGAGGCCATCCGTACCGTTGCCAAGCACAGCCCCGAAGTCGTAGCCGTGCTGGTCGAACCGGTGCAGGGTGAGGGCGGTGTCCACGTGCCCGCCGCCGACTACCTGCGCGGCATCCGCGACATCTGCGACGAACACGGCTGGCTCATGATGCTGGACGAGATCCAGACCGGCGTCGGCCGCACCGGCCGCCCATTCGCCTGGCAGCACGGCGACGCCACCCCGGATGTGATTACGGTGGCCAAGGCGCTCGGCAACGGCGTGCCCATCGGTGCCTGCCTGGCACGGGGGGCGGCGGCCGACCTGTTCAAGCCCGGCAATCACGGCTCCACCTTCGGCGGCAATCCGCTCGCCTGCGCCGCAGGCCTGGCGGTCATCGACACCATCCAGTCCGAAGACCTGGTCGGCCGTGCCGCCAAGCTCGGCAGCTACCTGCTCGACGGTTTCCGTCAGCGGCTGGCGAATGTGGCCGGGGTCGCCGACATCCGCGGCCTGGGCCTGATGCTCGGCATCGAGCTGGATCGCCCCTGCGGTGACCTGGTCGGCCACGCTTTGGCCGATGGCCTGCTGATCAATGTCACCGCCGGTAACACCATCCGGCTGTTGCCGCCGCTGGTGATGGACGATGCCCAGGCGGAGCACCTGCTCGATGGCGTTTCGACGCTGGTAACGAGCTTCCTCGCGGAGTAAGGCGATGACGCGGCACTTTCTCACCCTCCTCGACCTGGACAGCGCCGAGCTGGAGCAGTTGGTTCAACGCGCCATCGCGCTGAAGGCGATGCACCGCTCCGGCGAGCTGTACGAACCGCTGAAGAACAAGGTGCTCGGCATGGTGTTCGAGAAGTCCTCGACCCGCACGCGGGTCTCCTTCGAGACCGCCATGGCCCACTTCGGCGGCCACGCGATCTTCCTGTCGCCGCGGGATACTCAGCTCGGCCGCGGCGAGCCGATCGAGGACACCGCCCGTGTGCTGTCGCGCATGGTGGACGTGGTGATGATCCGCACCTTCGAACACGAGAAGCTGGAGCGTTTTGCCGAGTTCTCGCGGGTACCGGTGATCAACGCCCTGACCGATATGTATCACCCGTGCCAGCTGTTGGCCGACGTGCAGACCTATGTCGAACACCGCGGTGCCATCGCCGGCCGCAAGGTGGCGTGGATCGGCGACGGCAACAACATGTGCCACTCCTACATCAACGCCGCCCGCCGTTTCGGCTTTACGCTCGACATCGCCTGCCCTGAAGGCTACGACCCGGACGCCGACATCGTCGCCGCCGCGGGTGATGCGGTGCGCATCGTGCGCGACCCGTGCGCCGCGGCCGAGGGCGCTTCGCTCGTGACCACCGACGTCTGGGCCAGCATGGGCCAGGAGGAGGAGCAGGCGCTACGCGAAAAGGCCTTCTCCGGCTATGAGGTGGATGCCGCCATCATGGCCTGCGCCGAGGAGGATGCCGTGTTCCTGCACTGCCTGCCCGCCCACCGCGGCGAGGAGGTGGCGGCGGAGGTGATCGACGGTCCGCAGAGCGTGGTGTGGGATCAGGCCGAGAACCGGCTGCACGCGCAGAAGGCGCTGTTGGAGTTTTTGCTCTGCTAGTCAGGGGGTGATGGGCACGTCGCTGTCGCTCCTTTGCCCTTCCTACGCCCGTTCCGAGGGGGTGGTCCCGGCCTCCTCGGTTTGATTTGTCGATTCCCCGCTCAACGCTTCGATCACCTTCCGATAAAGCCGCTCTACCGTTTCCAGGTCACGTGACTGGTGGCCGGCCCGCTTTACCTCATTCAAAATCCAGTGGGCATGCTGTATCAGTGCGGCCCGATCTTCCGGCCTCTCGGCACGCTGGCCGTTGCTCTCGATGGCCTCCAGCAGGCGCAGCATGACGGCAACGTGCCCCGCACCGAACTGCCGGATCTGGTTGAGTGCGACTTCGGCCACCTCGGCGAAGGTCAGCGGCGGTGCAATCACCCGCAGACAGCCGTTTCCGTCCAGCCGGAAACGGGAGGGGATGCGCCGCTCCGCCAGTTGTCGCAGACCGTTACCGATCCAGTCGATGCAGGTGATGGCGGAAAAGGGATCGTTGATGCCGGGCGACAGTGCGCGCACCGCGATGGATACCAGTTGCTGCAATGGATAGTTCACGTCCTGGGTGGGCGTCCGGTGCCGGCCGATAACGAACATTGCTGCCACGTCGGCATCCAGCTCGTCGCGGTAGCGCTCTGCCGGCCAGGCACTCAGTAGCGCCCCGCCCTCCCGGATGAATTCCCCCGGCGCACAGTGAAGACACAGCACCAGGTCGTGCTGTTGCGCGAAGGCCAGCAGGCTTTCGTTCTCGATTGCCTGTAAATAGCCGCTGCGCCGTGCAGCCGGAACCACAACCTTGTCATCGACGCTGTCCGGAACCAGGAATATTTCTTTGCCTGTTTCCGATGGCGAGGTGCCGAGTTTCTCCGGAAACATGTTTTCGATGACTTCGGATAATTCGCTGGCAATGCCGGCGGCCAGGTTCTCCACCTGCAACGACACCGAGACGTGGTGGATAAAGTAGACCAGCACACCGATGCTGGCGATCGCCAACACGACCGCGACCGTGATCGACAGGTGGGGCACGAAACTGGCGCCATCGCCACCACGCACGACGCGCAACACCAGCAGGCAATAGATGAAGGTGGCGACGAAGGTACCCAGCACCACCTGGTTGCCGGTGTCCCGCATGAAGCTGCGCAGCAACCGTGGGCCGAACTGGTTGGCCGCCAGGGTCAGGGCGACGATGGTGATGGAGAAGGCGATGCCGGCCACGGTGATCATGGAGCCGGCAATGGTGGTCAGCATGTCCCGCGCGCCCTGCGGCTCGCCCGACCAGAACCACCCGCTATCCTCCCCCACCAGTTGCGGCCGACCGTCGATCATCAGCGTCACCATAGAGAGCGCTGCCGCGGACAAAGCCATTAATGCCGGCACGAACCAGAAGCTGGCCCGCACCTGCTCCCACAAGTTGGATACCCGGCTTTTCACGTTCGATCACACTCCCATCCCTGGTGAGCAGAATCATAGGAGACAAAGCCGCCGCAGCGGAACGTCGCGCGCAGCCTTTGCGACGGCTACCCTCAGCGAAGGGCCAAATCCGGACCCGGAGCATGCGAATCGGCTACGTCGCGACGGCCAATGCACTCCCTTGCAGGGCCAACCATCGCTTCCGGCTGGCAAGCTACACGGAAGCGCGCCTTTTCGACGCGGTGGCTGCCAACCTCGAATGCCTCGAAGCGATCCTGCGATTCAACGTCCAGCACGAGCTGCGCTTCTTCCGCATCAGCTCCGATCTGGTGCCGTTTGCCTCTCATCCGATCTGCCATGCCGACTGGGCCGCCCGTTTCGCGCCGCGCTTCGCCTTCATTGGCGACATCATTTGTGGCGAAGGGATCCGGATCTCCATGCACCCCGGCCAGTACACGGTGCTGAACAGCCCGGAACCCGAGCTGCTGGCGCGGAGCGTGGAGGAGCTGCGTTACCACGCCCGAGTGCTGGAGGCGTTGGGACTTGGGCGGGACGCCAAAATCCAGATCCACGTGGGAGGGGTGTATGGGGACAAAAGGAAGGCTATTGCAACCTTTTGCGAGGCCTACAAGGGATTGGAGGATTCGCTACACGGACGGCTGGTGATCGAGAACGATGATCGCCGCTTTTCGCTGGCTGACTGCCTGGAGGTTCACGCCCGCGTGGGCGTGCCGGTGCTGTTGGATGTACTTCATCACGCCTGCCTGGGCGAGGGCGAGTCGACGCGGGAGGCGCTTGCGCGTGCGGCCCGCACCTGGGGCGGCGACGACGGGATACCGCTGGTCGATTACAGCAGCCAGCAGCCGGGGCGCCCGCCCGGCGTGCACGCCGACACGCTGGACGAGGCCGATTTTCTGCGCTTTCTCGCGCAGATCGCCGGCATCGAATGCGACGTGATGCTGGAACTGCGCGACAAGGACCGCAGTGCTCTCAGGGCACAGCACCTGGCTGCCGCCCTATCCCGGCGAAGTTGACTCAGTGCTAGGCGTCGCGGGTCTTGCAAGCGCAGGCCTTCGCTGACAGCCAGGCGGCAGCGAATCCGGCTGCAACCACAATCAGGAGCGGGGCCAATACGGAGAGGCCAGCGACGAACAGGGTTCCGATCTCGGTCATGATTTTTGTCTCCTTACAGTCGATGTGGCTTTAATATATCGGCATTTACTAATATTAGCAACACTTAATACCCCACGATCATCAGGTGACATTTTTCGTGACCGTATCGTGCCGGCGTGCTCGTCAGATGCCTGCGGGGCCCCTACAATCGGGTCCGACTTCGTTCTTGCGCAGAGGAACCGATGCAACAACCCGATCAGAGCACCAACTTTTGGCTCGGCAACGTCGTGCTGGGCGCCGCATTCGTCGTCCTGCTCGCCCTGGGCACGCTTTGGGAGTGGCTCGGCGTCTGGGCCCTGGGTCTCTGGATAGCCCTGGTGGCGGTGGGCGTGTATCTACTGACCAGGGGCAAGGGCGGTTCGCCGCTTTTTCCCGACTGACCGGCCACTGCCCTCCCCCGCTTTCTGTAGAATGCCGAACCTTTGGTACACGACCCGAACACCGTCACGATGTCCATCTCGCACGCCACCGCCCATCGTCTGCACCGCTCTCCGGAGACGGACGCCGAACTGTCGCTTCGCACCGGAGAGCTGACCTGCAACGATGACAGCACTGCCCTGCTCGAGCGCCTGAAGAGCGGCTTTCTGGCACGCCTTAGCCGCGAGCATGGCAGTTTCGCTTCGGATGCGGCCACGGCGCCGCTGCAACAGGCGTTGGAGACCTTCCTCGATGGGGGCGACTCGTTTTCGAAAGCGACGACCCGGCTGATGGAGCGGTTCAAGCAGGCGGTGGAGGAGAACTCGGCGTCGCTGGCAGCGGACTTCCTGTTCTTCGAGGAGCAGTCCGCCGGCAACCACGTGTTTTACCTCTTTGTGGCACAGCGCAAGGAGTCGCTCGCCATCGGCGACGACCTGGAGGTCACCCGCACCTGGTCGCTCGATACCGGCCCCACCTTGTTCGGGATCAAGGTCGACCTCGCCGAGTGGCGGTCGCGAAAGCAGTATGCCTACCTGACGCTGCTTCCACCCCGCGGCAATCCTGCCCTCGCCGAGGCCTTCCTCGCCGTTACCGGTTTCAGTCACGGTCTGGACAAGGCAGAGGCCACCCTCGCGTTTCTGGAGGGCGTCGAGGCCTTTTCTCAGCGCATGCCGGAGGAGCAGGTGAATGATTTTCGCCGCCAGGTGGTGGACTACTGCATCGATCAGGACGGGCGCGACCAGCCGGTCGACTACCGGGAACTGGCCCGCTCCCTGGAGGGGGTCGACGCCGACGAGTTCGCCGGCGTGCTCGCCAGTCACGCACCGGCACCGAATGAACAGGCGATGCTGGACCGCCGCAGTCTGCAGCGCTATGTGAAGTTTGCCGGGCGGGAGAAAGACCTGGCGATCAGCTTCTCCTCCTTCCAGCTCCACCACCGCATCCACTATGACGCGGACAGCGACACACTCAGCATCAGCCGCATTCCCAAGGCGCTGAGAAGTCAGCTGCTCGCCCATCTCCATCAGGATTAGGAAACACCTCCCTCACTCTGCCGGCTGTGCACAACCGCCGCCGGGGACCGCCCGCGCAAGTGTGAAGGACGTCCGAGTCCGCGACGGCGGCGCGGCGTAAATTGGCGCTCGCAGAACCGCCTTTCGGGTCGTCGCATGAATTGGAAAGAGATCCTGATCCGTGAATATGCCGGGCACCCGCTCCGGGTGGTGTTGAATCTTTTGATCATTGCGGGGATAGGGATCCTCGTCGGTCATCTGGTGTTCGGAGCACCGCTCTCCGACCGGTTGGTGATGGGTGCAATGGTCCCGGGATTGGTTGCCATCGTGGCCGCGGCGATCCTCAAAGAGGACCGTTATCACGGCCCGCATTACTGACGCGGGCACGCACGACCGCTGTCTGCGAGCCTGTCGGGTGCAACTTGCGTTCCTGCGGGTCGCCTGCGCTATGATTCGGCCACGGGAGTCGCCGGAGTACGGGCATGGTCGGCGCAAGCTTGGCAGCGGTGTTGGTGCTGGCGACGAGCGGATTGCTGCACGCGATCGAGCCCGGCTACCTGCCGCCGCCCGGCATGGCCGACCTCACGACCGAACAAGGCTTTCTGCCGCTGCCCACCGACCCGCGGATCCGCTACGAGGCCGGTGCAGCAGCGCTGGCACAAACCACCGCCCGTCATCTGGATGACGCCCTTTTGCGGGTGGAACGGGCGCATGGGCGCCCTTTCCGTTCCCCGGTCGAAATCCGGGTGTGCGCCACACCGCATAGTTTCCTCCGGCTCTCATCGACCGCGCTGGCATTGACCCGCTACGGCCGCGTCTATCTGTCACCTGGGCTGTTCGACGACCCGCCCCGGGTGGCGGGCATTCTCACCCACGAGCTGTCCCATGCTCACTTCGCCCAGCATCTCGGGATCGAAGCCGCTCAAGCGCTGCCCACCTGGTTTCGGGAGGGTCTGGCGGTACAACTGGCGGGCGGCGCCGGTCTGTCGCGCGTCTCGCGGGTGGCCGCCGTCGACGCCATTCGCCGCGGGATACAACTCGTACCGGAAAGCGAATGGGAGCGCCGATATCCAAAGAGCGCCGCCGACCACGGGCTGGAGCCCGCCATGTTCTACCGCCAAAGCGCCATGTTCGTCGCCTATCTGGAGCGCACGGAACCCGAGAAATTTGCACAGTTCCTTGCCGACCTCCTCGATGCGGTTCCGTTTGCCGAAGCCTTTACGCGCCACTATTCGGTAACACCCGAACAGACTTGGCACCAATTCGTCGCCCGCCTGGAGTCGACCCCGTAACGCACCGTCGCACCGCCCGCGGGCAAAACGATTCCGGTACTGTGAATAGCGTCAGGGTTCGCGGCCATGCGCATCGGCACTATTGCGTTTTCGACGGAGAAAGGGCTCCACGGGCGATTAGAGCGGCAGCCGAAGGTCGCTGTGCCACCTGCCGATCGCTCGTATCGGACGACTTCCCGATGACCATTTTCGAGTGGAACGACAGCTACAGCGTCGGCATCTCCTGTGTCGACTATCAGCACCGCCACCTGGTCGAGCGCATCAACGAGCTCGAAGCGGCGGTCAGCTTCAGCAGCGATGAAGCGAGTCTGCGCCGAGTCGTGCACGGCCTGCTGGATTACACCGAATACCACTTCTCCACGGAAGAGGCGCTGATGCGGGCGGCCGGACCGCGTCTGAGCGCGCATTACCTTCGCCACAGGGCGGAACACGAGCAGTTTACCGCCAAAATCCAGCAGCTGAGCGGCACCCCTTCGCTCAACGCGGTGCTCGACGAGTCGCTGTTCGACTTTCTGGTCCGCTGGCTGCTCGACCACATCCTCGGTTCCGACAAGGAGATGGCGTTGCTGCTCGCTGAGCAGGGGAAATGGAGCGAGGCGGCCGTCATCGCCGGGCACAACGCGCCTTTTGAGGTGGAGGCGGTGCTTGAGGACGAGCATCGCAATGCCGTCGAGCGCAGCCTGCTTGGGGCACTCAAGGAGAGCGAAATTCGCTTCCGCAGCCTCTCCGACAGTGTGCCGGTACTGATCTGGGTTTGCGATGCCGACGGCAAAATGATCCTCTTCAACAAGCAGTGGTCCGAGTTGACCGGCTACTCGGAACAGCAGCTGCGGGACGGCAGCTGGCGCGATGCCGTTCACGTCGAAGATCTCGATACCCACCAGCAAACGATTGCCACCGGTCTCGAGGAACGCCAGCCAGTGACCCACGAGCTCCGCCTGCGCCGCCACGATGGGCGCCAGCGCTGGTTCTGGGAATCGACCGTGCCCCGTTTTTCCCGCCACGGTGAATTTCTCGGACTCATCGGTACTGCCCTCGACATTACCGAACGCAAGCATGCCGAGCGTGTGCTGGTCCACGCACGCGAAAAACTGCAACGGGAGGTGACCCGCCAAACGGCGGAGCTGCGTGCCGCCAACGAACGACTGAAACAGGAAAAGGACGAGCAACGCTCCCTGATTCAACAGCTCAGGGAGGCGCAGGAACAACTGCTGCAATCGGAAAAAATGGCCTCAATCGGCCAACTGGCCGCCGGCGTGGCCCATGAAATCAACAACCCGGTCGGCTACATCGCCTCGAATCTCTACACGCTCGAGAATTACATTGGAGACCTGCTGAGACTGATCGGTTTCTACGCAGAGAGCGAAACGGCGTTGTCGGATGAACAACGTCAGATTCTCGAACGGTTGAAGCGGGAGATCGATCTCGACTACCTGCGCGACGACCTGGGTCAACTGCTCGAGGAATCCAAGGAAGGGACCGAGCGCGTGAAACAGATCGTCCAGGACCTCAAGGATTTTTCCCACGTGGACGAGGCCGAATGGCAGTGGACCGACCTGCACAAGGGCATCAACAGCACGCTGAACGTCGTCCACAACGAGATCAAATACAAGGCCTCCGTGGTCAAGGACTACGGCGACCTGCCCCAAGTGCGCTGCCGGGCCTCGCAGCTGAACCAGGTGTTCATGAATCTGCTGGTCAATGCGGCGCAGGCTATCGAGGGTAGCGGCACCATTACCATCCGCACGGGTCGCAACGACAGTTGGGTCTGGGTGGAGATCGCGGACAACGGCATCGGCATCCGGCCGGAGAACCTCAACCGGCTGTTCGAACCGTTCTTCACCACCAAACCGATCGGCAAAGGCACCGGGCTTGGCCTCTCGCTTTCATACGGGATCGTGGCCAAACACGGTGGCCGATTCGAAGTGGCCAGTGAACCGGGGTGTGGCGCGACATTCCGTATCTGGCTGCCGATCGGAGGGCCGCCCGAAGCGGCCGCCTCCGATCAGATCCCCGAGGACGACAGCCAAACCTCGGCCGCCTGACGTCTTTGCCGGCCAATCGGCTGAAGCGCCAGCAAACGCCGTTCGACGGAGGAGGTTCAGGAGCACGCGCGTTCAGTGAACGCCTAGTTTGCCCCGGTGGGAGAGGACGTCACCTGCCGCCGATAGTAGCGGAACGCTTCCGCCAGCTCACTTCTGAGTTCTTCGTCATCCCAGGGTTTGGTGAGGAACTTGTAAATCGCCCCTCGATTGACCGCCTCCGTAACGACCTGCAATTCGGTATAGCCGCTGAGGATGATTCGTACGGTATTCGGATAGATCTCCTTTACCCGGCTGAGAAACTCCGTTCCGCTCATCTCCGGCATACGCTGGTCGGACACAATCACGTGTATATCGTTCTCTGCCAGCAGGTCAAACGCCTCCGCCGGCGAGTTCGCCACAATGAGGCGATAGCCGTCCCGCCGAAGCGTCCTGCGGATCGCGCCGGTGATATTGGGCTCGTCGTCAACGAGAAGCAGCGTCGGACGGCCGTCTTCGCTGGTGCTCTCTTCGAGATGCCGGTCCTCACAAATCAGGGTCTCGCTTTCGGCCACCGGAAGCGGCCGCGCGAAATAGTACCCCTGCATTTCGTCACAGCCCTGCCGCGTCAGAAAATCGAGTTGCGGCTTCTTTTCCACCCCTTCCGCGATCACGCGCAGATGCATGCTGTTGGCCATCGCGATGACCGTCAACACAATACTGGCGGCATTCGGGTCCGTGGTGATGTCGTGCACGAAGGATTGATCGATTTTCAGCTTGTCGAAGGGGAAGCGCTTCAAGTAGGCGAGGCTGGAGTAACCGGTCCCAAAGTCATCGATGGTCAGGCGGATGCCGAGTGATTTGAGCTGCGAAAGGAGCGAAATCATTTCGTCGGGTCGCCGCATCACCGCGCTTTCGGTCAATTCGAGCTCCAGATAACCGGCATCCAGCCCGGTTTCCTCGAGGATGCGTGCCACCAGGCCGGGGAAATCACGTTCGAGCTGCCTTGCCGACACGTTGACCGCCACCACCAGCCGTGGAAGCCCCTTGTCCTGCCAGCGTCGGGCCTGCCGACAGGCTTCACGCAGGACCCACTCGCCAAGCGGCACGATCAGTCCGTTCTCCTCGGCGACCGGGATGAACAGATTCGGAAACGTCAATCCGAGTTCCGGATGCTGCCACCGGACGAGCGCTTCGAGGCCGCAGATGGCGCGGGTCTTGAGATCCACCTGTGGCTGAAAGTGCAGGCACAGCTCACCGTTTTCCAATGCCCGGCGCAGTTGGCTGCCGACCATGAGGCGCTGCATCATGCGCGCATTGAGCTCCGCGGTGTAGAACTGCAGCGTGTTCCTTCCGGCATCCTTGGCCAGGTACATCGCCGCGTCGGCATTGCGCAGCAGTGTCGAGCCGTCCTCACCGTCTCGCGGGAAGAGGCTGATGCCGATGCTGAGCGTGGTCTGCAACTCCCGCTCCAGGATGTTGATTGGCCGCGCCACCGCCGCGCTGATCCGCTTCGCCACCTCGGCCGCCTCGTCCGGGCCACTCACATCGGTGAGGATCACCACGAACTCGTCACCGCTCTGTCGAGCCACGGTGTCGCCTTCCCGCACGCACTCCATTATTCGCGCAGCAACCACCTTCAGCAGTTCATCGCCGGCGGCATGGCCGAGCCCGTCGTTGACCACCTTGAACTGATCAAGATCCATAAACAAAACCCCAATCTGCGCCTGGTGCCGCCGCGCGTGCACCAGGGCCTGATAGAGGCGATCGCGCATCAGATTGCGATTCGGCAGACCGGTCAGTTCATCGTGATTCGCCTGATACTCGAGCTGCTGCTCGTACTGCTTGTACTCGGTGACATCGTTGATGATGAACACGTAGTGACTGGTCTCTCCGCGATGATCGCGAACGGGCGAGATGTGCAGGTCGTTCCAATAGATCCGCTTGTCCTTCCGGTAACTCTGCAGCAGTACCGCCGTCCCCGCCCGTCGGTCCATCGTACGCAACACATGGCGCAACTCCTTCTCTGTGCGATCCGTGTCGAACAGGAATTCGAAGCTCTTGCCGACGACTTCCGAGGCGGAGTAGCCGGTGATCTCGGCAAATGCCGGGTTGGCGAAAATAATCAAATGGCTGCGGCGCTCGACGATGAGGATCCCGTTCCGACTCGCCTCGATGGCACGATTGCGGAGCTGCAAGGTCTCTTCCGCGGCCCGGCGCGCCGCTTCCGTACGGATAGAGTGAATACCAAAAGAGACGTCGGCCGTCAGCTCGGTCAAAACGGCGAGTTCTTCCTCATCGAAGCCTTCGACGCGATCCGAGTAGACGGAAATGGCGCCGACCGTGCTTCCCCCCTGGCAAAGGGGAAAAGCCGCGATGGAGTGGCAGCCCGACTGACGCGCCAGTTGCAGCCAGTGGTTCTCGCAAGCGCTGTTCAGGACTTTATCGACCTCGGGGACGCCACTGCGCACCACCCGATAGGTGACGCAGTCGCAGGCGTGCAGACACTCAGGACAGTCGCCAACCGCTTTCTCGAAAAGGGTGCCCAGCGCGCCATGGTGGGCCATCGGTAGCACACAGCCCTTTTCGGAATCGCCAAACCCGATCCAGGCGAAGAAGTAGCCACCGATCTCCACCAGATTGCGGCAGACGGCGTCCAGCAGTTCAGGCTCGCTGCGTGCGGCGACCAGCGCCATGCTGTTCTCGCTTCGCAGCCGATAGATCCTGTTCAGGCGCAGAACCCGCTTCTCGTCGCTTTTGCGCTGGGTCACATCGTGCAGAACGACCAGGTGGCAGGCCGCCCCCGCCCAATCGATGGTGGAAAAACGCAACTCCGCCACCGCCGGCGCGCTGTCGGGAACAACCAGATCGACTTCCGAAGGCACGTTGTCGGCCGCCATCGGCAGGCCGAGCGGACTGTCGATCAGCTCGTCTATCGGCCGTCCCAGCAGTACTTGCGCAGCGGGGTTGGCGTAGCGGATCCGGCCGTGTTCATCCACGACCATAATGGCATCGGCCTCCGCCTCGATGATCGTCCGCAGCCGCGCCTCACTCTCCTGCAGGGCCAGGCCGGCGGCGCGGTTGCGAAGGACCGCGGCAACGCGACTGGACACCGTCTCGATCAGTTGCTCCTCTTCTTTGAGGAAGGGTGCCGTCCCCCCGGGTGGTGCCGCTTTATAGGCCACCGCCAACCGGCCGAAATGACCGCTCTTGTCCGCGATGTCTACCGATCGGCACCAAGGGCTCTCGGTGAAATCGTCGGCCGCAAATCGCTGTTCACCCAGTTCGATGCGGGCAGCCATGAGCGCAGGATGCTGAAACGCGGCCGGCAGCCGCTCGACCACGGCGCGACAGAACGTCACCACCGGCAGATCCGGATCCGCGGCCAGAGCGGCGATATCGTGCAGGCACGCCATCTCTTTCACCCGCTCGGTAAGGTCGTGCTCGCGATGGCGCAGTGCTTCCTGCGCGGTCTTGATGGCCGTCAGATCGACCAGCGTCGCCGCGTATCCGATCGGCTTGTCGCCGTCGTCGCGAACAACCGTTACGTTCAGCTGGACGGGGATGATTCTGCCGTATCTGGCCTTACACCGGACCTCGCCCGACCACCGTCCGCCGTGTTTGGACAGGGCGGACATATCCGGCACGCCTCCGCCGCGGTCCGCCCGCCATAGCGCCGTCAACGGCAGTCCGAGCAGTTTCGCACTGTTGCCGAAAAGGGTGCGGAAGGCCGCATTGATGTAACGCACCTGACCTTCGATATCGGCCAGGACCACCGCATCCCCGATCTGTTGCAGCGCCGCCGTCATGAACTGGCGATCGCGCTCGGCACGACGTTTGGCGGTCACCTCGGTCAGGAAGTGTAATCCTCCGGTCCTGCGCTCCCCGTCACCACAGATCGGATAGCTGCGTGAAACGAAGATCCGGCCGTCCGCGGTGGAGAACTCCTCGACGGCCTGCTCGATACCGTCACCCTCCAGTACCCGACAACAGTCCGGAAGCGGTCCGGACAACCGTGGGAACACGGTCCAGTAGGGACGTCCGACAACAGCCTCAAGGGGAGCGCCGGCGAGTTCCAGGTAAGCCTCGTTGGCGCGAACCAGCCGGTACTGCGAGTCGTGCTCAAATACCGGTTCGGTAATTCCGTTGAATACGGTGTGCCACTCGAGCCGGCATCGCTCCAGTTCCCGGACGAGTGCATCCCGGCTGAAGTCCGCCCATTGGTCGTCCCTCATGGTGCGTCCGGAAACGGAACGGAGCCGGTCACCGGGCCGAGGATGTGCATTCCGGAATCGCCCTCGCTGACTTCATCAAAGCCAGCGATATTGGTGGGTCTTTTTGCAGGGTTACGTAGTGGCTCCATAGACAGCCTCGACGGATTTCAAGTCATGTCTCTCGGTGCGGCAAAGACATGTCGAGGGCCGTCAGCACTCGATGTTCATCGGACAGATCACCGACCAGCCGGCGGATCGGTAGCGGAGAAAGTTTGACCAGCGTGGGGGTAGCGAGAATCTTGTCCCGCTCGGCCTCCTCCGGTCGGGCCAGGACATCGATGGTGGTGAGTTCGAAAGCGTCGGCAAAATTCTCGCGGCAGATCCGCTCCAAATCGCGTATGGCCCGCTGCGCACGGTCGCTCTGGCCGTTGACGTAAAGGATAAACCGAACCGGTTCACTCATTTGTGACCGCTACTCGTCAAAAGCGCAACCGCAGAGAGAGCCGTTGGAGGCTCATCCGATCGCGCCTTGGATACGTGAGTTGCCCAGCCGAGCCTTCACCGGACCACCACCGAATTGTTGACTGAATTTCACCCGTAGGGTTCCGGGACGGAAAGCACGTCACTTGTTGTCGGGCGGCATGGCCGCCTGCCAGTCGGCCGGCAGTGCGTCGGGGTACTTTTCCGCGACCATTGCCAGTAGACCGATCAGGTATTTGATGGTCCCGGCCTGTTGTGTCGTCTGTTTTTGCAGTCTGGCCACTTCCTGGGTCAACACCGCCCGCTCGGCACCGCGCATCACCGCTTCGACCAGGAGAAAACCGTCCCAGGGCTTCTGGATGAAGCGATGGATCTGCGCCTGATTGATCGCCTTTCTCAACATCTCGACGTCGGAATGGGCGCTGACGATGATCCGGTAGGCGTCGGGCTGCCGATATCGGAACTGCTCGAGGAACTGGGTGCCGTCCATTTCGGGCATTCGATAGTCGGCCAATACCACATCGAAAGCGACCTCGTCGGCTCGGCGCAAGGCTTCGGCGGCGGAGGTAAAACCCTCGATCTCGAGGTCGGTTTCCGCACGCAGCAGGCGACGAAGGGCCGCGACATTGTTTTCTTCATCGTCCAATACAAGCACTCTGCTCACGCCTTTGTCTCCTCAAATCTGAATCCTGACCTTTATCTTCAGATGCACGCCGATCTCATCGCGCAGTTCCAGAATCTTTTCCATGTAGCGCCGATCCAGCCTGCCACCCGCCAGATAGAGCTTGTTCGCATCGCGCACTTCCACCACTTCCATGCCCTCGCGCATCTGGCAGGGCAGGATCTCCACCACCGGTCGATACGGCACCTTCTTGTAGCGACCGACCGTTTTCAAAAAGGCATTCACCACTGCGGGGTCGTAGTAGGACCCCGCGCCCCGCTTCAAAAATCGTTGGGCATCGTCGACGATGCGTTTCTGTCCGGTCAGCGCGCCTTCCAGAAAGAGGTTGTAGTCCCGTGCCACGGCAATGATGCGCGCACCGATCGGGATCTGCTCTCCCCGCAGGCTGTCGGGAACACCCGAGCCGTCGAATTTCTCATGCTGACTGCGAATGATCGCCGCCACTTCGTTCAGGGAATCGATCTCCCGCAGCAGTGCCTCCCCTTCGACCGGATGAGTCAGTACCTTCTCCCGCTCCTTGGGATGCAGCAGATAGAACGGGCGCGAATTCAGCCGTTCCGGCAATGTCAGCCGCCCCAGCTGAAACAGCAACCCGGCGAGCACGATCTCCTGCACGGCCTTGTCCGGCAGCTCGAGTTCGATGGCGACCTGCTTCGCCTGCTCGGCCACCAGCTTGGCGAGTCCCAACTGCATCTCCGGCCGCAGCTCGATAATGCGGGAGAGCGCCTTGATGATCTGCAGGAACTGCTGCTTGAGCTTTTCGTTGGCGAGATTGAGCTCCCCGAGGGTCTTGCGCAGGCTGGCGGTACGCTGCTTCACCAGCTCCTCGAGATTGCGGTTCAGCTCGATCAATCGTTCATTCTTGTCCGCCAGTTCGGCCGCCAGTCGCGCCCTTTCATCCTGCAGCGCCTTCTTTTCCAGGGCATTGCGGATGGTCAGGGCGAGTTCGCGGTCGTTCCACGGTTTGGTGAGGTAGTTGTAGATGTGGCCTTCGTTGATGGCCCGAATGGAGGACTCCACGTCCGCGTACCCTGTCAACAGAATGCGGACGACATCGGGCCACTGCTCGGCAACATGCCCCAGCAGCTCCGCACCGGTCATGTTCGGCATTCGCATGTCCGACAGAATCAGATCAACCGGTTCACGCTCGAGGACTTGCAGCGCAGCCGCCCCCCCTTCAGCAGTGAGGACACGGCCGGCGACAGAGCGCAAGGTGCGCCGCAGTGATGAGAGTACATTCGGCTCGTCGTCGACCAGCAATAGGATCGGACTCGACCGGTCGTCAGAAGGGACGGGCGCTCCCATGTCGATACTCCGATGGGCCCTGGTCTACTGCGTTTTGGCAAGTCGTCGTCGGTGGGATACCGGCAGGCGAAGCCCATCATAGGACCGATGCGAAGACGGCGGCAACCGATCCCGCCGCCGGGTTTCGCCGCTTGTGACGCTGTTCGGATTCCGGCTACTTCGGTGGTGGCCGGTGATGGAGGGAAGGCAGGATCGGCGAGGCGAACCGCAGCCTTCGCTGTTCGGTTCGCCTCACCGGTTGGCGATGGCCAACCACACCGTTCAGAGCATGCGGGCCATTACGTCGGACGGACCGCCGCGGTCGGCCAGGCGGTGCTTGAGGGCACCGGCCATGTGCAGGGCGACCAGCGCCAGCATGCCGTAGCCGAGGATGGCGTGGGCCTCGTGGGCGAAGCCGGCCAGCGCCTTGCTCTCACCAACCAGCGCCGGCATGTTGAACAGCCCGAAGAAGGGGACCGGATACCCCCCCGCCGTAGACATCAGGTAACCGCTCACGGGCACCAGAAGCATGAGGAGATAAAGCAGGGCCTGGATCCCCTTGGTCACCCGCTGCTCCTTCGGTGCGAATACCGAGGGCAGCGCCGGTGCCGGGCTGACCCGCAGCCAGGCAAAGCGGGCTATGAGCAAAAACATCGTCAACACGCCAATCGACTTGTGCAGGTTGTAGATACCACGGCGGGCGGGATCTTCGTCCGCCAGACCGGTCATGTACCAGCCGACGGCGATGAGGCCGATGATCAGCAGTGCGCTCGACCAGTGCAGTGCGCGGGAGATCAAACCGTAACGATCGGGGGTGTTTTTCACAGCAATATCCTCGGAGTTTCAGGCGACGAAACATACCACAAACGGCCGAACCGGCGGCATGGGCCGCAGTCAGTCAAAAAACCGCCGCAGAGTGCAGAGGGTTTAAAGGTAGCTCCGGGGTAACTGCTCGCCCGGGTACAACTCTCGATGTCGGCGCTACACAAGGCATCGTCTTCCCCGCGAAGGCGGGGATCCAGTGACCGTCCCTGATTCCCGCCTGCGCGGGAATGACGGAGGGGGCGAGTAGTTACGCTCCGGGGAAGAAATTGCCGCGGCATCGGCTTTCGCATGACGCGTTTTTTGAAAACCGAAACCTCCGCGCCTCCGCATCTCTGCGGCATCTTTTTCCAGCACCGACGATCCGACTGCGCAGATACGGAACTCAAGGCGTTCCCGAGCGGCGGTCCCCGTCGAAAGTCTGTTCGCAGCTGAGCGCATGGGCCTTCAGAATATCCAGCGCCTCGGCCGGGCTGTCCACCAGGTGGAAGAGGTCGAGGTCCTCGACCGAGATGCAGCCCTCACCCAGCATGCGCCGCTTCAGCCAGTCCACCAACTCCTCCCAATACTCCTTGCCATACAGCACGATCGGGAAGCGCCTGATCTTGCCGGTCTGGATCAGGGTCAGGGATTCGAAGAACTCGTCCATGGTGCCGAAGCCACCGGGGAAGATGACATAGCCGATGGCGTATTTGACGAACATCAGCTTGCGCACGAAGAAGTAGCGAAACGACAGGCTGAGGTCCAGGTAGGGGTTGGCACGCTGCTCATGGGGCAACTCGATGTTGAGCCCCACCGAGCGGGCCGCCTCGTTCTTGCAGCCCCGATTGCCCGCCTCCATGATCCCCGGACCACCGCCGGTGATCACCGCGATGTTGGCGGCGCACAGCCCCTCGGCAATCGCCATCGCCGCCCGATAGTACGGCGATTCCTCCGTAAATCGCGCACCTCCGAACAGCGATACGGCCGGTCCGAGTTCGTTGAGCGTTTCGATACCGTCGATCAGCTCGGCCTGGATGCGGAAGATCCGCCATGCCTCCGAAGTTCTCAAGTCTTCCATCTGTGCTCCACCGGATGTGTTTGCGCCGAGCGCATTATACGGGCTCATCTGGCCGGCGGTAGCGATCGGGATCGCGCCTTAGTCCGAACTTAAGCGGGCGAAGGCGACGATTGGCTTGGAGACAGGTGCCGGCGCCCGTGACCGGGGCCGGCGGCTACAGAAACAAGGAGTCGAGGGAACAAGCAAGTCGGCAGGTCATCGTAGCCACTGGCTGCCGCTGAGGGTACGGAGGATCACCGGCTTGCCGTCCACCAGGCCCACCTCTTCAACCACCCGGGAACTCTCCTCGTGGGTCAGGCGCTGGCGACGGTTTTCGCCGCGGATGGTCACGGTGTAGGTCACCTGCGCCCGTCCATCGCCCACATGACGGGCGCTGAACCCGCTGATGCGGTACTGAATGCGGTCGAACACCCGGAACGAGTTGGTCAGGTACTCCTCGACGTCACGGAGATCGGAGCCGTCGCCGCCCTGCCAGTCGGGCGCCAGCAGGGCGAGCAGGCCGCGCAGATCGCCGCGGCCGTAAGCGTCGATGAAGCTTTGGTACAGCTGCTGGATCCGGGTGTTGTCCACCGTCGGCACGATCCGCCGCGCCTCTTCCTGATGAGGCCGCAGCCGTTCGAACAGGTCGTAATGCAGCCGCTGCAACGTGTCCACATCATTGCCGGCAAATGCTTCGCGCTGGTGTTCGAAGAGGTTGGCGGCCTCGGTTGCCCGGGCGACCAGCGCCTCGACCTGATTGCGGTAGGACAGCTCGTGGCTCATTTGAAGTCCATTCACCTGCTGCAACAGTGTCTCGAACCGCTCGATGAGGGATTCGGCGTCGGCGTAGGTGGGTTTTCGCAGCCGCTTGAGCTTGTCGACGGCGGCTTCGAACTCCGTCAGCCGGGCAAGGACGTCGCGGCTGAGGATGAACTCCTCCCCCATGCAGCTCAGCACCTGGTCGTACTCCCCTTGGGCCCGCTTTAGCCACTTCTCGGCCTCCGGCAGATCTTCGGCCCGAAGCCGCTCCCGCTTGGCGAGAATCTCAGCATGCTGGATACCATGGCCGATCAGTGCCGACAGGTCACGGTGGCTGGTCTGCAGCCCCCGCATGATGTCGGGGAAGACCTGAACCAGGGTGGAGCCGTCAACCAGACCGTTTATGGACGCGAAGGGGTTGGGAGGTGGCCGATTGCCGATCGCCATCAGCCGCTCACGCGCATCCGCAAGGCGCGCCACCATCGCCTCGACCGAGGCGTAGAGGGCGGGCTCGTTGACCGCTGCCCACTCGCTGAGCGGCCCATTCGTGACGGCGACAGCTGCCTGCCCGTGGGCGGAGGTCGCCTTCGCCAACAGGGCGTTGCCGCGTGCGGCCAGTGGCTCCAGCTCGTTCCGCAGTCGTTCGATGGCCCGACAATCCTTGTGGGTGTCACCCAGGAAGGTGGCGGTCCATTCACGATTGATGCCGAAGCGGGCTGGCCCACCTGGCGAGTCGGGCTGCTTTTCGACCAGGATGCCGGCGCTCACCTGCTGCCGATAGAAGTTCAGCAGCTGCCCCATCGCCGACCCATAGGCAGCGAGGTCACTCAGCGCGAGATTGGCCGCGTGCATAAAACCGTTGGCTGCGCGCCGGTAGGCACGGGCGGCTTCCGCAATCTCCGCCTTGTAGGCCGTCTCTTGGCTCTTGTGCTCCCGCTCGGTGGCCTCGCGCTCGGCGATGCTGGCGAGCAGCCCCTTGCGCATCGCCGGGAGCTCTTTCTCGAACAGGTAGGTCACGGTACCTTCGGCGCGCTCCGTGAGCGCACCGAACGGATTGGCGGGGGTCTCCCGGCGGAGGCGCTCCAGCTCGTCACGCAAGGCGTCCAATACCCCCTCCCGTTGGAGCCTCGCGGGGTAATCGATGTCAAGACGACTCCGCACCGCCTTGAGCTCTGCGTGGATGAGAGTGGCCGCCGCGCCCGCGGCCCGATTCATCGCCTCGCGTTGGGCCGCCTCCGACCAAGGATCATCCGGGGTCTCCTCCAATGTCTGGGCGAGTTGATTGCCGGCGTCCGCCACGACCGAGAGCTGCTCCTCCATGCGCCCCTCATGGCGTCGCAAGGCCGCCATCCACTTTTCGCGATAGGTGCGCAGGTTGTTCAGCGCCGTTTCATCGGTGACCGGTTCGGCGCTGGAGTTGTAGGGGTAGGTCGGATTTTCCAGGGTCCACTTCGCCACCTCGTCACGCTCCCGCTCCCACTGCTGGGGCAGTGCCCTCCAAACCTGCTCGGCTGCATTCACCGCGTCGATCTGCTCGGCCAGTTGCGCGGCACGGGCGACGTAGCCGCCGTGGGCCTCGATGTAGGCGGCGCGGCGGGCGCGATAGCGTTCCATCGCCTGCTCGGCGGCCTGCACCTCATCCCTGGTCGGCGGGTCTCCGGCCAGCTCCGCCTCCAGTTCGGCCTTCCGGTCCCGGAGCTGTGCCAGCTCCGCTTCCAGTTCCCTGAGCTGTGCCTGGACGCCGTCACTGCCTTTGTCCACACGCTCGACCGCCTGCCGCTCCGCTTCGATCTCTGCATCCATCCCGGCCAACCGTTCCAGCAACAGGGTACGCTGCTCCTCGCGGTAGCCGATCTCCAGCTCGGTGGCGTGGGCGGTGTTCTCCAGCCGACGATGCAGCTTGATGAGCGAGTCGAGGGCCTTGTTTCCATGCTCAAGCAGGAGTCGCCCCTTGGCGAGGATCTGGGCGTTGCTGCCGGTGATCTCCTTGTCCTCATACTTGGCGAGATAGCTCTGCCACCCGGTCAGGGAGAGGGTGGCGAGATCCGCGAGCCGCTGCATCTCCGGCGTGGTCGCCGCCGCCGCAGAGGAGAGCCCCTTCAGTTGAAGGCTGTAGTATTCGTCGCCGCCGGTGAAAAACTCCTTGGTCGCCTCGCTACCCACCTTCTCCGCCGCCCATTTGCCGATCTCCACAACCTTGCCGGAACGGCCGCTCGCGAAGTCCTTTACCTCCATCGCCGTCTCCATGCCGAGGCGAAGGAGGGTCTTGATCTTGTTGTCCTTGTCCAGCCTGCGCAGCTTGGCCAGGTAGCGTTCCAGTTCGAGAACCGCCTTCGCCACATGCCCGGCCTCCGCCCGGGTGTACTCCAGCAACTCGCCCAACAGCCGGATCTGACCATCGACACGGACGACCTCCTCCTTCAGCGCCGCCTTTTTCGCCTCCGCCTCGGAGAGCACCTCGTCGCCCAGATCGCTGCGCGCCGCGCGCCAGTCGAGCCCCAGCCGCAGCTCCTCAATGGCGCTTTCGGTGATGACAATCTCCCGCTCCACGGCAGCCAGCTCCGCCTCGATCGCGGCATCCTGCCCGCAGGCCGGCACGGCACCGTTCAACCAGCAGAGCAGGAGGGCGATGGTGTGGAGAGGCCTGTTCATCGGTGGCTGCCCAGCCGGCTCATCAGCGGAAACTCGCGGTGCCGTTGCGCTGGTGGCGGTACTGGAAGCTCCAGGGAGAGCCGCCTCCGCTCGCCAGGCGGACGATCGCGTAAGTACCGTCTAGCAATTGGAGGGCATAGATATCGCCGACACTCCACACGTCCCCGGAAAGGGATGGCTCCGCCAGCACTTCCGGCACCGAGGTCACCGCCGTCAGGGAAGCGAACCCGGTCAGCTTCTGCGCCCCGATAACGTCGCCCACCGAGAAGACCATCGGCGTTGCGCCGTAACCCTCCGCCCCGAACGTGAACGACGGACCGGGTGCGTTGATCGGCGCCACCTTGGTACGCGTAATCAGTGAATATCCCTGATTGTTGGCCAGGGTGACGGATCCCTCGCTGATGTTGGACGGAGGTCCTCTGTCCTCCTCCACCACTTCCGCCTGCGTGGTCCGTCCCTGCTCCTGGGTGGAGACGTTGCCGTCCCGATCCACCGTCAGGACCTCGGTGCCCACCGACTCGTCCGTCACGAAGGTGGCCACGTCGCCCGGGTCGGAGACGCCGAAAATGAGCGGTGCAGCCAGCTCGTGGAGCTTGTAGCCTTCGCCTTCGCGAATGAGGGTGACCGTGGTGTAGGCCCGGTCTTGCAGCAACTGACCGGTGCGCACGGAACGCACCTGGCGGTCGAAGGCGAAGTAGATCGTCCAGCGATCATCCGCCGCTGCCACACGCTGAATGGTGGGGCGGATGCGGATGGAGTCGAAAAAGCGGAAGTCATTGCTGAGGGCGCTGTCGAGCGCCGATTCGTTGCCGCTGAAGTCACGCGACACCAGCGCCATGAAGCCGGCACGATCCCGCGCCATGTAGCGCGCCAGCAGCTCCTCGAAGGCGGCACGGGCCAGGGCACGGGCATCCTGGCGCACCACCTTGAATTCGAAGGCGTGGTCAGTCTCGTTGCTGGCCTGGCCGGTGGTGGAGAGGGCGCGAATGCGGAAGCGGTAGACCCGCTCCGGCTCCGGTCTGAACTCGAAGGCGAACAGCCCGCGATCACTGAACGGTACCTCGGTCCAGGTGAGCCCGTCGTCGAGGCTCGCCTCGACCCGTCCGATCGCCCCTTGGCGTACCTCGGCACGCCCGCGCACAATCACCTTGCCGTTATCGATATCGTCCGCGGTGAACTGCAGCGTGCGCTCTACGCGCAGTGCGCTCACCTGATTGAACAGCAGATCGGTAAACTCCGGTTCCGTGACATCGGCGCCGAACTGCCACCACTGGGCGGTCGCCGGCTGCCCGGCAAAACAGCCAAGCAGAAACAGCATCAGGGACAGATGTTGAAGGGGTCGGGTGATGTGGCGCATGGTTCAGCTCCCGAAGCCAAAGGGGAAGTCCAGCATCAGACGAAGATACCGCTCGCGGTAGTCCCTGTCGTCGTCGCTGAAGTCGTAATCGGCATCTCCGACCTCGGCACGGAACGTGCCTCCATGCAGGAACGCCGGCCGGCTGTCCACGTTCAGCGCGAGGCGCTGCAGGCGGGTATCATCGGCGCCCGGGTTGCCGTTGTCGGTGGCACGGTCCTCGAAGCTGAAGCCGTACGAGAGGTCGCCCCGCGTCAACAACTGTGCATCGAAGCGGACCCCGTCGGTTCGCACCGTGGCCCCGGTTGTCGGATCCTCCAGTTCCTGGCGCTCCAGGGACAAATAGGGCCGCAGGTCGTAGCGACCGCCCAGGATCGAGTGACGGGAATCGACCGTGAACCGGTAGAGGAAATCGTCATTCCGGTTCTCGGTGGTGCCTTCCCGTTCGTTCAGCAGCGCTTCCATTTCACCCCGTACAGCCACCTGCTCGAAGCGGTCGCTCACACTTGCGTAGATCCGATCGGAAACGAACTGCTGTGGCTGCGGCCCGTCGCTCTCTTCGGTTCGCTGGCGATAGCTGGCCGACAGATACAGGCTACGGCGGTCGAACAGCCCGCGGGCGGTCAAGCCGAGTTCGGGGATCCGGGTGCGCGTGGTGGTGTCCAACCGGTCATCCAGATTGTTGCGGTAGCTGTCGGTCGCGGCAAACACCCCCCATCGGTCGGTCAAGGAGTAGTCGCCGCGGAGGTAGGTGCGAAAACGGTCGATCGCTGCGCCGCCACCCATGGTGAAGAAGTCGGGGGAAACCCGCTCCGCCCTGCCACGCAGCCGCAACTCGCCCAGCCCGCCATCGAAGTTCAGACGGTGAGCGGAGCCTGCCAGATCGGTTTCGCTGCCGGCCGCCGCCTGACGCCGGGTACGGGCGTGGGCATGCTCCCCGCCCAGCCGCCAGCCGGCGAGGGTCCGGTACTCCCAGTCCACCGCGGGCAGGGTTTGGCGATAGGTGTCTTCGGTCGTACGCACCGGGTCGCTGTCGTCGTCCTGGGCGTTGACGAGATTCAGTCCAAGCCGATAGCGCTCCCCGACCGTCTGCACGCGCAGTCCGATCACCTGCCGGTCGATAGGCTCATCCGCCTTCGTTCCGAACAAATAGTCCCAGCGGGGGTCGAATGCACCGGCCACTACCTGTACATGGCTCGATGCGTCGAGCACCCGCTGATAGCCGACGCCCTTGATCCCCCGGTTCAGGGAGTATTGGGAGAAAGTGGCGTAATAGTCACCCAATGTCAGGTGGTTCTGCTCGTCTTGCGCGATGAACTGGAGGTACTGCACCGAGGTGGTGGCCGGGTCGTGGCGGCGCGAGTCCGTATACCGTACCACGGCGTTGAACTCGGTGTTCCAGTGTTCACCCACGGGGCTTCGGGCATTGACCTCCACGTCGGTTAGCCAGTGGTTTCCGGGCTCGAGAAAACTGGCGGCCCGGCCCGGCCCGGATACCCGATGGCTCTCGAACATGCTGCGCAACATCACATCCAGGGAGCGGGCCGCCCGATCCTCTTCGAACCGGAAGTCGCCAAACACCATCTCGCCGGTGGCCGGGGCGGTCAGGGTGTCGGGTGGGGCGAGCGGCACGATGAGGCTGCTCCGGGTCGGGGCGACAGTGGGCTCTTCCCCCGCGAGCTCGGTCGCGCTGGTGTCCGAAACTTGGGCCACCCCCGCGAGGGTCCAGGAGATGGTGGCGCTGAAAACGCCCAGTCGAAGGAGATTTGGAGTCATGACCGCATCCAGTATTCGGAAGGGAGCCCGAGGCGGTACATGCTGCTCCCTTGCTGCACCTGTGGTTAGTCAGCGGAGTGTCATCCTCACTGTCAACCGCCGAAAAATAGTTGCAAAGACAGGCTGTTACACAAACAGCAGTAGTGTGCCGCAAGGGGAGTCCCGACCCGGGGTTGACATGACTCGACCGCCACTGCAAAGTCCCGCCGGTGAGTTTACTGTCGGTTGATTTCGTGCGGGTCGGCTGTTTCGCCCTCTTTGTTCTGTGGTTGACCGCATTCCCCATGGCCGGCCCCCTGATTGGTCAGGGGCATCTGGCGTGGTTCCTTTGGCCGCACGTCGCGGCGCTCCTCGCCTGTGCCCATTTGTTGAATGCGCGCCTGTTCCGGATTGCGGCTGCCGGCGGCACTCTGCTGACCGCCCTGTTGACGATCGCCTATGTGCCGTTTTCCGCCACGGCCGCCAATCTGATCCTTGCGCTGCTGGGTATCACCGCCGCACCGGTCGTGATCTATTTGGTGGTATTGCTCAAAGGCGGGGCGCGCCCCGTTATGCTTGCCGCCATCGGCCTTGGCCTCGGCAATTTCGCCGAGATGGGGCTCGAACTCCTGCCGCTGACGATTGATGCCAAGCTCGCGCTCCTGGCAGGGGCCCTGCCGGGGGTGCTGTTGGTTTCAACGCCCCATACCGGTCTGACTGACGGGCCGACCCCGGGCCTCTTTCGCTACCTGCCGTTTATCCTCGTATTCCAGGTGGTCAGTGGGATGATGTACGGCCAACTCTATCCGGCGTATTTGCAGGTCGCCTCGGCGCCCACGGTCGAACTGCTGTTTTATGCCTTCGCGGCCCTCGGCGCGGCGCGGTTGGTCGGACGGGACCGCGAACTCGCCCTGCTGCTCGGCGTGGCGTTCGCCATGCTCGCGTTCGTCCTGCTGCATCTGGTGCCGTCCCCTGCCGGACCGCAGGCGGCCCTGTTCGGCATGATGATTGCCGCCGGGATCATGGACCTGTTCTTGCTGGCCCACGTGCTTTCGTTTCCAAACCAGTTACGCGCAGCGGGGTTCGGGGTTGGCGCCCTCGTCGGCGGCATCGCAAGCGGTGAGTGGTTGATATCGAATCTCGGCGCCTCCAGCCAGAACGCCAGCATGGTGGCACTGGTGGTTTTGAATCTGGCCGTTATCACTCTGATACTCCGGCGAGACAGAAATCAGGTGGCGGCGGGCGGTGAACCGGCGATGCCGGAAAGCCCGCCACCGATCACGTTGCCCGACTCGATCGAGCTGCGGCTATCGGGACAGGAACGGCAGGTACTGACCACGGTTCTAAAAAGCCAGACCTATCGGGAGGTCGCCGAGGCACTGGCGATATCCGAGTCGTCGGTCAAGACCTACATGCAGCGCATCTACCGGAAAACCGGGGTTTTCAATCAGCGTCAGCTTCGGCAACTGGTCGAAAGCAGCGCGCAGGACAAAAGTGATGCGCCGGGAATTGGGGATAGATCCTGACGGATCAGCGCGAAATTCTCTTCCGTCGGCCGTGCTCCCCTGATATGGCGGGCTCTTTTCACCTCGCGGGCCGTGGGCTACCCTTGGACCTCACTTCAGCGACGCGCCGCGATGCCCCAGTACAAGACCGTCCGCCACGATACGCTCAAGCTTCGACGCGTGGCCATCGACACCTACCGGGAAAACGTCGCCTACCTGCATCGCGACTGCGACATCTACCGGGCCGAAGGCTTCCAGGCGCTGACCAAGGTGGAGATCAAGGCCAACGGCTGCACCATCTATGCCGTACTGAACGTGGTGGACGATCCGGCCATTATCGGCACCGACGAGCTCGGTCTTTCGGAACAGGCCTTTGCTCAACTCGACATGGCCGAGGGCGATCCGGTGCGGGTCGCCCAGGCCGAGCTCCCCGCCTCCATGGAGGCGGTCCGCCGCAAGATCGGTGGCGAACGCCTCGACCTCAGCGACTTTCGGGCGATCACCCGCGACATTACCGACAACCGCTACTCCAAAATGGAGATGGCCGCCTTCCTGGTCGCCTCCGGCCAAACCGGTCTGGACCGGGAGGAGATCCTTCACCTCACCCGGGCCATGACCGAGTCCGGCGAGCGCCTCGACTGGCACGAGCCGCTGGTGGCGGACAAGCACTGCATTGGCGGCATCCCCGGCAACCGCACCTCGATGCTGGTGGTGCCCATTGTCGCCGCACACGGCATGCTGATACCGAAGACCTCCAGCCGTGCCATCACCTCGCCCTCCGGCACCGCCGATACCATGGAGTGCCTGACCCGGGTCGACCTCTCCCCGGGCGAGCTCCACGACGTGGTGCGTGAGACCCGCGCCTGCCTCGCCTGGGGCGGTAACGCGCGTCTGGCCCCGGCCGACGACGTCCTCATCTCCGTGGAGCGCCCGCTGGGGATCGACTCCCAGGGGCAGATGATCGCCTCCATCCTCTCCAAGAAGCTGGCCGCCGGCTCCACCCACCTGCTGATCGACATCCCGGTGGGGCCGAGCGCGAAGGTTCGGCACATGCGCGAAGCGCTACAGCTGCGCAAGCTGTTCGAATACATCGGCGATCGCACCGGCATCCACCTCGAGGTGATCATCACCGATGGTGCACAACCGGTGGGCCGCGGCATCGGCCCGGTGCTGGAAACCCGCGACGTGATGCAGGTGCTGCGCGGCGAAGATGGCGCCCCGCAGGATTTGCGTCAGAAGGCGCTGCGCCTGGCAGGCCGCATCCTGGAATTCGACCCGGACGTCAGAGGCGGCTACGGTTATGCTATTGCCCGTGACATCCTCGACTCGGGACGGGCCCTGGCCAAGATGGAGGCCATCATCGAAGCCCAGGGGCGGCGTAGCGAACCGTGCCAACCGGGCCACTTGAGCTTCGAAGTGGAAGCGGCCCAGAGCGGCTTCGTGACCGGGATCGACAACTACCACCTGGCCCGCGTCGCGCGCCTGGCCGGCGCCCCCATGGACAAGGGCGCGGGAGTCGACCTGCTGAAGAAGCTGGGCGACCCGGTGGCGGTGGGCGAACCGCTCTATCGGGTGTTCGCCGAGTATCAGGCGGATTACAATTTTGCCCGCACCCTGACCGAGCAGAGCACGGGATACGCCATCGGCCCACGACAGGACGTCTCCACCACCTATATGGATTTTTAACGCATGCTGGTTCTCGGTTTTTCCGACTACGTCGAGCAGGGGCGCCGCCTGGCCGACGCCCTCGGCTGCGAATACGACGGCATCGCCGTACACCGCTTTCCTGACGGGGAGAGCCGGGTCACCGTCCCCACGGACCTGCCGGAGCGGGTGGTGATCTGTCGCAGCCTGGATCGTCCCAACGACAAGCTGATCGAGCTGATGCTCGCCGCCCGCACCGCCCGCCACCACGGCGCACGCCATCTCACCCTGGTGGCCCCCTATCTGTGCTACATGCGCCAGGACATCGAGTTCCATCCCGGCGAGGCGGTCAGTCAGCGGATCGTCGGCCGCTTCCTCGGCGAGCTGTTCGACGCGGTGATCACGGTCGACCCCCACCTGCACCGCGTCCATACGCTGGGCGAGGCAGTCCCCGCCAGACACGCGCAAGCGGTATCGGCCGCCCCGGTCATGACCGCCTTCCTGCGCGAACGCACTCAGGACCCGCTGCTGCTCGGTCCCGACGAGGAATCGCTGCAGTGGGTACGGGCCATTGCCGAACCCGCCGGTCTCGAGTACGCCGTCGCCCGCAAGGCGCGCCGCGGCGACCGCGACGTGGAGATCCGCATTCCGAAGCAGGTCTATCGGGATCGCTGCGTGGTGCTGGTGGACGACATGGTCAGCACCGGCCGGACCCTGATCACCTTCGCCGCCGCCCTGCTCGGGGAACAGGCCGGTCCGATCCACTGTCTCGTGACGCATCCACTGTTCGCGGACGATGCCACCCAGGCACTACGTGAGGCCGGCATCGATCAGATCTGGAGCAGCGACAGTGTTGCCCACCCGAGTAACGCCATCGCCCTGGCGCCGCTGCTCGCCGAGGCAGTCGAATCCATCAGCTAGAACGAACCTCCCGCCGCCTCCTGGAGAGGGGCGGGGAGTTTGCTGGCGCCAATTCCGCCGGGACCACCCGACCGCTGCGCTGTGCCACTCTGAAGACCGGTAAATTGCCGCCGCTTCCGGCAAATGGAAAGGGAGCCAGTGTCCCCGATACAAATTCTTCTCTTCATCATCGCCGTCACCTTCCTGATCGCCATCGTCCAGGTAGGACTGCTCACGATCGCCTTCGACAAGCTGGGGCTGTCGCCCTTTTCCGCCTATCTCCTGCTGTTCGCCTCACTGTTCGGAAGCCTGATCAATCTGCCGCTGTTCCGGATGCGCTCCGGACCGCCGCCGCCCGGCAGCTATCCCTATCTACCCCGCCACCCCCACCCCGTGCTCTTTTACAACGGCCGCACAGTGGTGGCGATCAATGTCGGCGGTGGACTGATCCCGGTCGCATTTTCCGTCTACCTGCTGCAGAACAACCCCCTCGGGCTGCTGGAAGCGGCCGGCGGCGTGCTGGGCGTCTGTGCCGTCAGTTATCTGACCAGTCGACCGGTGCCCGGCATCGGCATCGGCATGCCCTTTCTGGTGGCGCCGGTCAGCGCCGCCCTGCTCGCCCTGCTCATCGCCCCCGAGCAGAGCGCCCCCCTGGCCTACGTCAGCGGTACCCTGGGTGTCTTGATCGGCGCCGACTTGCTGCGTTTCCGCGACATCCGCCGCCTTGGCGCACCGCTCGCCTCCATCGGCGGCGCCGGGACCTTCGACGGCATCTTCATCACCGGGATCGTCGCCGTGCTACTCGCCTGATCGCTGGCGCAGAAGGCCCGCTCTTGGTATAAATCCCCCGACAATATCCATAAAGAAAAACCAACTTTTTTCGGGACGTCCTTTTAAGGGGGATACGATGGATGAACTCGCCGTGTTCGGCTATCAGGACACGCTCGTCCGTCTGAACGACGACATCTCGCTGACTGACAAGCTCACCTACATCCATCAGGTCGTCCAGGAACAGCATCCGTTCGTCGTCCGCATCGCGGTCGCCATTTACGACCCCAAGAGCGACCTGCTGAAGACCTTCATTCACAGCAGCGGCGGCGAGAGCCCGCTCCAGCACTACCAGGCCAAGCTGGCCGAATCGAACTCCCTGCGCGAGATCGTTGAGCGTGGCCGCCCCCGCGTGGTCAACAACCTCGATATCTACCACGGCGTGAAACAGGAGCATGCCCGGCGCATCGAGCAGCAGGGATATGGGGCCAGCTACACCCTGCCGATGTTTCAGAACGGCGACTTCTTCGGCTTCATCTTTTTCAACTCGCGGGAGAAGGGCGTATTCGACGAGAGCGTCCTGCACTACCTCGACATGATTGGCCACCTGCTGGCGATGACCGTCATCGGTGAGTTGGGGCAGGTGCGTACCCTGCTGGCGGCGATCAAGACCGCCACCGACATCGCCAATGTGCGTGATACCGAGACCGGTAGCCATCTCGACCGCATGTCGCGCTACGCGCGGATCATCGCCCTGGAACTGGCCCCCAGACACGGCCTCAGCGACGAGTTCATCGAACTGCTGTTCATGTTCTCGCCGCTGCACGATGTGGGCAAGATCGGCATCCCGGACCGGATCCTGCTCAAACCCGGTCCGCTGGACGAGACCGAATACGAGGTGATGAAGAGCCATACCCGCAAGGGGCGGGAGATCATCGATACCATGCTGCAGAACTTCTCGCTGGAGGCGCTGCAACACCACAGCCGCATGCTGCGCAATATCGCCGAGTACCACCATGAGGCGATCGATGGCAGCGGCTACCCGGAGGGGCTTCAGGGCGATGCCATCCCGCTGGAGGCGCGGATTGTCGCCGTGGCCGACGTGTTCGACGCCCTCACCAGCCGGCGCCCCTACAAGGAGGCCTGGAGCATCGATCGCGCCTTCGAAATGCTCCACGAAATGACCGAGACCACCCTGGACCGGGAGTGCGTCGAGGCTTTGGAGAAAAACCGCGGTCGTATCGAGCGAATCCAGGCCCGCTTCGAGGAAGACACTTTCGGCTGAGCCGGTTTCACGCTGAACACGGTAGCGGAACAGTCAGGAAAGGAAGCCGATCAAGTCACTCGGGATGTCGTCGTTTCATCTGCTTCGAAGCCCGATGGATCCGGATTCCGCAGCCACCACGATAGAAAAGCTCGAACAAACATGCCCGAACCCCACTCCCGCAGCATTCTCATCACCGGCTGCTCCAGCGGCATCGGCCTCTGCGCGGCCGAGATCCTCAAGGCCCGCGGCTACCGCGTATTCGCCACCGCACGGCAGCAGAAGGACGTAGCGTGGCTACGTGAACAAGGCTTCGAGGCGCTTCACCTCGACCTGGACCGGGACGATTCCATCGGCGAGGCGGTCGAGGCGGTACTGACCGCCACCGATGGCCGCCTCTATGGATTATTCAACAACGGTGCCTACGGCCAACCCGGTGCCGTCGAGGATCTCAGCCGCGAGGTGCTGCGGGCCCAGTTCGAGACCAACCTGTTCGGCACCCATGAACTGACCCGTCGCATCCTGCCGGTGATGCGCCGTCATGGCGAAGGCCGCATCGTGCAGAACAGCTCCGTGCTCGGCCTGGCCGCGCTGCGTTTTCGCGGCGCCTACAATGCCAGCAAGTTCGCTTTGGAGGGGCTCACCGACACCCTGCGGATGGAGTTGCACGGCACCGGCATCCACGTGTCGCTGATCGAACCGGGGCCCATCGTCAGCCGCTTCCGCGCCAATGCCTTTGCGAAATACCGGGAACATATCGATGCGGAGCAGAGTCCGTTTTGCGTCACCTACCGGAAAATGGAGGCACGCCTGACCAAGCAAGGGCCGGCGGCACCGTTTACGCTGCCCCCCGCGGCGGTGGTGCGCAAACTGATCCATGCGTTGGAGGCGCCGCGCCCCAAGGCCCGCTATTACGTCACCTTTCCGACCTATCTCTTCGCTACGCTACGGCGTGTCCTACCGGTCCGTGCGCTGGATGCGGTACTGCGCCGGGTTTCGGATAACGAAAATCGCTAACCACGCCACACTTTGCCGGTAAAGCGCTGGTCGTTGTGAAGCGTTTCACGGCGACATTGGCTCTGCTGCTGGCATGGTTGCACCCGTCCCCAACACAGATCACAAACCGGGTGGAGCATGCCTTTTCCAAAGACAATCCCCGCGATCACCGCCGCCATGTTAGTCGCGAGCGCCGCCTGGGCCGGTGAGTTCGACAGCGCCATTCCCATGCGGGAGAAAGGGGCCGTAAGCTACTATGTCGCCGGGCATATCGACGGTGTCGGCGCGGTCGATTTCATGGTCGACACCGGATCCAGCTACATGACCATCAACGAAGAGACGCTGGAACTGCTCAAACTGAAGCAACAGACCAAATATCTGCGGGATTTGCGCGGGCGCCTCGCCAACGGCACGGAGCTGATCGTACCCATTTACGCCGTCGGCAGCGTGGTGATTGGCGATCGCTGCCGGTTCGACAACGTCGAGGCGGCCGTTTTTCCGGGCCGTACCCGCCACATCCTCGGCCTGAGCGCACTCTCCCGGGCGACCCCCTTCGTCTTCTCCATGGACCCGCCCGAACTGATCCTGAGCCACTGTACCGATGGCCCGGGCCAGGCGCTGGCGGCGAACGCACAGAAACTTCCGAACAAGCTCTAGCGTACTGTTTCCCGAGAAAGGGCCTGCCTCGTTGGCAGGCCCTTTCCTGCCGTCCTTACACCGAAATAGCTGTTCGGAAATGGTGCCCAGGCTGTAGCGGCAGGGTAAACGCATACTCACCGAAGAGCGATGTAAGTCCTTGAAAGCAGGTCGTCGGCCGCACGACTGCATGGATGCAGGAGGTAGACCGTGTCTGGAACATACGGTCGAGGGATGCGGCCGTCGAGCGTACAGGGATGTATTTACAGCGAACCTGCTTTCAATGACTTACATCGCTTGCAGCACGGCCGTGACGTTAGTATGCGTTCACCCTGGCTGTAGCGGCGGGCTATCCGGGACACGCTGTGAATACATCCATGTAACTCGACAGCGGCATCCCTGTATTTATTGGCCGCTATCAGCGCAGGCCACCTCATTCCGCTCCAGCCAGTGCTGCCAGACGGCCCACAACACGGCCAGCACCACCGGACCGAGGAAAAGGCCAATCAGGCCAAATGCATTCAACCCACCGAGCACCCCGAACAGCACCAGCAGGAAAGAGATGTGGGCCGAGGCACTGATCACCAGTGGGCGCACGACGTTATCCACCGAACTCACCACGAGCGCCCCCCACACCAACAGCCCGATACCCGCCCAGATCTGCGCCTGCCACAACAGCCAGAGCGCGACGGTCACCCACACCGCCGGGGCGCCGAACGGGACGAGTGCAAACAGTGCGGTCATCGCCCCGAGCAACACCGGTGCATCGAGGCCTGCCGCCCAGTAGCCAAAGCCGGCGATCACCCCCTGCGCCAGTGCGGTCAGCACGAGCCCGTACACCACCGCCTGGGTCATGCCGGCGGCGGCATCCCAGTAGGCACTGGTCTGTCGGCCGAGCAGACAGTACAACCCGCGGCGCGACTGTCCGACCAGCGCCTCGCCGTCACGGTAGAAGAAGAAGGCCGCGATCAGCGCGAAGGCGAATTTCATGGCGTTGCGCCCGATCACCACCACCAAGTCCGCCGCCTCGCCAACCCACATCGACGCCCGCTCCGCCAGCCATTCGCCGACGACCTCAGGTTCGACCGCAATGCGATCGGTCAGCTCCACAATCCGTGGACCCAGGATCGGCAGCTCGCGGAGCCAGCCCGGCATCCCGGCCGAGCCGGCCGCCAACAGGGCGCGAAACGACTCCAGGGCATTCTGAAGCTCCTCGCGCAGGGAGACGATGATCACCAACAGCGGCAGAATGATGGCAAAGGCCAGCACGACGGTCATCACCAGGGCCGCCAGACTGGCTCGCCCTTTCAGCCAACCACGTAGGCGTCGATTCAGGGGCCAGGTGACGTAGACCAACACCGCCGCCCACAGCAGCGGCACGAGAAAGTTGCGAAGAACCAGATAGCCGAGCCCGAGCAGTGCGCCGAGCAGCAGCACAATGACCAGCCGCCCGCCCCAGCGCGCCGCTGACTGAACCGGCAGCTCCTTGTCTGTTGCGCCTTGTTCCATCAGGAAAACGATAGCCGAAGCGCGGCAGTGCAACCGGACTCCGGCAGGGCCTAACGCGTCCCGATCCAGGTATCGGGACGGGACGCGGGAGGCTCAAACCGCCGTTTTTCAGCTTCGCAGCTGTTTGTAGCGGTTGATCAGCCCGTTGGTGGAGGCATCGTGGCTGGAAACCGGCGCATCACCGGCCAATTCCGGGAGAATGGCACCGGCGAGCTGCTTGCCGAGTTCCACTCCCCATTGATCGAAGGAGTTGATGTTCCAAATGACGCCCTGGACAAAGATCTTGTGCTCGTACAGCGCAATGAGGGAGCCAAGCGAGCGCGGGGTGATCTGTTTTACAAGGATCGAATTGCTCGGGCGGTTACCGGGAAACACCTTGTGCGGCAGCAGTCGCGCGATCGCATCCCCGGAGAGGCCCTGCGCCTCCAGCTCCCTGCGTGCCTCCTGCTCGGTCTTGCCGCGCATGAGCGCTTCGGTCTGGGCAAAGAAGTTGGCCAGCAGCTTGGGATGGTGATCACCGATAGGATTGTGCGACACCGCCGGGGCGATGAAGTCGCACGGGATCAGCTTGGTGCCTTGGTGAATGAGCTGATAGAAGGCGTGCTGACCGTTGGTCCCCGGCTCGCCCCAGATCACCGGGCCGGTGCTGTAATCGACCCGGTGTCCGTCACGGTCGATGCGCTTGCCGTTGCTCTCCATGTCGCCCTGCTGGAAATAGGCCGGAAAGCGGTGCAGATATTGATCGTAGGGCAGGATCGCGTGGGTCTCCGCGCCGAAAAAATTGTTGTACCAGACGCCCAGCAGCGCCATCACCACCGGCAGGTTCTGTTCCAAAGGCGTGCTGTTGAAGTGTTGGTCCATGGCATGGGCGCCATCGAGCAACTGCTCGAAACCTTCCATACCGATGAACAGCGCGATGGACAGACCGATCGCGGACCACAGCGAATAGCGGCCGCCGACCCAATCCCAGAATTCGAACATGTTGGCCGTATCGATGCCGAACGCGGCCACCCTGTCGGTGGCGGTGGAGACGGCGACGAAGTGTTTGGCCACCGCCTTTTCATCACCCATTTTCTCCACCAGCCAGCGGCGCGCCGTCTCGGCATTGGTCAGCGTCTCCTGGGTGGTGAAGGTCTTGGAGGCGATCACAAACAGGGTTGTCTGCGGGTCGACCCGTTTTAATACTTCAGCGATGTGGGTACCGTCCACATTGGAGACAAAATAGACCTCCATGCCCGGCTTGCCGAAGGGCCGCAGTGCCTCGCAAACCATCAGCGGTCCGAGATCGGACCCGCCGATGCCGATGTTGACCACGTGCCGAATCGTTTTGCCGGTAAAGCCCGTCCACTGCCCGCTATGGACCGCCTCGGTGAAGCGACTCATCTGCGCCAGCACCGATTGCACCGCGGGCATGACATCCTGACCATCGACTAAAACCGGCTTGCCGCTACGATTGCGCAGAGCCGTGTGGAGCACGGCACGGTTCTCGGTGAAGTTGATCCGCTCGCCCCGGAACATGCGGTCGCGCCAAGCGGCCACGTCCACCTGGCGTGCCAGATCGAACAGCAGGCGCATGGTCTCTTCGGTGACGCGGTTTTTAGAGTAGTCCAGCAGGAACTCCTCGAAGGTGAGCGAAAACTTGTCAAAGCGTTGCGGGTCACGCGCAAAGAGATCGCGCATGCGGTGACCGGATATCTCGCGGTAGTGGTCGTCCAGCGCCTGCCAGGCGTCAGATTGGGTCAGTACGGACATGGAAGCCCCTTGTTGGTGTCTTGTTATTGTTCTTGGTCTTGTTCACCAGTGACCTCCCGGGAACGGCAGGCCGGACGGCGGAAATCACTGCACGGACTCGTCGTAGTCTTCCGGGTCCATGCTGTTGCGCCACATCTGGTCCTCGCGGTCGAACAGGCGCAAGGACTCCAGCGGACCCCAACTGCCGGCCGGGTAGGTGTGGATGAAATCACGTTCCATCGACCAGACCTTCAGGATCGGGTCCACCACGCGCCACGCCCAACGCACCTCGTCGTAGCGCAGAAACAGCGAGTGGTCGTCCTCGATAACATCCAATAATAGCCCTTCGTAGGCGTCGAGTTTGGCCTCTTCGGCACCGGCATAGGTTGCGTCCAGGGCGATGGTGCGGGTGTTCATCTCCAGCCCCGGCACCTTCACCTGCAGCTCGGCGCGCAGGCATTCGTCAGGCTGAATGCCAAGCAATACCCAATTGGGGCGCAGCCGCTCAATGGGGGTATTGCGGAACAGCAGTTGTGGCGGGTGACGAAAACGAATGGCTATCATCGACATCGAGCGCGCCATGCTCTTGCCGGTACGCACGTAAAACGGCACACCGCGCCAACGCCAGTTGTCCACGTACAGCTTGAGCGCGGCATAGGTCTCGGTGGTGCTGCCCTGCGGCACGTTCTTCTCTTCGTGATAACCGTGCACCATCTTGCCGTCGACCCGCCCCCGGCGATACTGGGCGCGAAAGGCGTGGGCATGCACGGCGCTCGGCGGAATCGGCCGGATCGACTTCAGCACCTTCACCTTTTCGTCCCGCAACGACTCGGCATCCATGTTGGCCGGCGGCTCCATCGCCACCAGAGTCAGCATCTGCAACAGGTGACTCTGCAGCATGTCGCGCAGGGCACCGGCGCTGTCGTAATAATCGGCCCTTCCTTCGATGCCCTGGGACTCGGCATGGGTGATCTGCACATGGTCGATGTAGTTGCGGTTCCAGAGCGGCTCCATCATCAGATTGGCGAAGCGGAACACCAGTACGTTCTGCACCATCGTCTTGCCGAGATAGTGGTCGATGCGAAACAACTGCTCTTCGCGGAAATTGCGGTGCAACTGCTCTTCCAGGATCTGCGCGCTCTCGAGGTCATAACCGAAAGGCTTTTCGATCACCAGTCGACGCCAACCGCTCTCTTCGGTGTTGAGACCGATCTCGGCCAAGTGCTCCGCCACCAGCCCGAACTCGGCGGGGCGGATGGCCATGTAGAACACCAGATTGTCGGGGCAGCCGGTATCTTCGGCCAGGCGCTGCTTCAGCCGGGTGTAGTCCTGCGGCCGGCCCAGGTCGCCGGAAAAAAACCGCAGGCGTTCGCGAAAGCGACCGAACACCTCGGGACGAAGGCCGAGTCGGGCGCGCGGCTCCAGGATTACCGCCACCTCCCGCCGCCAGTCTTCATCACTCCATTCGCGCCGGCCGAAACCGACGATGGCCATCTCGGTCGGCAGACGTCCGGCCTCCTCCAGATGGTAGAGGGCCGGTAACAGCTTGTTTTGGGAGAGATTGCCGGTGGCGCCGAAGATGACGAAGGTGCAGGGCTCGCTCACGATCACTCCTTGTCGAGTCCGGCTTTCTTGATGCGGTGGCCGCCGAAGGCATTGCGCATCAGCGACAGCAGTCGGTTCGGGTAGCCTTCGCCGTCCTGGCTGGCGAAGCGCATCTGCAGGGCCAGGGTCATTACCGGGGCCGGGACGCCCTGCTCCACGGCCTCAATGGCGGTCCAGCGGCCTTCGCCGGAGTCGGCCACATAGGGTTCGATGGATTCCAGGGTCTGGTCTTCGGCGAGGGCCTCGGCGGTGAGGTCGAGCAACCAGCTGCGCACCACCGAGCCGTGGCGCCATACCTCGCTGACCTGGGCCAGGTCAATCCCGAACTCCTGTTTCGAGCGCAGCAGCGCCAGCCCCTCGGCAAAGGCCTGCATCATGCCGTACTCGATGCCATTGTGCACCATCTTGGTGTAGTGGCCGGCCCCGACCGGCCCGACATGGGCCCACCCGCGCTCCGCGGCGGGAGCCAGTACTTCCAGCAGCGGCCTCACGATGCCGACGTCCCGTTCGCTGCCGCCAACCATCATGCAGTAGCCGTTGTCGAGCCCCCACACGCCGCCCGAGGTGCCGGCATCCACGTAGCCGAGCCCGCGTGCGGCCAGTTGGGCACCGCGCCGTTGGGTGTCGTGGAAGTTGGAGTTGGCGCCGTCGACGACGATGTCCCCGGGTTCCAGCAGAGCGGCCACCTGCGCGATGTGTGACTCGGTGGGCTCGCCGGCGGGCAACATCAGCCAGACGACACGGGGCGGCGCCAGTTGAGCGACGGCATCGGCCACCTGTTCGGCAGCGACAAAGTTCGCTTCTTCCGAAGCCAATGACCGTGCCACTTCGGGCGAGCGGTTGTAGCCGATCACCTCGATTCCGCCTCGGGCGAGGCGCCGGGCCATGTTGGCGCCCATCCGACCCAGCCCGATCATGGCTGTACGCATGACAAACTCCCTTGCTACGATCACTTGCTGGCGTAAACTGTAGCCCCTGCCCCCAATGGTTGCAGGAAGCGGGTTACCCGATCAAGCAGGCAATCAGCCCTTGCCAACAAAGCGATATGCACATCCTTTTTGCTACCAGTGAAGCACACCCCCTGATCAAGACCGGCGGTCTGGCCGATGTTAGCGGCAGTCTTCCGGCGGCCTTGCAGAAGCTCAACCCCGACGTCCGCCTGGTCCTGCCCGCCTATCGCGCGGTGCTGGACCGGCTGGACGCGGTACGGGTCGTCGCCCGAGTGGCCGTACCCGGCGTCAAGGAGCCGTTGCGCATCCTGGAAAGCCGGATGCCCGACAGCGATGTGGCGCTGTGGCTGGTGGACGCGCCCGTCCTGTTCGACCGGGCCGGTGCTCCGTACAGCGACCCGGAAGGCCGGGACTGGCCGGACAACGCCCTGCGCTTCGCCAGCTTCTGCCGGGCGGTGGTCGAACTGGCCTCTGACCGTTGCGGGCTCGGCTGGCGCGCCGATGTGGTCCACTGCAACGACTGGCAAACCGGCCTGGTGCCGGCGCTGTTGTCCCTCGAGGCGGAGCGGCCGGCCACTGTGTTCACCATCCACAACCTGGCCTATCAGGGGCTGTTCGGACGGGAGGCCTTCGACGCATTACGCTTGCCCGAGCGCCTGTGGGGGATCGACGGACTGGAGTTCTACGACAACCTCTCCTTCATCAAGGGCGGCATCGTCTATGCCGACCATATCACCACGGTCAGTCCCACCTACGCCGAGGAGATCCGCTGTGCCGAATACGGCAACGGCCTGGATGGGCTGCTGCGGCATCGCGCCGATCGGCTGTCGGGCATTCTCAACGGCGTGGATACCGACAGCTGGGACCCGGCCCAGGACCCCTATATCCCCCACCACTTCACGGCGGCAAAGCTGGCCGGGAAGACGCAGAACAAACTCGCCTTGCAGAAGCGAATGGGACTGACACCGCGCGACGATATCCCGCTGTTCGGGCTGGTGGGGCGGCTGGTGCATCAAAAAGGGGTGGATCTGGTGATCGAGGCGCTACCGCGTCTGCTCGCCCGGGAGATCCAGATCGTGGCGCTCGGTACCGGCGAGCGGGAATTGGAGGCGGCGTTGAAGGCCGCCGCCACACGCCACCTCGACCAGCTGGCGGTACACATCGGTTACAGTGAGGAGCTCGCCCACCTGATCGAGGCCGGGTCCGACCTGTTTCTCATGCCCTCGCGTTATGAGCCGTGCGGACTCAACCAGATCTACAGCCTGCGCTACGGTACGCTGCCGGTGGTGCGGCGCACCGGCGGCCTGGCGGATACGGTGGTGGATGCCGACGCGAAGACGTTGAGGGCGGGTACCGCAACCGGGTTCGTGTTCGATCGTCCGGATGCGGACAGCCTCGCCGACGCGGTGGAGCGCGCACTGGCACAATATGCCGACCCGGCCGCCTGGCAAACCATGATGCGCACCGCCATGGCCCAGGACTTCACCTGGGAGCACAGCGCGTCCCAATACCTCGATCTCTACCGCCAGGCTATCGCCGACAGGAATCCCTGACCCCGACGCGCTATAATGGCGCGCTCCGCGGCTCACGGGCCCGGCGCAGGACGGAAGCGACTGAGCGTCGGTCCTGCCGAAGAACCCGGCCGCGGTCCACCCTCGAACCCAATCAATAAAGAAACAGTATGGCTGGCATCAGCGACAAGCAATTGCGGGCGCGCGTGCGCCTGTTCGGTGACCTGCTCGGCAAGGTCCTGCGCGATCAGGCTGGCGCCGACGTCCTCACCGCCGTTGAGACCCTGCGCCGCGGCTACATCTCCCTGCGCAAGGCCGAGAACGAACGCCGACGCCGGCGCCTGGCGCGGCTGATCGAAACCCTGGACCCGGATACGGCGGTCCATGTGGTACGTGCCTTCAGCCTCTACTTCAGCCTGGTCAATATCGCCGAAGAAGCCTTCCAGCATCGCGAGCGCCGCCGCCAGGTGCGTGCCGGCGGCCCCCTCTGGACCGGTTCGTTCGATCTGGCCGTGCGCGAGCTCTATGCCCAAGGGGTGGAGCCGGAGCAGATGCAGCGGCTGTTGAACGGCCTGGTTTACAGCCCGGTGTTCACGGCACACCCCACCGAGGCGAAGCGCCGTACCGTGATGGAGAACCTGCGCCGGGCGTTTCTGATCAGCGAGCAGCTCAACGACCCGCGCCTCGGCAAGGAGGAACGCGAGAACATCGTCCGCCAGCTGGAGACCGAAATCCAGATTTTGTGGCGCACCGACGAGGTGCGGGAGCAGCGTCCGCAGGTGCGGGACGAGATCAAGAACGGCCTCTTCTATTTCCGCGAGAGCCTGTTCCAGGCGGTCCCGGAGGTCTATCGCAATCTGGAGAAGGCGATCCGGCGTACCTACGGGGCCGAAGCCGGCATCCGGGTTCCCGATTTCCTCCGGTTCGGCTCCTGGATCGGCGGCGACCGTGACGGCAATCCCTACGTCAAGCCGGAAACCACCGCCCTGGCGGTGCGCCTGCACCAACGCGAGGTGCTGCGCGAGTATTTGCGCCGTATCACCGAGTTGTCCCACGTCCTCACCCACTCGCGCCTGCTCTGCCAGCCCAGTGACGCCTTTCTGGAGGCCCTGGCCCAGGACGAGCGCAATCACCCGGACGTGTTTGCGAAGAAAGCGGACCGGTTCCTCTACGAACCGTATCGGCGCAAGCTCTATATCATGCGTTACCGCCTGTTCCGCAGCCTGCGGGACGTGGAGGTTCGCATGGAAGACGAGCAGGCGCCCCGTTCGGATCACGCCTACCCCTCCGAGCGGGAATTCATCGCCGACCTGCACCTGATCCGCGATTCGCTCTACAGCCACGGCGATGCCGCGGTGGCCGATGCCCAGCTCAAGGACGTCATTCACATTGCGGAGACCTTCGGCTTCTATCTGATGCACCTGGATATCCGCCAGGAGTCCACGCGCCATTCGGCGGCCGTCGCCGACCTGTTGTCACGGCAGATGCAGCCGGTCGATTATCTCACCCTGCCGGAGTCCGAGCGGCTGGCCCTGCTCACCGACCTCATCAGCCGCGACCACCCGCTGCCGATCCCGGAAGGGCTTGAAGAGGCCACGTGCGAGACCCTGGAGGTGTTCCGGGTGATGAAGCAGATGCGCGAGGAGGTCAGCCCGGAGGCGTTCGGCAACTACGTCATCTCCATGACCCACAGTGCCAGCCACGTGCTGGAGGTGATGTTCATGGCCCGCCTCGGCGGTCTGGTCGGCCGCAACGAGAACGGCTGGTTCTGCGACATCCGGATTTCGCCGCTGTTCGAGACCATCGATGACCTGGAGCACATCGAGCCGGTCATGCGCGCGCTACTGGCGAATCCGACCTACCGCAGCCTGTTGGGGGCCTCCGGCAACCTGCAGGAGGTGATGCTCGGCTATTCCGACTCCTGCAAGGACGGCGGCATTCTCGCCTCCTCCTGGAACCTCTATCAGGCCCAGCAGCAGGTGACGACCCTGGCCGCCGAATTCGAAGTGGAGTGCCGACTGTTCCACGGCCGCGGCGGCACCGTGGGTCGGGGCGGCGGTCCCACCCACGAGGCGATCCTGGCGCAGCCGCCGGGCACGGTGCATGGCCAAATCAAGTTCACCGAGCAGGGCGAGGTGCTGTCCAGCAAGTACAGCAACGCCGAGACCGCGGTCTACGAACTCACGATGGGGGTGACCGGGCTGCTGAAGGCGAGCCGCTGCGTCATTCACCCGACGCAACCGGTAAGTCCGGAGCTCCGCGCCATCATGGCCGAACTTTCACGCAGCGGCGAGGCGCTCTACCGGGACCTCACCGACCGCACCGAGGGTTTCCTCGACTATTTCTACGAGGTGACGCCGGTCGGCGAGATCGGGCTGCTCAAGATTGGCTCGCGCCCTTCGCACCGCAACCGGGCGGACCGCTCCAAAAAGTCGGTGCGTGCGATTCCGTGGGTCTTCGGCTGGGCACAGTCACGCCATACCATTCCCGCCTGGTTCGGCATCGGCGGCGCGCTCGACCGCTGGACCCAGGGCAAGCCGGAGCGGATCGAACAGCTGCGGACCCTCTATCGTGAATGGCCGTTCTTCCGCGCCCTGCTCTCCAACAGCCAGATGTCGCTGTTCAAGGCGGATATGGGGATCGCGGAGGAGTACGTCAGTCTGGCGCGTAACCCTGAGTTGGCGGAGGGGATTTACGAGAAGATCCGCGTCGAATACGAACGCACGCTGTTCAATGTGCTCACGGTGGCGGGGCTCAGCGAATTGCTGGAGGAGACGCCGGCGCTCAAGCTGTCGCTGTCCCGGCGCAACCCTTATCTGGACCCGCTCAATCACTTGCAGGTCACGCTGCTGAAGCGTTACCGCGACGAGTCCCTCGACGAGGACGAGCGTGAAGTCTGGCGCGCGCCGCTACTGCGAACCATCAACGCCATCGCGGCGGGGATGCGCAACACCGGCTGATCTCCCGCCCGAGGCACTGCTACGGATGCCTCCGTATTCGGAGGCACCGCCGGAGCGGCGTCCCCCATGTGCGGCATAAATCCTCGCCGCGACGAAAGCGGCCTTGGATTTAGGCTGCCTGGACCGGAATGGTGTTGGCGGAGCGGGTGACCTGGTTTCGCTCGTCGAGGTAGACCAGGGTGGGCTTGTAGGTGACCAGCTCCTGCTGGGTCAGGCCGACATAGGCGCAGATGATGACGATGTCGCCCGGATCCGCCTTGTGGGCGGCGGCGCCGTTCACCGAGATGACGCCGGAGCCGTCTTCGGCACGGATCGCATAGGTGGTGAAGCGCTCGCCATTGGTGACGTTATAGATCTCGATCTGCTCGTATTCGCGGATCCCGGACAGTTCGAGCAGTTTCCCGTCGATGGCGCAGGAGCCTTCGTAGTCGAGCTCCGAGTGCGTCACCCGAGCGCGATGCAGCTTGGCTTTGAGCATTGTGCTAAGCATCAATCAGCTCCCCGTCGAGGAAAAAGGCGTAATTATGCGGGCTCGGCCGCAATCGTTCAACGTCCGGCCGACTGACGGTCCACCGCGTGGAGCTGCACCAAACACCCTACGATAGCGGCACCACCAGGTTGTCGATCAACCGGGCCCGGCCAAGCCGTGCCGCTGCCAGAATAACCAGTTTCCGCTCACCGGGCGCCGGTTCGGCAAGATCCGCCGCACGGCGCACGGCGATGTAATCCGGGACAAACCCGGCGCGCTCGAGCCGCTCCCGCGCCGCCTGTTCCAGCACCGGAAGATCCCGCTCACCCGCTTCGAGCCGCTCGGCCAGCTCTTTCAATGTCCGATACAGCACCGGTGCGCGGCTCCGCTCCTCCGCGGAGAGGTAGCCGTTTCGGGAGCTCATCGCCAACCCATCGGGATCGCGCACTGTCGGTACCCCGACAACCTCCACCGGCATGCACTGGTCGGCAACCATGCGCTTGAGGACCGCCAGTTGTTGGTAGTCCTTCTCGCCAAAAAGGGCGACATCCGGCTGCACGATGTTGAACAGTTTGCTGACCACCGTGGCCACGCCGCGGAAGTGCCCCGGCCGCGACGCCCCGCACAGGACATGCGAAATTCCCGGCACCTCGACCTGAGTCACCCCCTCACGGCCGCCGGGGTACATCTCCGCCTCGTCCGGCATGAACAGCAGCTCGACCCCGCGTGCGGCCAGCTTGTCGGCATCCGCCTGCGGCGTGCGCGGATAGCTGTCAAAATCCTCGCCGGCCACAAACTGGATCGGGTTGACGAAGATACTCACCACCACGTGGGGGGCGTAGTCGCGGGCTCGATCCACCAGCACCAGGTGCCCCTCGTGCAGGTTGCCCATGGTCGGCACGAAGGCGACCGCCTCTCCGGCGCGATGCCAGGCGGCCACCTGCCGCCGTACCTCGGCAATGGCGGCAACGGTGTTCATGAGGCGAAGCTGTGCTCCGCCGCCGGAAAGGTCTTGCCCTTGACCGCCTGCACATAGGCGGCGACGGCGGCGGCCACCGAGCCGTTCTCCGCGAGAAAATCCTTGGAAAAACGGGGTCGCTTGCCGGGTGTGATGCCGAGCATGTCATGCAGCACCAGCACCTGCCCGTCGCACTCGACGCCGGCACCGATGCCAATCACCGGCACGCGCGCGGTGCGGCTCACCTCGGCGGCCACCAGCGACGGCACCAGCTCCAGCAGCAGCAGGTCGGCGCCGGCCTCCTCCATTGCCACCGCATCCTCGATCAGGTCCTTGGCCGACTCGCGCTCGCGGGCCTGCACCTTGTAACCGCCGAGCTTGTGCACCGTCTGCGGCAGCAGGCCCAGGTGGGCGCAGACCGGTACGCCGAACTCCGACAGGTAGCGCACCGTCTCCAGCATGGAGCGGCGCACCTCCAGCTTCACCATGTGGGCGCCGGCCTGCATCAGTCGGGCCGCGTTGTGCAGCGCCTGCTCGGGTGAGCCGTAGCTGGCGAACGGCATGTCGGCGACGATGAACGCCCGCTGCACACCGCGGGCAACCGCAGCCGTGTGGTAGACCATGTCATCCATCGTCACCGGCACCGTGGTTGCATGTCCCTGCACCACCATGCCCACGGAATCGCCCACCAGCACCACCTCCACCCCGGCCTCATCGAGCAGACGGGCGAAGCTCACGTCGTAGGCGGTGAGGCTGACGATCTTTTCGCCCTCCTCCTTCATGCGGCGCAGCCGGGTCAAATTCACCGAGGTCATTTCACACCATTGCGGGTAATGGGTTGAAGAAGTGGCGGCCGGAACGGGTCACCTTCACCTGCTCGAGCAGCCTGTGGTAATCCTCTTCCCGGTTGGCCAGGTCAATCCCCGCCGCGTTTACAATCAGCAGGGGTGATGCATCGTAGTGGTAGAAGAATTCGGCGTAGCCCTCCACCACCCTCTTCAGATAATCGGAACCGATATGATGTTCCCCCGGTCGGCTGCGCCGGGCGATGCGATCCAGCAACACCTCGACCGGGGCCTGCAAATAGATCACCAGATCGGGTTGCGGCGCATCCAGGGTCAGGTGCTCGTAGGTCTGCTCGTAAAGGCGCAGCTCATCCGGTTCCAGCGTCAGCTGGGCGAACAGCCGATCCTTCTCCAGCATGAAGTCGGCCACCCGCACCGGTTCGAACAGGTCTTTCTGCCGCAACTCCTGGATCTGGCGCGCCCGTTGGAACAGGAAAAACATCTGGGTCGGCAGAGCGGTCTTGCCGGGGTCGGCATAGAAGCGTTCCAGAAAAGGATTCTCCTCGGCCCCCTCCAGCAGCAGTTCACTGCCGAAGCTATCCGCCAGACGCCGTGCCAGGGTGGTCTTGCCCACCCCAATCGGCCCCTCGACGACGATGAAGCGATGTTTCGTTTCAACCAACACGCAGGCGTTCCAAATGGGTCCTAACCGGTAGAGGCGAACAGGATATCACGGGAGTTTTTGCGGAGTCGTCCACCTTCCGTGCCTACCTGCAGGGCGGTGCTGTTTAAGGGCCGCCGCAGAGACGCAGAGGCGCAGAGAGCGAGAAAGACGGGTGGTCGGGGTGACGTGCAGACAGACCGCCGAAATCCAAGTCGGGCGAAAATCAAAACCCCTCCCGCGTCTCTGCGTCTCTGCGTCTCTGCGGCAGTTTTTCAGCAGCGCGCTATCGGGAGGGCTCGATCGCGTCGAGGCCATCCGGCGGAACCTGCCGGACCAGGTCGGCGAGGAGCGTACCGTCCGGCAGTACCAGGTCGGGTTTCAGGTCGGCCAAGGGATAGAGTACAAACGCGCGCTCACGCAGGCCGGGGTGGGGCACAGTCAACCTTGGCGTGCCGATCACCTGGTCACCGTAGAGCAACAGGTCGAGATCCAGCGTCCGCGGTCCCCAGCGCTCACCCTCGCGGACCCGGCCGTGGGCCGCCTCCAGCGCCTGCAGGCGATCCAGCAGCGGTTCCGGCTCCAGCCCGGAGGAAAGGAGCGCCGCGGCATTGACGTAATCGGGCTGGTCCGCCGGCCCCATGGGGCGACTGCGGTAGAGCCGGGACCAGGCCAGCAGGCGGGTCGCAGGCAGGCCGCCGAGCTCATACAGCGCCCGCCGCACCTGCTGCTCAGGCTCGGCCAGATTGCTGCCAATTCCGATGAAGACTTCGACCGGCATCGTTCTAAAAAAAACCTGTCACAGATGCGCAGAGGGATTGAAAATTTTGACTGCCAGACTGAGTCTTCCGTAGGGCGGATAAGCCGAAGGCGCTTCCACCGATTCCGGCCAGGTGTACGGTGCAGCGGCACCGTTGACGGTGGATACGCTGGCGCTTATCCACCCTACCTATCCTGAAATCGAATTTTTCTTTTCTCCGCGCCTCTGCGTCTCTGTGCCAAGTCTTTTTATTTGCCCTGCAACTCGGGAGCGGCAGGCCGGCGGCCACGACCGCTGCTGCGGCGGCGACGCTTCTTGCCCTTGCCGGGGCGGGCGCTGATCATGCCGCGGCGTTCTTCTTCGCCGACCTCCTGGAAGCGGGTCCACCACTGGGCCAGCTCTTCCACCGGTTCGCCGCTTTCGGCCCGCAGCAACAGAAAGTCGTAGGCGGCGCGAAAGCGCGGGAGCTCGAACAGGCGAAACGGCGCATTGCCGTTGCGCTTGGTCAGGCGCTCCTGCATCGTCCAGATCTCGCGTGACTGGAGGGAGAAACGCTTGGGACAGGCGACCCGTTGCACTTGGCGGGCGACGACCGCATCACCGGCGATCTGCATCGACTCCAGTGGCGAGCGTCCTTCGTCCTGGAGACGCAGGGCCGCGGCGCGCACCGAGTCCCACAAAAGGGCCGCAAACAGGAAAGCGGGCGTCACCGGCCTGCCCGCCTCAATGCGGCGATCCGTGTTCGCCAGGGCACGGGCGATCAGCGTATGGGGGAAGTGTCCGGCCTCGCGCTCCAGTTCCCGCTCCGTGTCGGGGAACAGCTCACCGAAAACCCCGTAGTGACGCAGCAGTTCGTAGGTCTCAACCGCATAACCGCCCAAAAACAGCTTCAGCACCTCGTCGAACAGGCGCGCCGGCGGCACCTCCCGCAACAGCGGCCGAAGCTCGAGGATGGCCTGTTCACTGGCGGCGTCAATACGGAAACCGAGTTTGGCGGCGAAGCGGATTGCACGCAGCATTCGCACCGGGTCTTCCCGGAAGCGGACGGCCGGGTCACCAATCATGCGCAGGCGACCGGCCTCGAGGTCGGCCATGCCGCCGGTGAAGTCGACGACCGAAAAGTCGTCGATATCGTAATAGAGGGCATTGACGGTGAAGTCGCGCCGCCAGGCGTCCTCCTCGATGCTCCCGTAGACGTTGTCACGCAGGATGATGCCGTTTTCGATACGGCCGTCGCCCTCCTCGTCGCCATCGTGCCGGCCGCGGAAGGTCGCCACTTCGATGATCTCCGGACCGAAATGGACGTGGGCGAGCCGGAAACGGCGGCCAATCAGCCGGCAGTTGCGGAACAGCGCACGCACCTCTTCCGGCGTGGCATTGGTGGCGACATCGAAGTCCTTGGGCTCGCGCCCGAGCAGCAGATCGCGGACGCCACCGCCGACCAGATGGCTTTCGTATCCCGCCTTGCGCAGGCGATAGAGCACCTTCAGCGCATTCTCACTGATATTCGACCGAGTGATAATGTGGTCGGAGCGGGGAATGCGCGTGGGCGCTCGGTCAGGAAGCACAGCGGGTTCCGCAGAATCGGTCAATTTTTGAATGGAGCGCTTGAGCCAGGCAAACATGGGCGTATAATAGCATGCTTGTCCGGGCCTACTGTAAGTCTGTTTCGGCCCTCAAATGCTCCCATCGTCTAGTGGCCTAGGACGCCGGCCTCTCACGTCGGTAACAGGGGTTCGAACCCCCTTGGGAGCGCCAATTTCCCGTTTGGTTTTCAATCCGTTGCTCCTCCGTTTGGCGGTGCGTCGCACCGCAATCGCGGCGGGGTTTTATGCCCCGCACGGGGTACGCCGCTCCTACAGGTTAGCGGTCGGTGTTTCCCCACATTCCAAATGCAACATCCCACCTACCTGGTTTGACCATTTCCGGACGGCTGGTTTACCGTACCGCGTCCATTTAATGGAGTATCGTGCCGTGGCCAAGCGCACCAACGCCGAAAAACCCGAATCCTTCGACTTCGAACAGGCGCTCGCCGATCTGGAGCAGCTGGTCGAGCGTATGGAACATGGGGAGCTGACGCTGGAGGAGTCGCTGAAGGATTTCGAACGCGGCATCGCCCTGACCCGCTCCTGCCAAAAGGCCCTGGCCGAGGCTGAGCAGAAGGTGAAGATGCTGGTGCAGAAAAACGGTATCGAGTCCCTCGAATCACTCGAACCATTCGAACCCGACGAAGGGTAATCCATGTCGCTCCCCGAGTTTCTCGACGCCTGCCGTCGCCGCGTCGATGCGGCACTGGAACGGCAGCTCCCCTCTCAGGACGTCCTGCCCGAGCGCCTGCACGAGGCGATGCGTTATGCCGTCTTCAACGGTGGCAAACGGGTCCGGCCGGTGCTGGTTTACGCAGCTGGCGAAGTGATCGATGGCGATGGACCGGCGCTCGATGCCGCCGCCTGTGCGGTCGAGCTGATCCACGCCTACTCCCTGGTGCATGACGACTTGCCCGCCATGGATGACGACGACCTGCGCCGCGGCAAACCGACCTGCCACAAGGCTTACGACGAGGCCACCGCCATTTTGGTGGGCGACGCCCTGCAGACCCTCGCCTTCGAGGTGCTGGCCAACGCGGGCCAGGCGCCGAATGGGCTGGCGCTGATCCGGGAATTGGCCGTGGCCGCCGGCTCGCGCGGCATGTGTGGCGGTCAGGCCATCGACATGGGGGCGGTCGGACAGGCGCTCACACTTGAGCAGCTGCAGACCATGCACGCCTACAAGACCGGTGCCCTGATCCGGGCCAGCGTTCGCCTGGGCGCACTCTGCGGCGAGATCGACGCCATCACCCTGGAGCGACTCGATCGCTACGCCTCTGCGCTCGGCCTCGCCTTTCAAATCCGTGATGATATCCTCGATGTGGAGGCGGACACGGAGACCTTGGGGAAGCCGCAGGGCTCGGACGCCGCCCGTGACAAGCCCACCTACACCGCCCTGCTCGGCCTGGACGGCGCCAAAGCCAAAGCCCGAGAGGTTCACCGTGAGGCCATCGCGGCCCTGGAAGGGCTCGGCCCGGCGGCGGCCTCGCTGCGGGCGATTGCCGATTATGTGGTTGAACGGGCCAACTGATGGAACGGCCGGATTGCGCCTCGGTGCAGCCACCGAACCGGTCTGCCCCGACAAGGTCCAATCGATTGCACCCCGGGGTGGTCGACGAACTTGCAACCAGCCCCAAGCCGTTCCATCATTAGCGGTTTTCGCCTTGCGCCGGATCGATGCCTGAAACCAACAACGCTCCCCTCCTGGAGCAGGTCGACACCCCCGAGCAACTCAAGGGCCTGTCGCTGCCGGAACTTCGCCGCCTCGCGGCCGAGCTGCGGCAGTTTATGGTCGAGTCGGTCGGCCGCACCGGCGGGCACCTTTCGGCAGGGCTCGGCACGGTCGAACTGACGATCGCGCTGCACTATGTGCTCAACACCCCCGAAGACCGCTTGGTCTGGGACGTCGGCCACCAGAGCTATCCGCACAAGATCCTGACCGGGCGCCGGGAGCGCTTCGACAGCCTGCGCCAGCTCGGCGGCCTCTCGGGGTTTCCGCGCCGTGCAGAGAGCCCATATGACACCTTCGATGTCGGCCACTCCAGCACCTCGGTCAGCGCGGCCCTGGGCATGGCGCTGGCCGCCCGCCGCGAAGGCCGGCAGCGCCGCGTGGTAGCCGTGATCGGCGATGGCGCCATGACCGCCGGCATGGCCTTCGAGGCCCTCAACCACGCCGGCGACCTGGATGCCGACCTGCTGGTGATCCTGAACGACAACGAGATGTCGATCTCGCCGAACGTCGGCGGGCTCTCCAATTATCTGGCGCGGGCGCTCTCGGGCAAGCTCTACTCCACCATGCGCGAGGGCTCGAAGAAGGTGCTGAAAACCATGCCCTCGCCGATGTGGGAGCTGGCGCGGCGGGCCGAGGAGCACGTCAAGGGCATGGTGGTGCCCGGCACCCTGTTCGAGGAGCTCGGCTTCAACTACATCGGCCCGGTAGACGGCCACGACCTCGAAACCCTGATCAAGACCCTCAACAACCTGAAGTCGTTGAGCGGTCCCCAGTTCCTGCACGTGGTCACCCGCAAGGGCAAGGGCTACGCCCCGGCCGAGCAGAATCCCTGCGCCTTCCACGGCGTCTCCGCGTTCGACCCGGAGACGGGTGAGATGCTGGCCAAGGGCGGCGCAACCACCTACACCCAGGTCTTCGGCGACTGGCTGTGCGACATGGCAGCGCAGGACGAGCGCCTGGTCGGCATCACCCCGGCGATGCGCGAGGGCTCCGGGCTGGTGCGCTTCTCGGAGCAGTTCCCGGACCGCTACTTCGATGTCGGCATCGCCGAGCAACACGCGGTCACGCTGGCCGCCGGGCTTGCCTGCGAGGGGCTGAAACCGGTGGTGGCGATCTATTCCACTTTCCTGCAGCGCGCTTACGACCAGTTGATCCACGATGTGGCGCTGCAGAATCTGCCGGTGCTGTTCGCCATCGACCGGGCGGGTGTCGTCGGTCCCGACGGACCCACCCATTCCGGCAATTACGACCTCAGCTTCCTGCGCTGCATCCCGAACATGCTGGTGATGGCGCCGGCCGACGAGAACGAGTGCCGTCAGATGCTCTACACCGGCTTCCACCACGACGGTCCCGCCGCGGTCCGCTACCCGCGTGGCAGCGGACTCGGAGTCGAGCCGGAAGCCGCCATGCGGGTGCTGCCCATCGGCCGCGCCGAGCCCCGTCGCGAAGGCCAGCGGGTGGCCATCCTCAGTTTCGGCGCCCTGCTCGGTGAGGCGCTGACGGCGGCCGACCGGCTGGGCGCCACCGTGATCAACATGCGCTTCGTCAAGCCGCTGGACGAGCAGGTAATCCTGAACGCCGCGGAGCGGCACGAACTGCTGGTCACCCTGGAGGACAACACGGTCCTCGGCGGTGCCGGCAGCGCTGTCGCCGAATGCCTGGCGATGCATGGTCGCAATGTACCGCTGCTGCAACTGGGACTGCCCGATGCCTTTATCGAGCAGGGCAAGCGCGAGGAGTTGCTGGCCGCCTGCGGGCTGGATGCGGATGGTATAATCCGCCGGATCGAGGCCCGACTGCCGGTCGAGGCTTGCCAAAGCGGTGCCGTCGACGTAAATTCATAGCGTTTTTATCAACTACTATATTCATGACGGCCCGATACACTCTCAAGGTGGTCAGCGACTTCGCCGCTGCGCATTCGCTGCGTGACTATCCCGGCGACTGCCGCCGCCTGCACGGCCATAACTGGAAAGTAGAGGTGGAGGTGGAGTCCGCCAGCCTGGACAAGCTGGGCATGGTGGTGGACTTCAAGAGCATCAAGCAGGCGGCCAAGGCCGCTACCGACGAACTGGATCATCGCTATTTGAACGAGATCCCCCCGTTCGATGTGCAGAACCCGACGGCGGAGAACATGGCCGCGCATCTGTTCCGCCGCATCGCCGAGACATTGAACGATGACCGCGTGCGGGTCCGCGCCGTCACCCTTTGGGAGACCGAGCGCGCCTGCGTGCGTTACACCGAGGAAGAACGACAATGACCGAAGTCTGCCAGCCCATTGCCGATGTCCAGTCCAGCAGGGACACCCGCCAGATCCCGATCAACAAGGTGGGCATCAAGGACATCCGCCACCCGGTCCGCATCCGCGACCGCAGCGGCAATGATCAAAACACCATCGCCAATTTCAACATGTACGTGAACCTGCCCCACAATTTCAAGGGCACGCACATGTCGCGTTTCGTGGAGATCCTCAATCGCCACGAGCGGGAACTGTCGGTGGAGTCGTTCAAGGACATGCTGGCGGAAATGACCCAGCTGCTTGAGGCGGAGTCGGGTCACATCGAGATGACCTTCCCCTATTTCGTCAACAAAAAGGCCCCGGTCTCCGGCGTCGAGAGCCTGATGGACTACGATGTCACCTTCATCGGTGAACTGAGCGAAGGGGAACCGAAGCTGCGGGTGAAGGTGGTGGTGCCGGTCACCAGCCTCTGCCCCTGCTCCAAGAAGATTTCCGACCGCGGCGCCCACAACCAGCGCTCGCACGTGACGGTCAATGCCCTCACCAGCGGGTTCGTCTGGATTGAGGACCTGATCGACCTGGTCGAGTCGGAGGCCTCCTGCGAACTGTTCGGCCTGCTCAAGCGCCCGGATGAAAAGCACGTCACTGAACGCGCCTACGACAACCCGAAGTTCGTGGAAGACATGGTGCGCGACGTCGCCGTGCGCCTGAACAATGACGAGCGCATCGCCGCCTACGTGGTGGAGTCGGAGAACTTCGAGTCCATTCACAATCACTCCGCCTACGCGCTCATCGAGCGGGATAAAGGCAAGGGCTAGGTAAGACACAGAGACGAGGGACAGGTACGAGGGGCGGAGCGCTGCTCGCCCCTCGTACCTGTCTTCTTACCATTTGCTCTTCAGTACCAGCGCCTGACCGTCGCGCTGCATGTCGACGCGGTTCAGGAACGACATGCCGAGCAGCGCCGTGCTCGGCATGCTGCCCTCCAGCACCACGGCAGCGACGTTGTGTAGCTTGATCCCGCCGACGCTGACCGAATCGATCATCACCTGAAACGCCCGTTCACGGCCAGACGCCGTTTCCAGCATCGCAGGCCTGCCGTCCTTTACGAAGTCGATACCCAGGCGACGCGCGTCGTCGGCATTCATCGAGATCAAGGTGGCCCCGGTGTCGACGAGAAAGCCGATCGGTTGACCGTTGATGGTCCCGTCAGTGGCATACATGCCGCCGTTGTCGGGCCAGATCCGCACCTCCTCCCCTTTCGCCGCCTCGAAGCTGCTGCCGATGTGTGCGCCCAACGTATAGCGAGCTTGGCGTCCATTGACCTCGAGCACCGCGGCTTCGCTGTCGGAGTTGACCAGACGCACACCCTCCGGGCTGCTCTGTCCGACGGAAAGCACCCGCCGGGTGCCGTCGATCTGCACCACCGCCTTGCCCGTGAACAGGCCGAGTACGACGATATCGCGGGCGTAAGTGGTTGCGGGGAGGCTCAGCACCGCGATTAGAAATACCGCACCGGTTTTCATTTCAGCACATCCTCCTTGCCTGCGCCGATTAAAACCCGCTGGGCAGCCGGTGGCAAGCGGGACGCGCTTCGAGCATTTGGCCGACGCCGGGCAGGATGTTGTGATCCGACAATAGAACAGGATTAACAGGATTCATTCAGGATGCACAGGATTTCTATTTGGAAAGAAACCGTTACTACTCGCCCCCTCTGTCATTCCCGCGCAGGCGGGAATCCAGTGAACGGTCAATGGATCCCCGCCTTCGCGGGGAAGACGGATGCCCTGTATCGCGCGGGACATCGAGAGCGTACCCGGGCGAGCAGTTACGAAGAAACCCAACTTTTTCCTGTTAATCCTGAATAAATCCTGTGAATCCTGTTCCATTTGATGTGCTGATGCCATTTCTAGCGGTGAGTTCACCGTCACCAGGAGATCAGGACGAGGGCCTGGAGGATCAGGGCGGCAGGGACCGCCGCGAGGACGTCGTCGAGCATGATGCCGAAACCGCCGCTGACCCGCCGGTCGACCCAACGGATCGGCCAGGGCTTGGCGATATCGAAGATGCGGAACAGGATGAAGCCGATCAGGGGCCAGAGCCAGCCGGCCGGTGCCGCCACCATGGTCAGTAGATAACCGGCGATCTCGTCCCAAACGATAGCGGGATGGTCGTGCACACCGAGCTGGCGGGCGGCGGTGTCACAGAGAGAGATACCGAGCACCACCACCAGCGCTGTCACCAGCAAGTAGGTGGTGAGCCCAAGCGGCTGCAGAAGCAAATAGATGGGAATGGCGGCCAGGGTGCCGGCGGTGCCGGGTGCCGCCGGTGCCAGGCCGCTGCCGAAGCCGAACGCCAGGAAGCAGCGCAGATCACCGATGACCTCCCGTGGGCGCCGGGTCTCGGGCAATGCGATGCCGTCTGCCTCACTCATGACTGCCCCCGGCAAAGTGGTCGTAGCCCGCCGTCCGGCCGTTGAAGGGGGTACCATCGACACGGACAAGCCTCACCCCGGGCTGTGCCTCGATCGTGCCAATACGGGTAATCTGAACGTTCTCGCTATCAAGCGCCTTCAGCATCGGCTCGCGCTCCGCAGGAACGGTGAAACAGAGCTCATAGTCATCCCCCGCGTGCAGTGCCAATGCGGTGCGAGCGGCCTCGTCCGGCAGCACCTGCCTCAACTCGGCAGAAAACGGCAACTGTTCCACCTCGACCCGCGCACCGATGCCGCTGCGCTCCAAAATGTGGCCGAGATCGGCCACCAGACCGTCAGAGATATCGATGGCCGCGGAGGCGATGCCGCGCAGCGCCACACCGATGCCGACTCGCGGCTCGGGCCAGTCCAGGCGCCGGCGCAGCCGATCGGCGGCATCCCCGGATGCGGTCAGCCGGCCCTGCACCAAGGCGAGACCGGCACCGCCGTCACCCAGGCTGCCGGTGACGTAAATCCCGTCGCCCGGCCGCGCGCCGCCCCGGGAGAGGGCGCCGCCCTGCGGCACCAGCCCCATCACCTGCACCGCAACGGTAAATGGACCACGGACCGTATCGCCACCGACGAGGGCCATGCCGTAGCGATCCGCCAGGGACAGGAAGCCGTCGGCAAAGGCCTTGGCTCGGGCGGGATCCGGATCGGGGAGACTCAGGTAGAGCGTGGCCCAGGCCGGCTCAGCGCCCATGGCGGCCAAATCACTGAGGTTCACCGCCAGCGCCTTGTGGCCCACTGCGGCCGGATCGGTGCCCACGGGGAAGTGCACACCCTCGATGAGGCCGTCCACGGCCACCACCAACTGCATGCCGGGCGACACATTCAGCACCGCGGCATCGTCACCAATGCCGAGTGCCACGTCGGTGCGGCCCGTCGCGCGGGCGGCGAAGAAGCGGTCGATGATCTCGAACTCGGAGAGCGCCATCGACTCAGAGGGGCTTAGCGCCTTTTCGCCTTCACCTCGACACTGCGCAGCTGCTGCGCCGCCTTGTCGAGTACGCCATTGACATAGCGGTGGCCCTGTTCGGCACCGAAGCGCTTGGCCAGTTCCACCGCCTCATTGATCACCACCCGGTAGGGAATATCGATGCGAAAGCGCAGCTCATAGACACCGGCCCGCAGGATCGCCCGCTCCACCGGGTCGATCTGGTTCACCTGCCGATCCAGGTGCGGCGCAATCACCGCATCCAGCTCGTCCAGGTGGGCAGGTACCTTGTGGAGCAGCTCCCGGAAATAATCGAGATCGGTGTTGGCCATGTCCTGCTCTTCGAGGAACTGCTGCTCGATGTCGCTCAGGTTCTGACCGGCGATTTGCCACTGGTACAGGGCCTGGACGGCACGTTCGCGGGCACGGCTACGGGCGGCACGGCTCATGGGTGGATTCAGACCTTAGTCTCAAGCGCCCAGTTTGGGCAGGAGATTGACCATTTCGATGGCGGACATGGCGGCCTCGGCCCCCTTGTTGCCGGCCTTGGTGCCGGAGCGCTCGATGGCCTGCTCGATGGTGTCGACCGTCAGCACGCCGAAGGCGACCATCACGTCGTACTGCAGGCTGACCTGGGCCAGGCCCTTGGTGCACTCACCGGCGACATATTCAAAGTGCGGCGTACCGCCACGAATCACCGCGCCCAGCGCAATGATAGCGTCATACCGGCCGCTCGCCGCCATCCGCTTCGCCGCCAACGGCACCTCGAAGGCGCCCGGCACACGGACGATCTCGATGTCGGCATCGGCGGCGCCGTGCCGGCGCAGGGTGTCGAGCGCGCCTTCCAGCAGGCTCTCCACCACAAAGCTGTTCCAACGGGCCACCACGATACCGAACTTGGCACCGCTGACCGTCAGGTCCCCCTCGAAAGTCTTGATCTCAGCCATGGTTCTTTTCCCGGTCTGTTGGTCTTTGTTCAGTTCAACGCTTACCTTACCCAAGAGCGGTGTGATTCCTTGAAAGCCGGTCGTCGGTCGCAGGGATGCGACCGCCGAGCGTACAGGGATGTATTCACAGCGTACCGGCTTTCAAGAAATCACACCGCACCCGGCACTGCCGTCACGTAAGTGCGCGTTTTCCCAGTCTCAGTCTTCCACGTACTCCACCACCTCCAAACCGAAGCCGGAGAGGGCGTGCATCTTTTTCGGCGCGGAGAGTACCCGCATCTTACTGACGCCCAGATCGAGCAGGATCTGGGCACCGATACCGTAGGTACGCAGGTCTTCGCTCTTCTCCTGGGTGGGCAGCACTACACCCTCGTCGGCCAGTTGGTAGTCCTTGATCTGGCGGAGGAGCTGCTCGGGCTCCTCCTCCTGGCGCAGGATGATCGCCACGCCGCGGCCCTCTTTGGCAATGCGGCAGAGCGCGTCCCGCAGCGGCCAGCCGCAGTCGCCACGCTGGTTGCCGAACAGGTCACAGAGGCCGTGCTGAAGGTGGACGCGGACCATCGCCGGTTCGCCGTCGCCGACTTCGCCCTTGACCAGCGCCAGGTGCATCTCGTGGTTCAGCAGATCGCGATAGGCGAGCAGCCGGAAGTCGCCGCACTCGGTGGGCATGTGGCACTCGGCCACCCGCTCCACGGTGGGTTCGTTCTGCAGCCGATAGTGGATCAGGTCCGCCACGGTGCCGATCTTGAGTCCGTGCTCGACCGCGAACTTCTCCAGGTCGGGCCGGCGGGCCATGGTGCCGTCCTCGTTCAGGATCTCCACGATCACACCGGCCGGCTCCAGCCCCGCCAGGCGGGTCAGGTCGCAACCCGCCTCCGTGTGGCCGGCACGCGTCAGCACCCCGCCCGGTTGCGCCATCAGCGGGAAGATGTGGCCTGGCTGCACCACGTCCTCGGGTTTGGCATTGGGCGCCACCGCGGTACGCACGGTATGGGCACGGTCGTAGGCGGAGATGCCGGTGGTCACCCCGCGCGCCGCCTCGATGGAGAGCGTGAAGTTGGTACCGTGCTTTTCGTTGTTGTTGCTGACCATCAGCGGCAGGCGCAGCTGCTCGCAGCGCTCGCGGGTCAGGGTCAGGCAAATCAGGCCGCGGCCGTAGCGGGCCATGAAGTTGATGTCTTCCGGCCGCACCAGGGAGGCGGCCATGATCAGGTCGCCTTCGTTCTCCCGGTCCTCGTCGTCCATGAGGATGACCATCTTCCCTTCGCGAATGTCCTCGATGATCTCTTCGATGGTGTTGAGTTTCATATTGGTCTACTTGGTTGAACCGGGTCGGAGCAGGGATCGAAACCAGTGGCCTCTATCGGTTCCCCTGCCCTGCCGTGGTTAGCGCCTCAAAAAGCCGTTCTCGGCCAAAAAACTTTCGGTGATGCCACCGGCCTGCGCCGCCTGCTCGCCCAGCACCAGGCGCTCCAGATAGCGGGCAATGATATCCACCTCCAGGTTCACCCGCCGGCCCGGCCGGAAGGCATCCATGGTGGTTTCCTGCAGCGTATGCGGCACGATGTTGAGGGCGAAGATCGCCCCGTCCACCTCGTTCACCGTCAGGCTGATGCCGTCGATGCAGATTGAACCCTTTTTCGCGATATAGCGTGCCAGCTCCTTCGGCGCCTGGATCCGGAACTGCTCCGAGCGCCCTGCCGGCCGCCGCTCCAGCACCTCGCCAATGCCGTCCACGTGGCCGGAGACCAGGTGGCCGCCCAGGCGGGTGGTCGGGGTCAGTGCCTTCTCCAGATTGACCGCGTTGCCGACCCGCAGGTCGGAGAAGTTGGTCTTGGACAGGGTTTCGCCGGAAACGTCGGCCCAAAAGCCGTCGCCCGGCAGCTCCACCGCCGTCAGGCAGACGCCGTTGACGGCGATGCTGTCGCCGAGTTGCACGTCGCCCAGGTCCAGCTTGCCGGTCTGCACATACAGCCGCATGTCGCCCTGCTTCGGCTCCAGGGCCGCGACCTTGCCCACAGCTTCGATGATACCGGTAAACATCGTTATCCTCCCGTCCGTCGGTGCCTGTGGCCCCGACCCGACGAGGACTACCCGTCCTTAAAATGCGGTTCGCTGTGAATACCTCCTTGTACGCTCGACGCCCGCATCCCTGCGGGCGACGACCGAATTTTAAGGACGGGTAGCCCTCGCCTCGCTATCGTGCTGGTACGCGACGCCTAGGCTTCGAGACATCAAACACTCTCCACCTGTGGCCGCACTGTAAAGCGCCAGTCGCGCCCCACCGCCCGCACATCGATAATCTCCAGGTCGAGCGCCTGGCTCATCTGCTCGAGCCCGGGCAGCCTGAACAGCCCGCGGGCGCCGTCGCCCATCAGCTTCGGCGCCACGTACACAACCAGTTCATCGATCAGGCCGGCCCGCAGCATCGCCCCGCTCAGGGTCGCCCCGGTCTCCAGCAGTACCTCATTGACCTCACGATCGGCCAGCAACCGCAACATGGCAGGCAGGTCGATGGCATCCGGCCCGGCCGGCAGGTGCGCGATCTCCGCGCCGGCCTGCTCGAGCCGCTCCCAGGCATCGTCGCGCTCGGCGGCGGTCACCAGCAGCGTCTTGCCAGGCAAACTCAGCATCCGCACCGTTTCCGGCGTCGAGAGCCGCGGATCGAGCACCACCCGCAGCGGCTGTCGATCCGATTCGGGGATGCGCACGTTCAGGGACGGGTTGTCCGCCAGCACCGTGCCGACCCCGGTGACAATGGCCGAGCTGCGTGCCCGCAGCCGCTGCACGTCCTTGCGCGCCGCCTCGCCGGTGATCCACTGGCTTTCGCCGGAGGCCATGGCGGTACGCCCGTCCAGGCTCATGGCCAGCTTGCAGCGCACGAACGGCCTCCCGCGCGCCATGCGCGAGACGAAGCCGGGGTTGAGCGCCTCGGCCTGTGCCTGCATCAGGCCAACAGCGGTTTCGACACCGGCCGCCCGTAACCGCTCCAGACCGTTGCCGGCCACCCGGGGATTGGGGTCCTGCATCGCCGCCACCACCCGACCGACACCGGCCGTCAGTAGTGCATCGGCACAGGGCGGGGTCCGGCCGTGATGGCAACAGGGCTCCAGCGTCACGTAGGCGGTGGCGCCCTGCGCCTTCTCCCCCGCCTCGACCAGCGCCACCACCTCGGCATGCGGCCCGCCCGCCCGCTCGTGCCAGCCTTCGCCGACCACCTCGGCGTTGCGTACCAGCACGCACCCGACCCGCGGATTGGGGTCAGTGGAATAAAGCCCGCGGCGCGCCAATTGGAGCGCGCGCGCCATGTGGCGATGGTCGTCGGCGGTGAATGCGGCCACGACCTACTTGTTCCTTTTCTTCGCCTGCTCGCCCTCGAGCAGGTTCAGTTGGTTGCGGCGCGCCTCGGCCGAGGGCTCGCTCTGGAGACGCTCGATCTCTTCGCGGAAGGCGTTGACGTCCTGGAAACTGCGGTAAACCGACGCGAAACGCACGTAGGCCACCTCATCCAGGTCACGCAGCTCGTCCATCACCCACTCACCGAGCACCCTCGACGGCACTTCGCGGTCGCCGGTGGCACGCAGGCGGTGCATGATGCGATTGACCGCCTCGCCGATTTCGTCAGTCTCCACCGGCCGCTTCTCCAGCGCCCGCTGCATGCCGCCGCGCAGCTTTTCGTCATTGAACGGCTCGCGGGTCCCGTCCTGTTTGACGATACGCGGCATCACCAGCTCCGCCGTCTCGAACGTGGTGAAGCGCTCACCGCAGGTCACGCATTCGCGTCGACGGCGCACCGAGTCACCCTCGTTCGCCAGGCGCGAATCGATGACCTTGGTGTCGGGTTCGCTACAGAACGGACAACGCATAGAGGCAGGTACAAGGGTAAAGGGAAAAGGGCAAAGGGTTTAATCCCCTTGCACCTTTTCCCTTGTATCTTTTATCCCCCGTAAACGGGGAAACGTTGGCAGAGGGCCAGCACTTGGCCCTTTACCCGGTCGATGACGGCCTGGTCGCCGCGGGCGTCGATCAGATCGCACATCCAGCCAGCCAGGTCGCGGCACTCGGCCTCGCCAAAGCCCCGGGTGGTCGATGCCGGGGTACCGATGCGGATGCCGGAGGTGACGAACGGCGACTGCGGGTCGTTCGGTACGGCATTCTTGTTGACGGTGATGTTGGCGGCGCCCAGCCAGGCGTCCACGTCCTTACCGGTCAGGCCCTGCTTGATGAAGCTGACCAGGAACAGGTGGTTATCGGTGCCGCCGGAGACCACGTCGTAGCCGCGCTCGATGAACACCTGCGCCATGGCGCGGGCGTTGGTCACTACCTGCTGCTGGTAGCTCTTGAACGACGGGTCCAGCGCCTCCTTGAAGGCCACCGCCTTGCCTGCGATGACGTGCATCAGCGGGCCGCCCTGGGTGCCGGGGAAGACCAGAGAGTTGAGCTTCTTCTCGATCTCCGGGTTGGCCTTGGCCAGGATGATGCCGCCGCGCGGGCCGCGCAGGGTCTTGTGGGTGGTGGAGGTGGTGACGTCGGCGATCTGGACCGGGCTCGGGTAGACACCGGCGGCGATCAGGCCGGCCACGTGGGCCATGTCCACGAACAGGAAGGCCCCGACCTTGTCGGCGATGTCGCGGAAGCGCTGCCAATCCACCACACGGGAGTAGGCGGAGAAACCGGCCACGATCATCTTCGGCTTGTGCTCGACAGCGAGACGCTCGACCTCCTCGTAGTCGATCTCGCCCGTATCCGGGTTCAGCCCGTACTGGACGGCATTGTAGATCTTGCCGGAGAAGTTCGGCTTGGCGCCGTGAGTCAGGTGACCGCCGTGGGCCAGGCTCATGCCGAGAATGGTGTCGCCCGGCTCGCAGAGGGCCATGTAGACCGCCGCGTTGGCCTGGGAACCGGAATGGGGCTGGACATTGGCGTAATCGGCGCCAAACAGCTCCTTCACACGGTCGATGGCCAACTGCTCGGCAATATCCACGAACTCGCAGCCGCCGTAATAGCGCTTGCCGGGATAACCTTCGGCGTACTTGTTGGTGAGAACCGACCCCTGGGCCTGCATGACCCGCGGGCTGGTGTAGTTTTCCGAGGCGATGAGTTCGATGTGCTCTTCCTGACGCACACGCTCCTGCTCCATGGCGCCCCAAAGCTCATCATCAAAACCGGCGATCCGCATGTCTTTGCTGAACATGAACAACCCCTGCTGGCTACCCGTTCGGACAGGGCGCAAACGCCCCGGAAAAGCCGGATAGAGTACCCGATCCGGCGGGATTTTTCACCGGGATTATTGCCGCAGCCGGCCGAGGTCGGGCTGGAGGGGGCGCGGGAGGTAAGGAAAACCGGATGGACAGGATTTTTCAGGATTAACAGGATGGAATGCAGGGATTTTGAACAGGAACATCCTGTCCATCCTGAGAAATCCTGTCCAATTTGTAATCGCCAAAAAAGAAAGGCCCCGCAAGCGGGGCTTCTAGGCTCAGACGTCCTGTCAAAATCTCTTCAATAAGAAACGTCGTCCCTCAAAGGCCCTGGGCGGGCTTCTTGTTGTTCTCCCCCCATTCGGGAGTTACGCCCGGGTCAGTCCCAAGCGTACTGGCTGTAGGTCTTGGCGCCGGCGACCTGCTCGAGCACTTTGCGCACGGCGTCCGGGGTTTGCATGATGTTCATGAAACTGTTCTTGCCGACCATCGCCAGGTCCGGGAAGTTGATGGCGATCCGGAACTCGGCCGGCAAGGCATACACGCTCGAACCGGAGACTAGCATCTCATAAGGGAGATGCGCCGTCGAGCGGATCGTTTTGAAGTCGATTTCGCTCATGACGTAGCTGTCGTCCATGTATTTGTTGCCGCCCTGCTGCGCCTTCATCCCAACACCGAATACGGTCTCCTTCTTGCCCGGCAGGTCCACCCGCCAGACCTTGGTGACGCCGCCGGTACCGGCCGCCAGTTTCTCTTCAACGGCCTTGACTGCCGCCTCATAGCTGTCGTGGCTGGCAAGCTTCAGCGGGTCATCGAAATAGGGCATGCCGAACATGTAGTGGTATTCGCGCAGGTCTTCCGCCGGCAATCCCTCCTCCGGCCCGAAGGCGCCGTTGTTCCCGAGTACATCGCCCAGCTTTTTGGTTGCACCCGCGAGATCATCCGTCATGCGGTAGGCGTTCGCCATGTAGGTGGGATGGGTGTAGGCGACCTGGACGTCGGCACCTACCTTGGTCAAGGCAATACGCTGTACCGCACCATAACCACCGTATTCGGATTTTGCGGCCGCCTGACGCAGTGCATCGGAGGTGATGCCGATGATCCGGGCTCCGTCATACGGCGAATACTGTCCCACCACCTCGAATCCCGCCGCCGACATCTTTTCGATAACTGCCGCCGACACACTCTCGAGGTCGCCCTGTGTCTTTTCGGCGAGTACGAACGGTTTCAGCATCTCCGCCGCCTGCGTGGCGGTCGCCAGCGAAACCATCAAGGTGACAATTATTATCTTGGCCAAACGCATGGGTGTCCCTCCGCTCTCTTCTTGTTAGATAAAAAAAGGGCGCGCCTTTGCGCGCCCTTCCTTTGGAATAGCAGAAATTAGAAGAAATGCGAGTACATCAGCTGCCAGTTGGTCTGCGAATGGGAGACTTTCAGACCGTTGTTGTCGGTTCCAGTTCCCGTCACCTCGACTTCCGGCGCGTAGGCCAGCGAGAAGTTCACCATATTGGCGTCGCTGAAGGCGTAGCCGAGACCGACGGTGTAATGTTCCTCGATGGTGGCCGGGAACAGGTAGTTTACGGTGCCGCTCGGTACCGGATTGTCGGCTCGGTTGAAGCCACCACGCAGGACCAGCTGGTCCGACATCTGGTAGCTGGCGCCGAGTTGAATCACGGTCTGGTCGTCCCAGTTCTGGGGCATGGCAATGGTGATTGACTGATTGGCGAAACCAGGCGGGTTCGCCGCGTCAGCGGTGAAGGTCACCTTGAAATCCTTCATCACGTCCGACCAGTTGATCTGTTTCACGTCGGCAGCCAACATCCAACGATCGTTCGGACGATAGGAAAAGCCGATAGCGTAGGTTTCCGGCCATTCAAAACCGTGCACCTTGACGTCGCCGGTCAGCGTGACCGGAACATCCGCTCCAGCCCCCGCTCCAAGTCCAGCCGGGGGAACGCCGCCGCTATCCTCGACGTACATCACCATACGTCCACCGTTTTCGAGGTCGTCCAGGTTTGTTTCGGAATGGTAAGACGCCCCGACCGTCAGTTTGGGACTGATCTCATAGGTAAAGCCCAGTTTGCCGGCAAAACCGGAGCCGGTAGCCGCGCCATCGAAATCGCTGCTGTCGGAGAAGTCCAGGTAGGCACCATATACATCCGTGATGGCGCCTCCTGTCAATAATCCGCCGAGTGCCGTATTCAGGCCACCACTCACACGACCGGCCGCAGCAAGTCGTCCAAAGGTCGCGCCAGGCATGAACATTTTCACATCCATCGTGGCGCGGACCCAATCGAGGCTGGCACCCAGGTTCAGGCGGTCATTCACGTTGACGGCCAACGGAAAGATGACCCGCGCCACACCCACTTCCGAACGCTCTTCCAGGCTGCCGATATCCGCCGCCGTCGCTGCGCTAAGCGTTCCCGCACCGGTCAGGCCCATGGCCGGGCCGAGCGGAGCCAAGCTATTTCCAAGCGCGCCAAACGCGGCACCGGGGCCACCGCTGCTGTATTCAGTACCCATGCCGCCCTGCGCGAACACGCCGGCACCGAACGCGTACTTGCCGGTATTGCGAATGTAGCCGAAGGCAGGCATCAGATAGCTGTCACCGCCCGAAGACCAGGAACCCATTCCCGCCATACTGGCGTCCACATCGGGACTCAACTCCCCGATGGCGAGATCGACCCGGCTGCCCGGGTTGCCCATCGCAAGGGTAGCGGGATTGTTCATGACCGCCGCTGTCCCGTTGTCATAGGCCATCGACGCGCCACCCATACCGGTGGCGATGGGGCCGTAGCCTTCGAGGTTCATGCCGTTGGTGGCATGGGCCAAGGGTGATGCGAGCGCCGCAGCGATGGCCACGGACAGAATACGACGGGACATCATGGGTATTTGCTCCTCCGATGTATTTCTAGGTTCTTTTGTTGTGGCGAAGTGCTTCTGGTTAGCTGACAACACTTCTTTTATGCGGGAATAAAAGTTGTTTTTGATTCCAAACAACGAATAGTTCCCAAACTCACTAACAACATAGGATTCCCACACCGGGGATGTCAAATAAATGGAAATTATTAAGCATTTGGTAATACACCAATTCACATCCCTTGTTAACAGTAAGCTTTTTTAACCTCTATTTTTGCAGCTGTGCACGCCTTGAATTTTTTCAATGATGTGCTAAGCGAATCACTGGAAAGTTGTTCGTCCCCCAACGATAACCGGGCACAAAAAAAAAGCCCCCGACGGAGCGGGGGCTTTTTCGTTCTGACTTGTGCCGCGGTCAGATATAGAGGCAGATGTCCGAGTCGCCGGCAAACTCGAAGAAGGTGGCGGCGCCACCGAACTCGATGCCGTCGATGAAATCGGCCGGATTCATGTCGAACAGGTCGACGGTCATCTGGCAGGCGACCATCTTGACGTCCGCTTCCAGACAGAGGTCCCGCAGGTCCTCGACGCTGGCGACGCCCTTCGACTTCATCTTCTGCTTCATCATCGTGGTCATCATGCTCTGCATGCCCGGCAGGGCCTGCAGCAGGACCGGCATCGGCATCGGCATGGGCATGCCGGGGTTGCCGATCGACGTCACCTGCAGGTCCAGCTTCTTGTTGAGAAGCTTGAGTCCATAGAAGGTGAAGAAGATTTCGACATCGTAACCCAGCGCCGCCGCAGTGGAAGCAAGAATGAAGGGCGGGTAGGCCCAGTCCAGCGTCCCTTTGGTCGCGATGATGGCAAGCTTTTTCGGATCAGACATGAGCTGCCCCCCTTGGAGTTGGTTTTATGGAAGAACCGTTAGGCCTTCTTGATCAGGAAAACGAACTTGCCGCCTTCCTCACCGGACTCCATCAGCTCGTTGCCGGTCTGCTTGGCGAACGCTTCGAAATCCTTGACCGAGCCGGGATCGGTAGCGACAACGCGGAGGACCTGACCGGAAGACAGGGTACCCAGGGATTTCTTCGCACGCAGGATGGGCAGCGGGCAGTTCAGGCCGGAGGCGTCGAGTTCTTGGTCGAAGTTCGCCATGGTTCTCTCCTTACGAAAGTACAGGTTAAATAAAAGCCAAGTCTCAATGAACAGACTTGGCGAAGTCAATTAGAATTCAATATCGCACTTATATGCCATGCCGCGGGCGAAAGCAAGACCTCAATCACCGGCACTCGCCTAACATCGCCAACGACACACATCCTGTAAACGCTGTGATATCAGTCGCTTAGTTTCGCCGCGTATCAGGCCACGGCGCGTCCGCCCTGGACCCAGGCGATAATACCACCACGCAGGTTCACCGTGTTCGCCTTCCCCTGAGCGGAAAGAAATGCACACGCCTGGCCCGAACGGGCTCCGGTCCGGCAGTAGAAAACCACCCGTTTGTCGTCGGGAATTCGATCGATGTGCATCGGCAGCAGATGCAGCGGTATATTTTCAGCACCGGGGATGGCGCCCTGGGCCACTTCCATGGGGCTGCGTACGTCGATCAGTTTGATCTCGTCGGCCGCTTCAGCGAGCATCTGATCGAGTTGAAGGGCGTCAATTTCGTTAATCGCGAACATCCATCCTCCGTATCAGTAATTAAGCGCAATCTAATATAGTGTATAGAGCCCCCTCCGCCAGCTGCAACCACGAGCTTCATATGTTTTTTCCGTTCGCGCTTCCATTTCCCCCCTCAGCAGCCCTCTGCTCGCTCGTTATGCGGAGGTTCGGTCGGGCCGGGTTGATCCTGTTTGTCGCTTTTTCGCTGGCATTTCCCGCGGCCGCGCGGGTGGAACTGCCGGACATGGGGGCGAGCGCGGCGGCCGCGCTGACTCAGGAGCAGGAGCAGCGGATCGGCAAAGCGTTCTGGCGGCAGCTGCGCGATGCCGGGAAAATCCTTGAAGACCGGTCGGTCGCGGCTTACCTGCAAGACCTCGGCCAGGAGTTGGCCACCGGCACTCCAGATGCCGGTCAGGCGTATCACTTCTTCGCGGTCAACGAGCCCGGCATCAACGCCTTTGCCGTCCCCGGCGGTTACATCGGCATCAATACCGGGCTGCTCCTGGCCACCGAGCGCGAAGACGAGTTGGCCGCCGTGGTAGCACACGAAATCGCCCACGTGTCGCAACACCATATCGCCCGCGGGGTGGAGAAGGTGCAGCAGAGCAGTCTGCCGATGACTGCCGCGCTGATCGCAGCGATGCTGCTGGCGGGACACGATCCGCAAATCGCCCAGGCCGCGATTGCGGTCGGCACCGCCGGTGCGGCGCAGATGCGTATCGATTTCACACGAACCCATGAGCACGAAGCGGACCGGGTCGGCATCGACCTGCTCGCATCAGCGGGCTTTGACCCCCGCTCCATGGCCGATTTTTTCGGCGAGTTGCAGCGACGCGAGCGCTTTTACGCGGGTGTCCCCGAGTTCCTGCGGACCCACCCCGTCAATGAAAACCGCATAGCGGACGCAACGGCGAGGGCAGCCTCCCTCGGCGAGCCACGGCCACGCAACCGGGATGCGTACAGGATCATCAAGGCGCGCCTGCGCGTGCTGACCCACCGGGACCCCGCGGCCTTCGCCAAAGAACTCCGCTCCCGGGAGGCGAAAGATGCGGCAGACTGGTATGCCCTCGGATTCGCCATGGCGCAGAGCGGGCAATACGCGGAGGCCCGGCAGGCCCTCGCCCGGAGCTTGTCGCTGTTGCCCGGCAGCATCGCCATTTTGGAAACCCTCGCGGCAACCGAGTTGGCCGCAGGCGTGGTGGACGTCGCCATTGCCCGCTACCGTGAGGCACTGGAGCTCTACCCTGGCAACGAGCGCCTCAGCCTGGGATTGGCCGAAGCGCTCCTGGCCAACCAGGAGCCTGATGAGGCCGTGCAGATCCTGGATGCGATCGTCCGAAACGGGCCCCGGCATCTCGACAGCTACCGATTGCTGGGGAACGCCCATGCGCAGGCTGGCAACGCACCCGCATCCCAGCTTGCTGTCGCCGAGTACTACTATCGGCTAGGCGAGACTCACAGCGCCATTGACCTGCTGGAGCGCGCTCGCCGCGCCTCACGGGACGACTATTATCTTGGTTCGAAAATCGAGGCGCGCCTGGAATTTTTCAAACGCGAGGCCTTGGCCGAGCAACAGTAACCAGCGTTTCTGGTCACACCGACGACTGTGACCCTGCCGAACAAAGACAGGCAGTTCATGCCAACAGCCGCCGTCCTCTGGAAAAACGTTCACTGGTCAGGCAGCATCGGTCTGCCGTTGCTTGAGATGCAGACGCGCCCGGATTTGGATTTCACCGGCGCAAACGCTACATAGTATGATGCCTCTTTCGGTCGCTACGAGATCCTGACCGAAAGGGAAATCGACACAGTGGTCGAGTTCGTCTACTCGTTGTAAATCACAAAACCGAAAAAGAGGTTTGGAGTGCTTATGAAACGTCGCATCTTTTTGAAGGGCACCCTGGCCGGTAGCGCTCTTGCAGTTGCCGCCGGCGCAGGACTGTTGAGCCCGCGGGAAGTCCTGGCAGCCTGGCCGAAAGACGCCTTTCAGGCTAAAGGCGTGCAGGACGCCCTGAAACATCTCCACGGCAGCGATCTGACCGACGCCTCCGGCGACATCGAGATCAAGGCCCCGGACATCGCCGAAAACGGCGCCGTGGTCCCGATTTCGGTCTCCAGCAACCTGCCGAATGTCGAATCCATTGCGATCATTGCGGAGAAAAACGGCACGCCGCTGGCGGCGACCTACCAACTGGGTGCCAGCACCGTCCCATTTATCTCCACCCGCATCAAGATGGGCCAGACCTCCAATATCATCGCGGTCGTCAAAGCCAACGGTCGGCTCTACAGTGCCCGCAAAGAGGTGAAGGTCACCATCGGCGGCTGCGGCGGCTAATCCGCGCTTTGCAAATAATCACGCAAGAGGTATTTAACTGATGTCGAACACGATCAAGATCCGCGCCCAGGAAAAGGACGGAACTGTCACCGTCAAGGCGCTCATCAAGCACCCGATGGAGACCGGCCTGCGCAAGGACAAAAAAACCGGGCAGGTGATCCCGGCGCACTTCATTCAGGAAGTGAGCTGCGAACACAACGGCAAAAACGTTCTGACTGGTCAGTGGGGCGGTGCCGTATCCACCAACCCCTATCTCTCTTTCGAGTTCAAAGGCGCCAAGAAGGGTGACACGCTCAAGCTGAGCTGGGCAGATAACAAGGGCGAGTCCGATTTCATCGAGACAGCTATCCGCTGATTGCGGGCCCATAGATAACGACAAGCCCTCCACCTACCCACGATGGCAACAACGGATGGAGGGCACCATGAAGAACGTGACCGCGGTGGCGGGGGGGGGCGCCGCGGGCGGGGCCCCCCCCCGCGCCCCCCC
>JAWLGP010000013.1:80605-129733 GCA_041685045.1 Gammaproteobacteria bacterium
GCCGAGGTGGTGGCGCGGTGAGCTCGCTGGCCGCGAACGACGTCGACGACGTGAAGGCCCTGAACGACGCCGCGGGCCTGCCCTATGCCGGCGTGACGGCGGCGGCCGAACTCGCCCCCTGAGGGCCGGCGCCCCGCTCGTCGCCCAAGGCCGCGAAAATCACATGAAGCGGTTTCCCTGCGTGCCTCTGGACGAGTACAAAAACGGCGTTACGCCACAGCCCCCCTGCTCCTGAACCCTGCTTCGTTCGTTTTTTTTCTGCATCAAGCGCCGCATCAGCTGTCGACAGCCGGGTATAAGGTGTCACTATTTGATGAGGCTTCGATTCTGCCAGTATCATAGCCGGTGAATTTCGGTCAAAGGCCGCCCTAGGGATAAGCTGGACTCTTCTCCGACCTGGGGCGCCATTCAAGGCATACGAGGGGACTCCATTGGCAAACGACTACAAAATACAGGCAGACGACAATTCGCTGCCGGAGCGGCCCGGCGCGCCGGCGCCGGCCTCCGGCGACTCGACCACAGACGGGCAGACGTCGGCATTGCGCAAACAGCTGATTGCCGGTGCGGTATTTGCGCTGGTCGGCGTCTGGATGGCCAGCGTCGCGCCCTCGGTGGAGACGGCCTGGGTACTGGCCATTCTGCTGCTCACCATCTACATGTTCGCCTTCGAGATCGTCGGGGTCGATGTCACCGCCGTCAGTATCATGGTGCTGCTGGGCCTGACTGAACTGATGGCCCCAGTAATGGGACTCGAACACGGGTTGGTGCCGGCCGGCAGCCTGTTTACCGGTTTCGCCAGTAATGCGGTGATCTCGATCATCGCGGTCATGATCATCGGTGCCGGCCTCGACAAGACCGGCATCATGAGCAAGGTGGCCGTCTTCATCATGCGGGTCGGCGGCGCCACCGAAACGCGCATAATTCCCTTGATTTCCGGCACGGTGGGAATCATCTCCAGCTTCATGCAGAACGTGGGGGCCGCCGCGCTGTTCCTGCCGGTGGTCAGTCGCATTTCGGCACGCACCGGCCTGCCGATGTCGCGCCTGCTGATGCCGATGGGCTTCTGCGCCATCCTCGGCGGCACGGTCACCATGGTCGGTTCCAGCCCGCTGATTCTGTTGAATGACCTCATCGTTACTTCCAATTCTGCGCTGCCTGAAGCGCAGAAGATGGCCACATTCGGCCTGTTCGATGTGACCCCCATCGGTCTGACCCTGGTGGCTGCCGGCATCGTCTACTTCATCCTGGCCGGCCGTTTTGTCCTCCCGGCCAACGTCAGCAAGGGCACGGAAGGGGCCAGCACCATGGCCCACTTCAAGGAGGTCTACGGCCTGGAGTACGACCTGAACGAAGTGGTGGTCCCGGCGAACAGTCCGCTGGTGGGCAAGAACCTGGACGACTTCGAGCAGGCGAGCCGCATCCGCGTCGTGGCCATGCAGCGCTCCAGCGATGACCTGCGGATCGGCCCCGGCGGCCTCGCCCGTGACGTCGGTATCACCCCGGGCACTATCCTCGGCGTGATGGCCTCGGAAGCGGCGGTGAAGCGGTTCGTCGAGTCCTATGAGTTGGAGGCAAGGCGCGATCTGGAGACCTTTGCGGAAGAACTGGTAGCGACCAAGGCCGGCGTCGGCGAAGTGGTGATTCCGCCGGGCTCGCAGCTCATCGGCAAGTCGGCTCGAGACGTCTGGATGCGCAAGACCTATGGCATCTCCCTGCTGGCCCTGCAGCGCGGCGAACAGACTTTCCGCGAAGGCGATGGTGTGCGAGACATGCCGCTGCAAGCCGGCGACTCGCTCGTAGTCCACACCACCTGGATCGCCCTGAGCCGCCTGGAGAAGGACCGCAATTTCGTGGTGGTGACCTCGGAATACCCCCATGAAGACCTGCGGCCGCAGAAGGTGGGTTGGGCCGGCTTGTTCTTCGCCATTGCGCTGGTTCTGGTGCTGTTTTCGGACCTGCGCCTGTCGGTCGCCCTGCTGACCGGCGCACTCGGCATGATTCTTTCCGGTGTGTTGAAGATCGAAGAGGCCTATGAGGCGGTCAGCTGGAAGACGGTGTTCCTGCTGGCGAGCCTGATCCCGCTCGGTCTGGCGGTGGAGACCAGCGGTACGGCCAAGTGGATAGCCGAACAGACCCTCGCCGTGGTCGGGGATGCGCCCATCTGGGTAATTCAAGCCTCGGTGGCGGTGCTCGCCACTTTCTTCACCCTGGTCATGTCAAACGTCGGCGCAACGGTGCTGCTGGTACCGCTGGCGGTCAACATCGCCATCGGTGCCGGGGCCAATCCGGCAGTGTTCGCCCTCACGGTCGCCATTGCCACCTCGAACTCGTTCCTGATCCCAACCCATCAGGTCAACGCGCTGATCATGGGGCCGGGCGGCTACCGGGTGCCGGATTACATGAAGGCCGGCGGCATCATGACCGTGCTGTTCCTGGTGGTGATGATGGTTATGATGAATCTGATCTTCTGACCGCGAGCCATCCTTGTCGAAAGCCCGGGCCAGTCCCGGGCTTTTCTATAACTCAGGGTCGCTGAAGCGATAGATCGGCGGCATCGGTTCGTGGCCTGTGATGCAGACGCGCCTTTCAACACCCCGTCATCGATGCTGTAGATCCCGCCATGGATCGCCCGGCCTGACACGCGCCCGCCCCGAAAAGTGCTCGGCAGGAACCTTGCTAGGTGCATGGGCAAAAGGTTTAATAGCCGTTCCCGATCCGGGCTGCCACAACCGTAAAGAACGAACATGCCTTACCGATTGCTTGTTGCACTTGCCGCCTTGCTGCTCCCCTCCTTTGTCTGGGCTTCCAACGGCGCGGCGTTGGATTTGACGGATCACGCCGTGGGGTACTGGGCGATTGCCATTTTTGTCTTCGCCTATCTGCTGGTCATGGCGGAGGAGTTCACGCATCTGCGCAAGTCCAAGCCGGTAATTCTGGCCGCCGGCATCATCTGGGCGATGATTGCGGCGGTCTACGCCTCCGAAGGCATGACCCATGAGGCGGAACAGGCAGTGCGGCACAACCTGCTCGAGTATGCCGAGTTGATGCTGTTCCTTTTGGTGGCGATGACCTACATCAACGCCCTGGACGAGCGACTGGCCTTCGACGCGCTGCGTTCCTGGCTGATCCGCAAGGGCTTCGGCTTCCGGCAGCTGTTCTGGCTCACCGGCATTCTCGCCTTCTTCATCTCCCCGGTGGCGGACAACCTGACCACCGCACTGCTGATGTGCGCCGTGGTGCTGGCGGTCGGTGGCGACAACGGCCGCTTTGTGGCGATCGCCTGTATCAATATCGTGGTCGCCGCAAACGCCGGCGGCGCATTCAGCCCATTCGGTGACATCACCACCCTGATGGTCTGGCAGCGGGGTATCGTTGACTTCTGGACCTTTTTCGCCCTGTTCATCCCGTCGGCGGTCAACTTCCTCGTACCGGCTGCCTTCATGCACTTCGCCATTCCCGACGAGCGCCCGCAGGTGTCCGACGAGAAGGTGGTGATGAAGCGGGGTGCACGGCGGATCATGGCGCTTTTCCTGCTGACCATCTTCACCGCCGTCAGTTTCCACAACTTTCTGCACATGCCGCCGGTCATCGGCATGCTCACCGGTCTGGCCTATCTGCAGATCTTCGGTTTCTATCTGAAGAAGACCCACCATCGGGAAATTTTGGTGCTCAACCACGGCGGCAGCGCCGATGCCAACGAGGAGCGCCTGGGTGACGCCGCGGTGCCATTCGATGTATTCAACCGGGTGGCGCGGGCCGAGTGGGATACCCTGCTGTTCTTTTACGGCGTCGTGCTCTGCGTCGGTGGCCTGGGTTTCATCGGCTATCTCGCCCTGGCCTCCGAGGTGATGTATCTCCAGTGGGGCGCGACGCCCGCCAACATCGCCGTGGGGGTACTGTCGGCCATCGTCGATAACATCCCGGTAATGTTCGCGGTATTGACGATGCAGCCTGACATGTCCACCGGGCAGTGGCTGCTGGTCACGCTGACGGCCGGAGTAGGCGGCAGCATGCTCTCGATCGGGTCGGCCGCCGGGGTCGCGTTGATGGGTCAGGCCCGCGGCAAGTACACCTTTTTCTCACATCTGAAGTGGACGCCAGTGATTGCCCTGGGTTATGCGGCAAGCATTGTGGTTCACTTCTGGATCAACAGCGGTCTCTTTTGAGATGCAGCGAGGGTAACGAGCCGGGGTGGCGCTGCTCAAAGCGCCCCCGGGCTCGTTTGTCCGAACTTGAAACAGTTTTCGCCTCGGCGATCGGTGCGGTTCGTCCCTCACCACACCCTACGCGTGCCTGGATCGGTCGTCGGGTGTGGTGAACCGTGCAAACCGCATCGTTTGCGGTAAAGCAGTAACGAGCGGAGAGGTTAAGGATTAAGGGTTAAGGAACGGCAAGCTTGCGGTTCCTAGCCGCCGCCGGCCTCCAACGCTTCCCAGCGGGCGTACGCTTCGGCCAGCTCCGCTTCCAGTTCCTCCAGCCGTGCGGTGGCGTCGGCCACTGCCGGACCTTCCTGACGATAGAACCCGGGGTCGCCCATACGCTGCTGCAGGTTGGCCAGCTCCTCATCCAGGGCCTCGATGCGAGACGGCAGCGCCTCCAGTTCCCGCTGTTCCTTGTACCCGAGTTTGCGGCTGCGCGGCTTCTCCCGTGTTTCGGCCGTCTTGGCGGAAACCGGCTTCGGTTTGCTTTCCGTGGGCGCGGCCTTGCGCTGTCGCAACCAGTCCTCGTACCCTCCGACGTATTCGCCCAGGCGGCCGTCGCCCTCGAACACGATGGTGCTGGTGACCACGTTGTTGAGAAAGGAGCGGTCATGGCTGACCAGCAGCAGCGTACCGGCGTACTCCAGCAGCCGCTCCTCCAGCAGCTCCAGGGTCTCCACATCCAGGTCGTTGGTCGGCTCGTCCATCACCAGAACGTTGGCCGGTTTCAGGAACAGCTTGGCCAGCAGCAGGCGGTTGCGCTCACCGCCGGAGAGACTGGAGACCGGGCTGTGGCAGCGCTCCGGCAGGAACAGGAAGTCCTGCAGGTAGCTGATCACGTGGCGCGGTTTACCACCGACTTCCACCTTGTCACGGCCTTCGGCCAAGTTGTCGAGCACCGTGGCGGACTCGTCCAGCTGCGCCCGGTACTGGTCGAAATAGGCGACCTCGAGGCGTGTGCCGAAGCGCACCCGCCCGGCATCGGGAGTCAGCTCGCCCAGCAGGATCTTCAGCAGGGTGCTCTTGCCCACGCCGTTGGGGCCGATAATGCCGATGCGATCACCGCGAAACACCGTGGTCGAGAAGTCGCGGATCAGCGACCGTCCGCCATAGCCGTGACTGACGTTCTCCAGTTCCACCACGATCTTGCCCGACTGCTGGGCGTCGTCCAGTTGCAGTCGCGCCTTCCCGAGGCACTCGCGGCGGCCACGCCGCTCCTCCCGCAGCTGCTGAAGCGCCCGGACTCTCCCCTCATTGCGGGTACGACGGGCCTTGATGCCCTGCCGGATCCAGACCTCCTCCTGGGCCAGCTTTTTGTCGAATTCGGCGTTCTGGCGGGCCTCCGCCTCCAGTGCCGCGGCCTTGCGCGCCAGATAGGTGGCGTAGTCGCCGGGCCAGCTGGTCAGCCGACCACGATCCAGTTCGACGATGCGGGTGGCCAGCCGCTGCAGGAAAGCGCGGTCGTGGGTAATGAACAGCAGGCTGCCACGGAAGCCGAGCAGGAACTCCTCCAACCAGGTGATCGCCTCGATGTCAAGATGGTTGGTGGGTTCGTCCAGCAGCAGCAGGTCCGGCTCCCTGACCAGGGCGCGGGCCAGCATGACCCGACGCTTGAGACCGCCGGAGAGATTTTCGAACGGCAGTTCGCCGTCCAGTTCCAGGCGCGACAGCACGGTCTCCACCCGCTGCCCGAGCTGCCAGCCGCCGGCCGCCTCCAGCCGATGCTGGACCTGCTCCAGCCGGGCCAGGGTGCGTTCGTCGCCGCCGGCCAACTGCTGACTGACTCGGTGATACTCGGCCAGCAGCGCCCCCTGCTCGCCCAAGCCATCGGCGACCACGTCGTACACCGGCCCGTGCAGGTGCGCAGGCACCTCCTGGCCAAGGCTGGCCACCACCAACCCCTGGCGGAACGACAGCTCGCCGTCGTCCGGCGCGATCTCGCCATCCAGCAGCTTGAGCAGGGTCGACTTGCCGGTGCCGTTGCGTCCCACCAGGCAGAGCCGCTCACCGGCGTCGATGGTCAGCTCGACACCGTCGAGCAATGGCGGGCCGCCAAATCCGAGGATGATGTTGCGCAGGGTAACCAGCATGTCAGCGCCCCGCCCCGGCAGGTTGCGCCTGCACCACGTTGGCCTGGACGCGACCCTTGCCTACGCGCAGCCCGGTCGCCTGGCGGGCCTGCGCCTTCGGCATCAACAGTTCAGGAAAGCGCACGGTGCGACGTCGCCCATCCACCACCACCGCCACCACGACCCCCCTGACCGGTAAAAAGCCCTGGTTTTCGATGGTGAGCACCAATTCGCCCTTGGGGGTGGCGGCAGCGGCTACCGCAACCACGGCGCCGGGCTCGTCTTCCAGCTGCAGACGGGTGAATGCCTGACGCGCGGTCTCGCCGTCGGTCCCTGCGGCCAGCGCGGCGACCCGGAAGTGCTCCTTGGCCGAGGCCCGGTTGCCACTGGCCTGAAGCAGCTTACCCAGCGCGGTATGCCCGCGGGCCGTGGGCAGCAGCTTGACGCTCCTTTCCAGGTCGGCCCGGGCCTTTTCCGGGCGACCCAACCGTTGATAAAGCAGACCCCGCTCGAGCCGAAACCGGTAGTAGTCGCCGTTGCGGGAAATCGCCTGGTTGTAGGCCTTCAGCGCCTCCGGATAGCTCTTCTCCGCGGTATAGGCATCACCCAACAGGGCGTGAAACCGCCCTTCGCGCGGTTCGATGGCGAGCGCCTGCTCGGCCAACGCACGGGCCTTCGCCGGCTTGCCGTCGGCGAGCGCCTTGCGGCCCTTTTGGTGGGCTTCGTAGGCCGGTTTGGTCTTTTTGAGGTGAGCGATCCGCCTCTGGTACTCGGCCTTGCCGGTACGCCCGTTGCTGACGGCCAGTTCCGCCGCGGTGCGCCGGTTGGCCTCCACCCGCTCGCGGGAAGGCGGGTGCGTCGAGAACAACCCCTCCAGCCAGCTCGGGTCCTTGCTTTCGGCGAGCCGGACAAAGGTCTCCTGGAGCCGCACCGCCGCTTCCGGCTCGTAACCGGCGCGGCCCATGTAGATCATGCCGAAACGGTCCGCCTCGAGTTCCGCTTCACGACTGTATCGGAAGGTAATCAGCGCGGCGCCAACCTGCCCCAGCCCGACCAGGAGGTCGGAATTTTCGCCGACAGCCACGGTGGCACCGGCCAGCGCCACGTTCATCAGCAGCCCGCGCTCCATGCGCTGCGCGCTGTGACGGGCCGCGGCGTGCACGATCTCGTGCGCCAACACGGCGGCCAATTCGGCTTCATCACCCAGTTCCAGCAGCAGGCCGCGATTAATCGCAATCTTGCCGCCGGGAAGTGCCCAGGCATTCGGCACATCGTTGTTGAGCACCACAAAGTCGTAGGGCAGCTCCGGCCGGTCGCTGACCTTCGCCAGACGGTCACCGACGGTCTGCACGTAGCCGGTCAACTCCTTGTCGATGTCATACTGCCCACCCTCGCTCTGCTGGGTCGGGCCGTAGTTCTCCTCGCCGATGGCGACCTCCTGCCGTTCGGAGATCAGGTGCAGTTCCTGCTTGCCGGTGACCGGGTTGGCGGCGCAGCCGACCAGCCCCCACACGGCCAGCAGCACGATCGATACCAGGCGAACCCCATACTTCATCTCTTCACCCCTACTCCCATTCGCTCACCGGCCATAGGCGCGCTTCAGCACGCCCATGGCCCGGTTCAATTCCTGAAGGTCGTTCTTGTCACCGCCACGGTCCGGGTGGTGCTGCATGACCAGCTGCCGGTAGCGGCGCTTGACCGTCCCGAACTCGACCGGATCGCAGAGGCCGAACAAAGCCAGCGCCTCGTGCCGCTCCCCCGAGGCCCGGAAGCGCTCCCAGAAGCCGTTGAGCAGGGCATCCACTTCCGCCTGACCGGTCGTCTCCAGGTGCGCCAGGTCGAGATAATAGGTGCGCAGCGGATCGGCCACTGCCACCCCCTCCTGGCCGCCTCGATACGGGGCGATGCCGATAGCGAGCGCATCGATCTGCACCTCGCCCTCTCGGCAGGCCCGCAACCGGTCCCGCAGCCGGTAGAGGAGGTGAAACAGCAGGAAGTGTTGCCGGAACAGCGCCAGCGTGTCGCCGGTGAAGGCCCCGAACTCGCTCCAGCCGGCCTCGCGCAGTCGTCCGAGCAGCCGGTATTCGGGCATTTCGCCCTCGGCCCACAGTTCGGCGAGGACGGCCGTCTCAAGTTGTCGGAGCCGGTCGCTGTTCATCGCAGCTCATCATACCGGAGCGCAACCGTGCGCGGCAGGCCGCATTTGTTTCGGATTGTTACAGATGCGCCGGATCAGTCGGCGGTGCCGGCTCGATCAGGTCCGGCCCGTCGTTCCGCGGGCTGTTGACCCGGGTCGAGACCGGGTACGCCTCGGTGAGGTCGGCTGGCCAGGGGCGCAGCAATTGCTTGAGCTCGGATGCCGGAGTCCCGGCGGCCAGCCAGCGGGTGGCCGACTCGGGGGCGATCACGGCCGGCATGCGATCGTGAATCGGGGCGACCACGGGATTGGCATCGGTGACCACGATGGTACAGGAGTCGATGACCCGATCGCCGCGATGCCAATGCTCCCACAGCCCGGCAAGGAACAGCGGGGCCCCGTCGCGGCGGTGGATCAGGTAGGGTTGGCGGCCGCTGCACTCGATACGCCACTCGTAGAAACCATCGGCCGGGATCAAACAGCGCCGCGATTGGAACGGCTCGCGGAAGGCGGCACGCTGGTCGAGAGTTTCGGCGCGGGCGTTGATCATGCTGTAGCGGCGGTCGGGCCCGTCGGACCAGTGCGGCACCAAGCCCCAGCGCAGCCGCACCCAGCGGTAGCCGTTCACGTCATCCGTACGCAGCGCCAACACCGGCAGCGTGGGCGCCACATTGAAGCAGGGGGCACTCGCCGCATCGGCAGCGCCGGAAACCGGAAGTCCCAGCACCTCGGCGTAGTCCGCCGGTGACAGGGCCTGAACGAAGCGACCACACATGGGGACAAAATGTAACAGTCGGAGGTGGACCTGGAAACCGTGGGCGACCGCAACGCCGTCGACACTCTCGACGGTTGGACCGCGAATCGGCCGAAGGTTTCGGGCGAGAGCGTTCGGACGGAGGGAGTCGCGCAGCCGCGCCGGCGAGGCAGTTCCCGCCCCGCGGGTTACGGCTGCATGGTCCCCGGACCGGTTCCAGTTCCGCGAGGTTCGGGCAGCACAGAGGCGCCGGCGGAGTCCTCCGCCGACTGCACCCCGGCCCGTGCTTCGAATGCGCCGAATTCGGCCTCATCCAGGCTGCCGTTTCCGTCCACATCGAACTCTTCGAAGCGGGCGTCCAGCAGCGGCAGCGCCTTGGCTTCGTCCCGGTTGATCACCGCATCGCCATCAGTGTCCAGTTCGATAAATGAGGCCATCTCCGCCTCGGCCGGGCGGTCGGTCCCCCCGGTGTCGATCACCGGGGCGCCCACATCCCCTGTGGTGCCGTCCTGCACTTCCGCTTCGAAGGCGCTGAACTCGTCACGGTCGATGGCGTCATCGGCATTGGTGTCGTATTGGTCGAACCGGTCGCTCAAGGCGGGTCGTTCAGCCGCCTCCTCGCGGCTGATGCGTTCATCGGCGTCCTGATCCAGTGCCGAAAAGCCGGCGACTTCGGCATCCTGGCGCGAATCCGCCGGGTTCGATTCGGTGGCCTGCATGTTGGGCGAGGCGCTCATATCTGCCGCCACGGCATGCCCTCCGGCAAAAACCAACCCGACCGCTACCGAGATGGCGAGGGGCCGAAATCCTTTCAGTCTGGACATGGAGAAGGTGCTCCCTTTATACCGGCCAACTGTTGCGCACGCGCACTTTCGGTTGATCTTTGGCCGCGGCGAAAAACAAAAGGAGTGGGGATTACCCGAAAACGTCCGCGGAATCGGATGTATTTTCCAATGCCGGACACCCGATGACGGCGTAGCGTTGAACCGGATGAAGGTCCTCGCTCGTGAACCGATAACTGTGCGCTGTCAGCGCTTAATCAGGATGGTTCTTGCGAATCGATGTGAAGTCGGTGACGTTGGCCAGGAACAGATCCACCAGAGAAGGATCGAACTGGCGGCCCCGCTCCGCTTTGAGGTAGGCCAGAATTTTTTCTTCCGGCCAAGGCGCCTTGTAAACCCGCTCACAGCCCAAGGCATCGAAGACATCGGCCAGTGCCACGATGCGCCCGAACAGGTGAATTTCGTCACCAGCTACGCCACGCGGGTAACCAGTCCCATCCCAGTGTTCGTGATGCTCGAGAGCGACAGTGGCTGCGACATTGAGGACGCGGCAGTTGGTGGCCTTCAGAATGCTGTGGCCGATGGTGGTATGGCTCTTGATTAGCTCGAATTCCGGTTCACTCAAGGGTCCCGGCTTGCCGAGAATGGCGTCGGGAATGCCGATTTTGCCAAGGTCATGCATGGGGGCGATCATCCACACCAGTTGCGTGTCCTCCTCGCTCAAGCCGGCCAGTTCCGCCAGCCGCCGGCAATACTCCGCCACACGACGTACATGATTGCCGGTCTCCCTGGAGCGAGTTTCTATGGTCTCGCCCAAGGCAAAAACGAACTCCTTCTGCGTGTTCAGGTTCTCTTCGTGGAGATAGATGTTGTCGAACGCAATGGCGACGTTGGCCGAAAAGATACGCAGCAGGTCCTTGTCCAGTTCACTGAGTTGCTGCCCCCCCTGCACATACAGCAGATTTTCCGAGCCGTTACTGGTGCAGAAGTAACCGACATAGGCCCGATCCAGGAACAGACAGCGTTTTTCCCGAACCGCCAGCTCGACATCCTCCAGCACCTCCACCGGAAGCACTTCCTTCAGAGCATGGCCGACGCTGCTCTCGAATTCGCCGGTGGCGGCGAGCACGCGGTAGCCGTTGCCGGGTTGGGGCGTGGCGGCAAAACTGGAAATCTGAAGATAGAACGAGCTCTCCTTGAGGTGGAGCAGTGCAGTGAGCTGCCGCAAGACGCCGGAAACGAACTGCTTGAGCGACTGGAGTTCGAACAGTCCGGTGGAGGCATCGAGGATCTGCTCAAGCCCGCGGCGGCTCTGCTCGATGATGCGCAGGTCCCGGAAAGATCGTAGAGCCGCCGTCACGGCGGTCACGAGCTTCTGCGCCGTCAGTTCCGTCTTTTCCTTATAGTCATTGATGTCGTACTCGATGATCACCTTCTTTTCCGGCGCCTGCCCGGGCTGTCCGGTGCGGAGGATGATCCGTACCATCCGGTTGCGCAGGTCGTCGCGGATGAAACGGACGAGGTCCAGGCCGGAGCGGTCGGTCTCCATCACCACATCCAGCAGCATGACGGCGATATCCGCATGCTCGCGCAGCAGCGCTTCCGCCTCCTGCCCGGAATAGGCGCTCAGCAGTTCAAGGCGGCGGCCTTCGAATTCGTAATCCTGCAGCACCAGGCGGGTGACGGCGTGGACGTCCTCCTCGTCATCCACGATCAGCAACTTCCAAACCTCTTGCGGTACCTCTTCCTGCCGCGGCGCCTCCTCGGCGAACAGCAGTTCGTCGTCCACGGCCGCCCGCACGTTAGCTTCATCCATCGATTTTTCCTTCCACCTGCGGGATCCGAATGACAAAGGTGGTCCCCTGACCGGGGGCACTTTCGCAGGTGATGCTCCCCCCCAGGGACTGGTTGACCAGGTTGTAGACGATGTGCAGACCCAATCCGCTCGCGCCCTGGCCGCGCTTTGTGGTGTAAAAGGGCTCGAACATGCGGCTTCGCAAGGCCTCGCCCATACCGCAGCCGTCATCGCTGTAACGCAGCACCAGCGCACCATCCTCCCAGTATGCCTTGATCCGGATCGCGCCCTGTTCCTTGTGCTCGAAGCCGTGGATTAGGGAATTCATCACCAGGTTGGTGATGATCTGGGAAAAGGCACCGGGATAACTGTCCAGTTCCAGTTCGTCCGGGCACTCGACCACCACCCCGTGATGGGTCTTCTTGAGCTTGGGCCGCAGACTGAGCAGCACGCCATCGATGTACTGTTTCAGATTGAAGCGGCGCCGTTCCTGAGTGGACTGGTCAACGGCCACCTGCTTGAAGCTGCGGATCAACTCTGCGGCGCGGGTGAGGTTGGATAGCAGCGCGCCGGACGACTCGGAGGCGGTGTTCAAATAGCCTTCCAGGTCCGAGCGTTTGAGCTTTCCGCTCTGATGCAGCCCTTCAATCTCCCGAGTCTTCAGCTCCAAATGTGAAGCGGCGGTAACGCCGATTCCCACGGGCGTGTTGATCTCGTGGGCCACGCCCGCCACCAGTTCGCCGAGAGCCGCCAGCTTTTCCGATTGCACGAGGTGGTCCTTGGTCCGCTGCAACTCGTCGAGGGAACTGTGCAGATTCCGGTTGGCCTCTTGCAGCTCTTCCGTACGCTGCACAACCCGCTGCTCAAGTTCTTCGTTCAATCGGCGCACCGCTTCTTCCGCGCGCACGCGTTCGGTCGCGTCACGCTGCAGACGCCGATGGCTCACGGCCAACCCGCCAAGGCCCAAGAGCCAGAGTGCGCCGAAGGAGACACCAGCTACCCCGGTGCCTTTTTGCATATTGCCGAGGTAGGGCGACAGGGGGACGGCCGCACTGACGCCACCCCGAATGTCTCCCACCTGGTAGCCCTGTTCGCCGTGACACTTGAGGCAGCCTTTCTGAGCGACCATCGGCTGCATCAGCCGGAGGTATGGCTTGCCATCGATCTCGGCAACACTCAGCACCTCGGTGGTGCCTTCCTCGAAGGCCTCGAGTGCCGCACGTTCCCAGTCGTCCGGGGCGTTTTCCTCGCGCAGGAGCTTGGTACTGGTGATATGGCCTACAACCCCGTAGAGATCCCGAAACTGTTCATTGAGCTGACGCACCATATAGGCCGGGTTCATCAGCGTCAGTTGCTTACCGGAAGGGGTTTCGATGTCCCGCTCGGCGACATGATCGAGGCGCGGGTTGGGCGGGGTCTCAGCCGTCGCAGGGACGTAGACCCCGCCATGTTTGGAGGCCCAGAACCGGAAGGCCTGGTCCTTGTTGAAATTGGCCCTCGCCTCGCTGTGGGCCATCTCCCAGTTCATGCTGCGGATGTAATGGATTTGCCAGGCCAGCAATCCGGCCAGCACCAGCGTCCAGACCAGCGCCGCGATCCAGAACAGGTTCTGCAGCATCCGTGCCGGTCGGTCGACTAGCGTTTGCATCGATCCCAGCCTTTGTGGACAAAGCACACCGAAGAAAACCGTGCGGCACCGCGAGCGGCTCCGAGATTCCCAATGGCGTGGTTCTATAGACCGAAAAACAGGTAGACCTTGAAATTGTTGGCGAGTTCGGCAGCAATCAGCCCGTTCGAGCCGCCAGGGTGAACGCATACTAATGTCACGGCCGTGCTGCAAGCGATGTAAGTCCTTGAAAGCAGGTACGCTGCAAATACATCCCTGTACGCTCGACGGCCGCATCCCTGCGGCCGATGACCTGCTTTCAAGGACTTACATCGCTCTTCGGTGAGTATGCGTTTACCCTGTTCGAGCCGCCAATCGGCTTGCCGCGCTACCCCAACTTTTCGATAGCAGGCGGGAGGGCGAAGTTCCGGTACAACCGGCCGTCGAAGGAGGTGGTTTGTCGGAATCGACCGACAGGCAGCGTCATGGACTATGTTGACTGCAAACACGACCTCGGGAGGTCCCGATGGCACAACCACCCTCTGCCGCGCCGTACCGCGCATCGGCGGAGCCGTCCGCGACCGTGGAGCTGGGCTTGTGAACCGAAACCGGTGGGAGGCCGGGCAGTCGTTGCTGCTGACCGACCTCTACCAGCTCACCATGCTGCACGGCTACTGGGTCGAGGGCATGAGCGGACAGGCCACCTTCGAGTTGTTCGTGCGCCGGCTGGGGCCACGGCGCAGCTTCCTGGTGGCGGCGGGGCTTGAGCAGGCCCTGGCTTTCCTCGAGGCGGCCCGCTTCACCGAGGGCGAACTGGAGTGGCTGCGCGACGGCGGGCGCTTCCCTACCGAGTTCATCGATCACCTGGCCGACTGGCGTTTCACCGGCGAGGTACGCGCCCTGCCCGAAGGAAGCGTCTTTTTTCCCGACGAGCCGCTGCTCCAGGTCACCGCCCCGATTGCGGAGGCGCAGCTGGTGGAGTCGCGCCTGCTCAATATCCTGCACCTGCATACCCTGTTCGCCTCCAAGGCGGTGCGCTGCCGGCTGGCGGCAGGTACACAGTTGCTGGTGGACTTCGGTATGCGCCGGGCCCATGGGGCCGAGGCGGCGCTCGCGGCGGCCCGCTCCAGCTACCTGGTCGGATTCCACGGCAGCTCCACGGTGCTGGCGGGTGAGCGCTTTGACATTCCCCTCTACGGCACCATGGCCCACTCCTACGTCCAGACTCATGACGGCGAGGCGGCGGCATTCGAAGGCTTTGCGCGGGCCCGGAGGGAGGGGGTGGTGCTGCTCATCGATACCTACGATACCGAGCGGGGGGCGGAAAAGGTGGTACAGCTCGCGCCTCGCCTGGCCGAACAAGGCATCGCCATCGCGGCGGTGCGGCTCGACAGCGGTGACCTGGCCGAGCATGCGCGGCGGGTCCGGGCCATCCTCGACACCGGTGGGCTCACCGGGGTGCGGATCTTCGCGAGCGGTGATCTGGATGAATACGCCATCGCCCGACTGTTGGGGGAGCGCGTACCGGTCGACGGCTTTGGCATCGGCACCCGCATGGACACCTCGGCCGACGCGCCCTACCTCGATTGTGCCTACAAGCTTACCGAATACGCCGGCCGAGGGCGGCGCAAGCATTCGGAAGGCAAGTCGACCTGGCCCGGGCGCAAGCAGGTCTACCGTCGCTATGACGGGCAGGGGCGGATGACCGGCGACGTGCTCACACTGGCGGACGAAGCGGAAGAAGGCGAACCGCTGCTCGTCCCGGTAATGTCCGCAGGACGCCGCTGTGCCCCCGGCGATTCGCTGCAGGAAGCGCGCCGCCGCCTGGACCGGCAGATTACGCAGCTGCCGGGACCGCTCAAGGGGCTTGGGGCAGCGCCCGCGTACCCGGTGGAGGTCGCACCGGCGCTTCGGCGGATGGCCGACGAGGTGGACAGGGACCTGACGAATCGGGCACGGCGGTAGCCGCCCGACAGGAGGCACCGATGGCCTACCAACCATTACCGATCCCGCCGCACTTCGACCCGGAGGCAGTGGCCAAGGTTTGGCGGGTGCCTTACCGGGAACGGGCCGTCGAGGCGGAGGCTTGGGCCGCGAAATACGGCATTCGAACGGCCGCCGACGATGGCTTCCGGCTCTGCCTGTTGGCCGTGGACGTGCAGAACACCTTCTGTATTCCCGGCTTCGAGCTGTACGTGGCCGGTCGCTCCGGAAGCGGTGCGGTGGACGACAACCGACGCCTGTGCGCCTTCATCTACCGCAACCTCGGGACCATCACCCGGATCATCCCCACGCTCGACACCCATTTGGCCTTCCAGATCTTTCACCCTGCCTTTCTGGTGGACGTGCAGGGGCGTCACCCTGACCCGCTGACACGAATACGGGTGGACGATGTGGAACAGGGGCGCTGGCGCTTCAACGCGGAACTGGCGGCGGGGCTGGGCATCAGCCCCGACTATGGTCAACGCCACCTCCTGCACTACGTCCGTGCACTCCGCGACAGCGGCAAATACGAGCTGATCACCTGGCCCTACCATGCGATGCTCGGCGGCATCGGCCACGCCCTGGTGTCGGCGGTGGAAGAGGCCATCTTCTTCCACGCGATCGCCCGGCGCAGCCCGGCCGAGTTTCACGTCAAGGGACGCCATCCCCTGACCGAGCACTACTCGGTGCTGGGACCGGAGGTGACCACCGGCCCGGACGGTGAACACATCGCCGAGCGTGACGAATCCCTGGTCCGGGAGCTGACGCAGTTCGACGCGGTGGTGATCGCCGGCCAGGCCAAGAGTCACTGTGTGGCCTGGACGATCAACGACCTGCTGACGCAGGTCCTGGAAGGCGACCCGAGCCTCGCCCAGCGGGTCTACCTGCTGGAAGACTGCAGCTCGCCGGTGGTGGTACCCGATGTGGTGGACTTCACCGGGCAGGCCGACGCGGCCTTCCGCCGCTTCGCCGAAGCCGGCATGCACGTGGTGCGCTCCACCGAACCGCTGGATCGCTGGCCGGCAATCGCACTGTAACCAAGTCTTGCGTCGGGACCGTCAGCTTCCTTGTCCGTTCACCAAACCCTCTCGACAGCCCCCTATTGGCCGGATGCACGGTTCAGGTGCCGAGCACCCGTTCGATCGCGGAGACCAGTCCGGCGTAATCGAACGCCTCGGCCGACTCGGCTTCGCCGGTTTCGATACCGAAGATAAACACGTCCGACGGCAGATTGCCGAGCGCCCCCGCCAATGCCAACGCCTCGGCGACGCCGAAGCCGTGGGATGATGTGGTGGCCGACGACGCCAGCTGTTCACGGCTCAGGCGGCGCAAGCGGCCACTCTGGCCGCCCTCGACGGCATCAATCAGGACGACCCGGTCGGCGCCCGCCATGCGCGCCACCAAGGCGGCACCGGGCCGGTCCAGGCGGGCGAATTCGACCTGTGGATAGCGCTCGGGCAGACCGCTACGCTCCAGCGCATCGATAGCGAGCCAGCCGGCACGGTCCGGGCCGAAGGGTGAACCGATGCCGTACACGCATACTCGCGGTGCGGCGGCGCTCATGCGCGCTCGACCCGTAACTTCAGAAAGTGGGTGGAGCAGGAGATGCAGGGGTCGTAGTTGCGGATCACCATTTCGCCGTGCAGGCGCAGTTCGTCATCGCTGCGGTCGAGGCCATACATCGCCAGCGAGCGCCGCAGGTCCTCCTCGATTCGCGCCTGGTTTTGGCTGGTGGGCGGGATAATGGTCGCCTTCTGCACGTGGCCTGTGTGGTCCAATTGGAAACGGTGCCAGAGCAGGCCGCGGGGTGCCTCGGTGGCACCGAAGCCGACCCCCGCCCGCGGAGTGGGCGCGACCGCGGCGACCTCCGGCAGACTGTACCGCTCCAGGATACGAATCGACTCGAGCAGCGCATAGTGGATCTCCACCGCACGGGCCAGGGCGCTGTGGAACATGTTGTTGCTGGGGAAGCGGATGCCGGTCTGATCCAGGTTGACCCGCACCGCCGCAGGCAGCCGGTCGAGGTTGTGGTTGAGGCGGGCGATGGGGCCGACCAGATAGGGAGTGCCACCGCCGGCAGCAACCCCTTCCGGGTAGAGGTGGGAGTGCAGCGCGGTGGCGTGCGGCGCCTGCTGCTCGCGGAAATAGTCGGGGTATTCGGCGATATCGATATCGAGACCGGTACTGGCAACGATACGGCCTTCGTTCATCGGGTACTCGCCCGGGTGACGCAGGCAGACGGTGATGAACGCCTCGGGTTCATCCGGCAGTTCGATGCCGGCGATCCAGTGCACCAGCGCCTCCGCCTCCGGCACCGCCCGGCGCAGACGCCCCAACAGCGCCGCCGCCTGCTCCGGTGCCGGGGCGTACACGAAACCGCCGACGGACGCGCCGATGGGGTGCACCGAGCGGGCACCGAGCAGCCGCACGATGGCGTTGCCCAGCTCCTGCAGCTTCAGCCCGCGGCGCACCTCCTGCGGAAACTCCTTCGCCATTTCGATGGCGCTGTGGTAGTGCAGGAAATCCGGGGCTGCCAACAGGTGGATGTGCAGCGCGTGACTCTGGAGCCACTCGCCGCAATAGAATAACCGCCGCATCTCCCGCACCCACGGCCCCGGCTGCATGCTGAAGGCCTGCTCGAGGGCGTGGACCGCACTCATTTGATAGGCGACGGGGCAGATGCCGCAGATGCGCGCGACGATGTCGGGTACATCGCTGTAACTGCGCCCCTCCAGAAACTTCTCGAACAGCCGCGGCGGCTCGAAGATGCGTAACCGCAGCTGGTCGATGACGCCGTTGCGGATCGACATTTCCAGAGCGCCTTCGCCCTCCACGCGGGCCAGCACCGGCACCTTGATGGAGACCTCGCGCGAGTCAATCATGGTCCGGCTCCAGCCACCGCCGGCCTTCGCCATTGAACACCGGGGCGCCATTGTTGATGTGCAGGAAACGGTGGCCGATCTCCGCCCCCGCCATGCCGAGCGTCTGGAAGCGCCGAGCCAGGGAGGCAGTATTCACGTTTTCGGCCGGGCCGAAACAGGCGTAACAGCCGCGGCCGACCGATGGGCACAAGGCGCCGCAACCGGTATTGGTCACCGGTCCCATGCAGGGCTGCCCCCCGGCCACCATGACGCACACGCTGTTGTGCCGCTTGCACTCCAGGCAGACCTTCTCCTGGTCCACACGCGGCATCACACCGGACAATAGCGATCGGACGGCACCGGTCACCTGGCGGGTGTTGACCGGACAGCCCCAGATCTCGAAGTCGACGGGCACGTGGTCGGCGATCGGGGTGGAGGTCGGCAGGTGCGCGATAAGCTCCGGATGCGGGTAAATGTCGGCCATCCACTGCTCGCCATCGGCCAGGTTGCGCAGCGCCTGCAGACCGCCGGCCGTGGCACAGGCGCCTAAGGTGATGAGCCGCCCGCTACGCTGGCGGATGGCGCGGATACGCCGCTCCTCCTGGGGCGTGGTAACGCTGCCCTCGACGAAGGCGATATCCACCTCGGCCTCGTCGTCGAGATAACCGGCCTCGGCGAAATGCACGATCTCCACCAGTTCCGAAAGCGCCAGCAGATCTTCGCCCGCGTTCAGCAAGGCCAGCTGACAACCGTCGCAGGAGGAGAACTTGTGTACCGCGATTTTCGGTCTCATCGTCTGTCCTCAATGAAAAACCAGCCACAGGCTTTTGATGTCAGAAGCCTTTCACACCCAGCAGCTCCTTCACCTGCGGGTAGGCGAACACCGGGCCGTCCTTGCAGACAAACTGGCCGCCAATCTGGCAGTGGCCGCAGTGGCCGATGCCGCACTGCATGTTGCGCTCCATGGAGAGCCAGAGGCGCGCTTCGGGGACGCCGCGGCCAATCAGGTCGTCGATGACCGCCCGCATCATCCCCTCCGGGCCGCACATCATGACCACGCTGTTGCCGGCGTCGATATCCGCCTCGTCGATGAGTCGGGTGATCAGTCCGGTACGGAACGGCCAACCCGGTCCGCTCTGATCGGCGGTCAGCAGCACCTGGGTGTCGGGCAGCCTGGCCCACTGTTCATAGCGGTCGCGCCAGATGAGGTCGGCCGAGTGGCGCACGCCCTGCATGATCACCAGCCGTCCATACTGCTCACGGCGGCGAAGCACATAGTTGATCACCGAAACCACCGGGGCACAGCCGAGGCCGCCGGTGGCGATGATCACGTCCTTGCCCCTGGCCTGCTCCACCGGCCACGGATTGCCGTAGGCGCCGCGTACACCGATGTGGTCACCGCTTTGCAGCTGTGCCATGGCGCGGGTGACGCGGCCCACCATCCGGATGGTGTGGTCATACAGCCGGTCGTCTTCGGGGTCGGAGACGATCGAAATCGGCACCTCACCCACGCCGTGCAGGTAAAGCATGTTGAACTGCCCCGGCATGAAGCGGTAGGCGGCGTGCACGGCGGGGTCGGTGAAGCGCAGGCGCCAGGTGAAGATGTCGGGCGACTCCTCGATGCGCTGGACGATCACCGCCTCGTGCGGGATCGGGAATTCGGTATTCACGGCGGGCCTCCTCCGGCAATCCGTGCGGCTTCTTCCGTCATGTCGATTCCGGCCGGGCACCAGGTGATGCAGCGCCCGCAACCGACGCAACCGGAGCGGCCGAGCTGTTCATGCCAACTGCCCAGCTTGTGGGTAAGCCACTGACGGTAGCGCAACCGCGTCTCCGCACGCACGACGAAGCCGTGGATATAGCTGTGGTCCCGCGTGAAACACGAGTCCCACTCGCGCAAGTGTTCGCTGCCGACGCCGTCCAGGGCCGGCTCATCGACCTCGCGGTGGCAGAAACAGGTGGGGCAGACGGCGGTGCAGTTGCCGCAGGCGAGGCAGCGCTCGGCGACATCGGTCCAGCGCGGGTGTTCCAGGTTGGAAAACAGCGAATCACGCAGATTGCGTGAAGGCAGCCGCCGCTGCTGCGCCGCGGCCGCCTCCGCCAGCTGTTCGGCCGCTTGCGCAATCTGCGCGTCACTGGCGGTCTGCAACGTCAGGCTCTCGGCCACGGCATGGCCGCGCTCGCTGCCGACACTCACCAGATAGCCATCCTCCAGTTCGTCGAGCAGCAGGTCGAATCCGGATTCGGCGCCGGGGCCGTCGCCGGTGGCACGACAGAAACAGGTCGCCGCCGGGTGGCTGCAGTTGACCGCCACCAGAAACAGCCGCTCACGGCGGCGCCGGTAGCGCGGGTTGGGCACTGCGCCCTCGAGGAAGTGCCGGTCGTGGAGCGCCAATGCCGCAAGGTCACAGGCGCGCACGCCGATGATCGCCAGCGGCGGTGCGTCCTGCTCCGTCTCCCCAAAGGCGAGACGCCCGGCAGCATCCCGCTTCACCCGCCAGACGGTCTCCCGGGCGGGAAAGGTGAATGGCTTCAGCGCCGCCGGTCCGTTCGCCCAGGCGAACAGGCGCTCGCCCCGGCTCGGTTCCAGGCGGTAGCGCCCCGGCGACTGCGCATCGCCCAATCCCTTCGGCAACGAGTCAACCGAGACTAGGGGCCTGAACACGATCGCACCTGCGTGCGCCTGGGGACCGATGCAGCGGTAGCCATCGGCACTTAGCCGCTCGATGAGCAATTGCAATCGGCCGCGGGGCAGATAAAGGCGGCGAGACATGCTGGTTCCGCTCCCTCTCGCTCGGCGCGAACGCACTTCGCGTTTGTTGTTCTTTGTTGGCGGGAATTGCACGACTAGCTTAAGCACGGGCGCACGTTGCCCGCAAGGCGTTTACGGGTATTAGCGCTTTCCCGGCTGACGTTGATACTTTACGCTCGCTCACGGAGAGTTTGATATGGGGCGATTGCCCGTCCTGACGAACCGGTAAGCGAGCATGGCTGAAGAAGGGAGCACGACAGAAACGGCCGAGACCGCCATGAATGCAGCCCTTGCGGCCGAGCAGGAAGCGAGGGCGCAGGTCGAGGCGTGCCGACAGGAAGCGGAGAAGAAGGTTGCGGACGCGCGGCAGCGGGCACGCCGGATTCTTGAGCGCGCCGATGAACGGATTGCCCGCCTGCACGAGCAGTGCACCGTCGACACACGACGCCGCATGCAGCAGCTGTTGACGGAAGAGCAAAAGATGCGCGCCGACCTGTCGCTCCGGGCAGGCGTGGAAAAGCTGCTCGACAGTGCCATCGAGGAGGTGGCGACACGCCTCGCCACCGCCGAACGCGTCTCCGACTCACACGAGGAAGGATGAGCGAGATCGTCCGCCATGCCTACGCTCAGGCGCGACTGCAGGCCCGCTATGGCGGGCTGCCGGAGCCGTCGGAGTGGCGCCGTCTGGAAGCGACCGGCAATCTGACCCACTTCCTGAACAGCGTCAGGACCACGCCGATGAAACCGTGGGTGGTCAATCTCTCCCCGCAAAGCGACGTCCACGCCATCGAACAGACCCTCCGCCGCATGTTCCGCGAGCAGGTGCGCCAGGTCGCCGACTGGTACCCCGCGGCATGGCTTCCGGCCTTCGCCTGGTTCGAGCGGCTGGTCGATCTGCCCGCCATCGCGCACCTGCTGGAGCGGTCCGACCTGCCGCATTGGGTGCGTGAGGACCCGGTCCTCCAACCCTACGCCCTCGACCTGCTGCCGCTGCGGCTGCAGGCCCTGTCCTCGTCGCCTTATGCCCCCATCGCGGCGGGCCACGCCCAAGGCAAGAAACCTTGGGAGGCGTGGGCGGAAGAGTGGCGGAGGCGCTGGCCAGCCGATTTGTCGCCAGCCCGCCGCGAACCGCTCGGCCGATTGCTGGAACTGTTCGCACGCCAACGCACGGTGCTGCTGGAGGGCGGGCTGGCCGATAGCCGGGTCGCCCGGGATCGGCTCGCGGCCGATCTGACCCGCCTGTTCCGGCATCACACCCACCAACCGGCCACCGGCTTTACGTATCTGGCGCTCGCCGGCATTCACCTCGAGAGGCTGCGGGGCAATCTGCTGCGTCTGCATCTGTTCGGCCGCAATGGCGAGGCCGCGGCGTGAACGGGACCGGCATCCACCGTCCGGGTTTCCTGCGGCCGGTGCCGGCGCGCTGGTTCGAACTGCTGACCCTGCGCGACGATTTGACGTTGGCGGTGGAGACCCTGGCCCGCTCACGCCGGGTGGAGCTGGATACCCGTAGCGAGGCGGTCAGTCCGGTGCTACTGCCGGACTTGCAGGAGCGTCTCGACGAATACAACCACCTCGCACAACGTTACCAGGGCTATTGGCCAAGCGAGGAGCTCACCCCTTCGGAGGTGCCGGGTAACCCCGCCGACTCGCTGGAGGCAGCCTTGCGCCGGCTGCGCAGCTGGCGGGCCGAGGCGGACCCGCTGGTGCACGAACTGGAAGACCGTCAGGCCGAGCAATCGGAACTGCGGCTGCTCGGATCGCTGCTGCAGACGCTGCACGATTCCCGCCTTCAACTTTCACTGCTACCCGGCAGCGGTCCGGCCGTCGCGGCACGCGCCTTTTTGCTGCCGCCGCGCACCAACGTCGAACACCGGCCGCCCGGCGTTTTGGTCACCCGGACCCATGGCGAACGGCACGACTTCTTGATCGCCGTGGGCCCCGTCCGCGAAATCGAAACCCTGGAGCAGGAGCTCAATCTGCTCAAGGGGCGACGCATGCTCCTGCCCTCCTGGTTGCGACCCGACGCCCGACAGTCACTGGATGTGCTCACGCGGCGCCTCGATGGGGCCGAGCAACGGATCGCCGCGCTTGGCGGCGAGCTGAACCGGCTTGCCGAACGCCACCGGTTGCACGGGGCGCTGGGTGATATTGCCCGTATCGAATGGTTTCTGACTCACGTCGGGGAACTGCCGGTGACGGAGAATTTCGCCTGGGTGACCGGCTGGGGCGCGGACCCGCAACCGGAACGGCTGCAGGAGGCCCTGGACAAGGCCGGTGTGCGCGGGCTGTTGCGCTACACCGAACCGCCCCAGGACAAGGAGGCGCCGATGGTCCTCAACAACCCGGCCTGGGCGCAGCCGTTCGAACTGTTCGCCCGCCTGTTGGGCACCCCCTCCGCCACCGAGGCGGACCCGAGCCGGCTGCTGGTGGTCATCGTACCGCTCCTGTTCGGCTACATGTTCGGCGACGTCGGACAGGGGGCGGTGCTGTTCATCATCGGGCTGGTGCTCGCCCGCCGCTATCCCGCCCTGCGCCTGCTCATACCGGCCGGACTGAGCTCGCTGCTCTTCGGTTTTCTGTTCGGCAGCGTCTTCAGTCGGGAGGGGATCGTACCGGCCCTGTGGCTGCATCCCCTGGATGAGCCGCTATTGGTGCTTGGCGTGCCGCTGGTGGCAGGGATCGGTATCCTGCTGCTCGGCCTGGTTCTGAACGGGGTGGAGTCGCTCTGGCGCGGCGAGAGCCGGCTTTGGTGGTGGCTGGATGCGCCGTTGATCCTGCTCTATCTGGCCCTTGCGGCCACCCTCTTCCTGCCGTATGCGGCGCTGGTCGCGACGGCGGCCGTGCTGTGGCATCTGGGGGGACGGCTGGTAATCGCCAGAGGGGAACTCAGCGTACTGGGCAGTGCTGTCGGCCGACTGCTGGAGTCGATGTTCCAATTGCTGGTCAACACCCTCTCCTTCACCCGTGTCGGCGCCTTCGCGCTGGCCCATGCCGGTCTGTCGGCCGCCGTGATTGCGCTGGCCGACACGGCCGGCCACCCCGTTTTCGCCGCACTGGTGATGGTGCTCGGCAATTTGGTGATCATTGTGCTGGAGGGGCTGGTGGTGTCCATCCAGATCACCCGTCTGGTACTGTTCGAATTCTTCATTCGCTTTCTGCATGGCGAGGGGCGCCAGTTCCGGCCCCTCGCCGCGCCGCCGGCCACCCGCGAAGCGAAGCGCGGGAAAAGGAGTCCATCATGAAACACTTCGAGCGCCTTATTCCGCTGCTCATCGGCGCGGCCCTGCTGTTAGGATTGGGTGGTACGCTACTTCTGTTCGGCCCGCTTCCGGCGCTGGCCCAGGAGACGACCGCGGCCCCGGCGGTCTCCGACAGCGTCATGCAGTGGGGCTTCTTGGCCGCGGCACTGGCCACCGGCCTCTCCTCGCTGGCGGCCGGCTATGCAGTGGCGGCGGTCGGCAGCGCCGCCATCGGCGCCCTGGCGGAAAAGCCGGAGTTGCTGGGCCGCACGCTGATCCTGGTGGGCTTGGCCGAGGGCATCGCCATCTATGGCCTCATCATCTCCATCCTGATCCTGAATCGACTCTTCTGATGCCCGCACCGGTATTCATCGGCGACGAGATCAGCGCAGCCGGTTACCGACTGGCCGGGCTGGAGGTCCACTCGCCCTCGGACGAAGAGTTGCCGGCCCTGTTCCGCCGCGTACGCGAATCAGCGGAGCTGATCCTGCTGGATGTCGAATACGCCCACCGCCTGCCGCAGGCCGAGGTACGCGCGGCCGTGCGGGCGCTCCATCCGCGGCTGCTGATCGTGCCGGACATCCGTGGCCAACACCGCATGCGCGACATGTTCCAGCGGGTCCGCGGTCAGTTGGGGGTCAACCTGTGAGTACACCGCACGGCATCGTGAGCGCACAGCTCGACGCCTTGCTGGCGCTGATCGATGAGCACCGCGCGTCCCGCTGCGGCGCGATCGGTGAACAGACCGAGACAGAGTGCCGGCAGATCATCGATGACGCCCATCGCGAGGCCCGTGACCGTATGCATCGCGCCGTCGAGCAGGAGCGCGAGCGTGCCCGGCAGCGCCTGGTCGAGGCCCGAGCCCAGCTGCAGACCCGCGCCCGCCATGAACAGTACCGGGTGGCTCTGACCCTGCTGGCGGAGGGTTGGGAACGGCTGCAAAGGGCGCTGCAGGACCGCTGGCAAAACCGGGAGCAGCGGGTGGCCTGGTGCCTGGCACTCATCGAACAGGCGTTGCAGGTACTGCCGTGCAAACCGTGGACGATCGAGCACCCGGCGGAATGGCACCCGGACGAACTGCACGACGCCTTCGAGCGACTGCGCAACCACTGCGGCGGGCTCCCCACCTTTACGCCCGCCGATGACGTGCAGGCGGGTCTGCGCTTTTGCACCGATGGCGCCTGCCTCGACGGCACCCTCGACGGCCTGCTCACGGACCGGACGGCGGTGGAGGCCAGGCTGCTGGCCAGCTTCCATCGGTTCCTGGGTGCAAAAACGCTGACGAACGGGGCCGCCGCTCCGGATGCGCCCCGTCATGAATGATGCGGTCCTCTCCTGGATCAGCGGGCCGGTACTGCGCGCCACCGGCGGGCGCTTCGCCATCAACGAAGCGGTGGCGGTTGGACGGCGGCGACTGCTGGGCGAGGTGATCCGGGTCACCACGGAGGAGGTGGTGGTCCAGGTCTACGAGGACACCAGCGGTCTGCGCCCCGGGGATCCGGTGGTCGGCAGCGGGTTGCCGCTGGCGGTGCGGCTCGGCCCCGCCCTCCTCGGCGGCATTTTCGACGGGCTGCTGCGCCCGCTCACCAGGGCCGCCGGCGACTACATCACCCCCGGGCTCAGCGAACTGGCCCCGCAATCGCTGCCGTTCACACCTTTGGTCAAGGTCGGTGACATTCTCGGGGCAGGTGCCCCCTTCGGCCGCATCGAGCGTCCGGATGCCCGCCCCCAGCCCTGCCTCCTGCCGCCGACCCTGGCGGGACGGGTGATCACTATCGCCAATGCCGGGGAGTACCCGGACGACCAGCCGCTCTGCACCCTGGAACGGCCTGACGGTCAGCGCGTCGAGGTCGCCATGAGCCACCGTTGGTCGGTGCGCACGCCCCGCCCCGTGCGCGAGCGGGTGCCTGCCGAACGGCCCATGTTGACCGGACAGCGCATCCTCGATGCCCTGTTCCCGGTCGCCCGCGGCGGCAAGGCGGCGCTGCCCGGCGGGTTCGGTACCGGCAAGACCGTGCTGCAGGAGAGCCTGGCCAAGTGGTGCGATGCAGACGTGATCGTCTACGTCGGCTGCGGCGAGCGCGGCAACGAAATGGCGGGCGTGTTGCACGAGTTTCCGGCACTGGAGGACCCGCGCAGCGGCCGGCCGCTGATGGAGCGCACGGTGATCATCGCCAACACCTCCAACATGCCGGTGGCCGCCCGCGAGGCCAGCATCTACACCGGCGTCACCGTGGCCGAATACTTCCGCGACCAGGGCCTGCACGTGGCGCTGATGGCCGACTCCACCAGCCGCTGGGCGGAGGCGCTGCGCGAGGTCTCGGGGCGGCTCGGGGAACTGCCCGGCGAGGGCGGCTACCCGGCCTATCTGTCGAGCCGGCTGGCCAGCTTCTACGAACGGGCCGGACGGGTGACCACCCTGGGCGGCAGTGAGGGGTCACTTACCCTCATCGGCGCGGTCAGCCCGCCGTCGGGTGACTTTTCCGAACCGGTCACCAGCCACACCAAGCGCTACGTGCGCTGTTTCTGGGCCCTGGACCGGGAGCGCGCGCATGCCCGCTTCTTCCCTGCCATCCATCCCCTGCTCTCCTACTCGGAAGACGTGGAAGACCTCGCCCCCTGGTGGCAGGCCCAGGGCAACCCCGAGTGGGCGCGCATTCGCCGCCGCTTCCTGACCCTGCTGGAGGAGCAGGCGCATATCGAACGCATGGCCCGCATCATCGGCAAGGACGCGCTGCCGCCAAAGCAGCGCCTGACCTTGCTGGCGGCCGAGCTGATCGAGGACGGCTTCCTGCGTCAGTCCTCCTTTTCACTCACCGATCGCTACGCCTCGCCGGCACGACAGACCGCGATGATGCGCCTTATCGACCGCTTCATCAGCCTGGCCGAAACCGCGTTGGAAAGGGGCATCGACATCGACGCCATTCAGGGGATCGGGCTGGTGCGCCGCCTGCGCCGCATGGGCGAGGAGATCGGCGAGGAGCAGGTCGAGCGCTTCAGGCTCCTGAACGCGCAACTTGAGGCCGAGTTTGCCGGGCTCGGCAAGGAGCGGCGGCGTGTCTGAACGGCTAAAGCCGCTTCCACGCCGGCCGGCAGGTTGTCGGTGCTGTAAGGACGGGCGTCGGCCGCAGGGATGCGGCCGTCGAGCGTACCGGGACGTATTCACAGCGGCCCGGCCTTCGAGTGCCGACAACCTGCGCACCCTCACGAACACGGATGCACGCCATGCGCGCTAACCTCTACGCCAGCGGCATCATCACCCGTATCGACGGCCCGCTGCTTTTTTTGCATCGGGCGGTGAATGTCGGCCTCAACGAGGGGGTCGAGGTGATCGGCCGCGATGGACGCCGGCGCATGGGGCGGATCGCCGCCCTCGACGAGCAGTTCATGACGGTGGAGGTGCTGGAGTCCACCGACGGTCTGTCACTGGCCGAGACCCGGGTACGCTTCACCGGGCGCACACCGCACTTCGACCTCGGCCCGGATATCCTCGGCCGCATCTTCGACGGCGTCGGCCGGGTCATCGACGGTGGTCCGCCGATCCCCGCCGAGCGCAGCCTGCGTATCGACGGCATGGCCATCAACCCGGCCGCCCGCGGTCAGCCCACCGACTTCATCGAGACCGGCATCACCACCATCGACCTGATGAACAGTCTGGTGCGCGGTCAGAAACTGCCGATCTTCTCCGGCGGCGGGCTGCCCCACGAACGCATTGCCATCCAGATTGCCGAACAGGCGCGCCTGCGCGGCGAAGGCGCCGGCCGCTTCGCCATCGTCTTCGTCGGCATCGGCGTGCCGCACCATACTGCCGAGAGCTTCCGCCGCGCCATGGAGACCAGCGGCGCCCTGGAGCGCACAGTGATGTTCCTGAACCTCGCCTCGGATTCCAGCACCCAGCGCCTGCTGACGCCGCGCTTTGCGCTGACCGCCGCCGAATACCTCGCCTTCGTCGAGGGGCGCCACGTGCTGGTGATCATGACCGACATGACCAACTACTGCGAGGCGCTGCGGGAGGTCTCCGCCTCCCACGGCGAGATCCCAAGTCGCAAAGGCTATCCTGGCTACATGTATTCCGATCTGGCGTCCCTCTATGAGCGCGCCGGCACCCTGCGCGACAAGCCCGGCTCGCTCACCCAGCTGCCGATCCTGACCATGCCGGCGGACGACATCAGCCACCCGATCCCGGATCTCACCGGCTATATCACCGAGGGTCAGATCGTGCTCGACCGTGAGCTGGACCGAAAGGGGATCTATCCACCGGTAAAGGTGCTGCCAAGCCTCTCCCGGCTGATGAAGGACGGTACCGGCGAGGGCTACACCGACCCGGACCATCCCGCCCTGGCCAGCCAGGTCTATGCCGCCTACGCCCGCGCCGCGCGGGTGCGGGTACTGGCCAGCGTAGTGGGCGAAGAGGGCCTGCCGGAAGACGACCGTCGTTTCCTCAATTTTGGCGACGCCTGCGAGCGGGAGCTGATCCATCAGCCGCGCGGCCGCACCCTGGAGGAGAGCATGGCGACCGCCTGGCACCTGCTGCGACTGCTGCCGCGCGGCGAACTCACCCGCCTCTCCGATGAGCAGATTGGCAAACATCTGGGCCAGGGGCACTGATGTCCGAGTTCGGCAGCAGCGCCCCGACCCCGAGCGTCCTGCTCGAACTGCGGGAGGAGCGCGCCATCATCCAGGAGGGCTACCGCTTTCTGGACGAAAAGCGCCTGCTGCTTGCCGCGGAAATTTTACGTCAGCTTGACGACTACCAGCGCATGCATCGGCAGTTCATGGATTTGCAGCAGCAGGCCGCCGCCGCCCTGCGCCAGGCGATCGCGCGGCACGGGCTCGAAGGGCTGCAGGTCTATCCACCGCTGACCGATCTGGCGGGGGCCGAACTGGCTGCCGAGACACGCAAGTTTCTGGGGGTCACCCTCGCCGGCGGTACCCTGTCATTCGAACGCCCCGCTGCGCCACCGGAGGCCGCCGATCCCTCGCCGGAAGCGCGGCGCTGCGCTGCCCTGTTCCGCGAACTGACCGAACGCAGCGCCCGACTCGCTGCCGTCACGGGCAATTTGGAGCGATTACTCGACGAATATCAACGCACCGAACGCCGGGCCCGCGCTCTGGAAGACGTGCTGCTGCCCGAAGTGGGGCGGCGCCTCAATGAAGTGGAAACCCGTCTGGAGGAACTGGATCAGGAGGAGGCGATCCGCAGCCGGTTGCGGAACCGCTGATGTAAAGGCGTGCAGGCGGGTGAAGTGCCGCCTTCATCGGGGGCGGTTGTATCGCGTGACGGTCGGACCGCCGGCAACGATGCCGCGGTCTCGCGCAGCTTGGCCTGCCGCCGGTGACACCTTTGCTGGCACTCCCGGCTGGCGGCCAGTGAAGTCGCACGCATCAAGGTCGCCAGCGAGTCGATCGACTCATCCCGCAACAGCAGCATCACCCGCTCGAGTAGATGGGCGGGCACGGCTGCTGCCCGGTCCGCTGCACCCACCGGCCCCACAACCGACACGCTGTCCATCCCTGCTCTCCTTGGCTGGCGGCGCCAAACCGTTGTGCGGCTCTGAAATTCAAGCATAGACCAGCGGACATCTATTACCTGATCACAGTATTTCAGGCGTTACGCTTACAAGCGCCCGTCAGTTGCGCCCGGGCATCAGGCGCAACCGGCTTCACTCGCTTTCTGTTGCCCTTCGTCGGCATAGGTGTGCGCCACTTGGTCGAACCGGTCGGCGACGGCGACAAAGGCATCCACCATGACCGGGTCGAAATGCGTGCCGCGCCCTTCCGTAATGATCTCGACGGCGCGGGCATGGGTGAACGCCGATTTGTAGACCCTGCGACTGGTCAATGCATCGTAGACGTCGGCCAGCGCCATCAGCCGGCCGGCAAGTGGAATCGCATCGCCTTTCAGACCCTTGGGGTATCCGGTGCCGTCCCAGCGCTCGTGATGGCCGGCGATAACTTCACGCGCCAGGCTGAGGAAGGAGCTTTTGCCGAGGTTCGCTTCGGCGGCTTCGAGGGCATTGCAGCCGTAGAGCACATGCTGCTTCATCTCCTCGAACTCATCGGCCGTGAGCTTGCCGGGTTTCAGCAGGATGTCGTCTCGCACGGCGACCTTGCCGATGTCATGCAGCGGGGCGGACTTGTACAGCAGTTCGATGGTGGCCGCGTCGAGCTGTTCCCGATAAGGTCCCGCGGCGCTCAGATGCTCCGCCAGAACCTTGACGTAGTGCTGGGTCCGCTTGATGTGGCTGCCGGTTTCGGAGTCGCGGTACTCCGCCAGGCTGGCGAGCGCCTCAATGGTCACCTGCTGGGTGAGCGCCAGTTCGGCGGTGCGCTCCTGCACCAGTTCTTCAAGGTGCTGTTCATAACGCTTCAGCGCCAGATGGTTGTGGACCCTGGCCTTGACCAGAATGGGTTCGAACGGTTTGCGAATGTAGTCGACCGCGCCCAGGGCCAGCCCCCTGGCCTCGTCGCCGGTCTGATCCAGTGCGCTGATGAACACCACCGGGATGTGCGCGGTGGCGTAGTCCGCCTTCAGGCGACGGCATACCTCGTAGCCATCCATGCCGGGCATCATGATGTCCAGCAGGATGAGGTCGGGTTTCGGTTCACGACGAGCGATCTCCAGTGCCTTTTCCCCCGTGATCGCGGCCAGCACCCTGTAATCGGAGCGAAGAAGCTGACGCAACACTTCAATGTTGGCCGGGGTGTCATCGACCACCAGAACCCGCTGTCGGTCATCGGGACTGTGCATCGCTCGTATCCTCTGTCACCGTCTCCCCCGGATCGGGAGCGAGCGGGATATGAAATGTGGCCGCCAGCGCCTCGAGAAGGGCAAGCGCACCATCGAAATCGAAGGCTATGATCCGTCGCTCCAGGCCGGTGACCTGTTCGTCTTCCAGGTGCCCCCGTAGCTGGCTGTGAATCGTCTCGAGCAGGTCAACTGCGTCGGTGTCGCTGCGCTCCAGGAGTTGACGGAGTTGGCGCAGATGCAGGGCGAGGCTGGCGCGGTCGATCGCTACCGGTGGCTCAAGTGCCGATGGGTCCTCGGCCAGCACCGGCGCCAGTCCGTCGACAACCCTCGCAAGCTGCCGGGTCACCTCGCCGAGAAGACGGCGGATCACCGCATCGTCCGCCGCTTCGCGGCAGGCGATCTCCAGCGCCTTGGCCGCCTGTGACAGGGCGTGGGCACCAATGGTTGCAGCCACCCCCTTGAGGGTGTGGGCGAGCCGGGTCGCGGCGCCGTGCTCGCCGTCGGCGCTGGCTTGGCGGAAACGTGGCGCAAAGCCGCACTGGCCGTCGTGGAACAGGCGTAGCAGTTTGAGATAGGTCCGGCCGCTGCCGTTGCTGTTGGCCAGTCCGGCCTGAACGTCGATGCCGGGCAGCGTGGCCGGCAGCGCCACGGCATCTGCCGCCTTGGTTTCATCTGCCGCCACAGCGTCCGCCGGTGAGCCGGGGGAGATCCATTTGGCCATCGTGCCGAACATCTTCGCCACGTCGAGCGGCTTACCGATCTGATCATTCAGTCCCGCCGCCAACGCCTTTTCGCGATCGCCTGCCATCACGTTGGCGGTCATGGCAATCACCGGCAGGTCTTGCCATGCCGGGTTCTCCCGAATCGCCCGGGTGGCGGTGTAGCCGTCCATCACCGGCATCTGCAAGTCCATCAAGACACCGTCGAAGGTTTCGCGCTCGAGCCACTCCAGCGCCTCCCGGCCGTTGTTGGCGACCCGGGTGGAGATGCCGGCACTGCCCAGCAGTTCGGTGGCCAGTTCCTGGTTGAGTTCGTTGTCCTCCACCAGCAGGAGGTGCGCCCCGCTCAGACGCTCGATGACCGCCCGGGTCTCCTCTTTGCGCAGAGTGCGGCGTGCGCGTGCCGGTACGTGACAGCCGCAGGCCGACATGATCGCGTCCAGCAGATTGGAGGGTGTGACCGGTTTGACCAGCACCCCCTTGACCACGGAGTCCGGCGGTGACTCCCCAGGCTCACCCGAGCTCACCAGGATTACGTTCGGCGGCTCGCCAGCCAGCGATTCGGCCTGCAACAGGCGGGCGCATTCCAGACCATCCATCTCCGGCATCTGCCAATCCATCAACACCAGCCGGTACGGGCTGTTGCGCTCGGCGGCGGCACGCACCTCCTTCACCGCCTCGCGGGCGTCGGCGGCAAATCCAACCCGGAAGCGCAGCGCGGTGAGCATGTTGCCCAGGACTTCACGGGCGCTGGCATTGTCGTCCACCACCAGCACGGCCGCGTCGCCAAGAGCGGGACAGCTCTCGCAAAGTTCACACCGGGCCTCTCCCCGAAAGGTCGTGCGCAAGGTGAAGTGAAACGTGCTGCCCCTGCCCTGCTCGCTCTCGACCCAGATGCGGCCCCCCATGATCTCCACCAGGTTCTTGGAGATTGCCAAGCCCAGACCGGTACCGCCAAAACGGCGGGTGATCGAGTTGTCCGCCTGAGAGAAATGGCGAAACAGCTTTTCCTGCTGCTCCGCGCTGATGCCGATCCCGGTGTCCCGGATGGAGAACTGGAGCTCAACCCGGTTCGGTTCCGGCAGCGGCTCGGCGCCCACCGTAAGGACGATCTCGCCCCGCTCGGTGAACTTGACCGCGTTGTAACCCAAATTCGTGAGTACCTGGCCAAGCCGCAGCGGGTCGCCCGTCAGCAGCTGCGGCAAATCGGGCGGGAGGTCGAACAGCAGTTCAAGCCCCTTTTCGGCGGCCCGCAAACCGACCAGGTTGGCAAAATCGGTCAACACATCCTGCAGGTTGAACTCCACCTGCTCCAGTGTGAGCATGCGCGCCTCGATCTTGGAGAAATCGAGGATGTCGTTGATGATCCCCAGTAGCGATTCGGCGGAGCGATGCACCTTCACCAGATAGTTGCGCTGGTGCTCGTCCAACTCGGTGCGCAAAGCGAGCTGAATCATGCCGGAGATGACGTTGAGCGGGGTGCGGATCTCATGGCTCATGTTGGCCAGGAAATCCGACTTGGCCCGGTTGGCCTCCTCGGCCTCGGCCTTTGCCGCAGAAAGCTCTGCGGTACGCTGCGCCACCCGCTCTTCCAGTTCGTCCTGGATCGCATGCAGCTCAGCGGTGCGCCGGGCGAATCCCCGTGCCAGCTCTTCCAACTCGTCGCCGGTGCCCAGCGGGCGGGCAAGGGCAGCTGCGGACTGCTCGGCGGTGACCCGGCGATAGAGGGTGATGATCGGGCGTGCAATGGTGTTGCCGATCCAGGCCGAGACAAACACCGCCGCCAGCGTAAGCAGGGCACCCAGGGCGATAAAACGCTGCACCGCCTCCCAGACCGGCGCCCGATAGACCGCTTCGGGCAGTCCGATCTCCAACTCGAGCGCCAGTGCACCGATGATCGGTGACCCGCCGTTGGCGGCCACCCGCTGGCTGATGTAGCGCTGCTGGGCGGAAAAATTGTGGGCGATAATCTCGCGTCCGCGATCGAACACCTTGTAATACGCGGCCGGGTGGTAAAGCTCGTTGCGCTTGCTGATCGCATCCAGATCGAACTCCACGACCACCGCCCCCTGGGTCGTGTCGTAGAACGCGATGGGCGCCGCCACCACCAGGTGGTTCTCCGGCGGCCGAATGAAAAGGGCGCGTTGCCCCATGGCCAGGGCCGTCCGCAGTTCCCTGGAGCTGTTGTAATCGGGCAGTTCGCTGCGGGTTTGATAAACCGGGCGGCCATCGAAATCGACCAGCGAGAAGGCGAGCACGTCTCGCCCCTCGGCAAAGTTTTCAGCCAGCTTCGGCAGATAGGTCTGCCGTCCTTCCGGGTCGATGAGCCCATTGATCACCAGCTGATTGCCGGCCAGCCTGTCGGTATTTTCGACCAGGTAGGCGATGCGCTGCTCCAGCAGCCGTTGCGCCGAGCGGCCCACGTCCTGCAGCGAGCCCTGCATTTGCCGACTCAGGTAGCCATCCAGCAGGACGGCCATCAGCACCGTGACCAGAACCATCGTCGCGGCGACGAACCCGGAGACCTGCACCACCAGCCGGCGTTTCAGGCTGCGTCTGCGGTCAGGCGGAGGCGACATGCTCACAAACCGATCACCGATTGAGTGGCACGATGGCACCGTCCTTCCCGAAGCGGGCCATGCGGTAGTCCTCGGGACCGAGGGCGTCGTGGCGCGTGGGGGCGAAAGCCGGCGCATAGTGACGGACGGCGCCGTCGTACGGCTCCAGCCTTTCCAGGGCGTCGCGCACCGCCCCGCGATCGGTGGTACCGGCCCGTTCGATGGCCCGGGCCAGCAGTTGGACCAGATCGTAGGCGTGGGCCACCCCGGTTGGCGCGAGGATCGCCCGGGGCGCAGCAGCCCCGTAGCGCTCCAGGTAACGCGCGGCCAATCGCCGGCTGACCGGCCGCGTATTGTCCAGGAAGGAAAAGGTCTGGAAAAAGGTCAGGTCGACCTTCCCCAGCGCCTCGCGGTTGGCGGCCCAGAAGTCATCACCCGTGACCCCCCAGTGGGAAATGACCGGCAACGGCGCCGGTCGCTTGGCCAGTTCCCGAATGATCAGCGCTCCCTCGTGGGGTTTGGCGACGATGACGATAACGTCGGCGCCACTCCGCTCGATGCGGGTCAGATAGGGTCCGAATTCCGCTTCGCCACGGTTGAACGCTTCGCTACGGACGAAGGCAAGCCCGTGTTGCTCCAGGCTGCGGCTCATGTTTTCCAGATTGCCCCGGCCCCAAACGTTGTTTTCCAACAAGATGGCCGGCCGCCGGTAACTCTTTAGCAAATAATCGATAATAAACGGCCCGGTAAACCTGTCATTGGCGGAGACCCGGAAAACGAAGTTCGGGGAGTAGCCGTTCTCGACCACTTCGGTGGCGGATGACCAGGCGGCCAGAAGCGGCAGCCCGCCCTGGTGAATCCGCTCCAATTCGGCGGTGATCACGGGGCTGTGCTGCCCGCCAATCACCGCCACCACCTCCGGCTCGGCAATGAACTGCTCGATGTTGCTGCTTCCCTGGGAGGGCATGCCCTTGTGGTCCCGTGCCAGCAGTCGTAGCGGTTTGCCAAGGACGCCGCCGGCGGCGTTGATCTCCTCGATGGCCAACATCGCCCCGCGCTTGATTGCCAGCCCCGCGTTCCCTGCATCCATTGAAAGATCGGCGTCCAGACCAATTACGATGCGCTCCGTGCCGACCCCGCTCTTTCGGTCCAACAGCTCCTCCGTTTTGGAGAGCAGGTCGGCCCCGATCACCGCCTCGAACCGCGCCGGGATCGCCGCCGTCTTTTCGGCAAAGGCACGGCGGCTCTGCGCGTCCAAGGTGTGGATGGCGACGCCAGCCTGGCGGATGGTCTCCAGCAGCGCCTCCTCGCGGCGGTGGGTCTCCTCCCGCTCCCACGGGGTGAGTTCACGCGCGGTCGCGATCAGCAGCCGCTGGATGTCGGGTGGCAACTGCTCGAAGACCTTGGCACTGATCGAAAACACGTACCCCAGATAGCCGTGGCTGCTCAGGGTCAGGTCCGACTGCACTTCGTGAAAGCCCATGCTCACGATCGCCACCAACGGATTCTCCTGGCCATCGACCACACCGTCCGCTAAGGCCTCGCGGGTGGCATGGAAATCGATGGGAATCGAGTGCGCGCCCAGGGCCGCGAACTGCTCCATCAGAAGGCGGCTCTTCATGATGCGCATCTTCAGTCCGGCGAAGTCCTCGGGCCGGCGCAGCGGCCGGTTCGCGGTGAAGTGCTTGAAGCCGTTCTCCCAAAAAGTGGCCCCCACCAGCCCGATGCTCCGGAGCCTGTCCAACAACATCTGCCCCGGCTCGCCATCGAGCATGGCGTAGAGGTCATCGCGTGAGGGGAAGTAGAACGGCAGGTCGGCATACTGCATCGCCGGCACCGGCACGCTCATCTTGGCGGTGGGCGTGAGCACGATGTCCAGTTCACCGGCTCGCGCCATCTCCACCATCTGATGGTCGTTGCCCAGCTGCTGGGCCGGAAAGACGTCGACCCGAACCCGACCGGCACTTTTCCGCTCGACGGCCTCGGCGAACCGCAGCGCGGCTTGATGCAGGGCGCTGTCGACCGGGGTGTTGTGGCCGAAACGCAGCGACCAGCCGATAGAGGACGGCGTCTGTAGCGGCACTTCGGACGTGCCGCGACCTGCCAGCCGGACTGATAAGGCGATGGCAATGACGAGAAGGATCAGCCCAATCGAGGCGATCACGTGGTTTCTGTTCATGTTTCCGCCCATATGGCGAAACGGGGTTGCCGAACGGCGGATTCAATTCAGAGCCCAGTGCCAAAAGGCAACAGGGCGCCTCCGCCATTCGCGGGATCGCTCATGTTATTCGGGATCGAAACGGCGCAACTGAGGCACAGAGCACGGGATGGGCAGCCCGCGGCGCGGGTGCGGGCTCGAACGGGCTATGAGAGGGTGCGGTGACGACTGCATGGATGCAGGAGAGCAACGCAGGGAGCAGTTGCCAAACCGTTAGCGTGGAAGCGCCCCGCTGAGGCGCAGAGCACGGGATGGACAACCCGCCGTGCGGGCACTGGCTCGAACGACCGGTTTGTAGCACGAATGATGCGGTTCGCGGGGCTCACCACATCCTACGGTCCCGCGTGTTTTGTAGGGTGTGGTGAGGAACGAACCGCACCGGGGCGCGAATTATGCGGTTCGCGGGCTCACCACATCCTACGGATCCCGCGCGTTTTTGTAGGGTGCGGTGAGGAACGAACCGCACCGGAGCGCGAGTGATGCGGCTCGCGGGGTTCACCACATCCTACGGATTCCGGGACTTTGTAGGGTGTGGTGAGGAACGAACCGCACCGGGGCGCGAATTATGCGGTTCGCGGGCTCACCACATCCTACGGATCCCGCGTGTTTTGCAGGGCGTGGTGAGGAACGAACCGCACCGTTAGCCGGCGGCGAGCATCCAGGCGCCGGTGGTGCCGATGGCGAGTCCTGCGATGCGCACCGCCAGCGGATGAGCCAGGCGGCCGGTGAGCAGACCGAGGCCGTGCAGCAGGCCGGTGGCGAGCAGCAGGCCGGGGCCGTAGGCGGCGAGGACGGCGCTGGCCGGCATCTCGATGCCATGGGCGTGGCCGTGGAACAGGGCAAAGAGGCCCATCAGGCCCGCCGCGATTGCCAAGGGAACCTGTTTCGGCAGGGCCAGGGCGGCACCGAAGATGACCAGCGAGGCCAGCAGGGCCGGCTCCACCATTGGCAGGGCGAAACCGCCCGCGCCGAGCACAATGCCCACAACCATCGCTGCGAGAAACGCGGCCGGCAAGTGCCAGACAGTGCGGCCCCTGTGACGTGCGGCCCCGAGGCCAACGGCGACCGCGGCCAGCAGGTGGTCCCAGCCGAGCAGCGGGTGGGCGAGGCCGGCGGCGAAACCACTTCCGAGATGGCTACCGGTGTGGGCCAGGGCGCTGCCGCTGGCCAGCAGGCCGAGGACAGCGAGCAGGCGGGTGGCGCGTCTTGCGGTCATTCTTCTCTCCCGGTTGTTGTTGCTGTTCCAAAGTGTAAACCGTACCGCGGGTTCGCCGCGGACGACTGTAGGGGCGATTACCGAACTTTCACCTTGATCAGCTCCTCCCCTTCGGGGTCGGTCACGTGCACGGCGCAGGCGATACAGGGGTCGAAGCTGTGGATGGTGCGCAGGATCTCCAACGGCTGCTCCGGGTCGTGCAGGGCGTGGCCCTGCAGCGACGCCTCGTAGGGGCCGGACTGTCCCTGCGCATCACGCGGGCCGGCGTTCCAGGTGCTCGGCACCACCGCCTGGTAGTTGGCGATCTTTTCGTCCTCGATCACGATCCAGTGGCCGAGGGCACCACGCGGCGCCTCCATGAATCCGACCCCCTGGGCCTTTTTAGGCCAGCTCGACGGCTCCCACAGGGTGTCGTTGAAGGTGCGCAGGTCGCCGGCACGGATGTTGGCGATCAGGTGGTCGTACCAAGTGCCCATCGCATCGGCGATGATCTTGGTCTCCAGGGTGCGGGCGGCGGTGCGGCCCATGGTGGAGAACAGCGCCTCGACCGGCAGGTCCAGCGTCTTCAGCGCCGAGCCCACCAGTTCGCGGGTCGGCTCGTGGCCGCGACCGTAGAGCATCAGCACCCGTGCCAGCGGCCCCACCTCCACCGGCTGACCGCGCCAGCGCGGTGACTTGAGCCAGGAGTAGCTCTGGTCGACATCGAGATGTCGGTACGGCGGCTTGGGGCCGGTGTAGTTCAGATTGGTTTCGCCGGCATAGGGGTGCAATCCCTGCGCCTTGCCGCCGTCGTAGTCGTACCAGGAGTGGGCGACAAACTCTTCGATCTGGTCGGCGGCGTTCAGATCCACCTCGTGCACGGTGGAGAGGTCGCGGTTCAGGATCACCCCGGACGGAATGAGGTACGAGCTCGGGTCGTCCATCCCCTGCTCCGGGAAGTCGCCGTAGGTGAGGAAGTTGCCCACCCCTTCTCCCTGGCGGAACCAATCCTTGTAAAAGGAGGCGATCGCCAGCGTGTCCGGCACGTAGACCTGGTCGACGAAGGCGCGCATCTGCTCGATGACGTCGCGCACCTTCTGCAGCCCGACCAGATCGAGGGAGGTACCGCCGTGTCCCGAAGCGCCCGCCGTGCCTTCGGCCGAGATGGCGCAGGGCACGCCGCCGACCAGAAAGTTCGGGTGCGGATTCTTGCCGCCGAAGATGGTGTGCAGCTTGACCACGTCCCGCTGCCAATCGAGCGCTTCCAGGTAGTGCGCCACCGCCATCAGGTTGGCCTCCGGCGGCAGCTGGTAGCCGGGGTGGCCCCAGTAGGCCTGGGCGAAGATGCCGAGTTGGCCGGTTTCAACAAAGCCCTTCAGCCGCCGCTGCATGTCGGCGAAATAGCCTGGGGAGGATTTCGGGTAGTTGCTGATGCTCTGCGCCAGCGCGGAGGTCTGTTTCGGGTCGGCCTTGAGCGCCGAGACCACATCGACCCAGTCCAGCGCATGCAGGTGATAGAAGTGCATCACGTGGTCGTGCACGTGCTGCGCGGCGATCATCAGGTTGCGGATCAGCTGGGCGTTGGGCGGGATCGCGTAGCCCAGGGCGTTCTCCACCGCGCGCACCGAAGCGATGCCGTGCACCAGGGTGCAGACGCCGCAGATGCGCTGCGCGAAGGCCCACGCGTCGCGCGGGTCGCGGCCGCGCAGGATGATCTCCAGGCCGCGCACCATGGTGCCGGAGCTGGAGGCGCGGGTGATCACGCCGCCGTCGGTTTCGGCCTCGATACGCAGGTGCCCCTCGATGCGGGTAATGGGGTCGACGACCACGCGCTCAGTCATTGTTCACTTCCTCAGCATCCAGGTGGTCCGCCACCATTTCGGCCAGGCCGATCACTTCCACCGGCATGTTGTAATGCTCCAGCGCCTCCTCGAAGGTGATGCGACAGTTGGCGCAGGAGGTCACCACCGTCGTTACCTCCAGTTCGTCCAGCTGGCGTTTTTTCACCTTGAACGACTTCAGCTTGAGTTCCTCCGCCCGGTCATTGGCACTGACGCCGCCGCCACCGCCACAGCACCAGTTCCACTTGCCGGTTTCGTGCATCTCCTGGAAGTTCTCCGCGATCTCGCCCAACAGCCGGCGGGGCGGGTCGATTACGCCGCCGCGGCGGGCGATCTGGCAGGGGTCGTGGTAGGTGAGCGGGCGCGGGTCCCTGCCCTTGAAGCGGATGCGGCCGTCGGCCCGCAGTTGGTCGAGCAGTTCCAGGATATGCACCACGTCGAACTTGTAGCGGCGGCCGATGAGATTCGGGCCCTCGAAGCGCAGAGCCATGAAGGCGTGGCCGCACTCGGGGCTGATCACGGTCTTGACGCCCAGTTTCTCCGCCGCGTCGACGATGCGCTGTACCACCTTGGCCGCGAGGTCCGACTGGCCGATCTGGATGCCGCTGTTGGTGGCCTCATAGGCGTCGGTGGAGAGGGTCCAGCTCACGCCCGCCTGGTGGAACACCCGGGCCAGGGCGCCGAGATACTCGGGGTAGTTGACGATCTCCATGGAGGAGAGCAGCGCCAGGTAGTCGGCGCCCACCTTGTCCAGCGGGATCTCGAGTCCGGTCTCGGCCTCCTGACGCTTTATCTGCGCCATCAGTGTCTGCAGCTTCACCCCCATGGGGCTGCCGAGTTCGATGGTGCGGCGCGTGGCGTCGATGACGCCGGGCGGGGCGTGACCGGCCAGCGACAACCCCTCGCGGAACTTGCGGATCATGTAGGTGATGTCGTTGCCGACCGGGCAGACCAGAGAGCAGCGCCCGCACATGGAGCAGGCGTCGTAGGTCAACCGGCTCCACTCGGCCAGTTCCTCGTCGGTCACCGGTTGGACCAGGCCTAGCAGGCGGGTGATGCGCCCCAGCAGGGTGAACTCCTGCCGCCAGATCCGCTTCATCGGCTCGACCTTGTTGATCGGCGTGTAACGCGGGTCGCCCGTCTCCGTGTAGAACAGGCAGGCGTCGGCGCAGAGTCCGCAATGGACGCAACTGGCGAAGTAGCTGGCGATGGGGGCGTCGATGGCCTGGCGGATGGCATCGACGCCGCGTTCGAACGAGGCGCTCATGAGGCCACCCCCTTGCGCGCGAAGTTGTTGCCGTTGTACCAGCGTGAGATGAACAGGGTGAAGAAGTGCCCCAGCTTGCCGAACGGCAGCGCAATCAGCAGCAGCATCACCGTGAAGATGTGAATGGCCAGCATCCAGGTGTAAGGCAGCATAAAGTGGTGATAGGCCATCCAGCCGGTCAGAACCGGCAGAAAGGTCAGCGTCCAGCCGACATAGTCGTCGGCATTGGAGAGAAAGCGCTTCACCGGGTCGGCGATGCGCACAGTCAGCGTCAGCACCAAGGTCAGTAGCGTGATCACCGCGACGAAGTCCACCACCGGCGTCGGCAGTCCCGGCCAACCGATGCCGATGGCGTTGCGCAGGAACTCGATATGGGGGATGAACAGGAAGAAGGTGATGAACAGGCCCAAATGGAAGATGTAGCCGCCGATATAGAGTACCGGCGCCTTTTTCAGCAGACCATCCGCTGGCGCCGAGCGGGTGAACATCGTGCGCCAGGGCGAGCCCGGCGTGACCTCGCGCGCCGGTGCCAGGTCCGGTTTGTGGCCCAGGCTGTAGACCTCAATCAGGCGCAGAATGAGTCCGAAGACGAAGATGGCAAAGGCCATGACCAGTCCCGGCCCCCGCACCCACATCAGAAATTCCACATCGCTCATGGCTTACTTCTCCAGATCGTCGGGGGAGACCGGCTGCTTCGCCTCGACCGCCTTTTCCTTGGCGTGGCGATTGCGCAGCATCATGGCCCCACCTGCCACCGCTCCGGCCGCCGCCGCGGCCGTGGCCGCCGGCGCAAACGGGCCGGTCGGCACCGAGATCGCCTTGTAGAAACTTCCGGTATCCCAGAAGTGCGGCTCGGAGCAGCCGATGCAGCCATGACCGGACTGGATCGGAAAGCTGGTGCCCTGGTTCCACTTGGTGGTGGCGCAGGCGTTGTGGGTGGTCGGCCCGCGACAGCCGAGCTTGAACAGGCACCAGCCCTTGCGGGCACCCTCGTCATCGAAGCTCTCGGCGAACAGGCCGCGATCATAGAACGGGCGGCGGTAGCAGCGGTCATGGATGGTGTCGCCGTAGAAGGCGGTCGGCCGCTGCCTGGAATCGAGTTCCGGCACCGTGCCGAAGGTCAGGTAGTGCGCCACCACGCCGGTGATCGCCACCGGAATAGGGGGACAGCCTGGAACGTTGATGATCGGCTTGTCCTTGACGATTGCGCTTACCGGCACGGCGCCGGTCGGGTTGGGGCGCGCCTCGGGGATGCCGCCGTAGGCGGCGCAGGTGCCGATATTGATGATCGCCGCGGCGCCGGCGGCCGTCTCCTTCAGCATCTCCAGATTGGTCATGCCGGCGATGGTGGAGTAGACCCCGCCGTCCTTGACCGGCACCGAACCGTCCACCAGCAGCAGATAGCGGCCGTGAAACTTCTCCATCGCCTCGTGGCGCGCCCGCTCCGCCGCCTCGCCGGAGGCGGCCATGAGGGTGTGGTGGTAGTCGAGCGAGATGGCGTCGAAGATGAGCCGTTCGATGCTGGGTGAGTGGGAGCGGGTCAGCGACTCGGTGCAGCCGGTGCACTCCTGGAAGGAGAGCCAGATCACCGACGGGCGTTGCGCCGTCGCCAGTGCCTGCGCCACCGCCGCGGTCATGGTCGGCGGCAGGGCCATCATCGAGGTGGTCGCGGCACAGAACTTGAGAAAGCCGCGGCGACTGATCCCGCGCGCCTTCAGGTACGCGAGCACACTGTCGTCTTTCATGGTTCCCCCTATGCGGAAACGATGAAACCGGGTCGCACTCCGAAGCAGAGCAAACGCGTACTTACGTCACGGCCGTGCTGCAAGCGGGGCAAGTCCTTGAAAGCAGGTACGCTGTAAATACATTCCCTGTAAGCTCGACGGCCGCATCCCTCGACCGTATGTTCCAGACACGGTCTACCTCCTGCATCCATGCAGTCGTGCGGCCGACGACCTGCTTTCAAGGACTTACCCCGCTTTCGGGTAAGCATGCGTTTGCCCCTGCCTTAAAAAAAACCCAATGCCGAATCAGCCTCCGCGCCCGACCTCGAACAAGCGTGCGCGCAGGGCATCCAGCCCCTCTTTTACATCTTCGATGGGCGCTGACAGCAGTTCCGGGCAGAAGGTGACTTCAAGGAAGTGGGCCATCACCTCTTCATCTTCATTGTAGTGAAGCACCCACCAGATCCCCGGGATCCCGCTCTCCTGCACTTCGGCCATGCCGACCGCATCCACCTCCGCATGGACCTCGCCTTCACCCAGCACCTCGTTGAGCAGGGCGTAGTCCTCGTCGCCGAGAGGCAGACCGCCCAGGTCGATGCTCGACTCCTCGCCCTCGTCGAGCAGCCGCTTCAGCATCTGCTCGAGTTCGCTCAATACCGCCCGTGCGTTGTCGCTATTTCCGGTCAGCATCGCCGCTCCTTCTACCCGTACACCGATATCTTCAAGCCGACTCACGGAGGCTCCACCGTTTGAGTAATGCCATTGTCATGTCACAGACCTGTGGAATGGCGGCACTCACCGCCGCCGTAGGGGTTTCCGACCAGTCCACCGACGCGGGCTGTACGCCGATCAAGGCGCGCCAGGACGGCAACCGATGGGTCAGGCGGGCGATGGCCATGAGGTCAAGCAGACCCACCTCGTGTACGCTGCGCCGGGCGCCGGCATTGAGATAGGCGTCCAGTTCATCGCCTTCGAACAGGCGAACAGTACCGGGTGAGGCGTTGAGCTCGGCCGCATCGAGAATGACGAGGCGTTGCGCCTCGCAGAGGGGGACGGCCAGGGTGAAACTCAGGGTTCCTCCATCGAGGAATCGGATGTCCTGACGGTGGGCATGGTCCCGGTGCAGGCGCGCGACTGCATGCACCCCCACCCCTTCGTCACCGAGCAGCGTGTTTCCGATACCAAGTACGACCGTCGTGGCCTGCATTGCGACCCCGTGGACTGCTGCTGTTCTCGTTATTGCACTCTTCCCAGTCCGATGCGCACGAACGTTGCGGTTCGCTGTGCTCACCAAACCCTCGCCAGATTCAATTGCTGGGTGCGCTGAGAAACGAACCTCACCAGATTGGGCATTGGATTATCAGAAGTGCTCTTTAGTCGGGGTTTCCCCGCTCCTCCTCTCCGCACACCTATATCATTATCGACCCATAGCGTCCACCGCGCGATGTGCCCTTGCAGGGTGGACGCATACTAACGTCACGGCCGTGCTGCAAGCGATGTAAGTCCTTGAAAGCAGGTACGCTGTAAATACATCCCTGTACGCTCGACGGCCGCATCCCTGCGGCCGACGACCTGCTTTCAAGGACTTACATCGCTCTTCGGTGAGTATGCGTTTACCCTGTGTGCCCTTGCAGGCCGCCCGCCACCGACGGCTATACTTGAACGCTGATTCCGACAGGAACGGACCATGTGCCTCGGCATCCCCATGCAGATCACCGCCATCGACGGCTACAACGCCCGCTGCCAGGCAAAGGGCGTCGAGCGCGACGTCAGCCTGTTCATGCTGCAGGCGCCCGACGTACAGGTCGGGGACTTCGTCATCGTGCACGTCGGTTACGCCATTCAAAAGGTCGACCCACAGGAGGCGCAGACCACCTGGGAGCTGTTCGACCAGATGCTGGCGCAGAGCGGCGATGCATGAGCTGTCGGTTTGTCAGGGCCTGCTGAGCCAGGTAGCCAGGATTGCCGCCGAGCACAATGCAAGCGCCGTTACCCGCATCACACTCCACATCGGCCCACTGTCGGGCATCGAGCCTCGCCTGCTGGAAGATGCCTTCCCCATCGCCCGTGCGGGCACCGTCGCCGACAGTGCCGAACTGGTCATTGAAACACTGCCGGTGCGGGTCCGTTGCCGAACGTGCGGCGCCGAATCGGAGGCCACGGCCAACCGGCTGCTCTGTGGCGCCTGTGGCGACTGGCAGACCCACCTCATCGGCGGCGACGAACTGCTGCTGGCAAGCGTTGAGCTGAACCAACCGGAAACGATCGGAGACGAACACCATGTGTGACACCTGCGGCTGCAACGTCACCCCCGGCAACCGCCATCTGGTGGAGGGTCATGGCAAGCTGGCGCGCACCGGCAACGGCCACGCCGCCATCGAGGTACTGAGCGGCCTGCTATCCGCCAACGACCATCAGGCGCTGCACAACCGGGAACACCTGGATGCCCACGGCGTGCTCGCCATCAACCTGATGTCCTCGCCCGGCTCCGGCAAGACCGCACTGCTGGAGGCCACCATCGAACAACTTCGTGACCGCTTCAAAGTAGCCGTCATCGAAGGAGACCTGGAGACCGAGAACGACGCCGCGCGCATTCGCGCCCGCGGCGTGCCGGCGGTGCAGATCACCACCGGCACCGCCTGCCATCTGGACGCCCATCTGGTCCACGATGCCCTGCACGGACTCGACCTCCACGGTCTCGACCTCCTATTCATCGAAAACGTCGGCAACCTGGTCTGCCCGGCCAGCTTCGACCTCGGCCACCACGCCAACGTCACCTTGTTGTCGGTCACCGAAGGCGACGACAAGCCGGCCAAGTACCCGGTAATGTTCCGCAAGTCGGAGCTTATGCTGATCACCAAATCGGACCTGCTGCCCTATTTGGATGATTTCCAACCCGAACGGGCCGAGCGCTACCTGCGGGAACTGGCCAACCGGGCCCCGGTCCTGAACCTGTCGGCACGCAGCGGCGAAGGTCTTCAGCATTGGCTCGAGTGGCTGGAGCAGCGCCTCTCTGCGCATCGGCAAGGGCTGGCGCAACGGCCGAACCGGCCGCACCACCATCATAACGAACACGCGCACGAGTGACTCGAGGCTTTTCCGAGAATGGCAGACGGCACTCTGTAGGAGCGGCGGAAGCCGCGAATAACCGCTATCGCAACTCCCGTCGCTCCTACAAGCTACTGCGCTAACCCGGCCTATCAATCTACGGCGCTTCGGCAGAGCCCGCACACGAACCTGGGAGTGACGGCAGACATGAGCGACGCCCGCACCTGGCTGGACCGAATCCGCGCCCTCCCCCTGGACGAGCCGGTGCGGATCATGAACGTCTGCGGCGGCCATGAACGCTCCATCACCATGGCCGGGATCCGGGGCGCGCTGCCCGAGAACATCGAACTGATCCCCGGCCCCGGCTGCCCGGTCTGTGTCTGCCCGGAAGAGGCGGTCTACGCCGCCATTCGCTACGGACTGGAAGATGGCGCCACCGTGGTTGCCTACGGCGACATGCTCCGGGTGCCCGTCAACGTTCCCAAAGGTGACCCCCGCTCCCTGGAAGAGGCCCGAGCCCGCGGCGCCGATATCCGTCCCATCGCCTCGCCTACCGAGGCAGCCCGCATCGCCCACGAGAGCCCCGACCGCACGGTCGTCTTTCTGGCCGCTGGTTTTGAGACCACCACCGCCCCCACCGCTGCGCTGGTGGCCGAGGAGCTCCCGGACAACCTGCTGCTGCTGATGGCCGGCCGTCTGACCTGGCCGGCGGTCGCCATGCTGCTCGACTCGGAACAGCCGGGCTTTGACGCCCTGGTGGCGCCGGGACACGTCGCAACCGTCATGGGCCCGGAGGAGTGGCAGTTCGTGGTGGACCGCCACCAACTGCCGACCGCAGTGGCGGGCTTCAGCCCGGACAGCCTGCTGGCCGCCACCTACTCGGTCCTACGACAGAAACTGGAAGGGAGGCTGTTTCTCGACAACTGCTATCCGGACGTGGTGAAACCGGGCGGCAATCCAACTGCGAAGCGGATGCTTGAGCAGGTGTTCGAAATCGCCCCGGCCACCTGGCGCGGTGTCGGTACCATCGACGCCTCCGGTTTCGAACTGCGGCCGCAGTACGCCCGCCACGACGTGCGCCAACACCTGCCCGACCACGCCGCCGACCAACGCCGCCGCGCCGGCGAGATGCCCCCCGGCTGCGACTGCGCCCGCGTCGTCCTCGGCAAGATTTACCCCACCGAATGCCGCCTCTACGGCAGCGCCTGTACCCCCCGCAACCCCGTCGGCCCCTGCATGGTGTCTGACGAGGGCGCCTGCCGGATTTGGTGGGCGGGGGGCCGCAGGCCCGCTTGATAAGGACCACCCCAAACCCATCATTTCTCATCCGAAGTGTTCCGTAATCCTCTACAAATTTCGCCCGCAACCGCCCGCCACTTGCACTCAGACCTAGCCATCCCATTAACTGGCAGTTACTATTAACCGCAGTGGATCTCTTGCGACTCTTTGGTTTTCAAGAATGGGCAGCCAGCGCTTTTTCGCCTTCGCTTTCGTGTCTTTTCTCTCCGCAATGCCGTGGATTACGGAAGAGATACTTTTTTGGAACATCGGCAGAGACGTTCTTGGCCGAGCCGACTCAGTTACGTTAACTTTGCTGATTTGGAGTATCCTTGCAGCATCGTTCAACCTATTCGCGCGATACTCTTTCGTTTTTCTATTAGTGCCAGTAGCTGCAACCTTGTTCACGTATACAAGCTACAAATATTACTTGTTTTATGAGGGCTTTATCTCCCACGCTCAGCTTGCGCTTTTGCCCGATCTGCTCGCATCAGTAGAGCACTTACCGCTAATCCCCTTTGCAATTTTAGTTACTATCGGAGCTTTCATAACCGCGGCCGGCTGGACCATTTACCGACGCCACGAACCGTTACACAAAGAACTATCTTATACAAGGCGGTGGATGCCGCCCCTGTTCGCTGCGTCAGTCGCAGCCGCTATATTCGTTATTCATCAATCGAAAATCAGTATGCCGAGGGAAAACGCATTCCCTAGAAACCTGGCTTATGACTACAGCCTAGAAAGTCCGGCGATGTTCTTTTTCCGATCCTTGCCAATCGTCCAATATTTTTCTTCTGACAAAGCATCATTGCGGGCCCGAGCAAACCTTTCGATTCTTGCCGCAGCCATCAGAAAAGGAAAGACGGTCAAGCTTCCAGACGAATATCTGTATACGAACTTCGATGACTTAATCCCCCCTTACAGCGGGCATATACATGCGAAGCAGGAGCTCGACCCTTTTCTGTTTCTGCCCGAACAAAAAAACAATCAACCTGCAGAAATGGGTGATCAAAACGTTATATTGGTCGTCATGGAGAGTCTCCGCGCCTATGACACATCTCTTTTTGGAAACGAGCATAGCTTGACTCCTAATCTTGACGACATCGCAGCGCAATCACTATCTGCCAGCACCTTTTACTCCACCGGCCGACACACCATAAAGTCGGAGCAAGCTATTTTATGCAGTGCCTTGGACTCGACTGGGGGAGCACCGTATTCTACGGCAAGGGGTGCGTTTAAGGGAGAATGCTTACCAAGAATTCTTTCGAAGCATGGGTATGAAACGTATTGGTTTCATGGAAACACAAAAACGTTTTACAACAGAACCGCATTTCATCCAAGCATTGGCTTCGAGCATCTTTATGGAAAAGAGGAGTTTGTTCGCGACGGTTATGACGAGCAGCGAGATGTGGGCTGGGGCGTACCAGATACGGTGCTGTTTGAACAAGCACTCGAGAAACTAAAAAAGGTTAAGCAACCTTTTTTTGCGGAAATTCTAACATTAACGAACCATTATCCTTTTAACTGGAATTATCCCGAGCTCAACAACACACGCTATCCCGACAACGAAGATGACGACACACACGCGACTGAATTCAAAAAAAACCACAAGAAAGGAATTCGTTATGCTGACTACGCAATAGGACAATTCTGGTCTCTGTTCAAGTCATCCAAATTAGCAAACAACACCATATTATTAATTACAGCGGACCATGGCATTTCAGGCTATTTCGGGAGACCGCGATCAGCTTTCGAAAAACATGAAATCTTATTCAGAGTTCCGCTAATTGTTGCGCATCCATCCGTGAAACCTGCATCAGTATCCGAACCACTGAGCCACCTCGATATTGCACCAACAATCTTATCTCTCCTCGAAATCGAAAGCCCGGTATCGTTTATGGGCCGACCTTTCCTAGGCATTGACGCAACGATGGCCACGCGCCCCATCTTTACAATGGATCTCGCTCACTTTGGGTTCCGATACGGCACTATGTACTGCCTACCCTTTGAAGATACGTGCAGTTCACAAAACGGGCGCTGCGTACGTCTGTCCGATCATTTCTGTTCATATCAGAATGAGAGGGATCTTACTGCTTTTAGGCAGGCAGCCAATTTGCTGAATTACCTTAACCTCGCGTGGGAAACGGGTTATGTTCGGCCGGTTAATCAGCACAACGGTGTAGAACAATGAACCAAACCTCAAAGAACCTGTATTTCATTGATGTCTTTATAAAACAGCAACCCAGTACTTAAGGGCCTTGGCCAAAAATAATTGTCCCAATCAAGCTTACGCCGGCGGCTGCGGTGCGACCGTGATGAACCACGAGCCGAGCGACGAGTCACGTAGCA
>JAWLGP010000064.1:0-4069 GCA_041685045.1 Gammaproteobacteria bacterium
ATAGTCCAGGAATTCGCGGCAGTCCGGGCAGGGCTGCGCCGTGCCGTGGTGATCGCGGCAATGGATTTCCACCATGCGCTGCATGGTCTTGAACTCGCGCTTCAGCCGTGGCGTTTCCAGGGTCATGACGACAGTCTGGCAGCAGCGGCGTGCAGGCTGATTGATCCGGCGCAAATTCTCCCGGCCGATCCGATGATCTGTAACCGAAGCTTGATCGGCGCGTAACTTCTGCAACGTACATTGCTGCGCAACGTTCGCTTGGGGTAACCGCCATGTTGGGAAAGATGTTCATGAATTGGTGTCGTCGCCAGGTCGCCTACCGGCGGGCGCTGGCAAATTTTCGTGCCGCCGGCCGGCCTTCTGCACACCGGCGGATCGCGCAGCCGCGTCCGCCAAGGAACCCGCCGATGGGTGGCAGGCCGACCTGAGCAAGCCGATCGCTGCGCTGATCCACCCTGCGAAATCCGAAACCCGGTGGTCGATCGATTGATGCCGGCCCGACGTTGACCGCCAGCACATTTATGCTGTCTCTCATTCCTGTATCCGGAGACCCCCATGAACGACCGCGTCGAACAGTTCAACGAATACCGCCAGAAGATGAACGAGCGCCTGCTGGCCACCGACAACCGCGTGCTCAAGCGCATGTTCTCGCTCGATTCGCTCACCTACGCCGAGGGCGGCGCGCTGGACGTCAAGTCCAAGGAACTGATGGGGCTGGTCGCCTCGCTGGTACTCCGATGCGACGATTGCGTGAGCTACCACATCGGCAAGGCGGTCGAGGTCGGCGCCTCGCGCGACGAGATCATCGAGTCCATGAGCATCGGCCTGGTCGTCGGCGGCACCATCGTGATCCCGCACATGCGGCGGGCGGTGGAGTTTCTCGACGAAGTCACGGGAGCGTCCGAATGATCCGGCCGGCGTCGACGATGGTGCTCGCCGGTTTGCTGGCCGCCGGTCTGGTTGCGGCCCCAATCGGCGCCCAGACGCTGCCGGAGGCTTTCTCCACCGGCCCGGCAATCCCCGACCACGGCCCGGTCGCGCCGCAGCCCGAGGACGCGTTCAACCTGGTGCCGGGCGAGAAGTATCGCGTGCTGTTCGACGTCGCCTCCGGCAGCAGGGACGAACACGTGCTCAACCGCAGGCTGGAATCGGTGGCGCGTTTCCTGAACCTGCACGCGCGCGCCGGGTTCGACACGGAAGACCTGCAGATCGAGGTCGTCACCCACGGCGGCACCACCTTCGACGTACTGTCGCGGGAGGCCTACCGCAAGCGCTTCGACGTCGCCCACCCCAACGCCGACCTGCTGAAGGCACTTCAAGATGCCGGCGTCACCGTCTACCTGTGCGGCCAGAGCGCCTCGGCCCACGGCGTCGCAACGGACGAGCTCGCGCCGGGCGTCAAGCTGGCGCACTCGGCCATGACGGTGCTGGTGCGGCGCCAGAGCGAGGGCTGGGTGTTGATGCCGTAGCGGCTTCACATAACTCGATCGCGACAGAGTTCAGGGAGAGCTGAGAACCGGGCAACTAGCGCGCTACCAGTCCGGTCAGTGTCTTTTTTCGGAACATTTCTTCCAAAAAGTATTGACAATCGACTCAGGGGGGGGGGTAGTGTTTTCTTCGTCGTTGGCTGTATCCGGAAGGTTGGCGCCATTGGTCCGGATGCGGTGAGGGGGACGGCATATCAATCCAACGGTATGTTTATGGAGGGCTTTATCATGTCAGACAACTATTTCACAAACCTTGCAATCTTGGGTCGCGCGAAGCTTTGTTTTCTTATATCGCTCCTTTTGTTGCTGTTATCTTTACCGGCAATCGGAATGGCTCAGAGTTATATAGTCGAGAACAGCGAGGGGACTTTTGAAGTTCAAGTGTTTCCCACGCATGTTGAAGTTACAGATGAGGCTGGGACCGTCAGTATTATTTCAACTGAAGGCGATGGCATCGTCAATCTGGAGACATTTAGCTCATCCGGTGGGTACACGGTTAGCAGTACCGACACCAACGGTATAAAGGTAAGCCAGGAAGAGCAGGATGCTTACGACGAACTCATGGCCGGGACTACAGTTTCATCTTCCGGCGACGATTCTGGTGGCGGCGGTGGAATCTCCCCCGATCCAATCTTTCAAGAGAGTATGACTTTGGAGCCACTGGTTATAGGTGATGAGTCGATTCAATCGTGGGCCTGTGTCTCCGCTGTCCTCAAACTTGCTGCTGCAGGTGGTGGCGTAGCCTTAGGATGTGGTGGGCCACAGGCAGCTCTCGCATGTGGAGTAGCCTTGACGGTGTATGTTGCGGCAGCCATTGACTATCACCTGGCTTGCGGATAATTTCTTTGATTTAGCAAAAACCATACGGTCGGCTGTGGGGCCAACGGATAATCTCAAAGTTGCAAACTTCCGGCACTGCAGCCGACCATTCCAACTGACATCATGAGGTGAAGATTCATGACGGATGCCAACGTAAATTTCGTTTTGTTGGTGATCGCCGGAGGTCTTTTGTTATATCTGGCGGGAGCAATCGCAGGGTCGGAAGGGAAAAAGCGTCTTCGTTCGGAATTCTCGGAATGGAGCCCGCGCCACATGTATATTGGTCTGGTCTGTTTTATTATTGGCGTTCATACTGTGGTATCGAATATTCCACTCGAGGAATCTGATCTGCTGGTTCGGTGGGGTAATCTGGTTCTGGGCGTGATTCTCAGTATTATCGGGTTTTTGATTTCAGTAAAGATGATTAAGAACCGGATGTCGAAGCACGATTCAAACGGTAGTTCAATTTGATCCGAGCTTAGGCATTTGAATTCTGCATTGTAGGCAAGGTGAGCGAGTGCACCCGTTAAAGGACCGGATTTCAGCATCGATCCTTGGGCGTGCTCGCTCTGCCCATTGCGGGGCATAGTCGGAGGTCGGTTTGTGGCCTGGGAATGCACAGCGATCGGTAGAAGATGGTCGTGCCATCAGGAACGAATCCGCACCGAGTATTGTCGCTTCTCAATTTGCAGGTTCCGTCAGTTACCGCGGCACAACCCGTTGCGGCTCGGTATCATGAGGGTTCGCTCTTCGAATCCCGGACAGGCCCAATGGACCAAAGCCTCGAGGCGCTGGACAAGCGCTTTCTGTTTCACCCTTCCTCCAACCTCGACCAGGTGCGCGACGGCGATCCGCTGATCTGGACGCGCGGCGAGGGCATTTATGTCTACGACCAGCACGGCAGGCAGTACCTGGAAGGCATGGCCGGGCTGTGGTGCACGGCGCTGGGCTACGGCGAGAAGGAACTGGCCAGGGCCGCGGCCGATCAGATGGAGAAGTTCTGCTACGGCCCGCTGTTCGCGGCCAGGGCCAACGAGCCGTCGATCCGGCTGGCGGCCAAGCTCTCGGAATGGGTGCCGATCGACGGCGCGCGTTTCCTGTTCGGCTGCTCCGGCTCGGACGCCAACGACACCCAGATCAAGCTGGCGCGTTATTACTTCAACGCCATCGGCAAGCCGGAAAAGAAGAAGATCATCTCGCGCAAGAGCGGCTACCACGGCACCACGCTGGCCACCGCCGGGCTGACCGGGCTGCCGCCGTTCCACGCGCATTTCGACGTGCCGGGCCCCGATATCGTCCACCTGACCGAGCCGCACCATTACCGCCAGGCGCACGAAGGCGAGAGTGAGGAGGACTTCGCGACCCGGCTGGCCGGGGAACTGGAACAGGTCATCGCGCGCGAGGGCGCCGACACCATCGCCGCGTTCATCGCCGAGCCGCTGATGGGCGCCGGCGGGCTGATCCTGCCGCCGAAGACCTATTTCGAAAAGATCCAGCCCATCCTGTGCGAGCACGGAATACTGTTCATCGACGACGAGGTGGTCACCGGCTTCGGCCGAACCGGCAACCCGTTCGGCTGCCAGACCTACGGCATCCAGCCGGCGACCATGACCATGGCCAAGGCCCTGTCATCGGCCTACCAGCCGATCTCGGCGGTGGCGATTCCGCCGTTCATGTACGAGGTCATCGAACAGGCCTCGATCGGGGTCGGCATGTTCGCCCACGGCCTGACCTACTCGGGCCACCCGGTGGCCGCGGCGGTG
>JAWLGP010000045.1:0-22856 GCA_041685045.1 Gammaproteobacteria bacterium
CTGGTTAGTTGTCGACTGGCCGCTTGGCGGCTTAGCGGCTGATTTGCGTGACAATCAATCCTTCGCCAAATATGAGCGGGTTTTCACCGCCATCTACAGCCGAGGTTGGGGCGGGTCAGGTCTACCGCACCTGGCTCTATAACGGTGCGTTTCCGGGGCCGGAGATCCGCGTCAGAGAAGGGGAGTGGCTGCGCGTTACGGTCGACAATCAGCTGCCGGCCGGAACCACAGTCCACTGGCACGGCATCCCTGTACCGAACCCGATGGACGGCGTTCCGGGGTTAACGCAGGACCCCATCGCCCCGGGGCAGCGCTTCATCTACACATTCCAGGCTGCTCCAGCCGGGAGCTATCTCTACCACACCCATGTGGGACTGCAACTGGACCGTGGATTGTACGGCCCGCTGGTGGTCGAAGAGGCAAGTCCACATGTGGCGTACGATCGCGAATACAGTCTGGTGCTGGATGACTATCTTCCCGGTCGTCCACTCCCCCTGGACGAACTGTTGGAGCGCGGCGCAGGTGCGGGAAGCATGATGGGCCCCGGCGTGATGGGACGCGGAATGACTGGGCCCGGAATGATGGGGCCCGGAATGATGAGAGGCATGATGGGCGGATTCGTGGTCCCGCCCTATTCCGGTCTTTTGATCAATGGGCGTCTGCCTTCCGCTCCTGCCGAGTTCACCGTTCGGCAGGGCGAACGTATACGGCTGCGCCTTTTCAATCCTGCCGCCGCCACAAGCTTTCGCTTTGCCGTCGCTGGCCACCGTCTCACCGTCACCCACACCGATGGCCGTCCCGTAGAACCGGCGACAGTCGATGCACTGATCATCGGCATGGGTGAGCGGTATGACCTGCTCATCGAGGCAGACCATCCGGGCGTCTGGCCGATCATGGCCGCCACTGTGGAAGGCGACAGCCCGCCGGCCAAGGCCCTGCTGCGCTACCACGGTATCCGCGGCAGTGCGCCGGAAGAGGGACCGCCCAGCGGAGACGGGCGCCTGCTGCAGCTTGCGGATCTGCGTGCACTCGCACCATTACCCTCCGGGCGCCCGGATCGGGTTTTCGATCTGACCCTCTCCGGCCGCTCGGGGACGGAGTGGACCATCAACGATCAGGTCTGGTCCGAGGCCGATCCCCTAAGAATCGAGCACGGGGAACGGATCCGCTTCCGGCTCTTCAATCGCAGCATGATGTTCCATCCCATGCACCTGCACGGCCACTTTTTCCAGGTCGGAGCGGCTGTCAAGGACACCGTTCTGGTTTCTCCGCACATGGGGCGGGTGGAATTTGATTTCATTGCGGACAACCCGGGCCGGTGGCTATTCCACTGCCATAACCTCTACCACTTGGAGGCGGGCATGGCGCGGGAGGTACAGTACACCTGACAGATCTTCAGGCAGGGCCAACCGGGGTCGCTTACGCCTCGCTGGAATGGCGGACCTGCTCTCAACCTTCCTGTTGATCTTTACCGAACAGTCAACTAACGTAATGCCCCATGGGAAGACAAAGTGATGCACGCGACCGCATTCTCGGCGCCGCCGTCGAGCTCATCTACGCCCGCAGCTACGGTGCGGTCGGCGTACAGGAGATCTGTGAACGCGCCGGGGTGAAGAAGGGCAGTTTCTATCACTTCTTTCCCTCCAAGCGTGAACTGACCATGGCCGCGCTCGATGCGCTGGCCGAGAGAATACGCCAACGCATCCTCGATCCGGCCTTTGCCAATGACCTGCCGCCGCTGGAGCGGATCAAGCGATTTTTCGACCTGGGCGCCGACATTCAGGGCGAGTACCAGGCACTGACCGGTCACGTGCTCGGCTGTCCGGTGGGCAATCTGGCGCTGGAAATCAGCACCCAGGACGAGACGCTGCGCAAGCACCTGGAGCGGTTGCTCCGGGGCCCGGAAGAGCGCATTGCCGCCACGCTGGAGGAAGCGAAAAGGGATGGCAGCGCCCCAGGCATCGATCCCGCACGCGCGGCCCGCGCCATCTTCGCTTACATGGAGGGGGCGCTGCTGATGGCCAAAACCCGCAACGACGCCGAGGTCGTGCGCGAGCTCGGCCGCGGGGCGGTGGCCTTGGCGACTGCGGCCACCGCAGAACCGGAAGCTGTCGAGGCGTGAGCGGTTCTCGGGACTGATTTTTTTTGCCCAAGTTGTTGACCGACCGGCCAACTATTACCAAAAAAGGAGAACACCATGGCACGCATTCCCCTCAAGCAAAACCACGACGTGGACGGTGACGCCGCGGCGGTCTTCGCCGAGGTCGAGCAGGCCTACGGCATGGTCCCCAACGGCTTCCGGGCCTATGCCCATCATCCGCCGCTGTTGCGCGCGAACTGGGAGAAGGCCAAAGCGCTCATGACGGACGGGCACCTCGACCGCCGCTTCAAGGAGATGCTGGCGGTCGCGGTGTCGAGCGACAACGGCTGTGAATACTGCGTGACCAATCGGGGCCGAGCCCTGCTCTCCCTCGATATGCCGGAGTCGGTGGTCCGTGCCCTGCAAGAGGGCGACCAGAGCGCCGGCCTCGACGATAGGGAGGCTGAGCTGCTGCAGTTTGTGGTGAAGGCCAATCGGGCCGCCCTGTCGGTCAGTGACGCCGACGTGGCCAAGGTACGTGCAGCCGGCTGGAGCGATGCCGAACTGGTGGAGGCGCTGGGGGTGATGGAGCTTTTCACCGGCGTCAATCGCTTTTTGGACACGATGCAGATCGATATCGAAGGCTGAGGAGAGTGAATCATGCGCGAAACACTGCTTCACATCAGCGAAACCTTGGATGCATCCCAGCGGCAGGCCCTGTGCGCTGCCCTCGGACAAATCGGCGCCGACTGTGACTCGCGGTTCCAATCGGAAAGCCCCAACCTGCTCTTCGTCCGGTTCGACCGGGCGCGTGCCGAGCCCGGTGCGCTGGTCGAGACCGTGGAGCGGCAGGGCTACCGCTGCCAAATCGTGGATCTTTGAAATGCCTCGCTGAGGCATGTCCCTCCGCCCCATGGACGGGGTCGGCGGGCCTCCGCGACCGGAGTTTTCCTGCCTGGATAGATCGGCCCGAGCCAAGGCGCGTCGTGGGATTTGCCGCACGTCGGCAGCCCTTGTCTCGGCTCCGGCGTTGACGGATAGTCTGCCCGATGCGCCGCTTTCAGATATTTTCCGCGTTTCTGCTCGCGTTTCTGCTCGCGTTTCTGCTCGCGCTCCTGCTGGCCGGTGCGGCCATCGGTTATTTCTTCCTCCCCGAATTGATTGCGGCCGGCGCCGCTACGGCACTGCAACGCCACGGCATTAAAGTCGTGGCCCTTGAGCTGGACCGGCCGGGTTGGCATCGGCTGGAGGTGCAGCGGCTGGTTATTGCCGGCGAGGGTGACTGGTCGGCAGCCATCGAGTCGATGGTCGTGGATTACCACTGGTCCGGGCTGTCGAATGGGCGGGTGGAGCTCGTCGAAATGGACCGCCTTCGCTTGCAGTTGCCGGAGCGCGACCAAACGGGTCGCGGCGGGGAAACGCTGTTGCCGCCGTCACCCGCGGAACTGATCCGCGAGGTCCCGTTCGAGCGGTTGGCCATCCGCGAGGCTGCCGTGCAGGGGGCGGGGATGGAGACGCTTCACGCCCTGCGGTTTTCTGTGAAAGTTGCGCGTGGGGAGGGGACGCTTCGCGTGGAGGCAACGGCAACCCATGGAGAGGCCCCGGCACTGAATCTCGTCGGCGACCTGGCCGGCGACAACGGCTTCGCTTTCGAGCTGCATGATGCCGACCGGCTCGCGATGGCCGCAGTGAACGGCCGCGTCCAGGACCGGACGGTGGTCGGGCAACTGCACGCCGACGCCGGCAGGCTGTTGCCGCAGCTGAACCAGGTTGTCTCGCTCCCGCCAGAACTGGACCGGCTGGAAGGGACGCTGGAACTGGATTGGCTCCTTCACACCGGAATGAACCCGACCTGGTCGGGAGACCTCCGCGCTTCGGCGACTCTGCCGGAGCTGCCACCGCTGCGCGAACTGGCCCTCGGACTGGACGGCAGGCTTAGCGGCGACAGTGCCGGCGTGACCTGGGCTCCGGCCGGTGAAACGCATCTGGCGACCCGGTTCGCGCTGACGTTGGACGGGACCACCCATCCACTGCGATGCCGGCTGAAGCCGGTGGACGAATCGCCCGTTCGCATCCGGTGGCAGCCGGAGGAGGCGCTGATGGAGAGTGCCGGCACGCTGGTGCTCGGCTGTCGCGGGTCCGACACGGCGCCCAGATTCGAGGCACGCATTTCCGAGTTTGCCCTGCACGGGGGCGGGACTCCGGCGGTGACCGGCCGCGCCGACACCACCGGTGACTGGGGGCGACCACGCGGGCTGCCTGCGGCTTCGGTGGCCTGGTCGCTTGCCGCTGAATTCGAGGCCGGCCCCAGGCAGCTGCGGCTTGTGCCGGCTCCCGGTGGACGCGTGTCACTAAAGCGATTGGCGACCGGTGAGGCGCGGGCGGCAGAGGCCCTCGTGCAGTTGGCGGAGGGCGGGGCGCTCGAGGTGGCGTTCGAGCCGCTGGCGTGGCAGCTTGGAACGGCGCGTTTTGCGTTCAGGGCAAGCGACATCGAGGTGGGCACGGCGACCAGCTCCGCGGCCAACGGCGACTTGACGATCGAACGTGCGCGTGGTCATGCGGCGAGCACCGCGGCCCAGGGTCGCATCGAACTCGAAGGCGTGAAGGTCGCGGGCCTGCCGGTGTCTCCGCCGCCAATCGCAGCCGCCGCCAAGTGGCGGCTCGACGACGACCAACTCTCGGCCGATTTCAGCGCCGTGGCCGGCCCGCGGTTGAAGACGTCGGGCAAGCTCTTGCAGCGCCTTGGCGGAGCGGGAACCCTGACGCTGGTCGGCGAGCCGCTGCGGTTCTCGTCCGACCAGGGCCTGGCCGACCTGGTGACTCCCCTCCAATCGCCGGTGGAGCTCGACGCAGGCGAGGTCGCCTGGGCGGCGGAGCTGCGCTGGGGGGGCGGCAATGCGGTGTCCTCCCGCGTGAATGCCGGGCTCTCCGGGCTCGCCGGCTACTTCGGTGAAAACCGCTTCGAGGGTGCAACGGCGGCTTTCACCGTTGCCGGCGAAGGGGGGGGCGGGTGGCGCACGGCCAAGCCGGCGCCGCTGAAGTTGGAGCGGCTCGACGCCGGCGTTGTCGTGGAGACCATCCTCGCGCAGCTCGAGGCGGAGCTGCCGGCGGACGCGGCACCCATCCTGCAGCTGACCGATCTCCAAGGGCAGTTGCTTGGCGGTCGGGTCTACAGCGACAGGATCGCGCTCGACCTCTCGCGGGAGCGCAATGCCTTCGTGGTCCGGCTGGAAGACGTCGACCTGGGACAGCTGATGGAGCTGGAACGCCAGGAGGGGTTGACCGGTACCGGGCAGCTGAACGGCCGGCTGCCCTTCGTCCTCACACGCCGGGGCGTTCGCGTCGACAACGGGCTGGTGCAGGCACAGGCGCCCGGCGGTCGCATCGCCTACCAGCCGAACGAGGCGGCACAGAGCGTGGCCGAGTGGAATCCCAACATCGCCTTGGCGATCAAGGCCCTGAGTAACTACCACTACGACCTGCTGCGTGCAGACGTTGATTACGACGAGAATGGACTCCTGTTGCTCAAACTCCACCTCCAGGGCCGCAACCCGGACCTCAACGCGGGCCAACCGATCAACCTCAACGTGTCGGTGGAGGAGAACATCCCGGCGCTGCTGCAGAGCCTCCGCCTGGCAAACGACATCAGCGGTGCGGTCGAGGAGCGGGTGAAACGGCGTTATCAGCGGTGAGCGATGGCTGGCGGCGTGGAGGCACCCGGTGGTACTCTCGGCCAATCTTCCGGAGCAGTGTGATGCGGAACTCGACAAGCAAGACCTTACTGTGGGCACTGGCGGCGGTAATCGCCCTTTCGGCCTGTTCACCGACGGTCCAGGTGGCGGTGCCGGACAAGCCGATTACCATCAACCTGAACGTCAAGATCGAGCACGAAATCCGCGTCAAGGTGGAGAAGGAGCTCGAGGAACTGTTCTCCGAGGACAGCGACCTGTTCTGACGGTAAGCGACCAGGAAAGGGCATCCCATGTACACGACGAACAACATCTTTCGACTGGCGCTGTTTCTGCTGGCACTGGCATTCGGCTCGTCTGCCTGGGCCCTCGATCTACAGGAGGCCAAGGCGCAAGGGCTGGTTGGCGAGACCCCCGGCGGCTACCTGGCGATCGTGAAAGGAAGTGGCGAGGTCAAGGCGCTGGTCGACAGCGTCAACAAGGAGCGGCGCGCCCGCTACCTCGAGATCGCCAGGCGTAACGGCACCCAGCTGAGCGCCGTCGAAAAGCTGGCCGGCAAGAAGGCGATCGAAAAGACCGAGGCCGGCCATTACATACAGCTGCCCACCGGAGAGTGGGTGAGGAAATAGCCGGCCGCGCCGATCGCTCCCGAGGGCGCTTCGGGAGCCGGCCCGGCTCACCCCGTTCAAAACCACTCGACTCCCCTCCCTTCCGCTTCGCTCCACCGCGGCCCGGTCGCACGTGGTGGTTTGTGAATCTTCTTGCGAACGAGATGACTCTCACGCAAGCGGAAAGCATCCGTAATCGACACAATTTCCTTTCGACGCTTTTGGTGCTGCAATCGTAGCGAGACAGCCGAAGCAGCCAATGGTCGCAAGGAATGTGCCCATGCCCAATGACATTTTCGACAAGGATGGAAGCTACGGCCGAATCGTGGCTCACGCACCGCCGAACGGTGGCGAAGAGAGACTGACCGTCGAGGTCGACGGCCGCCGCGTGCTGGTTCCGGCGAATGCGGTGAAGCGGAGCCGCCGAGGCTATTTCCTGCCGATGCGATTCAAGGATCTCGCCCCGGCGCCGGAGACCGAGTCGATCGTTGTCCCGGTGATGGAGGAGCGCCTACGCGTCGAAACGCAACCGTACGAGGAGAAGGTCACCGTCGAGAAACGGGTGCAAACCCGCGATGAATGGGTGGAGGTGCCGACCGTCGGCGAAGAGATCGCCATTGAACGGGTGGCGGTAAACCGTGAAGTGGACACACCCGTCGACGCGCATTACGAAGGGGAAACGCTGGTCATCCCTCTGTTCGAGGAGGAGGTGGTAACCCGGAAACGGCTGGTGCTGCGAGAGGAGATCCGGATCACCAAACGCCGGGTATAAAGCAGTTCACCTGAAAAGGTGACGCTGCGAAGTGAGGAGGTGGATATCAAGCGGAGTGAACAACCGCCCCACTGAGGGATGGGCAACGGAGCTCATCCATTTGCACGGAGGAACGCGTCATGGCAACCAGGACGTTGATTGGTCTGTTCGAAACCAAGGAACGCGCCGATAGCGCGGTGCAGGATCTCATGCACGAGGGATTCTCCTCGAGCGACATCCAGATGCAGGGTTATGACGAATTCGGCAAAGCCGGTCATGTCGAGCGCCAGCCCGGGGAAAGCGGTTTTCACGCGTTCCTGCGCGAGATCGGTCTGGTGGGACCTGATCGCAAAGAGGCTTACCAGGAAGGCGATTATCTGGTCACGGTCGACGCCGACGATGCCCATGTCGATCACGCCGCCGACATCCTCAACCGTCACGGCGCCATCGACATCGACCAGCGCACCGCCGGGTACGGCAAGACGGGAGCGGCCGCACCGGAGAAGGTCGAGAGCATCGAGGAGGAGCTGAGACTCGGCAAGCGCCAGGTGTCGCGGGGTGGAGTCCGTATCTATACCCGCCCGACCGAGCGCGAGGTGGATGTGCCGATCTCCCTGCGCGAAGAGGAGATCCACGTCGAGCGCCATGCGACCGATCGGCCCGCTGGCGAAAAGGATTTGGGGGCCGGGGCCTTCAAGGAACAGTCCTTCGAGGTGCACGCCGAGGGTGAAGAGCCGGTGGTCGGCAAAGAGGCCCGGGTCAAGGAAGAGGTGGAGTTGACGAAACGGGCGACCGAACGGAAGGAGACCATCCACGAAACCCTCCGTGGCACCAAGGTGGAGGTGGAGCAGTTGAGCCCCGATGAGGAGTCGGCGTTCCGAAGCGTCGAATCGGAGTTCCACGACGACTACGACAGACGTTACGCCACGAGCGGGGCCGACTATGACGAAGTCCTGCCCGCCTACCGCTACGGCTACCGTGTAGGGCATGACCCGTTCTACAGCGGTGCCGACTGGAACGACGTCGAACCCAAGGTGAAGGAGGATTGGGACCAGCACAGCTGGGGCGGCTGGGACTTCTACAAGGATGCGGTACACCGCGGCTGGGAAAGCGCCGCCCGCCATTAGCCGAAGTTGTCCGGGCCGGGGTCTTTCCCGGCCCGGATGTCGCTCAACGACTCGCGGAACGTATTTGTGGGACGGTAGCCAAACGGCCCGTTGCTGGTATCGGTGCGGCAACAGTGGATATCGGCCTGACGCATCCGGCTCCGGCCCCGTCAACGTCCCCGGTGTTCTTCGCCTGTGTCGGTCAGAGGTGTCTTTGCTGGATTTCGCGCAGAGTGGGGGCGGCGATTCCGAACTGGTCGGCATGGCCGATGGCGCGGGCGAGTCGGGCGGGCGCGCTGCGTCCCATGCACTGGTGGGCGAGATCGCCCTGGATCCCCTCCACCATGCCGTCGATCAGGCGGTCGCGGTCGAGCTCGCGGTCGACCAGCTTGAACTGGATGTCCATCACCTCATGGGCGACCTGACCGGCGAGTTTCCGATGATCGTCCCACAGGGTTTGGACGGTGGTACCGGCCGGCAGCTCGAGTCCGGCGATGTTGGTGGTGAGGATATAGACGTTCTTGCGCACCAGCTCGAACAGCAGTTCCTCTTCGCTCTTCAGCTCCCAGACCGGGATATCGAGACTTTCCAGCGCCTGCTCGAGGATGGCGGCGTGCGGGCCGTAGGCGGGCGAGGGGACGAGTACCTTGAAGTCCTGGCCCTTTTTCTTTTCGAACCAGACGGCGATGACCGTGGGGTTGTCGATGCCGTGTGCCTGCCAGTCGCGTGGCAGCAGCTCGTTCTGCAGCAGGCCGAGGCGGTCGCGCCAGGCGTCCGGGATCTGCGCCAGCACCGACTGCAGGTCGTTCTCGCCGACGGTTACCAGCACCAGCTCCGGCGGTACGATGGCCTTGGCGACCTTCGCCATGTCCATGCGGCGGGTGACGGGAAACACCGGATGGCCGAGGCGCAGCAGGCCACGGGTGAATACGCCCCCCATTTCGCCGATACCAATGACCACGATCGGTGCCTTCATCGCCTCACCCCTGTTGTTGTTCGTTTGTGGGTTCTCGATCTAAGGCCATCGGCCGCACGATTGGCAGGTTTACTCCGCCGCACCGCTGATGCCCGCCTCGGCGAAAGTGGCCATGTCGTTGTGCAGGGTGCAGGCGAGGCGCAGCAGAGGGACTGCGGTGGCGGCACCGCTGCCCTCGCCGAGACGCATGCCCAGGTCGAGCAGCGGGCGCTTGCCCAAGGCCTCGCATAAAGCCGCGTGGCCGGGCTCGGCGGAGGCGTGCGAGAGCAGGAACCACGCTGCGGCGCCGGGGCGCAGCCGCTCGGCCAGCAGGGCGGAGGTGGTGGCGATGAAGCCGTCGACCAGTACCGGTAGCCCCATCTGCGCGCAGGCGATGAAGGCGCCGGCGAGGCCGGCGATCTCGAAGCCGCCGAGCCGGCGCAACACCTCCTGCGGATTGTCGGCATGGGTCCGGTGCCGCCCGAGCGCACGGTCGATTACTGCCGCCTTGTGCTGCACGCCGGCGGCACTGATACCGGTGCCGGGCCCCACCACCTCGGCGGCGGAGCGGCCGAGCAGGGCGGCGGCGATGGCCGCGGCGCTGGTGGTGTTGCCGATGCCCATCTCGCCGCCGATAAATAGCTGCGCCTTGGCGAGAACGGCCCGTTCGGCACTGTGGCGGCCGGCATTCATGGCGCGGAACAGCTGCTCGGTCGTCATCGCCGGTTCGGTGGTGAAGTTGGCGGTACCGGGGCCCAAGCGGGCGTCGGTCACGCCGGGGTGTGGGCCGGGGTCCTCAACCGTGCCCAGGTTGAGGACCTCGAGGGAGGCGTCCAGGGCGCGGGCCAGCACACTGATGGCGGCGCCGCCGGTGGCGAAATTGCGGACCATCGCCGCCGTCACCGACTGGGGGAAGGCGGACACCCCCTCCGCTGCGACCCCGTGGTCCCCGGCGAAGACGGTGATGTGTACCCGTTCCACCGACGGCCGCGGCGTGCCCTGGAGGGCCGCAAGGCGGACCGCGAGCCCCTCCAGCCTTCCGAGTGCTCCGGGCGGTTTGGTCAGTTGGGTCTGCCGCTCGCGGGCGGCGCGCTCGGCCGCCTCGTCGGGGGCGGCGCAGGGGACGTCAAGCCATTCAGGTCGCATCGGATTTCATTCTTTTCGATTGAAGCGGAAGATTCAGTTGGCCGAGAAGGGCGGTCATGTCCAGGTGCGCCTCCACCGCGTCGGCCAGGCGCTCGATGCCGGCCTCCCGTTGTGCGCGGTAGTCGAAGCGGTTGGGGGCGCTGAGGCCGACCCAGCGCAGCAGCGCGTCGCAGGCCTCCGGGGATTCGAACAGGCCGTGCAGGTAGGTGCCGAGGACCTGGCCGTCGGGCGAGTGGGCGCCGTCATGGCGGCCGTCTTCGAGGCGCACCGCCGGGCGCTCGAGGCCGGGCCCTTCGGTGATGCCGGCGTGGATCTCGTAGCCGGTCACGGGCGCTTCGTCCGGCAGCAGGGAGCCGGTGACGTTGCGCAGCTGCTTCTCCGGTTTGAGCACGGTATCGACGCCGAGCAGGCCGAGGCCGGGCGTCGTACCGGCCGGGCCTTCGAGCCCGTCCGGGTCGGCCACGCTCCGGCCCAGCATCTGGTAACCGCCACAGATCCCGAGCACCCGGCCGCCGTAGCGCAGGTGGCGCAGCAGCGCCGGCTCCCATCCCTGCTCGCGCAGCCAGGCGAGGTCGGCGCGCACGCTTTTGCTGCCGGGAAGGATGATGAGGTCTGCCGCCGGCGGCGCCTCGCCGGGACCCACGAAGCGGACGTCCACCTGCGGATGCAGCCGCAGCGGGTCGAAATCGGTGTGGTTGCTGAGGCGCGGCAGGGCGGGGACCACCACGCGCAGCGCCGCCTGCTCGCAGCGGGATTCGGTGGCCAGGGCATCCTCCGCCTCCAGGTGCAGGCCGTGCAGATAGGGCAGCACGCCGTAGACCGGCCGCCTGGTCTCCGCCTCCAGCCAGCGCAGCCCCGGCTCCAGCAGGGCGATGTCGCCGCGGAAGCGGTTGATGACGAAGCCGAGTGTGCGCTTTCGCTCGCTCTCGGCGAGCAGCGCCAGCGTGCCGACGATGTGGGCGAAGACGCCACCGCGATCGATATCCGCCACCAGCAGCACCGGGCAGTCGACCGCTTCGGCGAACCCCATGTTGGCAATGTCGTTCGCCCGCAGGTTGATCTCGGCCGGACTGCCGGCACCCTCTACCACGATGACGTCGTACGCGGCGGCGAGGCGGGCGTGGGAGGTGAGCACGGCCCGGCGCGCCTCGGCCTTGTAGTCATGGTAGGTGCGGGCATCCATGTTGCCCACGGCACGGCCCTGGATGATCACCTGGGCACCGACGTCGCTGTTTGGTTTCAGCAGGACCGGGTTCATGTCGCTGTGCGGGGCGAGGCCGCAGGCGTGGGCCTGCACGGCCTGGGAGCGGCCGATCTCGCCGCCGTCAACCGTGACGGCGCTGTTCAGGGCCATGTTCTGCGGCTTGAACGGCGCCACCCGGAAACCGCGGCGCGCCAGGGCGCGGCAGAGGCCGGTGACCAGCGCACTCTTGCCGGCGTCCGAGGTGGTGCCCTGCACCATCAGGGTGATACTCATGGCCGGCTCCCGGCATAGGCGGCACGGGCCTGTTCCAGCGCGCCGCAGAGGCGCTCGGCGCCCTCCAGTGCCCGGGGGGTGGGCCGCTGCAGCAGGTCCGGCGGGATGAAGTGGAGTTGGTCGCGGGCGACCGCGTCGATGCCCTCCCAGCGGCGCCAGTCGTCCAGCCATTCCGGCCGTGCCTCGCCCATGCCGCTGGCGACGATCACCTGGGGGTTGGCGGCGATCACCGCTTCTTCGCTGATCGCCGGCGCCAGGTCGCCCAGCGCCTCGAAGATGTTGCGGCCGCCGCAGCTCTCGATGACCCGGCTGATCAGGTGCTCGCCGCCGACGGTCATCAGCGGGCGGTTCCAGATCTCGTAGAACACCGTCACAGTGGGGCGCTTGCTGTAACGGACCGTCAGCGCCCGAAGCCGGGCCCGGAACGCCTCGGCGGCGGGACGGGCGTGCGCCTCGCTGCCAGCCAGGTGGCCGAGGTTTTCGATGGCGGCGGGGACCTGCTCCAGCCGGCGCGGCTCGGTGACGAATACCGTCAGTCCGAGTTCTTGCAAGCGTCGCAGTGTCTCGCGCCCGTTGCCGCTCTCCCAGCCGACCACCAGGTCGGGACGCAGGGTGAGGATGCGTTCCAGGTCCAGCGCGTTGTAGCCGCCGATCCGGGGGATGGCCGTGGCCGCGGGCGGGTAGTCGCTGTAGTTGACTGCACCGATCACCCGGTCCCCGGCACCGGCCGCGAACAGCAGTTCGGTGCCGTGGGGCGACAGGCTGACGATGCGTTCGGCGGGGCGCTCCAGGTGGACGCTGCGACCGGCATCGTCGGTTACCGACAATCCCAGCGCGGGGCCGGCGAACAGCAGCAGCGCCAGCAGCCAATGCGCCGGATTCGGTCGGTGGGTTGATGGTGTTCGTAAGTCGTTCATGGGTGACCTTGTCGTCCTATTCTCCGCCCGCGCCTAACCCGCCCTACGAACGGGCTCGGCGGCCAGCGCTTCGGCCAGGCGTTGCCATTCCGCCTCGCTGCCGGGCAGGCCGAAGCGCAGGCTCGCGGGCTGCTCGAAGCAGCGGACGAGAATGCCCTGTCGGGCGAGGGCCTTGGCGATGGACTCCGCCTGGTTCGTGCGGATCCACTGAAACAGGGCGGTACCGCCGGTCGACGTCAGGCGGGCGTCGCTCAGCAGCCCGGCGAGGCGGGCCTGTGCCCGGCACAGCCGCAGCCGGGCCTGCTCCTGCCAGTCCCGGTCCAGCAGCGCCCGGCGGGCGACTTCGCGAGCAGGGCCGGCCACGGTCCAGGGGCCGAGCAGGTCGTCGAGGCGGGCCAGCAGTCCCTGTTCGGCCAGCACGAAGCCGACCCGTGCCCCGGCCAGGCCGAAGAACTTGCCCAGGGAGCGCAGCACGATGAGTCCGGGGCGGGCACTCTCTGCGGCCAAACTCTCCCCGGGCGTAACATCCATGAACGCCTCGTCCACCACCAGCCAGGCGCCGCGGGCGGTCAGCCGTTCGTGCCAAGCGAGCAGTTGTGCCCGCTCGAAGCATTGGCCGGTCGGATTGTTCGGGTTCACCAGTACCAGGGTATCGAGTGTGGGCAGCGTCGTTTCGATCGCCCCGGCGGCCAGCGGTACCACCGTATGGCCGGCCCGCTCCCAACCGTGGGCGTGTTCGGCGTAGGCGGGGGTGAGGACCCCGACACGGCCGCGGGGCCGCAGTTGCGGCAGGGCCTGGATCGCCGCCTGGCTGCCCGCCACCGGCAGCAGGGTTTCGGCGCCGTAATACCTACGTGCCGCACCGAACAGTCCGTCGTCCGGTTCCGGCAGCCGCGCCCACACCTCCGGGCCGAGTGGCGGAACCGGCCAGGGGAGCGGATTGAGCCCGGTAGAGAGGTCGAGCCAGCGCTCGGACGGGATGCCGTATTGCGCCGCGGCCGCCAGCAGCCTGCCGCCGTGCGCCGGTCTTGGACTACGCAAGATAAAGCACTCCCCAAACAATCATCGTCACCACGGCCCACAGCCGGGTGGCTCGCTGCACCAGGGTCACCGCGCGGCGGATGTCCGTTGCGGTCGCCGCCCGCCCGTTGCCGAGCGGCGGCCGCGGCTTCAGCGCGCCGTGATACATCGCCGGGCCACCCAGTTGCACCTCCAGCGCCCCGGCGCCCGCGGCCATCACCGGGCCGGCATTGGGGCTCTCCCAGGCCGTCCCCTGCGTGCGCCAGCAGGCCAGGGCATTGCGGGTGGCGCCCAGCAGGGCATAGCTGGCGGCGGTCAGCCGGGCCGGGACGACATTGAGCAGGTCGTCGATGCGCGCCGCGGCCCAGCCGAAGCGGTGGAAGCGGTCGGTACGGTAGCCCCACATTGCATCGAGGGTGTTGGCCAGCCGGTACAGCACCACGCCCGGGGCGCCGGCCACCAGGAACCAGAACAGGGCGCCGAACACGGCGTCGCTGCCATTCTCCAGCACCGATTCGGCGGCGGCGCGGGCGACATCGGCCTCACCCATTTCTGCGGTATCGCGGCTGACCAGATAGCCGACATGGTGGCGCGCCTCCTCAAGCCGGCCCGAATCCAGTGCCGCCGCCACCTGGCCGGCATGTTCAGTCAGGCTGCGCCCGCCTACCGTCAGGTAGAGCAGCAGCAGCGCCGTGGCCTCGCCGGTCACGGGCAGCGACTGCAGGGCGGCGGCGGCCGCCGTGAACGGCAGCACCAGCAGTGCCCAGGCCAACAGGCCGCGTGTGCGGCGCCGGTCGTTGAGGCGCGCCTCCACCCGGGCGGCCAGCCGGCCGAAACCGACCAGCGGGTGAAAGCGACGCGGCTCTCCCAACAGGCGGTCGAGCAGCAGCGCCGCCGGCACCAGCAGCAGTCCGGTTGCGGGGGTCAAGACGGCGACCCCCAGCGGTCAGTGAACAGCAGTTCGTCCAGTTCGCGCCCTTCGCACCACTGCTCCTGCTCCAGCATCGGACGCTCATAGAAGATATCGACATGCCCGAGGCAGAGGATGGCCACGGGCTTGCCGCCCGGCGGAATGCCGAGCAGGGCCGCCAGGCGTTCGGGTTCGAACAGGGAGACCCAGCCGAGGCCGAGCCCCTCCGCCCGCGCGGCCAGCCACAGATTCTGGATGGCGCAGGCCACCGAGGCCAGATCCATCTCCGGCAGGGTGCGGCGGCCGAAGATGTGCCGTTCCCGATCCGCATCGAGGGCCACCACCAGCAGCTCGCCGCAGTCGCGGATCCCCTCCACCTTGAGGCGCAGGAATTCATCCCGGCGCTCGCCAAGGGCGGCGGCGGTCTGCTGCCGCTCCTCCTCGACCTGGACGTGGATTCGCTCGCGCAGCGACCGGTCAGTGATGCGGATGAAGCGCCACGGCTGCATGTGGCCGACGCTCGGCGCCTGGTGGGCCGCCGTCAGCAGGCGGTGCAATACCTCGGGGGCTACCGGGTCGGCCCGAAAGTGGCGCATGTCGCGGCGCTCGCGGATGGAGCGATAGATCGCCTCGCGCTCGGCGGCGGAGTAGGCGAACGGCGCGCTCACCACTCCACCCCCCGCTGCGCCTTCACGCCGGCCTGGAAAGCGTGCTTCACGGCGCCCATCTCGGTCACGGTATCGGCGGCGTTGGCCAGCGCCGCCGGTGCGCCGCGGCCGGTGATGACCACGTGCTGCATGGCGGGACGCCCCGCCAGCGCCTCCAGCACCTCGTCCAGCGCCACAAGCCCCTGCTTCAGGGCGATGTTCAGCTCGTCCAACACCACCAGGTCGGGCCCGCCCTCTTCCAATAGCCGGCGCGACTCGGCCCAGGCGCGGTGCGCCGCCTCGGCATCCCGCGCCCGGTCCTGGGTCTCCCAGGTGAAGCCCTCGCCCATGACGTAGTAGGTGACGCCGGGCAGCTCCTGCAGGAATCGCCCCTCCCCGGTTTCCCGTGCCTTGATGAACTGCACGATGCCCACGGTCAGACCGTGGCCGAGCGAACGCAGCGCCATGCCGAAGGCGGAGCTGCTCTTGCCCTTGCCGTTGCCGGTGAGTACCACCAGCACGCCGCGGTCGACCTCGGCGCGGGCGATTCGTTCGTCCACCACCTGCTTCTTGCGCACCATGCGCTCTTCGTGCGACGGGCTCATTCACCCGCCCCCTGGCCCGGCTGCCACAGCACTTCGCCCTGGTCGGCACGACCCAGGAGGCGGGCGATGACGAACAGCAGGTCGGAGAGGCGGTTGAGATAGGCGATGAGCGGGGCCGGCACGCTCTCTTCCCGGGCCAGGGTCACCAGCCGGCGCTCGGCGCGGCGGCAGACCGCGCGCGCCAGGTGACAGGCTGCGGCGGCATGACCACCACCGGGCAGGATGAAGTTCTCAAGGGGCGGCAGCTCGGCATTGAAACGGTCGATGGCCTGCTCCAGCCGTTGCACGTAGTGGTCGGTGATGACGTCGCGGCCGGGGACGCTCAACTCGCCGCCGATATCGAACAGGTCGTTCTGCACTGCCGTCAGGGCGTTGCGCAGTGGCTCGGCAACGGGATCGGCCAGCACCATCCCCAGCACGCTGTTGAGTTCGTCCACATCGCCGACGGCCTCCATGCGGGGAGCGTCCTTGTCGATGCGCTTGCCGTCACCCAGGGCGGTGGTGCCCCTGTCCCCGGTGCGGGTGTAGATCCTGGTCAACCGAAAACCCATTGGGTCAGCCCTCCGTCAATCGATAGATGACCGGCAGTTCCAGCTGCAGGTCGTGCCCGGACAACCAAGCGGTGACGCCGTGCAGGTGCAGCACCTTGCCTATCGCCTCCAGCGCCGCGCGGTCGAGCAGTTCATGGCCCGAACCGCGGATGATCTGTGCGGCCCCGACCCGTCCCTCCGGGTCGATGCGCAGACCCAGCCGCACTTCGCCTTCCCAGCCGCGGCGACGCGCCAGCAGCGGATAGTGGAAATGTCGCGCCAGCTCCTGCTCCAGCCGTACCCGCACCGCCTGCCGCGCCTCGGGCGTGGGGCCGGTCGCCTGTGCGGGCGGAGCAGCTGGGCCGTCGGCGGCCGTTTCACCGGCTTTGGGGGCAGCCAGTGTGGTGGAGGCCGACGATTCGCTACTCACCGGAGCGGCGGCAGCAGCCGCCGGCCCGGCTTCTTGGGGCGCTGGCGTCCCCACCGCTTTTCTCGGCGGAACGGGGTCGGTACGGGCCCGCTGTTGCGTCCGCTCCGGTCGCTCCGGCTGCGCCACGGGGACAATCGGTGCGGCTGCACGGGCGGCGGTGGCGGTCTCGTCTGTCGGCCCGGGTATGAGCAGGTGGAGCGAGAGCGGTCCGCTCGCCTGATGGGCCGGCTGGGGCCACGTCAACGGCCCCGCCAACCCCACCAGCAGCGCGTGGGCGGCGCCCGACAGCAGTAGCGCCAGGGCCAGCCGCTGTCGGGCCGCCGTCATGCGGCGCTCTCCGGCAGAAATAGCGCCGCCGCGGCGGCCGGGTTGGACGGGAAGTAGAAATGGAGGTAGGAGGCGGTGAGCCCTTGTCGGCGGTAGATGGCTTCACCTCTCTCCCCCTGTTGGGTGCGGCCGTGGCAGCACGGCTCGCCGGCCCCCTCCAGGCGCGAGTGATGGAAGGTGTGGCCGCGGAGCTCGCCGCCGTCGAGCTCCGCGCTTTGCAGGCCGAGCGCCGCCAAGCGTTTCTGCATGACTGCATGTCCCGGGACAAGCCCGCACATGGGGGCCCGATTGCCTTCGGCGTCGGTGAGCGATTCGGTGAGGAAAAGCATGCCGCCGCACTCGGCCAGCAGCGGCTTGCCCGCGGCGACGTGGCGTTGCAAGGCCTCCCCGAGCGGCCGGTTTGCCGACAGGGCGCCGAGGTGCAGCTCCGGATAGCCGCCGGGAAGCCAGACGGCATCGGTCTCCGGCAGCTCCGGGTTCCGCAGCGGCGAGAAGAAGTGCAACTCGGCGCCGAGGGCGCGCAGGGTGTCCAGGTTGGCCGGGTAGATGAAGCTGAAGGCCGCGTCGCGGGCAATGGCGATGCGCCGGCCTTGCAGTGGGGTGGCGCTCTCAGGTGCAATTGGGGTCAGAGTCGAATTACTACTTATCGCCAACGCAATCGACGGACTCGAGGAGTAATTCGACTCTGACCCCAATTGCACCAGTGCCGGCAAATGCGCCAGGTCGGTATCGGCCAGCGCGGCCGCCGCCGCATCGAGGCGCGCCTCCAGATCGGGCAGCTCATCGGCCTGCACCAGCCCCAGGTGCCGGCTCGGCAGCACGGCATCGGTGTTGCGCGGCAGCGTCGCCAGGCAGGCCACGTCCGCCGGCATCCCCTCCCGCACCAGGGCGGCGTGGTGTTCGCTCGCCACCCGGTTGGCGACCACGCCGGCAAACGGCAGGCCCGGGCGGTGGCGGGCCAGGCCTCCGGCAATGGCGCCAAAGGTCTGGGCCATGGCGGAGGCATCGATCACCGCCAGTACCGGCAGCCCGAACCGCTCCGCCAGATCGGCGCTGGACGGGGTGCCGTCGAACAGGCCCATGGCGCCCTCGACCAGGACCAGATTGGCGGTAGAGGCCGCCTCGGAAAGCAGCTGTCGGCAATGCGCCTCGCCGCCCATCCAGAGATCGAGCTGATAGACCGGGTGGCCGCTGGCGCGCTCCAGAACCATCGGGTCGAGGAAGTCCGGTCCGGTCTTGAATACCCGCACTTGGCGGCCCCGAGCCGCATGATGGCGCGCCAGGGCCGCGGTGAACGTGGTCTTGCCGTGGCCGGAGGCGGGCGCGGCGATCAGCAGGGCGGGGCAGGCGACCGTCATGGCGCCGGCCTCGCCGCTTGCCAGTGTCCGCGCCGTTCCGCGAGCTGGCGCAGGCCGTCGAGCAGGGTCGGCGCCGGGTGGAAGAAGGGGGCGCCGTCGAGGCCGATGACTGCCACGTCGGCCCTTGGTTGCAGCATCGCGCACTGCGGCACATCGGCACGGGTAAGCACGAACAGCCAGTCGGGTTCGAGCGCGTCGATCAGCGTGTCGAGGTCCGGGTAGGGCTCGCCCGCCTTGAGGTGTCGAATTCGGTCGTGTGTCTCCACCATTCGAAAGCCCGCGGCGGTGAACAGGTCGTAAATATAGGAGTTCGGCCCGAACGAGTAGGGCGCTTCCTCGCAGGCGGAGACCACCAGCGCCTTGCCGCGGCCATCGACCTCCGCCGCCGCGGCGCGCCACTGCCTTGCGAACGCCTTGGCGTGCGACTCGGCATCGGCCAGCCCGGCCGCTTCACCGATGCGGTGGAGGTTGGTTTCGACCTCGCTCATGGCACCGAAACCTGCAAGGCGCAGGGCGCGGGCCCCCGGCGGGGTCGCCGTCTGCCACTTGGCCGCATCGGTCCAGTCGGAGGTCAGCAGTAGCTGCGGCTGCAGCGCGGCAATGGCCTTCGCGTCCGGGTCGATGACGCCGCCGGTGCGCGGTCGTTGCAGTGTGTCATAGCGACTGACGCCGACGATGCAGGGCTCGAGGCCAAGCCACTGCAGGGTGTGGGTGATGTAAGGCGACTGGCTGACGATCCGCGGGCAGGGGGCCTCTGTGGCGAGCGCCGCCGATCCGGCGTGGAGCAGGCCGGCGAGAAGCACCGCCGCTGCGCGGAGGAGCGTACGCCCGAATCGGGCCGGCGGTTTTCCGTGCGTCATCACCATGCCGTCACCTATTGCTGGTACTGGAACGACAAGTACGCGGCGCTTCCCGGCTGGTTGAAGCCGGCGGCGGTTTCGTACTCCTTGTCCAGCGCGTTTTTCACCGTTGCCTGCAGGGTCCACGCGCGGTCGAGGCGATAACTGGCGCGTAGGTCGAGCAGAGCGTAGCCGGGAATTCGCTGCTGGTTGTCGGCGTCATCGAATCGACGGCCTTCGGCAGAGACGGTGAAGCCGATGGAGAGTGCGGCGAAGTCGCGATCCACGTCTAGCCGGGCGGTGGCCCGGGGCCGGCGTCGCAGCTCGCTGCCGGTCGCCGCGTCCTCATGGTCGAGATAGGTGAGCGCGGCCTGGGTGCGCCAGGGGCCGGTGTTAAACCCGCCTTCGAGTTCAATGCCACGGATCTTGGCGTTTTCGACATTGGTCGGGCGCATCGCCGGGAAGCCTGCAATCTCGATCAGGTCCTCAACGCGACTGTCGAACCAGGCCAGGTCGAGATAGCGGGCTCCGGCCTGATGGCGCAGCCCGACTTCATAGCTTTCCGACGTTTCCGGGCGTAGCGCGGGATTGCCCTGGTAGTTGCCCCAGGCACCGAAATCCTCGAACGGATAGTAGAGGTCGTTGAAGTCCGGCGCGCGAAATGCCGTGCCGTAATTGGCGCGGATGCGCCAGTCGCGATTCAGGTCATAGCCCCAGGCCAGTTGACCCGTGGTCTCTTCACCGAAAGCCTCGTTGTCGTCATGGCGAATGCTGCCGGCCAGTGCGTGCTCCCCGAGTTCGAGCTGCAGCTGCGCGTAGATGCCGCGGTTGTCGCGGCTCGATTCGGCAAACGCGGTGCTGCCGTCGACGCGATCGTTCTGGTAGTCGATGCCGAGCGTGAGCAAGTGGCGATCCAGTGCGATGTCGTTCTGCCAGGCGACCAGGTCGCGCACGGTGTCGAAGCGTGAAGAGAACGCGCCGTTGAGGCGGTTTTCATTTTCGTCGCGGGCCTGGGAAAAACTCAGCGAACTCCACCAATGCGGTGTGAGTCCTCCCCGGATCCCTGCGCTGGATGCCTGTTGCACGAATTCGGTGGTGTCGGCGGAGTACGCGTCGATGCGGGTCGCCCCCTGCGAACGTAGGGTGTGCGCATACAGTTCGGCTCCGCCCGGGAGTTCGTGGCTGACACGGGCCGACAGCGAACTGTTGTAATAACCGTCGCGGTCGCCATTGTCGGTCACATCGATGCCGTCCGTGTGATAGTGGTTCGCGGACAGGGCGTAGCCGGTCGGCCCCGTCCGGCCGGAAACGCCGGCACCGTACTCGTGGGTGCCGAAACTGCCGCCGCCGGCGAAGGCGTGCCAGCTGGGCGGCCCCTCCGGCTGGTGGGTGAAGACCTGGATGACACCGCCAATCGCATCGGAGCCGTACAGGCTGGTGCGCGGGCCGCGCACGATTTCGATCCGTTCAATCTCCCGGGGGGAGAGGAACTGCCAGGAGGGGGTTCCGGTGGTTGCCGAGCCCATGCGGACACCATCGACGAGCAGCAGTGTGTGCTCCGATGCCGTGCCTCGAAGATGGACGTTGGCCGTCTTGCCGAACGGTCCGCTTTCGCTGATCCCGACGCCTGCCTGTCCCCTGAGCAGGTCGAAAAACCCCCGAGGCTGTTGGCGTTCAATGGTTTCCCGGTCGATTACGGTTACCGACGCGAGGCTCTCGTCCGCGGTCTGCGCCGTCCGTGTGGCGGTTACGATGATGGGGGCGGTATCTTCCGCCTGGACGACAACAGGCATCGCTGTCAGCAGCGCCGCTGACAGTAGGGCATTGTTTCTCATTGTTCTCTCCGCATGCGCACACCCGCGCGGGTTCTGGATAGCGGTTTGCAAGGGAGAGGACGGGTAAGGTGAAACCGATGCCCGCCAGCGTCGCCCTCCGCAACACCGAAGCTTCGTCTGCAGGCCGGTCTCCGGGCTCGTGGGCGGGGAGCGATTTCCCCGGCAGACCGCCTTCCCGCGCGCTTGCGCAGTGGCATGCTGGCCTGCCTGTTCCCACCTACCGTTGCGGGGGCAGCGTCGGAATTGCGGAGCCATCAAACGATGGAGCCGCGCACCGACTTCCCGTTTCATTCCTCGGACGGATGTCGTCGGAACACCTGAAACGCCCGGGCAATTTAGGGGGCTGGCCAGGGAGTGTCAAGGCGGGATTGCTTCGCCCGTGGTTCGACACGCCTGCCGGGCGCTCGGCATTGGTCCCTTATTTCCTTTGTTAGAGAGGGGGAGTTTTCGGTAAGCTAGCCGAATGCTCTAGAGAGTTTGGCGTGGACCTACCGAAATCAGATCTGAGGGAAGTGGTTCGTGTCGTCGGCGACAGCGATCCGGCCGGCGTGCGGCGCATCCTCGTGGCCAACAGCAAAGGGGGGTGCGGCAAGACCACGGTTGCCACCAACCTCGCCAGCTTCTTCTCCTCTCGCGACCTGCCGGTTGCGCTGTTCGACTACGATCCCCAGGGCTCATCCATGCAATGGCTTGCGCTCCGGGAAAGGGAGCCGGCAATTCACGGGGTGTCCGCTCACCGACAAACGATGGTACAGACGCGGGCATTCCAACGGCGGATTCCGGAACAGACCCGGTGCGTGATTCTCGACGCGCCCGCGGGTGTCAGCGGCACGGACCTGGTGGAGCTGATACGTCAGGTCGATACCGTGTTGATCCCGGTGCTGCCGTCACCGTTCGATATGCAGGCGGCCGCCGGCTTCATTCGTGACCTGCTGCTGATCGGGCGTGTGCGTGCCAAGGCGGTACGCATCGGCGCGATCGCCAACCGGGTTCGTACCTCGACCAAGGCCTTCCATGCTCTGCAGCAGTTTCTCGAACGACTGGACGTCCCGGTGGTTGGCCAGATCCGCGACACCCAGCTTTACCTGCAAGCGGCCGAGGATGGGCTCGGCATCTGTGAACTGCGTGGCACCCGCACCGATACCCTGGACTGGAAACGGATCGCCGAATGGATCGACTCCGGCTGACTTGTTACTGATAAAACCCGCCGCAGAGACGCAGAGGGTTCAAAGGTGGCTCCCATGTAGTGCATGTGCCGCGGCACGGGTTTGCGCGCCACGGCGCAGTTTTGAGCACCAGACCCTCCGCGCCTCCGCGGCTCTTTTCCCCGCACGGACGTTCAACTGCTCAGCCCTAGCCACAGCGCAGTCATTAGAACCAAAATTCTCCGCGCCTCTGCGTCTCTGCGGCATCTTTTCCCCGCACGATTTTCCTGCAGTTTGGGAGCCTGAGGGCGGCAAATTGTGGTTCCGGCCCCGCGTTGAGACGGTGCACACGAAACTGCGTCTATATTTTTGTTAGTTAAAGAATAGGTAACTACTCGCCCCCTGTCATGCTGACAGAGTGACCGGCGAGAGCCATTTGGATCGCGATGAGCGGATTATGTCCGAGATTGCCCATGGTTTG
>JAWLGP010000014.1:0-121239 GCA_041685045.1 Gammaproteobacteria bacterium
CTGGTTAGTTGTCGACTGGCCGCTTGGCGGCTTAGCGGCTGATTTGCGTGACAATCAATCCTTCGCCAAATATGAGCGGGTTTTCACCGCCATCTACATCCCGCGCTTGGCGACTCTTTTTGGCGTGGGTCTTGTCGTCCAGTTCGATGACGCCACGCACCGCGAGGCTGTCAGTCGAACACAGCACGAAATCGAAATGCTTCGCCACCACCCGATTCAGTGCCTTCTGCCTCGTGCTCCGATCGAGACCCTGCCTCGGTTCAATGACATCGGCCATACGCACTTGGCCGAAGATCCGGTACCGGTCACCTACGGCCTGGTCCAAGACACCAAGGAAGGACCGCTCGGCCGGCGAAAACAACGTCGGCCTCTTGCTATACAGGTCATTGCTCTCCGTTGCCTCCGCCCGCTTCAACTTAAGAACGGCCAGCACCAGCACCACGAGGACTATCCATACGACCCAATCCACATCAGCTCTCCATTTGATTTCTAAACCGCTCGTGTAGCCAGCGCTCCAACACCGACTCGATTTGCTGCTGCACATCTTCAGGCGGGCGACCGGCGTCGATTACACGAAACCGGTCGGGCTCGGCCTCCGCGCGGGCGAGATAACCTTCCCGAACCCGCTCGAAGAAGGCCACGACCTCACACTCAAACCGATCCGGTTCGCCCCGCGCGCTGGCTCGCTGCAAGCCGATCTCCACAGGAATATCCAACAACAAGGTCAGGTCCGGCCTGAGTCCACGCTGAACCCAATGCTCGAGTACCGCGATGCGCTCAGGCTCCATGCCTCGCCCGGCACCCTGGTAGGCATACGAGGCATCAGTGAAGCGGTCGCAGAGAACCCACCGTCCCGCGGCCAGCGCCGGCCGGATCACCTCCTCGAGGTGCTGGGCCCGTGCCGCGATCATCAACAGAAGTTCCGTCTCCACGCTCATCGCCGCCTGCCGGTGGTCCAGCAGCAGTCCCCGAAGCTGCTCGCCGAGGGACGTCCCGCCGGGTTCGCGGGTAAGCAGCACGTCCCGGCCGGCCGCTTCGAGATATGCCCTCACGTGGGCGATGTTGGTCGTTTTGCCCGACCCTTCACTGCCCTCAACCGTGATGAAGACCCCTGGCACTGCGTCCACCATCATCACCCGGAGGGCCAGCCGCGCCGGGGGTTCGCCCGAGTCGACCAGAGGGGAACGAGCATCCCAAGCGAGTCCGGCATTTGGTGTTTCACGATCGCGGCCACCGGTTATCTCCGACCGAAATTCAGCGGCGGCAGTTCGTAATGCTGCCGGATGAAGTCGTGCAGGAGCTCCTTTTCCACCTTCAATGGCTCCTCCGTGAAGAATAAGTCCACGGCGATCTCCTCTTCGCGGCAACCATAGGCCAGATAGTGCATGAGCAGCGCATTGGTGTTTTGCTGCCTTTCTCGCGAAAGAAGTGCCGGAAGATCCGGCCTCCCCACCGTTACCGCCATTTGGTTGTTGTAAGCCGCGAATCGGCTGTAGAAACCTCCATCGGCACTGCCGACCCTTATACAACTGGTCGCCCCCACCAGGCGCCCGACCTGCCTGTTGGCAAACCGAATCCGATACACGCCACGGTCGCGTGGAAACACGGATAAATCGATCTTGTACCGGCGACGGGTCTCTTCGGTCTTTCCGCTCGTGTTTGGCACCAGCCTCAACGGCACCATGGTAGACGGCTGCAACATCGGAATACCTCCACATAGTTGGAGGCCAATTCTAACGAGTGGTAGCAGATGTTACCCCATCAGCTATTGTTCCTGCGCTTTACCGTTACGGCGTAACGTTTATTGACCCCCGGACTGCCTTTCGCTATTATTCGTTACGTCGTAACGTTATCAGAGGAAAGCCCTATGCCGACCCGCGGTCGCCCGGCTTACAAAATCACTGAGTCCGATTTCAGTGCTGCGGTGCGCTACATTGAGCGGGCCCGTGAACGGGGGGAGGTTTCGACCAGTGATGGGTATGGCAAATGGCTTCGAGCCAGCACAGCGGAGTTATTGCAGGAATGGTGTGACGAGTACCTTCCCAAACCGGTTTGGAACCGGATGGTCAACGCCATGCGTCAAGAGCGGTTCCGGAACAACCCGCATCGGCCGCGCCGGCATATCGATCTAACCCAGTCAGCTTGGCTGCGCCTGACGACACTGGTGGAGGAAGAGCTTGGAGGTGTGTCGCTGTCAGACGCAATCCTCCGTCTCGAGGAAGTCTATTACCTAGCTAAGGATGCGGGGCTGCTGAAGACGAACCCCCCCGCCACTCGTCCCCGCTGAGGGGTACCGACGGAAGGGCGGACCGGGGCGACCGGGCCTTTTTGATGCCTAGGCCACGCGCTCCGGAAGGAACTCTGCGATTCGTTCCAAAAACGATTTCTTCTCGATCGGTTTCGCGAGGTAACTTCGGGCGCCTTGCCGCAACCCCCAGACCCGATCGGTATCTTCTTCCTTGCTCGACACAATCACCACGGGCACGTGCGCGGTGTCTGGGTTTTTCGCGATCGCCCGAGTGGCCTGGAACCCGTTCATAACAGGCATGACTACATCCATGATCACCAAGTCGATCCCACCGTTCTGCACCCGTTCCACGGCTGCCTGCCCGTCCGTTACGACCTCGACGCGGTAACCTGCTTCCTCCAGGAAACGCTGGGCAACCAACACGCAGCTCGGCGAGTCGTCTGCAATCAGCACTCTCTTCATAAGTCGTTCCCTCTTCTGCCTCTCATCTTATCGTCGGGTCAGGATATTGGCCTTCATCAGCTGCCGAGCGTCCGATAATTGCCTTTTTGACCGCTTAAACGCTGCAAAAGAAAGCCCGGCCGCCTCCTGTCGGAGGCGAACCGGGCCGGACGAATTGCACTGGCCGAAGTCCCACAGGGATCCCGACCGGGCAGTAGCCGCCTGCTCTTCCGTGCCGAAGGGTGCTGGTTACTAGCGCGTAGCACGGTAATGACGGTGTGCGAAAGCGTGTTGCACGCTTCTTGCCGCTCCACCGAGCCGGGCAACGGCTTCACTACCGGCGAAGTTCAACCCGGACAAGGCAAGCCCATATACCGCACTTGCCGCTTCGGTTTGGGTCAGCAGACACACCTCACGGAGCGCCCGGACGATGCGGAGGTACCGGGATTGCACCTCCTCGAAGGAGGGGATCACCCGGCAGCGCCGCCACATTCGCTCGTCGATGATCCCTTGGGTCCTCAGCGGACCATGGATCACTGTGAAACGATTGCCGTCGAACGACTTCACGTGCCAGTGCTGCTCATGGACACGAACGGTTCGTTCGACCGCTGCTTCAGCGCCGTACTGCTGGACAAACGTACGTAGATTCATGGTTTTCTCCTCGTTGAATTTAGGCCGAGGAGCCCCGCCAGCGGCGAGGCGCCCCCGGCCGCGGTTATTGAAGAGCGTCGCCCGGCTCACACCGGATCCAGCCCATCTCGTGATACCACTTCGATGTGACGAGGCTCTCGACGTAAACCCCCTTCAGTTCCGGCAGCTGCGATGCCAAGTCGCGATACCGATTCTGAAAAAGATCGAGCACCTCCTGCGGTACCGGCTTGTGGAAGTTGACGACTACCGTGCCCGCCAACTGCGGATCCATCCCAGAACTCGGGTAGAACTGTTGCTGGGCGTGAAGCGTCAGGCTTCGGACCGAGTACCGCCCCGACATCCCGGGCACGCGATAGTCGGAACAGCCTTGGTTGGTAGTTCGATATGAACTCAGGTTTCATAAAGCCTCCGTTAGTAGAGGGAGGCTGCCCAGCCCGGAGGCTGTGAACAGCCCCCATGATTGAGGTTGGCGAAACAAGCTGAGCCAGAGCTCCCCGTCGAAGGCAGAGAGCCTCGGCCCGGGGTTAATGCGGGTGCGCTACTACACCCAGACACTAATCCCGCCCGAACACCCTTCATTTGTAAATGGAAGTCAGGCTCCATCGTGCTCCCTCAGTTGTTGAGGCCGAAGGAGCCGCCCTTCCGGCGAAAAGCTGATTGTTTCAAGTGGCCAGTTACCACCTCTTCCGAGACGCAGAAACTCTGCGGCCCAAGAAACCTCTTTCGGAAACGCCCCGGTTGACCAGGCGCTTCGGAAAGTGGTTTGGACCCGCCGGGAACCTGCCCGAAGGCAGGCCCCGGTTGGACCGTTTAGATGGAACAGGCGATGCAGGTGATCTCCCGCTCGTCCTCCTCCGGTTCTTGCTCCGGTGGGTTGAACACGGACATGTTCACCAACCGTCCGGCTTCCGCCTTCAGCTTGGTTTGTGCCACTGTGAGCCCTGACCGGCGCTCTTCCCGGTACGAGCCAGGCTTCGCCTGACGAAAACTCCGCACCTCTTGGTGCAGCCCCTCTGCATGCAGCGCCCGGACCACCCAGCTGACCACGTGGGACAACTGGGCATAGGCGTCATCGACGCGCCAGGTGAAGCTGTCTTTCGAGGGGCGCTCGAGGCGGAGAACGTGGGCCGGCAGTTCCAGATGGTAAGCCACCAGTTTCAGCTCCTGCGCCATTTCCGTCGGTGTCAGACCGTAGACTTCCGCGGTCTTCAGCCGATGGAACCAGTGCCCCGCCAACTGTCGGTGCAGGCCGGACCGGGTCGTGGAGAAGGAGACGAACTCCTGCCACCACACCCCTTCACCGCCTACAGCTAGGTTGACGAAGAACTCCACGCCTACGAAGACATCCCGGACCCCCTGCGAGAACAGGTCGCTTGTGCCGACACCGTTCGGGCGCCGACCATGCTTCTTGGTGTGGGGTTCCCAGCTCGGGGGCAGAGGAAACGACAGGTGATTCCCGCCGATTCCGGTCTCCTTCGCGACCGACAGAGCTTTCACCGCGTAGCGGCTCAGGTCCTCTTCGGACAGCTTCTCGTATGCCATGCCCTTACGGAATTGCTCGGGTGCACGCCGTTCCAGAGCGATGACCTCGCTGCGGCGTTGGCCGAAGCACGAGGAACATCCGCTGCGGGTCCGGTGCCGATAGAACCCGGGCACGCCGATCGTGGCCTGGAGTATCGAGTACACGTCGTTGCGCTTCACCGAAAGCGTCTTGAAGGGCGACTCGGTAAAGACCCGAAGATCCTTCGAGAACGCCCCGAGCCGACCAGCTTCGTCAGCCCGGATCCCGATGAACGTGTAGACGTCGCCCTCCTCGGCTGGCAGCAGGCTCTTCACAAACCGCTCCCAAGGTTGGATCTTGAGTACCCGGGTACACCACCGCTGCTGCGCCGACGGCAGGAACCCTCCCTGCGCGTCCACCAGCTCGAACAAGCCCTTTTCGGGCGTGATCCGATGGATGGTGACGCCCAGGTAGGCCTCCAGCGCATCCAGCGCCTCATACAGGCCCTCGGTCTCCGCCTTGGTGTCGGTGAAGGTGAATACCGCCTTCTCCCGAAGCCAGGGGAAGAGATGGCAGAACACAATGGCCAGGGCCGAGGAGTCTGCTCCGCCTGATACGGGGATACAGTAGACGTCCCGTTCCGGGTTGCCCGGCAGCTTATAGCCAATGCGTTTTGCCCGACGTGCGATATTCTGCAGCGTCGATGGGATGATGTTTAGATTGGACATATTGCCTCCAGCGGTTGAGCCGGAGACCGCCCAGCCCCCCCGAGGGGCCAAGACAGCCCCGGCGGGTTTGATATGAACGGACTAAGCCGGCGTCCAGTCGCCGGACGCCAAAGCAGCTTCAGCGGCTGCACGGTCAGCGAACACCTCGTCGCTAATACGAGAGATGTCCCCTTCGTCGTCGACCTGCGCGACAAAGCAGCACGACTCATCCGCGCAGTGGACGCGCGGAGAACCGTTGTCGCGCGTGGCGACATACACCACCGGATGCCAGGTCGGGTGTGCCGGCCTTGCTGCGGTCCTTTCCTTCCACTCCTTGAATTCCTTCAGCACCGGATAGTGACTGCAATCCGGGCAGGAGTCCGACCCATTCCCGCAGTAACCGGACGTACAGCCAGTTGGGTAAACGCGTGTCTCTCTCATGATTGCCTCCTGGTAGGACCAAGGGCATGCCCCCCGGGAGGCATGCTCCCCGGTGGGGTTTACGCATACACCCAGCCGTTACCGGACTGAGCATGATTGATCCGACCGAACACGCGGCTGATGTGCCGAGCGGTGGTGGTGATGCCGCGACCACGGCGGACCGCGATGGCGTTGAGCTTGATAAGCAAGCTCAAGATGTGCCGGTAACCGTCGAACTGCGACTTGTGAGGTGATACGCCTCGGTTCCGGACATTGCGGCTCTCTCCAAGTGATAGGGGAGAGCTCCCACCCGAAGGCAGGAGACTGCCCCCAGGGGGTTGGTGGTAAGCCATACGAACTACCAGGCGTATGCCGTGGGTTCGGGGCTATCGTAGTGATGCGCTCCGAGCAGGATCAAAGGATCCCCTGGCGAAACGCCGAAGTCGCCAAAGAGTACGAACCGACCATGTCCCACGCTTTCGCGTGCAACGACGAACGGTTCGCCTTCCAGGCTCAGATAGCCATCGAAGACATCATCGACCGTACCGACGAAACCGTCGACCTTCTGCGGATCGAGAATCTTCACGTCGCCACCGTACTGGGCGGTGAAGATCTCCTCGCTTCTGCTGAAGCCGGCCACTTCGAGGACTTCCTCTTTCTCAAGGTACGAGACCATTGAGGGGGTCGCCTTCCAGCGACCGTTCCGTAACGCCTGAGTGAGCGGCCCGTACAGGTCTCCAGAAGAACGGAGTGCCTCAAGGGCGGAGTTGCTCTCCACGTCCCCGCGAAGCGCGAGCCACGCCAGTTCATCCCATGGAAGTAGTTGCACGAGTTCGGGGATGACATCCCTGTCGTCGCACATCCAAGCCACGAGATTTTCCTGCTCAGTGATACAAATTCCCTCAAACGCTGCCGGCAGTGTGCGAATAGCCTTGGCCAGCAAGCCCCACAGTCCCATGCCGTTGACATAGTCCATGAGCGTTCGACCGTGAGCGTCCGCATCTTCCAGCGTCGCCTCGCCAGAGGAGAGGAGATCGGTGGCCAGTTGAGCATCATCGTTGAGCGCCGCCTGGATTACCGGTGGCAGCTGCTCCTGCTCGATCAGCTTTTCGATAAGCTCCTGCTTCTTCATCACGCCGCTTCCTCCAGACTGGAAACGTACTGTTCGAGGCCTCCGTGGTCCTCGATCATCTTGTTGATGACCGCGGCCAGCTCGTCCTCGGTTCTCCACAGCACGATTCCGTCGCTGTCGAACTCAGCAAGCTCGTCATCATCATCGCTGATCGTGATCTTGAGCTCGCCCGCCTTCAGCGTACCGTCGGCAATCTCCCAGTAGCAGATTGCCTCAGAACCAGAGCTATATTCGCTCAACGGCAGATACTCGAAGTACGAGCTGCCGCCTTTCTTCACCTCGATCTCAAGGTGATCACCTCCGGGCGGGAGCTGCTCCCCTTGAGGGAGGTCGAGCGCTTCACTCTGGTTGAGGTCGTACACGACTTCGCCGATGGTGTCCCAGTCCCTGCAGAGCCCCTTGTAGAGGACATCCAAGAACAGACACACCGCGTCATAAGCCGCGCGCTGCGGGGAGGTGAAGTTCTCTGGCACCAGGTAGACATCGCCGGCCTGAAACAGGTCGGCTGCACCGTTGCCGGAGCTGAATTCACCCTCGAACGTCCAGCTTTGGCCGGCCACCGAGAGCAGCAGGAACGGATCGGCGTGGAACGGCTGCTCGTCCGTTTGTCCGAGCGTGCTGCCGTCCAACTCCTGAAGGAACGCGAAGGGGTCGACCTGGAGGTTGACCTTCAGGCTCTGCGGGGAGTCCGCAGACCATCCCTCGATTTTGGCGGTGATGGATGAGAAGCCCTCGAATAGGGTCTCCGCCTGCCATTGGTAGTCGTCGAATAACATGGGCCTGCCTCCGAAAGTAGGCGGGAGACAGAACCCGGTCACGCCGGGATACTGCCTCCCCGACGTGGGTTGAAAGGCTGAGTTCTTGGTAAGGGCCAGCTACCCTTCCGCCATGGGCGGACCCGAACACGGGACCAACCAGGATGCTCGAACAGTCGAGCGCCTAGATGAGGCGAGTCTAAAACAGGGGAAATACGGCGACAACACCCTCGGGAGACCCCCGCGGCGCAAGATTCCGATCTTGGGCAACTTGCCTCAGATCAGAGGAGTGGCAACGCCCGCATGGCAATGAACGGAACCAGGACGGCAGACAACAGGCCGCCCAGCGAGAGCAGCACGGCCTCTATCTTTTGACCGGTGCGCCAAAGCGCCATTACCCAGGGCGCAAGACCGGCGATAACCCCGATCACCAGCCCTAGTGCAGGCGCGTTCTCCACTGCGGCCCAGCCGAGCGTTCCCAACACGCCTGCGCCCAGGGCGCCAGCAAGGACTTCGCGGCGGGCCGCAAGCTCCTCCGGTAGCCATTTGTTTTCCGGCTCCTTCGTCTCTTCCGTGTTCATGGCATCATCCTCGGTGGCGGGTCGAAACCCTTTTCTGTGCTTCGCCAGAACGGTCACTTCTACATGGCTTTGAGGTGAACTGTGGCTTCGGAGGGCCAAGCACTGCGTCTGCCCACAGTGCACCGCCTCTTTTGGGCCCGCCCACGGCTCGCCAGCCGCTTCCACTCAGCAGGACTTCCGACCCCTGGCACGCCATTTGGGATACTAGAGCTCACCCCGAAGCCCCTCCTAAAGGGCTCAGCGCTTCGTCCTGTACCGGAACCGTACCACCTTGGCGACACCGCGAGCTTCAGCCGTGAGATCCTGGACTCCTGGAGCCGCCTTGCGATGGCAGCCTGGCGCGGCAGGAGCGGCAGGTAGCCATTGGCGATGCTTTCCGGCGCTTTGAGCTGACCCACCTGCACGCCAGCACCCACCACGGGGCCGAAAGGAACGTCACTGGGCGTAGACCTTTTCCCCCGACCCTTCCGCGGCGGGCTTCTGATTGGTGTTTTCGCCCATCGCTTAATCCATTTAGGTGTGGCTTCGGCACCAGAAGACCATGAGTCCGGAATAACGCAACAGGGTTCTCGAGGCCAAAGCGCGCGGCACTCGCGGCCCCCAATTGGCGGGTTCTACCAACATTTCGAGCGAACGCATATGTCTGTCTAAACCGGCAGTCGCCTTCTCCCAGATCCCGCTTCTTAGCCGCGACCGGCCGGTTCCGACCCTTTGCTGACGTTCCGACCTTGGCACTACGCGTCCACTGAGCGAACATAAGCGGATTGTCGACTACATTTGCCCAGATCGACATTCAACTTTGTGCCGATGCCCCCAGCCCGAACACGTTCGAGATGCTGCCTATACTGTCCTTGACGAAGGCAAAAACGCACTGACCCGTCCAGATGACGAGCCGACCGGGGGGCGCTGCACCAACGTCGAAGTGCATGAGCCAATGCGAACCGGACATCGAGCGGTTGGAGCCTTGTATCGACGGGCATCGACCGGGTCCTAGGCTGCGGCGCACCAAAGGCGCGCACCCAACTCGTGGCAGCCGAGAGCAATCCCGGCAAAACGGTGCGGCTCACCGAATTCCGCTACCGCGCCATCCGCCGCTTCGGCGCACCTGCGAGGATTCCGCCGCACACTTCCGCCCCAACGTCGTCGGCTTTGGCTGAAACTACGCTGTCCAGGAAGCCAACAGGAAGCTGGTTGGATGATGCGATGATCACAAGTTCTCAACTAGCACGACTCATCCTCAATGAGTACCCTGACCTTGATGCTCGACTCTGGCCGGCTGAAAAGTTACTCATAAAACGCATTGTCATCAAAGCGGAAACGCGTTGGAGCACACCTTTCAAGGAGGGCGACAGCAATAATGGTTACCCGCCAGTTGAAGATATGCGGCTGCGAATGATCCGTGGAGATTTGTTGCGCTGCATTGTCACTACAAAACGAATCAGAGAACGCATTCCGCATTACGGAATCCGTATTTTTGGCGCACAGATTGTTAACCTCCTTGATTTGAGTTCGGCAAATATACCTTTTCCACTCATATTTTCAGAGTGCTACATGCCAGACGGGGTTGACTTGCGGGATGCGAGAACGCAGTGGTTGAGCTTTCGGGGTTCGCACACTGGCACAATCACCGCCAGCCGCCTCATTGTTCAGAGCAGTCTGGTTATGAACCTAGAAAAAGGTGACACCAAGGAAGCAGGCAATAATCCGCACCCGCGATTCTGGTCGAAGGGAATGATCCGCCTGCATGGCGCAACAATCATGGGAGTTCTTGATTGCAGAGGGGCAAAATTTGAGGGAGGAAACGAGAATCAACCTGCTTTCATGGGAGAAGACCTCCGCGTGGACAGTTCTGCCTACTTCACCGGTGTGGAAGTGATTGGAGGACTTAGCCTGCGGGGGGCCAAAATCAAGGACAATTTGGAGCTTGCGAAACACAAGGAACCCAGTGCTTTCAAGTCTCAAGGATCGGTGGTGCTGCTGGCGGAGCGTATCCAAGTGGGGGGAGACGTCATTCTTGGCGAGCAAGATCACCGTACAGGCGAACAGCACGACCTTGCTGCCGACGCATCCGAGGGGGGCTGCGCACACAAGGCGAAATTCGCAGCAGACAACCAGACGGAGCCTGAGAGCTATATCATTGGAAAGCTCACAGCGAAAGGGTCTGTCAACTTCAGTCATGCAAAAATCGGAGGCGATTTTCGTTGCGGGTGCGCTTCAGTTCTTTGCGATGGGCAAATAGCATTCGATATGCGGGATGCCCGCATCCAAGGAAGCGTGTTTTTTCCGAGGGGGTTTAGGACCAACGGTATTGTTAGGCTCACCGGTGCTTATGTCGGTTCGTGCGCCTACTTCGCGGGAACGTGTTTTTTTGGAACCCACCGAACTGGGCTCTATGCAAAAAACGTAAAGGTCAACGGAACGTTGGCTTGGACGGCTATTAGCAAAGGAAGACTTCCCTATCTCCTTCAGTTAGATCTTCGGTACGCAAGGGTGGGGCAGTTCCAGGATGATGAGAGCAGCTGGCCCCGTCAAGGTAATTTGTTGTTAGATGGTTTCTATTACGACTCGATCACCACCAGGCTGACCGAGCGGTCTTCTTCCGAATGGGTCAAGAGTTCTGCCCGCAAGTGGTGGTGGGATGTGAAGACCACATTTACTGCGACTCCTCCCCCCCCCACCCTTGACTTGGGGATTCGCCGCGTTGAGTGGCTGAACCGTCAGATTGGGTCTCGCTTCGACGCACGAGACCTCAAATACGACGAGCTAGGTAGAAGGATCGCGGAGATCAACATCAGGAAGAAGGCGCGTAGTTCCAGGCGGGGCGGCATTGGTAGAGTCTTGATCAATTACCTGTTTCACGAAGACATCGAGAGCATTAAAGGGAATGTTTCATCTAGCAAATCCAAAAAGGTGTCCAAGATTGATGAGCAAAAAATGTTGATCGGGGTCAATTTGTTATGGAATAGCAGTCAATTCTCAGAAGATCGAAAGAGGGATCTTCTTGCGCCGGTGCTCACAGAGACTGCTGAGCCTTTCGCCGGACTGTTTAGACCACAGCCTTACGAGCAGTTCGCACGATTTCTGCTCGAAGAAGGAAGCAAAAAGGAGTCGATTCGCGTACTTATTGCGAAAGAGGATGCTAGGCGCATTTATGAGCGTCTTCCAGGCCGCACTCGGAAAGAACGCATTGTGAACGGCGTCTGGAAGGCTTGGCGGCTGCTCCTGAAATGGTTAGCTGGCTATGGCTACAGACCCGAGTTTGTGCTTGCATGGGGCGCGTTAATTGTCCTTGTCGGAACATTGATATTTGAGCACGCACATGATGAGCACTATATGGTGCCGGCGAAGGAATATGTTTACGCGACAAAGGACTGCATACCGCCGGAATACCCGACATTTCACAGCTTAACCTACTCGCTAGATGTATTTTTGCCAATTATTAGTCTGCATCAGCACGATTATTGGTTGCCAGGCGAGACCGCCGCTTCATGGTCAGTCTGCAAGAGTGAAACGGAGTCTACAGCTTCGTGGCTAGTCAGCAACAGCGATAAGGATCCCACAAACACGACCATGGGGCGGGGCGAGCTTTGGGTCGCTGCCCTGCACCTTTGGCTATGGCTTGAGATTGGCTTTGGATGGCTGTTAACCACGATTTTCGGGGCAAGTCTCCTCGGCTTTTTGCATACGTCGGAACTCCATGAGCACGCTGGCGACAAGCACTAGGGTTGCGAGCCCTCTCTCAGCTCGCATACATCCATTCAAGCGTTGCACTCCGATGGGATGCACATTAACACCCGCCAACTATCGCTACCGCGTAGCGACTGCTTTCCCAGCGAAACCAGCCATCTGTGCGCGTTTTCTGTTAGGGCCGTTCTTGGCCGGTTTCTGCCTGCCCGCCCGGGCCCCCCCCTACCTCGTCAGTCGCCATGCCATTGGCTCATGTGCTGGCGCTGCGCCTCGGAAAGGGCCTCCGGGCGGTAGAACTGGTCGTAGAACTCCACATCCAGATGGTTGACCTGAAAGCCGAGCAGGGTACGCAGCGGCGGCGAATAGGCTGGAAAACGGCCGTAACGGCCGAAGAGATACTCGCAGTAGGCCACGGTGGCCGCGATATTCGCTTCGCTCGGTGCGGGTGCGGCATCGGCCACGGCCGCCGCCTCACGCCACGCGCTATCGGCCGCGCCGCCGCGGAAGATCCCTTGCGGGCCGAACTTGTGCGCCACGAACGCGCGCACCGCCGCTTCCATGGTTGGGTAGTAGGGCGGGCACATCGGCGTGAGCAGAGGAGCGCCGTCGTGCTCCAACCCCAGCACATACGGCACTGGACCATCACGGCCTGCCAGCCGCGCCCCAACCACGAGGAGCCGTCCCATCCCCAGGTAACGGCTCATCCGCATCTCGCCCATGCGAAAGCCAAGCGCCTGGAACCAGCCGAAGGGATGGGCGGCCCAGTGCGGAAAGCCGCCCAGGCCCATAGCCTGCACCATCAGGGCGAGGTTCTGCACCATCATACCCTGCTCGGCGGTGACGAACTCGCTCACCAGCGACTCCAGCTGCGCGATGGTGAGCACCCGCCCCTGACGGGGATCGTCGAACAGGTGGCCGCCGCGGCTCCTCGCGAAGCGCTTCAGGCCCGCCGGGCGAAAGCCCGCCCGCTCGTCCACCACGAATACGTTGGTGGTCTCGTTGAAGATCTCCAGCAGCCCATTGAGGTAGATCCAGGTCAGCTCGTTCACCGGCAGGAAGTAGGTGGCGGCCGGGTCATAGAGCGACCAGCGATTGCAGTTGATATTGAACAGCGGGTCCAGAGGCGGGGAGACGCGCCCGTCGCGGATCTTCACCCGGCTGCGCCGGTACAGCTCGACATACTGCTCGCGCTCCGCCGATTGGGCCAATTCGGCAACTTCGCCGGGTGCGAAATCCTGCGGGCGTTTGAGGTAGTAGGTGGCATCGGGATTCATCACCACCAAGCCGACCGTGTGGGCGGCATCGCCGCTGGGGACGGTGCGGCCCAACAGCCTCGACATGATGGTGCCACCCTGACCGTGCGCGTAGTTCAAATCGGCCAGTGCGTAGCCGGTGACGCCGCAGGCGGCGAAGGCCAGCAGCGCCTCCTCCTCCTCGCTCAAGGGCCGTCTGGGGTGGCGGCTCTGGTACGCCAAAGGGCCGCTGGCCATCTCCATGCCTAGGCCGAAGCGGCGGCTGCGCCGGCCGCGGAGGATCTCCAGCAACCGACGCGTGAGTTCCGGTGAGCGGGTCTCTGTCATTGCCGACCTCCCTGGCGAGGTTGTCGGACAACGCTCGGCGCATCCGCCGTGCGCGTTGTGCTCAGCGACCGCTTTGGTCACAGCATAGCCTGTGCCGAGCCCTCGCATTGGCAAACCCGCCGTGGACAGCGGCTCGCGTGGGGACCCTCCATGCGATGCGCACAGGCAGTCCTGTCTTCTGCTGGACGACCGAGGTGCTCGCCACGATGCGCCCGCCGTGGGCGACATCGCTCACCGGAGCGCAACGAGATCGCAGCCGCGCAGTTTGCTGTCGATAGCGAGGGCAAACAGGACCAGGTCGCGAGTGCGGCCCGCCAGCTGAAGGCGCACGCGGATAGCCCAAACCTCCTTCAGCTTCAGTGGTGGCTTCGGTCCAATCAGACGGCCTCGGCTCAAGAGAACTGGGGTGTCTCTCGGTGCTGCTTCTTGGTGCTCGACCATCGTTGGGTCCCTCTGTCAGTGGAGGAACCCCTGTTCTGCTCCCGCTCAAACGGGCGATGACCGACCCCTATGGATAGTTCGGAACTATGTAAAGCTTTACATAGCGACCCAAAGCTGCCAGCGATAGCTTCCCGGTCAGCGCCCGCTTGGCGGCAGCAAGCAGCCGTTGCCCTCAATGAAAAGTCCCGTTAATGGGCAGTATCGGTTCTAGACTGAGGTACAAATTATCCGTTTTTCCGTCTTGCCGAAGGATTCAAGCCATGGAAGGTGAATATGGAAACTCCCCCCCCCCCCCCGCAGATTGAGCGCCTGGAGACTGGCATCACCGGCCTCGACCGTACACTCGGAGGCGGTCTGCCCAAGGGGCGTTCGGTCCTGGTGACCGGGGCGACGGGGACCGGCAAGAGCGTCCTGCTCAGCGAGTTTATCTACCGGGGCATCACCGCCTACGGACAGCCGGGGGTGTTCGTCGCCTGCGAGGAGCCGCCAGAGGCCATCCGCCTGAATGTCGCCAGTTTTGGCTGGGATTACGCCGCCCTGGAGGCCGGCGGGACGGAACAGTTGGCCCTCCTCGATGCGGCCCCCTTCAAAGGCGAGCTACAGATGGTGGAGTCGGGTGAGCACTACTCCCTGGTGCCGCTGGTGGAGACCATTGCCAAGACGGTGGAACGCACCAAAGCCGAACGGGTCGCCCTCGACGGTCTTCCCAGCCTGTTCGATCGCTTCCGATCCGAGCGGGCCGTTCGCCAGATGTTTCTGATGCTGGTGCAGCGGCTCGGCGACTTGGGCGTCACCACCCTGCTCAGCTCTCCGACCACGGGGAACCTCAGTACACTTTCGGAGCACGGCGTCGAAGAGTTTGTTGCCGACGGCATCATCGAACTGCAGCAGGTCCCCGGTGAGTTGCGCAGCTTGCGCAAGCTGAGTATCCGGAAAATGCGCGGGCTCCAATACCAGTCGGGCACGGTAGAGTTCGTGATTAGCGACCGCGGCCTGGAGGTCTTTCCGCGTATTCCCCTCAAGGCGGGGATCGCTCCGGAGCTGCTGACCGGGCGCAAGTCAACCGGGATTTCCCGGCTCGACGACATCATGCACGGTGGCTTTCCGGAAGGACATATCGCCCTGGCCAGCGGCAATACCGGGGCCGGGAAGACAGTACTGGGGCTGCAATTTGTCCACGCGGGACTTCAGGCCGGCGAACCGGCCCTGGTGCTCACTATTGAGGAGAGCCGCGAGCAGCTGCTGCACGAAGCCCGGGTGTTTGGCTGGGACCTGGACACGCCCCATCGGGAGAACCGCCTCGCCTTCATCGACGTGCCCTTCTCCGGCATGCGCCCCGACCAAATCCTCTATCAAATCGTCAACAAGGCCCGGGAAATCGGCGCCAAGCGCCTGGTCATGGACTCCATCTCGGCACTCATCTCCGCAGGCGCCACCCAGCGCGAGGTGCGGCTGTTTCTGGAGCAACTGGTGAGCTTGTGCAAGTCGGAGGGGATCACAGCCCTTCTGATGTACGCCATCAGCGGGGCCTTCGGCGCCGCGGCCGGCCAGCTCTTGGGGGGCTCCTCCATTACCGAGGCCCGGCTTAGCTCCATCGTCGATACGATCATCCTGCTGAACTATGTGGAACGGCCCGACCGGGTCGAGAAGCTGCTCAGCGTCTTGAAAGTGAGGGGCAGTAAGCATGACCCGGGCATTTTCCGTTTCGACATCACCGACCGGGGCATCGAAATTGGAGAGCGGGAGGAGTGAGAGCCCAGCCTTGGGGCGCCCCCGAGGAGCGGCAATGCCCGAAGATGCAGAGCATGCCCCGACCGAAACCTACCGGTTGACCCTCTACGTTGCCGGTAGCGGCCCGGTGATGGAGAGGCTGGCCGAGCGGATTCGGCGCTGGCTGTGCGCGCGGAACATCGCTTTTGACCTGGATACGGTTGACGTTTTGGAGGACGTTGACCGAGCCATGCGGGACCGGGTTTGGGCCACGCCCACTTTGATTCGCAGTGCGCCCGGGCCCGAGCGGCGATTCATCGGCGAAATCTCCGCAACGAACGAAGTGATGCGCCTGTTGCAAATGCCAGATTCCGATTGAAGGCGAATGACAGTGCTCAGGTGGTGAACCGCCGTTCGCATGAACGTCTAATTCGTCCGCTTGTGGCCGGATATCGCCTTTAAGCCCTTCACCGGTTGATAGTTCCTGGATGGCGTATGAGAAGTTTTTTGACAGGGGCGATGGCCTCGCCTAGAAATGGGGTAGGCCTGATAAAGGCAAACCTGTCGAAAGACAGGGGCGCAAAGCCACCGGTCTAAGGATTCTTCGGAATCTATGATCGCGGGGCTGCCAGGCCTTCATCCTTTTACCACCCCCGCAGAGCAAGGCAGGCACTCTCTGAGGAGCGCCCCCCAGTTCACGTCACACGTCTATTTGCTCGGCCAGTTCCAGCGCGTCCTCAACGTCGATACCGAGATATCTCACGGTGCTCTCCAGCTAGTGTCCGAGTAGCAACGGGACGGCTCTCGGTTTTTTTGTTCGCCGGTAGATTCAGAGTGGCCTTGGTCCGGCGCATCGAGTGGGTTCCATATTCCTTCGGGTCAAGAACGTTCAACGACACCCAGCCCTTTACGATTCGGGCATATTGCCGTATGGAAGGCTGGGTGGGTAAAAGCGACCGCACTTGAGCAACCTTCGCTTTAGGATGCCGTCAGCCGCGCTAATATCGCAGTAGGCCCTTAGAAGGGCAACGACAACTGGAGAACGTCAAATGAGAATGGCAAAGGACGAAATGCCCACAAAGCTCGAAGCCCCCGGGGCAAGGGCTCGCCAGCAAACCGATTTCGGAGATGCGAGCGGTTACGGCAAGATCGGCGGCGAGCACTTCACGATGGCAAGCGGGACAGATATAACGGAGTTACTTCAGGGGCTCGAAGGTGACTTGTGTCAGTCACCCCACTGGGGCTACTTGATCGGCGGAGAACTGATGGTTCGATATCATGACGGCACCGAGGAGACCGTGCGCTCGGGGGATCTGTTCTACTGGCCTCCAGGCCATACGGTAAAAGCAACCCAGGATGCCGAATTCGTGCTCTTCAGCCCGCAGCATGAGCATACCCCGGTTCTCGAACACATCAACCGAAAGCTCCATTCATAGCCGTTGCAGTGGGTCCATATTAGAGCGTCAGCGAAACGGCCAGCCAGATGGCCGGCCGTTTCGATCTGGCTCTTCCGGCGAGTTCGTTGGCTGAAGCAATAACGAGGTGTTCTCGCCCCAACGGCACCTTGTCCGCCACAACGGCCATTCGAACGCTTCGGCATGAAGGGCTGATCATGGCCGGTTGCTGCCACTGCGACCTGGATTCCCGCCTTCGCGGGAATGACGGGCGGTGTTCTGCCACCGGGAAGTTGGTGCTGTTCACCTGGCCTTTTTTGGGACGTGGAAAATCGCGTACAGCGCTTCTTGGAAGAACCCCTCTGACCCGTGGGCTGCACTATCCCCGTGGTGGGGCAGCGGCACATGGCCGACGGTGCTGCCCGACTCCTGAAGTAGCCCCGCAAGTTCCTCCCAACGGGCCGATCGCTTGCCGTCGGGCGCGACCGCCCGATGCGGATCCTGCCACCAATCCCGGATTGCTTTCTCACGAGTGAGGCAGACTACACAGCCGATTGCCGGAGATAGCGGACACCGATTGAGCAGCCGGTCAAAATCCGAATTGAGGCCCGAATCGTCTTGCTTCAAAAAGCGCTTGGCCTCGATAATCAGGTATTCTTTATGATCCGGGTGGAAGACCACTAAGTCATAGTGCTCATTGGCGCCAGTACGGTTTTCCGCGAACGCGCAATAATCCTGATTCAAAAAGGCGTGCGCAAGGTGGATCGTGAGGTTTGCCTCCGCGATCTCATTTTTTGTATCGCCATCAGGTAGAGGCCACTCTTGAAACAGGGAGTCGGAGAGGGAATATAGACCGCGCCGAAGGACCCGTTCGACTTTGTTTAGCATTGTGCAAAATCTTCCTTATTATGGTGCGTTCCCCAAAACCAAGCCTCTGATAGCACATAACCGGCCGTCGGAGGCTGGACTTGGAACACGTCTTGTTTATCTTGCCGCAGCAAGCAGGTAGAACGGGAACCCGCACAGCCTATAGACCAACGCCTTTTTAGGCTACTGTCTCCTGCAGCGGTCGTCTAGCTGCTTCTAATATAACTTGACTGGGTGTGGCACCGACCGCTGCGTCCGGCGCAAAGCTAGCACAGCGCCGAGTAGAGTCCTCGCAGTTGCTAGGTAGGCCCAGAAGTGTGGAACCGTACGCACTAACCATACCCAACTGCAGTGCGAACCCCGGCCGCAAACGCGTTCTAGGGGGATGCTCGAATGAAGCGGGCTAAGAGGTGACGCACGTCACGAATTCAATCCGGCCTGCCAACGGGCGTGATTCCATTAACAGCAACTAGACGCGCAACCGGTACCCTTTGCCACAATCTCAAGGCTCACCCTATAGAGGGGCACGCCAAAAAACTGGGCAACCGAGAGGTCATGTTGATGGCACTTACAGGGGTTTGGCGATTCGTTTTCGCGATAACGACTATTTGTGTTGGCGCGGCTCAGTTGGACTATTACGAAATCGAGCCAGTCCCAGATCGTTGGGCGTACGTAGGAGAAGCCCATCACGCCAACATCACGAGTCCTGTTGTCATTTGGGACGATGGACAGGGTGAACAGTCAGCTACTGCGTCCGCGATAGCTTCTTTGTCGCTGGTGTGGGACATTACGGGGTAGAAATAACTTTCGCTGCTGCTTAGCGCTCTACCGAAATCCATCGGGGGAGTACATGAATACCGAAACGGTCCCGACAGACGAGGCCTGTGCCGGTGATAGGGAGTCAGCACTTCGACTCAGGACGGAGACGCTCGCCAAGCACATGGATTGGACCTATGGGCAGGCGCTCGATGCCATTTCACGGATGCACGGGTTCCGTTCGGTCGACGAATTTGATGACGTTGCCCCGACCACAGAAACCGAGCCGGATACGGCGCAGGATGTATTCGAGAACAGCTTGTCTTCGAGCTGGGCTCATATCTCATTCACGTGGATGACGACGTGACCTCGGAGACGGCCGATATGAACGCATTCTTCTCCGGGATCGACGAGTATGACATCGACGCAAGGTATGTCGATGAGAACACGATCAGCTTCGCCGGCGAGGTTAACCTCAGCGGCGAAACCGTTGACCATCGAGGTTTCAATGGCGACACCCTCGATGTCACGCTCAGTGGAATCGCCACCAAGGACGAGGGTCGGTGGAAACTTGGCAAAGTAGACGTCGAGACCGTCACCAATCCGTTCTGGCTTGAGCCGATAGGAGAGGATTAAGGGAAAAGACGGCCACCCGCCGCCCGGCACGCACTGTGCCGGGCACTTCGGAGGTGCTGTTGCAACGGAGATGATTCCGCCGGCCGATTCACCCGCCGCTTTCGGAGGCGCGGCGCCACAAGGGCGCAGCTGGTTTGGTCAGGCATCGGCTGCCGCGGTTTTTGTGCCGCCAACGCGGATCACGGGCACTCACGGCTAATCCCGCCCTTGTTCTGGCCAAGGCTGCCTTCTGGGTGTTGGAAGTCGTCTGAAGCCGCAGGAGTCGGACCCGCTGTGCTCCTTACTCTTCCTATTCTCCACAGCTTCAGGAATACGCAACCCCCCTTGCCCACAGTCGCCGCGCCGGCGTCGAAGGTTACGGGTTGTAATCGGTCAGCCGTGGCTCAGCTCATGAGCCCCGGGGCGGCGCGCTGGACGGCCGCGACAGCCTGAAAACCTCTCTTGACCAGGCGCGTTACACGTGGGGCCTCCTGCACCTCGACGGCTTGCACCGGCGTATCGACGCCTACGCCGCATTAGAATGCCATCGCTACCCGAAGTGGGATGCCGTTCCAGAGGGTCGCGAAGCCGCTTTCATTGCTGCTACGGATGATTAAGGAACCACTCTCCGCCAGCCTCTTGGTGTAGTTGCTCTACGGTCTCCCAGTCTCCTTTGTCTGCAGCCTCTACAGCTTTTCTCTTCCGCTCAACCGCACTGGCCGGCCATTGGTTTGTCAGCAGGAATTCAATGTGTTCTTGGTAGTCGAACAGTTTGCGCCAAGCCAGTGAGTGACGCGGTTTGGCGGTCACTCCCGCACGTGACAATTTGGTTTCAGGAGCCTCCGGCGGTTCGCGCCAGTTCTGTGTCAGCAATCCGCAGGCACTATTTCGGCAGGCAGAGAAGTCTGTCAGCACATCCAGCGAACCATCAGTAATGATGAGGTGGTCGTGATCGATCAGGGACGTTGCCCGTATTTCCAGCCACGGCAATACCAGCTCCTCCGCCTTACGCTCTCCGACTGCATGCGTCGACAGCGCTTCGAGGTACGCAACATCTGTCCCATTCCGGCGCAACACCACATCTGGCCGACGTTGAGACCTCTGCGCGCGGCGCTCCAGCAACACCTCATCGAACTCTGGCAGTTGCACCGTCACCTCGGTCAGTTCGTCGCATGCGGGGCATTTCACCGCTCCCTTCCAGGTCGGTGTTCTCGCTCCAGCCAGTGTGGTCTGTAGTCGGTGAAGCAAAGCGTACTTGGCCATGCGGTGATAAGCCCCCTCCCCTCCGACCGAAAATGCACAGGTCCCCGACGGACGGAGGTGATAGAAGTGCGCTCGACGTTTTGGTCCGCTTCGCAGACGCAAAACGCCCCGGCAATCTGGGCACGTGTAGTCGGTACCTTTTTCCGCTTCTGTCGCCGCGACCACCTGTTCCTTCTGAAGTGCGAAGGGAATCTTGAAGGTATCGAACAAGGTCGTTTTCCGTTGGATGGAAGATGCCCCATCCTACGAACGCCGACGTGTTATAAAGACCTCACATACCGGGTATCTCAGGGGTTTTTGATAGAGCATGAGCGCCGAGCCAGACCCAACAGGACAGCTGCTGCGAACCGCAGAACAGACACTTGCCTTCCTGAAGCAGTTCACAGGGCCAGAGCGGCGCACATTGCCGCTCTATCTACTCGAGGCGCTGGCCGCCGAGACCGCCAAATTGGCCAGGGCCGGCGTAAGCACGGAGAAGATCCGATTCGATGCCAAGGAGCTTGCCGAGCATGTAGCCAATCACACCGAGGGCAAAGTGCCGCGTGGCATGGATTCCGCAAGAACACGCTCCTGGGTAACCCGGCGCTGGCAACCGTTGACTGAGTTGCTCGAGGGATTGGACGGCAGCCTGTCCGAACACGCCAAGGCGATCGGCAGTCACATCGTGCCAACCCTTAACCGTGAGGAGAGCCGCGGCGGACGCGGAAATCCCACCTACTACTATCTCAGCTCCCGCCCTTTGCCGGCTGACGCTGATCCGTATCAGTTCGCCCTACCCAAAGGGGCCATTCGCTACGCCTTGGAACGCAGACTACGCCGCAACCACAGCATCATCGGGTGGCTCCTCGTGAACCGTTGCATTACCAGGACGGCTCTCCGTTGGATGCAAGTAGGCATTGGAGCGGCTTTCTCAGCGTTTGTGCTGCTGGTGGTACTCTATTTGGTAAAGTTGCCGAATCTGTCATTTACGTCAGCAAGGGTCCTTGAGATGCTGCTGCTGACACTTGTATTTGCGGCTTTCTACGAGACGGGTTGGCCCATACTGACTTTATCCAAACGACAAATCATCCCTGCTCCCGCGTGGGCCGAGGGCATGCTGGACTCGGAGCCGCACTATGTCCAGGTGTTCTCCGTGACCGGAGACGAGCGCAAGCCGCCCATGACAGAGTGGCGGCTCGTACGCTATGCGGCAGTCTGTCCGGTCTGTGGCGGACGTGTCGTCGTGGTTAATGGTCGCGGCGAGCTGTCCGGCCGTCTTGTGGGAAGCTGCCGCAACTCCCCACGAGAACATGTCTGGTCGTTCGACCACGTCACCCGTGTCGGTCTGCCATTGAGGCAAACGGGCGAGCTTGTGTCTGCGGGAGAGCGCCATAAAACCAAGAGGCTTGGTTAACTATGGCTCACCAAATTTCCGCTCTGTCCGACATCGACTCGAGGTCGCGCGGCTATATCGCGGACCTCGCCACAGTGCATCGACCAGGCTTGTTCAACCCGTGGCTGGAATGCTCGCCGGATGAGCCGTTGCCAGCGACAGCGCCGGCAAGCCGCCGAGAACGCCTGCGGCACCACCTGCTTTGCCCGGATCCTGCCGTCATCCTTATCGGTGAGGCGCCCGGGTACCAAGGCGCACGGTATTCTGGCCTGGCGTTCACCTCGGAACGGCTACTACTCAACGGCGCTATCCCGCGCGTGCCGAGCCTCCTGGGCGAGCGGATCTCGACGCGGCCCCGCCCATGGTCCGAGCCCTCGGCCGCGATTGTCTGGAAGGGCCTGTACGAGGTCGGCTTGGCCCACCGCGCGCTCCTGTGGAATTCCGTCCCCTGGCATCCCATGCTAGGCAATCAGCCGCATACAAATCGCACTCCGACGGAGGAAGAACGGGTTCTGGGGCTTGAGTACCTGCAGCGGTTCCTGGAGCTTTTTCCAGGCGTGATGGTGGCGGCCGTCGGCAAGGTCGCCGAACGTTCCATCCAGGAGCTCGGCGTTGACGCCCTCCTCCTACGGCATCCCGCCAACGGCGGTGCGACCCTGTTCCGAGATGGATTGAAGGAGCTGGCGCGACAGGTTTCGCATTGAGGAGCACCTGCCGGAATTCGTCTCTTGTGATGAAGCGAGGTTGCACTCGCTTCACAGCCGCCGGATGATCGTTACGGGTTCTTGTTCGACGTGGGCGAAGCGTTGGCGCTTTCGAGCTTCTTCTGAACGAGAAAGACGCTGACCCCCTCCACGATGGGAGCGGATCGCTCCGACTCCTCGCGCAAGGCCCGGTCTAACTCCTCGAAAACGGGTGCCAACAGCGTCGGCACCGGCTCGATTCGTGCCTCGGCGTAGCTCTCAATGGCGGATACGATTTCGGTGTAGCGGTCGCGGATCAACTCCAGTATTCCCGCCTCGGCGTTTCGCTCCGTCCGCCACGATGGCTTCCGCATTTCGCTCGCGAGTTGTTGTTGCAGCGGGGTGCGCCAGCGTTCCGTTCTAACACTGTCCATGGCAAGCACCAGAGGTAGTGATGAGCGCACACCCTCGGGAAGAGGATATCGCTCGCGCAGGGCTTTTTGGGCTTCGGCACGGCGGGCTTTGCGACGACGCTCCTCTTCCTGCTCAGCGTGCTTCAAGATCTTCTTCGCGAGTTCGGCGGCGGTCCCCAGGCGATTCAGAATTTCCGCCGCGTCTCTCAGGGTGGCGATCTCCGGATCGGACAAATAGCTGTTTGCCATCAACCTTTCGATCCCACTAGCGAGCCGGCGGGCCGTTCCCTGAGACTTCCGCTGGGCATCGGACCCTTCAAAGCTCGGAAAAGCCGCGAGGCTCTGGGCAATGGCGTTCACACCGATCTGCGCTGTCGGTTCAACGGGGATCCGGCCCCTGCAGCTTGTGCTCAATCCGTAGAAGTCGGCGCAGACCCATTCCCGGAAGCCCGGATCGGTTCTACCTGAGTTTCGCGACTGCCGTTCCAGGCGCATCGGCTTGCCGCATAATGGGCACCGCGGCATCTCCGAGTAAGACGTCGGGTTCTTCTCCATTCGGTTCCCCCTCTACACCTTGGAAGCCATGGCTGCCTCCAAGCCGGTTCGCTCCCTCGTGACGGTCGAGGCCAGGCGCTCGCGCCGCTCCGGAGGTACGGTTTCCAATGCCACTACCCGCTCGGCATAGCCGTCGGTCACCTCAAGTGACCAAGCGAGCATCTCCCGTGCCTGCGTCCGAGTCAGGCCATAATGCGTGCCCAGCTCAACCAGGTTCTCCGCGAACCCCCCGATTTCGTCGTCGAAGTCCAGCGGGATCGCCAAGCGCACGTCATGCCGAGGCCACGCTCGCATCGGTGCCGGGTCATACACGGGGGAAAGCCGTGCGTCAGCTGGCCCGCCAAGGAAGGACAGGTTTTGAAGATGCATGTCTCCGTTGCCGGTGCACACTGAAATTAGCAGCCGCCGGTACACCTCCCGTTGGGTTGCCCGCACGTCCAGGTTGGCCACCGAGGCGAGCTTCTCCAGCCACCCTCCCATTTCGGCCAGATCGGTGTCCTGGTTGGAATTGAACTCCCGCCGGCCGGTGGCGAACACCGAATAGAAGGTCTCCATGGGGATTGGCAGACCATCCGGGGTCCGGTCGAATCGCTCCACAGCCAGCAGCTCCAACCCGTCGAGGCTTACCCGCCATGAGCGCGGTACCTCAAAGCCGATCTCCCGGTGCAGCTGCAGGCACAAGGCCTCGAGCTCGGCCACGCCGCGGTACTCGGCAGGCTCGATCTTGAGGACCACGTCGACATAGCGTTGCCCGTTCACCTCGCGGGTGCCCGGTCTGGCGAATGCCCCGTCCCAGTCGGGCTTATCAGGAATGGCGACGAGCAGCTTTGGAATCATGCCGCCGGCAGAAGGTGTCGGCCCCAAAAGCTCCGCCACCGCCTCGGCATCAAGCACGTCCAGTTCAAGGGCGACATCGTCGCGGATCGCCTTCCAGAACTTGGAGCGGCTGCCCGTCGACGGTACCGGCGACTCCGCCCGGGAATAGGCCCCGTCGGCGGCGCGGTCATCTCTGAACACATCCAGGTGCCCTATCCCGTCATGGCCGGTAAGTAGCAGCAGCTCCCAGTCCGTCTCGAACCCCGGCGCCGGCGGGCGTGGTCGGCGCTCCAGGAGGCGGGTGTAGACCTGGCGCTGAATGTTGCGCTTCCCCTCCCCCGGGATGAGGGCCATCAGCCGCGGATGCATGGGCATCGGATCGCGGGCGGCGAATACCACCGGCTTGCGCCCGTAGAGTTTGGGGGAGGAAAGAAGGGAGAGCCCGGCTGTGTCAGGTCCGAGCGAAAGATATTCGTTGGTGTAGCTGAAGCGGGTCTCCCGTGGGGTCACCACCAGGTCGCCCATCTTCATCGGGCCGGGCCGTCGGGTCCAGATCACCGCATGGAAGTCCATCAGAAGAACTCCCCGCGCTCCAGCGACTCGAGCGCGTCGCTATCGGGTACCACCGTGAGGCGTAGGCCGGCCACTTCGGCGAGCCGCACCACCAGGCCGAAGTCACCATTACCCCGGGCCTTCATCCGCGATAGTGTCTCGGGCGAGGCCCCGGCGCGGCGGGCGAGGTCGGCCTCGTCCATGTCCTGCTCGGCCGCGGCCTCCAGGATCTGGTTCAGCACGCGCTGGAAGGCCTCCGGCTTGGCGAAGGTACGACGCGGCATGACTATTTAATCAATTGATTCGAACCCATGCCCCCATAGTGGGCCACGAATCGCTAAATAGTCAAGATGACTCTTGCGATCCCGTAGCTGCTACGGCTTGAACAATCGCTGGTCGAAGGTGAACGGCTCGCACCGCACTGTCTTCAAAGCCGCTGCGAATGCCGGATGATCCGGGTTCAAAAGGATGTTCTTCTGCACGGTGACGATGGTGCTTGGGACGGCCAACGCCATCGACATGCCCCCGGCAAGCCATCCGTCGCCGATCCCGGCCGTGGATAGCGGCGCCGGATCAAGCTGCCAGTCCTCGGGCAGCGCATCCTCGGCCAACTCCAACACCTCCGCCTCCTGGATCTCGAGGGAGCAGAGGGTGTACGCCTCCAGCACCGCCGGGTTATGGAGGTGGACCAATACCTCCAGAACCGCCAGAGACACCGTATCGGAGGTGTAGGTTACCGCTACCCCTTTGCTGTTCCAGCGCCCGCCATAGGTTTTGGCGCCGTAGCCGTCGAAGGCGTTATCGGCGTACTTGGCCTTGAGGAGGCGGTAGACGGTCGGCATCAGATAACGACGCCATGCTCCAGCCGACCGATCAGGTCGCGCACGGTATCGGCCCCAACCTCGGTGTCGAGGTAGTCGAGCGGCGGTATCCCGCCAAGGGCCTTGGCCGGTTCTTTCAGCCAGCGCAGGGCCGCACCGTGATCGCCCTCGAACAGCTGTTCGGCGGCCTCCATGACACTGGCGATCCGGTAGACCCGGTCGCTCTCGTCCGGTTTCAAGCGCACCGTTATCGTGCCTTCCGTGAGCTCCCGCTCCATCTCCAGCGCCAATGCCGCAACGTGCCGCTTTGCTCTTTTTTGAGTGGATTTCGTGATGGCCCGCCGCCGGGACAAGGTGGCGGGCGAGATGCGGGTGAGCTTGAGCACCTTGGCCTGCGGCGCGTCGAGCTCCTCGCGCAGCCGCTCGACCACCGTGATCGGGAATCCCTGGCGAACAAACCCCGTCAGTTCATCAGGGCGCATGTCCTGGCCGAGGATGCGCTTGAATGCGCTGTGCCGTACCGCCGCCTTCTTGGCGGCCGACCCTTTCGCTTTGGGGGGACGGTAGACGCGACTCTTGACCATAGGGGGCCTCCTGTTTCAAATGAAAGTTTATAGCAACTCATTTGAAACCTAAAGCCCGCTCTGGGTTCACTTCCGGCTTGTCCCTTGAGCCACAGAGCTGTGGCCGCGTGGCAGCGCACCCACGCCGGCACCGAGCCATAGCCCGCCGGAGCGTCCCCATTAAGGCAGGCCACACGTCCGGGCATGGCGAAAATGGGGCCGCTGCTGAGTCCACCGTCGGCGGCAATGAGCGGCGGGAGTGCCCCTCACATCGGCAGGTTGCCCCCGGCGAAGGGCATCGTTTCTCTAGTCCGCCTACCAACGTTTCTTTGGAACATCTCAGACCGGTCGAGGTCGGAATCGAAGTGCCGAATGCTCTCCCCTCTTCCATTTCCCCGATGCTCCTGCGCTCGACACCGCAGCCGTTCGACCGGGACGATTACACGTACGAGCTGAAGCTCGACGGTATCCGCCTGCTGTCGTTTACGGAGGCTCGCGGCCGGGTGACCCTCCAGACCCGCAAGCTGAACTGGGTCCATGACCGGTTTCCGGACGTCGTTCGTGAGTTGGAGCTGCTGCCGGCCGGCACCGTCCTCGACGGGGAACTGGTTGCCTTCCGGGACGGAAGGCCGTGGTTCGGTGGAATCGCCCGGCGGTTGCTCACCACCACCCCTTCAGCGGTTGAGCGCATCGCCCGCGTCATCCCGGCGACGTTCGTTCCCTTCGACCTCCTCTTCCTGGATGGGGAGTGCCTGTACGACCGGCCGCTCTACGAGCGACGGGGGTTACTGGAGGAGGCGATCGCCGGGACCGGGCTGGCCCTTGGCGAGTGGTTCCCCAGTGGCTCGGCCTTATACGCCGCGGTCTTGGAGGCCGACCTGGAGGGGATCGTGGCCAAGCGCCTCGACAGCCGGTACCGCCCGGGCGCCCGCAGCGCCTCGTGGGTGAAGTGCAAACGTCCTGGGTACGACCGGGACCGGGGCCATCTCTCCCGCCGGGCCAAGGCCGATCGGGAGGGGCGCGATCAGCCGTCTTCGTCCTCGACGGCGTAGCAGACCGCCTGTTCCTGGACGCCAGGGACGGCGCTTCGTTCGCACTCTTCGCGCCAGTGGAGTTCAGGGAAAAGAAATTCGACCACGCCGTCGTATCCGTGGTCGTGGTGGTATGCCTCATCATTCCGCTCTATGGCCGCCACGTAGGCCTTCACCTTTCCCGCGGTCGTAGACCCCGAGGGCATGCCGGAAGAGGCATGTAGTGGGGATAGTAGTCGGCCATGCTGTAGCGATGTTGAGCAGCGAGTGGAGCTTGGGCCGAGTCTATTGGCGTTGGTGGATGGCTTTCGTTGCCGCCTCGGGCGGTTTACGTGGGGGTACCGGTGTGCGCTAGCAGCCGCGGAGATATATGGGTTGATGATTCGCTCCAGTTTCGATTTGTACCGGTGGGAGCTCTATCGGGTAGTGCATTGAAGCAACCCTCCGAGGAAAAGGCCTGTGGAGAGGCGCTGCAATGTTTTATGGCGCGGTGTGCATGAGGACGCAGCCCAGTTTGCCGAAACTGGGGAGAGAGATAGATCCGCTGGAGACCGTGATCGCATTGATGTTCGGATCACTTTGCCCGAGTGATGCGCATACAGCCCTCCCTCGGCGCGGGCGCTCGGCGACTGTTTCCCCGGCATGGGGGGCGGCCGCCCTCCCCTATTCCTCCGTTCCCTCCTGACGCTTCAGTTCCGGGAATAAGAAGGCAATAATGTCGTCGAACGCCGGATTGTGCTTGAACCTTAACTCGTTATCTATGTGTCGAGCAAAATCCTCAACCGCGCGCTCCCACTTCCCTGTCCTATCCTCGGCTCGCAGCTGGTCACACCGACCATAGTGCGCCATCGCTTGCCGGAAGATCCGCAGAAGGCGGGGGTGTCCGCTGACGACGCGGTGAGCGACTTCCACCAGCTTCTTCTTGTCCCATCCCACAGGCTTACCCTCACGAGCGGAATAGAGCGCACAAAGAACCGGCGCCGGCCCTGCGTTCGGATAGGTCGGTAGGGCCATTCCTCGCGCCAGGAACTCCGAGCGAAGCTGGGCCCACTCCTTTTTGTCGTACGGTCCGGTCAGTGCCCTCGCTAGCCAGAACCGATCAAAGGCCTGGCGCAGCTCCCTATCGGTGGCGTTCGTGTCGATGGGCGTACCCACCACCTGCCGAGGCGGACCTTCACTACCGACGGATTTTCCGTCAATGGCGTTCATGGCTGCGTCTTTATCGGACCCGAGCGCTTTGGCCACCAAAAGTTGCCCCCCAGATTCAAGATTGAGCGCCTTCGCGACTCCTAGGGTCCTTACTTTGAGTGTGTCGCTGGCGTTTCTCCCTGCCATCCCACTTTCCTTTCCAACGTGCCTCTTTGAAGACAAAGATAGTTTAGTCCTAGCAACAAGAAATGGAGGCTTCCCTATGGCATGTGATTAGAGCACCCCACCATCGGGTAGGGGGCGATCTGCCCGCTGGCGGCGATCGCATTATCGCGTTCAAGGACCGCGCCGCCGAGCAATGGATCCAAGCCTCCATTTACGTTCACGACAAACGGGCATCCAATTAGCGACGGGCGCGTCGGTCGGACACGGATTTCAGGTAATGGAGACCGAGGGGCTAAATGAAACAGAACTCGCCGGCCGCCTCTACGCCGACGCAAACTGGATATGCGAAAGCGAGGTCCGTCAGCCGGCGATCATCTCGACCTTGAGGCCGCCCTCGTGGCGAACCACCACGCGGCCGGTGCTAGACGCGCCAGTACCGAACAGACCTGGGGAAGATTACGACATTCGGTGCCGCCATGACGCGCTGTGCCTCCGCCTTCCGGGCGAGGATTTGGTCCCGGACAGCCTCGTAAGTCTCCAGCGCGACTCGGTCAACCGGTGCATCCGCCGAGTCACCGTCGAAAAAGAGGGTACGACCGACTTTGCAGATCGCTTCGGCGAGGCGCCCCTGCTGCCGGGCCACCTCCCTCAACCCTGCCGACCGACCCCGCATCATTCGGGTGTAAGTGTCTAGCAACTCCGCCTCGATTGGGAGGTCGATTGCGCCGAACCGCTCGCGAAACATACGCCAGAACCGCGCGCACAAGCATTCCGGTCGGGGCCGGTTTGCGGGTCCAGTGAATCGGAGAATTTCGGCCATCTCGAACTCAGGACAACTGGCGACAATGGCGCCAGAGGGAGACGGGCAAGCGCAGTACCCCCTGGGAAGCGCATGTTGGTCCGACGGCGATCGGCCTTTTTCCCATTACGACTGACAAGACACTGCCAACCCGCGCTGTCGCAGGTGCTGGGGTGCAGTCGCTTCGAATACGGACACAGCGGCTGTCCCGGGGAGCCGAGTGCGGGGCCAGCCAATGCCCACGGATGGCATCTCCGGCCGGTGCGACCGGAGTCGTACCGAATCGCCCGAGCGTGTAAGTCCGACGATTTTGCGTTTGGCGTAGCATGCAACGTTTAGGTCTGTATTGTACTCAGGCGACCGCTCGCGTGCCGCGACCTGGCGTGGAGGACCGTTGCCCGGCAGCCCGCTTCACAGCCCGGCGTCGATCGTCTTTGCGAAACACCTTCACGTCGGCCGGAGCCTCGATGCCCAGACGACCCTCGCCGCCCCTTCGCACCCCCAGCACCTTCACGACAATCTCATCGCCGATATGAACTGACTGTCCGCTGAAACGCTTCAATTTCAACATGAGACAGGGGCCTTGCAGTACGGGCTTTCACCTACCTCCGTGCCACTGATTTCGCCGGCTCTAATCACCCATTTTGTTTAACTGGCAAGTTCTGCCTCCACTCTCTCCCGCACCCGCTGATACGTCCCATAGACCTTCAGGAGTTCTTTCAGCGCCGCCACTTCCTGACGGATAAGCGCAAACTTCGCTTCAAGCTGTTCAATCAGTTCGCGCTCCCAGTCGGGTGCATCCCTGAATGCCCCCATGTTGTACCGATAGCTTCTCGGTCCCCGTGGAATATAAACCGACCGTGGCTTTCGGTTGCCTTTAGGCCCGTAGAAGTGAACGCGACTCCAGTCAATTGAGATTGAGTGCTTCCTGCGTCTGGCTCGAACACCGTGCTTGCCCCATTCACTTATCGGCCGTGTCTGCTGTGCGTGCGTATTGTGTGCCCAGTACTCATCTGCCAGCAGCGCCGCCCGCTCTGTCAGTTCCTCCAGTCTCGCTTCCACGTATGACTCGATCGCATTCGGAGACTTCGTCATCTAAAGGCTCCCTGTCCAAACAACTATCTATTTGGACCGAAGTCGCTTCGGTCCACCTATAAGGGGGCCACTTTACTGGGCGCCTCACCTCACCGGTCACACCGGACGACTTCGGTCCCCAGAAACAAGGTGGACCAAACCCGCCCTCGCCCGCCTTGAGGTGGACCGCGCGGACTGAAGTCCACCTGAAATTAGGTGAACCAATGCTACGCACGCTTATTCGCCTTTGACGCGGGACAAACAGCGGTTTTCCGCATCTTCCGCTGCCCCGCCCTTTTGCCTGACTGGCTATAAATGCAGAGTGCGAACGACAAACGAGGGGAGTATTGGTGAGCGCTATTCCTATCAACAAGGGAGATGGCCTGGACCGCCTGCTAGCTCCGGCCGTGTTGGTCGGTTCTGTCGTACTTCTGCAATACCACTCGATTGTGTTCTGGAACCACCACGTGGGTGGGTTGGGATGGGCGTGGTCGCTCTTGCTGGAACTAGCTGCCCTGTGGCTTTGGTATAAGCGGTCTTTCGCGCTCCGGGTTTTCGGTTTCTGGGCCAGTCTGCTATTACTCGCTGGCCCCTTTTACACCGTTTCCGCTCCCCTACTGGAGCGCGATCAGGCGGAGGCCCAGACCGCTGAGCGGAGAGAACAGACAATCGCGTCTTTGAACGACGAAATTCGTTCGTTAGAGCGAGAGCTCGATACTTACCTAAAAAACTCGGAGAGCCGACACGGTTGGCACATTCGTATTGACGATACGCGTTCGCGACTTGCCGACCGCCGTGAACGCCTGCGCACTGCGCTCGCTGTGGGTGAGCAGGCGACCCTCTCTTGGCTTCGGCAAGCCGTCATTGTGATGCAAGCCATCGCGCTTGTGCTGTTTCAGTTCACGTCGGTTCTGGCGGTTACCTCAATTTCTCGGCATCGTCGTGCGATGCGGGAACCCTTCCCCCTTCCCCAAGACTCCGCGGTGGTGTCGGTTAGGATGCCGGCGCCAGCCTCCGACGGTGAATGGGAAACTGGCGCCACCGGGGGCTCCTTCGGGAATGACCGTTTGTCTGACCGGTTTCCTGATGGAACCGCCGGCGCCATGAGTTGTTCCATGCGTGGCGCCAAACAACTGCCTGTTGGGACAGCCCGTGGCGCCATGGAAACAGCGGGTTCTCAGGTTCAGCTTACCGTGGAGCTGATAGAGCAAATCGCTGAGGCATTCACAGACTACCTTGACCAGCACAAGCTGTCGCAGAACACGTTTGCAACCGAGTACAACTACAACCGGCGTGACCTTTCCCTCCTAAAGAATCATCGCGCCAACATGCGCGATGGCCGAAGAACAGCTTCAGAGGCAACCATCCGTCGCTTGGGGGAACAGTTTGGGATCCTGCCGACTCTGGAAGGGGTGCCTGAGTGATGCAGCCCGCTATAGTCGCTTCCCCGCCCAGGCCTGGGTCACTCGACCTATGACCGTGAGCTTTGCTGTTATGGAGTGCATCGAAAGGTGGAAAGTCTCGTACCGGGGATTGTCTGACCCAACACGCACTTTACCGGGTAGTCGTTGGAGGCGCTTACAGCAAATGCCATCCTCGATCGAAACCACGAAAACTCCATCCGCGGGAGCGGTCAGTGCCCTGTCACAGAGCACCATGTCTCCTCGCTTCAAACACGGGGACATGGAGTCATCGGCAACTGTGAAAAAAGCCGCATACTCTGGTTTCGACACTCCATTTGTTTTCAACCAGTCCCGGGGCATCCGAATCTCCTGCACAGGCCCTACGCAGCTCGATAAGGCCGTGGCGCTCAACCACGGAACCGAAATCGTGCCCTCCTCGTTCGCCGCTTGCCGACGCAGAACATCCAAGCTGAGTCCGGCGCGCTTTGCCGCGGTATCTGCCGAAGCAGCTAATCGCGCAATGAGCAAACTAAGGAAATCGCACCCGGTTTCTTCCGCAAATCGTGCCAGGAATTCGACATCGGGAAGCGATTTTTCGTGCTCATACGCCCCAACCGTATTCTTGTTGATCTGGAGCAGCTGGCCCCATTCGACAATTGTCCGATGGCCTCTGCCTGCCCGCAAAAGCCGCCCCAACTCGCCCGTAGTTTCCTTGTGTTTTCGCACCCTGTCTCCTGGTGGCTGCTGGTTAGCGCAGCACGCAGTTTATTACCGGTTACTCGTGCCGCCTAGTCCATCATGGACGCAGGAGCGTACTCGTTTTTCGCTATCCGTTTCGTTAGGACCGAAAACCTATTTCAATGGTTGCGCGGGTACCGCCGCCTGTTTATATTGCTTCCACTATTTGCCGTTATTCGGAAGCTTTCTCAGGGTAACGAGATGGTGAATCAGGACCACCGTAAAGCTTATGGCAGCAGCACGTATCGCGTGCTGTTTACTGTAATTGCGTTATCGAGTGGTTTGACTTCAACCACAGCCGCCGCTGAGGGACTAACCGGGATTTTCACGCTTCGCGCTACCCCTTGGGAAACTGCCGCCAAGGCGGCCGGCCTCGATCCACTCTTGTTATATGCGGTAGGTCTCGTCGAAAGCCGAACCATTATCGGTAACGATCGGGCCATCACTGCGCCTCACCCTTGGACCCTCAATTCACCCGAAGGCGGTGAGTACTTCCACACCAGAGAAGCCGCGGCCACGCGACTGAAAATTCTCCTTGAGAAGTACCGTAGTGTCGATATCGGGTACCTGCAGATCAATTTGAAGTGGAACGGCCATCGGGTGGGTTCCCCTTTCGATTTGTTGGATCCGCGAACGAATCTTCGAACCGGTGCCATGGTGCTCGCGGAAGCAATGCGCTCGGCTCCAAATGATCTCGAGCTTGGGATTGGTCGCTATCACCAGTGGGGGGAAGCGAATGCCCGGGATTATGGCCGCAAGGTCTTGAGGGTATTGCGGGTGCTACGCACGTTAAGTGAGAGGGATCGCTTGGCGTCGAATGACCTGTTTTGGAGATAACAGAACGCTAATAAAAATATTGGGAGTACTTTGGGATGTCTACACCGCACGCAAGCGAAATTAGTGCTTTGTCATTGAGCCTACTCCATCTCATGCGCGAGATCGCAAGAAAAGACCCTTCGGAAGCTTCCGTGTACTTTGGGGTCACCGAAGAGATAGCCCGATTAGTAGCGGAATGCACCGTCGATGATCTACACGCAATCGCCGCACCAGGGGTGATGCTGTTTGTGCCCCGGATCAAAACGGCTCAGTTGCGACAGTTCATTCAGCAGAAGGGTTTGCCACTGGAGCAAGCCCGTACCGTAGCAATGGCTTTGGCCCGATAGAAGGGAGTCTTGATTCGATGGGACGCGAAAAAACATTGGGAACCGATCCCAAAAACGGATACGAAAGAAAGGTGGCCACACATTGGAGTGATGCCCGGGCGCTTGCGTTGATCGAGCTCGGCTTTCGTACGTCAATCGTGCACTTGGAAACGAACCTGCCTACCGGGCGCATTCGGGATCTTTTTCACGGTTGGCACGGTCTAGCAGGCAGTAGCCTGAAACCGTCGTCGGGTTCACTTCCGGAATCTGACACCATTCTGAAGACCCGCGCGAATAACGCCGAAGGGACGCTCTTTGTACTACTTTATCTACGTTTCGCCGGGGACGGTGCGAAACACTGCATCAACATCGATGCGATCATAAAGGCACACCGCCTTCTCACGGGAAATCGCGCCCGCTTTGGTGCTGTTTTCACCAACCAACCGCTCGACGTCAATCAGGCGTGGGTGCTTGCACGAGATTTTCGCAGCGATACCCTTAAGCTACGTCGCTGTATTCACTGCAGCGCCCCGTACTTGGTGGTCGATCACCAGCACAACCAGCCTAAATGCCCTTTTTGCGCAATGAGCCCGGCGAGTGAAATCGGCTCAGCCCAGCGACGAGCCGAGGGTTGACTCCGGAAACGGCGATGGAAACGCGCTCTCGGCTACCTCTCACGGACGAGCAGCGAGCGATCGTCGCCGAAGCGCTTGCGCTGAAGAGGGGCAACTTAAAGGTTGTCGCCGGAGCCGGGACCGGCAAGACCTCAACGTCTATAGAAATTGCGGCGCCCCTCTCCAGAAGGGGCGCGCGCATTCTTTACCTCGCGTACAACGCGCCGATCCGAACCGAAGCGAAGCGGAAGTTTGGCAACCTTGCCGATGTCTATACGGTGCACGGCATGGCTTACCGTGGTGTCGGGGCCCGATACCTCAAACGGCGACACGGGCCGCTCTACCCTTCCCACATTGAACCATTGATGGACCTGGACGGCCGGGATCTCCCCGTACCTCCGGGACAACTGGCGCGTTTGGTGCTGCAGACCATCACCTCTTTTCTCTACTCTCGCCACTTCCGCATACAAGATAAGCACTTACCTGCTACGGTCCGCAGGGCTAAGGACCACCAATACAAAGATCTGGTACTACAAACCGCTGAACACTGCTTCCGAAAGATCTCCCCCGACGCCAAAACCGATCTGCCGTTGCCGCATGATGTCTACCTGAAGTATTGGCATTTGATCGGGTCGCCGGGGACAGAGAGCTATGACCTAGTCCTCATGGATGAAGCCCAGGACAGCAACGGCGTGACTGTCGCGGCACTCGAGGCTTGCCCTGCAGTTGTCTGGATTGGGGACAGCCATCAGCAAATTTACGCTTTTCGCGGCGCGGTGGATGCGATGTCTACAGTGAGTGGACCAGAGCTGCCGCTTACCCAATCATTTCGCTACGGTGAAGCAATAGCGACTTTGGCGAATGCAGTGCTCGCCGGCAAGCGCAATCGACCCAAGTTCCAACTCCGCGGACTGGCTACAAAGGAGTCGGTTATCGGCCGTGTTCATCCCCGTGAGCCGCATACCAGGTTGTATCGGACCAACGTTGAACTTCTGAAAGATGCAATGTTCTTTACCGACAAAGGCGAGCGGATCGCGATCGTGGGCGACCAGTCGGACCTACGCTCAAAGCTAGAGTCGGCATGGCGCCTAAAAAACGGCGAACGGCGTGGGATCCGCCATCCGTTGATCTCGATGTTCAGCACGTACGAAGCACTTGAAGACTATGCCGCCGACGCCTACGACCCCGAAGTTGGCCAGGTCGTAAGTGTCCTTGAACAGTACAGTGGCCGTGTAGGTGAGGTGCTTAACCTGTTGGCTCGCCGCTTGGATGAGAAAAGCGCCAAGATAGTTCTCACCACGGCCCATCGTGCGAAAGGGCGCGAGTGGGCCAACGTCGTCATTGCGCCTGACTTCGATAACCTCCTTCAGGGCCAGCGTAAACTCACGCCCTTCGAACGTGATGCGGAACTGAATCTCGTCTATGTTGCCGTGACACGGGCAACAGAACGGCTTGAACTTCAGTCTGAATACGCTCGCCACATCTGCAGACAAAACCTTTAAGGTTTCTCAATCAGTTCCTACCAAGCACTTGCGTTATTCCCTTTTCGGGTTAGCGTGACCGTAGGCGTTCATCGAGGAGCACCTCTCGTGGGAGCGATGGTAATGAAGGTCAAGGAAATCCCGTTTGCCCGTCTTGCTCTTTCGTTCATCGTGGCGCTGTTTGTATTCGCGGCGGTATACCGGGGCGACCTTGGGGATGCCGCTGCGATCACCCTCGGAAGCGCCTTCATCATGGGTCTGTTCTATCTGCACCGTGATGCTGCGCATCTATCCTACGGCGTTCCCCATGGCGCGGCCACTGAGGTGAAGACGGCCGCGTTCCTGCGTGCTCAGCTGCCGAGTGACTACATCGTGTGGACGAACGTCTTGATTCCCAACAGCCGGTCAAGCGTTGGGTCGGTCGAGATAGACGTCCTTGTCGTGGGGCCAAACGGGGTTTTTAACTTCGAAATCAAGAGCCAAGAGGGTACCGTCTACGGCAACGAAGCCGATCGGCAGTGGCGTCTGGAGTCTTCGCGGGGTTCTGGCTATATCAGAAACCCTGTTCAACAGGCGAAGGCGCAGGCGAAGGCGCTTCGCGCCTACCTGCGCGAGAACGGTGTTCTTGGGCCGGTGCGTTCAGCTGTTTTCATGCCCCATGCCACGCTGGTCACCCGTACCAAACTGAGCGTATCCGTGTTTGGAACCATCCGGTTCCTTCTTGCGTTCATCCTGGCCGCGGAACCCGGTTCATCTCCTCTGAATGTCCAAAAGGCGGCCAATCTGCTGCTCAAGGGGCATTTCTCTGTCCCGCCTCGGTGATTGGTGTTTTTCGAGGAACGAGGGACAATTAATGAGATCAGGAGGTGGAACGATGAACACCGGACATAAAATTGGATATGCGCTGCTCTATGCGGTCTATGCCGGTTGGGCGTTGTTTGCGGTTTACTGGTGGCTGCACCCGGCGGAGTATTCGCCTGTGTTCGTGGCTATCGGAATAGCAGGCATCATTGCGACGCTGTTACTTCGGGCGTTGGTAGGCGTGCTCCTCGCACTGTTACGGGTGGTCTCAGCCGACCCGTTGCGTTCGGCAATCGCCCTAGGTGTGGGTTCGCTCGTCGTAGCTGTTGTCTACGCCACTGTGGTCTGGTGGGATTTGGCTCGTTTCGTAATCGCGTTCGGAATAGTGTGGAGCATGGTGTTCTGGGCTTGGGAGGGAGCTGGGCGTCTTTTCAAGGGCCTAAAGCTCCGGCCAGCGCCCCCCCGGATGCACGAGACCGACGCATTCACCGAGGGCGCGGTACTCGGCACCGAGGTGAACGAGTATTCGATATTCAGGGATTAACACCAGAAGTGCCGCGCCGGTCTAATGGCGCTGCAGCTTTATCGCGTGATGGCTTTTACATTCTGTCGGCCTGTAGCCGCATTGAATCCTCGCAACTCCGCCAATGCGCCACCGGCAAAGTCGAGGTCGCCCGAAGCGGCTGTTTCGACCAACTCGATCTGCTTCTGCGCGATTTCGTCGCCTTTGTAAAAAGTTTGGATATTTCCGTCATCATCGAAGTACTTGAATTCATCTCGGACCATCTGCTCGTATTGCTGCATTTCACTGCTCGAAAATGCAGTAGAGTCCGTCAAGTTATTCAGACGACTGGCGATAAAATCCATGTTCGAGGCCGCGTAGAGATGCGCCTGCCCTTCCGTCAGGCCCATCGCTCGCCCTTCCTTGTATAGGTCAGTGTGCAGGCGGTCCGCATTCTCGTGCCACATTGTTTCGATATTGTCCGCGAAATCTCCCGGAACAGCGGACGCTGCCATAACGAGTGCATCAGTTGCCGCCATCGCTCTGGAGCCGGCATTGTGGTTGGCCTCTAAGTATTCTTTCGACGCTTTGAAGGCCTCCCAACCAGCCTCAGCCTTAGCAAATACCCCTCCTTCTTCGGCTCCGGCGGCGTCGAATGCTGCTCTGGCACGGTCAACATAAGTACCGGCCCAATGTAATACCGACGGCTCAGGTGGGCGCTCCATAGCCTCTTGGTATGCCTCGCTGTAGCGCTCTTTGGCGTTATCGGCCGTCATGCCGACGGCGCCAGTACCGGTCGTTGCTACACGCCCCAGCAAATCCGTATGCTGGTCCACACTTGCCATGAAGTTGGAAATCTCCGGGTTTTCCGACGAGTATTTGAGTAACTGATCGCCGCGACTCCTGTAAGCGGCAGTCTCGTGGGCACGGGTTGCAGCACCGCTAAATCCTGCTACCCCACGCTGACCGGCTTCGAAGTGGCTACGGAGGATCCCGTCAGGGCTCATGGAAGCCGGATTCCCACCCACGTCGTGCAGGTTTCGGTCCCCTAGCGCGCCAGCTTGGGCCGCGGCTTTTCGGCCTGCTTTTTCTGAGGCGCCGGCCGTAGCCCGGATCGACCCGGACTCGGGCGCTCCCGCGGCGACTCCGGCTAGCCCAGTCGGATCAACGTTGGGTGCCTCGCGCCCCATGAAGCCCGCTAACGCTCGTAGGTGGTCAGCGCTTCCGCTTTGGCCCAAAGCGAGAAGGGCAGCCGCAGCTCGTGCGTTATCGCCGACGAGCCCCGCCTCCTTCGCCATTGCCAGAGTTCCACCCGCCCCTCCGACTCCATTCATCGCTGTCCGCAAATCGTGGTGTCCGTTGATGTAATCATCGAGGCCATGCATTCGCCCGGAGTCATTCGCAAACTGATTCGCAAGAGTCTTCAAGGATGTGCTCGTCTGGTGTCCGATCGTGTTTTGGAGTTGGTTCACATCCTGGTATTGCTGAGTCTTCGCAGCGCTTTCCGTCGCAGTTTGACTAAGCCGCTGCTCGTCAGTGGAGCTCAATGATTTTGTGAACGCTGTGGAGTCCTTGTTTTGGAACGACTGCGCTAGCTGTGCCTGGTATTGTGCCTGCTGAGCGTCGGAGGTTTTGACACTGGCAAGTTCACTAAATAGCTGCTCAGCTGAACGCGAAGTACTTTGCTCGCGATCGTGTGCGGCAGTCCCTTTGAGACCGAGTTCAGCGCCAACGCCAATATTGATCGGGGATTTCCCTCCTTTACCTTTAGCTGCCGCGTTCGCCTTATCGAGCGCTTCAGGCCGGGTATGCTCGGGCTTATTCGGATCTGGAAGAATGAGCTTCTGGACGTCCTTCTTGCTCATCAGCTGATTGCCGGCCGCATCAATCAGAGCTCCCGTACCGGCGTCGATCTTCGCAGCGCCGGAGAGAGTTGCCGCAAAAATGCCACGGACGGCTTCTTTGTTTTGATCTTGTATGCCGTACTTTTCCTCCCAATTCTTCATAAGGTCGTCAGTCGCCGATGACAATTGCGTGCTCGACGAAGACACGTGCTTGCTAAAATCTGCCAACGCCTGGTGGGAATTCGTTTTCCCATAGCCGCTACTCAGTGCTGAACTGAACGTTTGGCCCCATGCCGCTTGAGCCTGCCGCATCTCCCCTTGCGCGGAACTCACAGCATTGCTGAGCCCGGAGTTGAAGTTGGCGGTCCCAAGGATCTGATCGGCTTCGCCGCGATGCATTCCGGCGAGCGCCGTATACTTGAATCCCTCCCCCATCGCGAGGGCCGGGGCGGGTTGGGCGACATCGGGAGATGGAATCTTCTCGTTGACGTGGTCTCCACCGCCAAGTCGGCCGGCCAAGTGGGTTGCCGTTATTGCGGACCCGTAGACCAACATCAGGCTCAAGCCCGGCGTCATGGCCGCAAGTGTGCCCCCTGTCGCTAGCCAAGTCTGAATCTCCTGATTCAGCTCCTGCAATCCGGCGTAGGATGTCGCCTCGGCGAATTTCGCGTCCAACGCCTGCATCTTTCCGGACGCGGACATCAACAGGTAAAGGTTCGTTATCGCCATCACGGGCTGCCACATCGCGATCCAGACAAGCGTGAGGAGATACTTGCCAGCCATCTTGCCACCGATAGGTGCAATGGCCAGCACAAAGGCCATGATGGGAGTGACCGCAAACGTGAAGCCCTCAAGAAACGTCATCAGAGGTCGCACGATGGACTTAAACAGCGTGCCCTCCGCAGCCCACTGTGTGTTTCTTTGTGCGATCGCCTGGTTGGCCATCAACGCGTGGGTATACGCCAAATCGTCGACGTACTTACCCTCCACCGCTGCGTTGTAAGCGGGCATGAGCGCTGTGGTAAACATCCAATTTTGCGCTGAACCCGCCATCGCGCCACCTAGCTGGTTCAGTGCATCTTCCACCTTGGCCTTCGCCTCCGGAAGTGTTTTAGCACCAATATGCGGAGCGATGTTGGTGTACAAAGTGTTTTCACTGTGTTCCGTTTGCTTCTCCAAGACTCCGTATGCGTCTGTACAGTTGTAGTATTTGGTGGTGGGGACGTGGATTTCTGTACCGTAGATCGTGCTCTCGAACTTAAGCTGGTCGATAAACGGTTCGTTTTTCACGATATCTTCAACATCTTTTTTGCCCAAATCGACCCCAATAAGGGTGCATTCCTTGATGTAGTTGACCCAAGAGCGCATTAGGTCGGAACTCATCACTTCCATTTTTCGGACGCCTGCCAACGTCTCCAATGGAGCGGCAAAGCCATACTCAGTCATGGCAGGCGTTGAAAACGCCTGCTCGAAAATGCGAGTAACTTCGTAGCCTACCGTCGAGATAATCGAACCTGCAGCGGCAACGCCCACAGGTACGTTTGCGACTACCCGAACCGAATCGTCATAGACATCTTCAATAGCTACTTGCACTTTGGGGACAAAGGCGACATTAAAAACAATAAATGCGGTAAAAACTTGGCCGATCTCGACTCCCCGGCCTCCATTCCACATCGATTGCAGGAAGAGAATGATGACCCCGAGTAACAGGCCTACCTTGACCATTGCCCCGAACTCGGTAGTCCCTGTGATCATTGCGACACCGTTCAGTACCTCCTCAAGGAAGGCAGAATCGCCGACTGAAAATATCGTCCACACGATCGTTACCTGCTTTTATCGTTCCGGCTCGGCGTTCGCCGCATTCCAATAGCGGTTCTTTCTGGCTTTCGTGATGATCTGTTCGTAGGTCTCGAACATCTCTTTGAGGGAGGTGTTGTGCCGCTGCTGTAGCGCAAGGAGTTCGTTGTCCAGACGGTTTTGCGCCTCCTCGATCATATCGAGTACCCTTCCGGCGTGAGCTGAGTCAGTGCTTGCCATCGAAGAACGGATTGCACCGACTAAGTCATCCATAACTTGCTGCGCCATACCGATCGAAATAAAGGGTCCGGCCTGCTTGGCAAAAGCTCGAGCAGCCACTTGCGAATATGCACTCAACGTCCGCAACATCGCGCCAAACCCCGCAGGCGAAGCGGCAAGGAACGCGGTCTGCTGGTCAGTGGGAGTTCCGGTGTTTGTTGAGAACTTGACCACCAATCCGGTACCGGGATCCAGGAGGATGTCATCCGCTAGCTCGGCAAAACCGACGACGTCGATGGTTTTGACTGTTGGATTGAGGCACGCGTCTTCATCCGTGTTATCGCACTTGTAAATTTCAACCTCTTTACCTTCGATAAGAGCATCGATGGTTAAGCCCTGCTTCGGGGGGAGCGGTGTTGTTTTGTAGTTTTTGCCTGCTCCATCGTCGGCATCGGCAAGGTCCGACACCACAATCGAACCGGTTATCGACATGATCGCCTCTAGCAGGGAGTCGTCACCAGTATCAAACCAATCGGCCGCTTTCGATTTTTTCAGAGCTCGCCACACCACATTGCCTTTGATGGTTTCGTCAACGACGTCAGGTGCAGCAGATTCAGCTTTTTCGAGGGCAGATGCGGCCGAATTGTTGGCGTAGGCGTCGTAGCCATCGTCAGCACCGCCTTCAAAGATTGCGACCAGCTTTGCCGAGTTTTCCTGAATGACTTGGCCGGCACCGCTCTTGTCAACGAGGTTCTGTGCCATTTGACAGGAGTCACCAAAGAACTGGTTGAACTGCTGGATCTTCTCCTGAAGACCATTCATCGTCTCAGCGATCGATGGAGACATCGCTTTCAAGGCGAGCTGGAACGCATAGCCCTGCGCGTTGGATGCAATGGAACGCAGTAGCTGCACGAACTGATCGGCGTTAATAAAGCTGAAGCTTCCGCCGTTCATGTCAAGGCCGGCGCAGCCAGCCTCTAGCGACGGGGGAACAAAAGAGACGAGGTTCGCCGACATGATGCGATTCTTCTGCACGTAGTGCCCGGCGCCGATGACCCCCCTGCGTGCGGTCTCAAAGTAGCCCGGAGGGGTATAGTTGGTCATCGAACCGAATAGGTTATCCATTTCATCCTGCAGACCGGCTTGTGTGCAGGAGCTGGCCGCGAACAGAGCGAGCGCGACAGCGGTTCGGCTGGCAGGCTTCATTTGTTCTCTCCTTTTAGTCGCTGACGCAACACCTCCACCAGGCGTGTGGGGTCTTGAACGTCCGCTTCGGTAATGCCGTCGAGATTTCCAGCTAAGGTGGTTGTCTTGTCCACCGGACGGGTCTTGTTGTAGTCGGCTTCGTCCATCCAACCGGCATTCGTAGCGGACAGGACGATGCGGTTCTCAGCATCCTCCATCGAGATTGCGCCCTGGGCTATTGGGATAAATCCGTCTGGAAAGCCGAGCTCTGGCTTGACTAAGAAAAGTGCCGGCGTCTGTACGACGCCGAGCATTTGGGCTTGGCCGCGGTCAATTTGGAAATCTGGGTAGTCGCCAGTTGGCAGCGGCATCCCGTCAAGGGAAACAGGCAATACCTTCATACCGTGGCGGCGCTCCAGTGCCTTCAGGACAGGAGCCTGGGCGATGCAGAATTTGCAGGTAGACGAGTAGAAGAAATAGAGGCCGACCTCCTGACTTAATCGGGCGAGTAGAGCACGCTGTTCCTCCTTGGCGATCCGGTTGGCTTTATTGGCTGCAAATGTTGCAAGCGGACGGCGACTGATTTCGTCAAGGTACGGGTCGCCGATAACGACGCGCTGGGCGGCATCGGAAAAGGCCGTGGACTTGTCCATGATCGCGCGTTGGAGATAGAGAGCGGCTCGGACGTTATCCGGAGAAGGATCGTCAATGGCGCGATCAAGATAGACCTGAAAGTTCGCCCGTAGCCATTCAACGGATAAGGGAGGTGTAGAAGACGGGGCGGAGGTCGGTTGTGTGGGTGCCGGGGTGGAGTCCGGCACGGTCGGCTTCGGAGGTAATACCTCGGGTTCTGGCGGGTCTGTTGGCAATGGCTCGTAGAAAAACCAGCCCTCTTCGGCCTTACGGAAGAACGTGTCGTCTTGCGGCGACGCTACGGTGGCGTGCGAAATGAGAGATGAAACCAGTAGGAGGGAAAAACGTCCGCGCATAGACACGGAACGTTACCGAAAGGAAGGGTTGGGGTTGGGCGGGGAAAGTAACGATCTCGGCCATCTATTAGGAGATTCCGTGGGGATAGGGGTGAGGGATGTTTTTTGAAAAGAAGAAGAAAAGTTTTTCAAGACGCCGCTACTGCGGCGGTACTAGATAAGACTTTAATGAGGACTGATCTGAGACTAAAAAGACTGGGGGACAAGCGAGTTTCGGAAAAGGATCTACGAATCAATACGATGCAGACCAAGCGATGAGGCATTCGGGCCGCAGGAAAACGGTACTTAGGCCGGACGGCGACGGTGCTTGGGCCTCAAGGGAACGGAGGTTCAGGCCTCCGTGCGACGGTGCTAAGGCCTGAGTGGATCGGAATTCAGGCCTCGGGACGACGGGTGTCTGTGGATAAAACGCCGAGCCCGGTTTACAGACAATAGTAGGTGGTGTCCGCACCCTGGTCCAGCGCGCCACTAGGTTTGTTGTAACCTACTGAAGTATCGATAGATTTGGTGTTTCGGGGTCTTCCGCGCTCGCGGTAGTTACCCGTTTAGGCCTTCAGACGACGGTTGCGTGTAGTCCAGGTCGTCGGTGCGCTGAAGAACCATGCCGGTCAACTCAATATGGCGGTTCAGGCCCGTAGGCGACGGTAGAACGAGACGATTATTCAACAGCTTAGTTGGGAGCGCATGGGGAGCCGCGCGGCTGCATGAAGGGCAACTGGTAGGCCAAAACTCAATTGGGGCCTCTAGGCGACGGCAGAAAAAGGTAGGAAAATCAAAGGAATGGCGCTTCAGGCCTTCGCGCGACGGTGGTCGCGGGGAGAAAGCTCGAGGGGTGATCATGGTTGCTACGTGCTGAAACCGCGGCAGAGATCGCCGTTCAGGCCTCCGCGCGACGGTAAAATCCAAATACAGGCAGGCGCTTTTGGTATTCAGGCCTCGGGACGACGGTCGCGGAAAGCTTCGGCGTCTCCATGATGCAGATTCAGGCCTCGAGACAACGGTCTTGCCACTGGTGTGAGCACCCTCCCCTCTTTGCTGTTCTCTCGCTGCGCTGGCTTCAGGCCTTCGGACGACGTTTCAAGGAAGGGCGCGCTATGAGCGGTGGACGATTAACCGGTACGGAATACGGCGGCCGGTACCCGTAAACTCCCAGCTATCGACCCAGTTCAGAGCCTGCATCTGTTTCAAAGCTGCTTCCACCTGCGAACGCAATTTCCGTTTCTCCCCTTCCCAACCGGTAATTTCAGCGATAGTAGCGAGGTCATTTTCGTAGTCCTTGGGTTGGCTCGAGAGAAAGCGGTGCAGGGCCCTGGCATTTCTTCCGCGCAGTTGCCGGCGAACCGACCAGTCGAGGAAGGTCGCGTCGTGCTGCAACCACTTGGCAACGATTGGATGAAACTGCGCAAAGACGACACCGTTCGACTCGAACGTAGCCATGTCGATATCGACCAGCTTAAAACTTGTGCTGCGCGTTACTTTCCCCAGGTACTTCTCCTGCTTTCGGGTTTCGAGTTCGATTGAGACATTGCGAAGCCGGTAAAGCGCCTCGACGACTCGTTGATAACCAGGGCCGGCATTGGTGTCGAGACCCATCTCCTCGAGAATCTGAACGATCGTGCAATGGACCACATGAACCTGAACATTGCCTTCGTTGTCGGCAAAACCCGGATTGGATGTGATCGGGATGGGCAGTTTGGTGCCGTGGCCGCGGACAGCTTTCTGGCGAAGACGAGTGAGCGCAATCAGGTAGTCCTCATCCTCAATGCATACCGGTGGCCCATGGCGTCGGCCTCGGCCGAACGGAGTCTTGAATGGAAGGGCGTTGTCCTTGTCCAGCAGGGGCTGTTGGCGAGAGCGGGCGATCGCCGGAAAGATGGGCAGACGAGCCAGTAGACTGGGGAATTCGTTACTCGGGCGAAGCGGAAGAGCTGTGAACAGCCCCAGCTGCTCCTGCATCAAAAACGCGCGCTCGGCCTCTTCCACCAGTTTGGGACTCGGTACTCCCCTTCGGCTGGCCTTGGTTTTTTGCGTTGGCGCGAGAGTCTCGGCTTCAGCCGCCCCTTCCAATTTAATGCGCTTTTGGCGGGCGCGTTCCTGTAAGTCCTTCGCCTTTTCGACCGGGCTTCGGGAACGCAGGCCAGATTTTGCTGCGGTGTTGCTCATACGACCGTTTCCTAGGTAAAGCGATTTTCCGTTTTGCCCGCTTTTTCTTGCGCATAACGGTAAACGAAAATACTATGACGGCGCAAGTGGTCAATTAACCAATACTAAGGAGCAGGTTCATGCCCGTAGCGCTAGCAGACATCCAGGAAATCGTTCAACGCTCGGAACATCTCCAGGCCGCAATGCGCCAGAACAACTTCCAACCGTCCGGAGTGAAGGTGTTCGACCGCCGTTTCAAGATCACGGACGTCGCCGAAATGGTCGGCCGGACGCCGCACGCGATTCGCGCCGCCGAAGATCGCGGAGACCTCCCTACTCCGGAGCTCGATGGTAATAACCGACGCACCGGCTATTCAATGCGGGAGGTCAACGATATGCGGAACGTGATGAATACTCGGCCTTGGCGCAGCCGCAGCACCGATTCCCCGGTGGTCCTGGCTGTCCAGAACTTCAAGGGTGGCGTCGGCAAGTCCACTACCTCTTGCACACTGGCGCAGTATCTGGCCATGAAGGGCTACCGCGTACTGCTCGTGGACTGCGACTCGCAGGCCAGTACGACCCAGGTCTTCGGCATCAGTCCCGATGTGGATTTGACTCAGGACGACACGTTGCACCCGTTCTTTGCTGGCGAGCGGGACAACCTGCGGTATGCCGTGCGGGATACCTATTGGGATGGAATTAAGCTGATCCCTTCCAACCTGACGCTCTATTCGTCTGAATACGTGCTGGCGTCCCGCGTTGCCAGCGAAGGTGCAGAGCTGTTCTTCTCTCTTCGGAAGGGCTTAGCCGATCTGCAAGACGATTTCGACGTCATCATTATCGACCCACCGCCGGCGCTCGGCATGATTTCTCTGAATGTGCTTTACGGTGCCAATGCGGTGATCGTTCCGATGCCTCCGGCCATGCTCGATTTCGCCTCGACGATCCAGTTCTTCACCATGGTGAAGGAGGTGATGGAGAGCATCGCCCGTTACAGCGACCAGGCCGCAGCGCTGTCGTACAACTTCATCAAGATTCTGGTCAACCGGAAAAAAGCGCAAATCACTGACACGAGCCGTGCATCGGGGCCGCAAGATGCGATTCTCGACCTGGCGCGGCAGTTCTATGGCGATTACATGATGGATTCTGTCGTATACGACTCTGCGGAGATTGAAGCGGCCGCGGCGCTGGGCAAGACGGTGCTGGATCTGGATGGTCCTCTTTCATCGCCGAAGACCTATCGCCGTGCGCTTGGTTCCATTAAAGAGTTTGGAGACGAGGTTATTGGGCTCATTGAGGCTACTTGGCCCTCGCGCCAAGCCAAGCAGGCCCGCAAGACGGCGAGCGCGTAAAAAAGGGGAGCTAGATCGTGGCTAAACAAAAAGTGAAGACGGCACTCGGTGGCCTTCTAAAAGACCTCGACAAGGTGGCACCGACCGCAACCGCGATGGCAGAAAATGACTTGGGCCAGGAGAAGCGTTCGCGTGATCTGATCGGTGTCCTTGGAGGGAAGACCGAGAGCGAAGTCATTCGGGAGGTGGAGACGAAGCGCTGCAGATTGTGGGAGCGTCACAACCGCCTTTACGACCTTCTTACTCTAGAGGACTGCCAGGACCTGGTCGATTCGATTCGCGCCGAAGGGCAGATCGAGCCGGTTGTCGCACGGAAGCTTCGGGACGATCCGGAGTACGACTTTGAGATCATCGCCGGCGCACGCAGGTTATGGGCATGCGTTTATCTGCAGCGGCCGATCCGGTTGACCATTAAGGATATGGATGATCGGAGAGCATTTCTCTTCTCCGATGCGTCCAACCGGTACAGCGACATTTCCGACTACGAACGTGCAATCGAGTATCGGGACGCGCTGGAACGTTACTTCGGCGGCAACCAGTCGGAGTTCGCTGCGAGCGTGGGTCGGTCAATTGCGACGATCAGCCGGTACAAAGCGCTCTGGGAGTTGGACTCGGCAATCATTGCTGCGTATCCCGACCCAAGAACCGTGACGGCGAAAACAGCGGCGAAACTGCGAGCCGCCATGGCCAACGATGACCGCAAGACCGAAGCCATGCTTGCCAAGGCAAAGGAATTGAACAGCAAGAAAGGGGAGGGCATACCGACGGAGGCGAGCGCGGTCACTCAGCTCTTGATCGCTGCGACGGCCCAGCCGGTAAAGCGCGACCTGGAGAAGCGCACCTATAAAGACGCCGCTGGAAGACAGGTCATCATGGAGGCTCAAAAAGCGACGAACGGGGCGGTGGTTATCAGGATCCCGAAAGGCCAGAAAGCCTCGCGGGAGGAGCTGAGCAAAGCATTCAATTCCGCACTCGACGATCTTTTCACCGTGAAAACCGTTGATTCCAAAGAAAAATAGTAAAACTGGGACGGGCTCCGCCCGTCCGTCGGACCACCGGATTAAAGGAGCGGTGTGGGCTAGCTTTTCACGGTGAAAATCTCTGATTTAAAAAAGAAATTTTCGTTTTTGACGGATGAAAAGCGGCCCCATGGCGGATTGAGCAGGGGATTCTCATGACAAAAGGTAAATTGATCCATCCTCCCATCGAACGGTTAGTCCCCAACCCGTACCAGCCGCGCAGGCACTTTGACCCCGAAGGCCTCGATGATCTCGCTGCCAGCTTTCGGGGGCCTGGGATTATCCAACCCATTGTCGGCCGGCCTCATCCGACCCGGGGCGACTATTACCAAATCGCCGCTGGCGAGCGTCGGTGGCGGGCGGCCGGACTCGCTCAGCTTGCCGCCGTCCCGTTCATCGTTCGAGAGATGACGGATCAGGAGATGGCCGAAGCCGCGATCATCGAGAACAACAAGCGGCAAGACCTAAACCCGATCGATGAGGCGCTCGCCTATCAACGGTTGAAGGACGAATTCGGCTACACCGGGCGGCAGATTGCAACGTTGGGACCGGAATCAGATCGTAAGAGCGAGAGTCACGTGTCGCACACTTTGCGGTTGCTGCGCCTCGAGCCGCGGGTTCAGGAGTACCTGGTGCAGGGCGTTCTCGATCGGGGGCACGGTAAAGTTTTGCTGGCCCTATCCGGCCACATGCAAGTTGAAATGGCAGCCCGGGCCGTCGCTCAACAGTGGAACGTCCGGCAGTTGGAACGGGCTGTCCAGGCGACAACGGGCGGGGGTCGGCGCCCCCGCCCGAGCACAGATTACTCCGCTGACCCGAATATCCGCCAACTCGAACAGGAGTATTCCGAACGCCTGGGTTCCCCACTGCGCCTAGCTTCAAAAAAGGACAAATGGACGATCTCGATCGAGTGCGCCAGCCTGGACGAACTCGATGGGGTTCTGCAACGCATCAAATAGGTAGCGCTTGCTACTGGGCCTTGGTGTGGCGTTTCCCTGAGTTCTCCCACTGCCTACCTTCCCCCGAGTTTGTATCCCGGGCATAGGCCCTCACTAAAACTGCCCAGGGTTCCTGAATGGACTCAGCGACACCTTGGGGAAGTGCGAAGTAAAGCCAGAAAGCCCGATCGGCACCGACCCTCCTGCCGGCAGACCTTTTCACCGGGAAAATAGCTGAAATTCCTAAACTTTTTAGTTCCAGCTATCGCTGATCGACCCCCCGATGAAGTCTCTCGCTTAAAGGTTGGGCAGTCAGGACCGCCGACAACTTAAGTTGAGGCCAGGACCGCCCTGTCGCCGAACAAGTCCAGCCCGTTCCGGGTCGAACCTTGCCACGTGGCAAGATTGGGGCTGTGCGCCTCCTCACGATTCACCCCCGCCTTCAGCAGCATGTTCCCCGACTCAGCGGTACATAAAGTGGTGATCCCCGACACTCGGTTACCACAGATTGTGCTCAGCGGCGGAATCGAAGCTCCGCTGCTGGCGTGACGACGGTCGGCGGCTGCAGGCCTACCGAGGCGCCAAGCGCCAGAAGGGCAGGGCGGTTACCCCTTCCGGGATCATGTGCTAGCGACCAAGAACGGCGAGGCTCGTTGCCTCACAGTTCTACTTGGACCGCTTCGGCGCGGGTCAGTCGACCTCTAGCGCTTCCAAACCCGGTGCGTGCGTCTGGACGATTCAAGCGAAACTTTCCCATCGCGGCGAATGGCCGCGGCGGAGAAATCAAGGCGGCGGCCAGCGGCCAAAGCCATCTCTGCCTCGTTTTTGGGGACGCAGGGAGCCGAGGACTACTGTCGAGAACGTGAACAGAGACTCGCGAAATTCCACGCTGGCGTTGTTTTTTTCGAACAACTCGAAGCTTATGGGCAAATCTAACTGTGGTTTTGAGGAGGGGCCCACGCCAGCCATCGCCCATTCGAAGAAAACCTAGTGGTAGGGAAGGGCGGCCCGATCACGCTTCAGTTTGCCACGTGGCAAGTTGCGTGCCCCTGGGGAGGGGAGGGGGGCGACCTGCCTGCTAAGGCCGGGAGGCGGAGCATATATATAGGAGTGTCGGTCTGGGCCTGCGCCGGTTGCTGCCCGGAGACGGCGGGCGCCTGCTCCCATGGGGTTGCCGGGCTGGCAAGGTTTTAGTTGGGGCCCTTTGCCGACGGTCGCTAGCGGTGCTAAACCGACTCCTGTTGCTGCCCAGAGGCGGCGGACCCTGCACTCCGATTAGCGGGTGCATACGGATATTATACCTCCAGCGTGTAGGGGCCCTTTGCCGACGGTCGGCTTGACGGCGCCAAACCCGGCTCCTGTCGCTGCCCGGGGCGGTAGCGACTGTTCGGTGGGGCGCCCGGATATTATACCTCCAGCGTGTTGGGGCCTATTGCCGACGGGCCGCTGCCGGCGCCGAGATGGGCCCTTTCCGGAACCTTGAAATCGGGGGGACCTTGCGCCGCAGGCCGGCCTTCCTTTTGCGGCTTCTTTGCGCATGCTTTTCTTTTTCTTGTCGAAGTCGGCTGGGTTGCCGGTTTCCCAGAACTTGCCGAAGGGGGGGGATCGTGTTCCACAACAGAAGGAGGTATAATATCCGCCATATATGTGGAGGTGTGTGCATGGAACAGACCGCGCTTGGGATACAGTTCAACGAAACGCTCGCGGCACTTGAGGAGGCGCTGCAGGCGCTCACAGTCGCGCTCCGGGCGGAGCAGGGATTGCCGGCGGAACTGGCTCAGGGGGAGGGCGATGCTCGAGAAACGGCGGCACAGGTGTATTGCGCGGTTGAATACGACGATACCCAGTCCGCCAATGAAACGATCTCGTGTGTCGGGGCGATTGCCGCAACGCCTTCAACCTTGGCCCTGGCGCGTGAGATCAATGGCCTGAAGGATCGGCTTGCCGCGACCAAGAAGGAGATGGACAAGCACTTCGTCGAGCATCCGGAAAAAACGGGTGTGAGCCTGTCCCTCTATGCCTATCACCTACGCTTCAACCTGCATCGCCCTCGGTTACATTTCGTTCAGACAAAACGCCGCATCCTCGTTCTCGACCAGTATCCGTATCCCCCAAAACGGATTGGACTTGTGATGGCATCAAGCGATCGAAAGATCCAGACGCTGTCCTGGCAAGCAGTCCACGATCGCCTCATTCGGCGCCACGAAGCGCCCGCGGTGGCCGAAGCTTTGGATGTTCTTGCCTCGCTGCCCCGCGACGAAGTATTCGCCCATGTTCAAGACGCAGCTCCGCACGTCCGGGCGAATATCGCTTGGGTTCATTCCGATCGTTCGATCACTCGACTTCAGCGCCGAGTATCGATGCCGCTGCTGTATCCGCACAAAGAAGGCGAGAAGCCGGTTCTTACCGGTCCACGACTGGGTGCCAGCGACCGCGTCGAACGGCTCGATGTGAAGATTGAGGCGGCGCCACTGTGCGCTTCACACCGCATTTACCGCTACCTGCCCGAATACCGGGAACAGAAGAAACGGAAGAGTGAGGGCTCCGTCTAACAAAAAGTGTGGCTCACCTTGTAGAATCTAGTTAAAACACCGACTATAGATCCTAGTTGGACGTGAGCTTTCGTGATCCGATTATGAGCCAGCTTTTAAGTGCGGTTAGCGTCAAAGCAGAGATTGGCATCGTTGCCCTGCCTTTTGTTCCAGTCCCTCCTAACTTCGAAGCAGTTCTCGGTTATGCCGAAGACCGGCGCTATGTAGCGTTCTACTGGGCGGCCGAAGACGGTACGCTCTGCTGTACCGACGGTGCCTACGCCGTTTGCGGCAGTGGCCTCATGAATCCCTCGGGATGGCATTTGTTTGTGACTCACCCGAGCGTGATCGGGGCGCTCGATGGGCTTGACGTTTACAGCGAGCACTCCGCACATGCACTGATTCTCGATCGTGAAGAGCGTCGGATGTACGGGGCTACCATTCAAGACGCTCGTGACGTGCTCGCAGGCCGGCGCTTCGAAAGTCAGCAGCCGTCCGCCTTTCCGGCCGGGCTGCAGAACTCGTTTTTCGCTATCGCCCGATCGCCTTTGCTGCCGCTGCCGGACGGCTTGCCCAGTGCTGCTGAAGTCGAAGCACGAGTGGAAACACGCCGCTCAATGGAACGTGCAATGTTGGAATGGTTAAACAACCCGGACCCACAGGAAGGACGCAAGCATCAGGTGAAGTAGGGGAGGGCGGTCTAGCGCGCACCCTGGATGTAGTTCGGGTAGAAATTGACGCCTGGGAAGCGGCGCTTCAGATCCCCGATGATTGTATCGATGGCGAGGTTTTGGTTGAACCGAAACCGCATGGCGCCCAGGTTAGAAAAGGTCGAGACCACTTCTCCCCCAGCGCTCAAAACGGAGTCTTTTACGGCATGGACGAGGCGCTTCTTCGCATCGACCGCTACGTAGGCGGGAACAAACGCCAAAATCTCCCCGCAAGCCATCTCTCTCCCTTCGTGCTGGCAGATCGGAACGTCCAGCATTTGCTTCATCCCAACCAATGGGCGGTCAGAGGCCCAGGCGATTGACCCACTACAGCAGAGCATGACTGCAAGCAGTTCTTTGCTTGGCATTTGCTTATTGCTCTTTGGTTTCTAGTACGACGTATACAGGAGCGTGATCGGAGACATGTTTTCGTGCCTTGGAGTGGGTCCACCCCAGGGCGGTGGGGTAGCGGAACACTCCAGCGGAAACGATCGGCAAGCGTAACGTGCGGGGTACCCAGATATTGTCGTACAGATTCGCGTAGCGCCCGTCGATAGAGCTTAACGTCGAGCCACCTGATGCAAGCAGTGGGCGTGCAATGGCGCTCAGCGCGCTCCACGCCGATTCATCGGGCCTCATATTGAAGTCGCCCATCAGTAGCACGGTGGGGGTATCCGGATAGGACTCCGATAGCCATTCCCAATAATGGCGCAGTGCCAGGATCTCGGGCTCACGGTCCTGTTTCGATTTGCCATAGAAGATGTGCACCGTCGCCGCCACGAATTCGGTGCCGTCGGCACGCACCCGAAAGCGGGCCGAGTATGGCTCCCGGCTATAACGGTCCGTCGTGTCCAGAAAGACGACTGCTCCATCCACATACTCGATAGCACTTTCCCGCCATAAGAAGGCGTACCTTTCTTTGTATGACCCTCGCCCTATCCGGTGAGAGGCCTGCACTGCCCAGGACTCGCCCGTGGTCTTTTCCACCGCTACTTCGAGTCGGTCCAACCCTTCTTCGGTCATCACTTCCTGCAGGGCGATAAAGTCGAACTCGCTAATTACGCTTGCCAGGGCGGGGAAACTCTTTTGATCGCCATGTCCAAGGCGCATGACATTCCAAGAGGCGATATTGACGTCTGCCGCGAGCGCCGAAGAGGCCGTGACGAGCGCAAGTAGCAGCGCCGCGCCGAGGGTTCGGGTCAACTGCATCTTCTCCTACTCCTGTTTTCGGGCGATTGGACGGCCCGTTCTTGGAAAACGAGCGCGCTAGTAGTGGTGTGGGTTGCCGTTGCCGATTACGTTACGCGATCCTACCCGGATTCGGCGGCGTTCAAGTGCGGGAAACCGGCGTTTTGCCCTCTACGGATCTATCGAGGAGGCAGCCTAAGTCATAGCAGCCGACCACGTCGGGGATAATCCTGAGCTGATCGAGGTTCTGCCATTTCGAGGTGTGTACACGCAGAGAGAGCAGCTTACGGAGCTTGAGCCTGCAAACAGGTAAGCCCATCAAGTTTCCCGCCGACACCGCTACTCTACCCGAGGGTGGTTATCCTCCGAAAGGAACGGCAGGCTCTGCACCGAAGTCGATGAAGTAGATATGGGAAGTCAATGGGTACTGGGGGCCTTCGCAAACTTGGATGGAAACGGGCGGTAGCATTCTAAACGCACGACGCTGCTGAATACCCTCGAAGAGGGAATTAAGGACGTCTGCCCATTCCTCGGGGTCGGGGGCTTTATCCAAGCGAATCTGCTCATGGATGTAAGGTGTCTTGAAAAACCCGTTTTCCGTGCGGCGTTTGGCCCGTCTGCGATCTTGCAAAATGAAAATAAAGCCGTCGCATTTTTTCTTCGTTGTGTGCTTTTTGAAGAGACAGTCCTTGATGATCCCTTCGGCCTCGCGGGCCCAATTGCCCTTGTAACCGTCTTCCACGACTTTAACCAAGTCGTCAAATCCGTTTCCGTCAGGGAGTTTCCGGGCCACCCTTTCGACTAGATCGGGGGTAAAGTTGTACTTGAACTCAACCCTAAAGGGCGCCTGACGCGGATTACCACGAGAAAAAATCGACATATCAACCAGCTTATGTTCAGCCACCGCAACGAGGCCGTGCCTCTCGCTGTTGGCATTGAACTGCTCAAGCAAGGCGTCGCGATAGCGTCCCTCATTTTTGCAGGTTCGAAAATTCTTGTTTATCGAGGCGAGTCGTTCCTTAAACGTCTCAGAATCCGCGGCATCTCGTAGCAGTTGCATGATCGGCATAGCTGTTCACCCCTTGCGTTCTGTTCTAGTCCCTGAAAAAGACCGAGCCACCTTAAGTGTCTTTCAGTCCGGCCTTCCCCCACCCCCCCCTCGGCGATTTTTGCACATACCGCGGGCGGCAAGTGCCTTAAATTTCCTGTTTGTAGGAAATATCTTACAGACTATGGCCAAATAATTTGGCAACCTAACGCCTAGGACAAGTCGAAAGGAGGCCGACACCATGGAAGCATTGCGCAAAGCCCTTACCCCCGCGGAGATCCGGGCGGATATTGAAGAACTCCAGGCACTCGTTTGTGAGGCTGAGAGCCGGCAGGATGATCCAGAGGCGGAGATCGCCGCCTCTTTGTTCAAACAGCTAATTCAAAGACGCGAGCGGCAGCTGTCGAGCTGGTCTGGTTGACTACGCGGTCAGCCGACTCCGGCTAGCATTCGACAACAAGCAATTCACGGGAAAAGGGGCGACCTTGTGTGGATTTATGAGAGCCAATCTGGACGTTATTGTACAAAATAGAGCCGACGGAGAGAAACGACTGCTAAAGCAGCATACTGGTCGCGGTGGCGTCGTTACACTAGCCGAGGTTATTGCAACTCCCGACGAAGACCTAAAAATCAACACCTAAAGAGTATGCAGGCGGCACAAGGATTTGGTGGCGCTGGTACGCTAACACCGACCGCCATTGGGCAATCACATCGCGCTTATCGTCCGCGACCCACACTCCATTATGCGGTGCGTCTTTCCTCGCTGACTTCAAGTGCGGCCAGTGAGTGGTCAACCAGTATCTCAAGGAGTGCTATCGGCCAAGCAGCGGTCGTCCGGGATGGTGAATTCCTTGTATTTGGAATAGGTGTAGGCTGCGCAGTTGGTGGTTGATCAGGATTACACTGGGAAGGCGGTCTGTGAGGCCGTCGGGGTCGGCAAGTCGACCATGGAGTACTAAATAAGGCAGCTCCGGCAAGAGCGACAGGGCGAGACACCTAAGGGCACAGCCCTTACGCCAGACCAGCGACGGATTCAGGAACTGGAGAACGGCTGCGACGGATCGAGCAGGAGAAAGAAATCCAAAAAAAGGCTACAGCTCTCTTGATGTCGGACTCGCTGAACAATTCGCGATAATCCGCCGGCTTCAAGAGAGCTACCCGGTCACCCCATTCTTTCGATGATTAGACTAAGAGCGTCCGCTCAGGATCAAAAAGAGACCGAGATGGAAACCGGGCATGGGGCCACGCTCGTCATGTCGCTCCAAACCGGACCTTAGATTGTGACGTAACATTGGAACCTATTTCTTCAAGCTGAGAAAGTAGAAGTCCAGAGGAGCCATGAAACTCACACGAATTTACATCAGCAACTTCCGAAACTTTCGCGAGATCGACGTCAAACTGGGTGGAAACATCGTTCTCGTGGGCGAGAACCGCGTCGGAAAAAGCAACCTGCTCTATGCATTGCGGTTGCTCTTCGATCCCAGCCTGCCAGACAGTGCGCGCCAGTTAGGCCAAGGGGACTTCTGGGATGGGCTTGGTGAGCCGCTTGAGGACGAAAAGGTCACGGTGTTCGTGGAATTGACCGACTTCGAGGATGACCTGGACCTGCTGGCCCAGCTCACGGACTTCCGGCTCGACGACGATCCGTACACCGCGCGGCTTACCTATGAGTTCCGGCCGATTCCGGGCCTCAACGGGTTTCCCGAATCCGACGACGACTACGAGTTCCTTTGCTACGGCGGCGAGGCGGAAACGAAGCGGTTCGGACACGACGTACGGCGGCGCATCGCGATGGACCTGTTGCCCGCGTTGAGGGATGCAGAGGGCGACTTGGCGACATGGCGCCGCTCTCCCCTCCGGCCCTTGCTCGAACGCGCGTTCGCGAGTGTGGCGAGCGACGAACTCCGGGAGGTGCGCGACACCGTTCAGGCGGCGACCGGCCAATTGGCGGAGTTTCCGTCTGTACAGAGCTTGGAGCAAGGCCTACAGGAGCTGTTTGCGTCCATGAGCGGTCCCAAGCAGGACATCCAGCCGAGCCTGGGCTTCGGCACGACCGATGTGACGCGGCTGTTCCGTAACCTTCGCCTGTTGATCGATGGAGGGTTGCGAACTATCAGCGAAGCCAGTCTAGGCTCGGCCAATGTCGCCTTCCTCGCACTGAAGGCCCTGGAGTTGCGCCAACTCATGGCCGAGAACCGGCGTGACCACACCCTACTGGCGATTGAAGAGCCCGAGGCCCACCTTCACCCTCACCTGCAGCGCGCGGTGTACCGCCATCTGTTCGAAGGCCTCGCTGGTGAAGAGGAAGAGCAGCCGCTGTCGTTGCTGTTGACTACCCATTCGCCGCACATCGCCAGTGTCGCGCCGCTGCGCTCCCTGGTGCTGCTGCGTGAATCCGCCGAGGACGGCACTGTCGCCACCTCGGCGGCTTCCGTCGACCTCACCGAGGATGAGGAAGACGACCTAGCGCGCTACCTGGACGTCACGCGCGCGGAGATGTTGTTCGCACGCGGTATCATCCTGGTCGAAGGGGATGCTGAGAAGTTCCTGCTGCCGGTGTTCGCCGTCGCGACGGACCATGACCTGGACCACTCGGGCATCACCGTGTGCTCGGTCGCTGGCACGAACTTCACGCCCTATGCGAAGTTTCTGACGGCGATGGGCATCCCGTTCTCGGTCGTCACCGACTGGGATCCCCGGGCGAAGCGAGGGCCTCTTGGTTTCAACCGCTCCTGGAAACTAGTTGACACGATTGAGACGGCGCGGATTGGGAAATCTCCGAAGAAACTTTTAAAAGAGCTCAAGGCCATCGAAAATGGCGACGAGTTCGCCACCCGTTGTGAGGCTTACGGCGTGTTCTCCAACACCGACACGTTAGAGGTAGACTTGTTCAACGACGAGTACTTCACTCAGGCCATCATAGAGACGCTGCGCGAAACGTCGTGGAGCGAGGAACGGAAGGGTTGGATTGATGGCTGGGAGGCTGACCCGGAAACGCTTGATATCGACAACTACCTGAAGCTGATCGAAGTTGTCGGCAAGGGCCGGTTCGCGCAGCGTCTGGCCTCGCGCATCGAAGGCGTAGAGCCGCCGACCTACATTGGTAACGCCATTGCCTACGTGGCCGAGCGTGTCTGACCGCGTGGCCTACCTGCGAGCGGCGGCACAGCTCCGGGGCAATCCGGGGCAGTGGGCAGCCTACGAGTCCCGTGGCCATTGCGTTGTGCTGGCGGGGCCTGGGAGCGGCAAGACCAAGACGCTCACGACCAAGATGGCACGCATACTCGCGGAGGACGTGCACGAACCGCGAGGCGTGGCCTGCATCACGTATAACAACGAGTGCGCGCGGGAGCTGGAAGACCGGTTGGCTGCACTGGGTGTGGAGCCCGGGGGACGCGTTTTCGTCGGGACGGTGCATTCTTTCTCGCTCACGCAAATTGTCCTACCCTACGCCAAGGTGGCAGGTCTGGGATTGCCGGAAAGTTTCGGCGTGGCCACCCGGGCGGAGCGGCAGGAAGCACTGGCCGAGGCGGTGGCCCGCACGTTGGATGAACCCGGCAATCCCCGGGATTGGAACTTCCGCCTCGGCAACTATCGCCGTTCGATCCTGAACCGTGACAGCGCGGAGTGGCGCGAGACCGATCCGGAACTCGCGGAACTCGTGGAAGCCTACGAAACAGCGCTGCGCCAGCGGGACCTGATCGACTTCGACGACATGCCCTTGTTGGCCGTGCGCGCGCTACGTGACAACCATTGGCTTCAACGCGCACTGCTTGCCAAGTATCCGGTGCTTGTCGTCGACGAGTACCAGGACCTCGGCGTGGCGCTGCACCGCATGGTAATGGGATTGTGCTTTCGCGCGGGCATGCGGTTGTTCGCCGTGGGTGATGTGGACCAATCGATTTATGGGTTCACCGGGGCCCGTCCCGATCTGCTGCGTCGGCTGTCCGAGCGCGAGGATGTGGAGACCGTTCGCTTGCGACTGAACTACCGCAGCGGCAACCGCATCGTCGTTGCCTCCCACGTGGCTTTGGGCGAGGAGCGCGACTACGTGGCGGCCGACGTCGCAGCGCAGAGTACGGTGTTCATCCATCCCTTGGGTGGCTGGTACGAGCAGCAGGCTGTTCGCCTTGTGGAGGAACTGCTGCCGCAGGCGCTGACGCGCCATCCGCGACTGGGCTACCGTGACGTGGCCGTGCTGTACCCGGCGGCCCGGATCGGCGATGCGGTGGCCAGTGCCGCCGAGGTCGTTTGCATCCCAATCGTACGCACCGACCGCAACGCCTTATACCCGCGGTCCAGCCGCATCATGCAGTGGTTGGAGTTGTGCGGCCAATGGTGTTGTGGTGGATGGAGTACGGGGAAGCCGCGGTTCACGCGCCTGGTCAGGGACGGGAGGAGGTTGTTCGCAGAGGCCATTCACAGCGAAGAGCAGTTTGGGGAGCTTCATCGCCGACTAATCGCTACGCTGTGGGAGAGTCGGGACGCAAACCTCGCGCTGCACCGTTGGCTGAAGGAACTGCGGGCCAACGTGATCGAGCCGCTCGCTTCCGAGTGTGTGGCATTACGCGACGAGATCGACACGTTAGCAACGTTCGCGGCGCGCATAGCACCGGCGGGCGACCGCGCAGACATGGTCCTGGGCGAACTGGCTGGCAACGGTGAGCAACTCGACCGCCTGACTCTGTCGACGCTGCATAGTGCGAAGGGCAGGGAGTTCGGCGTGGTTTTCATGTTCGGCATGGACGGCGGCTGTCTGCCGCAAAACGGTGCAAGCCGACAGCAGCTCGCGGAGGCCCGCCGGCTCTTCTATGTTGGGTTCACGCGGGCGAAAACCGAGGTCCACCTAGTGCACACTGCGGGACGCTCGTCGCCGTTCGTGGACGAGATCGCGCAGCACCTTGCGGAGGGATGAACCGACTTGGACACCGATCCTATCATCCGTACTTTCAAGCGGGTATACGACCGGGCGGTCTGTTCCAGCGGAGGAACTGCTTCCTTCATTGGCGCGCGACCGTCATGGGTCGGGAGCAACCAGGTCTGAAATCGGCCATTACCACGAACGCCTCGTCGGCCGAATGGAGTGGTGGCGAAAGCCGCCAGGAGTCGACTACAGCCTATAACCCTGAAACTTCGATGTACTATATCCATCTTTGGTCTTAGGGCAGCTTACGGGTGCCATTGATGCAGGGATGTGGGCCGAAAAAGTTACCGCCGACGACCGTGCAAACGCGGTCGCCACGCAGCTTGTTCGAAGCTGCCTATCAGCTTGCAGCGCCATCAGATCGATTGGCGCTTTGTAGCCGAACCGCGTTCGCGGTCGCGTGTTCAGCTTGTTCTCCACGGCCTTGATCGCCTCATCGGTGAACCTTGGAGAAATCCGTTCCCTTAGGGAAGTACTGCCTGATTAAGCGGTTTGCGTTCTCGTTCGTGCCACGCTCCCAACTGTTATACGGCCGGGCGAAGTAGACCTCGCAGCCGAGCTGTTCAGATATCTTCTCGTGATCGCAAATTCGCCGCTGTTGTCGAACATTATCGTCTCTTACCAGTTGCCTCCATGGCGCAGCGCCAATTAGATGACCTTGGCGGGGGGCTCACAGGCCGGCTTGATTCGTGCGCCGCGGTATGAGCCTGCTCGATGTCTCTAGCCATAGCTTGGCGATCTTCCAGGCGGATCATTCGTCCGCGCCCTCCCCGAAGACCGCCGAGAGTTTTTTTGAAAGCACCAGCAAGGCAGCCGTCTCGGCCAGTGCCTTGTCCTTGCGCTTCACCTCGCGCTCCAGTTCCTTGATGCGTTTGTGTGATTGTCGGGTCTGCTGCGGGCTGGCACGCATTTCCTCCGGTGCCGCCAGTGCCGCCGTGGCGGTTTGTCGCCGTTTCTCTAGCTCAGCAGGGTACAGGCCCTTCTCGCGACACCATGCACTCTTGCCCGCCTCGTCCATGGCTGCGGTGGCGATCACCGCCTCCAGGCGGGCAGCCGCCGTCCAGGTCCGCGTGCTTGCCGGTATCGATAGTGCCTCTGAGCGCCAGCGCTCCAACGTCGCCACCCCAACCCCTATTTCCCGGGAAACCGTCTCCACCGAAGAACTCTCTGGCGGCAACAACTCGCCACTGCTCGTTCTTTGAATGCTTGTCCGTATCCGGCCACTTCGTCACCTCTTCGCCCCCTGTTAGGTTACAGAGCTATTGAGGCGACAACTATTCTGACGCGGGGGGTCAGTGCGGCTGTCACGCGCTCAACTTTGCGGATGAGCGTAGTACCGTACTTACGCTCGACCAATGTCACCAGCACTGCCGATCCGCTTCCGACGATCGTGTCACTTCCCAATCACCTGACCGGCTACGGCGCTCGACGACGGCAGGACGCTCCGAGATGTCCCGGCGGGCCGGAATAGAGCAGCGGCGAACACCTCTACCATAGCGTCTACGGTACTTTCGACGTTGATGGCGAAGGTGCCGAAGGGCGCTGATCTGGTTTCGTTCTTCTTGGTCAGTTGCCGGTAATGGTGTCCCACGTGTCGCCTGCAATCGGTTAAGGTGAGAGCTGCCGATTGTACGGCTGGGGAAACGTAGGTTACCCGGGGCCAGTCATTCAGGGGAGTGTATCCAGAAGCCCGCACAGGTGGGTCATTTGAAACTGACAGGCTCAGGTAAGGAGCCGGTGTGACGGCACTCACCCCCGGGGCACAGCGGACGACTGTTGCCGCGGACGCACCACTTGGAAGAACAGAACGTCACCGGCACCGAGGAGTAGCCCGGAGAGAAATGGGTAAAAGAAGTAGAGCGCGAACGCGAAACTCGCGCCAATTGCGACGGCATCGCTTTCGTTGGCCGTTCTGGAGCAGTCGATCCCTCGCCGCTCCAGCCAGCTGCGGGTCGAGAGTAAAAGCCGCATGGAGCTCTCCTTTGGTCTCACCTTGATGACCAATCTACTCGCCCGACGTCACCGCAACTCATGGGTGGAACCCGCGGCTTTCGCCGATGGCGCCGCTCAAGACGCTTCCGGCTCGGCAGACCGGTCCTTCGGCTCATCGTTACCCAACATCTCCGCGAGCGCCTTCTTCACGGCGTCGAGCCGGGTCTTGCAGACGCGGTACGCCGCATTCGCCTGCTCAACCATGGGCACCAGCTGATCGATGTCGGGCTCCTGCTGGTCGCGCAGTTGGGCGGCGATCTCCTTGATGCGGGCATAATTCTCGGCATAGCTCTCGGTCTGATCCGATGCCATTTTGTCACTCCTCGATGCGTTGGACTGGAACTTTTCCGTCGTGGAACTCGATTTCCAGGTCGTGATGCTGTTCGGCGTGGGCGCGGGAGATCACCGGGACTGCGCCAGCGCGCACCAGCGCGAAACCACGCCGCAGGGTCGCCTGGGGGCCAAGACCGAGGATCTCCCCGATAAGTGCCTTGGTATCCCTCTCGGCCTGTGCCAGCTCGCGCTTTGCGCTCGCGATGACCTCGTGGCGCGCTTGCTCGATCGATCGCGACTGCTCCGCGAGACTGCGCTGCGCGAGCAGGCGCACCTGCTCGGCCGCGGCCTCAAGTTGTTGCTCGGAACCTGTGGCCGTGCGCCGCCCACTGTCAAGGACGGTCGAGCGAAGCTGCTCGATGCGGTTGGCCGCAAAGGCGACGTGGTGCATGGCTTGGTCGCGGACAATCCGGATCTGAACGGCGCTATCCGACTCCGCCTGGTGCAAACTGGAGCCGGCGCGCTCATGAACGGAATGGCGAAGGCCGGCGAGACTCTGCGCCGCGGTGTGAATGCAGTCGACGGCCCGCCGCCCGATCTGCTGATGCTCTCCCGCCAGCAGCTCTTGGGCTCGCTCGACGGTGGTTTGGGCGCGTTCGCGGATGGCACGCTCTCCCCTAGCGAGCAGGTCGCCGGCCCGCTGCAGCCAACGCCATCGGCCATCCATCACCGCGGCAAAGGCCCGGTCGACACGCTGTTCGCCCAGCGTGGCGAGCCGTTCGGCATTCTCCCGCACGGTGCGCATGCTGTCCTCGGCACTGCGCGCCGCACCGATGATAGTATTGGCGATGTGGCCGATCACCTTCGAGGGGGTGTCGCAACGGATCCCTAGCTCATCCAGGATGGTGTTGTCGCGCTCATGGCCAATCCCCGTAATGACCGGCACGGGGAAGCGAGCCACGGCAAGCGCGAGCTTGGCATCGTTGAGCCATGCCAGATCGCTAGCCGCTCCGCCCCCGCGGATGATCACCAGCGCATCCAGCGGCGAGGCCTCATGCGCCTGGTGGGCGGCCAGAATGGCCTCGAAGATGGTGGCTGGGGCCGAAACGCCTTGGAAGGTGGCCCCGAAGTACTGGAACTCGCAGAGGCCGAAGCGCGCCAACAGGTCGGCCTCTCGCCGAAAATCACCCAATCCGGCAGCCCCGTCGGGGCTGATGACCGCGACACGGCAGTAATCGGATGGTACCGGCAGGCGACGGTTACGCTCATAGATCCCTTTCGCGACCAACCACTGCCGGATCTGCTGCACCTTCGCCGCCATATCGCCGATGGTGTAGCGGGGGTCAATGTCCGTGATCTGTAGCGAGATTCCGTACTGCACATGGAAGCTTGCCCGGCAGCGCAGCAGCACCTTGATTCCGGCCTCAAGGCGCGCGCCCGCTTCCTGGAACTTCTCGATGAGCTTCGCGGCCGAGCCGCCCCAGGCATTGGCCCGAACCTTGGCGACCTCCTGCCCGTTGGCGTCATGCTCGACCAAGTCGAGATAGAGGTGAGGACCGCGCCGATCCACCTTCGACAGCTCGGCACGCACCCATGCCGCGGAAGGCCCGTGCTGCTGGAGCGCGGCTCGCACCTGCTCGAGGTAACCAGAAAGAGAGACGCTATCGACGTTGGCGTCGGTGGAGGGTGGTGCTACGGAATCCATCGTGTCCTTGCTCACGCTACAGACTGCATGATGGCGAGGACCGGCTTGGAGCGCAAGCCGGTCCCATGAGTTCAGGTCCGGCGTGGTACTTGGACCATCACGATGAAAACGGCAAGCACCAGCCAAGTCGCCATCATTAGGATTTCGATTGCCGTCGTTAGCTGCTCCGACAGGCCCGCCTTCCCCTCCTGCAACCCAGGAATCCAGTAATGCATGGCGATATATATGACCGCGGTCCCGCCGATCGCGGCCACCATCAGGGGAATCAGCTTAGAAAAACGCTGAGTCAACGCGAAGGCACGCGAACTCCAGCCGAAAACAAAGAGAGCCAGAAACAGCAGGGCGGTGAGATAGAAACCGATGTGCAACTGCTTCGCCGCTTCCGGAGAGTAAATCCAGGGCAATGCGGCAAGCGGTCCGGACACGCCGAACGCATAGAGACTCGCCTTCCAGAAATTGAGCATCAGCCAGCGCGTCCACTGCCGAAACAAAATCACGAGAGCTGTAACCCAATCCGGTGCCTTCGGCTGGGTACGCGCATACTCCGTCAGAGCCATCAGAGCGCTGACCAGCAAGAATGGGACTATGGCGAACAGGGAAACACCAAGACGAAGGTCGAGTACCCACGCCGACCACGAATCATGCCCCAACAATGCGATCTCGCCCAGTATGGCCAGACCCGTGAGCAAGCCTGACCCAACCCATACTGTCGTGACGATTTCAACCGTAGATGCATCCCATGTCCTCTGTTGGCGTGGTAACTAAAGTAGCAACTAGCAATTTCGAAAACGTTGTACGTCCTCAGGAGGTTACCACCTTGAACCGCGCCAGCGGCAGCGTCGAAGTGAAGGACCGCCCCTGCACAGTGCGCTCAAAGGTTTTCAGGTCGCCAAAGGCTGCGGACAGTTTGTTATCCTTCGTACCGAAACCGAACTTCCCCAGAATTCGCAGCGGCGCTGAATGTCCTGAGCACCGCCATCGGTGTCGATCCGCCCGGTGATCGGCGTAGCGGGGCTGGCGCCCACATGGTCGAAATACTGGATCTCCAGGTTGGTGAGCAGCGTCCCGATTCCTTGGCGCTGAAATAGCGACTTTGGGCCGGTACCCACGAGATTCACGATTTGTATGCTTTCGACAAAGGGCTCATCAGCACTGTTGGCGTGACGTATGATAGTGGCGTGTAGCTCCGGTCGCGTAGCTACGCTCAATTGTCGGTAGGTAATCGCCACTGCTGAACCGTTGTCCGTAACGGTCAGTTCGATATCACCTTTGGATAGACGGCAAGGTAGTCCAATTTCAAAACCCCACGTTGGCTGAACTGCACCACGTTATCATCGCTTCGGGGATCAGCAAGCCTCCTTGCCCGAGCGCAGGGGCCGACTGGCGGCGAGCAGCGGCGAACGCCGGCAAGGTACGCTAGCCATAGCCCCAGCGCCAGGAGAAGGGCAGAAGCGTACTGGGTAGCTGTTCATTACTCATAGTCATTTCCATATCAGTGGGCGCTTACCAAGCGCTTAGCCGTTGAGAATGTGCGCGTTTTACTCTGGATCCTGTGCCGTTCTCGGTCGGGGGTTCGCAGCTGAGCGCCTACCCGGTATATTGACCTCCGAAGAGACACCTCTGTTTGGTACACCACAAGGAAAACGAAGTGCCAATCCCCGATTTCCAGAGCCTCATGCGCCCTTTTCTGGCGATACTGGCCGACGGTCAACCCCATTCAGTGAAAGAGATCCACGACGCCCTCTGCGGGCACTTTCAGCTCACGCCTGAAGAAATTAAGGAGCGCATCAATAGCGGCAAGCAGACCGTCATGCGGAACCGTGTCGGCTGGGCGCGTACTTATCTGAATAAGGCCGGGATGCTGGAAGTCCCGCAAAGAGGCCAAGCCCAGATCACCGGCCGCGGCCGCGAAGCCCTAGAGGAATGCCCCGACCGTGTTGATGTGAAGTACCTCAAGCGATTCGAGGAGTTCCGGGAGTTTCACGCTCACAAGCCAGGGGAAAAGAAGAGCGAAGAGGCCGGTGCGGAGAGCGAGGAGAGCACGCCGGAGGAGCAGCTCGAGTCCGCTCACAAGGCCATCGTCAAGTCGCTGGCGGATGAGCTGCTCGCGAACATCAAGACTTCTAGTCCCACCTTTTTCGAGCAACTAGTGGTCGACCTCATGCTCGCCATGGGCTACGGCGGCTCCCGCAAGGAGGCCGGGCAGGCCACCCAGGCCACCAACGACGACGGCATCGACGGCATCATCAAGGAAGATCGCCTCGGCCTGGACACCATCTATCTCCAGGCCAAGCGCTGGCAGAACACCGTCCACCGCCCCGAGATTGACAAGTTCATCGGAAGCCTCACCCGCAATCGTGCTCGCAAAGGCGTCTTTATCACCACCTCGGACTTCTCCGACGGTGCCCGCGAGGCGGTGCACACCCTTGACATGAAGATCGTCCTCATAGACGGCCAGCAACTGGCCGAACTGATGATCGAACACAACATCGGCGTGACCCCGAAGGAGGTCTACGAGGTGAAGCAGATTGATAGTGATTACTTCAGTGAAGATTCCTGAACCGAATACATTTGTGGCCGCGGTCCAATCGGCGCCACATGACGACGACAATTCGTAGTTGTTGGCAGGCCTTTATTCCCTGTCCGAGAATGAGTGAATCGACCTAACGATATATGACCCTAATCAAACTCAAAGACCTCGAAGCACACCTTTGGCACGCCGCGCATATCATCACCGGCCCAATAGATGCTTCGGACTACAAAACCTATATCTTCCCGATCCTCTTCTTCAAGCGCATCTGCGATGTCTACGACGAAGAGTACGCCTCGGCGATGGAGCAGGTCGGAGACGAGGAATTGGCCAATGGTAGTATGTTTCACCGCATACAGATCCCGGCAGACTGTCACTGGAGCCATGTTTTTAGCCAGTCCAAGGATATCGGTCAGGCACTGACCAACGCCTTCAGGTGTATAGAGCAGGCCAACCCGCATCTTTATGGGATTTTCGGTGACGCCTCCTGGACCAATAAAGAGCGCCTGCCCGATGAGCTACTTGCCACGCTCCTCGACCACTTCAATAAGGTGAATCTTGGGGTTGCCAGCGTCCGCGACGACGACATGGGGCGTGCTTACGAATACCTCATCAAGCGCTTTGCCGATAAAGCCAACAAAAAGGCAGGTGAGTTCTATACCCCCCGGACTATCGTTCGCCTCATGGTCAACATCCTTGACCCGAAGGCGGGGGAGAGCGTCTACGATCCCGCCTGCGGTACGGGCGGCATGCTCTTGGAAACCATCCATCACGTAAAAGAGAACGGTGGTGACCCGCGCCTCCTTACTATCAAGGGGCAGGAGAAGAACCTCACCACGGAGGCCATCGCCCGCATGAACCTCTTCCTCCACGGTCAGGAGGATTTTGACATCGTTCGCGGTGACACCCTGCGTCAGCCTAAGTTTATCGAGAACGACAAACTCCAAAGGTTCGACTGCGTGATCGCCAATCCCCCTTTCAGTCTCAAAGAATGGGGCTCCGACCAGTGGAGCAGCGACGTGTATGGCCGCAACCAGTACGGCCAGCCGCCCAAGACCAACGGGGATTTCGCCTGGGTGCAGCACATGTTCGCCTCGCTCAATGAGACCGGACGGATGGCCGTCGTTCTGCCCCATGGCGTGTTGTTCCGTGGAGGGGCAGAGGCCAGAATCCGCACGAAACTGCTAAAAGACGACCGCATCGAGGCCGTCATCGGCGTCGCCCCCAACCTTTTCTACGGTACCGGCATTCCGGCCTGCATATTGGTGTTGCGCAAGAAGCGTCCAGCAGGCCACGGAAAGCATGTGCTCATCATCAATGCCGAAGAAATTTTCACCAAGGGACGCGCCCAGAACACCCTGACAGAGCCCCAGGCCGACGAGATCTACGGAATCTACCGAGCTCAGGAGAAAAAAGGTCCCGCAAAAGCTAAAGAGGTCGAAGGAGTAGCCCGTTGGGTAACCCTCGATGAAATCAAGGAGAACGACTTTAACCTCAATATTGCCCGCTATGTGCAAAAGCCCCTGGAGGAGGAGACTGTCACCGTCGAAGAGGCCCTGTCGGACTTCAAACAAAAGCTCGCTGCCCTTGAGCAGGCCGAAAAGGAGCTGGAAGAGCTGCTGATTAAAGAGGGTTTCGAAGTATGAGCATCCTCAACAAGAAAAAACTCGAAGACCTCCTATGGGGTGCAGCGGAACACCTGCGCGGCCAGATAGACGCTTCGGACTACAAGCAGTACATCTTTCCGCTGCTCTTCTACAAACGCCTGTCTGACGTCTACCTGGAGGAGTATACCGAAGCACTGGAAGTGAATAAGGGCGACGAAGAATACGCCGCCATGCCCATGTTCCACCGCTTCGATATACCGCAAGAGGCGCGCTGGGAAGTGGTGCGCAATACCACCACCAATGTCGGTGAGGCGATTCAAAACGCACTGCGTTTGATTGAGGCAAAGAACGAGCGCTTGCACGGGGTCTTTGGCGATGCCCAGTGGACCAACAAAGACCGCCTTCCTGATCACCTATTGGCCGACCTCATCGGCCATTTCAGCAAGATCCCGCTGGGGATTAAGTCGGTAGACCAGGACGATCTGGGGGAGGCCTACGAATACCTGATCAAAAAGTTCGCTGACGACTCCGGCCACACCGCTGCCGAATTCTACACCAACCGCACAGTAGTTCATCTGATGACCCGTATCATGGGACTGCAACCGGGTGAAACCGCCTACGACCCCACCTGTGGTACCGGAGGAATGCTACTCAACGCGGTGTTGGACCTCCGCGAGCACGGCGAAGAGTGGCGCAGCGTCAAACTCTACGGCCAGGAGGTTAACCTGCTCACCTCCGCCATCGCCCGTATGAACATGTTCCTGCATGACATCGAAGAGTTCGACGTGATGCGTGGCGATACCCTGTCAGAGCCAAAGTTTATTGAGAAGGACCAGCTCAAGCAGTTCGACGTCATTTTCGCCAACCCACCGTACTCCATCAAAAAGTGGAACCGCGATAAATTTGCTGCCGACCCCTATGGCCGCCATATGTATGGCGTTCCGCCCCAGGGGTGTGCCGACTACGCCTTCTACACCCACATCATCAAGAGCATGAATCCCAAGACGGGCAGGGCGGCGATGCTTTGGCCGCATGGGGTGCTGTTCAGGGACTCAGAGCAGGCTATACGCAAACAGGTTATCGAGTCGGACATCATCGAGGCAGTGATTGGGCTGGGGCCGAATCTCTTCTACAACTCGCCGATGGAATCCTGCGTGGTGGTGCTGCGTAATAAGAAGCCCAAGGCACGCAAGAACAAGATCCTCTTCATCAACGGGGTAGAGAAGGTCACCAGAGAGCGGGCCCATAGCCGCCTCTCGGATGACAACCTGGAGGTGCTCACTCAGGCTTACTTCGAGCCGGAGAAGCAACCCGGCATCACCGCCCTAGTGGATATCGAAGAGATTCGCGCCAATCAGCACAACCTCTCCATCCCCCTCTATGTGCAGGATACCAATGGCCATGAGGCGCATGATATCGAGCGTGCTATTGAAGAGTGGAAGGTGAGTCGGGTGAAGTTGAAGAAACAGACCAGTGAGCTGTTTAAGAGTTTAGCGGAGCTGGGTTATGAATAGTGCCGTGATGAAAGAGAAAGCAGAAAAGCGGTTGCCTGAAGGTTGGCAGGTGGTGAAGTTTGGCGAAATCGCCAAACATATCTCCAAGCGAGTCGAGCCGACTGAAACTGATTTAGATATCTATGTTGGATTGGAACACCTCGACCCAGACAGCCTGAGAATTAAACGTCATGGAGTTCCCAGTGACGTAGCGGGGCAGAAGCTGCTTGTAAAGAAGGGACAGATTATCTTTGGCAAACGCCGTGTCTATCAGCGCAAACTAGCTGTGGCTGATTGGGAGTGCATATGCTCCGCCCATGCGATGGTATTAGAAGAAATAGCGGGCATGATTGTGCCAGGTTTTCTCCCATACTTTATGCAGTCTGATTTGTTTATGAGCAGAGCATTAAGTGTTTCTTCAGGCTCGCTTTCTCCAACTATTAAGTGGAAGGATCTCTCTCATCAAGAGTTTTTTATCCCACCTATTGCTGAGCAGCAACGACTGCTTCCAGTTTTGCGGTCCATTGATTTACAAGTAGAACAGCTTCTTCAGGCTTTTGGTGCAGCCAGGAAAGCTATGCGTGTTTTAAGTTTGAAGGTTTTTGCAAACTATTTTGATGTAGCCGAAAAGAAACGTGAGCGTTTGCCTAGTGGCTGGAATGTGCGTTGTGTTTCTGATTTGCTTGTAACTTCGCCTCAGAGTGGATTGTCCCCAAAGGAACTGTATAAGGATAGTGGGTTTTATGTTCTTAATTTGAACTGCTTAAGTAGTGATGGATTTGTATCTAATGATTATAAAAATATTGATGAGTCTAGTTTTTCGAAAAAAGCACTTCTTCGTGATGGTGATTTGTTGATTTCACGGTCTAATGCCCCAGAGTTGGTTGGATTTGTTGGTCTGTATCGAGATGATATGTCTCGGAATGCGATATTTCCAGATACCATGTGGAGGCTTAATGTTGATGAGAGCATTGTCAGCAAGGAGTATTTACATAATTATCTTCTCTCTCCATATGCGAGAAGCGAAATAAAACGAATTGCGGCAGGTACAAGTGGAAGCATGAAGAAGATTAATAAGACAAGTTTCGGCGCGATGAAAATACCAGTTCCACCATTGCCTGAGCAAGCTTTGATTAATTCTAATATTGACGGGTTTCGTTCTTCTTTGAAACAATTTCAGCAAAACATCGACAATATTCGGAATTTGAAAATGGGCTTGCTTCATCAGCTTCTGAGTTATAAATAAGGATTTTTGATGTTCACCGAAAAAACCGTAACTGAAAATGGAATTATCGACCGCCTGAAACAGCTCGGTGGGGTAGAGTGGAACTACTGTCACGGTGAGTCACTCCCCAAGCAGGCGAACGATGTCTTTGTGGATGAGTGGCTGAAAGAGTCGCTCTGTAGGCTGAATCCGGCCATTGATGCCAATCCCGATTATGCCGAACAGGTGATCCACAAGCTGCGTGGCGTGGTGTTGGAGTCGCGCCACACGGGTCTAGTGCAGGCCAACGACTACTTTAGTGCGTGGTTGCTGGCTGAAAAGTCGCTGCCCTATGGCGAGAACGGTGAGCACGTCACCATTAACCTCATCGACTTCGATAACATCGATAACAACGACTTTGTGGTGTCACAACAGGTGCACTTTATCGCCGCCAGTGAGGCGTTTTTCGATATCGTGCTCTACGTAAACGGCATCCCTTTAGTAGTTGGGGAGGTGAAATCAGCCACCCGGCCATCAGTTACGTGGCAGGATGGTGCGGCCGACTTCATGGGTGGTAAGAAGCATTATTGGGAGAAGGTCGCGCCATTTTATGTGCCAAACCTGCTCTGCTTTGCCAGCGAGGGAAAGACCTTTTCATATGGGGCGATTAATGCCGGACCTAAAGACTGGGGGCCATGGCGTCATACCGAGCAGCGCGACGAGATATTGCCCGGTCTCGCCTCGGTGCTCGATAGTGTGGAAAGACTCCTCAACCCACATACGCTGTTACAGCTACTCCACTCTTTCGCGCTCTTTTCCACCACGAAAACTGGCAAAAACACCCCACCCAAGCGCAACAAGTTATTGCCTCGGTATCCCCAGTTCGAAGCGGCCAGCCAAATTGTTGAGCGGGTGAAGGCGGGCTATCCGCGCAAGGGCCTCATTTGGCACTTTCAGGGTTCGGGTAAGTCACTGCTCATGCTTTACGCGGCCAGGATGTTGCGGGCCGATAATGCGCTTAAGAATCCGACGGTGTTAATTGTGGTGGACCGGCGGGATCTGGATAGCCAGATTAACGAGACCTTTGCTGGGGCGGATGTAAAGAACCTGACTAAGGTGGACTCCTGTAAGAAGCTGGGTGAACTGCTTGATCAGGACAGTCGCGGTATTTTGATTACCACCATCTTCAAGTTTAAAGAGGTGGAGATTGACGAGGCCAACGACCAAGGCCTCAATCCCCGCGACAATATCATCGTCCTGGTGGATGAGGCTCACCGTACGCAGGAGGGGTTACTGGGCGAGAAGATGCGCTGGGCTCTGCCCAATGCCCACTTCTACGGTCTGACCGGTACGCCGATTTCCGGGCTGGAGCACAACACCTTCAAGCTCTTTGGTGCCGAAGAGGACGAAGGGCGCTATATGAGTCGTTACAGCTACAAGCAGTCCATACGAGACGGTGCCACCAAGCCGGTGAAGTTCGACCCGCGTCTGGCGGAACTCCACGTGGATAAAGACACCATTGACAAAGAATTCAAACGCTTGGCCGAGGAGAATAACCTGGATGAGGAGGAGAAAGCCGCGCTTTCCAAACGCGCCGGCAAGCTCGCTCTTCTTCTGAAGGCCCCCAAGCGTATGGCGGCAATAGCTAACGATATCACGGAACACTTCACCAGCCATGTCCAGCCCAAGAAGATGAAGGGCATGGTGGTAGTGTATGACCGTGAGGCCTGTGTTCAGATGTATTACCTCCTGCGTGCCCGGCTTGGCGCCGAAGCGATTGAGGTAGTGATGAACGTGGAACAGGCGCCGGTTGAGATCAGGGAAGGGAATAAGAAAGGTAAAAAGAATAAGGACTGGGTGAAGTGGAAAGAGGAGTTGGAGCTACCCATAGAGCAGGCCGATTTCGAACGCTGGCAGGCGCTGGATGGGGACGAGCACAAGCAGAGGGACCTCATCGAATCGTACAAAGACCCCAGGCATCCACTCCAGTTGATCATCGTGACCGCCAAACTCCTTACTGGCTTCGATGCTCCCATCTGCTACTGCATGTATCTCGACAAGCCACTGCGAGACCATACTCTGCTTCAGGCCATGTGCCGCACCAACCGCCTCTACGAGGCCGATGGCGTTCGCAAGGAGATGGGGCTGATTGTCGATTACCTCGGGGTCTTCGAGAATCTGCGTAGCGCCCTGGCCTATGACCCGGAGGAGATTGAAGGAGTCATCGAAGGAGTTGAGGCCTTCAAGGAACTGCTACCAAACCAGCTGAAGAAGTGTCTGGCATTCTTCCCCGGTGTAGACGGCACCCCCCAAGGCTTTGACGGCATCATGGCAGCTCAGGAATGCCTACCGACCAATGAGAAACGAGACGAGTTCGCAGCGGCATTTGGGGTGCTAAATAAGCTGTGGACCGCGATCAATCCCGATCCCTTCCTTGCACCTTATCGTAATGACTTCAAGTGGCTGGCGAACATCTACGAGTCGGTGCGCCCGGTGGGACAGACCGGTGCCCTCGTATGGGCCGCGCTCGGGCCCGATACGATCAAAATGATCCATGAAAACACCGACATCAACCGGATCCGGGACGATATCGACGAACTGGTGATGGACGAGCATGCCGTCTTCACGCTGACGGAGAAGGAGCAAAAACAGCGAGCACGCAAGCTGGAAATTAACCTAATGGGGCGTCTGCGTGGAAACCCCGATCCCAGATTTGTCGCCCTCGGCGAGCGACTGGAAAAACTTAGACAGGATTATGAGGCAGGTGTCATAAAGGCAATCGACTGGCTTAAGGGCCTGCTCGATACCGCTAAGGATACGGTTCGTCTGGAGCGTGAAGTCGAACAAAAAGTCGTGACCGAAGAGGACAATATCCAGGCCCTCTCAAAACTATTCCTCGAAACGCGGCCTGATAGTACACCGAAAGTCATCTATGACATAGTGGAACAGATCGACAAGATCGTGAAGGCGACGCGCTTCGCCGGTTGGCAGCAAACAAAAAAAGGACCAAGAGAGATACAAAAGGCACTGATCCTGACGCTTGCGCAGTTTGGCCTTGGTAAAGACCAGGTTCTATTCGAAAAAGCGTACGCCTATATCGAAGAGCATTATTAGTTCCTTTTCGTCGAAGGAATTCTTGAAGCGTGTGACTCGCCGGTTGGTAACTGCACGGGAAGACCCTAGGTCAAGGCCAACGCCTGTTCCTCTGGTTCGGTGCCCGGCACGGCTGCCCCCCGGGCTGATTCGAGGCGCTGATGTCTTCAATAGATACACGTTGGAGTTGCGGGACGTTAAGCAAGCACGTCGGAATAGGGGGTGGTATGAGCGATTTTGGGGATGAACGCTTACGCAATCACTTTCAAAAGGCCCTAGTGTCGACTGGAATAACAGCCCCGATCGGAGCCGCACTCGTAACTGATTTTCTATGCGTGACCCACGAGATTCTCTTCAAAAACACTGGGGATCAAGGTGTCCTTCTTGCCCAGGTCAAATTGGCGGTGGGGGCATCTGCCGCCAAACACCTCGCAAATGTAGTTAGCGCTAAGCACATTCAGGCCACGATGCCTGAACAGCAGTGTTCGCTCTCCGATTCGTTCGCTACATTGTGTATGGAACGAGGTGTACCGAGCGAGCAGGGGTGCAGGCTCGTAGACGCGTTTCTCAAGGCGCTTGATGAACAACGTTTTGGACGTGACGGCATTGAATCACCATTGTTTATGACTTATTGGTGCATTGGTGATGAAGCTGCTTACCACCTTGGAGGGCTTTACGCGGGAGATGATGCAGGCATGGGGAGTACCGAGCTGGAATACATGGACTATCGCCTCAAGCGATTCAGGACCTTAACTGACCGTTGGCGAATGGAAATGGCTTGGGACGATGAAGATCAAGGGTAGAAGAAGCAAAAGGAGCAATCCAAAATCCCCCGCTACATCGCATTGGCTCCAGCCTGCCGTTTCAATTCGTTTACTACAGGCATACACGCGAAGTAAAAGCCCATTCAGTTGAGCCAGAGGCATTCATATTGAAGCCGTAAATATTGGGTAGCCAAGCCGGTTTTCTGCAGCGAATAGGTTTGGTTACCCTAAAAGTACCCCCAAGAAACGCTGAGGGGGCGTTTACAGGTGGGGCCGCATATTTTTGCAGGTCAAAACCGGCAGCCGTTCATTTGTAGTTCGGCACGAGGAAGACACAATGCGATGTGATGTGTGCAACAAAGCGTTAGCTCCGGGGGCTGGTGAAAGGATAACGCCCGACATATTCAACTACCTGCTCAACAACGGATTTGGCCTTGACGAGACCAACATCAAGATGCTAACCGATGCTGGCATGACCCGTTCTGCAGCCGAGTCGGCACTCAAGGAGCAATACAGGCAAAGTAAGTCGGACTGGCTGCTCTGCCCCAGTTGTGCCGCCAAAGCTATGGCCATCATCGCTGGGCAAACAGAATTATGGGTCACTTCCGATTACCTATCTGTCACTCGAACGGCCGAGGAAGTGGGGCTGGGTTTCGATATTGTCGGCGCTCCAGTCGCATTGAGTCGTTCGGTTTGGCATGAATGCGTTGAGTGGTCCGAGGAAGACACAGAGCGGCAGGCATATTAGGAGCAGGACGCCCGGCTTTGGGATGTCCTGTTCACTGGTGGTGGGACATTACAATTGAAGGTCAGCCAGTTTTTTAGGGATCAAATTCACCGGTATTCTGTGGAGTGTATTGTCCGGGACGGAACGAGTACCGATGCCGTTCAAGTACAGCTGTCAATCAGGCCATCGACTATTCGCAGGCAGCAGTGGCTTGTCATCGACAAAGCCGAACCAGCAGGTGCAGGCGACGCTTGACAGCGCGCCTGACCTGCGCCGTTAGGCATTAGAAGAATGGATATCCCAGCGTACCTAGCAGAAATCGAGCACGCAGCACGCGAGGTGATTACCCTCGTCTGGGCAGAGCACCGCCAAGTAGAAGACCTGAGCATTGTGGTCGGCCGTCTCACGCGTGAGATGGAATATGGGTACCGGCGCGCAGCTGCCTGGTCTGACTCTGAGGACCCCGACGATGTGATGTTGGGGGTGGGTATCCATTGGGGTACCTACTTTGGGGCGGACAAGCAGCGCCACGGGGCGCAAGGAGAGCTTGACGTCGCGGCTGATAGGCTAGCAGCGCGAGAGTTCTCAAGGTCATCCCTAGCGGGAACTCTGTTGCAGTACGCTAAGCAGGGTATCTCGATCGCTCACCGGGAGCTTGCCGCTTGCCCTGAAGGTCGATTGGTTGGCCGTCAGCCGCTCAAGCAGGTCATCTGGCAAGGTAGGAATCAGGCGTTGCATTGGGAAGACGGAAATCCCCACCCGCCAGTAAGGCGTTGCTTCGACACGCTGGCAGCGGACGGCGATCTAGTATTCACCGGCTACACCGCAAGGAACCTCGCCTTTGAGGTCATCAGGCTGCTTGGGTGGGAGAGCTATGAAGCCTTTGCTAGAGACTTGCAGTCCCTTGCTTGAACCCGACCGGCTTCTCCGCTGGCGCTCCGAAGCCTGCGGGTTAAGCTGGGCGTTGAACGTCTTCTTTCGCGGAGTCAGCAGACTCTGCAAGGGCGGGCCCCAAGGACTGCTTTGGGTCGGAAGCGGCCTAGCAGTGGAGGAACAGGCGGAAATCGGCCATTTGCGGTCGCTCATGCGTATTGCTATTGAATGGCTGGTTGCGTCGGAACATCGGTCGTTGCGATAGAAGAGACCGTAATATACGCTTCGGGCAAATTGCTTGTGGTTCATGCGCGTGAGTAGCGTTTAGACGTTCACTGATTGATCATGAGAAGACCTACGCGCCAACTGGTGAAAAGGAGCCTGTGACAGACGACTAAAAACGTGTAGCGAAATGGCTCCCTTCATTTCCCCTCTCATTCTAACCTGCTCCTTGAGGGAGAACGGTCGATCGGTAGATGCCATTTCAACCATATATTTAGCCCTCCGTGTAGTTGCGTGTGCGTCGAGTATCCATGTGGCCGCATTTCTCGCCCTACTATTTGCTCGGTGATTAGACGTATAAATAATGAGAAAGGAGAAGGATAAATGAAGGTGTTCCTAGCCATATTGTTGGTTGTGTTGGTCGTCGCTTGCTCCAGGAGTGAAACAAGTAGCGAAAATCCCAAGAAGGCGCAAACTGCGCAGAGTGCTGAAGTTGGCAAACCAGATATGGCGACTCAGGTAAAGAGGGCGATTGCGCGAGGTGATGTAGTCAAACTGGAGCGAATGCTTGAGCAAGGATACTGTGCTAAGGATTGCTCAAGCGAAATAGCTCTTGCACTGGAGAAATCAAGAAACAAAAAGGAAGTGATTGGGGTTATACTGAGGTATGCAAGCGAAATTCACTCAGTTGAGACCGGATATTACAAGACAATTCGTAATCCAATCGAGTTCGCGATAAAGAAGCACGAATACGAAATAGCTGGATTGTTGCTCCAGAAGACCGAACTAAAGGATTCTGGAGGTGATTACTATCACGCGTATCTGGGACCAATTCATGACGAGGATTATCCAGATGACGCGACCATGCAGCTACTAAGTAAACTGTTTTTGTATGGATTAAGATCAAAGGATGAGCACGGCAATTTGGTGGGAGCGGCTGTTGCTAATGACAAAATTCGGACTCTTAACTTCTTGATTAAAAGTGGATTCCCAATGAGTAAAAGGGTCATCCATAGTTATGCGATAAGCAGTAACGACCCAAATATTCTAGATGTGCTCATTAAAAATGGCGCAGACATCAACGCGAGAGATAAGGATGGGCTTACACCGCTGGAAAATCGTTTGAGTTTGAGCCCCCCGCCATCCGCAGCATTAGTTGCGCAGCTTAAGAATGCGGGAGCAACAGTTGACGAGAAAAAGATAGAGGAGAAGAAAGCGGAGTATTACAGGATCGACAAGGAACGATGTGAAGAAATAAATGCGAAATGGTGGCGCGCGTTTGCGAAGGCATCCAGGGGCGAAAAGCTCCTTCCAGGTGAAGACGTAGCATTGCCCGGATACTGCAAAAAATATCTCGATTGATGAGGAACAGATGCCAGGGAACATCGAACGGACAATGGGGCCAAGAGGCAGAGAATGATTGACGTCGATCCGGCCGCTCTCGCTGACGATGATCAAGCTGTTTAGCAGCCCTGTCTCGGTCTGACGGCAAAGCGAACGGCCCCGCTTTCGCTAGCTACCAGACACATAGGAAAGAATATCGAAGGCCGCAGTTGGTCGTAAGCTGCCGGTTGCCACCTGGATTCCCGCCTTTGCGGGAATGACGGGTGTGGGTCGGAAGCTGCCGGTTGTATCTTGGATTCCCGCCTTCGCGGGACGGCTCGGGGTCGATAGCAGGCGGGGTCGGAGACCAAGTCCCAGCAATTCCGATAACCTATCTTACGCCCAGGACTAGGCGGGGCGCCGCGGAGGGCGCCAGGGGTTAATCCCAGCCGGACCACGATGGGGAGCCGGACCACCTAGCTCTCTTCGGTCAGACGCTGGCATAGGCCGTTGGCAAGCACCTTGCGGGCTGGTCGAATCCTCGTGCATATTGCTCTCCCTCGCGATTAAGGTTTTCTCTGCCCCTTTCCTTTCGCCCGGTTATCGGGCTTTCCGAGCTCCAAGATTGTCTTTTCCAGCTTCTCGATTCTCTCAGCGTCTTTTTCTGTTCTCTCTGCTGCCCGGGCCAGTTCCTCCTGGAGTCGCTGCACCGAGGTTTGTAGGGCCCTCATTTCCCGTTCCAAGTCGCGGGACCGCTCTTCCGCGATGGTGAGGTCGCGGGTCTTTTCCTCAATAGCGCGTTCGGCCACCCCGAGCTTCTCGTCTCGCGCCGTCAACGCTCTATCATGCTCAAGTCTTTCTCGCTCGGCCTCGTTCCGCTGATAGGTGATGATGTCCCTCATGTCCGAAAGCGCCTTGGCCGACGCTTCGCGGTCCTTCTCATGCCGGCGCTCCAAGTCCAGTCGCTCGGTTTGTATACGCGCCAACCGTTCGTTCAGAGCATGTTCTCGTTCCGCGGCTTGTTTCTCGGCTTTGGTCATGGCGGCCGTCAAGTCGTGCTTGGAATCGCGCAGGGCTTCCACCACCTTCCGTTCGCCGGCGAGCTCGGCCTCCCGCTCGATCAAAGTCCGTTCCAGCTGCTGGACCTGGTCGGACAGTTCCTCGGTGCGTTTGCGCTCGACTGCAAGTTCGCTCTCAAGGGAGTCTGCCCGGGCTAAAGCCTCGTCACGCTCGAGCTGAGCCTGCCTGTTTTCGGCGGCCAGCTGCTCGCGTTGTTCAACGATCGACGCCTCGAGTTCCTTCTCGCGCTCGGCCACGGCCGTTTCCATTTCGTTCCAGATGGAGGTCACCGCGGCGGTGATCACGTCCGGCGGCGGAGTCGCTCCAGGCAACAGGGGCGCGATCTGCTCGTTCTGGATCTCCGTCATCAGCCGCTTGATGCGCGGTAAAGAACCGCGGCCGAGGTGTTTCTGCAGACGCAGCAATCCCGGGGTTCGGACGCCCTGGGCGGCGAAGTGCTCCAAGGCCTCACGGACGTCCTGTTTGGAAACGGTAGGCGCGGCCATACGACAGGTCTCCTGCATTTTATAGCGGCATAACGCTATACCGGAATATACCGTTATGGCCGGTTGCCTTCAATCCGGTCCTTGGGTATATTTCTGGTGGGCGACAATATACATTGACGCCCACTAGACGCGCGCCGAGTGGAGGAGGGCGGTTTTCCCCCGCGGCAGAGCGACTGCAGATCACACAGGAAGAGGGGCGGTGAACAGTCCGATCGAACAGGTTGTCCTAGCGGAAGTGGTAGGCCGCTGGGCGCTGGCCTACAGCAACGTGCTTTGCCCCGTGCTGTGTCAGCGCCGCGGCGAGGCACCGTCCGCTTTCCTGGGCAACGGGCGGGCCGAGTTGACCGGTCGCGACGGAGTGCTCACCGAAGCGTCACCACTCTTGCTGTGCCGTTGCTCCTCAGTCTGCAGAACAGTTCGTGCGCGACCGGGAGGTGAAACAAGGGGTGAACGATCCCGTGTCTGTTTGCCCAAGTTTCCCCAAGCCGCAGAGATTGAGCGCGATTCCCTTTGCTCCTCTTGTCAGAAAGGATCGCTCAATGGCGAATAAACAGGTGATCGCCACTAACCAGCTTGACTCCGATGCCAAAAAGGCGCTGGCCGTCGCCGCCGAGTACGTGATGCATGTTCAGCTCGGCGTTAAAGAGAAGACGCCGGAGTATTACGTCCGGAAGGCCTATTCCGAGAACACCTACCGCGCGTACCGGGCCGACTACCAGGACTTCGTGGCCTGGGCCGGGGTGGAGAAACCTATCCCCGTGACGCCGGCGTTGATCCTCCAGTACCTCGCCGACCGAGCCGACAGCTTGGCTCCGACGACACTCGCTCACCGGGTCGCGGCCCTCTCCTTCATCCACCGTCTTCTAGGCTATGAGGACCCGACAAAAAGCGGCGCTGTCAGCGCCATGCTGCGCGGCATCCGTTCGGACCGAGTCGAGAACGGCTGGAGAGAGGATCAGGCGCCCGCATTTTCACTGGAACAGCTGCGGGCCATGCTCGGCTGTATGGGGGATTCTGTTCACGATTTACGTGACCGCGCCTTCATCCTGATCGGGCTGTTCGGCGCATTTCGCCAAAGCGAACTCACGGGCCTCACTACGGATCGCCTCGACTGGCTGGAGCGTGGCGTAGTGGTGTCGATGGGAAAGGTAAAGCAGGACCAAGTTGCCAGCGTGCGGACCTTCAGAGCGATCCCGGCCATTGCGACCGCTAATCTTTGTCCGGTGGCTTCGCTCCAGTCCTATATGGACACGGCAGGGATCGACAACGGCCCCGTGTTCCGCGGCATAGACCGCCATGGCAACGTGAGCCGGACAGCCATGTCCAAGAATACGGCGAACCGAATCATTCAGAAGTGGGCGGGCCGGGCGCTCCTTTCCAAGGCCGACGAGTTCTCGGTGCATTCGCTGCGGGCTTCGTTCGTGACGGTGTTGCGGGGCCTCAACATCTCCGATGCCCTGATTGCGAGGCAAACCGACCACCGTAATCTCGCTACCATGCAGATCTACGATCGACCGGAGAGTGCCTTCGACAACAATCCGGCTACGGTTCTGGCGGAGGCGCTGGGCAACTCGATCGTAAGGCGGTGAATCGCCCGGTCTGGTTGGAAGTCACACGGTGACGCGTGGCCAAGTGGTCTATGACACACGCCACCTGCTGAGTCTCTCAGATCTCGGGGAAGGCTATCCGTATACGCGCGCTCAGTAGTCATCCCCATACTCAAAGCGATCGGCAAGCCAGGATTTGATCGGAACTCTCCCTATCCACGAGGGTCACTGCATTTCAGCCCAAGGCGAGAATCCAAGACACAACCGGCAGCTTGCGACCCCTTGCTGACGTTCACTGTAGCATCGTTAATTTCGGCAGTGCACCAGTTGCTGACTCTCACCTCGTGAAACTCGCTGCTCAATAGCAGCCGTCCCCTCTGCCAGTGTATTGCGGTCTAGGCCGAGATGGATACGGACGCAGGGTGATGGCACCACGGCACCCAGCCGCTGTTTATTGTTCCTTTTCCTCTAAGAGCGTTTTTCCAAAGTCCATGTTGCGCATCTGATAGCTCATGTTTGCGTGCAACCGTGCCATCTCGTCAATACTGAGAAGGTCAATTCGACGGTTTGGAAGATAGCGCACATTGAGCAGACTATCCGGACCCCGAAGGCCCTCGGAGAAATGCATCATCCCGTTTATCAGCTGTTCTCGCGCATAGTTCATGCGCTCCTCAAACTCGGCCCTAGTGGAGGGCACTTGCATCGGCGTAAACATCGCTTAGGTTCTCTCTAGAAATTGCTCAGCACAGCCCGTGCTTTACCATTGATTCGTAGGGTCCATCGCATTTGCCAGAAGGATGGCAGGGAAAGCGCGTCGCGTTCAATCGCAAGCAAGGCGGCCTCGTGGCGACGACTTAAAGCCAAGCTCGTCATAGTACGCCCGTGTCGCCAATGGTACCGAACGGTGTTCGATGTCTGCGCCCCCACGACCTGCAGAAATCGAGGAGTGGGAATTGCCGGACTAATGGAACCAAAGTAAGCAATGGTCGGCACGACTCTGCCACAGACAGCGATGGGCTCATAGGGTCCCGGTTGGGGCAACTCTGTCGCCTTGAAGGTAGGTGAGATGGGCGGTACGGGCTGTGGTTGCCCTGGAGGGACGAGGTGCGATGTGAGCTCCACATGAACGAAACGTCCTCCCATTTCCAGGAAGCATTGAAGATCGAGGAAGACCAAGTCTGCATGCGATGGTCGATAGTTTTGTTCTCTACCACTTTCCAAGCATGCCACGAGATTTGCCAGCAACTCCCTTCCGTTCTCGGGTTCTAGGAGACTCTCTGGGTTATAGGCCCTGAGCAAAGCCTCGGCGCTTCTCAGCTTGCTGGCAGGAATGGACCGGAAGAGCGCGGTGTTTAAGGCATAGCGAACGGTTGAAGCCCAACGGCCGGTTGGAAGATTCGGGTCTTCTCGAGCGCCCCCCGCGACCAGCGATTCCAACGCGCAAGCCAATTCGACTGCCAGCGGCGAACAGGAGTCGGCCACCTGAGCCGCGAACGCGTGAAGGGTGTCTTCGGTAAGAAGGCCGAGACTGGACAAATTGCGCCAAAGCATATGCAGCGTCGTCGGAACGAAGCTTGGCGGTCGCAGATCAGGCGCAGGAGTGAGGCTTGATATGTTCTCAGGAAACCGCTCCTGCAGCGTCTTGAAGGCCGTCACGGCTGAATCGACACCACGCTTGCTCGCGCGCTCAGCAATTCGCATGAATGTCGCGAATCTGCCGACATGCCGACACTGCTCGACAACCCGACCAATCTCGATGTGCGACTCGATGCGCTGCCACAATCCCGCTGGGTCTTCACGGGAGAGGATGTCCAGCGTTGCCGAGGCAATGTCCGCTCGATTTCTGCTGTCCATCGAGACAGCCAGGTGGGCGAGATTTGAAAGCCAATCTCCGTTAGCGCGTGCAAGCCACATTACCATGGCGGCACCGCCGTCGCGACGCGCCCATGTCGGATGGTCTAGTGTCCAAAGCAAGAGTTCAAAGAGGGACTCAGACGCAGTACCAGCCGCAGAGTTACCGATGTATGCAAAGGGCGCCGGTGAGGCGTCGCCCATGATTTGCCTGACGTGGTCAATGGCCACCTCCAACAGTGCCGCTTGCTGGGCTGCGTCGACCTTTTCTCCAACCAGAGATATAAGGTGGGATGCAATCACCCAGCGTTGCGTATGGCGCTCTTCGAGGGCCAGTGGCCCATACAGTCTGGCGAGTTCATCGGCGTTCTTGACTTGAGCGCTGATGAGTCGGTCGGCGTCGCTGGCGGAATGGTTGTTTGACCAGACCGACCATCCTCCTGCCTGCAGCGTCTGTAGCGCCCCGATGCACTCTTGAGTCGCCACCGAGAAGTTGCGTCGGTTCAGCTGCGCGCGCGCGGTCTCAATCTGAATACGTGCGTCCTTTACTGCTGAACGTTTGCCAAACGTCCCGGGCATGAATAAGCGGTCATCCTCGGCATCCTCCTCAGCTACGTCGTCAGTTGGCTTCTTGGTATCAGCTTCAAATCTCGGCGTTTTGTCTCTGTCCTCTTGCTCATGGCGAAGACCGAAACTCGATGTCAGCTGTTCAATCTGGCGCTCGTCGAGTTTGGACATCACCTCATCCAAGAGAGGCACGTAGTCGGGACGAAGGTCGGTCGGCAGGCTTGGGACAAGGGTTCTTAACAGCAGCCAAGCTCGCTCAATGTTCAACGAGTTTGCAATCGAGCGGACCCGGGCCTTTGCCTGTGCCAAGTCATCTGCACTACTTACCAGCTCCGAGATGATGGCTGCGTACTCCCGCCCCCAGTCGGTTAGGTGTCGCTCGTCGCCATGCTGGTACACTTCGAGGAGTGCCCAACGCAACTGCCAGTTCGCTTGACCGCGGGTGTGGCGCAACAGCGCGAGCAGGGCAGCCTGCTCTTCCAGCGCTGCCCCCGGAAAGCGCATACCTACAAGTGTTGAGACGCGGTCGAGGTCGCCACTCGTCGCCTGCACGAACAACTCGTCGAGCGTTCCACAGCTCTGATGCTGGAAATATCTGACTGCATCCGAAAAAAGTGACCGACGGCAGAGCTGCCCAATGAAATTACCCTTGTCGGCACGGATGAAACGCTGAAACGTCATCTCGCCAGTTGCACGTTCTAAGAGGCCAGCGATTTGGGCGAGCGACGTCGCATGAACGGGGAATGCAGTGGGTAGCATCTCCAATGTGTCGCTCATTATGGACAGCTGGTCTTCTTTGTACCAGCTTGGCCCCATCGAGAATGCGAGCACCGACTTATATGTTCTAAGCGCCTCCTCGGCAGCTTCCAGTCGAGCCAGCAGCTGAACAATTTGCAGAAGCTCTGGGATGAGTTCATGCCTGTTTTCGACGTTCGCTACGACGTAATCCCTCCAGCGCAATACGAGCGCGAACACCTTGTCCGCATTCGGTCCTTCCGGGCTGCGCTCAACGAAGAGGCTTAGCACTCCGTTGAGCGTTTTCCGAAATCCTTCGTTGTAGAGACCAAGCTGTACGTCGAACCCGTGCTCTATCGCGTCGAGCAAGACCGCTGCTTTCGTCGGGAAACAGTCAAGAACCAACTTTGCAATGCGCCGGTACAGCCGCGGAACCACGGTCTCGGGAATGAAGTAGCTTGACTCCCAGTGGATACGCGATTCAAGCTTGAACGCGAAGCAAGGAAGAAGGGTCTCGGCTACGAACAACCACACGGCGTCAAGACCAGCTTGGTCTTTTGCTGCCATGGCCCTCCGACCCTTGCCGTCGCACCATGCAACAGCTCGTGCGATGACCTCGAGCGACCCTTCCCAATCCTCGACTGTCGGAATTTGCACGGAAGGCGCGGCAAATCCGTTCTCAAGGAACAAGGATGCTCGAAGGCGCAGCATCGCACTCTCGAAGGTGGCTTCGTCAGGGTCCGCTCGATTCTTGTCATAGAAGGGCAGCGTCCCGTCGCCCATATCTACGCCCGCGGAGTACGTCTCGACAAGGCCGGGAGCCGCGCCCGCTTCAATCAAAGTGTCTGTGAAGACGAACCGTCGATCCTCGGGGCGCAGAGGTGCGCCGATAGCTCTTTCAACGTCCGAGAGCACGAGGTCAACCATCTCGCGCTCGAGCGCGACTCCGTAGTGCTCTGAGTGCATTTCGGCATGCGCCAGGGTGTGCAGAAAGACAAGCAGCTGGTGGAGCAAGTCCACGTCGGCCGGCACGTTCAACCTAAGAAAAGGTCGGTAATCGCCTTCGAGGCAAAGCCTCGCCCCTATCATCTCACCGGTCAACCGCCGAAGTATTTCGTCCCCCTCGTCTTGTGAGAAGTTGCCATCGGGGCCACGCAGGATGCCTTCGACGATGGCGCGAAGGAATCTGGTAAACGGTGGGGCGTCACCTGCGGCTTTTGCAAGGGAAAAAGCATGCATTCGAAGGTCCACTGCACTGAGCAGCTCTCGAATACTGATGCCGTTATCGGAGTACATTTTTTCAAAGACTGCATCTATTTCACGCTGAGCAAGCTCCAAAACTGCTATAGCCTGCTCACGACTGCCCTGCCGTGTCAGGGCGTTTGCCACAGCGAAAGCCTCATCTGCCGAGACAACTAAACGACCATTTCGGACGACGTGACGAAGCGCGCTCTCTGTCTTCCCGAGTGAGATGAGTGCTAGAGCCACGAGCTCGGCCGACTGCACGAAGAGCACATTGTAGCGAAAGGTCAGACGCTGGGAGAGCAGCAGCAGGCGAACGATGTCGGTTGCTGTCCCGACTCTGGTGGCTGCAGCGAGAGTTTCGTCAATATCCGCAAGCAAGACGTCTGGCTCAGCGCCGAGCAGCACAGAATCGTCGACCCACGCTTGGTTGCAGCCCTGAATCGCCCTCAACTGCTGCTCTTGGCCACCCCTCAGCGCGTGGTAGACCTTGTTCAATACCCCGTAGTCGCCGCTTTCCCTGGTGCCGCAGAAACCCGCAAGGCGCGCGTGCACCCATTCGTCGATGGTGGATGTCTTGTGAATGACATACTCGGAGAACGACGGATGGTAGATCGCAGTGTTTTCGGGACTGGCAAGCAGATGCCGAATGCGGACGAGTGTGGATGGCAACACTGCCGATTCGGCAGAGGTTAGCATGCTTGCCAAGTTGCTGAACGGGATGCCCCAGCGCATGCGAGCAATGATGCCAAGCAGGTTGACGACATCCGCGTTGGGCACGATGTTGGCCCAGATGGTCTCGTAGTAGTCCTGAATGGAGCCGCTGAACACCGGCAGCTCACCAATGTCACCCTGGGTGGCTCCGCTGTTTACCAAGTCAGCAAGGTACCGAAGATAGAGCGGGTGCCCCAACGCTCGGTCGCAAAGCGCCGCAACGATTTCCGTGGTCGCCTTATCCTTGCCCAGAAATTCGACACAAACCCCGTATTGGATGTCTCGGTCGAGAGCAGGGAGGGTCAGGCGCTCTGCGCCTCGAAGGATTGTTCCGAGGCTGCCGGCAATTGAATCCAGCCCGACGCCAGTAATGACCACCACCAGACCGTCAGGGAGCGTTTGCGGAAGTAGATTGACGAACCGCTTCAGGGTTTCTTCGCCCGCAGCGGCAGCCTCATTGATGCCGTCAATAAAAAGCACGCCAACCTTGCCTGCCTTCGCGCAGCGCTCCGCCAAAGATTGAAGTACCTCGTTGGTTTTCTCAATGAGCTGGCTGTACGAAAGCTCCATCAACCTAGCTGGCTTGCCCGTCGCCCGTGTGGAGAGCAACGAGTTTGCCCAGTCGAAGAAGACCTCAGGCTGGGCTTGATGTGCCGGCATTGAGCCGCGGGCGCTTTCAGTAAAGTGATAGATGCCAAGCTTGTCCAACTCAGGCGCTTTGGGCCTGAATTGTCGGCAATACGTAGACTTGCCGACGCCGTGTGAGCCCTCGAAAAAGACGTATCCACCGCGCTTGGTGACGATTGCAGACTCGAAGATTTCGTCAAAGTCTGGGCGCGTTCCGATTGGTCCGGACTCTGCCCCGTCAGTCGGTTCGTGAGTTAACAGGCCGTTCGCCTCGAGGAAAGGCTTCAGCATCGCTAAACTCAAGGCCTCGATAGCGCTGTCGATGTTGAGCCGCAGCAGGCCTTTGCAGACGGCACCGACCATGAATGCGGCGCCGGAGAGACCGTCATAGCTCGACAGGTGCGTACCTGGCTCCACCGACAGGTCCAAGTCGACACCATGCACCGGCTCGGTCAACACCTGCTGAATCTCGCCCTTGGCTATGTGACCCAGCAGTAGCTTTGCCGCCGGGTAGCCGAATGCGAACCACTTCTCGCCAGGACGCAAGCCATCGGCGTCAATCGGTATGGGCTCGACGTCGAGCGGGAGCGGTAGTCGCAGCAGGCAAACATCGAGGTCTTCGTCATGTGGGCCCACGACCACCGTGAACTCGTTTGCGGAAGATCCATCTCCAAACTTAACGACGACGGGCTCGCCAGCACACACTGCGCCTTCGACGCAGTGATAAGCTGTGAAGACGAGGTCCGCAGCGATAAGCCATCCGGTCCCAGTATCGTCCTTGCCAACGACTTGGCAGGTGGCTTGCTTGACTTCCTCTTCAGTCATAGTTGTTCTCTCCCACTTGAATCCAGTCGTTCTCAGCCACATGAACGCTGAAGGCTGTGCCGGACTTCGAGGTATGTGATTCAAGTTGCCTGGAAGCAGCGGTTTCATAGTTGAAAAATAGGTGTCTCTTGAATGGCGCCGGTCGGTCCACGATTTCGGCCAGCACCGCAAAGTCCGGATGACCGTGGCGGCTTCCATCGGATGAGATGAGGAAGCATGGCGAGTCTGCGATCGAGAGCAGCTCCATGCTTGTGTTGTGGAGGCTCCCGTGGTGAGACACCTTGATCGCGTCAAAAATGAGGGGGGCGGCTGTTGGTTGGAACAACTTTAAGCGGTCTACGACGTCCTCTGCCCACGCATCTCCCAAGAAGAGCAGTCGGGTGTTACCCTTGACGATGAGGAGCGCGATAGAACTGCCGTTCGGGAGAGATACGTCTGGCGTGTAGACGTCTGCGAGTCGCCGGCTGCTGTTGGCCGCTATGGGCGTGGCCTGAGGAACGGACGGGGGAGGCAAGATAGCGCACCACATCTCATAAGCATCGTCGATGAGGTCGCTGGGCTGCGATGAACCCTTGTGACCAAGCTTTCGGACCTCCCTCATCCAAAGGTCGCGCAGCTCCTCAAGTCGGGCGGCCTTCGGCCCGATGACATGGATGCTCACGTTGTTTGGCAGAAAGACCGGCGAGCCACCTTCGCTGATGCAACTCGTGCCGTCACCCGAATTCCAGGTGTAGCCGTACTGTCGAAGGAGCTTGGCGAGTGAACTTCCTTGTCGAGCGCTGATTGGGTTCGGTGACGACGTCGCGATTCCTTGAAAGCCACGCCGCCGAATGGCTTCAAGAACCATCCGGTCATGCAAGCCGTCAGGCTGCGCTGCCGGTGGCGGCAACGACCGCAGGCTGTTGTGCCATACGGCGTCGACCTCGATGCCGCGTTTGTCAGGGGTGCCGTTAAGCGAGAAGAACTCCAGAAGGCCGCCGATGTGGTCTGCGTCGATGTGGGTGCAGACGACCAAGTCGAGCCGACCGCCAGCCTTTGCCAGCTGCACCAAGTCCGTCGCAATGAAGTCTCGGTAGGTACTCGCAAAGCCAGCATCAATGAGGATGTACGTACAGTCAGCGTTAACTAGAAAGGAATCGCCGTTCTTGGCGGGGTACATCTTCAGTCTGAACATGCAAGTGGGTGATTAGATGGTTGCGTCTGCGTCCAATGTTCTTATCCCAGCGCGCACAGCCAGCTGTGCTTGCTACTAAGACTCATTGTCTTTTTACAGGTATAAGGTCGGAATAACCAGCACTGTAATGCCGAAAAGCGGTCATTGGTAAACTTCACTTCCCAGCCTATACAGGACGACGGCGCTCGGTCGTCGGATGACCGGAACTGGCCGATTTCCGACTGTTCCCCCACTGGCAGGCCGCTTCCGACTTAAAGCGGCCGGCCGTGTTGTTAGATGCGCTTGCGCCGATTCCGAGATCTAGACGGCGGCTTGAAATTGAGAACTGTATAAACTTCGCGAGCTCCTCCAGGGAACTGGCTGCTCGTCGCACTAATAAGCCGTTGAACTTCAGACGCATACTCTTCTTCAAGGTCAATTTTGCACGAATGGTAGTCCCCCAATAGTTGGTTTGGCGAGACACCCCAGCCGTCAATGATCTTCCGATACCCGTCAAGGATGGCCTCCCTTGTCCATTTCCGAGTCCGATCCAGCTTAATGCCAAGGGCCTCATTAACAGCGGCAGTTCCTCCTGCATATTTGATTACGGCAGCGCCAATGTTAGCGGCTTCCTTGAGAGCAGTGGCGCTAACTTCGGCACTACCACTTCTGGCTAAGTGCCGGCACTGATCAGTTGTCAGTCCATGTTTATGATAGAAATCCCTATACGCTTCAACGGCCTTCTCCCTATCCCATACCTCGGTACTGTTTTCACTCTGTCCGAGCAGCTTTCGTAGATTTCTTATTCCTCCCAACCAAAGCTTGATATATACGGAAATGGTATTGAAAGGCTGGCCATCTCGGTCGGCCCATTTCCCGCGCTTCCTCAACCATTCCTCCGTAGGAAATCTTCCACCTGGCATTTGTGCGGCAAGCTTGCGGCACGCAACCAACAACTCATCTGCATTGGACCAGTGCGAAGACTCGATGTGCTCATCTGACTTCTTCTCGAATTGAAATGGCTCGATCAGGCCAATGTATGGTTTGAGAATTTCAGAAAGAGTTTCGTCGCTGAAACAATCTTGGAAATGGATGCCCAAGAAGTCCTTCCGCCCAAAATGATAGCTTTCCTTGTTCTTTCTCTTCTCCGCGTACCGTGATTCCTCATGACCATTTGGCTTATCCCCCCAGATTTCGACGTTTATCCACGCGCCTGATTCATTAAGGAAATGCATGTCGTAATAGGCATATCGGTAAGATGAGTGCTCCGAATAGTCATCAGGATATTTCTCACCCCGTCTGTGTACGACGCCGCGGGCATAAAGAAAGTTTGATAACGAAGCTTCAGGATGACTTCTCCAGCGCAGCCCACTCCGGGACTCGACAAAGGAACTATTCTCGAAGTCCCCGACTTCCTGTCGAAGTATTTCCCAAGAATTTCCAAGGTAGTAGACAGCCTGAACTAAAGAACCATGACCATTAGCCTGAAACCAAGCTGCGGGAGGTAAGTGCGAAAACCGTACTTTGATGGCCTTTGCTTCTCGAATACACCTCTGCCAGGTCCATCTCTTAGTTGGTCCACCTGCGCGCACAATGGGAGTTGTCGCAATATATTCTGAGTACTCCGCTTTCAGTCCCAGCTCTGCAATTAGAGTTGTTTGGGGCAGTCCAACACGGTACAGATTTGGGTAAAGCGCCTTAATTTCCTTAAGCGCAGAATAGGTCAGCGCCTTGATCCCACGATGTTCGTAGAGCTCCCTGCAGTAGCCCAAAAGCTCTTGCCGCGACATCAGCGAGAACTTACTTCCAACTCGACCCTTTTGGCCTTTCTGGATGTGTGGAGCTTCCAAGCGTCTGACGCTACCCTTGAGCCGGCTTGCCTGGAGCGCCGCGGAAGGGCAAGCTGTCGGACTTAAAGCGGTTGTTATGACTCTTTCCCATTGGCTTGTAACTGCTCAACCTTCTTTTCCATTTGCGCGATACTTTCTCGAAGTACGTGCGAAGCTTCTGCAGCCGAATTGTTCTTTACACCAAGACTATCGATGAACTCTGAATACTGTTCAAGGCTGTGCAATGTGACGGAGTGCTTTGCTATCTGTTCTTTAAGTGAGTCAATAAGATCATCCGTGTCTTTTGCCATCGCCTCCGTTGGCACAAACATCTCTTGACTCCGCTGACGCATGTATGCGGTCACTTCATCGTACTCCGTCCAAGTACGCAGGAAACGAACGCCTTCGGCGGCATCACCGAGTATCTCCCGAATACCTCCCTCATCTGACTGCGGGCAGCAGATCAGACGAATAGAACTATGTGGAAAGACGAAACCACCAGTGGCATTATCGAAGTATCGCCACTCGCGCTCCCACATAAACCCTTGGAAAGACGAGGCTTCTGAAATTGGGGTTGTCAAAGGGTAGATCGAGTTAATAAGAGAGGTTAACCGCCCCTTGATGGCCTCATCCTTAATCTCGTTAGTTTCGATGTGCTTCTTTAGAACGATGATGTCATTTTTCAATTGTTCGTCGGCATATACACATGGCCTTGCGCCGAGAGCAATCAGTTCGCTCTTATCGAACCCGATGCCGTACCTCTGATCGTCTTTCCATCGGCGGAAACTCCGATACCGGAAGAAATCGAGTGCAAACGTCGGCGACTCGGTAAGGCAGACGACTTTGGCATCATACCCTCCCTCCTGCTGATTGGACTCAGGAACGCAGACTTTGAGAAATCCGTGACCTGGCTCAACTTCACCACCTTCACCGGTCAATATCGAGTTTATCGCCGCCCTCCCTGTCATGTGAAAGAGAAACGGAGACATGTCTGGCTTTTCGACGGGCGTTAAGAGAAAAGTCGGAGTATCAATTCGGTAATCCGTCCAACGTACGTTTCCCTGTCCTGGCGAAGGTAATGTCATAGTTCACTCATGGCCAACAGTGATTTCGACGGAGTATTCGTTTCCGGCGTTATGACGGACTCTTGATAACACGGAGCATTCCGCCCAACCCCAGCTCAGCAACCCACTGATCTAGCAAGAATTCCTGAGGAACCGCTAAAGCCGTCCTGTGTTCTGCGGATTCCGTGTAATACCAGCAAACCGAGCCACTCGCCCACCCCTATACTGCCGCGGAAGCCCCTCGTTGTCTGTAGGATATTTCCTACAAACGATTAGGTGTCCGTGGACCGGCCTTGATGTGGACCGATGGACTTGGCGGGCTTGAGGGCCTAGGGCGGCCTTCGACGCGGCTGTCGACGAGGAGGCGGCTGGCGCTGAGCAGGGCCAGGAGCCGGGGAATTTGTCCGGTTATTTTGGGGCAGCGTCACTAGATTCAGTACGCCGACGGCGGCTTGGTGGGCTGCGCCGGCATCAAAAGCCAATCGCGGCGGGACGCCGCTGCCACAGCGCGGCATTTGGGCGGGAGCGCCCGGAGTGGTCGCGGATTTCCGCCTTCGCGGGGATGACCGCTTCTGGCCGGAACCTGACACCGGGTCCACCGGTCGCTTACGACGAAGCCTCGCTACATGTGATCCGGTACTCCGGGAAGTTTGAGAGCAGCAATTCAATGGCTTCGGCGGTGCGCCTGCCCCACATCTTGGTGACCGCATACGTGTTGCCGTTGGCGTAAATAAGCTCTTCCGGCTCAACGAAGTACCTTCGAGTACCGGGCTTGTTGCCCTCCGAGAGAAGCTGTTCCGCAAGCAGTTTCTCGAACTCCTTGGAACTGTGTTCTCCAGGAACCACCCGAATCATGTTCCTTTTCCAAGGTACAGCCGCCCCGACATCCTCTGGGGTGGCTCCGCTAGCACAGAGGTGCCGAATCACGTGGTAGATGGCTCGGCGTTTCGGTAGCCGGGTGTAGGTGTCCTCACCCGCAACCACATCGTACTTGGTGAAGTCTCGTGATTGGGTGCGGGCGACCCGCTCAAGGCGCACCTTGTCCCGGATTCGGACCTGGTACTCTTCCGCCTCGGGAAGTGGAATCACCTGCTGGACATCCAACAAGAGCTTGTCTCCATCCTGGTACGGTCGCAGGCGGATGCAGCGAATATCGAGACCATGTTCGTTCAGCCACAGGACCGAAGTGGTGATTTCTTTCGAAAACTCAGCTGAGGCCAAAACGATGCGGACCTCTTGGGCGAAGCGATCCTCATCAGCCTCATCCCATTCCAGGAACTCCAGCAGCAACGCGCTGGCATCGTCTTCCCTACCAAGCGAGTTCAGGTACTGCTCGAATACGTCTACCGCGCGATCGAAGGTCATTGTTGACACCATGGCCGCGTACCGGATGGCCTGCAGGTCCATGTGGCCGCCATCCTCCGTTCGTTTCAACTCAATCACCACTAGGTTGGCGTCTTTGTCCACCGCCAAAAGGTCAATCCGCCTTCTGCTGTCGTCCCAGCATCCAAACTCCTCCGAAATTACCAGCGTCTCCGGGGCGATAACCTCCACCTATTGCTTCAGCATGTTCTGCAGGTGATCGCGCTCGCGGAACCCGGCCTCGGCAAATGTTGTCGAGCGGAGCGGTAGTAGGCCCGCGCTTGTAAAGTGATAAATGGTCATAGGTTCAAATTCGTGAATCGCATAACCGAAGGATACCCGATAGCTCGAAATGACAGGACAAATTGAGTGATGTTCAGTCCTCGCGCGATGAGTTCAGGGTACGCCAGTGGAACGTTCTGCAGCCCGCTATGGGAACAAGGAAAGGGTCGCAGGTTGCCGGACCGTGGCGCCACCGCCAACAACCCTCCAGCCCCTGTTCTTCATAAGAAGGGCTCACTTCGACATGAGCGGTTTTCTCCTTTTCTCCAGCGTCTGGTCGCAGCCTCGCCCTTCAGGCGTCCCACCTGCTGTGATGCGCGACACTAGAAGTCGGGCTGTTGGGGGAGCACGGACCTTTTGTTAGGAAATAGCAAAAAAAACGTTTGCAGTTCCTGTTTTGTATTGACATCCGGTAATTATTATGAATCATTGGAGCCATGCTTATAGGCCACAGGATGGCTAACAGTAATGCTCATCCATTCTAAGTTCAGCGCCCCAGCGGTAACGTTCCCCCACCGCCGATTGCAAGGCTTCGTCGGAACCTGGGTGGGAGTCGAAAAACTTTTCTCCGTGCCCTGGCGTCCGGAGGAGAGCGATGCGAAAGGGATTCTCGACTTTCGCATGGGCCTCGGCGATACCTACCTGATCCTGGAATACCGCCAGCTTCATCCCACACAGGGAGAGTTCGCCGGCATGTGCCTGTACGGCTGGAGCGAAGCCAGGCAGGTATACACCATGCACTGGTTCGACGCCTACGACGACGGCGGCACTACGCACTCTCCCGTTGGGCATTGGAACGGAGACGCACTCATTTTCTCCCGGCAGTTCGGGGATCGCCGACAGCGGTTCACCCATCGTCTCGCCGGAGATCGGTACATCTTCCTAATCGAGTCCAGCGACGGTGATTCCTGGCAAAAGGTGCAGCAAGGGGAATACCGCCGCGCTTGATCCGCAGTGCACACATCCGCAACGGAAGGGGGTAACACCATGAAACTGTCGCAGCTAAAAGTAAGATCCCTGGGGCCGCTGGACACGATGGCCCTGATCCGCCGCTACTTCGCCAACGTGAAGGCTATGGACCGGAAGGCGGTCAGCGGCGAGAAGATGTCGGTCGACGCAATCATGAAACTGTGGGATTCGGCCGGGGAATTAAAGCTGACCGGGCCCGAGCCGATCGGCGAGCGTCTGTATAAAGGAGCGGACGAACTTGCAAAGTTTTATGACGCCCGCGCCCGGGGCATGGACGCGGCGCTCTCGACCAACGTTTCGAGGGTCAATCTCGCCAACGCTAAGAGCGCGGACCGCATTACCGTCAGCGGCATACGCTACGTGGTCAATGCAAAAGGGGAAGGCACCGAGGCCCCGTTCACCCACAATTTCGTCCTTGGCCCCAAGGGCCACATTCAGTCCCTGCATATCCATATCGGTCCCGCGGCGAAGACCTCCGTCGCGCCGGCGGGGACGCTGCGGATCCAGGATATGGGGCGCCTCGCGGCGATGGCATGGATGGTGGCCTAATAGATAGGTGACGGCATGGAGCTGAACTCTCCGCTGTACGTAGTCTGGGAAGTCACCCTCGACTGCAACGCCCGCTGCATCCATTGCTATTCCGATGCCCGCTTCGGCCAGGATGCGCTGTATTGGCCTAGGGAGGCGGCTTTGGATGTGATCGATCAACTGGCCGACGCCGGGGTGATGATCCTCGCCCTGTCAGGCGGAGAGGTCCTCCTGCACCCGGATTGGAAGGCCCTGGTGGCGCGCGGGGTGGAGCGCGGCATGCGCGTCACCCTCGCCACCAACGGGTTGGCGGTGGACAGGGAAGTCGCCTCCTACCTTCGTGATGTGGGCGTCTGGAACGTCAGCGTGAGCATCGACGGGGCGAGAGCGGAAACCCACGACCGCATCCGCCGCATGCAGGGGCTTTTCGATGCCGCATGCCGGGCAGTAAAGCTGCTGACAGCCGAGGGTGTCCGTGTGACGGTCAACTTCACTCCGATGCGGGCCAACTTCACCGAGGCGGCCGCGGTAGTCGAACTCGCTCGCGATCTGGGCGCCGAAAAGATCAATCTGACCGAGTACGTCTACCTCTCGCGAGGAGGTCTGGCGTTAATGCTGCGGCCAGAGCAGCTCAAGGGCGTGCTGGAGGAGTGGATCGCCGCCGGCGAACGCCACAAGGGGGAGATCGAAGTAGACTGGCACGATTGCCGGGTCGCCCTGCTCCTGCAGGGCGAGGAGGCCGGGCGTTACCGCGGCTGCGGTGCGGGATACACCCATTGCCGCATTACCGCGTCCGGCGACGTCACCCCGTGCGTCGTGCTTCCCACGGTGGTCGGCAATCTCAGGGACGCACGCTTCAAGGATCTCTGGCGAACAGCGCCGGAACTTGCGCGAATCCGCTCCCGCGACAACATCACCGAGGGGAACTGCTCGGACTGCCGCCACAAGGAGCGATGCGGCGGCTGCCGCGCGGTGAGCCACGCGTACTACGGCCATCCCTATGGTGGCGACCCCACCTGCTGGATTGTCCCCGAAGGGGTGCGGGCATGACGATGACGGAAGGGCTTCTTTTCTGCGTGGACAAGGCGCAAGGGGTGCGCTGCCGGCCAGAGGGGGACGGCGTCTATCTCCTCTACAGCGCCGAGACCGACGAACTGCATCTGGTCGGTAAAGTCGAGAAGGCGATCTTCGATCTCTGCGACGGCCGCCCGATCGATCAAGTGGTTGCAGCCGCGGAGCCGATGCTGCGGCGCATGGGCGTGATGGAGCAGGACCAAGCGGCCGTCGAGACCATGGAATTCCTGCGCGCTATGCAGAAGCGCGCGCTCATCGTATTCCGGTAGCCGTGGATCCGAGGCCGGTCGTTTTCCTGCAACCTCCGGCGGACTTCGCCAACTCGCGTCCTTGTCTCGACGACAAACAGTACGGTCTGGGCATTCTCGCCCTAATGGCGTGGATGGAGCGGCACGGGTTTTCCGTCGTCGGGCTCCATCTTCCCTTGGCGTTCCACAGCGGCGTCGACTGGACCCAGATCGAGGAGCGGCTCGCCGGGATCCGACCCCTCGTGTTCGCGCTCGGGTTGAATTGGGTCCATTTCAGCGCCGGCGCCCTCCAGCTCGCGGAGCGCCTGAAGAAACGCTTCCCCGAGGTGCCGGTGGTCGTCGGCGGGCAGCACGCCACCCTCTTCGCGGACGAAGTGCTGCGCGAGGGGAGCGGCAGTGTCGATGCCGTCATCGTCGGCGAGGGCGAGCGCCCCCTGCTCGGCCTGTGCCGGGCGCTCCGGGACGGCAACGGCATTCCCGAGGAACTGCCCGGGCTGGCGCGGCCGGCCGCGCCGGCCGCCGCCCCGGATGTCGAGCCGCAGGTGGACACCCTGCCGCCCTACTCGTACCGTTCGGTCTGGCCCGAGGCGCAGGACACCTCCGCCGGTGCACTGAGCACGGCCCGCGGCGCCTGCCCCTACCGCTGCGCCTGGTGCATCGAGGCGGTGATCGGAAAACTGCAGGGACGGCGCAAGCTGATCTTTCACTCGCCCGCGCGCATCGCCGATCAAGTGGAAAAGCTCCTGGCGGAAGGCGTCACCCGGTTCACCGTCCAGGACAACTTCTTTGTCGGAGGCGACCGCCTGATCTCCGCCGTCGCCGAGGAGCTGGCGCAGCGTAACCTCCGGCCGGCGCACCTGAACGTCTTCGCCCACCCGGAAAGCTACTCGGAGGAGGGGTTCGCCGCCCTCGCGGCGGTGGCGGAGAGGGCCAGCGTGGACTTCGGCGTCGAGACCGGCTGCCCCGAGGTGGCGGGCAGGAATCACCGTGAGATGGATCCCGCCCAGGTGGTCGCTGCGGTCGAGACCGCCATGCGGTGCGGTGTCGAGCCCTACACGTGGTGGATGGTCGGGCTGCCGGGCGAGAGCGAGGTGTCGCTGCGGCGCACGGAGGAGCTGATCCGAAGCACAATGGGCGCCGGCGGGATCCCCCGGTGGGTCAGCCCGCTCATCCTGTTTCCCGGCACGGCTATCTTCCGTAACCCAGAGGCCTACGGCGTCGCGCTCCGGTTCACCGGCTTCCACGATTTCATGCGCTTTTCCACCACCACTCTGGCCGAAGCGCTGCTGTTCCAGGATCTGTCCACCCACTCCCTCCGGGGTGTCCCGGAGAGCTGGACGGGCGACGCCTCGCTCCATCTGCGGCGCTTCATCCACTCTCGGTTCGACCTGCTGGAGGCGCGCTATCCCCCGACGGAGCGGCTGCGCCCCGACCTGGATGCGGCGCGCAGGACCATCGCCCAATCGTTCCTGTGATCGGAGGAAACTTGTACCGGCCCAAATATCCGCTTCACGTCGTGATCATCCTCGACCACCGCTGCAATCTCACCTGCACGCACTGCTCGTCGAACGCAGGCCCCGGCCACGGCGGCGGCTTCGACACTGCCCGCGCGCGGGACCTCATCGACCAGCTGGCGGACGTGGGCGTTCTCGACGTGGCGCTGTCGGGGGGGGAACCGCTGCTGCGCAAGGATCTGGAGAGCCTGATCGCCCATGCCCGCGCCCGCGGGTTGGCCGTCGGGACGAGCACCAACGGCTTTGCCTTAACCCACCGGCGCGCCCGGCACTTGGCCGTGGCCGGCCTCTCGCGCCTTCAGGTCAGTATCGACGGACCGGAGGATATCCATGATCGGATCCGTGGACCGGGCGCATTCCAGGCGGCGGCCCGCGCGGTGGTGCAAGCACGCGATGCCGGCCTGAGGACCCATGTCTGTTTCACCGCCATGGCAAGCAACCAAGCGTACCTGGACGAGACCATCGACATCGCCGCCAGACTGGGGGCACGCGGCTTCAATCTATCGCAATACATAGCCACGGGCCGGGGGACGGCGCGGGAAGATCTCTCCGCGGCTCAGGCACGGCAAGTCCTGGAAACCTGGATCGCGGCGCGCCGCCGACACCCCGCCATGCACTTCACGGCCCACTCGGCAGGGCTGTCCGATTTGGGCGAGGAATGGCGCGACGCCGGCTGCCAGGCGGGGATCTCCATTGCCTGTGTCACGGCGCGGGGCGATGTCACCCCCTGCGTGATGATGCCGCTCAGCCTCGGACGCTTGGATCGGCGCGGGTTCCGCGAGATCTGGGAAAATGCTCCCCTTTTGCGCAAGCTGCGGGCGCGGGCCGTCGACGGCGCCTGCCGCGCCTGCGTCCATCGCCGGGGGTGCGGCGGATGCCGCGCCGCATCGCTTGCCGCGACGGGCGATCCGCTGGGCGGCGATCCCCGCTGCTGGCGCGCCGCGGGCTAGTCCCTTTCCCGATATAGCCGTTCGCGCTCGGCCAGCTCCGGGATCGCGTCGGTCAACAATTGCCCGCCGACCGCGATGTTGTCGTAGGAGTGCTCTTCGATGTGAATGACGAGGTTTTCCGCGCCGAGCCCGGTGGAGCGTTCGAACGCCTCGGTCAGAGCGGCGACGCAGGCAACCTTCTTCTCCCGTACAAGGCGAGGGCAGTAGACGACGATGTGGGGCATGGTAGTCCTCCAATGGAAACTAGCCTCGCGGCCGTCCGATACCTGGCGACCGCGGGCACGGGCTTTACGTTCGGTAACCTCTGCATCACTTCGGTTGCTCGTAGAGTAGTTGACGGCGTTTCCGGAATTCGAAAACCTTTGCGCCTACCCTTCCGTGCCATGGGTGTTCAGTGCGTTTATCAGAGCGCTCTCTGTGTCGGGGCATATGCGCGGAGCATACGGGGTCTTTCGTGTTCTTCGGCGGCTTCACCAGCTTTGATACCGCTGATCTCTCGATGACAGGCATCCTAATCTGCACCCTAGCTGCGGAAAAAGAAGGCTCTTCCGGCCGATTACCATCTGAAAGAAATTTCAAGTCCAGGCTCGTTCACTCGCCGCGGCGGCGATCTCGCCTCCGCGCAAAGCGCGGCACCCCAGCAGCCAAAAACCGCTGCTCCCGCGCATTTCCGCACTCATGTCGGCACCGCGGCCGGCGTCTCCAGTTAGCCCACCGGTGAGCCCCTTGGTCTACCCCTTTTCTTGCAGGTAACCTGCTGCGATTCACTGTCGCTCAACTTCGCTAGAAGCGATGTAGCCGACCACGTGCCCCTCGCGGTGATAGACCTCAAGCCAACCACCACGGGTTGCGCCAATGCGATATACGACATCCCCTTCTTCCACCTGTTGAAGAATGGGGCTAGTCGTGTCCGGTTCTGAACGTATTTCTGCCACGGGCTGTTTAACCCGATAGTGGGCAACGTCCCGGCGGAATAGGACCAAGTTGTCTGCGGCTATAGCATTACCCTGCTGCGCCGCTAGAGCTGACCAGTAGACCGCCGTTTCCGAATTTCTCTCAACGCCTTCACCATTTGCGTACAAGTACCCAAGTTTCGATTGGGCCGGAGCACCTCCTTTTGCCGCAGATTTATGGAACAGCTCCAGCGCCTGAGAATAATCCGCAGGCACACCGCGCCCCGTTTCGTACGCAACACCGAGATTGTACTGGGCTAGCACGTGTCCTTGCTCGGCTGCTTTCCGGAGCCAAGCAACGGCCGCAGACTCGTCCTTGCGTACGCCAAGCCCTAGCCAGTACATTGAAGCGAGGTTCGCTTGCGCGTCGGAATAACCCTGTTCAGCAGCTTTCGTATACCACTCAATGGCCTTCACGTAGTCTTTTGTTGTACCGCGCCCCTTCTCGTACAGTTCTCCGAGCTTGTTTTGACTCTCGACGACTCCGAGTTCGGCCGCTTTGCGTATCCAGCGAAACCCCTCCGCTTCGTCCTGCGCAACGCCTTCTCCGGCCAGATACATAATGCCGACTTCCCCGAATGCTCCAGGATGCCCCTGTTCCGCAGCCTTCCGGTACCACGCCATCGCCTTGTCGAAGTCCTGTTGAATACCTTTACCGGTAACGTAAAAGTACGCTATCGCCATCTGGCCGAGTACATGTCCTTGATCTGCGGCTCGTTCGTACCAGGAGAACGCAGTCCTGTGAGCGCCGGCTACACCGAGCCCCTGTTCGTAAAGTACCCCCAAGTAGAACTGCGACGGGGCATGCCCCTGGTGTGCCAGCGGCGTCCACAATTCGAGAGCGGCGGAGTACGCTTTGGTATTGAATGCTTCTAGCCCTTCTTCGTACTGGCCATTGCTGCGCCCTGCAGCAAGCGCTAGAGCGGGAATAAAGGCAAGCGCCAGCAGTAGTTTCTTCATGCTCAGTCCTTGGTGGCAAGATTCCAATATGAGGTTTTCGGTCACTTCGCGGGCAGGCGGGCATTAGCCGCTCATAAGACGTAATCAAGACAAGTGCCTTGCGCTTCAGCGGTTTGCCGCTTGCCGATCAATCTTCGTGTCGATGCGGTAGAAAACGGTGATAAGGCTGCGCGATCCATCCTCGTTTTCCGCTACGACGAAGTGCAGAGTGCCGTCAGGATGTCGCCACGCCCGTGCCGTTCGATCGCCGTACAGGCGTGCCTTGTGCTTCTCCACCTTCGGAGGCAGCGCGACCGGGGACAGTTCCGCGTTCTGTAGTCGCTTCACCAGCGATGCCCACGTGCGGGTGAGGTCACCCTCCGAAAACCTTTCCTCATACTGCTCGATAGCGTGCTTGGTGACGGTGATCCGCCCCATGCGTGGTGTGTCCACAGATTCGAAGCGAGGCCCTTCAACGACCAATTCGTCATGTTCGACCTGGTCGATCTCACCCGGGATCCAGGTCGCCTTCTTGGCGACGGTTATCGTCGCCTCGTGGTACCGGGTCACCAGGAAAGCAGCGTAGGGCGCCAGGTCTTTTTTGTTCGAGGTGCCGTGCTTCAATTTGCGAATGGCACCCCGTGAGACGTCTAGGATAATGCCCTTGCCCGTGCGGTTGCTGCCCATTACTTCTTTGTCGGACAGAAGAAACTGTACAGCGGCGAGTTCGGCGGCCGTACCGAGGTCCGACAGCGAACGGTCTGCCCGGAACTCCACCCGGATGCGACCAACCCGACCGCCGATCCGCCAGCATACGATGAACTCTCCGTCTTGGCCGGACTGAGGGATCAGCTGCGTATGCAGGGTGTGTGATTCAGCGGACATCTTCGGTTTCAGGCCTCCCGTTTGGGGTGAAGTTACCACCGTACGGCGTTTATTCAAGAGGCGAAGAAAAACCCCCGGTCGGCGAGCGCCGGCGCGGGGGTCTGGGTTAGTGAGGAGAGTTGATGTAATCGACCATTCGGCGAGCCATTTCCGCAAATGGTCCGCGGTAGTCCACTGGCATTTGCCGTGCGAACCTTGCCTGAACCACCATGCGTTGGACTGCCTGCAGGTCGGTGGCGTACCGTTCCCACAAGAGTTGCCGGTACGCTTTTTCATCTCCCTCCCAGCCGGCCGGGGGCGAAAACGGACATTCCCGATCCGCTCCCGGGGTGGTTTCAACCAACCGCATATTGAGTACAGCCATGGCAGTTCCCCCTATGCGACATAACGGCGCCCGACCGCAGTGACTAGAGCAGGGTGAGGAAACCCATTCTGGCCCATCTGCCGCCACACGTCGTTCCAGTCAACGCCCTTGGCGTTTTCCGGGATCTCCAGCGGCGGGAGCAGGATCTTGGCAGGAATGCCCTTCTCCCACATCCGACGCTTGAGCTCCTTTGCCGCCTCGAGGCCAGCGCCCGATCGATCCTTGTCCGCCCAGATGACCAGCTGCTCGACCCCTTTGGGAGGGTTGAACTTCGCCAGCAGCGTTGCGGAATAGGTCGACCACACCGGCATCCGGGTAGCCCGGTTGCCGGACAGCGCCGTCTCGATCCCTTCGGCTACACCCAGCACCTTTCCCGGTGCGAAGAGCGGGATACCTCCCCCAGCGAGATTCCGATCCGAGGGGTAGGATGCCAGCTTCTTCGGCTTCTCCACCGGCAGCTTTTTACCGCCGGCGGTCAGGTAGGTGCGATGTAGCGTTCCGGGCCGGTGGAACTCATCCAGCATGAGCCAGAGCATCGCTGGGAAGTCCCCGAGGTGCTCCTTGTCAGCCGTGTAGTACGGCAGCGCCGGATGGAACCGTACAGCCGGATTACCAACGGCTTGGTGGCCGCTCAGTCCACGGCTGGCCAAGTACAGCCACAACGGCTTGCTGGCAGGGTCGGTTAGCGGAAGGCCTTCGTCCCAGCGCTGGAGCAGGCTTTCACGATAAGCCGTGTCCCTCGCTGCACGTTTGCGCTCACGCTCTTGCTGCTGCTCCTGTCGGCGGCGAAGCTCCTCTTCAGAGATGGTCGGTTGCGTGACCTTCCCTGTTGCTCCGTCCGGGATCAGGAAGCCATCGTCATCGACCTTGAAGCCGAGATGACGCGCGACCTCCACCAGGGCGGCGAGGAAACTCCAGCCGTTCGCCTCCTGAAGCAGTGCGAAACCGTCCTTCCACTGCCCGCAGGAGCAAATGGCTGCGCCGGTTTCATCAGAGCTTCCATTCTTGGCCCGGGGGCCGTCGAAACGGAAGTCGTTTTCGCCCCCATGGAAGGGGCACGTGACATGCGTACCGAGCTTGGCATCCAGGGCTTCGCCCAAGACGCCCCCGGCCAGCGCACGCAGGATATCCAGCCAACGACCGCGAGCATGTTCCCGGACGTCACTGGCCTCTACAGGCTTCTTCTTCATGGTTGCCTCCTGGTGAGAACCCCGGTACCGCCGAGGCTTCCCGGAATACCCCTCTGTGCCGGGATACTCTGAGAAGCCCCGACGGTAAGGGGCGGGTTTTGAATCCCACCCAGAGGAAGACGCACTTCTCCCCCGTCCGGGGAAAGCATCTCCCCCCGGGCGGGGCGTTGAGGGCTGATTCTTTTGAGGGAGGCCAGCTACCTCCTCATTTGAAGTCGAAACCACGTTCGACCCCAAAATGCTTATGCGGCGACTTTCCACCGGCCTGCGTCAGTCTGGGCGAACACCGAAGGATTCGTCACGAGGACCTGGCGAACTTTCGCCTTCCAGTTCTCATTGCGACTTACCTTGGATGCTGCCTCACCTTCGACTTTCGCGTACACCTCGGACAGATCTGCCTCTCCTCCTAACGCGATGAGTGCTTCTTTCACCACTACGCGCCAGGTGGACTGCAGCCGGTTATGCGCCTGGTTGGCCATCTGCGCCAGCGTCGTCAGCAGAGAAACCTGTGTCTTGGCTGGTTTCTCCCACAAGAGCACGTACTCGTGCATGATCTTGGGCATGCCCATGCAGCCGTAATTCTTCTGCTCGCTCTGGACATTGTGCTGGGCCTTGATCAGAACGGCCTTGAGTTCGTCGCCCGGCATTCGCGCGGTGAACTCCGACTGGAAGGAGTGGTAGGCACCCTTCCGGCGCAGATCCCCGATGATGGTTCCATAGAGCCCACCCGGCGCGGTCGCCTCTCGCTGATTGACCAAAGCCAAGTGCGATTTCTCGATGAACTCTTTCACCGATGCACATCGCGAGAGATCGTCCGGGTGGGGTTCTAAACCCCATACGGCTCCCGAGTACACGATCATATCGTGGTACGGGAAATGGCTTACTACCATGTCGGCAGGCTGGCCAACGTGCTCCAGGAGTGAGTCCCGCAACAGGTTAAACCCGTTGTGCAGATCCAAGCCGATTGCCGGGATTTTCAATTCCTTGGCCACTTCGACCGAGGTACCGCCGCCGACACATGGGTCTACAAACAGTCGCGGCCGGCGAACCTCAGTGAACAGGTGGTGATACACCCATCCGCTGCAGTTGCCACGCCACCGGTTGTTGCCCCACCGTCCCCGATTGGGGAAGGACAAGATTGACGTGTTCATGGTCGACCTCCAGGTTGGAGGCCGGGCCCCTGCCCCACCGGGCAAACGGAACCCGGCCGGGTTGCACAAGAAAGGACGCTAGATAATCATCCCAAGGACCCCGATGAGACCGGTAACGGCCCCGAACACTCCGAACCACATCGAGACCCGAACGACCGGATCCGGATGCTTCCATGCTGCGACGCAAAGATCGACGCTGGTAGCAGGGCGAACCTCGACCACAGCCTCATCTGCGCCGTGAAGGCGGAGGGCATCCATCGCATCGTAATCAAGACCGATGCCATGCAGCGGGATGAACAGTTTATCGGGAGTGCCAGCGATGCTACGAACAACCAGGGTTGCCGCATGCTGACTCTTGATGACCACCGCCTGGTACCGATGGAATCGCCGCGGGTCCGTTTTCCTCCTGTCGATGCGGGAGTTGTGGACTCGGACGATCCCTTTTGGCCCCTGACGGGGTAGGGATACAACCTCTTGCGCCACGAAGGCGGGAGGTCTGGTTTGGGTTTTCATGGGAACCTCCTGATTTGAGGACGCTCCCATGCCCGGCCGGGCAAGAAAGCGCCCGGGTACGGGTGAAACACTATGCTGCGCAATTTGCGCTGTCACGCCCGACGGTCACTTCGTCGAACAGACCGGCACCATCATAAATCACCACTTTGCCCCAGCCAACCATCTTCGGCTCGAGCGATTTGATGATGCCTTTCGCCTTCTCGATCACGGCTTCGTCACCTTTGAGAATGACACTCACCAGGTTTCCCATCACCTGCACATCATTGGTTTCGGCATTTAGGGCCTGGAGTTCCGCAACCGCGGCTGGCGCCGGTTCAGACACGCCGAAAACGGACTGCAGAAAAACTCGCATGGTGGTACTCCTTCACTGGGACCACCTCCCCCGCACGGAAGGTGGTCTTTCGACTTTCCCGTGCGGGGAATAAACGGCTGCTTTTTTAGGGCGACCAGCTATCGCCTTTGCGAGCGAGCGCCATGGCTCGTTCGACAAACCTCTGTTCGATGCCCCCTCTCAAAGAGGCACGGAACAGAGGCCCGGCCCAAGGCCGGGCTCTGCCCTCTTCCATTTCGCTAGTGCCGGGCATGAACCCGGCTACGAGCGGCCGGTTCCTCAAGATACGCACCCAGCAGTTGGGCGGTCTTCTCAAGGAAACCGTCTTCGATGTTTCCCAGGATCGCCTCACGTTCCACCAGGCGGCTGAACGTGACCCGCAGGGCATGGGGATCTACCCCCACCGCGCGAGCGCAGGCGTCGAAACTGAACGGCCCGGAGTCGGTCAGAATCCAGTCCCACAGCTCTGTCCTGGTCTTCAACGAGTTGCGCTTGTCCAACAAGGAATCGAGAGCGTCCAGAAGCACTGCCTCTCGTAGTGCATCCTTGTCCTCTTCGGACCAGGACACAATGTCCGCTTCGGACGGTTCCCGGTCGAACAGCAGTGCGAGCTGCTGAAAGCTCATAGTGTGCCCTCCGTGTTGACCGGGCACACCACTCCCCCTAACCGGGGAAAGTGATCTCCCGGTTAGGGTTGAAGAAAGCCAGAGCACAGCGCTCTGACCGCTTACGCAGCGCCAAGCATTCGCTCGGCGAGCGCTCCTAAGATGGCATCAGCCAGATCAGCTGCGCTGGTGATGACGCCGGACTTCTGGCAGATGTGACGAATCACATTCGTACCAAGCCCGATGCCATACAGCTCGATGCCGGAGTGCTCGATCATGGTGGCCACTTGTTTCGCGCCGGCCATGTCGTTGGCTTGTCCGTCCGTCACCAACATGAGGATCTTGCGCTCCTCTTTGCGGGAGAACAGCCGGTTACCGGCAACCCACAGCCCTTCGGCCGTCGGTGTGCCGCCTCCGGCGCCAATAGCGCCAATCTTGGAGCGGACCTTCGGAAGGGCGTCGTCGAACCTTTTGACAACGCCGATTTGGCTCCCCATGAAGGTCACTACTTCCACAGGTACGCCCATGCTGCTGCAGACCTCCACCAAAGCGATGACCGCCTGTGTCGCCAGCTGGATCGGACCGCCGCCTGAGCCGGAGCCCATTGAGCCAGAACAATCCAGAGCCAGCGACACTGCAGGCAGCGGGGTTCGCTGGGTCTGTTTTCTGCGGCGAATACGGGTGTCCCCGAGCACTGCCCGGTGGAGCAGCCGGCCGTCAATGCGACCTTCTTCGCCCACCACCATGCGGGTCCGCCTGCGAGTCATGAAGTCAACTGCCAGGCGCCGCTGCAGCAGGGCGATCTCCCCCGACACACCGGCCTTGAGGGACTGGTAGCGGGTTGCGTTATCGCCCCATTTCGGCTGCGAGAGGTAGGCATCGTTGAACACGAAGCTCGACTGCGCCGCCTCCTCCGCCATCTTCACGGCCAGCTCACGACGGTTGACTACCGGGTTCGTATCGACGTTGATGTCGTCGAGGATTTCCCGGGCTCTCCCACCGCACCCTGCTCCGTCACCGTGGCCGTCGTCCGACTTCCCGTCGGTCGAACCACCACTGCTGCCGCCATCACCGCTGCCATGGGAAGCCCCATCCTTTCCGGAGCCCTTTTGCTGGCCAGGGTCAGAGGAGCCGTTCCCAGTGGCATCGCCCTTGTCGCCGGCACCCGAGTTGTCGCCCTGGTTGCCAGCGCTGTCTCCCTTATCGTTCTTTCCACCTTGCCCGCCTTTCGGCTTCGGCGGTTGCGCTTGCTCATCCTGGATGTCCTTGACAAGTTTGAGCACGTCCGCTGACAGCTTCAGCGTTTCCGCAGTGGACGCGGCTGAGAACAACCGCGTTGACAGAAGCGACTCGAGTCGACGCACCCCCTTCTTTTCCAGATACTTTTCCAGCTCCGCACGGGAACTTTCGAGGATCGGGTCGACGCCCTGAACCAGCACGTTCTTGCGGCCCCAAGCATCGACGAAGGTAATAAGCGCATCCGACGGACTGTTCTTGCCCGTACGACACGCTCCCTTGCCTACGGCGATCTCCGCCGACTCGGCCAAGGTTTCCTGGCAGCCGAGGTAGCGGTCACCCATCATCCTCTCTTCGTACGTATCCTCCAGCGCATTCCAGAGGCCGAACTGAAGCGGCGAAAGCGTTGCCCCCTTCTTTTCCACGAAATCGAAGGCGGTGTAGAGAATGTGGCCGCTTTCATGGTCGATGTCGCCAACGACCATCTTCACCGTATCCTCGTCGGCGTCGACGGGGAGCGGGTTGCTCCAGATCGTATGACCTTCGGTCCGAGGTGGCCCCTGCCACACGATCTGGATCCCCTTGGAGCCGGTAATGGCTGAAACCACCGCCGGCAGGGAGTTGCGAAGAGAAAGTACCTTCATTTGGTGCCTCCAGTTGTGAAGGGGGCACCCCTTCCCAACCGGGAAGCGATGCCCCGGTTGGGGTTGTTGTGAATCACTATGGAAACGTGACGGTTGCCTGTTTACCAGGCATATACCACTTCCTGTGCCGGCGACATGGCGCTCACGTCGTCATTGCCATTGCCCTCGTCCTCACCTTGGTCGGTAAGGCCGGCATCGTCCGGTTCGGACGCGAGGTCCTGCTCCGGTTCCGCCGGTTCGTCGGGTTGCTGGGGCCGCTGGGGTTCGATGGCGATTTCGGCTTGCACGGGTGCGGCTTCCTCCGAGTTGGATTCAGCGTCTTCAGCTCCCGACGTGCCTTTTTCACCCTCCTCCTCGGCCATCGACTGGACCTGCTCGTCGAAACGCGGGAAGAGGCCGGCGCCGGACTTGATGCGTGCATCGAGGTCCTTGGCATCCAGCATCACGCTAAACACACCCGTCAGCAGCAGCCGTTCGCCGGGGGAATATCCCTCGTTTTTCTTCACGGGAACATCCTTCACGGCTCCGGCCAGCTCGCGAGCGACGCGTTGATAGCGGTTGTCCAGGTAGATCAACGATTCCAACTTCTCGATGATCTCCTTGGCCGCCCGGATCTGCGTGGTGGGCAGAGTCGCCTTCACGGCGGACTTGGCCCGGTACGCGAGGTCGTTCAGCGCTTGCCAGTAGATACCTTCCTGAATCTCCGCCTCCTCGTCTTCATCCAACTCAACGAGCTTCGGCTTGAGGAATTTGAACTGGATCTGGCTGTCGAGGTACTCAACCGTCGGCTGAGCCTTGCGGATGATCTCCACCAACTCGGCGCAACGCTTGAAGCCCTCGTTTTCGCACTCCTGGGCAACCTGCTTCAGGTGTGCCGCGCAGATTTCCGGATACTGGTCGAGAAACTGCGCTTTTTCGTTATAGAAGTCGTTCTGGATCTCGGTCATCTTCTCCGTGACCAGGGACTTCTTGGTCGGATCGGTAACCCAGTTCAGCAACTCGTGCCGCGTGCCGTTCTTCAGCAGAAAGTCACGGGCGCGCTTCTTGTGCTTTTCGAACGGGGCAACCGCTTCCGAGGGAACCACCGGCTGCCGAAGCAGCGGGTGGAGTCGTGCGGGAATCTTCTCGAGACCCAGCAGCTCCTTCATCTTGCCCTCGCCGGCGAGCCGGACGGGAGAAAAGATGGATACGGAGAAATTGAATGCACAGACTTGCATGGTGATGCCTCCAAGGTAATGGGGGCACCACACCCCAACCGGGGATATGGTGCCCCGGTGGGGGTTGAAGATGATTACCAGGCGTACGGTGAAACACCGGCAGCAGAGTCGTCCACGATGATGTTGCTATCGCCTTCGACGAACCAGTGTTTCCCCACAGCAGGCTTCAGCGCATTCCAAAACGGGAACCACCCAAACTGGGAGTGTTCTGTTTCAGTAGCACGTACGCCCCGTGTGCCGTACTCGAGATCCAGCGAACACGAGACTTTGAGGTCGTATCGCGTCGCCAGCACGGACAGGAAAAGCCGAACTGCAAAGTCCCACTTGGACTTATCGGTGGAGATCACTCCCTGGCCCTTGCCCGTAGCGGAAAGCCAGCCGTCCCGAGATGTACCCAGTTCCAGCACCGCCCGGCGCTCCCTCGATGAGAGGGCATCCAGGAAGCTCTGGGGTGGAAACCCGAAAGACGTTTTGTGTTCTCCGTCCTCGTAGAACTTGACGTGCCCGCCAGTGACGCCGTGGGGCCCGAAGTAGTCGAGCGATAGCCCGAGTTCAGGCACCTCGGCGAGCACCGACCAGGTCGTCTGGTAGGCAGCGTTCAATGCCGCCTCCTCAAGCTCCCTACCCTGCTCCACCGACCATTCCAGAAAGTAGTCCTCGCTGGTGGCAGGTGCATCAGGGGAAGCCGGAGAAGTGCCGGAGACGGGAACCTCCGGAGCATCGGAGGGGCGAGCTGCGCGCTCGTAGCCCTCGTTCAGCTTCGTTTGTAGGTGGTCATGGAAAACATTGGAGGCACGGCCTTCACTGCCGAACTCCTTGACCTTACCGTTCCCTTTGGTTCCCACCCGGCCCCACTGGAAGTGTACCAGTCGGCCCTCGCGGGCCAGCTGGTAGAACTTGTGGGAGTTTCGTTGGGCGTCGTGAGATTCGAGGTACTCGAACTCGTCGACACCATCCGGGTGACGGGAGGTCATCACTTTGCCCCCTTGTCCTGCTCCAGCTTGATGCCGAAGACCTTGTGGAACACCTGGCCCACCGAAACCTGCTCCGAGGCCGAGAGGCCGTCGTAGTAAGCATCACGGAAGCCGTCAGCGATGTCCCGCAGTTCCTTGGTCGCGCGAGCGAACCGGATCAGGTTGCGTGCCGTGAAAGGCAGCGAAACCTGACCCTGCTCAACCAGCGCCCGGCAGCTCCGGCCGAGATCGACCGCGAGGGTCGAGAACGTCTTATCGCCCGGGGTCTTGATGGCATCTGCGCCCTCAACATGGTCGAGGAGCATGAGCCGCTCTTCGTCCTCCGGAAGATAATCGAGCTTGATGTAGGCGAACCGGGAACGGGTCGCCCCATTCTGCTGCTGGGAACCGGCAAACAGCCCAGCCTCATCGACGCCACCCGCAGTATTGGACGTGACTACCAGGACGGCATCTTTCGCCATCTTGATGGCCTCGCCCGTCTCCGGAATGGTCAGCTCGCCCGTTTCGAGAAAGCGGTTGAGCTGCGCCGCGACGCCTGCAGGGGCCATGTTGAACTCGTCGAGAACAATGATCGCCCCTTCTTCCTGGATGGCCAGCGGGAGCTGCCCATAGCGGAACTCGGTTTGCATCCCGAGGCCGCGTTTGGCGAGCGCCCACAGGGCCTTGGCCACGCCGCCCAGCCCCTTTTCCTCGCTCTGCGAAAGATCCGCAGCCGGGGTGGAGTGGATAGCGAAAGTGCCGAGCAACTCCCGCAACGAGGTTTCCTCGCCGAAGGAGATGACGTGCACCGGCCGGTCGAGGCGAACGCCGATCTGCTGGTACAGTTCGGTTTTGCCACAACCCGACGGACCCCACGCCCAAATAGGCGTGCCTTGGTTGATGTTGCGCAGGATCCTGCGCAGATTCTTGTACTCGAACCGGAACTTCATTTTGTCTCGGTTCGTTCCCTTGCCGGTACTGCATACTGCCGAAAGCGGGATCTGCTTGGTATCGGTGTTGGGGGACGTAACGCCGAAGGCGTCGAAAATGGAGAGAGTGCTCATGTGTACCTCCAAGTCGAAGGGGCACACATGCCCCATGAGGGCAATGTGTGCCCCCGTGGGGTTGAAGAAGTGAAGATGTGGCTGATTTTTTTGAGCGACCAGCTACCGCTGCTTTATGACGCTCCACACTGGAGGGTCACAAATCCTTTGCCTTGCGACCTTACCGAGGCACCCTTTGCGAGGCGCCTTGGTAAGGCCGCCCCTTGTTAGGGGACGGCCAGTTTCATAGTGTAAAGCGATGGGCGAAACGGTGCCACCACTTACGCAGGGCGTTCTGGCGCCCGCTCTTGGGGCTTGGCCAAAATCCATCGCCTTACCCCTCGTATCGAGGTATAGGTAAAGCCCGCTTGCATTAGTAGCAGGAAGGGGGCATCAGTCAGGGCCGCGTAGGTGCCGATGCAACCATTGCTGACGAGGAACGCCACCCAGCCGTACTTGGACCGGGTGGAGTTCTCCGACAGCAGGTAGGAGCCGAGCAGCCCGGCTATGCGGCCGAGCAGCTCGAACATCCTCACCCACTCGCATACCCCGAGCGGAAAATTGCAGCTCATCGGGTCTGCCATGGCTGGCTTACCCGCATTTTTGGCCGCAGCCGCACGTGGTACAACCGGCCTCCATCCGTACAGGAAGTCTACAGATTGGACATACCGGACCCTTCGCTGCTTCGCTTTCGTCCGGGATGGCCACGGCGGCGGCACCGACCGACTGCGCGAGCACAAACGGGGATTCGTCCGGTTCGGACTGCTCCTCGCTTCCACACCCGCAGCCGCCACGGCGCAGCTGATAGTTGGCCACCCGCGCCTCGAGCGACAGAAGGTTGCCCTCCCGATCGCAGATGCCGCGCTTGTAGAGAATGTCAATAAACGACCAGGCGATAGCCGCAACTTCCGAGTTGTGGAAGATGGGTTTGCTCCATTCGTTTACGCCGCAGCGGACCGGCCCTTTGTCCCAGGTGACCTCACGAAGGTCATTGAGCATGGTACCGATATCCCCGGTCTTCAGCGCCATTTTGGACGATTGACGCATCAGTGCCGAAATCCACTGCATGTCTTCTGTCTTCTGCGCGGCCGGAATGAAGAATTCCACCGGGCGTTCGACCTCAACCGCTTCTCCATTCAACCGCCCCTTCATGGTCATGTAGCTAACCACCAGGTACAGGCTGCGACGGCCCTCTTGGGTGTGGTAGACCACCTTGCACGCTTGGGCATCCAGACAGCCTTCCGGCCGCTTGTCCACCGCCGTGTGGATTGGGTCGATGTCGGCCGGCGTCGACTCCGCTTTCACCAGAGAAAATCCGACAATGCGGCCAGAAAGTTTCTTGTCACACATGGTATTGCCTCCTGAAAAAAGAAGGACCCACTGCGCCCCTTTCGGGGCGCACAGGTCCCCGTGGGGGTTAACGAACAGGGTCCTAACGGTGGTTACAGTTTTCCGTAGAACCCGTCTTTAATGGCCTCGAACAAGTTGGCCGCGGTGTGAATTTCACCGTCGTACTCAACCTCCTCGGTACCCCGCAGCTCCAACACTTGGCCCGTGTCTGTCTCGAACCGGTACGTCGTGTTGGCCAGGTCTTCCTCCTTCGTGAGCACGCCCGTAAAGGCCTCCGGGTTGAACCGGTAGGTCGTGCAGCCCTTCAGGCCGTTTTGATAGGCGTAGAGGTAGATGCCCTTGAACTCCTCGTACGGGATGTCGGTGGCGACATTGATCGTCTTGGAGATCGAACTGTCGATCCATTTCTGGGCCGCAGCTTGGACGTCCACATGCTCATACGGAGTCACCGTCCCAGCTTCGACGAACCACTCCGGGAGGCTCTCCACTTCCGCATCCGGATCGACGAGCTCCTCGTATGCCAGGAACTCGAACGAGCGGACCGCAACCTTTTCCTTGGTCTTGCGACCCGGGACGATCACGTTACGGAAGTACTCGTGAGCGAACGACGGCTCAATGCCGTTGGACGCGTTGTTGGCCAGGGACAGAGCAATCGTCCCTGTCGGAGCAAGCGATGAGTGGTGAGTGAAACGGCATCCCACCTCAGCCAGCTTTTCAACCAGCTCCGGCGCCACCGTCGCAATGCGCTGCATGTAGCGGGAATACCGCGCCCACAGCACTTTGCCTTTCACCATGTCACCCATTTGGAGCCCGTCTTCGACCATCTCGGGCCGCCTACGGAGCATCTTGGCAGTGACCTCGAACTCCTGCTCCAGGAACGGTGCCGGGCCTTTCTCCACTGCCAGACCCAGACCGGTCTTGTAGCCCTCGAGCGCCAACACCTTCGTCACTTTCTCGGTGAAGGCGACCGACTCCTGGGAACCGTAGCGGATCCGCAGCATGGTCAATGCGGACCCCAGCCCAAGGTAGCCCATGCCGTGACGACGCTTTGCCTCGATTTCCCGGCGCTGCTGCTCAAGCGGCAGGCCGTTGATCTCAACAACGTTGTCCAGCATGCGAGTGAAGACGTGGATCGCTTCCCGAAACCGGTCCCAGTTGAACTGAGCCTGCTCCGTGAACGGGTTGTCCACGAACTTCGTCAGGTTGATAGACCCCAAGAGGCAAGCCCCGAACTCGGGCAAGCCCTGCTCACCACCGACTGTTACTTTCGCCCGACGTCAACCGGAGGGAAAACCATCGGACTACTGACCATCGCTGAAACGATGGCGGGAGGGCACTTCATCCCTCCTCTACCGCTTGATCGCCCTCAAGGGCGCGCGTTATACGGTAGACCAGACTGTCGCATGACCCCGAAGGGCCCCCGATCGCTCAGTCGTTCAGGCTGCCCAGGGCCCAAGGCCCTTGCTTGCCCCGTGTCCCCCTCGCCAGGGACCAGCGCTTGCTGGTTGCTCGAGACGAGCACTTCCACGTCAATCAGATCAGGTTTTTCCGCGCCGGATTTCGCCGGCGGGCCGCATGGCAATTTACGGGTTGGTGGCACGAATGTTCTCGGCGAACCAGTTGTTGTTCATCTCGTTGTACTTGTCGACGAGAATGAACCCCGGTTCGGCGAAGTCATACGTTGAGGTCATCACCAGATTCCACAGTTGCGACGCCTTCATGGTCTTGTAGACCTTGCAGGCGACGCGTCCCTGGTCGTCAGTGGCGTAGTAGTTTTCCACCACCGGCCACTCGCGATAGACGAGCTCCGTTTCCGGGTCTTCTACCTCGTGTGGCATCGCCGGGAACGCCAGCTTCCAGTCAGAGTCGGATTTCACCGCTTCCATGAACTCCTCGGTGACAAGGAGCGACTGGTTGAACTGCCGCAGCCGGCCGTCTTCGCGTTTGGCGCGGATGAACTCCACCACGTCCGGGTGACCGATGTCGAAGGTAGCCATCTGAGCACCGCGACGGCCGCCAGCAGAGCTGATGGTCTTGCAGTACGCGTTGTAGGCATCCATGAACGACAACGGACCGGATGTGGTGGCACCTGCACCCTTCACGAAGGCGCCTTTCGGGCGGAGGGTAGAGAACTCATACCCGATGCCGCTTCCGGCGCGCAGGGTCAGACCGGCTTGCTTCTGCATCTCCAGGATCTCTTCCATGGAGTCGCGGATTGTGCCGGAGACAGTGCAGTTGATGGTCGAAGTGCTGGGTTTGTATGCCTCGGCACCGGCGTTGGAGATGATGCGTCCGCCAGGGATGCAGCCATTCTCCAGCGCCCACAGGAACTTTGGATACCAGGTATCCGGCTCCTGCTCCAGTTCGGCCAGCGCTCGCGCAACACGCTGGTACGTGGCCTGGACGTCAGCGTCCACCGGGTTCCCGAAGTGGTCGGTCAGCCGGTACTTGGATCCCCAGATCTCCAGCGACGCTGGCTGGAGAGGGATGTCACGTGCCTGTTTCATGATTGCCTCCAGTTGAGCCGGCCCCGACCGTCGAGACCTCCTACAACACCCCCGCGGAGGCGCTGTAGGAGGCCCCGACGGAGGGGCGATTGGGTTACAACCACCCGACATGGAGGCGCACGCCTCTCCCGTTCGGGAGAGACTGAAAGCCTCCCGCCGAGCGGGATTTTCAAAAGGCTGCTTTTGTAGGGCGACCAGCTATCGCCATCTGCAGTGCTCCACATTGGAGGCACCACAAAACCTCTTTCCGCCAGGCACCACCTCATGCCTGCTGGAAAGAGGGGTGGGCCGGGCCCACCCGCTCTTTATGCGGCGACTGCCGATGCGGGGCCGAGCGAAGCGATATCGTCAGTCGGAAGGATCAGACCAGAGCGGATTGCCCACATCCTCACCACCTCGACAACGACCGTGTTCCGGCTGCGCTTCTGCAGCACCTCACGCGGCACCGAAATCACGCGGCCGTCGGTCATCATCACCTCTCCCAGCTCTTCATCGAGCAGATGCACGTGTTTCATGCTCATTTTGCTACTCCGGTTGGCGGGCCACCGGAACGCACCCTTTCGGATGCGCTCTGGAGGCCCACCAAGCCGGAATGCCTGGGCGACGCTACCGGTTGAACCAGTAGCGCCGCCCCGAAGCATTACCAGGCGTACACGGACTTCACTTCCTCTTCTGATCCGTCGGCTTGCTCGCCAGCTTCGCGCCGTTTGCGAGCCGCCTCGGCCTCGGCCTGAGTGGTGTCGGTCAGTGTGACGCGGGCCCGCTCTGAGGGTTTGCCGCGGTAGATGTTCAGGGTGTCTTCATCCAGGTTCGGGAGAAGCTCGCCAAGGAGCTTCGTATAGTTCACGTTCCCTTGCTGGCTATACCGGGTAATGGCAACGCCATCGGCCTCGGCACGCATAAAGTCACCCATCAAAGCTATCATCGCTTTCTCGTTTTCCGAGAGGATCTCCTTGATGCGTTTGACCTGTCTCTCAGCTTCAGCGAGGAACTTCGCCTGTTGGCGCCGCTCCCCGGCCAAGGTGGCCCACGCACTGCGAGTATCCCCCTCGGGGACAAGTACATCCCTGAGCGGGTCTTTGGTCGGCTCCTTACCCGAGATCACCATCTCCCAGAATGCCCGTCCTTCCGACCGGATATCCTGGATGAGGGCGTCATCCCGGGGGATAGTGAACAGGACGTGGTCCTTCTCGCCATCCTCGTCGAAGTAGAGCAGTAGGTAGCCCTGCGCTCCCCCGGTGACAAGCATCTGCTGTTGCACCTGCGGATAGTAGAGCCGGTACGCCTTGCTCTCTTCGCGTTTCTCCTTCGCCTCTTGAAACGTGGACCGAGCAGGGCATTTAAGCTCCGCCGGTTCGTTCTTCGAGGTCACCCCATCGAGCGACGCGCGGAAGAGTGGATCGCCGTCGTTCTCTGCACAAATGGGTAGGAGAAGGTCGCCGAGGAGGTCTTCGGCCAGTTGCCGGGCCAGATCCTCCTTCTCGATACCACGCCGGACGTTAGGGTTACGGGAGAGGTCTTCACGGGGAACCTTCCCCACCTTCTCGGCCCAGAGTCGCCAGCGCGTTTTGTCGGGATTGCGGTCGAGGATCGTGGCGATCTCCGAAGCCGATATCCCTTTCTCTCTCCAGCGATGCCACTCTTCCGAGCGCTGCTGAAAATTTACCACTTTCATCGTACGCCCTCCCTGTTAGGGGGGGCATACCGACGCCCATGCGGGACGTGCGATACGCCCCATGGGGGTTGTCGTGCGAAATAAACCTACTGCTGTCGGTAACGATGTTTCGCTGCGTGGATGAGCCCAAAGAGCCCGCCCGCGAAAAGAGCCATCGTTATTGAGAGTGCTAGTAGGATCTCCATCGTCTTCTCTCCTCTCGCTGTTGCGGGTTAGTCATCGCCAGCCGCCAGCGCGACACCGGCGATAACTGCGTAGAGGCCGAGTGCAATGATGAACACCGCGGCTACCACACCCACAAGAGCGCCTGCAACAAGCCCTTGGACGAGCTTGTAGATGGCAGTGAAGAGCGTTGCGATACCACCGTAGGTAACGGCGTATCCCATGTTCTTCACGAAATCGCCCAGGTCCTTCTTCTGAAGGGCCAAGAGCTTCATTACGGCCACCGCAAGCGCCACGAGCGACAGGGGGACAAGCGGCCAGAGCATGAGATACATGCCGTAGGCCTCAAGAAAAGTTACTGCGTTCATGTCGTCCTCCTAAGACCAAAATTTGAGGGGACATGAATCACCCGCAAGGGGCGAATTCATGTCCCCCTGCCGGGTTAAGTGATTGGCGCTTAAGCTCTGCTTACGCTGCTGCCCGTTGCGCCTCCTTGATTTGATCGGTTGCATACGCGAGATCCGAACCGCGGTACCGCTCCTGGATGTAGTCCTTGGCGGCGGCCCACGAGCCTGAATCCTTTGCACGCTGGATCAACTTTGCGACCCGTTCCCGAGTGTCCGGGGAGATCTGGTTCGGGTCATACGAGTCGACGACCTCCGATCTCGCCTGCCTTTGTAGATATTCGGGTCTGAAGCCCTCGTGGTCGTTGAGGATGCGAACCGCCGTTTGTAAACGATCTTCCCTCGCGGACTTGGGCCAGGTCTTGGAAGCCCGTTTGAGGACGGACTTCTTCGTCATTTCGCCGAAGAACTCGACCCACGGACCTTTCCCCTTCTTGACGTACGCCATAGATAGGTCGCGGATTTGATAGACCTCCGCGGCCGTCATGGTTTCCACCAGGTAATCACCGTCGGGCGTCTTCGCGATGCAGTACACACCGACGAATTCCCCACGGTCTTTCTTGAAGGGGTTGAAGCGGTGGTTGGGTTCGCGGCTCACGCCGCGGTACTCGAACTCGTCGTTCTCGTACACCATCTCCGCCTTGGCCCAAAGGATGCTACCTATGTCGGTAGCGATCTTGATTAGCCCTTGGTAGCTGATGTCCAGGATCACCTGGCCATCACGCGGCACCAGATAAGCCAGCGACGTAGCCGGGTTCAGCGACAAACCGACGGCAGCGACGTTGACCATGGCCATCCGGAGCGACATCGGGTTGTTGAACGCCACCTGCGCCAGATAGTCGTTCTTTTTACACATCTGAAACGCATACAGCGCCTCAGCCCCGAAATCGAGCCCGGTCTTTGTCGCCAGGTCGCAGAACTTTCGCTCTGCTTCCTGGATGGCTTTGTTGGCTACTTGAAGGTTGGACATAGCGCCCTCCTGTTGAAGAAGGGGCACTCGTCACCCCTGGACCGGGGCGAAAAAGTGCCCCGGTTGGGGTTGTGGTTACGCGATCATGCCGCGCTGGAAGCGATCGAACGGGATGTCGTCATCCCAGTCGCCGAAATTACCTCCCCCGTTGCCGGCATCGCTACCGCCGTTTTCACGCTGCGGAGGAGCTGAACGAGGAGCACCGCCGCCCGGCCGTCCCTGCGGGGGAGCGCCGCGACGGCCACCACCGTTATTACCACCATGGTTGCCTCCGGTACTGTGGTGGCCACCAGAACGGTCACCACCAACCCCTTGGGGCTTGGCTCCGTAGTCGATCGTGATCGCCTTGACGTAAACCTCGGTGATGTCTTTGCCGTTCTCCTGCTTGGTCCGGGTTTGCAGTTCGCCGGTTATGCGAACTTCCTGTCCCTGGACGAGGTATTTCGCAGCGTTTTCCGCGTCTTTTCCCGTCAGAAGAACCGGAAGCCAAGCGGTCCGTTCCTGCTGCTGGCCGGACTCGCGGTCGCGCCACTTCTTAGTGTTGGCGAGTGAAAGGAAACTGAATGCGTTCCCGTTGTCATTGTGACGGCATTCGGGAGCGCGGCCGAGTCGTCCGATCAAAGCCACAACGTTCATATCGCTCATGGTCTAATCTCCTGTACTTGTGCGGGTGCGTCCACCCGGAATCACAGATGAATTCCGGGAAGCGCGTCCGCGTCCGGTTGAGGAACATTTCCGGCAGGAGAGGCACCCCCAGCAGGGAAGCGTGGCTCCCCTGGCGGGATTGGTGAGGCTGATTTTGTAGGGCGACCAGCTATCGCCTGCTTACAACGCTCCGCACCGGAAACGTCGTAAAACCTTGTCCAAGGCGCCCTGAGTGCAAGACGGCTTGGGCAAGGGCCGGAAGCCCCGGCTCTTGCTTGTTCTGCTACTCACGCATCGCGAGTAGCGGTTCACGAAAGATGCTGGCATTTCTCAGTCCGAAGTGGGCGATGTCTAACCGCAACTCCTTTGGCAGCAGTCTAATATGCGGGGTACCGCTCACGGTGTATCTATCGAACGCAGGATAGGGACCCTTCTCCGCTGCGAGGGCCACGCTCATGCGGTATGCGGCAAGCTTCAGCGCGTTCGTGATTTGCGATGCGGTTCGCCACGCGCGTTTATCGGAAGGGCCATACCCGAGCTCTGCCAGGGCTCTGGACATTCCTCGTGCTTCGATGGCGATCCGCCTGTGTAGACCGGCACGGTGGTTAATGCACCGAAACGTGTGCACGAGGTTGTCGGCCATGCGAACCGCGCACGCGGTTGTGCATCCTAGTTCCTTGTAGTCGAACTCGCGGTGACCGGCGTTACCTCGAACAAAACAATCGAGTTGGATATAGACGGCCGGCAATTCGCACTCTTCCAACTCGGCGGGCGAAAGAGTGTCCGGATTGTCGAGAATTCGCCCCTTCAAATAACCGCTTTGGAGCATTGACGCGAACGTCTCCGTCCATGCGGTTGGCTGACGTTCTACGGCGGCTATGACCGCAGCTTTGTCTCGGGAAACTTGGTCCAGGCATTTCCTGGAACAGTCGGGTGAGGGGTTGTTCGGTTGACACATTTTTGGCACCTCCGGTTTACTGCCCCGCACATCGGGGCCCTCCTGAGTGCCCTCGGAGGGAAGGCGCTCAAGAGGGCCCCGGTGAGGGAGCCCGGAGACGCTAGAACACGTTGACGACGTATCCCATCGCCTCCAACGCAGTGATCACCTCCTGGGTGGTTTCACCTGCGTTGAACTTGGCAACGGTACCGTCGCCAAACATGATCTCGCGCGTTGACGGTGTGACTATGGCCATGGAAGGCCCTCCTGTGGTTGGAGGGGCACCACGGCACCCTAACCCGGGCAAACGTGGTGCCCCGGTTGGGGTTACTTGAGTTATCCGTTGTCAGGCAGAGCGCAAAACGCACATCGCCGGACGGCGGGTAAACGATGGCTCATCATACGCTGCGTAGGTCAGCGTCTCGGGAAGCGCGAAGCCGAGCATTGCTGCGGTGATCACGTCCTGAGTGGCTGTTTTCGTGGCCATCGGGCCGGTGCAGCGGAGATTGCGGCGCTTTGCGCTGCTCTCCACCTTTTCGCTGAGGCGCTGGAACAATACGCGAAGCGTTCTCCATGCCACCAGGGCGAAAACGTACGGCACCATCACGATGACGGCCAGAAGCAGAAGGATGAGTAAATAGTTGCTCATGATGCGTCTCCTCAGAAAGAGGGGACGCTTGCCGCCACGAGGGCCAGTCAAGGTCCCCGTGGGATTTGAAGTGTGCTGTCTAGTTTGTTTTGGCTTTCGCCGAGGGGTTGTCCGGCCAGCTACCTTTTCCCCCCTGAAACCAAGCTCACGCTTGGTCTCTAACCTGGCTGTCGGCACTGACAGACGCAGGGATAACTCGCTAGAGCATACCGCCTTGTTTTCGCTTCCGCAAACCCCTTGACGAGCTTCTCGGCTCTCTTTCGGCGGCTGGGTCGAATCAGCATTGCTCTAAGTCGGGTGATTTTTCCGAATTTCGCTATTTTCCGCGTCCTTCCGACGTTGGCCATTCGCCTAGCCTAGCTATTCCGATCCGAGCCAATTATGGAGGTCTCATGGCCAGCACAACGGCGGCAGTAGCGGAACCACCACCGCGGGAACGGCAAAAGCCGGTTTACTCGATTCCCGTCTTCGAACGCCAATTGGAGATAAAGAGTCTCCAAGCGCAGCGAGTGATGGACCGCGCTTTTAAGCGCACCGTCCGAGCTATCTATAGTATCGACGCCATTCTGCGCATCATTGGTGATGATGCGGAAATGGACAAGGTCGAAGAAGTAATCGACGAGCTGTTTTCCAATGTGGGCGAGGCGTTACGAGGTGAGTCCGCTCGGCTGACAAAGCTTATGGAGAACAACGGTATTTCCGAAACGCCGGATTACACCGCCCCCAAGACTTACACAGTTCAAGTCAGTTCGCCCCAAGTCGGCGTTTTTGCCTCCCTCGTAAAGGAACTCGATGGCCTGATGGTGATGATGGATACATGCTGGCTCCTGTCAGTACTCGATAACAAGCAACGCAAGGAGGGTACCTTCCAATGGCAGCAACGCATGCTGCGGTTGGGCCGGCGCATCGTATCCATCGAGGGCCGTGCTCGCAAGGCCGCCTACCGCCAAGGTAAGGAGAGCGAGGTCAGCGAGGCTTTGCCCCCGGAGCCGGGAGATGCTGACCAGCTCGACGACATTGAAGAGGCACCCGAATCCAAAAAGAACGGGCCCAAACGAACCAAGTCCAAACCAACAGATGCTTCCGAGGAATCAGCATTGGCAGCCGAAGCGTAGCTTCCCTGACTCTTTATCCCGGCCGCACCCCAGGGTGCGGCTTTTTTTTTTGCGTTTTCGCCCTAATGCGTTTTAATGCTGTGGCGGAGAAAAACACCATGGAGATGACTGTCATGACGTATGGACAAAAACTGGCGATTCTGGCCTGCTTGGCCCTATCCCTTTCGCTTACCGCCTGCACTTCCAACAGCGTCAAACGCGGTAACGCCTATTCCACTCGCCAGCCCGATATGAGCTTTGCGATGAATCTTGCACTGCACACATCGCTTACGACGGAATCGGGCCCGCTGATGGATCTAGACCGTTCAGCGCTATCTGACGGCCTCCGAGACGCTCCTGATCACCAGGTGGCCAACGCCCTCGAGCGGATAGGCTGGGCGGGTCTTGGCGTCGCACACTTCAACGGCTTCGCTTTACCAGCGGGAATTTCCCCGTCGACCGCGGCGAGCCTCGATCTATTTGGAGCACTCTTTTTGCCCGGTCGTGCCCCCCATCCTGCCTTGAAGCCCCAGGTGTTGGCATGGATGCCAACGGAACCGACGGACGATGCGGAAAACGCAAAGGCAAAATTGGAATCGCTGCTGAAGGACGCGTTTATAAAGGGGCTTCCCGCCGGATTCTCGGTGACAGAACGCTCGAAGACGACTACGCCCTTGTTTGGCGCCCCGTTTACGAAAACGTACGTTAACTTAGTCGGCCCTGGCTGCCCGACCGAGTCAGGTTTGGAGTGTCGCTTATGGATCTACGTTGGGCACTCCCCGAGTAAGAAGGCTACGCCCCCTTTGGTCGGCGGCTCCGAGGAGTCTTACCAGTGGCAAAACTGGCCTGACGGCTCCTCGTCAAAGGGCCATCAATCGGCAAGTTTCTTTGTTGGACTAACCGAACCATCCCGTTCCGCAGTGACCGAAAGAAACTCTTGGTTTGATGAGAATGCTCGTATTTTTGTAACTACTCGCCCCCTGTCATGCTGACAGAGTGACCGGCGAGAGCCATTTGGATCGCGATGAGCGGATTATGTCCGAGATTGCCCATGGTTTGCA
>JAWLGP010000015.1:0-117986 GCA_041685045.1 Gammaproteobacteria bacterium
GTCCTTGAAAGAAGGTCGTCGGCCGCCGGGATGCGGCCGTCGAGCCTACAGGGATGTATTCACGGCGTACCTTCTTTCAAGGACTTACAACACGCCTAGCACCGCCTTGATGTAAGTATGCGTTTGCCCTGCCCGAATGTCCCGCAACCCCTCGTTTCGCCTTTGAGCTCAAATGAAGTCTCTCGGCAGCCTGTCGGGAATCGCCGCCGGCTGTCGTTGTCTCATGTCACAGGTCTGATAAAGCCCGATTGCCACTCGATATCCCCTCAATAATATATGGCGGCCTTGATTATGGAATGAGCGCTGGCGCAAAATTAAACGTTCCGGGGGCAAACGGCTGTTCTTTCCACTTCATGACTATTCTCGCATTCGGCATCAACCACAAGACCGCCCCGGTCGCGATCCGGGAGCGTGTGGCGTTCAATCCCGAGCGCCTGCCGGATGCTCTCTGGGATCTGACGGCTCATAACCACATCAAAGAAGCGGCAATCCTTTCCACCTGCAACCGCACTGAACTCTACTGCGGGTTGGACTGCGACGATCCTACGGAAGTGCTGGCCTGGTTCCGCGCGTTTCATGGCCTGAAGCCGCCCGAAGTCGATCCGTATGTCTATGCCCACCCGGACCGGCTGGCGGTACGCCACATCCTTCGGGTGGCCAGCGGGCTCGACTCCCTGGTGCTGGGCGAGCCGCAGATCCTGGGGCAGATGAAGCAGGCGTATACGACCGCCCATCAGGCCGGAACCATCGGTCAGCTGCTCGGGCGCCTGTTTCAGCACACCTTCAGCGTCGCCAAACAGGTGCGGACCGACACCGCCATCGGTGCCAGCCCGGTGTCCGTGGCTTTCGCGGCGGTGAGCCTCGCGCGGCAGATCTTCTCGAGCCTGCAGCAGCATACGGCGCTCCTGGTCGGGGCCGGCGAGACCATCGAACTGGTGGCCCGCCATCTGCACGAAAACGGGGTGGGGCGTATCATTGTCGCCAACCGCACAGTGGAAAAGGCCCACGTGCTGGCCAGCGAATTCGGCGGCTATGCCATCGCCCTCAACGAAATTCCGGCGCATTTGGCCGAGGCCGACATCGTCATCTCCTCCACCGCCAGTCCGCTGCCGATCCTGGGCAAGGGGATGGTGGAGTCGGCCCTCAAGGCCCGCAAGCACCGCCCCATCCTGATGGTGGACATCGCCGTCCCGCGGGATATCGAGCCGCAGGTGGGCGATCTCGAGGATATCTATCTCTATACGGTGGATGACCTTCAGGAGATCATCAACGAGGGATTGCGCTCGCGTCAGGAGGCGGCCCAGCAGGCCGAGGAGATCATCGACGTACAGGTGGCCCACTTCATGGGGTGGCTGCGCTCCCTGGAGGCGGTCTCCACTATCCGCAGTTTCCGCAGCACCGGCGAGGCGCTGCGCGATCAGGTATTGGTACTTGCCCAACGGCAGCTGCGTGCCGGCCATGATCCGGAGCAGGTCCTCCGCGAGCTGGCGCGCCAGTTGACCAACAAACTGCTGCACGAGCCCTGTGCGCAGCTGAAACAGGCCGGTTACGACGGGCGGTTGGAACTGCTCGATGCCGCCCGCGAGCTGTTCAACATCAAATCCGATTAGTCACTTTTGTGAAACCTTCCATTCGCAGCAAGCTGGAGAATCTCTCCGAGCGCTTGCAGGAACTCAATGCCCTGCTGGCCGATCCGGGTACCATTTCCGACCAGAACCGCTTCCGCGGCCTCTCCCAGGAGTATGCCCAGCTCAAGCCGGTGGTCGACTGTTTCGACCGCTACCGTACCGCGTTGGCCGACATCGACACCGCGCAGGAGATGCTCGGCGAGGACGACGCGGAGATGCGCGAGATGGCCGAGGAGGAACTGAAGGGCGCCAAGACCCGCCGCGATACGCTGGAGACCGAACTGCAGAAGCTGTTGCTGCCGAAGGATCCCAACGACAGTCGCAATATCTTTCTCGAGGTGCGTGCCGGCACCGGCGGCGACGAGGCGGCACTGTTCGCCGGCGACCTGTTTCGCATGTATGCGCGTTACGCCGAGCGGCAGCGCTGGCAGGTGGAGGTGGTCTCGGAGAGCCTCGGCGAGCATGGGGGCTACAAGGAGATCATCGCCCGCGTGGTGGGGCAGGGGGCCTACTCGCGACTCAAGTTCGAATCGGGCGCGCACCGGGTGCAGCGGGTCCCCGAGACCGAGTCGCAGGGGCGCATTCACACCTCCGCCTGCACCGTGGCGGTGATGCCCGAGGTGGACGAAGTCGAGGCGGTCGACATCAACCCGGCCGATTTGAAGGTCGACACCTATCGTGCCTCCGGCGCCGGGGGACAGCACGTCAACCGAACCGACTCCGCCATCCGCATCACCCACCTCCCGAGCGGCATCGTGGTGGAGTGCCAGGACGAGCGCTCCCAGCACAAGAACCGGGCGCGCGCCATGGGGGTGCTGCGGGCCAAGCTGCTGGCGGCCGAACAGGAGAAGCAGGCGTCCGAGCAGGCCGCCACCCGCAAGTCGTTGGTCGGCAGCGGTGATCGCTCCGAGCGGATCCGCACCTACAACTTCCCCCAGGGCCGAATCACCGATCACCGCATCAACCTGACCCTCTACAAGCTGGAAGAGGTGATGGAGGGCGACCTCGACCCCGTCATTGAACCGCTCATCAACGAATACCAGGCCGAGCAGCTGGCGGCCATGAGTGAGGAGTGATCCGCGAATGAACGCAAATAAACGCGAATGTTTTCACCGGTGCGCTATTTGCGTTCATTCGCGTTCATTTGCGGATCGTAACTGCTCGCCCGGATACGCTCTCGATGTCCTGCGCGGCACGAGTCATCAGTCTTCCCCGCGGAGGCGGGGATCCATTGACCGTGCCCTGGATTCCCGCCTGCGCGGGAATGACGGAGGGGCGAGTAGTCACTGCTGATCACTGTGCGAATCGCCGACGCTGTCAGGAACGCTACGGAGAGCCTTTCGGCTATACATGACACGGCACGGCTGGATGCCGAGGTGTTGCTGTGCCATGTGCTGGGGCGGGAACGTAGTTATCTCTATGCCTGGCCGGAACGCGAGCTGGAGGATGAGCTGCTGGCGGCCTATCAGGCACTGCTGGCGCGGCGCCTGACGGGCGAACCTGTTGCCTATTTAACCGGGCACCGGGAGTTCTGGTCCATGACATTGTCGGTGAGCCCGGCCACGCTCATTCCGCGACCCGAAACAGAGCGCCTGGTGGAAATCGCCCTGGACAGGCTCCCGATCGGCGTCGCCCGGGACGTGCTCGACCTGGGCACCGGCAGCGGTGCCATCGCCCTGGCGCTCGCCCGCGAACGGCCTGCCTGCCGCGTGACCGCAGTGGATGCGTCGGCGGAGGCGTTGGCGGTGGCGAGAGAAAATGCCCGGCAGCATCACCTGAACCATGTCCGCTTCCTGCAGGGCTCATGGTTCGGGCCATTGGCCGCCGAACGCTTCGACCTGGTGGTGAGCAATCCGCCATACATTCGGGCCGAGGATCCGCATCTCGGCCGTGGCGATGTTCGGTTCGAACCGGCCGCTGCGCTGGCGGCGGGGGCCGATGGCCTGGAGGCCATCCGTGTCATCGTCGGCTCCGCGCCGGCCTATCTGCAACCACGCGGCTGGTTGCTGCTGGAGCACGGTTATGACCAGGCGGACGCGGTGCGCAGTTTGCTCGTCGAGGCCGGTTTCGTGGAGGTGTTCACAAAACCGGACTGGGAGGGCCGTGACCGTATATCCGGCGGCAGACATGGCCCGTAAAGGTCGCTAGGAAATCCTTGATTATTTCACCCGCAGGGCTACGATGGGGACATGGAACAAGACCCTACCAGTCTGATTAAGCATCGCGAAGTCCAGTTCTGCATATTGCGCCCGGACGACCAGGCTCAGGCCGCCGCGCTGCTGTTGGAGGGCGTGGATGGCGTGTTGTACGCCCGCGCCGTCAGCCGCCATCTGCTGCTGGTGGGGTACGACGTCACCCAGATCACCCTGCACGTGATCGACCAGGCCCTGACCGAACTCGGTTTCCACCTGGCTAGCAATCTCCTGTCCAAGCTCAAGCGCGCGCTCTACTACTACACCGAAGAGACCCAGCGCCAGAACATCGGCCTCGGCAACGCCGACACTTCGGTGCAGGTATTCATCAATCGCTACCAGCGCATCCGCCACGGCTGCCGCGACTTCCGCCCCGAACACTGGCGCCGTTACCAGTAGGCGGCGATTCATCGCCCCGAAGCGGCAGCAGTCACTCGCCGAGATGAACGCCGGCAAACAGGGGCGATGAATTTCCCCTTGGACCCAGGGTAAACGCATACTCACCCGAGAGCGACGTAAGTGCTTGAAAGCAGGTCGTCGGCCGCAGGGATGCGGCCGTCGAGCGTACAGGGATGTATTTACAGCGTACCTGCTTTCAAGCACTTACGTCGCATGCAGCACGGCCGTGATGTAAGTATGCGTTTACCCTGCCCTTGGACCCCTGGCGAGAGAATCCCTTCCTGTTTCGCGTTAAACTCGCGCCATGAACGAACAGCAACTCGAGCGCTACAGCCGCCACATCACGCTGCCGCAGGTGGATGCGGCCGGGCAACGCAAACTGCTCGCCTCGCGGGCTCTGATCCTTGGTGTCGGTGGTCTCGGTTCGCCGGTGGCGATGTACCTGGCCGCCGCCGGCGTCGGGCATCTGACCCTGGTCGATTTTGACACGGTGGAGATTAACAACCTGCAGCGTCAGGTGATTCACGGCACGAAGGACATCGGCCGTCCCAAGGTCGAGTCGGCCCGCGATGCCTTGAATGCGCTGAACCCCGACATCGAGGTCGTCGCCGTCAACGGTCAGCTGGAGGGGGACGCCCTTGCGGCCCAGGTGGCTGCAGCGGATGTGGTGCTCGACTGCACCGACAATTTCGAGACCCGTTTCGCCTTGAATGCCGCCTGCGTGCGTCACCGCGTGCCGCTGGTCTCCGGTGCCGTGGTGCGCATGGAGGGCCAGGTCACGGTATTTCACAACGAGCGGGGCGATGCCCCCTGCTACCGTTGCCTCTACCGTGACGAGGGCGGCGAGGGCGAGACCTGTACCCTGACCGGTGTGCTCGCCCCGGTGGTGGGGATCATCGGTACCGTGCAGGCGACCGAGGCGATCAAGGTCCTGCTCGGCATCGGTGAGACCCTGGGTGGGCGCCTGTTGCTGCTGGATGCCCTTGCCATGGAGTGGCGTACCCTGCGCCTGCGCAAGGACCCGGGCTGTCCGGTTTGCGGATGCACCACCGACGTGACCGACAGCGGAAACAAGCGGGGCCCTTCGGAAGGGGGTGGTGGCCTCCCCGTAGACGACGGAGAGATGGTTCGATGAATTCGGTGGTCCTGCCCCGCAGTATCGTCAATCAGGTCCTGGCCCACGCGCAGCGCAGCCCGGAGTCGGAGGTGTGCGGTCTGGTGGGCGCCCGTGGCGGGGAGCCGCAGCGGGTCTACCCGGTCGGCAACGTGGCCGACGAGCCGTCGGCGCTGTTTCGGATGGATCCGAAGGGGCAGGTCGACGCCATGCGGCGCATGCGGGAAGCCGGCGAGACGCTGTTCGCCATCTACCACTCCCATCCCCGCAGCCCGGCCGAGCCTTCCGCGCGCGACCTCGCCGAAGCTGCCTATCCCGAGGCGCTTTACCTGATCGTCTCCCTCGACACCGAAGGCGTGCTGCAGATGCGCGCCTTCCGCCTCGAGAACGGCGCCATCTCCGACGTCGACTTGGTCGTGGCGTGACGGGGGCAGCGAAAAAGATCCAACGCAAAGGCGCAAAGGCGCAAAGACGCAAAGGGCGCAAAAGAGAAATTGGTGGTTTGAGCGCGGGCAGTGATCTGTCGGCGTATCAAGCAACCGTTCAAGCCAAGTGCGCTGAACAAGCCATTTCAAACCTTTGCGCCCTTTGCGCCTTCGCGTCTTTGCGTTGAAAGCTTTTTTCAAAAAAGGCTAAGGCACCGCGCTCGGGTCCCAGTCGAAGTGGCGGCCTCCGTCGAGGGCGTCGAGACGGGCACGGTCTTCCTCTTCGAGGCGGAAATCCCAGACGGCGAAGTTCTCTTCGATGTGCTCCCGGTGGATTGACTTGGGGATGGTGGGGACGCTGTGGTCGAGGTGCCAGCGCAACAGGATCTGGGCCGGTGTCCGAGCGTATTTCTCCGCCACTGTGTCCAGCACCGGGTCGTCCATCCGTTGCGCCTTGACCAAGGGGCTGTAGGCCTGCAGCACGATGCCCTGTTCCCGGCAGAAACCGAGCAGTTCCCTTTGGTAAAGAAACGGATGGAATTCCACCTGGTTGACCGCGGGGACCACTTCGGAGTGGTCCAGCAGTTCCTGCAGGTGGCGCTGGGTGTAGTTGCTGACACCGATGGCCCGGCAGGTCCCCTCTTCCAGCAACACCTCCAGGGCGCGCCAGGTCTCGAGCCGCAATCCCTCCACCGGCCAATGGATGAGATAAAGATCGAGGTAGTCGGTGCGGAGATGGGCCAGGGTGCGTTCACAGGCACGCAAGGTGGTCGCGTACCCGTGGTCGTCATTTTCCAGTTTACTGGTGAGAAACACCTCCTCCCGCGGTAACCCGCTGTCCCGCAGTGCACGCCCCACCTGCGGTTCATTACCGTAGGCGAGGGCGGTATCGACCAGTCGGTAGCCGGTGTCAAACGCCCAGCGCACCGCCCGATAGCACGCTTCGCCATGAGAGAGGTAGGTGCCCAGTCCCAACGTTGGCATGCCGATGCCGTTGTTGAGACTGATGGTGTGGTCCATGCTGGCGGTCATGGCAAGGGGGGCGGCGGGGCGCTCCGCCCCGCCGCCGGCACGGGTCAGTGAACCCGCTTCGAAAGCAACTTCTTGGCCTTGTCGGCCAGGTCGCGATTTTTCTGCTGCACCTCGTGGAAGAAGTCGATCGCCTCCTTGTCGCCTTCGGATTCGGCATCCTTGATGTACTGTTTGCACGCATCCGCACCCTGTAGGGCGTGGTAGAGCGTGGAGACGATATCGTAGTGCTCGTCGCGCATTCCGGTTTCATGTTCGGTTGCCATGACGTCCTCCGTGGAATGACACTCCTCCCGATCGGCACCAGCCGGCACCCTTCTCCGTCTCATTCTAGAACCGCGGCCAAGGGGGCCGTATCGGTAATACTACGCAGGTGGTGCGAATTACGTCGCCAATCCGCTGCCAGGTTATTGGATGGTTTGCAGGGCCCAGTCGAGGATTGGCTGCAGGCGGACGGGCAACAGGTTTCGCGCCTCGGTTGGCGTTGCCCAGCGGAAGGCATGGTGTTCCGGGCGACCCAGCTGCGGGTTGATCGGCAGCCGGACATCGCCGCTTCGGCTCTCCGCCAGATAGTAGCGCGCCACCTTGCCCCGCGCGTACGGCGCCGTCTCGCGATAGCCCGTACCCCAGGGGAAATCGAATGCGTTGAGGTCCGCCTCTTCCTGTGTCTCACGCAGGGCGGCCTCCAGAGGCGCTTCGCCTGCCTCGACACACCCTTTCGGAAAATCCCAGTTGCGGTAGACACGCAACAGCAGCAGCCGAAGCTGTCCGTTGTGTTTCCGGGCGACCACCAACCCGGCCGATAGACGACATCCCATTGGGCTCAATCCACCTGCATTCGTTGCGTTCGGCAATAGACTGTAGCTAAGGGCAAAGGCGCGGGAGGCAGACGATGAACATGTTCCTGGTTGCCTTCGAACTGAATCCCGGCGGTAACGCGCCGCAGGTTCAGCAGTTTATCGATGGTTTCGACGCGATGCGCTTTTCCGACACGGCATACGCGCTCCGCACGGAGTTGAGCGCCGGAGAGTTGTTCGAGCGGTTGCAGCCTTTGCTTGGCACCGATGATCTGGCCTATGTCGTGACACTGGCGGCCCCCTGGATGGGATATGGATACGAGGCCATGAACGACTGGCTTAAGCGGCAACTCGGCTGATGCTCAGCCGACAACGACACGGTCACGCCCCCCGTGCTTCGCGCCATAGACGGCCCGGTCCGCCTGGTCGATGAGCGCCTGCGGGTTTGGCGCGCCGCAGTCCGGATAGGCGGTCGCGCCGACACTGACCGTGACCTGGAGGCAGACATCGCGGCCATCGCCGAAGGTCGCCTCGGCGACCTGGTCGCGCAGGCGTTCGGCCAGCCCGAGGGTCTCCTGGCGACCGGCACCTGGCAAGACGACCAGGAACTCCTCGCCGCCGTAGCGCACCACGACGTCGCCCTCGCGTACGGCGTCTCTGATCGTGGTGGCGATCTGGGCCAGAACCCGGTCGCCGGTCAGATGGCCGAAGCGATCGTTCAGGCTCTTGAAGTGATCGACATCCACCATCAGCAGCCCGAGCGGCAGGCCGAAGCGCCGGGAGCGTTCGAACTCCTCCTGCAACCGGCTCATCCCGAAGCGGCGGTTGTAGAGATTGGTCAGCGGGTCGAGGGCAGCAATGTGCTGCAGCTGGGCGTGCGCCAGCGCGTTGTTCAGCGCCAGCCCGAGGCCCTGGCGGAACAGCTGCATCAGCCACTCGGTGTCGCGCGGGAACGGGTGTGCACTGGCCAGCACCACCAGGCCGGGAACCGTATCGTCGAAGACCGCCGGGATCAGCATCAGTTCGCGCGGACGGAAATCGATCAGCAGGGCCTCGATGCGGATCTCTTCCGGTAACTCGATACGTTCGCAGCGCCCGCTTTGAATGGCGCGCCGCACGTGGCCGTTGTCCACCAGCGTCTGCGGCGCCAACAGACCGCGATGGGCCAGCAGGGCCAGCTCTCCGGTCCGGTGGGTCAGCACCGCCCCGGCGGTTGCCCCGGTGTGCTCGAGAAACAGGTTCAGCGCCTTGCCGCACAGCGCTTCCAGCTCCAGTTCGCAGGAGAGGGCGGTGGAGAAGGCGCTGACGGCGGTGTTGGTGCGGTGATTGCGGAACAGCGCCTCCACCAGGTCATTGAAGGCCCGTACGCTCTCGCCGATCTCGTCGTCGGAGTCCAGCTCGATGCGGCACCGCTCCGCCGTGCAGCCGGACCAGTCACCGGTATAGGTGGCGCGCTGGATGGCGCTTTCCACGTAGTTCATGCGCTCGGCCAGCAGGCGCAGACGCGGCCGCACCACACCACGGGCGAGCAGGAAATTGACGCTGCCGGCCAGCAGGCCCGCGGCAACCGTGGCGCCCCAGAACACGGGGGTGAACACCTGTTCGGGGGAGACGCCAAGGGAATAGACGAAAAACGGGAAGGACACGCCGATCAACAGCCCGAAGCCGCCCATGCCGAGGGCGAGATCGACGAACAGTTTTCTGGACAGGCGGGGCATCTTCGGCTCCGTTTATTCTCGTTGTTGGCGGAAACCCGCACGTATACCGCTCTAAACCTAGCACACGCCTACGGATTTTCCCCTTACGCACGATGGCGGCTTTCTCCGGTTGTGACGCCGCCCGCAATCAGGTGGGCGGTCCGAAGCGGCTCGGGAATCCGGCTGTGGACCGCGAGCCGCCGGATCAGCCGCTCGGCGGCGCGCGCCTCGAGTCCGGCACGCTGAATGAACACCCCGGCGGCAGGCTCCATTGGGCCGAGGCGCTCGATGAGGTGCCACTTGCGCTGACCGCCCGGGAGACGTGTCAGGGCCCGCTGAATGGCCCCGAAATCGGGCTGCTTGCGGCTGACGGCGATGACGGGGATCTGCAACTGCGCATACAATCCGGGCAGGTCCACCACATTGAAACCGGCAAAGGCGATCCCCTGGAGCAGTACCGCCTGGAGATGACCGCCGAACCGCGAACCGCTGATCATGGCCGCGACCGCGCGGGTCGCATTGGCGCCGTCGCGGCGCACCTTGGCGCTGAGCACACCCTCCAACCGAAGTCCGCAGAAAACGGCACCGATGATGGGAACATCCCCGCGATGGCTGCGCGCAAACGGCGCATCGTCGATGCCGATGACGTGGGTGATCGGTTTGCCCATGGCGACTCCTGGCGGCTGCCCGGAACCCTCTGTGGTAACTTTGGGCCCCTCGAAAAAACCTTTTAACGAGCAGTATGGAAAATAAATTGCGGATTTTGCTTGCGCTACTGACAGCGTTGGTGACCCTGCCGGCCATCGCCGGCATTGCCCCCACCCTGGTGCTGGACAACGGTGCCGAGATCCCGGTCGAGCGCTTCGTGCCCGGCGGGACGCCAAAGGCGCGCATCCTCTGGCTGCCCTCGGAGTACGGGGTACGGCCGCGGCAGGCTCAGGTCGCTCAAGGGCTCGCCCAACGGGGCTTCGAGGTGTGGGCGGCCGACCTGCACACCGCCTATTTCCTGGCCCCGGGGCGTAGCAGTCTCGATGGCGTACCGCTGGAGGACGTGGCGGCACTGATCGCGCGGGCCGGCAGCGACGGACGGCCTCTCCTGCTGCTGGCGGCCAGCCGCGGGGCCAGCCTGGCCCTGGAGGCCGCCCGCCAGTGGCAGCTGGGCGGCGCCGCCGATCTCCTCGGCGCCGTGTTGCTCTATCCCAACCTCTACGAAGGGACGCCGCAACCGGGCAGCTCGCCAGCGTATCGTCCGATCGCGGGTGCGACCAACCTGCCGATCTTCGTCCTGCAACCGGAACTCTCCGGCAAGCGCTGGCACATCAACGACCTTTCTGCGGCACTGGCCGAAGGCGGCAGCGAGGTCTTCGTCCGGCTATTGCCCGACGTGGGGGACGACTGGCTTACCCGCTTCGAGGTGACCGAACTCGAGGCGAGCTTCACGCCCCGCGTTGCCGACATGGTCGAGGACGCCCTCCGACTGCTGCGAAGCTATGCCGGGCCCCGTCAACCGGCGGCCGCGTTGGACGCTCGGACAGCGCCGGCGGCGCCGGCCAGCACGGCAGGCGACGAGCTGCGTCGTTTCGATGGCGAACCGGTGCCGCCGCCGCTGCGCCTTCCCGATCTGGCCGGGCGCAACCACGACCTGGATGCCTATCGCGGGCAGGTGGTGTTGGTGAATTTCTGGGCCACCTGGTGTCCGCCCTGCGTGCGCGAGATCCCCTCGCTCGGTCGTCTGCAGCACCGCTTCGCCGACCGCGGCTTCACGGTGCTGGGGGTCGATGTGGGGGATGCCCCGGAAAAGGTGGAGGCGTTCCTGGCCCAACACCCGGCCGGTTTTCCCGTGTTGCTCGATGCCGACGGTGACACGGTGGGCCCGTGGCACATCCACGCGTTTCCGACCAACTTCCTGCTGGATGCCGAGGGGCGCATCCGTTTTGCCTACCTCGGGGCGTTGGAGTGGGACGCCCCGGCGGTGGTGTCGACGGTGGCCGGCCTGCTCGACGAAGCGGAAGCGGGGCGGTAGCGGGCCAGCAGCACATCCTCGGGCGACAGCGTGATGCCGTGCCGGTCCAGTTCACGGGCGGCGATGGGGGCGGGCAGGGGCAAGCGGCCCGTCTCGGCGGCGATGCGCTGACCATCGCGGCTGTAGATGAACCGCACCAGCTCCCGACGCAGCGCATCCAGCACGATTCCGGGTTGGCGCTCGAGGTAGAGGTAGCAGAAGCGGGGCGGCAACGGATAGTGGCCGGCCAACAGCGACTCCGGGGTGGGCAGGGCGAAGGGACCCCGCCTGCCACCGCTGATCGGCACCACGTCCACTCGGTCGCCGGTGGCCGCCAGTGTCGCGATGCCGATCCCGTGCGGGTCGTTGGCTACCGCCGCAACCACCGCTTCGATCGTCGGCAACCGTTCAATCCCCGGGCGGAACTCCCGCCCCGCCAGCAGGTCACGTCGGGCGCTGGTGGCGAGCGGGAGCCCGCGCGCCGGGCCGTAGCTGTGGATGGACCGTTCTTTCCAGTCTCCCGCCGCACCGAAGTCACCCCAGCGTCCGGCCGGGGTCCGCTCCTGCACAGCACCGAATACCCGCTTGATGTCGGCCAGGGTGAGGCCTTGTCCCACCATCGGATTGTCCGGATGGACGATGACCACCAGCGGGTCCATGGCGACCCGCAGGCGCATCGGGGAGTGGCCCCACCGCGCCGCGAAGGAGTCGGCCTCGCGCCGCTGCATCGGTTCGCCCAGCAAGGCAATGGCGGAGGGGAATGGGACTTCCCACCAGCGGACGGCGGCCTCGGATGCGCCTACGGTCACCGTGATGTTCGCGCCGGTGGCGTTCAAGGCCTGCGCCCAGCTCTCGGCCAAGAATCGGGACGCGCCATCGGCGAGTAGTTCAACGCTGCCGAGCTCGGGACCGGCGCTCGGCTCGAAGTCCGGCAACCGACGATCCACGCCGTGAAGTTCCGGCCCGGGCAGCGGTGGCGTGATGGAGGGGAGCGGGATTTCGATGAGCGACGGTTCTTCGCGGTCGTCGTCACATCCGGACAGCAGGGCCACCACGGACAGCAGGATGGTCAATACACCGGGAAACCGTGCGCGTTTCATGCCCCCGCCTCCCGCATGGCGGGCCGTTTCGGCCCGTTGTCATTAGCGTAGGTGGCGAGGTTCGCGGAGGCAAAAAGGCGGATTGTTCCGAGCACTTTTGTGGCATATTCTCGCCGCTGTTCTACTCCGGGGAGAGATGATTCGCATGTATCGTGAGAACCTGCGCCGTGGTGTCGAGTCCGCGTTCGTACAACGCCTGATTATCGCGCTGATCGCAATAAACGCGGTGACACTCGGACTTGAGACCGATCCGGATGTGGTGGCGCAGGCAGGGCACTGGCTCATCCGGCTGGACCAGTTCGTCCTGACCGTTTTCGTTCTCGAGATTGGCGCCAAGCTGGTGGGGTATGGCCCGCGTTTCTTCCGCGATCCCTGGAACGTGTTCGACTTTCTTGTCGTGGCGATCGCCCTGATCCCGGCCAGTGGGCCGCTTGCGGTCCTGCGAACCCTGCGCATCCTGCGGGTACTTCGTCTGATCTCGGTCATGCCGCGGTTGCGCTTCGTGGTGGAGTCGCTGCTCAAGGCGGTGCCCGGCATCCTCTCGATCGCCGGACTGATGCTGATCCTGTTCTACGTGGCCGCGGTGATGGCAACATCGCTGTTCGGTGCCGAGTTCCCCGAGTGGTTCGGCAGCATCGGCGCCTCCATGTACACCCTGTTCCAGGTCATGACCCTCGAGAGCTGGTCGATGGGGATCGCGCGTCCGGTCATGGCGGTCCACCCCTACGCCTGGGTGTTTTTCGTGCCGTTCATCCTGCTGGCTACATTCACCATGCTCAATCTGTTCATCGCCATCATCGTCAACACCATGCAGACGCTGCACGAGGGCGAGATGGAGCGTGAACACGACCTGATCAAGGACGTGGTCCACGGCGAAGGCGTGCAACTGGAGACGGAGATCGCGGCGCTGCGGGAGGAGCTGCGGGCGTTGCGCGCCGAGTTGCGGAGGCCCCTCACGTCTCACCCCTAACTCCTGCCCCACCCCTCACGGCCTTTCACACGCCGGCGTGCGCCCGGCCCGCTGCGCCTGGCGGTAGAGCTGCATCGCATGATCCATGCGCTCGCCAAGGTCTGCCATCCGGGTCTCTCCGGAAGGGTGGGTGGAGAGGAACTCCGGTGGCGCCTCACCGCCCGTCGCCTGCATGTTCTGCCAGAAGGCGACGCTTTCCCTCGGGTCGAAACCGGCGCGGGCCATCAGGTCGAGGCCAAAAAGATCGGCCTCGCGCTCCTGACGGCGGTTGAACGGCAGCAGCACCCCCACCTGGGCACCGACGCCGAGCAGACCGGCGATCTGCTGACCCTGGGGCCCGCCATCCAGCACGGCACCGATGAGATCGAGTCCCGCTTGAGTGGCGTAGCTGGTCGAGACGCGCTCATTGGGATGGTCGGCCACCACGTGGGCGATTTCGTGGGCCAGCACGGTCGCGAGCTGTGACTGGTTGGTTGCCACATCGAGAATGCCCGTATGCACCCCCACCTTTCCTCCCGGCAGCGCAAAGGCATTGGGGCTGGCGTCCTGGAACACCCGGACCTCCCAATCATCGGGTCCGCTCCCGAGCTGCGCCGCGATGGCGTCGGTCACGCAGCGGACATAGCGAACCGCCGGACCGCTTTCGATCTGTGGCACCTGCTGCTTGACCTGCTGGAAGGCAGCGGCGCCCATCTCCGCCATCTGCTCCTGGGGAAACAGTGTCAGCTGCTGGCGGCCGAGCGGCGAGGTGGAGCAGGCCACCACCAGGAGGAGAAGGGTTGCAAGCACGGCGATTCGCGAGAACATAGGATTGGCTCCATGTGCTGTTCACAATTCGATTCCATTGCCGGACGGACTCCTATACTCAAAAAATAGCCGGTCGCATTGTGGATAAGGACGATCCGCAAGGAGCCATGGCACACCCTCCATCCAATCCGTCGTACCAGGCCCTGGAAGCACGCGTGCGTTCGGTTGTTCGACGTCTGAACGAACAGCTGGAGGTCGACGGCAGCCTGCCGGCCGCCGTGGTCGAACTGTTGAACGAGGTGCGGCGCACCTTGCGTGCTTCCGAGGACCGCTATCAGCGCCTGGTGACCTACGCCGGGGCGGTCGTGGTCGAGTTGTTGCCCGACGGCACCATCGTCTCGCTCAACGATTCGGTCGCCAAGGTCACCGGTTTTCGTCCCCGTGAGCTGATGGATGCTCCTTGGTGGGACAAGCTCTTTCCGGGCGAATATCGGCGCGAGCTGTGGCGGCTCTACCGTCGGCTGCGCCGGGGCGACGTGACCGGCTACGTGCTGCGGCTGCAGAACAAGCACCTCACCCCGGTCATCGTCGAGGTGACCAGTGCCAATGCCTACGGCCCGGGTGGTCGGCTTGAGGCGATTCGCCTGTTCGCGCTCGATCTGACCGCCCAGCACCTGCTGGAACGGGAACTGGAGCGGACCCGCCTGGAACTGCAGGAGAAGATCTGGGAGCGCACCGATCAGCTCGAGCGGATCAACGCCGAACTGCAGATCGAAATCATCGAGCGTGAACAGTTCGAGCTGGCGCTGAAAAAGAGCGAAGAACGGTTCCGACGGGCGGTCGACAACATTCCTGCGACGGTGGTGATCTACGATGCGGAGCGGCGCATTCGTTTTGTGAATGCCCATGCCTTGGCGCTGTGGGACCTGCCTGAACGCGAGGTGCTCGGCTCAAGGGACGAAGAGCTGTTCGCCCCGGCCGTGACCGACGATTATCTTCCCGCCCTTCTGCGTGCGCAGCGCACCCGGCGCGCACAGGCGATCGAAGCGAACCTCGACTTGCGGGGTTGCATGATCACCCTGATGCTCTCCTTCGTGCCGCTGCTCGATCCCGGTGGTGAGGTCGATGAAGTGCTGGGGATCGGCTACGACATCACCGAACGCCGTCGCATCGAGGAAGATCTGCGCCTGCGCCATGATGAGTTGCAGACGCTCAACCACATCTCCGAAATCGCCCTGACTCGTCGGTCACTGGCCGACGCCTACCGCGAAATCGTGCAAGTGGTCCGGCAGGCCATCGACTCGCCGGCGGTGCTCATCGAGGGATATGACCCCGAGCGGAAACTCCTCGTTGGTCAGGCTGCCGTGGGTATCGACGGCCATCCCGGAGAGCGCAAACTGAGCGGTCTCGCCCTTCGTGCCTTCAATGCTGGGCAGATCGTCATCGAACGGCACCACGGGGATGTGGAAGTGGCGGTCGCGGTGCCCCTTATCGTTCGCGAAAGTGTCATCGGACTACTCACCGCTTCCGGACAATGGCCGATGGCGAGCGATGAGCGCCTGCTGCAGTGGTTGCCCGGCATTGCCAACACGGTAGCGATCATGACCGACCGGCAGCGGGCCGAGGAGGCGTTGCGCGAGAGCGAAGCGCAACGGGCTCGCGCCGAGGAGTTTTCGCTGCTCATGGTGGCCCGCGTCGACCTGGACGGGCGCTGGTTACGGGTGCCGCCGATGCTCTGTCGTTGGCTCGGGTATTCCGAGGCGGAGCTGCTCGGATTGCGGGAGCAGGATGTCACCCATCCCGAGGACGTCGAAATCTCGAACACCGCCTTCGAGCAGTTGCGGGGCGGCGAACGGCGCTCGCTGGACCTGGAGACACGCTTCGTTACCCGCGATGGGCGTTCGCAGTGGGCCTACATGAATGTTTCGGTGCTGCCCGATGCCGAGGGTCGGCCGCTGCTGTTCCTGGTCTACATCCGTGACATCACCGAACAGAAGCGGGCGGAAGAGGAACTGCGCCTGGCGGCCCGTGTGTTCGAGAGCAGTGCGGAGGCGATCGTGATCCTCGATGAACAGCAGCGGATCGTCAACGTCAATCGCGCCTTTCAGGAAACCACGGGGTACCCCCCGGACGAGGCCTTGGGGGCGTCCGCACGGCTGCTTGATTCGGGCAAGCACTCGGCGGAGTTCTATCGCCACATGTGGGGACAGGTGGAGACCACGGATCAGTGGCAAGGGGAGCTCTGGGGGCGCCGTCGCAACGGTGACCTGTTTCCGGCGCTTCTCAACATGGGGGCGGTTCGCGATGATCGTGGGCACATCATCAACTACGTGGGAATTTTTCGCGACATCACCGAAATCAAGAAAAGCCAGGAGGAGCTGGAGCGGCTCGCCAATTTCGACAGCCTGACCGCCCTGCCCAATCGCAACCTGTTTCATGATCGCCTGGTTCACGGCATCGACCGCGCCAAACGCAACGGCAGCCGCCTGGCGGTGATGTTTGTGGATTTGGACAACTTCAAGGTGATCAACGACAGTCTCGGGCATGATGCCGGTGACATGCTGTTGAGGCGGGTCTCGGAGCGTCTGCGCCGGAGTGTGCGCTCCGAGGACACGGTGGCCCGGGTCGGCGGCGACGAGTTCGTGGTGCTGCTCGAGGAGGTGGTGGCTTTCGATCACATCGCGAGCACCGCCAAACGCATCAATGCCTCCCTGTTCATTCCGATGGAGCTGAACGGGCACGCGGTGGACATCACCGGCAGCATCGGGATCAGCGTCTTTCCGGACGATGCCGATGAAGTCGGTTCTCTGCTCAAGAATGCCGACACGGCGATGTATGTGGCCAAGGAGCAGGGGCGCAACACCTATCGGTTTTTTACCGGCGGCATGAACCAGAAGGCGATCGAACGGCTGAGTCTCGAGAGCAGTCTGCGCCGCGCCCTGGAGCGCGACGAATTTTTTCTCGTGTATCAACCGCAACTCGACCTGCGCACCCACCGTCCGGTCGGCATGGAGGCGACCATCCGCTGGAATCATCCGGAGCGCGGGGTGATCGGGGCGGACGAATTCATTCCGGTGGTGGAGGCGAGCAGCCTCAGCGAGCCGATCGGCGAATGGGTGATTCGCAAGGCCTGCGAACAGATCCGCCAGTGGCAGCTGCAGGGTGTCGAGGTGCGTCGTGTGGCGGTCAACGTCTCCGCACGCCAGTTCCGGCAGCACGACTTCGGTGAACGCATCGTGGCGATGGCCGAAGAGGCCGGGATCGATCCGCGAGACCTCGAGATCGAACTGACGGAGAGTGCGGTGATGCAGGACCCGGAAGAGGCGGGTCGGATTCTGCATCGGCTGAAGCGCGCGGGCTTCTGCATCGCCATCGACGACTTCGGCACCGGCTACTCCTCGTTAGCCCAACTCAAGCGCTTTCCCATTGACCGCCTGAAGATCGACCGCTCCTTCGTGCGCGATCTGATCGAGGATTCGGACGACGCCGCTATCTCCTCCGCGATCATTTCCCTAGCCCACGACCTCCATGTCATGGTTATCGCCGAAGGGGTGGAAACCTCGGCACAGCTCGATTTTCTGGCGGGCAAGGGCTGTGACGAAGTGCAGGGATTCCTTTTCAGCTATCCGCTGGCCGCCGAAGACGTGTCCGGGTTTTACGGTCACGCCTGAGAAGAGGTTGGGACGGTTTGCCGTCCGGCAAACCCATCGGTGCCGATCTCGCATATAATCCGGGGCGACCTTTCAAGGCAGGACCCCGCGAATGCCCGACAAGACCCTAACTGTCATTCTGGCCGGCGGCACCGGCACCCGGCTCCATCCGCTGACCCGTGACCGGGCCAAGCCGGCTGTGCCGTTTGGGGGCAAGTACCGCATCATCGATTTCTGCCTGGCCAACTGCCTGCACTCCAACTTGCGTCAGGTACTGGTCCTGACCCAGTACAAGTCCCACTCGCTGCAAAAACATCTGCGTGACGGCTGGTCGATCTACAATCCGGAGTTGGGCGAATACATCACCACCGTCCCGCCGCAGATGCGCACCGGCGAAAACTGGTACAGCGGCACGGCGGACGCCATCTACCAGAACAAGTACCTGCTGGAGCGCAGCGGCGCGGACCGGGTGCTGGTCCTCTCGGCCGACCATATCTATCGCATGGACTACGCCGCCATGCTCGCCTTCCATCGCCGCCAGCAGGCGGACGTGACCGTGGGCGCCATGCGGGTTCCGTTATCCGAGGCGCGGGCCTTTGGGGTTTTGGCCACCGACCGCAACGACCGCATCGTCGATTTTCAGGAGAAACCGGACCAGCCGAGCCCGTTGTCGGATGACCCCGAACAGGCGCTGGTCTCCATGGGGATCTACGTCTTTTCGACGGCGCTGTTGCTGCAGGCGCTCGAGGCGGACCACGGCCGCAACGACTCCGCTCACGACTTCGGCCGCGACATCCTGCCGCGCCTGCTTGGCGAGCGGCGCATCCTCGCCTACGGCTTTGGCAGTGAAGATGGCCGTGTCACCCCGGATCGCTACTGGCGCGATGTGGGCACGGTCGATGCCTACTATCAGGCGAACATGGACCTGCTGGAGGCCAGCCCGCCACTGGACCTCTATCAGCCGGACTGGCCGATCCGCTCCTACCAGCTGCAGACGCCGCCGGCACGCACGGTGCCCGGCCGCTTCGGTACCGAAGGTATCTTCATCAACTCCATCGTCGCCGGCGGCACGGTGATCGCCGGCGGCAGTGTGCAGCATTCGATCCTGTTTCCGCAGGTACACGTGGCCGAGGAGGCCTTCGTCCAGGACGCCATCCTGTTCCAGGGGGTGCGTGTGGGCGAAGGGGCGAAGCTGCGGCGCTGCATCATCGACAAGGGGGTGACGGTGCCGCCAGGGGAGCGGATCGGCTACGACGTCGAGCAGGATCGTGAACGCTTCACCGTCTCCGAGCAGGGTGTCGTGGTGGTCCCGCGGGGTTACCTCTTCGCCGGAGGCTGACCGCTCCTCCCGCACAATGTCGCGGAGCGCGTCTTGGCGCCTCGAACGTCCGGCTATACTCGGATTGTTTCCCACGAGGATGGAGCGCCAACCCAATGAAAACAGGCAAGTTCCTGCAGTTTGTTCTGGGTTTTATGACCGCCGGCCTGCTGGCGGCAGGTTCTCTGGCGATCGCCGATGGCGACAGTCGTCAGAAGGTGGTTTATCACATCAACGATCTCGACCGCGCCAACGCCGCCCTGCGCAACGTCACCAACCACCTCAATGCGGTGGGCGATGAAAACGTCGATCTTGTGGTGGTCACCCACAGCAAGGGTGGGTTTGCGCTGGTGGACGGCAGCCGCGACAGTGCCGGCAACGGGTTCGAAGCGGCGATCGCCGCCCTCTCCAATCGCGGGGTGCGGTTCCAACTCTGCGAAAACACCATCGAAGGCATGGGCATCGACCGCAACAACATCAACCTGGTGGCCGAGGTGGTGCCCTCCGGGGTGGCGCAAGTCGCCGCACTCCAGCATCAGGGTTACGTCTACATCAAGCCCTAACCAAGCGGCCGAAAATCGGCCTCCCGCCCCGGCGTTCAGTAACTTCCACCGGCACCGGCAATCGCCAGCAGTCGGATCAGGTCCGGGTCATGCACTGCCAGGGCAGGGGGAACGCTGGTCTCCTGCTTCTCCAGACGGGCGAGTCGTTCGGGGTCCGGCTCCTGCGGGGGCCGGGCGCCCATTTCGAGCTCTTCGGCGTTCATGGCATTGTCCCCCGGTTTCTTTGCAGCCCTGTCATGGCTATCGGCAGACCCCGGGAAAACTTTCATCCGGTCCAAGCCGTTTTCTTTTCAGTCACTTGGGGGCTAGATCCAGAACGGGTGTTCCCGATCCAGGAACTCATCGACCGTGATGTAGTGGGATCCGTCGCAGGAGAAGGTCAGGCCGACGATGCCGTTCATGATGTTCAGCGAACCGGAACGCAGATAGATGTTCTCGTCCGCTACCCGCAGGCGGGAGAACTGGTCGAGCACCTCACGAATGCGCACGGCGGCAACCCTTGCATCGGGGGGATACGGCTGCGGCGGATAGGCGAGCCAGATCTCGGGGTCCAGGAACTCGTCGACGCCGTGAAAGCGGTAGCGGAAGGGGTCGTCATAGACCCAGAAGATTGCGCGGGAACTGGAGAAGTGCAGGATGATATGGAAGACGCCGTGTTCGCGCATCAGGGCGTCGAGAGTGGTCACTACCTCGTCCACACGGGCGTCGAGGGCGCTCATCATGCGGGTCTGTTCGAATACCTGACCGCGAATCACCGGGTCCCCTTTGTACTGCGTCCAGGCCGCGCCAGCGCCGGTCTCGAGGGTCGGCAGCGGGATGTCTTCCAGATTGACATCGGCGGCCACGAAGCCCAGCAACTGCTCGTGACGGGTGATCGCATGCATCGCGGTCAGGCAGCGTTTGTGGCTGACCTTGCTGATATAGACGGGCGAGAGGGTCAGTCCACGAAACGGCAGGTTGCCGGTATGAAAGGGACGGCCGCTCAAGGCCTGCCCACGCCACTGCGGCTCGATGGCCTGATCGCTCACATTCGAGCTGAGCTGTGTCCCGGAGGTGTCCAGCAGGTAGAGCAGATGGCAGTGGGGGATGCGGCCGAGCCAGTCGCCGAGCAGCCGGTCCTGGGCGTCGGCCTCGCCCCAGTGGGCGGTACAGGCCTCGGCAAGGCCGGCAAGGGGAGCTTCGACCTGTTCGGTCAGTGCTGCTTTCTTGTTGACGATTGCCTGTTTGAGCCACATGGGCCCATACCATACCACGGCCGGGTGACGCCGCGGTGACAGCGCCGGCGTGGGGCAACCGCGCCCCAGCGCTTTGCCCCTCCGGCCGAGCCTATCGCGACGACGGTGGTTCCCGGCCGCTCAAGTAGGCCTGTTTCACCAGAACGCCGGCGCCAAATTCACGCTCCTGCGGGGCGGCAGGTGGGGGGCTGTCGCGGAAGGCGTCGGCCTGGTCGTGCGGCGCGGCGAGGGCATTTTCCACCGCATCGGCGCTGAGCAGCAGCAGGTCGGCAATCTCGTCCGGACGCCGGTGCTCCTCCTCCTGCATCACCAGGATGTCGGCGGAACGCAGCAGGTCGGGGAGCCAGTCGAGGCGGCGCTCCTCGACCAGACGACGGATTCCCCCCATACTGTCGATGGATTGGCGGAACAGTGCCGTTACGCGCGAGTCGCCGGCTCGGGCGGATGAGTGCGCGGATGTGTCCATGTCGCGACCTCCCAAAAGCTTTTCGATTCCCTGACCAAAGCTTAGCAACCCCAGTGGGTTCTTCGGTGGCGTTATTTTGTAAACTGTCACGGAAACCGACCCGTTACCTCTTCACGATAGCACCCCAAATCTTCAGGACTTCCGGCCTCGCCGAGGCCGGACATAAAGGGCTTATGATGTCGATGCAACCGATCAACAAGAGCAACGCTGTCCTCGACCTGGCCGATCTGCCGCCACTGCCCATGGACGAGGAAGCCATCTGCAATGGCTTTTTGCACTATTTCAGTCACTTTTTGGGGCGTGACAAGTACAGCGCTTCGGACCATTACACCTTCGCCGCGCTGGCACTGACCCTTCGCGATCGGCTGATGGAAAGATGGCGGCGTACCCGCTATGCCTACGAGCGCTGCAACTGCAAGCGCACCTACTACCTGTCGCTGGAGTTTCTGATCGGCCGCAGTCTCGGCAATGCGCTGCTCAACCTCGGAGTGGACGACGAGACCCGCGCCGCCCTTCACCGGCTGGGGCTGCGGTTGGAGGAGATCCTGGATGCCGAGCACGATGCCGGCCTCGGTAACGGCGGTCTCGGGCGGCTGGCCGCCTGCTTCATGGACAGCTGTGCGACCCTGCAGCTGCCGGTGCGCGGTTACGGGTTGCGCTACGAGTACGGCATGTTCCGCCAGGAGATCCAGGACGGATTCCAGCTGGAGGAGCCGGACCATTGGCTGCGGGACGGCAACCCCTGGGAACTGGAACGTCCGGAGTACACGGTGCGGGTGCAGTTCAACGGCCGCAGTGAGGCCTATCGCGACGAGGCGGGCCGGATGCGTTGGCGTTGGGTCGACACCAACGACGTACTGGCCGTCCCCTACGATGTACCGGTGCCGGGTTTTCGTAATGACACCGTCAATACGCTGCGGCTGTGGCGGGCATCGGCGACGGAGACGTTCGATCTGGGGGAGTTCAACGCCGGCAGCTATCCGGAATCGGTGGAGCAGAAAAATGCCGCCGAAAACATCACCATGGTGCTCTACCCCAACGACGCCAGCGAGAGCGGCAAGGAACTGCGGCTGAAACAGCAGTTTTTCCTCGCCTCGGCCAGCCTGAAGGATGTGTTGCGCTGGTGGCTGCATCACCATAAGGACTTCGAGTGTTTTGCCGAGCGCAACTGCTTCCAGTTGAACGACACCCATCCCAGCATCTCGGTGGCCGAACTGATGCGGCTGCTGGTCGATGAAAATGCAGTTCCGTGGGACGAGGCTTGGGCCATGACCTGCGAGACCATGGCGTACACCAACCACACCCTGCTGCCCGAGGCGCTGGAGCGCTGGCCGGTCAGCCTGTTCGGATGGCTGCTGCCTCGCCATTTGGAGATCATCTACGAGATCAACGCCCGTTTTCTGGATGAGGTGTCGCGGCATTGGCCCGGCGACAATGAACGGCTGCGCCGCATGTCCATCATCGAGGAGGGCCACGAACCGCAGGTGCGCATGGCCTACCTCGCGATCGTCGGCAGCTATTCCGTCAATGGGGTGGCGGAGCTGCATTCACAGCTGCTGACCGAAGGGCTGTTCAAGGACTTCTACGAGTTGTGGCCGGAGAAGTTCAACAACAAGACCAACGGCGTGACCCCCCGCCGCTGGCTGGCTGGATGCAACCCCGGGCTGGCTCGCCTGCTCGATGAGGTGATCGACAATGGCTGGGTCAGTCACCTTGAACAGTTGAGCCGTCTGCGCCCGTTTGCCGACGATGCCGCCTTCGGCGAGCGCTGGCGCGCGGTCAAGCGGGCGAACAAGGTTCGGTTGTCGGATTTGGTGGAGCGGGAGTGTGGTGTCAGCTTCGATCCGGATGCCATGTTCGACGTGCAAGTGAAGCGGATCCACGAGTACAAGCGCCAGCTGCTCAATGTCCTGCATGTCATTCACCTTTACGATCGGATCAAGCGGGGCGATACCGCGGACTGGACCCCGCGTTGCGTGTTGATCGGCGGCAAGGCTGCCCCGGGCTACTTCATGGCCAAGCTGATCATCAAGCTGATCAACAACCTCGCCTACGTGGTCAACACCGACAGCGATACCCGGGATCGGCTGCGCGTGGCTTTCCTGCCGGATTATCGGGTCTCCGCGATGGAAATCATCGCGCCGGGTACCGACCTTTCCGAACAGATCTCTACCGCCGGCAAGGAGGCGTCCGGGACCGGCAACATGAAGTTCATGATGAGCGGTGCCGTGACCATCGGCACCCTGGACGGTGCCAACATCGAAATTCGGGAACAGGTCGGGGAGGAGAACTTCTTCCTGTTCGGTTTGACCGCGGAAGGTGTGCAGGCCCTGCGCGCCGACTACGACCCGAATGCGATCATCGCCGGTGACGAGGAGCTGACCCGGGTGATGCGGCTGCTCGAGTCCGGACATTTCAACCGTTTCGAGCCGGGGTTGTTCGATCCGATTGTCGCCTCCCTGCGCAGTCCACACGACCCGTGGATGGTGCTGGCCGATTTTCCGGCCTTTGTCGAGGCGCAGCGCCAGGCGGCCGACGCCTACCGCGATGTCGAGCGCTGGACGCGGATGAGCATTCTCAATACCGCCTGCAGCGGTCGTTTTTCCACCGACCGCACCATGCTCGACTACAACCGCGATATCTGGCAGCTGGAGCGGGTGCGGCCATTACCGGCGTAGTAAAGGCTTGTTCTCTCGCCGGGACCCCAAGACGCCAGGTACATCAAGGGGTTCTGGTGAGAGAAAAAAGGCTGTGGATGGTTGGGCGCTGGCCGAGAGCGTAGTGCCGAAAGCAATTCACCTTGGCGTTTTTGGCATCTTGGCGAGAGATACTTGTTCTTTTGATTGGGGATGGGGGGAAACATGCGCCATTGGCAGGTGGTTGCGCTTGTACTGTTGCTCTGCGGCGGTGTCCGTGCCGAGACGATGACCGAGGCAATGAACGCCTATCGGGCCGGTGATTACACCGTTGCGGCGCAAATGCTGCGCCCGTGGGCGGAGAAAGGGGTCGTGGAAGCGCAGTACACGCTCGGCACGTTATACACCCTGGGTCAGGGTGTCGAACTCGATTACACGGCCGGGATCGGCTGGCTGCGACGTGCCGCCGAGCAGCGCCACCTGGCTGCGGCCGAGACCCTGGGAAAAATTTACGTTAGTGGCTTGGGCGTCCCGCGCAACGAGGCCGAAGGCGTCAAGTGGTTCAACCTGGCGACCGAGATCGCCGGGGATGACTCCAGCGATTGCGACTGACGCGACAGCGCGACCGAACGGCTATGCGACCGTAGTTCTATCCTTAGTGGGGCGGCCGCAACCACGGGAGGTCCGTTGCAGCGACATGAACGATGGCGCGCACAAGATCCTCATCAAGGGCGTGACCCGGGACGGACGCAAGTTCCGGCCCAGCGACTGGGCCGAGCGCCTGGCAACGGCGGTGGGGCGCCCCGGGCCGGGCCGGCGGATCCGCTTCCACCCCAAGGTGTCGATGGTAACCGTCGAGGGGATCCACTGCGTTGCTGTTGACTCCAGCCTCAAGACCGAAGACCCGATGCTGTTCGAGTTTCTGATCAATTTTGCCCGCTTCAACAATCTGGAGGTTGAATGGCTGGAAGGCGGTTAGACGTGAGCCGTTACGGGTGATGCCGTTATTTCGGCGTTATGGGGTGTTCTATTTCACAGGAGTGACAGGATTTTTCAGGATTACAGGACAAGGCTGATTTGCGCGGGTTGAGAACAATAAACCGCTGCTGAAAAGCCCAACGTTTTTGGGCCTTCATTAAATCCTGTAATCCTGAAAAATCCTGTTAATCCTGTTGAATGCCATCTCAAACGCACCGGAAGCAGCCGCCAACGAGACACCTTACTCTTCCGACTCCGGCCAGTTCTTGATGTAGTGCTTCAGCAGCCTGTTTTCGAAGCGCGTTTCGGTGAGCAGGGCGTCGATGATGTCACCAATGGAGATCATGCCCACCAGCTGTTCGTTTTCGATGACCGGCAGGTGACGGATGCGATTGCCGGTGGCGTTGTGCATCAGCGTGTCCATCGCCTCGTCCAGGGGCAGCTCGGGGTGACAGACGATGGGGTCCGGACTCATCACGTCACCGACCTGGACGTCGGAGAAACGGTCAAGGTGATCGTCCACCGCGCGCATGACGTCCCGCTCGGTGACGATGCCGACCAAGCGCTCATCCTCCAGCACCACCAGCGAGCCGATGCGGTGCTGCATCATCAGGTGGACCGCGTCGGTGAGCGGTTGCTCCGGCTTGATGCTCTGGAAGCTCTGACGGTCCTTTTTGCGCAGAAGATAGCGGATATTCATGTTGTCGCAGCCTTGCCGGACCCCTTAGAACTGTATCATAGCGCCTTCGGCTGGAGTCTGCGGGGCACCCCCAGGCAGGTGTCTGGGTTAGACTGAACTCCAACTTCATTTCGGATCATTCTTCCATGCTGCAACGGATCCAGGCATTTTTCGAGCGCAATCTGGCGCCGAACCGGCCCGGCGAGCCCGATGAGCAGGCTATCCAGCGCGCCACGGCGGCGCTGTTGATCGAAGTGGCGCGGCAGGACGAGACGGTTACCGCCGACGAATTGGAGGCGGTCACCTCGGCCATCCGCCGCAAGTTCGGCCTGAATCCCACGGAAACGCAGGAACTGATTGCCCTCGCCAGCGAGGAACTCGCCGCCTCCACCGACTACTTCCAATTTACCTCGCTGATCCGGGAGCGCTTCAGCCCCGAGCAAAAGGTCCGGGTGATTGAGCACCTGTGGGAGGTCGCCTTCGCGGACGGCCGGATCGACCGCTACGAAGAGCATATGGTTCGCAAGATCGCCGACCTGCTGTACGTGCCCCATTCCGATTTTGTCGCGGCCAAGCATCGCGCCGGCCGCGCTGGCTGACCCCGACCATCCGCCCCTCCCCTCCCGGGGTGAGTCAAAAAGACGAAAGAGTTCATTTGTTCGTATCGGCCAAGCGGATAGAATGCGCGATGCCGTCGCGCCCCTGCGGCGGCAATCCACATTTCGTTGATGGAGGAGAAGCGAGCATGGCCGATGGGAACGACGACAACGTGAAGGCTGACGCCACCGGGAAGGCGTCCCGGAAAGCGGCACCCAAGAAGGCCGCCCCCAAGAAGGCCGCCCCCAAGAAGGCCGCGCCGAAGAAGGCCGCAGTGACCCGGCCGGTCCAAAAGGCCGCGCCTGCCGTGAAGAAGGCGCCACGTGCCAGTGCCGCTGCCAACGTGGCCCCCAAGGCTGCCAGGGTCGATGCACAACAGCGCGCGGCGATGATCGCGGAGGCTGCCTATTACCGGGCGGAAAAACGCGGGTTTGCCGGTGGGGACCCGGTCGCCGACTGGCTATCGGCCGAGGCCGAGATTGACGCCCTGATCGCGAAACGCTCCTGAGCCCCGGCGCGGTCACCTCGCTGCGCCGCAGCTGCCGGCGGGTGACATAGCGTCCCTATCCCAGTTGCCACGACCGGGCAACCCCGCGCCCCGGCCCTCCCAGGGTGAACGCATACTAACGTCACGGCCGTGCTGCAAGCGATGTAAGTCCTTGAAAGCAGGTGCGCTGTAAATACATCCATGTACGCTCGACGGCCGCATCCCTGCGGCCGACGACCTGCTTTCAAGGACTTACATCGCTCTTCGGTGAGTATGCGTTTACCCTGCCGGCCCTCCGCGCCCGGCGTGCCAACTCCCCCTTTCGAGCCGTTCGGCCATACTTGCCTGGGAAGGAGGGGCGATCAGCCCCTTTGTTGGTCGGCCGGCTCGCGGCGGCGCTCGCTGCCTTCATTGACTCGCAGTTGGCGCCCCATGAACTCTTGGCCGTTCAGGGTCGAGATGGCGCGATCGGCAGCGGCTCCGTCCATTTCGACGAACGCGAAGCCGCGCGGACGGCGGGTGGCACGATCAGTCATGATGCGCACCGAGTGCACGGCGCCAAAGCGGGCGAACAGCTCCCGCAACTCCTCGGGCTTGGCCTTGAAGGAGAGATTGCCGACAAACACCGATTTCGGCTCGGTCTGCCGGGTGGGAGGGGTCTCACCGATCCCGGTCAGCCAGCCGCCGAACAGGGCGCCGACGGCGGTTCCCACGGCGAAGGCCACGATCGGGTTCAGGGTGGCCGGCGCCAGGGCCAGCATGGCAAGCGCGGCGATGCCGCCAAGGGAAATGGCAATGAATATCGCCTTGATCAGAAACCGCACGGGCGGCGCAGTGAACTTCATGGAGTCTCCGGTTGTTCTTTGTGTTGGCGGCCCGCTCATCGGACCGAAGGCAAGCCGACATTCTAACGCGCCAGCACCCGTGAAACGAATGGGTCACGCGACCGAACGGCATTTGCGCCGTCGCTGAGCGAGGAGCCGAACGACGGCCGTTTCCAGCAGAGGGCATGCGATGGCATCACTGCTTACCACCCGGTCCATCCTGATCGTGGACGATTTCCAGAACATGCGCAGCACGCTCCGCAAGATGTTGCAGAGTACCGGAGCGAGCGATATCGACACGGTCGCCAATGGCCAGGAGGCGGTCGCGCAACTGGCGCGAAAACCGTACGACGTCGTGCTGTGCGACTACAACCTGGGGGAGGGTAAGGACGGGCAGCAGGTGTTGGAAGAGGCAAAGTTCCGCAATCTGCTCCGCCCCTCCACGGTGTTCGTCATGATCACGGCGGAGAACACGCTCGATATGGTCATGGGCGCCATCGAGTACAAACCCGACGACTATCTGACCAAGCCGTTCAACAAGGATCTGTTGCGCAGCCGGCTGGAGAAGCTGATCGAGCGCAAGCGTGCGCTGGAGCCGGTGGAGGCGGCTGTCGCGCGGCATGATCTGGGTGGTGCCATCGCCCGCTGCGACGAACTCATCGACAGCAATCCTCGCAGCCAGGGGGAACTGCTGCGCTTGAAGCTCGACCTGCAGATCGAGGCGGGGGATCTCGACGCCGCGGAGGCGACCTGCGAACAGGCGCTGGCGACGCGTGAGGTGGTCTGGGCCCGCTTCGGACTGGGTCGGGTGCAGTTTCTGCGAGGGCAGTTGGAAACGGCCCGTGACCTGTTCCGGGCGATAGTGGAAAAGCACCCGACCTACATGGAAGCCTACGACTGGCTAGCCCGCGCCGAGCAGGCCTTGGGCGAGTCGGAAGCCGCTCAGCAAACCTTGTCGGCAGCGGCAGAGTTGTCGCCCAAGGTGGTGCAGCGACAGGCCGCGCTGGGCGAGTTGGCGACGAGGAACCGGGACCATGTGAGCGCCGAGCGCGCCTATCGCCGTGCCGTTGGTTATGGTCGGGAGTCGGTCTACCGGGCCCCCGAACACTTCACCGGCCTTGCCAAGGCCCAAGCTCGAAACGGCTCCGGACTGGACGCGATCAAGACCCTGCACAAACTGCGCAAGGAGTTCGCCGACGACCCCGACACGGCCGTGCGCGCGGCGGTCGCCGAGGGCGAGGTCAACCGTACGCTGGGGCGGGAGGCGGAGGCCCGGACCGCCCTGGCCGAAGCGGTTCGACTTTACGAAAGTCGTGGTGGGTCACCGACGCCCGAGGCGCAACTGGAGATCGCCAAGGCGTATCTGCTGACCGGTGATACGGAGAAGGGGGAAGTGCTGATGCGCGACCTGGTCTGCAATCGTCACGATGACGAAGCGTTCCTGAGGCGGGTCGAACAGGCCTTCGTAGACGCCGGGGCAGCCGAGGGTGGCCGCCGTATCGTGGACGAGGCGCGGCGTGAGGTCGCCAATCTGAATAACGAGGGCGTCGCCTTGGCCCGGAGTGGCCGGTTGTCCGAGGCGATCGCCCTGTTCAGCGAGGCGGTGAAGCGTATGCCCGACAACCGCACGGTCAATCTCAACGCCGCGCAGGTGCTGCTCATGCGGCTCCAGCGGGGCGGTGGCGATCCGGGCGATCTGGAGCGAGCCGGAGAGTATCTGGAGCGAGGGCGCCAGGAGGGGAGTTCGACCTACCGGAAGGTGTCCGAACTCTATCGTGCCCTGCAGAAGCGGTGAGGCGTTGTCCATGACCGAAAAAGGCCAACTTCAGTTTGCCAGTGTGCTCGCATCGAGCATTCACGACATGAAGAACTCGTTGGGAATGGTGCTCAATTCCCTGGACGGGATCGTTGACCCCGGCCTCCACCAGTGCCGCTGTACCCCCGAACAGGTGGCCCAGCTGCAGTACGAGGCCAAGCGCATCAACGACAATCTCATTCAGCTGCTCACCATCTACCGAATGGAAAATGCCGTCTACGAGGCCCGGGTCGACGAAGTGGACGTCTATGACTTCCTGGAAGAGGCCTTCCTGCAAAGCAAGCCGATGCTCGAATACAGGGGGGTGACGGCGGACCTGGCGTGCGAGCCGGGGCTGGTCTGGTATTTCGACCGCAATCTGATTGCGGGCGTCCTCGACAACATCATCACCAATGCCATGCGCTACACCAAGGACCGCGTCCGCATCGGTGCCGCCATTGACGGCGAGTTCCTGGCGATCAGCGTGGAAGACAACGGGCGGGGATTCCCCGTCCATATGCTCGAGGCGGGTCAGCACGTCGATCGTGATATCGACCTGGTTTCCGGTCGGACCCGGCTGGGGCTCTATTTTTGCGCGATGGTGGCCGAACTGCACGAGAATCGCGGCCGCCAGGGGACCATCCATCTGGCGAACGGCGGCACGCTCGGGGGCGGTCGGTTCACCGTCCTCTTGCCCTGACGCGAGTATCCGTGCGCGCACCGTCGCCTTCGCGGTGCGAGCGTGCCCCAATCGCAGCGCTTTAGGGCACATCACCTCCGCCTCACGGTCAAACCTGGAGTAAACCCGCACCGGAGACCGCTTCATGGGCGAAGCCGGTCACCCCTTCCTCGAGCAGATGCTGATTCTGCTGGCTGCCGCCGTTCTGGCGGTGGCGCTGTTTCGGCGTCTGCGTCTGCCGGCGGTGCTCGCCTATCTCTTCGTCGGGGCAGCGATCGGTCCCCATGGGCTCGGATTGTTGAGTCACGGTCCGAACACCGATCGACTCGCCGAGTTCGGGGTGGTCTTCCTCCTTTTTAACGTGGGGCTGAAGTTCTCCCTGCCGCAGCTGGTCGCGATGCGCGCGGTGGTGCTGGGGTTCGGGGGCGCTCAGGTGGCGATCACCACCGCGGTTTTTGGTCTTATGGGCTGGTGGCTGGGACTGGCGCCAGGAGCGGCGTTTATCGTCGGCGGCACCCTCGCCATGTCGTCGACCGCGATGATCGGCCGTCTGTTGGGCGAGCAGGGTGAACTGAACGCGCGGCATGGCCGTACCGCGGTCGGCATCCTGCTGTTTCAGGACCTGGCCGTACTGCCGTTCCTGATCGCGATCCCGGTACTCGCCGGCGAAACCGCCGGACCCGGCATGGGGCAGGCGTTGATTGCCGCCCTGGGCAAAGGGGCGCTGGTGGTCCTGTTGATGCTGGCCGCCGGCCGTTGGCTGTTGCGGCCGGCACTGCAGGAGGTGGCGGCCTCCCGCTCCTCCGAGCTGTTTACGCTGGCCACTCTGCTATTCGCCCTCACCGCAGCCGGTGCCTCCTACGCCGCCGGTCTCTCCATGCCGCTGGGGGCGTTTCTGGCCGGCATGATGCTGGGCGAAACCGAGTTCCGGCACCAGGTGGAGGCCGACATCCGGCCATTCCAGGATGTGCTGCTGGGCCTGTTTTTCGTCACCGTGGGAATGCTGCTGGACCTGGGCAGTCTGCCGGCCACCGGCGCGCTGGTACTGCTGGTCGCGGCGGTGCTGATCCTGTTCAAGCTGGTGTTGGTGACACTGCTGGGGCGGTTTGCCGACCTGTCGCCGCACACTGCCCTGCGGACCGGGCTGGTCCTGGCCCAGGGCGGGGAGTTCGGCCTGGTGATGCTGTCGCTGGCGCTGAAGGAGGGCGTGTTGACCCCTGCCATTGCCCAGCCGCTGCTGACCGCCATCGTTATCAGCATGGCCGTAACGCCTTTGTTGGCGCGGCACAACGGCGCCATCGCCCGCAAGCTGATGCCGGAGGCGTACCGGCGCAGCCACGCGCAGATCGTAGAGGGAGTAACGGAATTCGGTGCGCTCGCGCGTGGTCACGTGGTGATCTGTGGTTATGGGCGGATCGGGCAGAGCCTGGCGCGATTTCTCGACAAGGAGGGTGTTCCCTTTTTGGGGCTGGATCTGGATCCCCTTCGGGTTCGTGAAGCGCGCGCTGCGGGTGAACCGGTGGTATTCGGCGACGCCGCCCACGACGAGATCCTGGCTGCGGCCGGGGTCGACCGGGCACGGGCGCTGGTGGTCAGTTTCGACGACGTCGACGCCGCCGAGCGGGTCGTGGCGGTGACCCGTCGGCACAGCCGCACGCTGCCGGTGCTGGTCCGTACCCGCGACGACAGCCAACTCGAACGGCTGCAGCGGGCCGGCTCCACCGAGGTGGTACCTGAAACCCTTGAGGCCAGCCTGATGCTCGCGTCCCATCTGCTGCTGATCCTGGGGATCCATGCCGCTGTGGTGGCGCAGCACGTCCAGACCGTGCGGCGTGACCGCTACCGCATGATGCGCGGTTTCTTCCTGGGGCAGGAGGCGATCCCGCTGGAGAACACTGAGCCTATGCGGGAGCGGCTTGCCACCGTCACCCTGCCGGCCCAGGCCTTCGCCGTAGGCCGGCGGCTGCGGGAACTCAAGCTGCGCGAGACCGGTGCCATGGTGACCGCGATCCGACGCAGCGGGATCCGCGGACCGCAGCCGGAGCCCGAAATGCAGCTACGGGCCGGGGACACGCTGGTGCTTTACGGGTCGCCGGAAGAGTTGGCATTGGCTGAATCGGCGCTGCTACGGGGCAGTTGATGCGAGCGTCTACCATCGGGCGTTGGCGATCGTTTATGCTGAACCGAATACCAACTTCAGGAGTGGGAAATTGCAGCAGCTCGAGCTAATCATTGACGAGGAGCGCCGGTCGGTCACCGTGCCGGCCTTTGTGCTGGAGGAGGGGGAATCCTTTTTCCTGAGGATGGACGCCGATATGGACCGGGGTTGGCAGATGAGCCGGCAGTGGGTGGAGCATCCCGGTGAGCTGGAGCGCTGCCAAATCGCCGCCGACCGGCTGATGGCGGCGCTCGCCGCCGGAAACGAGCAGATGGCCGCGATGATGGCCGGTTACATCATCGCCCGACTGCCGGGCGTCACCGCGGTGCGGATCGACACCAGCGGCGACATGACCGGCACCCGGTTCGTCCGGGGGTGAGCGATGGGGCGTGCGCTGGTCTCTGTGGTGGAACTGGGCGGTTATCCGGATTTTTCCGAGCTCTATCGCCGCCTGGGCTATGAGCCGGTGACCGTGAACGCCGGCCGTCGTGCACTGTCGGTGATCCGTGACGCCCAGCCGGCCGCCCTTGTCGCCGAATTCAACTTCCAGCGCGACTTTCGCGATCGCACCAGCGGCCTGGAGACCCTGCTGGCGTTGGTCCAGCGCTTCCCGGACTGTCGGGTGGTGGTGTTCTACGAGCCGGCAGATAGCAAACCGCTGGAGCGGTTACGCGCCCGCTTCCCCAACTTCCAGGCCCTCCCACGTCCGGTGGATGCGGCGGCTTTGGAAGCGGCGTTGATTGATTAACCACGGGGAACACGCAGGCGCACGGAGGATGAACCGGACGGGGATGAGTCAACTCCCGCGCAGCTGTTGCAGCATCTCGGGCGCCATGTCGAGGCCGGCCTCACAGCCCGGATTCAAGGTGATGCCCACCCCGCTGCCGACCCGTTCCAGAATCCACGGGAACTCCACCAGCAGGCCTCCGCGATATTGTGGGAAGTCTGCCAGGAACGGCTTGGCCCGCTCGGGGCTGGTGAACAGAACCACCACCTGCAGGCCGGATTCGTCCTCCAGCACCAGCGGCTGGGCCTTGTCGGACGTCTGCAGCCCGGCAATCTGGTACTTGTCCTCCACCGGCATGAAGACCTGGGCGCCCATCAGCGCTTCCAGAAACTCCTCGCCGGACAGTTGTCCCTCCTGGGCGCGGAGCAGTTTCTCTTCCAGTTCGTTCTTTGCGTCGAAAGTTTCGTTCATTGCTCTTTTTTCAGGGTTCTGCGACCACCAGCGGCACCTGCATCTCTGCCGCAGAGGTGCCGCCGTGGACGCCGACATGTCGAAACGGTCGCTCGGTTAGCAGCCGATCACGGATGATCCAATTGTCGCGCATGATGAGCGCGTAATCACCCACTCGCTGTCGCAGGCGCGGATCGGGCCGGCCGCGGCCAAACCAGCCGGCCTCGATGAGGTCGGCGCTGCGGAACAGCTCGACCGCATCGGCGAGCCGATCTCGTACATAGGCTTCGAACTCGGCTGCCCGACCGTTACGCACGTAACAGAAGGCGGCCCTCGGCTCGCCGCAGAGCGGCAGTACCAGGGTCTCGGCGAGGGACGGGTGGTCCTCGAGCCGGAGCGTATGCGCCTCGCTGGAATCAATGAGGCCATGATCGGCGGTGACCAGCACAATGGCGCCGCTGCCGACGATGCGGTCCAGAAATTCGGCATAGGCTTGGTCAAAGACGGCGAAGTGGCCGCTCACTTGCGGGCTCTCGACCCCATACTGGTGGGCCAGACTGTCGAGCTCAGCCCAGTAGGCAAAGGTGTAGGAGCTCCCGCCCTGCAGGACCAGTGTGGCCAGCGTGTCGAAGAAGTGACCGAGGCCGCGGTGTCCATAGCGTTCGGCCGGGCCTCCGGTGAAGCGGCTGTAGGCGGATTCGGCAATGTACGCTGGCGTCACCACACTGCAGCGTGCGGTGGTCCGCTCCGTCAGCGCCCGGGCGCCGACGATCTGCTCCGGCCGCACCCCGGCCTCCAGGTAGGATTGCCCTCCGCCACGGGGTACGAACGGCAACACGGCCGCCACGCTTCCCAACTCGGCCAACCAGGTAAACCAGCCCGTGACGGCATGCTGCTGCGGCGCCACGCCCGTGGCGAAACTGGTGATGGCCGTCGCGGTGGTGGTGGGGAACACCGAGGTGAGCGTGTCGGTCCAGCCGCTTGCCAGTCGACTGTCCGCGTGGCGCGCGAGCAGCTCGGCGCCGAGGCCATCCGCCACCAGCAGCACCACCGGCCGTTGTTGCAGCCGGCCCGCCGGCAAGTTCGCCAGCGGCGCATAGCCCGTCTCTCCCGCACCGATGGCGGTCGCCAGCGACGCCATCAGGTTGACGATGCTGTGTTCGTAATCAGGTAGCAACATCGATTCAGGGACTCTCCAGGCCGATTGGTCGGTCATTCCCACCAAACTATGCACCAAAACCACACACGGTGCGGCCGCAAGGTGGCAGCTTCCGGGTGAACGCATACTCGCAACACGCCTTTGTGAATATGCGTTTACCCTGCTCTGTCGTGGATTTTCCCTCAGCGTCCCCCGGCAGGTGTATAATGCCGGCCCCTTACTATTTACCTCGGTTCCACCTTTGTGATTGAGAATCTGCGCAACATCGCCATCATCGCCCACGTTGACCACGGCAAGACCACGCTGGTCGACAAGCTGCTCCAGCAATCCGGTACCTTCGATGCCCGCGCTGACGTGGGTGAGCGCGTCATGGACTCCAACGACCTGGAGCGGGAGCGGGGCATCACCATCCTGGCCAAGAATACCGCCATCGACTGGAACGACTACCACATCAATATAGTGGACACCCCCGGCCACGCCGACTTCGGCGGTGAGGTGGAGCGGGTGTTGTCGATGGTGGATTCGGTGTTGCTGCTGGTGGATGCGGTCGAAGGGCCGATGCCGCAGACCCGCTTCGTCACCGAAAAGGCGCTGCAGCGCGGGCTCAAACCGATCGTGGTGATCAACAAGATCGACCGTCCCGGCGCCCGCCCCGACTGGGTGTTGGACCAGACCTTCGACCTGTTCGACCGTCTCGGCGCCACCGACGAACAGCTGGACTTCCCGGTGGTCTACGCCTCCGGCCTGAACGGCTTCGCCGGGCTGGACGCCGACGTGCGCGAAGGCGACATGACCCCGCTGTTCCAGACCATCATCGAGCGGGTGCATCCGCCCCAGGTGGAGCCGGAGGACCCGTTCCAGTTGCAGGTCTCCCAGCTGGACTACAACAGTTACGTGGGCGTCATCGGTATCGGCCGGATTGCCCGCGGCCGGGTCAAGACCAACACCCCGGTGACGGTTGTGGACCGCGAAGGCAAGCGACGCAATGCTCGTGTACTGCAGATCTTCGGCTTCCTCGGCCTGGAGCGGGTCGAGGTACCGGAAGCCCAGGCGGGCGACATCGTCGCCTTCACCGGCATCGAAAACCTGCGCATCTCCGACACGCTGTGCGATCCGGCCGCCGTCGAGGCGTTGGCGCCGCTGACCGTGGACGAGCCAACGGTGAGCATGACCTTCCAGGTCAACACCTCGCCGTTTGCCGGCAAGGACGGCAAGTACGTCACGTCGCGCCAGATCAAGGAGCGCCTGGAGCGGGAGTTGATCCACAACGTGGCCCTGCGCGTCGCCGAGACCGAGGACCCGGACAAGTTCCGCGTCTCCGGTCGCGGTGAGCTGCACCTGTCGGTGCTGATCGAGAACATGCGCCGCGAGGGCTACGAACTCGGTGTCTCACGGCCCGAGGTCATCATTCGCATGGTCGACGGCGAGAAGCAGGAGCCGTTTGAACAGCTGACCGTCGACGTGCCCGAGACGCACCAGGGCGCGGTGATGGAGAAGCTCGGCACCCGCGGCGGCGAGCTGAAGGACATGAGCCCGGACGGCAAGGGCCGCGTGCGCCTGGATTACATCATCCCGTCCCGCGGCCTGATCGGTTTCCGCACCGAATTCATGACCGCGACCCAGGGCACCGGTTTGCTGTACTCGGTGTTCGACCACTACGGGCCGATCAAGAAAGGGGATTTCGGTTCGCGCATCAACGGCGTGATGATGTCCAATGGCGCCGGCAAGGCGCTGGCCTATGCCATCTTCAACCTGCAGGAGCGCGGCCGCATGTTCATCGGCCACGGCGAAGAGGTTTACGAGGGCATGATCATCGGCATCCACAGCCGCGACAACGACCTGGTGGTCAACCCGATGAAGGCCAAGCAGCTGACCAACATCCGCGCCGCCGGCTCGGACGAAAACATCCTGCTCACTCCGCCGATCCGCTTCACCCTGGAGCAGGCGCTGGAGTTCATCGACGAGGACGAGCTGGTGGAGGTAACCCCGAACCACATCCGCCTGCGCAAGAAATTCCTCAAGGAACAGGACCGCAAGCGCGCGGGTCGCGGGGCGGCTTAAAGTCCTCAAGGCAGTGCAGAAGAAACACCGCCGCAGAGGCGCAGAGGGTTTATAGTTTTCCGGTCGGGCAGTCGGGCGGGACGTCGAGGCGCCCGTCACCTGGCTAACAGAAAACAAAAAAGCGTTTCTCTGCGCCTCTGCGGCAAATTTTAATCAGCACCCAGTCCGGAAGAAGGCTCATGCGTACGCTCTACCCGGAGATTCAGCCCTACGTTCAGCACAGCCTCGCGGTCGAGGCACCGCATGTGTTGCATGTGGAGGAGGCCGGCAATCCATCGGGGATCCCGGTGCTGTTCATCCACGGCGGGCCGGGTGCCGGCTGCGAGGCGTATCACCGCCGTTTTTTCGACCCCACCCGCTACCGCATCGTCCTTTTCGACCAGCGCGGTTGCGGACGTTCGAAGCCCCACGTCGGTCTGGAGGGGAACGACACCGCGGCCCTGGTGGCGGACATCGAGGCGATCCGCTGTCATCTCGGCATCGACCGTTGGCTGGTGTTCGGCGGTTCCTGGGGCTCCACCCTGGGCCTGGTCTATGCCGAAGCTTACCCCGAGCGGGTGTTGGGGCTGGTGCTGCGCGGGATCTTTCTGTGCCGTCCCCACGAGATCCGGTGGTTCTATCAGGAGGGGGCCAGCCGGTTGTTCCCTGACCTGTGGGAACAGTACCTGGCACCCATCCCGGAGGCCGAGCGTCACGACTTGGTCACCGCCTATCACCGGCGCCTGAACGGCGAAGACGAGGTGCAGCGTATGGCCGCTGCCAAGGCCTGGTCGCTGTGGGAGGGGCGCACCTCCACCCTGCGCGGCTCCTCCGCCGTTGAGGCCCACTTCGGCGATCCCTACACCGCGTTGTCGCTGGCGCGCATCGAAAACCACTTCTTCATGCACGACAGCTTCCTGGAGCCGAACCAGATCCTGCGCGATGCCGGGCGCCTTGCGGGGATTCCCGGCGTTATCGTGCACGGCCGTTACGACGTAGTCTGCCCGATCGAGAACGCCTGGGAACTGCACAAGGCGTGGCCCGGTGCCGAGCTGGTGGTCGTGCCCGATGCCGGCCATTCGGCGCTGGAGCCCGGAACCGTTGACGCACTGGTGAATACAACCGACCGCTTTGCCGAGCAGTTGGCGTGATCGGCCTCCTGCAACGGGTGAGCGAGGCCACCGTGCGCGTCGATGGCGAGGTGGTGGGTACCATCGGACGCGGGCTGCTGGTGCTGGTGGGTGTGGAGAAGGGGGATACCGAAAAGCAGGCCGACCGCCTGCTCGAGCGACTACTCGGCTATCGCGTGTTCCCCGATGCCGAGGACAAGATGAACCTGTCGGTGGCGGACATCAAAGGCGGGCTATTGCTGGTGCCGCAGTTCACGTTAGCCGCCGATACCCGCAAGGGAATGCGCCCGAGCTTCACCCCGGCGGCCGACCCGCGCGACGGCCTGCACTTGTTCGATTACCTGCTGCAAAGAGCCTGGGAGCGGCATCCGGACGTCCAGAGCGGTCGCTTCGGTGCCGATATGAAGGTGTCGCTCACCAATGACGGCCCGGTCACCTTCTGGCTCCACGCCTGATTGGAAAATCCCTACCGATTTTCTCTGCACCCTACTCTTTGGCAGGCGGCGGATCGCTGAGGCCGGCCGCTTCCTGCTCCGCGCGTAGCGCCTCTTCGTCGCGGATGTAGCGGTCGAGGGTCTCGTCCATCGCCTCTTCGCCGTCAAGGTCGTCAGCCTCGCTCTCATTGCTCTCGGCGCGGCGGGCCACCCGGCGCGAGAAGAATACCCCCACCTCGAACAGCAGCCACATGGGAAGGGCCAGCAGGGTCTGGGAGATGACGTCAGGCGGTGTCAGCAGCATGCCGATGACGAAGGCGCCGACGAAGATATAGGGGCGCTTTTCCACCAGCGCCTCCGGTGTGGTCACACCACTCCACACCAGCAGGATGGTCGCGATCGGCACCTCGAAGGCGATGCCGAAGGCAAAGAAGATCTTGAGCACGAAATCGAGGTACTCGCCGATGTCGGTCGCCACCTTGACCCCCTCGGGGGCCACGGCGATGAAGAACTGGAACATCAGCGGGAATACCACGTAATAGGCGAATGCCATGCCCGCATAGAACAGGCCGGTGCTCGAGACCAACAGCGGCAGCGCCAGGCGCTTCTCGTGGCTGTAGAGCCCCGGCGCGATAAAGGCCCAGGCCTGATAAAGGATGAACGGCACTGCGGCAAAGATGGAGATCACCAGTGCCAACTTCATCGGCGTGAAGAAGGTACCGGCGGGTTTGGTGGCGATCATTTCGGCGCCGTCCGGCATGTAAGCCAGCAACGGCTGCGCCAACAGGTTATAGAGGTCGTTGGCGAACGAGAACAGCAACAGGAAGAGGACGGCCACCACCGCGACGACGCGCAGCAGTCGATCGCGCAACTCCAGCAGATGGGTAATGAACGGCTGTTCGGCCTCGACGCTGCTATCGGTCGGTTTGGCGGTCATGGGGTGCTGTCGCGGGGCGTGGGCGGGGTGCTATCGGCCGGCTTGTCGTCGGCGGGCACGGCATTGGTCGACTGATTCGGCGTCTCCGCCGTGGTCTCCAGCTGTGAACGCGTCTCCTCGAGCTCGGTACGGGTCTTTTCCAACGTGCCCCGGGTTTCCTCGATGATCTCGTGAACGCCGGCGCTGCGGGCCTGCTCCTCCATGATCCGCTTCAGCTCGTCGGCACGGATCTCCTTGTCGATGTCCGCCTTCACACTGGCGACGAAGTAGCGCGCCTTGCCGAACCACAGGCCGGCAGTGCGTGCCAGGCGCGGCAGCCGCTCGGGGCCGACCACCAGCAAGGTGATCACCCCGATGAGGCTCAGTTCCCAAAAGCCGATGTCGAACATTGAGGTCTTGTTCCGGCGATCAAGCCTTGTCTTTTTCGCGGGTGGCTTCACCCTCGATCACGCTGCCTTCCGTATTCAGGCGCGCCTGCTGCTCGTCATCCTTTTTCTGGTCGCCTTCCTTCACCGCGCTCTTGAAGTTCTTGATGGCACTGCCCAGGTCGCCGCCCATATTGCGCAGTTTCTTGGTCCCGAACAGCAGCAGGACGATGGCCAGGATGATCACAAGCTGCCAAATGCTAATACCCATTACGCTACTCCGGTTATAGATTTAGAAGCCCGGCAGGCCACTGCCGCCGAGCAGATGTACGTGGAGGTGGAATACCTCCTGCCCGCCACCCTTGCCGGTGTTGATGATGGTCCGGAATCCGGTCGTCAGGCCCTGCTCCCGGGCGATGGTCGGCAGTAGCCGCGAGATGTGACCCATCAGACCGTCATGTTCCGGGCGAAGTTCTTCCAGGCTGGCAATGTGCTGCCGCGGGACCACCAGCAGGTGAACCGGCGCCTTGGGCGCGATATCGCGGAACACGACGACCTGATCGTCCTCGTAAACCTTGTCCGCCGGGATTTCGCCGGCGACGATCTTGCAGAAGATACAGTCGCTCATGACTTGCCTCGGTTTGCCTTCTCTTCCAGGCCGGACAATCCGAACCGGCGCTCCAGTTCAGCCAGCACCTGGGCGGGTTCAAGCCCCAGATGTTTCAGCATGACCAGGGTATGGAACCAGAGGTCGGCGGTCTCATAGATGACCTCGGCGCTGTTTCCCCCCTTGGCGGCGATGACGGTCTCGGTCGCCTCTTCGCCGACCTTCTTTAGTATGCTGTCCAGCCCCTTGGCATACAACTTGGCCACGTAGGAAGTTTCCGGGTCGGCCCCTTTGCGCGCTTCCAGGATTTGCGCCAGCTGTTCAAAGACGTCACTCATTTATAGATCGCTTTCGGGTCCTTGAGGACGGGATCCACGTCGGTCCAGTCGCCGTCACGCAGTTCCCGGTAGAAGCAGCTCTCCCGCCCGGTGTGGCAGGCGATGCCGCCCAGTTGTTCGATATCGAGCAGGATCACGTCGGCATCACAGTCGGTGCGGATGCGCTTTACCCGCTGCACATGCCCGGATTCCTCGCCCTTCGGCCAGAGCTTGTTGCGGGAGCGCGACCAATAGATTGCCCGACCCTCGGCCGCGGTCAGCTCAAGCGCCTCCCGGTTCATCCAGGCTACCATCAGCACCCGGCCGCTCTCATGGTCCTGCGCAATCGCCGGCACCAGCCCATCGGCGCCCCACTTGATGTCGTCCAGCCAAGCTTCATTCATTTCAAAACCCAACGCAAAGACGCAATGACGCAAAGAACGCAAAGGCGAATACGGTGAACGGCGCCCCGATAATGCGCACGCTAAACTCTTTGCGCGCTTCGCGTCTTCGCGCCTTTGCGTCGAAAGCTTTTCACAGCCGCACCTCGATGCCGGCCTCCGCCATGCGGCGTTTGGCCTGTTCGATGGTGTACTCACCGAAATGGAAGATACTCGCCGCCAATACCGCTTCGGCGTGGCCTTCGGTGATGCCGTCCACCAGGTGGTTGAGGTTGCCGACCCCGCCGGAGGCGATCACCGGCACGTGCACCGCGTCGGAGACGGAGCGCGTCAGGGCCAGATCGAAGCCCACTTTGGTACCGTCCCGATCCATGCTGGTCAACAGGATCTCGCCGGCGCCGTAATCGACCATCTTCCGGGCCCAGGCCACCGCATCGATTCCGGTCGGCTTGCGTCCGCCATGGGTGAAGATCTCCCATCGCTCCGGTTCGCCGTCGGGGCTGACCCGCTTGGCGTCGATGGCGACCACGATGCACTGGGAACCGAAGCGCTCGGCTGCCTCTTTCACGAACTCCGGATTGAATACCGCAGCGGTATTGATCGCCACCTTGTCCGCCCCGGCGTTCAGCATCCGGCGGATGTCCTCGCTTTTGCGGATGCCGCCACCCACGGTCAGCGGAATGAACACCTGTCCGGCCACCTGCTCGACCACGTGCACCATGGTCTCCCGCTCGTCGGAGGAGGCGGTGATGTCGAGGAAGGTGATCTCGTCGGCGCCCTGCTCGTCATAGCGACGGGCGATCTCGACCGGGTCGCCGGCATCGCGGATCTCAAGGAATTTCACCCCCTTGACCACCCGCCCGGCATCGACATCGAGACAGGGAATGATGCGTTTCGCTAAAGCCATCGAATCGTCACGGGTTCAGCAGAGCTCGTCCGCCAGCTTCTGGCCGGCGGCGAAGTCGAGGGTGCCTTCGTAGATGGCGCGACCGGTGATCGCGCCCATGATCCCTTCGTCGGCGACCGCACACAGGGCGCGGATGTCGTCGACGTTGGTGATGCCGCCGGAGGCGACTACGGGGATGGAGATCGCCTGCGCCAGCTTCACGGTGGCCTCGATGTTGACCCCGGTCATCATGCCGTCGCGGCCGATGTCGGTGTAGACAATCGCCTCGACGCCGTCGTCCTGGAAGCGCTGCGCCAGGTCGATGACGTCATGCTTGGAGAGCTTGGACCAGCCGTCGATGGCGACGCGGCCGTCTTTGGCGTCCAGCCCGACAATCACGTGGCCGGGGAATTCGCTGCACAGATTGCCAACGAAACCGGGGTGGTTCACCGCCTTGGTGCCGATGATCACATACTGCACCCCTGCTGCCAGATAGGCCTCGACCGTCTCTTCGTCGCGGATACCGCCACCGACCTGGATCGGCAGGTCGGGATGCGCCTCGGCAATGGCGCGAATGACCTCGCCATTGACCGGGCGTCCGTCGAAGGCGCCGTTCAGGTCCACCAGGTGCAGCCGCCGTGCACCGGCGTCCACCCAGCGGGAGGCCATCGCCACCGGGTCGTCGGAAAAGACCGTCGAATCCTCCATGCGGCCCTGCCGCAGGCGGACACACTTGCCATCCTTCAGGTCGATGGCCGGGATCAGCAGCATTGTTGTTTCCTTAACGTCAGTAGAAAAGCGCCGCACAGGCGCCGAGGCGCAGAGGGTCGTTGGTGAGCGGCTGGTGTGGTCACGGTCAAAACGTGCCATCCCAGGCCAGGAAGTTGGCATACAGGGCGAGCCCGGCATGCTGGCTCTTCTCCGGGTGGAACTGCACGGCGAACACATTGTCGCGTGCCACCGCGGCGGTGATGTTCACCCCGTGGCGGGTGGTGGCCATGGTCAGCGCGGCATCGTCCGGCTGCACGTAGTAGCTGTGCACGAAATAGAAGCGGCTGTCCTGGGTGATCCCTTCCCACAGTGGGTGCGGTTGGGTCTGGTGAACCTGATTCCAGCCCATATGCGGTACCTTCAGCGCCGCGCCGGTGGCCGGGTCGCGCAGGTCGTCGCCGAAGAAGGTGACTTTGCCGGGCAGAACACCAAGGCACTCGGTGCCGCCGTTCTCGTCGGAAAACCCCATCAACGCCTGCATGCCGACGCAGACACCCAGCAGCGGCTTGCTGCGGATGGCCTCCAGCACGACTTGGTCAATCCCGAGCCGGCGGATCTCGCCCATGCAGTCACGGATGGCGCCGACCCCGGGCAAAACCACCCGATCGGCGGCGAGGATCGTCTGCGGGTCCGGGGTGACGATCACCCGCGAAGCCCGGCCGGTGGCCTCCAGGGCCTTGGCGACCGAGTGCAGGTTGCCCATGCCGTAATCGATAACAGCGACAGTACTCATTGAAGGAGGGTGCTTTACAGGCTGCCTTTGGTGGAGGGGGTGACCCCTTGCATGCGGGGGTCGGGTTCCAGCGCCATGCGCAAGGCCCGTCCCAACGCCTTGAAGATCGTCTCGGCAATATGATGGGCGTTGACGCCGCGGAGGCAGTCCACGTGCAGGGTGATCCCGGCGTGATTGACCAGCCCACGGAAGAACTCGCCGAACAGTTCGGTATCGAACTCGCCGATGCGGGCGCGGGGAAAATCGGCGTGGAACTCCAGTCCCGGGCGTCCCGAAAAATCCACCACGACTCGCGACAGGGCTTCGTCCAGGGGCACGTAGGCGTGGCCATAACGGCGAATGCCTTTCTTGTCGCCGACCGCCTTGGACAGCGCCTGGCCCAGGGTGATGCCGATGTCCTCCACCGTGTGGTGGGCATCGATGTGCAGGTCGCCCTTGGCCTCGATGGTCAGGTCCAGCATGCCATGGCGCGCCACCTGGTCGAGCATGTGCTCGAGGAATGGGACTCCGGTCTGGAAACGGCCCTCGCCGCGACCGTCGAGATTGACGCTCACCTGCACCTGCGTCTCCAGCGTCTCACGTCCCACACTGGCACGGCGCTCGGACATCGGATTTCCTCTCGACAATAAAGACGCATAGCATAACCGTAAGCGGTAACGGATCAAATACGCGGGCGGTTCCCTTGCAAGTGCCAAGCGCTTGTAAGAGCATGTGCCCGCCTTTCCTTGAGGGGACAGCGATCGATGGCGGAGGGCGGCTCAGCTCCATTGAAACAGAATCGGGTGGCCTGCAACGACTGCAGCCTCGCACAGCTCTGTCTGCCGATGGTGGTCGATCCGGTCAACCTCGAGGCGCTGGAGCGGATCATCAAGCGGCGCCGACCGCTGAAACGCGGCGAGCACCTGTTTCAAATGGGGGCGCCGTTCCAGTCCATCTATGCGGTTCGGTCCGGCTCGATCAAAACCTACGCGCCCACCGAGGACGGTCAGGAGCAGGTGGCCGGCTTTCACCTGCCGGGCGAACTGATTGGTCTCGATGCGATTCAGCGCGACGGCTATCCGGTCGCCGCCAAGGTCCTGGAAACCACCAGCGTCTGCGAACTGCCGTTCGCACAGCTCGATACCCTTTGTGATCGGACGCCGACACTGCAACGCCTGCTGCGGGGTTTGTTGATCAAGGAACTCGGCCACCAGCAGGAGATGCTGATGTTGCTCGGCAAGAAGAGTGCGGAAGAGCGCCTTGCCGGCCTGTTGGTCAACCTGGCCAGCCGCTACAGCGAGCGAGGCCTTTCCGACTGCGAATTCCACCTCAGCATGTCCCGCAACGATATTGCCAATTACCTGGGCCTGGCGGTGGAGACAGTGAGCCGGCTGTTCACCCGGTTTCAGGAAGAGCGCCTGCTGTTCGTTCAGCGCAAACACGTTCGAATCCGGGACATGACGCGGTTGAAGGCGATTGCCTTTCACGACCGGCCTGGACAGGACGCCCGCGGGCGATCCGAAAACCGGCAGTCGGGCGCCTTGGCACAGGACGTATCGGGCTGAGCGAAGAGAGTTCCGTGAAACTGTGTGAAATCACACGTTGTTTGACAAAAATCAATGTTCTGGCATCTTCACTTCGACTAATATTCGGCCACTGCCTGGGAGATTCGGGGGTTTCTTCCAGGCAGTGATAGGCGCACAACTATTTATAACTATTAGTATTTTCGTCGGTCTTTCGGTGCACCCGCGAGGCCGCCGCTTGCATACACATAAGCTTCCCTCCTGCGCCTGTCACCTGACATTGACGCATAATCCCCATCGGTTTTCGGTCGGGCTTCGGCCCGGTGTGCAATTCATTTTCTGATGATGTGCGGCAATGCTGCAGGTCGATGGTGAAAGGAGGGCAGACGCGACTACCAGATCCCCGAAGTACCTGAATGTGGCCTCTGCGGCCCAATTCAACCCCCAAAACAAAAGAGTTTCCCGGTGGCGGTAGCCGGAAGGCGACCCGACCATTGATTTCGGTGAAAACTAAAGGAGACTACTCGTGGAAGCGACACAAGTAGAGCAAAAATATAACTTCGAGGTCGTCAGATGGTTTACCGTCATGGCGGTCGTATATCTGGTTGTAGGTACGCTGGTCGGTACTTACGTCGCGTCTGAGCTGGCCTGGCCGGTTCTCAACCTGGACATGGCCGAGCTGTCTTTTGGTCGTCTGCGTCCGCTGCATACCAATGCAGTCATCTTCGCCTTCGGCGGCTGCGCGCTGTTCGCCACGGGCTTCTACTCGGTGCAGCGTACCGGCGGCACCAACCTGTTCAGCAATGGCATGGCCTGGTTCACCTTCTGGGGCTGGAACCTGATCATCGTGCTGGCCGTCATCACCCTGCCGCTGGGCATCACCCAGGGTAAGGAATATGCCGAGCTCGAGTGGCCGATCGACCTGCTGATCGCAGTGGTCTGGCTCTCCTTCGGTTTCAACTTCTTCATGACCGTCGCCAAGCGCAAGACCAGCCACATCTACGTGTCGAACTGGTTCTTCATGGGCATGATCGTCATGATCACCTACCTGCACGTGGTCAACTCGCTGGCGATTCCGGTCAGCCTGTTCAAGTCCTACTCGGTCTTCTCCGGTGTGCAGGACGCCATGATCCAGTGGTGGTGGGGCCACAACGCGGTAGGCTTCTACCTGACCGCAGGCTTCCTGGGCATCATGTACTACTTCGTTCCGAAGCAGGCCGGTCGTCCGATCTACTCCTACCGTCTGTCCGTGCTGCACTTCTGGGCGCTGATGTTCGGTTACGTGTGGCTGGGCGCGCACCACCTGCAGTACACCGCCCTGCCTGACTGGACCGGCTCCCTGGGCGCCTCCGTTTCGCTGGCCATGATCATCCCGTCCTGGGGTGGCGCCATCAACGGTATGATGACCCTGTCCGGCGCATGGGATAAGCTGCGCAACGACTACATCCTGCGCTTCCTGATCATGTCCCTGGCCTTCTACGCCATGTCCACCTTCGAGGGCCCGGTCATGTCGTCCAAGACCGTCAACGCCCTGTCCCACTACACCGACTGGACCGTTGGTCACGTGCACTCCGGTGCCCTGGGTTGGGTGGCGATGGTTGCTGCCGGTGCTCTGTACCACCTGGTCGAGAAGCTGTGGAACACCCGCATGTACTCTGCATCGCTGGTGAACCTGCACTTCTGGTTGGCCACCATCGGCGCCGTGGTTTACATCACCGCCATGTGGGTCTCCGGCATCATGCAGGGTTTGATGTGGCGTGACTACGACGAGTTCGGCACCCTGACCTACACCTTCGCCGAGTCTGTCGCCGCCATGCATCCGTACTACGCAATGCGTGCTATCGGTGGTGTCATCTACTGGCTGGGCGGTGTGGTCATGCTGTACAACGTCGTCATGACCATTCGTCAGGCCTCCTCCGAGCGTAGCGTCAGCGCCGCTCCCGCCACCGCCTAAGCGAAGGAGTAAACTGATAATGGCTGATCAAATCTACTCGACAAAACTGCAAGACAAGATCGAGCGCAACACGTTCCTGATGTTCATCTTCCTGGTCGTGTTGCTGTCGGTCGGTGGCCTCGTCGAAATCGCTCCGCTGTTCTATCTGGACGATACGATGGAGCACAAACGTGCGGCCCTTGCAGACAAGACCATCGTGTGGGATCGCAAGCCGGGCCAGACCCTGAACGATTGGCAGCCGGGTGACGGTGTCCGTCCCTACAAGCCGCTCGAACTGGCTGGTCGTGACGTCTACCTCCGCGAAGGCTGCTACACCTGCCACTCGCAGATGGTGCGTCCGTTCCGCGATGAGAATGAGCGTTATGGCCACTACTCGCTGGCCTCCGAGTCCATGTACGACCACCCCTTCCAGTGGGGGTCCAAGCGTACCGGTCCGGATCTGGCCCGCCTGGGTGGCAAGTACTCCGATGAATGGCACATCCAGCACCTGCGTGCTCCGCGCTCCGTGGTTCCGGAGTCGGTGATGCCGAACTATCCGTGGCTTGAAAACAATGCCGTCGATGGTTCGCACGTGGCGGCGGCGATGCGTCGCATGCAGGTCCTCGGCGTGCCGTATGAGGAAGGCGATATCGCTTCCGCTGCGGCAGAGGTGCAGGGCAAGACCGAAATGGATGCCATGGTCGCCTACCTGCAGTCGCTGGGTAACCACGTGAAATTCGACGAGGGCGTGGACTACCGTGACTAAACTCGCGGAATACCTCCAGACGGACTGGGCGTCGATGACGCTGCATGACTGGATCGGGACGATCATGACAGTGATGGTCTTCCTGCTCATGGTCGGCCTGTACGTTTGGGTGTTCCACCCCAAGAACAAGGGGCGTTTCGAGTCACAACGGTTAGCGCAAGAATTCGATTCGGAGGACGAAAACAAATGAGCGATCAAAACAATCCGTATGGTGCCGGCACTACCGGTCACCTGTGGGACGACAACTTGGCGGAGCTGACCAACGAGCCGCCAAAGTGGTGGATGCTCGGTCTGCATGCCAGCTGGATTCTGGTGGTGCTGTACACCATCGTTTATCCCTCCTGGCCGCTGATCAGCAGTCATACCAAGGGGCTCCTCGACTGGACGTCGATCAAGGAGTACAAGCAGGACCTCGCCGCTATTGAAGAGGTTCGTGCCCAGTACGAAACCCAACTGCCGGGCAAGTCCGCCGCCGCCATTCTGGCCGACGACGATCTGAGCCGGTACGTGGAGCGTTCGGCGAAAGTGCTGTTCGGTGACAACTGTGCCGCGTGCCACGGATCGGGCGGTCAGGGTGGCCCGGGCTTCCCGGTGCTGGCTGACGACGAATGGCTGTACGGTGGTCAGGTCGAAACCATCGCCCAGACCGTCACCGCTGGTCGCATGGGCATGATGCCGGCCAAGGGCGGTGCCAACCTGTCCGAAGCCGAAGTCAGCGAACTGGCCCAGGCCATTGCCAGCGGCAACCCGATGTCTTCGCCGCTGTACATGGGCAAGGGAACCTGCTTCGCCTGCCACGGGCCGGACGGCAAGGGTAACCAGATGCTGGGTGCCCCGAACCTCACCGACCAGGTGTGGCGCTTTGGCAACGGCAGCGTCGAAGACGTCAAGTACACCATCACGCACGGCGTCAACGATCCGCAGGACAAGCAGACCCGCAATGCGGTCATGCCGTCCTTCAAGGACCGCCTGAGCGAAACGGAAATCAAGAAGCTGGCCGTCTACGTCCACCGCATGGGTGGCGGCGAGTAAGGCCGGCGGTTCGCCTACTGTAAATCCAAGTGGCGGTCACCCGGCGCGCCGGGTGCCGCCAGTACCATGGGGGTAACACAAAGATGGATTGGGTAGAACTGGGCTCATATCTGACCATAGCTGTATCGGCGCTGGTCGTCATTATCCTCGGGGTCAAGGGTTACAACTTGATCTGGAAAGACGGCGACAAGAACTGATTAAGCTGTAAAACAAAAACAGTTTGTAAGCGAGGAGGGGGGCCTGGCTAAGGCCCCCCTTTTTTTTATTACAGTGTGCTAATATTCGTCGCCGCTCCTGCCATCGGGAGCGGCCCTTGCGGACCTGGTATCGCGACTCGGGGCGGCAAAATGTGGCCGCTCTCAATCCCGGAAGGTCCCTTTATTGCGACGGGAGGCAGAAGTGAGCGAAATCGCTGAAAAAGCAGCAAAATCCAGCGTAGACGCCATTTATGAAGAAGCGGTTCACTGGCATGTCAACACGGGTGGGGAGACCATCCATGCGAAGCGGATGCCGGGAAGTTTTCGCACATTCAAGTGGCTGGCCGCATCGAGTTGGCTGATCTTCTTCCTTGGCCCTTATCTGCGTTGGGGCGACCGTCAGGCGATCCTGTTCGACATCCCGAATCGCAAGTTTCACATCTTAGAAATCACCATCATGCCCCAGGACGTCTGGATGCTGTCCCTGGTGCTGCTGTTCTTTGCCATCCTGCTCGCGGTGGTCACCTCCATCGCAGGGCGTGTGTTCTGCGGCTATTTCTGTTTTCAGACCATTTGGACCGATGTCTACACCTGGATAGAGGACAAACTGGAAGGTCAGCCGCACGCCAGGCGGAAGCTCGACAATGCCCCGCTGGTCGAACGAATCAAGAAGCGGTTGCCGAAGCATGTCGCATGGCTCGTCATCGCCATGCTCACCGGCGTCAGCTTCGCCGCCTGGTTCACCGACGCCATCGATCTGTGGACGGGCTACCTGACCCTGACCGCGCCCACAACGGCGTGGATTGTCCTGGCCCTGTTCACGGGCGGTACTTACCTCCTCGCCGGCTTCATGCGTGAGCAGGTCTGCTTCTGGCTATGCCCCTACGCGCGCATTCAGGGTGTGATGTACGACAAGGAGACCATCCTGCCCGCCTACGACTACACCCGTGGCGAACCCCGTGGGAAGTTGAAAAAGGGGCAGGCGGTTGAAGGCCAGGGCGACTGCATCGACTGCAACCAGTGCGTGGCGGTCTGTCCGACCGGTATCGACATCCGTGCCGGCCAGCAGGAAGGTTGTATCACGTGCGCGCTTTGCATCGACGCCTGCGATGCGATCATGGAGAAGATCAGCAAGCCGAAGGGCCTGATCCGCTATGCCTCCCTGGATGAACTGGAGGGCCAGCCGACGCTCAAATTGTGGCGGCGCCCACGCGTCCTGGTTTACGTCACGATACTCACCATTGCCGCGGCCGGTATCCTCTACGGACTGACCCACATCGGCGCACTGGCGATTAGCGTACTGCACGAACGCCAGCCGTTGTACGTGCAGCAGAGCGATGGCTCGATTCAGAACAAGTACGAAATCAAGATCCTCAACAAGACTGAGCAGGCCCATCAGGTTCAGCTGACCGCCGAGGGGCCGGAGCACATGGTGCTCGACACCCCGGACCAGCCGCTGCTGGCGCGGGCCGGCGAGGTGACGCGTTACACCGTGTTTGTGCGGGTCCCCCGTGGTAAGCTGGAAGCCGAACACCAGCCGATTCTCTTCCGGGTCGATTCGGTCGGTGGTGAGCTCGAAGCGAGCGACGAATACGAAAGCATGTTTGTTGGACCGCGCCGCTGATTGGCAGACCTTAAGAGGGGAGAACGATGCTGAAGGGCATTTCCCAGGACAACAAAAAAGCGCTCGGTAACCCGTGGGTGCTCGGCTGGCTGGCGCTGGTGGTGGTCGTGTTCGGCGTCAACGCCGGCATGGTCGCCACGGCGGTGGCAACGAACCCCGGACTGGTCGAGGAGGACTATTACCAGCGGGGCCAGGACCACGAGAAGCAGTACCAACAGCGCATGCAGGCCCGCACTGAACTCGGTTGGCAGGTTGCGCTCGATGTGCCGCCCAAGATCGTGATGAGCAAGGAAGGCGTTTTCCGCCTGCATCTGGCGGACAACCACGGTGTGCCGCTAAACGGTGCCGAAGTGGGGTTGACCGCCTACCGGCCCTCCGACGCCAGCGCGGATTTTCAGGTCAATCTCAGGGAAACGGCGCCCGGCCAGTATGACGGCTATTTTGCGCTGCCGCTGAAAGGGATTTGGGACCTGAAGGTGAATGTCGCCAAAAGCGAGCACGTCTGGGACATGTCCCGCCGTGTTATGGTCCGCGCCCAATAAACTCCTGCCGGACCGCCCCGCCCGGGGCGGTCCTTCGCACCGGTTTTTCCATTAGAATACCCGTTCATCCCGGCTCAGGGGAGCCACGGAATTCCTATGTCGAAACCCGAGACCTCCGGCGAAAGCTGCTTCCACTGTGGCCTTCCCGTACCCAAGAGTGAGCAGCACCGCGCGCGCCTGGAGGGCGCCGAACGCCACTTCTGCTGTCTCGGTTGCAAGGCGGTGTGCGAGGCGATCTACGAGTCCGGGCTGGAGGGTTTCTACCAGCGCACGCCGGATGGCACGTTGTTGGCGCCCCCGCCGGAACCACCCAAGGATGTCGACATGTTCGACCTGGACGAAGTCCAGGCCGAATTCGTGGCCAATCTCGGTAACCTGCGCGAGATCAATCTACTGGTTGAGGGGATCCACTGTGCCGCCTGCGTCTGGTTGATCGAACGGACGCTCGGGCGCATGGCAGGGGTGGTCGGTGCCAGCGTCAATCTTTCGGGCAAGCGCCTGCTGGTGCGCTGGGACAACGAAAAGCTGCACCTCTCAGACATCATCCGCCGTCTTGCCCAAATCGGCTATTCCGCCGTGCCATTCGATCCGGAGGCGGCGGAAGGCAGCATCAAGAAGCAGCACCGGGCGATGCTGTATCGCTTGGCCTTCGCCGGCTTTGCGATGATGAACCTGATGTGGGTCTCCATCGCCCTCTACGCCGGTGCCAGTGAAGACGAGTTCCGCACTCTTTTCCATTGGGTTGGTTTCGCGCTGGCGACCCCGACCCTGTTCTACTCCGGCTGGCCGTTCTTTCGGGGCGCGTTGGCCGGGATCCGTAACCTTCACCTGACGATGGACCTGCCGATCGTGATCGGCGCTACCGCCACCTATCTCTATTCGGTCTATGTCACCGTCACCGGGACCACCACCGGCGAGGTCTACTTCGACACGGTGGTCAACTTCATGTTCGTGATCCTGATCGGTCGCGCCCTGGAAGGGCTGTCACGGCGCCATGCGGTGGCGGCAACGCAGCGCCTGATGGATCTGCAACCGCGAGTGGCGACAGTGCTGCGGGGCAATGAAGAGGAAGTGGTGGCGATCCGCGCCGTCAAGGTCGGCGACACGGTACTGGTTAAGGCTGGCAACAAGATCCCGGTGGATGGCATCGTACTGGAAGGACGCAGCAGCGTCGACGAGTCGATGCTTTCGGGCGAGTCCGAGGGGCGCACCAAGGGGGAAGGGGATCGGGTCAGTGCCGGCACGGTCAATCTGACCAGCGCCCTCACGGTCCGTGTGGAGGGCACGCTGGCGAATACTGCACTCGGGCGCATTATCGCGCTGGTGGAGGAGGCGCAGGGCTCGAAGGCGCCGATTCAGCGGCTGGCCGATCGTATCGTTCCCTGGTTCGTGGCGGGGACACTGACCCTGGCCGCCATCACTTTCGGGATCTGGCTCGACACCGGAATCGAAACGGCGTTGACGGCCGCTGTCGCCGTACTCATTATCACCTGCCCATGCGCGCTCGGCATGGCCACGCCCATGGCCGTGGCGGTGGCCTCCGGGCAGGCCGCGCGGCACGGCATTCTGGTGAAGAACGGTGCCGTGTTGGAGATGCTCTCGCGGATCGACCATGTGGTGTTCGACAAGACCGGCACCCTCACCGAGGGCAAGATGCGGGTACGCGAGCTAGTGGTGGAAACCGCCAGCGAGTCGGAGCTCCTGCGCCTGGCTGCGGCGGTGGAGCGCTTTTCGGAACACAACGTCGCGGCGGCGATCGTGGGGGAGGCCGAGCGCCGAAAACTCGCCTTCCGCGACGGCGAGGTGCAGGCGTTCGTGAGCGAGCCGGGCTACGGGGTCGCCGCCCGCGTGGAGGGGCATCAATTGTGGCTCGGTACGGCCGACTGGTTGAAGCGTAACGGCATCGAGGTTGCACCGACGCTCACCGACTCTGCCGCGAGCTTGGAAGATGCCGCCGTCACCTGCATCCACGTCGGCCTGGACGGTCGGCATGCGGCAGTGATCGGGGTTGCCGACCGGTTGCGCGCCGATGCGCACGGACTGGTGGAGGCGCTGCGGGCATCGGGTATTCGCATGACCCTGCTTTCCGGCGACCGGCGCCGGGTGGCGGAGGCCGTGGCCGCGCAGCTCGGCGGCATGGAGGTGATGGCCGAGGTGTTGCCGCAGGACAAGGACCGGGTCATTGCTGCGCTGCAGGCCGACGGCCGGCGCGTGGCGATGGTCGGCGACGGCGTGAACGATGCGCCGGCACTGACCCGCGCGGATGTCGGCATCGCGGTCGGCTCCGGCACCGACGTTTCCATGGAGTGCGCCGACATCGTGCTGATGAGCGATGAACTGAACAAGGTTCGCCTGGCCACGGCCCTGTCGCGGCGCACTCTGCGTACCATCCGCCAGAACATCGGCATTTCGTTCGTCTACAACAGCATCATGGTGCCGCTGGCGATGATGGCCTACGTCACGCCGCTGGTGGCGGCGATTGCGATGCCGATCAGCTCGTTGGCGGTGATCGGCAACGCCGCCAGGATCCGCTCCGTCTTTTCGCGGACGCCGGAACGCACCGAGGCCCGCCAGCATGAGCCGGCGTCGCCGCCGGCGGCTGGTCAAACCACAGGGTAACGTTATGGATGTAGTCTACACACTCATCCCCGGCATGATTGTGCTGGGCCTGGTGCTGGTCGGCATCCTCATCTGGGCGGTTAAACACGGCCAGTACGAAGACCTGGAAGGGGATGCCAACCGCATTCTGCTCGACGAGGACGAGGAGATGATGCCAGGCGAAAAGCCCGCGCGGCGGCCGGCCAAGCCGCGCCCGGACCTGAACGGTCCCGACGCCGAGGATTGAAGAAACAGTCGGAAGCCGCGGTGCGGTTCGTTCCTCACCGGCACCCTACAGTCGATAGCCTGCCGTGACCGTAGGATGTGGTGAGCTTGCGAACCGCATCGTTCGAGCCGCGGTGCGGTTCGTTCCTCACCGGCACCCTACAGTCGATAGTCTGCCGTGAGCGTAGGATGTGGTGAGCCTGCGAACCGCATCGTCCGAACCGCGGTGCGGTTCGTTCCTCACCGGCACCCTACAGTCGATAGCCTGCCGTGAGCGTAGGATGTGGTGAGCCTGCGAACCGCATCGTCCTGGCCGCGGTGCGGTTCGTTCCTCGACAACTGCTTCATGCGTTGCGCTACCTCCTGCATCCATGCAGTCGTCACCACACCCTACGGAGACGATGGTTCCTGTACCGCCTCTTCGAGGGGAGCGACGATCCGCCGCTCGAACTCCGCCGGCGGCACGTACTGGAACACCTCTTTCTCTTCCGGGTGGACCGCAATATCCAGCCCCAGCGACGGGTAGAGCCAGTGCTCGACGTCACCCTTGGGCTCACCGATGCGCCTTGCCGGCGCTCCGAAGCGCTTCTCGATCATCTCCGGCGTGAGGTTCGCCCGCGGCAGGTAGGTCAGGCCGGCTACCGGCATCTGCCGTACGGCGGCCAGGTCCTCGGCGGCGAGCGTCACCTTGCGGGTACCACTGCCGAGCGTGGCGACCCGCACGCCCCGTTCATACATGGCAGTTTTCACCGTCTCGCCCGGCTCGACCGTGGCGACCAGCTTGGCGCGGATGCCGCTGAGGGTCACGCCATCGAAGTACGCCTCGATGGCGATCGTGCCGTCATCGGTTCGAAACAGGCTGATCGCAGCTTCCTCCTCGACCCGACGCTCCAGTTCCGCCAGTGGCGTCTTGGCGAGCGTTACCCCGAATACCCGGACGCTTCCGTTTTCGGCTTCGACCTGCCAGGGAAGGTAAGCCGGTCCCTGCGGCTGCCCGGACGGGAAGACGAAGATCCCCAGCACCAGCGCGATCAGTGTGCCGAGCAGGACCCAGATGAATACCGGTTTCGGCTTATCGGCCATGGAACGCTCTTCGTTCAACCTTCAATCAGCTTCGCTTCCGGATTGGGATAGCGCTCGATGATCCACTTCGGCAACAGGCCGTGCTTCGCCTGGTGCATCGACTCCGACTCCATCACGATCAGCACCAGCACCGTAATCATGGTGGGCAGGATGCCGAGTCCGCCCAGGGCATAGTGCTGGGGTCTCGGATTGCCGCCGGAGATCAGAAACACGATCAAAATGACCAAGGCCATCAGCCCGAGCATGCCGATGAACAGCTTGCTGCGCCGCGCAGCGACCTGCCAGTGGCACTTGACGAACCAGGGCGCGGTGACCGCCGCCCGTTTGGCCTTGTAAAGGATGTAGGTGAGAATGACCACCGAAATGATCGGGACGACCACCACCAGCTTCTGCATTGAACTCGCGCTCAGCAGACCGACAAACAGCAGGACGTGATTGGTGATCAGATTGACCAGGAACCATTCGTGCGGATGTTTCGCTTGATGGATCTCATCGTCGGATACTTCGTAGCGCATCTCCCCTCCATCTGAATCCGGCCCATGCGGGGCCGCAAACGCCGGAAAGTAACACTTCGGCCGAGTAAAATCCATTTCACTGGGAGCCGGTCAGGGCAAGATCGAACTCCGAACATTAAGGTTATTGCGCTGAGGGGAGAACGGTCGAGCAGATCCCCTATCGTTAGCAAAGAATAACAGAGGGCCACGTGTCATTTCTAAGCCATTTCAGCAAGTTGGAATATGGTCGGACGGATATCGACATCAGCCCTGCTGGACGTCGTGTTTTTGGCTCTCGTTGCGGTGATCTGCGGGGCCGAAGGCTGGAAGGACATGCACCTTTTCGGGAAAGCCAAGCTCGACTGGCTACGGCGATACCGCCCCTTCGAACAGGGCATCCCCCGCCGTCGCACAATCGCCTGCATCATCGGCGCGCTCGACCGGATAACTTGCTCGCCTGCTTCGTCACATGGGTCAATGCAGTGCGCAAGGAAAAGGGTCTGCCGTAGATCGCCGTTGACGGCAAGACCCTGCGAGGCAGTGCCGATAGCAACGGCAACCGGTTACATCTACTGTCGGGAATGGTGGTCGAATCAGGCTTGGTGGTCTTACCAACAGCCCTGCGTACTGGATACTGGATGTCGTATTTCGGGAGGATGATTCCCGGGTATGGGATGGTGATGGGCCACAAAACCTGGCTTTCTTCCGCCGCTTTGCGTTGAATTTCGCCAGCCTGTCGAACGATAGGGGCAGCATGAAAGGCAAGCTGAAATGGGCGGCGCGGGACGACTCATTCAGGGCTGAACTTCTGTTTGGTCAATAAACGACCCAAATATGCTCCGCCGGCCCTGGGGTTTTCATTCAGTCACGAAGGTCCTTTTTTACTTTCAGCAAACGCCAACCCCGGGCCGGAAGGGCTTCTTGCGGGGTTCCGGCCCGAGGCGACCTAGGTCAATCTACCTCCTTATACCAGAATGCGGGGGTCCTTTGACTAGGGGGATTGATGGACACATCCGTGCCCTGCAGCGGAGACGGGCTGGGGTCACCCGGGGTCGAACCGCCGATAATGAACGGTTGCTTGGTTCCATCGACTTCCACCACGCCTGCCACCGGAGACGGTGGCAGGCCGCCCCCGAGGTACTCGACATAGCGGCTATCGCCGATGGGGTTCCCGGTAAGGAAATCGATCGCATAACCGCGCGCCGTTCCCAAATTGATCTCGCACGCATTCAGTGTTTCCGCGTTTTGCGGCTGATTGGTCCCGAAGTAGACCGTCCCAGCGAAGGTCAGCGGCTTGTTGACCGTCTGCTCACAGGCATGGGTAAACTCGAAACGCCAGCCTTTTAGGTCGGCATTGGTGATCCCCGTCTCCGTTGCATTAGCCATGGAGGTCACATCCAAAAGGTCGGTTGGTACGACATACGGCAGATGGGTGCCGGTTCCATCGTCCAGGGAAGCAGGGTAACCCGCCAGATCGACGTAGTCGCGTATCCCATAAAACCCATTGACCACACTACCACTGCCATTGTTGCAGGCGTAGTTGTCCACCAGCGGATGCTCGCGGTCACCGGTACCGGCCAGTACCATGTTGTAATCCTTGTATGCCACCACATCCGCGCCGTAGAGGAATTTCCGCTCCTGACCGTCTTCGCTCAGGTAGGCCAGCGTGATGTCGGTGGTTGCGTTGGTGGACCAATTGGTGAAGGTAGTACCGTCATAACTGCCGACCTTGATGCGGTAAACGTAACCGCCCGTGTCTACGGCGTAGGCGTACGTCACATTACCGCTGGCGTTCTTCAATAGGGCAATGTCGCCAGCCACACTATAACGAGTGTTGTAGACGGTGATAATTTCACCGGTTTCGGCATCGACGAACCAGACGTTCGCCCCTTTGCGCGGCGTCGCGGTACAGCGGCTCTGGCTGTCGTCGTCTTCGCAGGTGTCGTACCCACCGCCGAAAACGAGCACCGGCTTGGGATAGCCCTGGATGGAGGCAACCTCCGGCTTCGACCAAGTCTGGCCAATTGCCGACCAGCCGCTGGAGCAGTTCGAGTCGTTCGTCGTATCGTTGGTGAAGCAACCCTTACGCCACATGAGGGCTGGGTCGTCGGGGTCGGTGACGTCGAAGGCGTAGATGGCCCGCCCCCCCCGGCGCATGGTCGGGTAGATCCAGACGTCAGCGGTGCCGTTTTGGTACACCCCGATCGACCCGTCGAAGAAGTAGTCCTTCGGCATCGGCGTCGGGGTGATGGTCATCGACGTGGTCGGGAAGGAAATGAGCGGCTCGTTGTCCCGCAACCGCTGCAGCTTGCTGACGGTCTCCGGGGCAATAAACCCCCAAGCCTCGCTGCCTTCCGCATCGGTGGTGCCACCGTCGACGGCATGGAAGATGCCATCATCGGCGCCATAGAAGGCATAGACGCCGTCGTCTCCGAAATCGATGACCGCCGGCTGGGAGTGGATGACCCCACCATGGACGGAGGGACGGACCTCGGCGGTAACGCCGTCGGTATCTTCATCGTCCACGTCCTTGCCACGCACCCAATCAATCAAATTGGCCCTGTCCGCATGGCCGCTAAGGATGGCCGTATTGGTAGTCGCGAAATCGGTCAGGCTGGTGCAACTGGTCGCGCTGGAGCCATCGCAGGTCTTCAACACGCGACTGCTATAGTTGTCGCTGATATCGCGATGCCGTTGCGCAGCAGCCCCCTTCTCCACGATGTCGCCGTCCGGTGCATCCGAATACGGCGAGTTGGCCGTCGCCGAACAGGTGCTCCGCGCATCCGAGCCGGGGTAGTCCCAATAGGTCCCGCTGTCGGTGGTCCAGAAGCTGGTGCTACACGGCGAAACGAAACCGGTGGTGGAGCTGATCGCCTCCTCGCCATTCTTGTCGGCGAGATTCATCTGGTCGGCGAAGAAGGCGAACTTGTACTGCTTGAGATTGCCAGGCCAGCGCGGCAGGCCCCCGGCGTCAGGCCGGAACATCCCGATGAACACCTGGTTCAGGTAGGTGCCTTGGGTGTTGACGCTGACGGGAAGACTGGAGGAGGCGAACACACTGTTCACCGCCTGGATCTCCGACATGATCTTGCGCAGCGCGTTCTTGATTTCCTCTTCGTTGCTGGCGGCAAAGTACTTACCGCCACCGGCACGTGCCGTGCTCAGCAAGAGCCGGGTCTGATCCTCGTCCTGGGCGTCCTTGAACACGTCGATGGTATAGGTGATGACGTTCTGCTGTCCCGCAACGGAACTGACGTCGGTCCGGTTCAGGAAGCGGGCCCACTCGTCGGCATGATTGATCTTGTTGTCGGCCGGCAGCGAGGTGGTGCCGGTGGGGGTCACCTCGGTCACGGTGCGGGTGCCATAGACACGATAACTGGTCGAATCGGAAGTGGCGGTTTGGGTTGTCGAACCTTGCATGTAGAAGGTGCTTCCGCCAGACAACACCTGCGAACCCGCCATGACCTGCCAGATCGCATCTTTTATAGGATGACAACCCGCTACATGGGTGACAGCGGTATCTTCCACGCAGGTGAGATCGGCGTAACCGTAGAATTCGGAGCTGGAGTTCAGCGCATCATCGTTGACCCACGTGCTGCACGCGGTGGACGAACTCGTCTCCGGAACGCAAGTTGAGTTCGCCACTTCCACCGGTGGTGTCAACGGATGGGTGTAGGAGCAATTGCTGTCCACCAGCGAACAGGAAAAACTGTCGTAATCGGGGTAGAGGGACGCCAAGGCAGCGCGGCAGCTGGCATCATCGCTGTACAGCCCACAAGCCGAGTTGCCGAGGTTGTCGGTCGTGGTAACCACTTCGCCCGAGCTGCAGGTGGTGGCGGCCTCGCAACGGAAGCTCTCGTAGCCGGATTCTGCGTAGGTCACGGCGGCAGCTGCTTCGCATTCTGCCACGCTGGTGTAGGTGCCGCAGGCGGTGGTGTTGACCAGATCTTCGACCGTGGCGCCAACGTCGGTGGTGAAGTCGGGCATTTCCAGCTGACTGGCATCGCCGCCCACACCTTCCAGCAGGGAGGCCGGTGAATCCTGGGTCGGGAAACCGTTGCCGATAAAGATGATGTAGTTCTTGCCGCACTCACCATCGTCGATCGGCGATACCCACTTTTGTTCTTGGCGAGGCTTCCAATCGACGTAAGGACCGTAACTGTCCCAATTATGGGCATGCGTGTCGTTTTCGAAGAACTCTGTTGTGTTGCCGTCACCATCCGAATCGTAGACGTCCATCCAGTACTTGCTATCAGTCTTTTCGTCGGGTGCGCCGGCGTAGCGGGTCTGGCCGAAGTGGGAGGCATCCTGGGGTGTGCCGGCCACGCCATCATCCACGTGATCGGGGCTGGTATAGCCGCCGAAGTACTTGAAGGTCTCAAACATGGCCGCGCTGTAATCGGTCTTCGCGGTACCGACCTTTTCCCGCGTAGAGACGAAGTTTTGATAGATGCAGTTGGGTGTACCGTTGACGCTGTTATGCCCCTCGGTACAACCCGAAGGGTTCCCGATCAGCTCGGCCAAGGCAGCCTTATTGGTCGCATTCATAGGACGTATGGCAAAGCGCACGTAGCCGCCGGGCCCGTTCGGGTTGTTGGCACTGTCTCCTTCGGTGAACAGCATCAGCCCAAGATTGATATCGCTGCCAAGTTCACCCGAGACGAGGCGCAGTGCGTTTAGTTCCGACTCACCCTGTTTCAGGTTGTCATCCCAGTGTTGATTGCTGGCCGCCCAGTTGGCGCTGTTGTCGATGATGACCAACACGTTGGGATTGTTGGCGATACCGCCGTCGGTGGCGTAAATGTCGATATCCTCGCCAAGGCCGGGGCTTGTCGTGAGCGCGAGCGCAACAGAGGCGGCGACCAGGGTGGTATTTTTGCGTACGTTCATGCTCGTTCTCCCCTACACGCCACAGAAGGCGAGTGCACCGTTCAAACCGGTCAGGACATCGACCCCTTGGTGTACCGTCGCCGTCGCATTGGTCACGTCGTTGGTGGCCGTGGCCGCGAGATCCCAGGTTGTCCAAAAGCAGAGATCGACATCGCCGAGGCCGCTGCCGCCGTAGCAGCTGGACGGGACGTCGTCGACACTGGTGTCTACCGGGCGCGCCCGAATGCAACTGGGAGCGGGATCGAAGCTGACGTTGTAGTCGGGCTCGCCGTCCCGGTCGATGTCGACGGTTCGGTCTGTTGGCGCCACCGTCGTGAACGGGTTATCGGTGTATTCGATGGTGTCCATGATGTTGTTGATCGCCTGCTGCGCAGCCAACTCCGCCTCGGTCCGGAACTGCATGTTGCCGACGATCTGGACGTTGGTGGTGCTCATGTTGAGGGCTGCCACCGAAATTAGGGTCAGCAGAGTGAGCATCACCAACGCGGTGATCAACGTGTTGCCTGCCTGAGGCCTGAAAAGCGCCATAACTTTGATTCTCTTCATCGGTTCATGAGGCCAACGTATTCGGAGTAGACCCGGCGTTTGAAGTCGGGGTCCAGATCGGCGGGTGCTGTGAGCACTTTATCGCCCAGGGTGTAGGTCTTGTTGTCGGCAAAATTTTCATAGCTGGGCACCGGTTCCACTGTGCGAGCCAGCAGGTGCACCCGCGCGGAGACGATGTTGGGCCAATTAGCGGTGGCGCACCCCGCCGAGCAGAAGGTGTCCGGTACACCGTCGGCGTTGTTATCAACCCCGTACTGAACCTGCAGGTTTTCGATCCCTTCAGCGAGGGATACAACGGTATCGAAATTGCCCAATGCATTGAGCTCCGCCCGCTTCAGGGTCGGCACGCCATCCCCGTCCCGATAGTTGGCGGCGATGTAATAGATGCGAACCAGAAACCGGTTGACGTCTGCAAGCGGGTCCACGGTTGCCGGGTCGTTATCGCAATTGATATCCCGATAGGTGAAGCTGGCTGGAACCGTATCCAGCACGTAACCCGGGCCCGGGTCGAACTGGCACGTGGTACTCTGCAGATAACGGGTGGTATTGCCGGCCGCAAGCGTCGCTGCATTGACCGGGTTGGTGTTAACCCGACGGATGACCAGGACATCGGTCCCCGGGACAATATCGTCGACGCAGTCGGACAGGGTGGTGGCGGCGAGATTGTCGTAGCCTTGCACATGGAACGGCATGGCATTGACGAGATCGTCAAGAAGGGTCCCGTCACCAAGTGCACCTACCGCCGTTGCGCAGGGGTCTGGCAGATCCGGATCCGCCGGGATGGTCCAATCTGTGCTTGTGGTCGGGTCGGCGCTGAGATTCCCATAGTAACCCGCCATTTGCAGGTCATCGGCGATTACTTGGAGTGCGTAGCGGCCATTCTCCGTGAGGCGGGCAATCCGGTCGAGGTTGGCCTGGGAACGGCTTTGGTTGACAAACAGGCTGGTCATGCCCAGCAGCAGAATGAGCCCCAGTGCCAAGGACACCATCAACTCGATCAGAGTCATGCCGCGCTGGGCGCGGGCCGCTCGCCAATCAGATGTGCAGGAGAGACTATTCATCTTTCAATTTGGGATGGTGAGCGGGACGTTGATAACCCGGCGATAAGCTTCGTCGGCGACGCCGTCACCATCGCCATCGTACTGCCCTTGGCCGCAGGTGACGTTTGCATCAGGTTCTTTGGTTGGCATGAGCCCCTGCCAGGCCACAGTGATGAATACTTGTTCCGGGGTGTCCGAGGCCAAGTCCAAGGCTTGATGAACAATGCAGCCGCGGGCGCCAATCATTGCGCCTACATTGGCGCCGCCGCTGGTTTCGGCCGCCCCGAGCAGTTGAGTGTGCCAGTCACAAAAGTCCGCTTGCTGAACGTTGGCTGGCGCGCCGCAGACCGAAGTGCCGAAGGTCGTCCCAGTCCCTAAATTGGTCACGGCGGCAGTGGCGTAGCTTGCGGCGTTCGGCTGATTGGCCAGGATACGCGCGCCCATGTCCTTCGCCAGGTTCAGCGCCTGAGAGCGCTGATAGGCCTCCATCTGTGCCTCCAGCGCGCGCCCCTGAAGGCCCGCCATGCCGAGCAGGCCGATCAAGATGATGAGGAGCGTGACCAGCACCTCGATCATGCCAAAGCCGCTATCTCGGTTGCTCTTCATGGACATGGGCTTGTCCCCGTGCGCTCGGTGTGCGGTAGACCACTGAGATCGATTGTTAGGCAGCGGGTGAGGTCCTGGTCCGGGGCGGGCAGATCCGAGGCGATCTTGAAAGACGGAGAGACTGCGTTGGAGATTCGCCCGGTGCGGGTGTAGGTGACGTTGGTCAAGCCGACGGGCGTTGTGGTGATTGCTATATCAGTGTAAGCGGAGCGAGTGACCACCAACTGCGCGCCGGTGACGGTCCACCCCAAGTGCCACTGGCCCGGATCGACCGGCGCAATCACCGCGTTCCCATTGGTCTTGATCGCTTCGCTCCGCGCCAGCACCAAGTCACTGTAAAGGTCCTGGCTAATCGTGCGTACCCGCTCCGATTCGATCATCTGCTGAAAAGCGGGAACCGCCATCATGGTGATGATGCCGAAGATCGCCACCACCATCATGAGTTCGAGCAGGGTAAAGCCCCTCTGGCGATGTCTTGTTGGACTTGTGGTTCGCTTGGCCATGAAAACTCACCAATTTTCGACTGTGCTGTCGGGCAAAGTTCGTGCCTTTGCACCGGCATGGGTGAGTGTCAGGTCACCATCCTCTTGCTGCCTTTTGCCGGTGATGGCCTCTGCGGTGATGGTGAAGGTTGAGGCGGTCGGGACAGTGACTTCTACGGTATAGAAGTCAGAAACCTCCGGTGGAATCGTAAGCCCGAGAGGTGTGAAATCCCCGTCAGTGATCTCCAAATACGCGCGGGCATCCAGCAGATACTGTTTCTCGCGCGTAGCCACGTCCAACATGAACTGCTGGGCAGCATTGCGGGTGGTTTTAATTGAATGACTCGAAAAAGCCGGGATTGCAATAGCGGCAAGTACCCCGACAACAACGACCACAATCATCATTTCCAGAAGTGTAAATCCGCGTTCTCGCTGCATGTCTGCTCCACTCCTATTGGCCATGTTGCGTACTCGGTTTCCGGCTGGTTGCTAGCGCCGGCCCATGCGCGATGACGGCCTTCTTTTGACGTTATTCTACGCACGCAGAGTTTCCGGGTTTGCTCGCTCGGTTCCTGAAAACGACCGTTTATCGGGGATGGCCTTTTGTCGATGCTGACTACAAGACAAGCGCTTGAAATGAGAACTCGGTCAACGAAGCACGAGAGGACACCGCACCGCTATTTGCATTCCGCAGCTTTGTTTCATTCTCCTCGTTCCCGCGCGCTCTGGGCCGGAACGCGATCTGTAGGCGTTTTGCGCCAGACAGTAGGGCGACGGCTCTGGGATTCCTTTTGGTGAAGTGGCTTCGGGTTTCGGTGGAGTCGGGAAGCGGAGAAGTCCAGAATGCGTTCCCACGCGGAGCGTGGGAACGAGATACGTTGCTGTTTGGTAACGGCCCAAATGGGACCTGACTGGAATGAGGTTTTGATTTGAGCGAGGGCTTGTGGAGTGCCAGGCGCGAGCGTCGGGGAGGCTAGCGAAAGCCGGAGTGGTTGTTGCCCAACACCTGTCAGATCAGGGGCTCACGTCACCTGCACAAACGCCAACAGACTGGTCTGACGGATTTCGGTGGGCGACAGCAGCCGCTCGCGCCCGCCAAGCGCAGGGTCCAGCGCCAGTGCGCTGATCGCGTGAGTCTCCCCGCGGGGGTCTTCGACCCACCGGTAGGCGGTCAGCACCATGATGTGGCCGACCGAACCGATGATGAGGGGGCGGTCGTTGCCGAGAAAGGTGGCGATGGTGCGGGTGTTGAAGGGTAACAGCCCCCCCAGGGAGACGAAGCGCCGACCGCTGTCATCGGCCCAGGCGCGGTTGATGGGCCGCAATAGGTCCTCGGGATAGGCGGGGAGATTGACGATGGAGCCGAAGGTTTCCTTGACGATTCGCGCCTGGGAGACTGGGCTTCCAAAGTAGTCGAAAATCATGGCAATGGCCGCGGCCCAGCACCATTGGGACTGGTACTGCGGCTGGGCCGACTGGCCGGCCAGGGCGGAGAGGATACGGGCCTCGCAGGTGCGTCCAGTTGCCTGGCCGCCGGTGCAGAAGCCAATGGCCTGCGCCGTGCGGGAAAAGGGCAGTGCCAGCAAGGGCAGTCCGAACATCGCGCCCACGAATCGGCGTCTGGCTGAGCTCTGGGCCATTTCCCGCCTCCTGTGTGCCGGCTTATACGATATGACGACAGTGCCTGCCGAAAGTTTAGAGAAGTTTACGATAAAGCTCGGGTATTGCGGGGCGGCGGGAAAAAATGGTGGGCCCACGAGGATTCGAACCTCGAACCAAGGGATTATGAGTCCCCTGCTCTAACCGTTGAGCTATAGGCCCGATGCGGATTGCGGCCGGGTGGCCGGGAGACAAACGCAAAACGCCCGGGGCGTTGGCCCCGGGCGCCTGAGTATAACCCCGCTTTAAGGGGCGATCACCCCTCGGAGTCGAGGAAGCTGCGCAGCTGTTCGGAACGGCTGGGATGACGCAGCTTGCGCAGTGCCTTGGCCTCGATCTGGCGGATGCGCTCGCGGGTGACGTCGAACTGCTTGCCGACCTCCTCAAGGGTGTGGTCGGTGTTCATGTCGATGCCGAAGCGCATGCGCAGCACCTTGGACTCGCGGGCGGTCAGCCCTTCGAGCACACCCTGGGTGGCCTCCTTGAGGCCGGACACGGTGGCATGGTCGACCGGGGAGAGCACGTTGCCGTCCTCGATGAAATCGCCCAGATGCGAATCTTCGTCGTCGCCGATGGGCGTCTCCATGGAGATCGGCTCCTTGGCGATCTTGAGCACCTTGCGTACCTTGTCTTCGGGCATCTCCATGCGCACCGCCAGCTCTTCCGGGGTCGCTTCGCGGCCCATCTCCTGCAGCATCTGGCGGGAGATGCGGTTGAGCTTGTTGATGGTCTCGATCATGTGCACCGGAATACGGATGGTGCGGGCCTGGTCCGCGATGGAGCGGGTGATGGCCTGCCGGATCCACCAGGTGGCGTAGGTCGAGAACTTGTAGCCGCGGCGGTATTCGAACTTGTCCACTGCCTTCATCAAGCCGATGTTGCCCTCCTGGATCAGGTCCAGGAACTGCAGGCCGCGGTTGGTGTACTTCTTGGCGATGGAGATCACCAGACGCAGGTTGGCCTCCACCATCTCCTTCTTGGCGCGGCGGGCCTTGGCCTCGCCGATGGACATCTTGCGGTTGATGTCCTTGATCTCGGAGATGGTCATGCCGCACTCGGTCTCGAGCTGCGCCAGCCGGTTCTGGGAGCGCAGGATCTCGTCGGCGTGCAGTTCAAGGCGCTTGGCGTAGTCCTTGGTACCCTTGATATGGGTGCCGAGCCACTCCAGGTTGGTTTCGTTGTCCGGGAAGGTGGAGATGAACTCTTTGCGCGGCATGTTGGCCTTGTTGACGCACAGGTCCATCACCTGCCGTTCGTGGGTGCGGATGCGTTCCACCAGCCGGCGCAGGTTGTCCACAAGGCGGTCGACCAGTTTCGGCGCCAGCTTCAGCTCCATGAAAGCCGTGGCCAGCTCCTTGTGGAGCTTCTTGGTCGTGGCGTGTTTCTTGCCATTCTTGGCAATCGCCTTGACCACCTGGTCGCGCAGGTCGGCGATACGCGCCATGCGGGCGCGCACCTCTTCGAGGTCGATGCTGTTGTCATCCTCATCGGAGACGTCGTCGTCATCGTCGTCACTGTCGTTGTCGCTGGAACTGGTCTCTATACTCACCGAGGCTGAGGGGACTCCGGCTGCCTCGTCGGGGGCATCGGGGTCGACCAGGCCGGTGATCAGGTCGGCCAGGCGCGCCTCGCCCTTCTCGACCAGCTCGAACTCGCGCAGCAGATCGTTGACGGTCTCGTGATGGGTGGCCAGGGCCTCCAGCATCTGGGTCAGACCGTCTTCAATGCGCTTGGCGATCAGGATCTCGCCCTCGCGGGTGAGCAGTTCCACCGCACCCATTTCACGCATGTACATGCGCACCGGGTCGGTGGTCCGGCCGAATTCGCTGTCGACGGAGGCCAGCGCGGCGGCGGCCTCTTCGGCCGCGTCGTCGTCGGCGGTGACGGCCTCGCCGGAGATCAGAAGACTGTCGGCGTCCGGCGCCTGTTCGTGCACCGTGATGCCCATGTCATTGATCATGCTGATCACATCTTCGATCTGTTCGGGATCGACGATGTCATTCGGCAGATGGTCATTGACCTCGGCGTAGGTGAGATAGCCCTGCTCTTTGCCTTTGGCGATCAGGAGCTTGAGCTGGGACTGCTGTTCTTGATCCATCATCGCGTCGACTCGCTGTTGGAACCGTTAGGCGCGGGAAACCCGCAAAAACTCGACATTATAGACTATAGACCGTCTATTTTGATCCGCCACATTCAAATTGCCAAAGATGCTGACGGGTTAGCCTTTCAAATTGAAGTGTTTCACGTCTTTTGCGAGGTAACCAGCTGTTGAAATTCAAGTTTTTCTTCGCTCGTCATCTCCCGGAGCGGCTTGCGCTTGAGCTCATCAAGGCGCATTTCGCGGCGGAAGCCCTCGATACGGGCCAGGGTGTCATCGAATTCCTGGACCAGTGATTCCTCGTGTTCTTTGGCCTTCTGTTCGTCCAGCGGACGAACGGGAACCGCCAATTTGGCCAAGTGCTTGCCTTCGGGGCGGGTTCGCCAATGCTCTAACAAGGCTCCGGTATTCAGATGCGGGTTCGCCTGCAACAGTTCAAGTAGCTCTGACAACAATTGCGCCCCGGCCAGCGGTATGTCCGCAAACCGGGAGGGGTCGCCGGCCCGGGCCGACAACTCCGGTTGCTGCAGCAGCTGTCCAATGGCCAGACGCACGGGCGACTGGGCCTGCCGGTTTTCGGCGGGGCTGCCGCGACGGGTCCCACGGAACGGCTGTCCGGTGCCCCGATGGGGCTCGGCCGGCGCGAACCCGAGCAACGGCAGCAGTTCCGACAAGGCCATGCGCGTGCGCGATGCCAAGTGTTCCAGTAGCGCCTTGCGATAGGCGCCTGCCGGCAGTTTGGACAACAGCGGGCGCGCGAGTTCCACTAACATGGCCGGCCCGTCCATACGACTCAAATCGGCGCGAGTACTGAGCTGGTCCACCAGGAACTCGGCCAGCGGCTGAGCACGGGCGATCCGCTCTTCGAACGCCTCGGGGCCGATCCGCCGTACCAGGGTGTCCGGATCCTCACCCTCCGGCAGGAACATAAAGCGCACCTCGCGCTCGCTGCCGGCCAGGGGCAATGCCTGTTCGAGTCCCCGCCAGGCGGCGTCGCGGCCGGCCCGGTCGCCGTCGAAACAGAACACCACCTCCGAGGTGGCGCGGAACATCGCCTGCAAGTGATCCGGAGTCACCGAGGTGCCCAGGGTCGCCACCGCGTAGCGGATCCCGAACTGCGCCAGCGATACCACGTCCATATAGCCTTCGACCACGAGCAGGCGCGGCAACTGCCTTAACGCCTGGCGGGCCTCAAACAGGCCGTAGAGCTCCCGTCCCTTGTGAAACACCGGGGTTTCCGGCGAGTTCAGGTACTTCGGCGTGCCGTCACCCAGCACCCGGCCCCCGAACCCAATCACCCGGCCACGGCGGTCGCGAATCGGGAACATCACCCGCTCCCGGAACCGGTCGTAGCGCTTGCCGTCCTCTTCCCGCTCAATCACCAGCCCGGCCTGCACCAGGAGCGAAGGTCGCGCATCGTGCAGCGCCTCACCAAGGCTGTGCCAGCCGGGTGGGGCGAAGCCGACGCCGTACTCCGCGGCGATCTGACCACTTAAACCGCGCCCCTTCAGGTAATCCACCGCCGTCGACGCCTGCGGGTGCCGGCGTAACTGCTCGCGAAAAAAGCGGTCGGCGCGCGTCAGGATGTCGTACAGTTCCCTGCTGTTATCGTGCGCAGGCGCCGGACCTTGAGTGGTTTCCCGCGGTATCGGCACCCCGATCCGCGAGGCGAGTTCTTCCACCGCCTCCACGAACGACAGGTGCTCGTACTCCATCAGGAACGTCACCACGGTACCGTGCGCGCCGCAGCCAAAGCAGTGGTAGAACTGCTTGGTCGGACTGACGGTAAACGAGGGGGTCTTTTCGCTGTGGAAGGGGCAGCAGGCCTTGTACTCCCGGCCCGCCTTTTTCAGCGGCACACGGCTGTCGATCACGTCGATGATATCGACGCGACTGATTAAGTCGTCGATGAAAGCCTGCGGGATCAGCCCCATGGAAAAGCCGTTAAGAGTGGAGGGGTTAAGGGTGAAGAGCTAAACCGCAGCAACTCACGCGCCCGGCAGCTGCCCGACCGCGTGGCTTTTCTTAACTTCTAACTCTTAACTTCTAACGCCTTTTTCACCCGAGCGCTGACGGCGCCCATGTCGGCGCGCCCCTGAACCTGCGGCTTGAGGACGCCCATGACCTTGCCCATATCCTTGACCGAATCGGCTCCGGTCGCAGCAACCGCCTCGGCAACGAGGCGGTCCAGCTCCTCTTCGGACAACGCCGCGGGCAGAAACTCCTGGATAACCCGGATTTCGGCCTCTTCTTTGGCCGCCAACTCATCGCGGCCGGCGTTTTGGTACTGGCTGACCGAATCACGACGCTGCTTGAGCATCTTGTCGAGCACCTCAAGCACCTGGGCATCGGTCAGCTCAATCCTCTCATCCACCTCGCGCTGCTTGATGGCAGCGAGGATGAGGCGGACGGTGGCGAGCCGTTCCTTGTCCTTGGCCCGCATCGCCGCCTTCATTTCGGCATCGATGCGTTGCTTGAGCGTTTCAGCCATGGGCGTTGTCACAACAGGGATGAATCAGTACAGACGCTTCGTACGTGCGATCTCGCGGGACAGCTTCTTCTGCTGGCGCTTGACGGCGGCCGCCTTCTTGCGCTTGCGCACGGAGGTCGGCTTTTCGTAGGCCTGACGGCGGCGGACCTCGGAGAGGACACCGGCCTTTTCGCAGCTGCGCTTGAAACGGCGCAGGGCGACGTCAAACGGCTCGTTTTCTCTTACGCGTACGGAAGGCATATGTACGTCTTCACCTCAACTTGAGTGTTCGGATGGTGGTCCCGGGACTCCGGGGAAACCGCCAATTCTATTGGGGTTCGGGCCAAAATGCAAAGCCGGGGTGGTTAGACCGCTTGTTCCATTTGCCGGCTGGGAGGAAAATGGCGCCCATGCAAGTACTTGGAATCGAAACCTCCTGCGACGAGACCGGCGTCGCCATCTACGACAGCGCGCGGGGGCTGCTGGCCGACGCCGTGTACAGCCAGGTGGAGATGCACGCGGAATACGGCGGCGTGGTGCCGGAACTCGCCTCTCGCGACCACGTGCGCAAGCTGCTGCCGTTGATCCGACAGGTCCTGGCCGAGGGCGGACTCTCCCTCAATAAGCTTGACGGGGTCGCCTATACCGCCGGCCCCGGCCTGGTGGGTGCCCTGCTGGTGGGGGCGGCCGTCGGGCGCAGTCTGGCCTTCGCCCTCGGGGTACCGGCCGTCAAGGTCCACCATATGGAGGGCCACCTGCTGGCGCCGATGCTGGAAGCGGAGCCGCCGGCGTTCCCGTTCGTGGCGCTGCTGGTGTCGGGGGGACACACCCAACTGGTGCGGGTCGATGGGGTGGGGCGTTATCAACTCCTCGGCGAGTCGCTGGACGATGCTGCCGGCGAGGCCTTCGACAAGACCGCCAAGCTGATGGGGCTCGGCTATCCGGGCGGGCCCGCGTTGGCGAAGCTCGCCGAACGCGGCGACGCCTCGCGGTTCGACTTCCCGCGGCCGATGACCGACCGTCCCGGCCTCGACTTCAGCTTCTCGGGCTTAAAGACCTTCGCCCTCAATGTTCTGACCGCCCACCGGGACGAGCCGGAGTCCTTGCCCCATATAGCGGCAGCGTTCCAGGAGGCGGTGGTCGAGACCCTGGCGATCAAGTGCCGCCGTGCCCTGGAGCAGACCGGCCTGGAGCGGCTGGTGCTGGCCGGCGGCGTCAGCGCCAACCGCGGCCTGCGCGAGCGGATGCAGCGACTCGCGGCCGACCGCGGCGCCACCGTCTACTACCCGCGCCCGGAATTCTGCACCGACAATGGGGCCATGATCGCCTACGCCGGTTGCCTGCGCCTGCGCGCCGGCCAGCACGAGCCACTCGCCTTCTCCGCACGGCCACGCTGGCCGATGGAAGAACTGCCCGCCATCGAACCGTTCGGCGCATCCGACATATAGTCAGGATGGGCAAAGCGCAGAGCGCCGCTCCCACAGGAGGCCGCGCCGGTGGTGAGCGGAGCCGTTGTTGTTGTGGGAGCGGCGTCTCCGCCGCGAAAGCGGTGCGCAGCACCGCCGCCGGGGCGGACTTTGGATTCGGCTCCTCAGCCCTTCTGACTGATTCGCCCTTCGCGGCCTTCCAGCAGGTTGCGGATGTTGCTGCGATGGCGCCAGATCAGCAGCAGGCTCAAGAGGGACAGCATGGCGATGAGCGCCGGTTCGGGGGTGAGCAGCCAGGCATAGAGCGGCGCCAGCACGGCGGCGATGAGCGCCGACAGGGAGGAGATCTTGAACACCTTCGCCACCACCAGCCAGGTGGCGAGGGCGGCGAGGGCGACCGGCCAGCTGAGGCCGAGCAGCACGCCAAGGGCGGTGGCGACACCTTTGCCGCCGCGGAAGCCGAAAAAGACCGGATAGAGGTGACCCAGGAACGCCGCCGCCCCGACCAGCACCGGCACCAGCGCTTCATCGCTGAGCCCCCGCGCCACCAGCACCGGCAGCAGGCCCTTCAGGAAATCCCCGGCCAGGGTCGCCGCCGCGGCCTTCTTGCCGCCGATCCGCAACACGTTGGTGGCGCCCGGATTGTTGGAGCCCTGGGTGCGCGGATCCGGCAGGCCGGTCAGTCGGCAGACCAGGATGGCGGTGGAGATCGAGCCGGCCAGGTAACCGAGGGCGATCAGGGCGTAGGCGATGGGCTGCATAGGGCGGTCGTGTCGTTGAAGTGCAGGCATTATAACGAAAGGTGGGCGCCGGTCACTCGCGTGCCCGGCGTGTCATTGCGATTGCCCCACGACGTGAGTGTGCGTTCACCCTGGTTCACCCCCAAGGGTTGAGGCGCTTCTTCTTGTATCCTTTGCCCCAGGCCCTGTACCTTTCGCCCTCATGGACATCATCTATCTCAACGACCTCAAGATCGAAACCGTCATCGGCATCTTCGACTGGGAGCGGCGGATCCGTCAGACCGTCTCCATTGACCTCGAGATGGCTACTGACATTCGGAAGGCCGCCGCCAGCGACAGTATCGAGGACACGCTCGACTACAAGTCGGTTGCCAAGCGCCTGTTGGCCTTTGTCGGGGAAAGCCAGTTCCAACTGGTGGAAACCCTGGCCGAATCGGTGGCGCGCATCGTCATCGAGGAGTTTGGCGTGCCGTGGGTCAAGGTGCGCATCAATAAACAGGGTGCCGTGCGCTATGCCGGTGATGTGGGTGTCATCATCGAGCGGCGAGCGGAATAGATGGCCCGGGTCTATGTCAGCATCGGCAGCAACATCGACCGGGAGGCCAGCATTCGCGGCGGTGTTGCCGCCCTGGCGGCGCGCTTTGGTGAACTGACCCTCTCCTCTGTCTACGAAAGCGAGGCGGTTGGCTTCGCCGGCGAAAATTTCCTCAACCTGGTGGCCGCCTTCGACACCGGCCAGGATGTGCAGACGGTGACCGCCGCGCTGCGCGATATCGAGGACAATTACGGCCGCGACCGCAGCGGTCCGCGCTTCTCCTCCCGGACCCTGGATTTGGACCTGCTGCTCTATGACGACCTGGTGCTGGCCCAGCCGCAGATCCCGCGCCACGAGATCCTGGAGAATGCCTTTGTGCTCTGGCCCCTGGCCGAGATCGCGCCCGACGCGTGCCACCCGCAGGAGGGCGTCACCTTTGGCGACCTCTGGGCCCGCTTCGACAAGAGCCGCCAGGCGCTGTGGCCGGTGGATTTCGAGTTCAGGTAAGTGGCATATGGTATGTGGAATGTGGGAGTCGCCCCCCAACATTCCACCTGCCATCTACCACATTCCTTAGCTGTTCAACGACCGCCCGCCGTCCACGGTGATCACCTGGCCGCTGACGTAGTTGGCATCGCGGATCAGAAACAGCGCCGTTTTGGCGATGTCTTCGGGGCTGCCCTGGCGTTTGAGAAAGGTGCGGGAGACGATGCGCTGCTTGGTGACCTCGTCCATGTCGTTCTCCGGCCAGAGGATGGCGCCGGGGGCGATGGCATTGACCCGTACCTCGGGGCCCAGTTCTCCGGCCAGCGCCTTGGTCAGCATCACCAGTCCGGCTTTGGCGATGCTGTAGACGGGGTGGCCCTTGAGCGGCCGGTCGGCATGAATGTCGACGATGTTGACGATGCAGCCGCGCTGCTGCTTGAGGTAGGCGGCCGAGGCCTGGGCCAGGAAGAAGGGGGCTTTGAGGTTGGTGCCGACGAGGTCGTTCCACTCGTTTTCCCCCACCTCGCCCATCGCTGTCGGGTAGAAGGTCGAGGCGTTGTTGATCAGGACGTCGAGGCGGCCCCAGGCGTCGTGTGCCTCCCGCGCCAGGGCGGTGAGTTTGTCGGTGCGAAGCAGATCGGCCTGGATCAGCACTACCGAATCGGGCCGCGCTGCGTTCAACTCCTGCTGCAGGGCCAGTGCCCCCCGCCGCGACTCCCGGTAGTGCAGTACGATGTTGGCCCCGGCGGCGTGCAGCAGGCGTGCGGTGGTGGCGCCGATACGGTGGGCGGCCCCGGTGATTAGAGCGACCTTGCCGTCGAGTGTTGGTTCTTGCACGCGCTTCTCCCGTCGTCATTAATTTGGCAGACTCCCCGCACCCTATCGGAGACCCCAAGCCAGTGTTCTGTGAATCACCCAAGCCGGACCCACGGGCGATCGCCCGCGCCCTGCGCGAACTGCCGCCCCCCGAACCGGCCGCGGCGGAGGTCAGCGCCCGCCTGGTCGAACGGATCCGCTCGGAAATCGCCGCCGTCGGAACACCGGGGATCCCTTTCTCCCGCTTCATGGAACTGGCACTGTACGCGCCGCAGCTCGGGTATTACAGCGCCGGCAGCCGCAAATTCGGCGCGGAGGGCGACTTCATCACCGCGCCGGAGCTGTCACCGCTCTTTTCCCGATGCCTGGCCCGGCAGTGCGCCGAGGTACTGGCGGTCACCGGTGGCGCCGTGCTGGAGTTTGGTGCCGGTACCGGGGTGATGGCGGCGGAGCTGTTGGCGGAACTGGCCCGGCTCGATCGCCTACCTACAGAATACTTCATCCTCGAGGTAAGCGCCGACCTGCGTGCCCGCCAGGCCGCGACGCTACGCGAGCGGCAGCCGGAGTTGGCCGGACGGGTGCGCTGGCTGGAAGGTTGGCCGGAGGCGTTTACCGGCGTGATCGTGGCCAACGAGGTGCTCGACGCCATGCCGGTCAGCCGGTTCCGGGTGGAGGCCGGCGCGTTTCAGGAACTGTTCGTGGACTGGGCCGACGAGGGATTCATCGAGCGTGCCGCCGCGCCGGATCCGCGGCTGGCCGAAGCGCTGGGCCGGCTCGGGGAGGCAGCGGAATTTGCCGAGGGCTACAGCTCGGAGCTGTCGCTTGTGGTCGCGGACTGGGTCGCCAGTCTGGCCGACTCCCTGGAGCGTGGGGCCGCGTTTCTCATCGACTACGGTTTCCCCCGTCACGAGTTCTATCACCCGCAGCGCCGGGACGGCACCCTGATGTGCCACTATCGTCACCGCGCCCATGCCGATCCCTACCTGTGGGTCGGGTTGCAGGACATCACCTCCCATGTCGACTTCACCGCCGTGGCCGAGGCCGCCAGTGCTGCGGGACTGCACGTCGCCGGCTTTACCAATCAGGCCAACTTCCTGCTGGCCAATGGCCTGACCGAACTCCTGGTGACCGAGGATCCGCGTGAACAGCTGGCGCAGGCCGTCGAGGTGCGTCGCCTGACCCTGCCCAGCGAAATGGGCGAGTTGTTCAAGGTGATGGCCCTGACCCGGGCCGTGGACGAGCCGCTGTCCGGATTCGCTCTCCGGGACGATCGCTTCCGTCTCTAAATACGCGTACCAAATTGGTATCCAATCAACCGAGGCTGTGGCGGTGGGCTATCCGGGACCGTCAGCGGCAGGGATGCCGCTGTCGAGCGTACATGGATGTATTCACAGCGTGTCCCGGATAGACCACCGCGACAGCCGGGCACCATTTCCGAACAGCTGTTTAGCGGGGGCGAGGTTCGAGGATCCCCTCTGTGGCCAGTTGTCGACGCCGGTCCTTGAGCAGCAGGTCGTAGCTGCGTGCCAACGCCTTCTCGTAGGCGCAGTCGCCGGTGATACCGATGTCGTGCAGCCGCGCCTCGAGATAAGCTATCTCCTCGATGAGTCGGGTCTGATAGGCGTTGGGTTGGGTAGGCGCCGCCCCGTAAAAGTGTGCAAGTTTCTGCATTGCGGTTTTCCCTTTTTTCTGATTTTGCTGAAAGAGTTATAGTCGGCGTTTGTGACTTTTCCCTTGCGTTGTCGTGAAATATTTGCGGTGCCGGGAAATGAAACCGGGCGGCATGCTATGCTTTGCCGCGCAATTTACCCCTGTTAGGACCCGAAATGAGTGCCGAGCGGCTGGAAAAGACCCGTGAGATGCTGTCGCGTCATCATCGCGATGGCGAGCGCTTCGCCCGTCTGATGAAAGAGGGCTTCGAGAACCGTTTCGACGAGGTGTTCTGGAAAGATTGGGATGCGTGGTTGGCTGCCACGTGGGGTGATAGCCCTACCGTGCTCGATCTGGGCGCCGGCCCGGGTCTGTTCGTGAAGTCGGTGGCCACCCGTTACCCGCAGGCCCGGGTCGTCGGCGTTGAATGTGCGCCCTACATGCTCGATGCCGCGGAGGCATTGCCGGACAACGGCGAACTGCTCTGCGAAGACCTGCATGACCCCCATCTGCCGTTCGACGATGCCGGCGTCGATGCCGCCATGGCCTCGGTGGTCCTGCACGAGATGGACCAGCCGGTGAAGGCCCTGCTGGAGCTGCGCCGCTGCCTGAAGCCCGGCGGTCGACTGATGATCCTCGACTGGGTGCGGGCACCGCTGGAGGTCTACATCCGCCACCAGACTGATGAGGCGCGGCTGTTCGAGGCGGCTACTCCGGTTAGCGAGTTGGACGATCTGTTCGTGCACTTTGTCGAACACAACCGCTTCAGCCGGGAAGACCTGATCTATCTCCTGAACCGGACCGGTTTTGCGGTGCTCGACAGCAGTGTCACCCGCGAAGGCCGCTACGCCCGCATTATCGCTGAACGACGCTAGACCGTATGGATACACTCCAGATCCTGCTCCTTGCCTTGCTGCAGGGGCTCACCGAATTTCTGCCCATCTCCAGCTCGGCACACCTCATCCTGCTGCCGCAGCTCAATGGCTGGAGCGATCAGGGGCTCGCCTTCGATGTCGCGGTGCACGTCGGCACCCTGGTCGCCGTGGTCGGGTACTTCCGCAGGGAAGTGATGGCCATGGGCCGCGACTGGGGACGTTCGCTCGTCCAGCGGCGGGAGGTGGGCGAGAGCCGTCTCGCCTGGGCGGTGCTGTTCGGGACCATTCCCGTGGGGCTGGCCGGGTTGCTCTTCAAGGATGTGGTGGAGACCACGTTGCGTTCGCCGATCGTCATTGCCGTCTCCACCATCGTGTTCGGCTTGTTGCTCTGGTGGGCCGATGTCGCCGGCCGACGCGTCCGCAACGAGCATAAGCTGAACTGGCGCGACGTGGTTATCATCGGTGTCGCTCAGGCGATCGCCCTGATTCCCGGCACCTCCCGCTCCGGTATCACCATGACTGCCGGCTTGATGCAGGGCTTGACCCGGGAAGCGGCAGCCCGCTTCTCCTTCCTGCTCTCGATTCCGGTCATCTTGCTGGCCGGCGGACTGAGCACTCTCGATCTGCTGGAGGAGTCGGCGCCGGTGGACTGGAACGCCTTGCTGCTCGGCAGTGTGGTCGCGGCGGTCAGCGCCTACCTCTGCATCCATTTCTTCCTCAAGTTGCTCGAGCGCATCGGCATGTTGCCGTTCGTCATCTATCGGCTTGTGCTCGGGGTCGTGCTGCTGGCGCTTTATGTCTGAGTCCGGGCAACTGCGCTGGCGACCGCTTTGGCTCGCCCTCGGCTGGGTGCTGGCGGCGGTCATCCTCGCCCTTTCGCTGATGAGCGGCCCGCCCCAGCCGATTTGGTTTGCCCATGCCGACAAACTCGAGCACGCCTTGGCATTTTTTCTTCTCACCGCCTGGTTCATTCAACTCTATCGCGGGCCGCGGCGCTGGGCCCACGCGGCGCTCTTTACGCTATTCGGTGTGGCCATCGAGTTCCTGCAAGGCGCCGGCGGCATCCGCCATTTCGAAATCGCCGACATGATTGCCGACGTGACCGGCATCGGCCTCGCGCTGGTGGCGGGCCGGGTGCCCGGTTTCGATCGACTGCTGGTTCGCTTCGAGCGGCTTCTGGTTCGGTCTGGCACCCGCTAGCGTGTTTCGCACTGTCTGGGGCCGAAGGCATCAGCCAGTGTGAAACCACTAGACTTGGGGAAACGGCCGCCGGAGGGACCCGATATGGCCAGGACGCTTGAACAGGGCAACATCTATTTCCTCTACCGTCCCAAAGTCGAACATGAGGAAGTCGGCGGCGAGGGCGATGTCCAACGCTTTTATATCGTTCTCAGTCCTCAGGGAAAACGGGTCTACCGCCTGCTGGTGATCGGCCGCAAGCGGTTGCCGGAGATCAATGATGGCGGCGAGCGCTTCTGGGCCTTCGTCGATCGCATCGAAGACTCGCCAACGAAGCTGCGTGACGAGTTCGAGGCCGATAGCTACCGCACCAAGACCCGGGGCGAACGTACGGTACCGCCGGTACGACCGGCCGGGGAAGGGGTATACGCACTCGTCGAGCACGACGGTCACACCCATCTGGCCTACGCCCTGGAATTGCCGAAGGAGCCCAATGAGGTCCAGGAGGCCTTTAACATCGCACCGGAGGCGAGTTTCGTGATCAGCGTGAAAAATCCGGAAAAACCGTCACCGCGCCGGGCCGGCCTGCAGCCGAGGCAAAAGGCCGATTATCCGAAACGGCTGATGCAGAAGTTCCGCGACCGTCGCTTCATTGCGGCGGAGCCGGAACTGCTGGATCACCAAGGCGCAGAGCTGATGTTCATCGGCGCCCGGGAAGACGCGGAGCGGGAACTGGACATCCGTCTGGATACCCAGGATGAGGACGCCGACAGTGCCGACATCTTCCGTGACCTGCGGTTGAGAAAGAGTGAGCACCCGGTTGCGCCCCTGCTCGGTGGCGAGTGGCGCTGAAAACGGGGGCTAAACCGGAAGCGCATGTAAAACCGTTTGCGCGCCGGCGCGCCGAAACCTGGGCAGATTCGATGCACGCAGCCGGCTGGCTGTGCTAACAGCCCTGGTGAGGGCCTGTGCATCTCATGGATCGGCTACTCCTCTTCGTCGCCACGGCTGCCCAAGGCGGCGCGGATGGCGAGGGTGCGCTCCCGGTGCAGGCGTTCCCCGACGGCCCGGCCGGTGAAGCCCTGGGCAACAATGTCGCGGGCGGAGACGGAGTGGGCGGCGGCGCAGGCACGGCGGAACAGCTCCGGCTGGGGGAAAACCTGGTCCTCGAAGCCGGGGCGTCCACGGGAGTCGGCCTCGCAGGCGAGCAGGAACTGCTCGAGCCGTTCGGGGCGGCGAAAGACGTCGAGCGCTTCCAGGGTCTTGAGAAACGTTTCCGGGCGCAGCTCTTCGGCACGGTGGTAGACACCGTGGTGGCGGGTTACCAGCAGTGCGAGGTCGCGGTAGTCGTTGGGCACCCGCAGCCGCTCGCACAGTGCCCGCACCAGGGCGACACCGCGCTGTTCGTGGGCGATGTGCCGGGGCCACTCGGCCTCCGGGGTGGTGCCCTTGCCCAGGTCGTGGACCAGCGCGGCGAAGCGGACCCGCGTGTCCGGGCTGAGACGCGCGGCCTGCTCCAGCACCAGCATCACGTGCACGCCGGTGTCCTCTTCCGGATGGTGCTGCCTGGGTTGTGGTACGCCAAACAGCCGTTCCAGCTCCGGGAAGATGCGCCCCAGTGCGCCGCAGCCGCGCAACACCTCGAAGAAGCGGGACGGCGTGGGTTCGCCCAACGCCCGCTCCAGCTCCTGCCACACCCGCTCCGGCACCAGCGCATCCACTTCGCCGGTCTCGACCATCTGCCGCATCAGCTTGTTGGTGCCGTGGGCCACATGGAAGCCCCACCGGCCGAAGCGGGCGGCATAGCGGGCAACGCGCAGAATGCGCACCGGGTCTTCGGCGAAGGCCTCCGACACGTGTCGAAGTCGTCCCAGGCGGAGGTCCTCCTGACCGCCGAACGGATCGATCACGGTGCCGGCCTCATCCATCGCCATCGCGTTGATGGTCAGGTCTCGCCGTTTCAGATCCTCCGCCAGCGTCACGTCCGGGGCGGCGTGAAAGGCGAAGCCGTGATAGCCGGGTGCAGTCTTGCGCTCCGTACGGGCGAGGGCGTATTCCTCTTGGGTCGTCGGGTGCAGGAAAACGGGGAAGTCCTTGCCGACCGCACGGAATCCCTGCGCGAGCATCTCCTGCGGTGTGGCGCCGACCACGACCCAGTCGCGGTCCTGGGGGTCTTGTCCCAGGAGCTTGTCGCGGACCGCGCCGCCGACGAGATAGACCTTCATTTCACACGTATCCTGTCAGTCTCAAGAGGCACGATCTTATGCAGCCTAGCGCTGCCTTTCATCGGGTGGCCGGTGATTCACCCGGGTTTCATCGAGCCGGGCGCGCAGGTCCTTGCCGTTCAGGTAGTAGGGCACGACACTCTCGATGGCTCGGGGCGTCACCCTGAACAGCGGCGGAAACGGGCCGTCGCAGACATTGTCGCGCCGCATCGACAGGTAGTTGTCGTGCGAAAACGGCTTGCCCGGCAGATATTCGAAGATGTTGGCCTGCATCCGGGACAGCCGGTCAGACAGACCGATCACCCGGCGCCGCAGATGGAGCACCCGTGCGGTGTATTCGACCAACTGCTTCAGCGTATAGCTGTGCGGTCCGCACAGGTCATATCGCTGGCCGTGTGTGTGAAGGTTGTTCAGCGCCCGCGCGTAGGCTTCGGCCACGTCCTCGACATAGACCGGCGCGAAGCGGGCGTTCGGGCAGGCCAGCGGAAACAGCCACGGCGTACGCCGGAGCAGCGCGGCGAAGCGGTTGAAGAAGGAATCGCCGGGGCCGTAGATCACCGACGGCCGGAAGCTGGTCACGGCGACGCCGATGGCGGCATGGGCGATGTTCTCTCCCTCGCCCTTGGTGCGTTGATAAACACTGCTCCCGTACGCCGCGTCGGCACCCAGTGCGCTCATGTGCAGCAGGCGGCCCACGCGCTCACGGCGGCAGGCGGTCGCCACCTTGCGCGGCAGTTCCACGTGCGCCCGCGCGAATCCCTGGCCGTCACGCCCCCGCTCGTTGAGGATGCCGACCAGGTTGACCACGGCATCGTAGCCGGCGAATTCCCGTTCGAGTGTGGCGGGATCGTGGATATCGGCCTCACCGACCTGTACGGTGGGAAGCACCAGCAGCGCGCGGTGACGTTCCCGGTGGCGGGTCAGCACTTTGATGGAATGGCCGTCGCGCGCCAGCCGGGCGACCAGGTGTCCCCCGACGAACCCCGTGCCGCCGAGCACACAGATGCGCAGTTTTTTCGGACTGGTCGTGATCTCCATGGAATCCTCGGTGGGCCAGTGAACGCAGGTGCGGAGATAGAGCCGGACTTTTACGTTTAATATACTAAAACAGTGCAGTAAGCATGCACCTTTCCGCCGTCCGAACCAAAGGGAAATGTCATGGGTTTTGTTTCCATCAATCCGGCGACGGGTGAGCGCCTTGCCGAGTTCCCGGGCTGGGAGCAGGCCGGCATCGACGCGGCACTCGCGGAGTCGGCCAGTGCCGCTTTCGTATGGGCCGCTCGCCCGCTGGTCGAGCGGGCCGCGCGGGTGCGCCGCTTGGGCGAGCTGCTGCGGGAGCGGCGTGAAGGGCTGGCCCGGCTCGCCACCCTGGAGATGGGCAAGCTGATCAAGGAGTCCCGCGGCGAGATCGACAAGTGCGCCTGGCTCTGCGATTACTACGCCGAGGCCGGCCCCGGTTTTCTGGCGGATGAGCCGATCGCCTCCGACGCCAGCCGAAGTTTCGTCGCTTATCAACCGCTCGGCACCGTGCTGGCGGTGATGCCCTGGAACTTCCCCTTCTGGCAGGTGTTCCGCTTTGCGGTGCCGGCCCTGCTGGCCGGCAATACCGGGCTGCTCAAGCATGCCTCCAACGTTCCCCAGTGCGCGCTCGCCATCGAAGCGATTTTTCGCGATGCCGGCTTTCCGAACGGGGTATTCCGCACCCTGATGATCCGCGCCGACCAGGTGGAGGCGGTGATCGCAGACCCTCGTGTCCATGCGGTCACCCTCACCGGCAGCGATCCGGCCGGACGGCAGGTGGCGGCGGTGGCAGGCGCCCACCTGAAGAAGAGTGTCCTCGAACTGGGCGGCTCCGACCCGTTCGTGGTGCTGGAGGATGCCGACCTCGAACTCGCCGCGCGTACAGCGGTTGCCTCGCGGTTTCTGAACGGGGGACAGAGTTGCATCGCCGCCAAGCGCTTCGTCGTGGTCGAGGCAGTGGCCGAGGCGTTTCTCCATTACTTCAAGGCCGGGGTGGAGGCGCTGCGGCCGGGCGACCCGCTGGACGAAGCGACCACACTGCCGCCGCTGGCGCGGGAGGACCTGCTGCAACAGCTGCACAGTCAGGTGACCGCGACCCTGGACGACGGTGCCGAAGCGGTCACCGGCTGCAGGCCGCTGGAGCGTGACGGCGCCTACTACGCCGCTTCCATTTTGGATCGGGTGGAGCGCGGCATGCCCGCCTACAGCGAGGAGCTGTTCGGACCGGTGGCCACTGTCCTGCGGGCACGGGACGAGGCAGATGCGCTGCGGCTGGCCAACGACGTACCGTTTGGGCTCGGCGCTAGCGTCTGGACCGCGGATACCGCTCGCGGCGAGCAATTCGCCCGCGCACTGGAGTGCGGCTGCGCCTTCGTCAACGGCATGGTCAAAAGCGATCCGCGGCTGCCGTTCGGAGGTATCAAGCAATCCGGTTACGGGCGGGAGCTGTCCCATCTCGGCATCCGGGAGTTCGTCAACGCCAAGACCCTCTGGATCGGTTGACGGCCCGCAGGCGTCTGGTAGGCGGGCAGCGATGCGCCTAACATAACCCGCTTAGCCGCTGCCACGCCGCCAACCGCATGCTCGAAGCCCTGCCCGTCTACCTCGCCGTCGGCGCCTTCGCGGGGCTGCTCGCCGGCCTGTTCGGGGTGGGCGGCGGGCTGGTGATCGTGCCCGTGCTGGCCCTGGTGTTCGATGCCCAGGGTGTCGACAGCGGTGTGCTGATGCATCTGGCGGTCGGTACCTCGCTCGCTACCATCGTCTTCACCTCCCTCTCCTCTGTCCACGCCCATCATCGGCGCGGGGCGGTGCTATGGCGGCAGTTCGCACGGCTGCTGCCGGGCATTGTGATCGGCGCCTGGCTGGGCTCCGCGATCGCCGACCTGCTGCCGGGTGATTCGCTACGCCGGATTTTCGGCATTTTCGAGTTGCTGGTGGCCGTGCAGATGGGGCTCGCATTGCGGCCGGCGCCCCATCGGGAGCTGCCCGGTCTGCCGGGCATGAGCGTCGCCGGCACGGTGATTGGCGCCGTCTCTGCTATCGTCGGAATAGGGGGCGGCACGTTGACCGTTCCGTTTCTCACCTGGTGCAACGTGGCCATGCGGCAGGCGGTGGCGACCTCTGCCGCCTGCGGCCTGCCCATTGCACTGGCTGGTGCTATCGGTTTTCTCACCGTCGGCTGGGGAGACCCCCGTTTGCCGGAGCGAGCGACCGGATTCGTTTATTGGCCGGCTTGGGCGGGCATCGTGGCAGCCAGCGTTTTTCTGGCGCCGCTGGGGGCGAGAATCGCCCACGCACTCCCCGGTGATCGGCTCAAGCGGGGCTTCGCCCTGTTTCTGGCCGTTCTCGGCATCCGCATGCTTCTGTCCTGAGGAGTTCTGTTTGCGGTCAGATTGGCTGAAAACCGGCTTGGGGCTGACCCTGCTGCTGCTCGTGGCGGTTTGTCGTGCCGACTACCCGCCGGTTTCGGCGATTGTCTTCGAAGGCAACGAGGTGACCAAAGAGCGGGTGCTGCGTCGTGAACTGCTCGTCCACGAGGGCGGGCCGGCCGACCCGCAGGCTATTGCCGATTCACGCCAGGCGATCATGGACCTTGGCCTGTTCAGGGCGGTACGAATCGACCAGATCCCGGCGGATGACGGGGTGACGCTGGTGGTCACCGTGGATGAAAAACATTACATCCTGCCGCTGCCGCGCCTGGAGGCCGATCCGGACGGCGACTACGCGTACGGTGCCGAACTGCGTTTGGACAACCTCGCCGGGCTGAATCAGCGCCTGCGCTTTTTGGTGGAATACGAGGGGGCCACCGGCGACGACAGTGATGCACGGCAGCTGTCGATGGATTACCGCTACCCACGGGTTGGCGGCTCGCGCAACAACCTGGACGTCCACGCCGGCTTGCGGCAGGAGGAACTGGAGCAGACCGACGACCTCACCGGGCTGCCGGGCCTGTACCGGGTCGATGCCGAGGCATGCCGGATCGGTAGCTCTCGCTGGTTGAACCCCTACGGCATCAGCCAAGGCTGGCTGGTCGGCGCCGATCTCGGCCTGGAGCGGCGTGAATACCGCCATCTCGCCGGTGCCCCGGGTTTGAACGAAGACGGCCAAGTGGTCGAAGTCGGCGGCCGTATCCTGTTCAGCTCGGTTCACGACTTCGGCACCTATCGCGACGGGCAGGAATACGGAGCAGGCCTGAGCGTTGGTGCTCCCGTGCTCGGCTCCGACGAGGATCACCTCCGAACCGAGCTGTTTTGGCGCACCTACAGTCCATTGGGCGGAGGCGGCAACCTCAACCAACAACTCCGCATCGGGCTGGCGAACGGCTCACGATTTGGCGAGCCGGCCTTTCAGCTCGGTGGTGGTCAGAGCTTGCGCGGCTACCCGAGCGGTTACGCCGACGGCAATGCTTCGCTGCTGTTCAATCTGGAATACCACCGCCCGCTGTTCGGCACCCGCAGTTTCAAGGGGGTGCTGTTTGTTGATGTGGGAAACGTCTATGACGAGGTCGGCGACGTCGATCCGACCGACCTGAAAACCGGGCTGGGGTTCGGTTTTCGGTGGGATCTGGTCTGGTTCGTGGATGTCACGCTGCGGGCCGATTTCGCCTATGGGGTGGATGCGGAGGACTACCATTCCTACGGCGGAACCGACCGGAGCTTTTGAGGGCGCGGCTCCCCGTCAGGCCATGAAACTGCCGTTCTTTCCATATTTTGCCGGCTAAATGCCTATAGGGTCGACGCTCGATTCCGCGGTATGCTCGAACCGGCATCGCGGCAAATTGTCGGCCTTGACCGCCTTTGTGAGTATGCGTTCACCCTGGCGTTGCCGTATAACCATAAATATCGTCCATAATAAACGCATAACAAGAGCGTCGGCTGTCAAAAAGGAGGCAAGGGGGACCATGCGACACGTAACGAAGATCGGGTTTTGGCTCGCCCTGTTTGCTGTGCCCGCCGTGGTCGGGGCGGAGGAGCGCCTTTGGAACGACTTCGAGGAGGGGCTGTGGGAGTTCGAGGTGAGATACGAGGTGACCGGCGATCCGGCCCGTTTCGCACCCTACACCACGACCCGTTGTCTCTCCCGCGACGAGCCGTTCCCGCGCATCGAGCGCGAGGGGCAGGAATGTAAGCTCCACCGCCAACCGGCGCTTGGGCGCAGCGTTTCCTGGATCGTGAACTGTTCAAGCGACTGGGAGATGGTCCACGGCCAGGGGCGTATGACCTATGTGCGGGACCATGGCAACGGTAGCCTGTACGTGCAGATCCTGGGGCCGAGCAGTTCGCCCTACAACATGGTCTTCCATCTCCGCGGACAGCGGGTCGGTGAGTGCCCTTGAACGCGTGATGTGAGTCTTACAGCTCCGCGGCGCGCCGGAGCTCGGCGGGGCCGAAGCTGTAGGCACGGGCGAAGCCGCCCACAAAGCGGGCCTCGATCGGCACCATTCTGAGCAGGACGAAGTCGCCGAACCCGAACAGGGGCTCGGCATCGGGTAGCCGTGCCAGGTATCGCTCGCGGGCGCGCAGATAGTCGGCCGAATCCCGCGCCAGCGGCTCCACCGTTCCGTGCAGAGTGACCCGTGCCAACTGTTGCGGGTCGCCATGGCCCGGGTCCGGTTCGGAGATCACCAGCGACGCCCGGGGGCGCTCCAGCAGGTTGCCGGTGTGCTCGGCCAGCCGGCTCAGGTGCAGCAGAATCCCCGCAAACCCCGCCTCCACCGCGTAGGCCACCATCGATGCCTGCGGCAGGCCCTCTTTACCCAGTGTCGCCAGGCCCGCCCAGCGCCCGCTGCGGATCACATCCGCCATTCGCTTCAGTTCGTCACTCTTTCCCATCGATGCCCGCTCGTCCAGCCGTACCCGCAAGGATGGCGCCTAACAGGTGATCTGTCACGCTTGAACCGGTCGCGACTACCCGGACGTACGCCGGCACGCGGCGGTGGCGGATCACGCCTGCTCCAGGGAGGATTAGGCCCGGCGCAGACGGGCGGTGACCACCGCGCAGGCCGCAAGACCGCATACGGCGGCAGGCCCGGCGGGCAAATCATAGAGGGCAGCCGCCGCCAGACCAACGGCATAGCCGAGGGTGCCCACCAACAAGGCGAAAGCCAGCCCGTTTGGCCGGTTGCGGGTCGCCAAGGCCGGCAGGATCAGGCTGGCGAAGACCAGGTAGACCCCCACCAACTGGACCGAAGCGGTAACGGCCAGGGCGAAGATCGGGTAGAACAAGCGCCCACCAAAGCCGCGCCACACCCCAAGCGCGATGAGCAGGGCGGAGAGGGCGCCGGTATAGCCAATCTGCTGGGGCGTCACCCACAGGATCTGGCCGGCCAGCAGAGATTTCAGTTCCTCCCCGCCGTGGGGGTTGTGTGCCAGCAGCAGGATCCCCAGGCTCGAGGTGACCACAAAGGCGGAGCCGATCAGCGCCTCCTGCTGCGCCGGCCAGCGCCGCTCGCTCATCTGTAACACCAGGGCCCCGCCCAGGGCCGCACCGGCGGCAATCAGCTGTTCTGACCAGGCGCCGGCCTCACCGCCCCAGGTGTCGGCAACGATGAGCCCCAGGGCCGCGAACTGGGCCACGGCCAGGTCGAGGAAAATGATGCCGCGAGCCAATACCTCCCGACCGAGAGGGACGTGGGTGCTCAGCACTACAAGCCCGGCCAGAAAGGCTGGGCCCAGGATGCTGATGTCGAGTGCATTTAGCGTCATCTACGCCTCAGCCGATAGCGAACGGTTCCACCGCAGAGGCGCAGTGCATGTTGTCGCGCCTCTGCAGTGGTTGTTGTTTTCCGCAGCTACTGCTGAAGCAGCCGCGTGAGGGTGACCTCGAACAGGCCGAACAGGTCCTCGGTGCCCTCGCTGCCCCCAACGGTGAACGGCAGCGCCACTACCGGCAAGCCGGTCCGGTCGGCCAGCCACCGGGCAGGGCGGGGGTTGAGATAGGCGGCGTGGATGATCAGCCTTGCCGGATGGGCCGCGAGTTCCTCTTGCAGCCGGGCCAGCTGGGTGGGGCTTGTCGGCAGACCCGGCTTCGGCTCCAGGGCCCCCGCCTCCTCCAGACCCAACCAGTCGAACAGATAGGCCCAGGCGCGGTGCTGCACCACCACCCGCACCCCGCGCAGAGGTTGGGCGCGCGCTTCCCAGTCCGATAGCGCCTGCTGCCAGCGCCCTTCGAATTCTCCCCACTGCCGGCGATACATTTCGCTGCCGGCGGGATCGAGCGTCATCAGCCGTTCGCTGAGCACCCCGGCAATGGTCAGCAGTCGCCGGGGGTCGAGGTGCACGTGGGGATTGCCCGCGGCATGGACGTCCCCTTGCGAGCGGTCCAGTTTCTCCGGGATCTCCAGCCGCTCGACCGCCATCGCCGCTTCGAAATGGCCCGGTCTACCCGGCAGGATCCGGTCGTTGCCGGCCTGGCGCAGCAGCATCGGCAGCCAGCCGGCCTCGAGCTCGGCGCCACTGCACACCAGCAGGTCGGCACGCCGGGCGCGGGCGATGAGGCTCGGCCGCGCCTCGATGCGGTGCGGGTCCTGCAACGCCGTGGTGGCGCTGAACACCTCCACCCGCGTACCTCCCAACTCACGGGCCAGCGCCGCCCATTCCGGTTCGCAGGCGAACACAGACAGCTCCGCCGCCGCGGAACGGGCCGTCGCCAACAGCAGGATCATCAACCAATAACGCATGGTGGCGGTCCTCAGAACTTGTGCGCGCCGTGGGCGCCCAGGCTGACGATGTACTGCAACATGATCTGGTCGTCGCTCGCCGCGGAGGAGCGGTCGCGGTTGAACTGCAGCCGCAGGCGGCTGAACTCGCTGTGGCTGTAGTCGACCATGATGCCGGTGCGCCGCGGGGTGTGCCCCTCGTTGTCGAGGCCCGCCTCGCCCAGCACGTCGGCGTCGCTGCCGCGGTTGTCCGCCTTGAGGCGGTCGTAGCGCAGACCGACACGCCAGCGCGGCATGAACTGGTAGACCGCCTGGGTGTACCAGCCGGACTGGGTCCCGTCGTAGCTGCTCTGCTCCAGCGGGCTGGATCCGATCAGGGCTACATCACCCGTCTCATCGCGCTCGAAGTACTCGGCCTGAAGCTTCAGGTTGCGCTCGCTGGCATTCCCGTTGGGTGCCCACTTCCACACGAAATCGATGCCTGCGATATCGCTTTCACCGGTGAAACTCGGTGTTTCCGTGGCACCGCCATGGCTGTGGCCGCCGCCCGTGCGCCCATCCACATCGGCATGCCAGCGCGAGACACCGAGCTGCCAGCTGTGGCTCGGGCCGACATCGCCGCCGATCTTGGCGAACAGCGCGGCGGTACCGCTGCCGTCGTCGGCGGCACCACCGGCCGGGAAGTTCTCGCCGCGGCCGAATTCGGCGCCGAGTTGCAGAAAAATGTCGGTGGGGGCGACCCAGCGCAACTGGATGCCGTCGTCATTCAGTTGGCCGCCGAACAGGCCCGCGTAGACCAGCGGCGCATCGGCAAAATCCCAGGCATGGGGGTGATGCTCGTTCAGGTAGCCCACACCGGAGAAGAAACGCCCGGCCTTGACCGTAAGGCCACTGCCGAGGCCCAGCGTCTCGATGAATGCCTCTTCCAGTTCCACGTCGGTTTCCCCTTCGTGGGTATGCAGCGCTGCCGTCAGCTTGGCGAAGAACAGGTCATCGGCAGTTCCACTGAGCACCAACTCGCTGTGGCCGAGGGAGAAGCCCTCTTCGCCAGGGCCGGTGTGGCTGCCACGGGCGAAGCCCGGCAGTTCGTACTGCTCCGGGTCCTGCTCGAAGTCGGCGAAGCGGCCTTCCAGGATCAAGCTGATATCGGGATTGAACGAGGCGGCCGAGGCGGTCACGGGTAGGGCAAGGGCACACACGAGTGCGCGTGCCGACAGTTGCTGTCGCATCACAAGTTCCTTTGAAAAACGGGTTTGGCGCCGCTTGGCGGCGGTTCAGGATGAACGGCTTGTGAGGCGGGGAGGCGCACGCGCCTGAAAGGGCGCGTCGGCAAGTCTGGGCAGGAGCGCGATGGACGGCGTCGGCGGCTCACCAAGGTTGGCTGGCGCGGGTAGCGTGATACCGGGCGACGCCAACGGTGTAGCCGAAGTCGCCGCGTGCAGGCAGATCTGGCACGTATCCTCCCCGGCATGCGCGTCCAGGTCCAACTCGTGGGCGAGCAGGCTCAGCTGTGCGCATGGCAGCAGGATTGCGAGCAGGAGGATGTGCGACCAGCGTGTACGCACCGGCAGCTCCGACGGGGGCGATCAGGGAGCGTTACTATATAACATAACCTGCCGCCCATCGAGCCGGCGCGAGCAGTGGGGAGGACTGCATTCAACAGGATTGACAGGATTTTTCAGGATTAACAGGAAAGGCCTGTTTTTGGGCGGCTTAGAACGACAAACCTCTGCTCGAACGGCCTAACCAAGTGCCGTCCTGTGCATCCTGAAAATCCCTTCAATTCTGTGAAAGTAACGAAGTCGAACTAACCGCCGGTCATGGACATGAAACGGACCACCTGTCCCGGCTTGTCGTTGAACTCGTGGTTTTCGGGTTTGCGGGCAATGGCCGCCAGCAGGTGCGCCCTCAGCTCATCATCACCGGCCCCGTCGCGCAGGATCTCGCGCAACGGGTAGCTGTGATCCTGGCCAAGGCAGAGGTAGAGGGTGCCGTCCACCGACAGCCGGACCCGGTTGCAGGTGTCGCAGAAGTGCTGGGAGATGGGCGTAATGAAGCCGATCCGCAGGTCGCTGCCGGCGACGCGCACGTAGCGCGCCGGTCCGCCGCCGGGCATCACCGCATCCACGAGCTCGAAGCGGCGCTCCAGCCGCTCGCGTACTTCGCGTAGGTCCACGAATCGACCGCTGGCGTCCTTGCCGGTCTCGCCCATCGGCATGGTCTCGATGAAGCGCAGAGTGAAGCCCTGTTCGATGCAGAAGTCGACCATCGCCTCGACCTCGGCGTCATTGACCCCGCGCATGACCACCATGTTGATCTTGACCGGCGCGAATCCCGCTTCCCGAGCCGCCGTCAGCCCCTTCAGCACCTTGTCCAGCCGACCGCCGCCGGTGATTGCGCGGAAGCGCTCCGGGTCGAGGGAGTCCAGGCTGACGTTGAGGCGACTGACTCCGGCCGCGTGGAGCGCGGCGGCGTGCTTGTGCAGCTGCACGGCGTTGGTCGATAGCGACAGATCTTCGATGCCGGGCAGGGCGGCGAGGCGGGAGGCAAGTTCCGGCAGGTTCTTGCGTACCAGCGGTTCGCCCCCGGTCAGGCGCACCCGTCGCACACCCATTTCGCCAAACACCCGCATCACCCGCTCGATCTCGTCGAAGGTGAGCCAGTGCTCTGGCGTTTCGAAATCGCGGAAGCCCTGCGGCATGCAGTAAAAGCAGCGCAGGTCGCAGCGGTCCGTCACCGATAGGCGCACGTACTCGATGCGGCGGTCGAAGGGGTCACTTAACTGAGTCATGGCGTCAACTATAGGTTTGTGCCGACCCGGCGGCAACCGCTCTGGTCCGCGACATCACCCTCCCATCGGGCTGTCGGGCCGCGCCGCCGTGTAGCCAACAGACAACCCTATTTTTTCAAAGAAAAGTATACCTCTGAGGCGGTAAGACTTCAGTGGAAGTAGCTGCTACCACCTACTTAAGCAAATGAAAATAAAAGGAAATACTGCAAGTTGGTTCAGGCTGTGCCGGCCCCCCGAAATCGGCTTGACCTAGGTCAAGGTCACCCCTCAACCGGAGGCCTAGCTTCGCTAACACACACAGTTTGTGGGATTAATTTCGGGGCAGCGAAGTGGGGAATAGCATATCACGAGCTCAGTTTCTCCGGGGCGACTTCAGCGGTCGGCGCCGGCCGATTCGCCCACCGTGGGCGGTGGCGGAGGCGCTGTTCGTCAAGCGCTGCAACCGATGCGGCGACTGCATCCAAGCGTGCCAGACGGGGGTGCTGGGACGAGGCCACGGTGGTTTCCCCGTGGTCGACTTCTCTCACGCCGAGTGCACCTTCTGCGGCCGCTGCACCGAACGCTGTCGGCCGCGCGCCATCGAGCGCAATCCACAACGCGTCCGTCCCTGGTCCCTGGTGGCCCGCATGGGAGACACCTGCCTCGCCCGCCGCGGCACCGTTTGCCGTAGCTGCGGCGAACAGTGCGAGAGCGGCGCACTTCGATTCCGTCCGGTGGCGGGCGGGGTCAGTCTGCCCGAATTGGATCCCTCCGCCTGTTCCGGCTGCGGTGCCTGCGTTGGCCCCTGCCCGGCAGGCGCCATCGTGGTTCGCGAATACGGAGAGCGGCGGCAATGAGTATTAGCGGCATCTTGGTCCACACACAGCCCGAGCGGGTCGAACCGGTCCGCCAGGCGCTTTCCAGTCTTCCCGGTGTCGAGGTCCACGCGGCCACGGCGGAGGGCAAGCTCGTCGTCACTGTCGAGGAGGACGACCACGAGATGGGGCGCGCGGCCATGCAGTTTCACACCATCGAGGGCGTCCTGTCGGCGGCCATGATTTATCACCATTGCGAGGAGGCGTCACAATGACTCTTACCAGGCGGGATTTCATCAAGAACAACGCCATCGCGGCGACGGCCACGGCTGCCGGGATCACCCTTCCGGGCGTCAGCACGGCATTGGCCAATACCGGCGGCCAGATCCGCTGGGACAAGGCTGCCTGCCGCTTCTGCGGCACCGGCTGCAGTGTGCTGCTCGGGGTGAAGGACGGCAAGGTGGTGGCGACCCAGGGCGACCCGGACGCACCGGTGAACCGCGGGCTCAACTGCATCAAGGGCTACTTCCTGCCCAAAATCCTCTACGGCCGTGACCGCCTGACCCAGCCGCTGCTGCGCAAGCGCAACGGCAAATATGCGAAGGATGGCGACTTCGAGCCGGTGTCGTGGGACGAGGCCTTCGACATCATGGCCGAGAAGTGGAAGGAGGCCATCAAGAAGGACATGGCCGCCAACGCCGGCAAGCCGGTGACGGAACTGACCTCGAGTGTCGGCATGTTCGGCTCGGGCCAATGGACCGTATGGGAGGGCTATGCCGCCTCCAAGCTGTTCAAGGCCGGCTTCCGCTCCAACAACCTGGATCCCAACGCCCGTCACTGCATGGCCTCGGCGGTGGGCGCCTTCATCCGCGCCTTCGGCATCGATGAACCGATGGGTTGCTACGACGACCTGGAGCACGCCGACGTGTTCGTGCTCTGGGGCTCGAACATGGCGGAGATGCACCCGATCCTCTGGTCGCGCCTGACCGATACCCGCCTGACCAAGCCGGGCTGCGAGGTGCACGTCCTCTCCACCTACGAACACCGTTCATTCGAGCTGGCCGACAACCCCATCGTTTTCCATCCGCAGACCGATTTGGCGATTGCCAACTACATCGCCAACTACATCATCCAGAACAAGGCCTATAACAAGGACTTCATCGACAAGCACGTCAACTTCAACGCCACCGCCACCGACATCGGCTACGGCCTGCGGCCGGAACACCCGCTGGAGCAGGCGGCGAAGAACCCGGGCAAGGGCAAGTTCGACCCGGTCAGCTTCGAGGAATACGCCAAGCTGGTCGAGCCGTACACGGTCGAACATGCCTCCGAACTGTCGGGCGTACCGAAAGACCAGCTCGAGCGCCTGGCCAAGGCCTACGCCGACCCCAAACGCAAGGTGATGTCGCTGTGGACCATGGGCATGAACCAGCACACCCGCGGCGTCTGGCAGAATGGTCTCGTCTACAACATCCACCTGCTGATGGGGAAGATCTCCGAACCGGGCAACAGCCCCTTCTCCCTCACCGGTCAGCCCTCCGCCTGCGGCACCGCCCGCGAGGTGGGCACCTTCGCCCACCGCCTTCCCGCCGACCTGGTGGTGGCAAAGCCGGAGCACCGTGCCTTCTCCGAAAAGGTCTGGCAGCTGCCGGACGGGACCATCCCCGGCAAGGTCGGTTACCACGCCGTGCTGCAACATCGCATGCTCAAGGACGGCAAGCTCAACGCCTACTGGGTCATGTGCAACAACAACATGCAGGCGGCGCCCAACATGAATGAGGAGGGCTTCCCGGGCTACCGCAACCCCGCCAACTTCATTGTCGTCTCCGATCCGTACCCGACGGTCACCGCGATGGCGGCCGACCTGATCCTGCCCACGGCCATGTGGGTGGAGAAGGAGGGCGCCTACGGCAATGCCGAACGCCGTACCCAGTTCTGGCGCGAGCAGGTGAGGGCGCCGGGTGACGCCAAGTCCGACCTGTGGCAGCTGATGGAGTTTGCCAAACGCTTCAAGGTTGACGAGGTGTGGCCGGCCGACCTGGTGGCGAAGAAACCCGAGTATCGCGGCAAGACCCTGTTCGATGTGCTGTTCGCCAACGGCCAGGTGGACGCCTACCCCTACAAGGCCGGCGAGGTAAAGGACGCCGCCGGCAACGTCTACGACAACCACGAGTCGGAGCACTTCGGCTTCTACGCCCAGAAGGGACTGTTTGAAGAGTACCGACTGTTCAACTCCGCCTCCGACATCATCAAGAAGGGGCACGAGATGGCGCCGTTCGAGGCCTATCACCAGGCCCGCGGCATGCGCTGGCCGGTGATCGACGGCAAGGAGACCCTGTGGCGCTTCCGCGGCGGCTACGACCCCCATGTCGAGGGCGGCACCGACACGGTCAACTTCTACGGCCGGCCGGACGGGCGCGCCAACATCATTTTCGGCCCGTATGAGCCGGCCGCCGAGAGCCCGGACAAGGAGTTCGACCTGTGGCTCTGCACCGGCCGTGTGCTTGAGCACTGGCACTCCGGCTCGATGACCCGGCGCGTGCCGGAGCTCTACCGGGCCTTCCCCGACGCGGTGCTGTTCATTCACCCCGATGATGCCAAGGCGCGGGGACTGCGGCGCGGCATGAACGCCACCATCGCCACCCGCCGCGGCGAGATCGTGGCCCAGGTGGAGACCCGCGGCCGCAACCGCATGCCGCGTGGGCTGGTGTTCGTGCCCTGGTTCGACGCGGGCCGCTTGATCAACAAACTGACCCTGGATGCCACCGACCCGCTGTCGAAGGAAACGGACTTCAAGAAGTGCGCCTGCAAGGTGGCCAAGGCCTGAGGGCCGGGGCAGTCCGATGGCAGAGAGGGGCGAACACAGTGCCGACCGCCGACGCTTCCTGGGCGACTCGCTCAGGGGCGTCGGTGTGGCCGCCCTGCTCGGGCTCGGCGTCGGCCTTTACTCCCGTTCCGCCTCCTCGCTGCCGGCGCGGGCACTGCGCCCGCCCGGCGCCCTGGCCGAGGACGCTTTCGCCGGGGCTTGCGTGCGCTGCGGGCTGTGCGTGCGCGACTGCCCGTTCGACACCCTGCGCCTGGCGGCGCCGGGTGAGGACGTGAACCTCGGTACACCCTATTTCGTGGCACGGGAGATCCCGTGCGAGATGTGCGAGGACGTCCCCTGCGTGAAGGCCTGCCCGACCGGTGCGCTGGACCCGCAACTGACCGTGATCGACGACGCCCGCATGGGCCTGGCGGTGCTCACCGATCAGGAAAACTGTATCGCCTTCCGCGGGCTGCGCTGCGAGGTCTGCTTCAACACCTGTCCGGTGCGCGGCACGGCGATCACGCTGGAATATCGACACAACCCCCGTTCCGGCAAGCACGCCCTGTTCATTCCGGAAGTGCACGCCGACGCCTGTACCGGCTGCGGCAAGTGCGAGCAGGCCTGCATCCTGGAGGAAGCCGCAATCAAGGTGCTGCCGCTTTCGCTGGCGCGGGGCGAACTGGGTGGACACTACCGTCTCGGCTGGGAGGAGAAACAGAAGGCCGGAGGCAGCCTGGTGGCCCCCGACCAGCCGCACGAATACAACCTGCCGCAGGGCATGCGCTACGACCATGGCGGTGAGGGGCTGACGGGAGGGTCGGCCGGTGAGACGCCGTTTGGCGATGACCCGCTGAAGACCCTTAATCGCGGGCTGGAGGGGGGCCGATGACCACCGCACCCGGAACCGGCGCGGAGCGCCCCCGGAGCTGGCTGCGCGCTAACCGTTGGCTGCTGCTGCGTCGTTTCAGCCAGTTCGGCATCCTCGGCCTGTTTGTCGCCGGTCCGCTGGCGGGCATCTGGATCGTGAAAGGCACGCTCGCTTCCAGTTTGACGCTGGACGTGCTGCCGCTTACGGACCCGCTGCTGGTGCTCCAGAGCCTGTTCGCAGGCCATCTGCCGGAGAGCGCCGCCATCATCGGTGCACTGCTGGTGATCGCGTTCTATCTGCTGGTCGGCGGCCGTGCCTACTGCTCCTGGGTCTGCCCGATCAACGTCGTTACCGACGCCGCCGCCTGGTTGCGGGAGCGTCTGGGGTTGCGCCCGGCCACACAAACGCCGCGCAGCACCCGTTACTGGATATTGGGTGCCGTGCTGGGGGTGTCGGCGCTGACCGGAAGCCTGGTTTGGGAGCTGGTGAATCCGGTGTCGATCCTGTTCCGCGGCCTGCTGTACGGAATGGGAATGGCCGGCCTCGTGGTCGCCGCCGTTTTCCTTTACGACCTGCTGGTGGCCCGTCGCGGCTGGTGCGGACACCTGTGTCCGGTCGGCGCCTTCTACGGCCTGTTGGGTCGCGCCAGCCTGTTGCGGATCGCCGCACCCGAGCGCACCCAGTGCAATGACTGCATGGACTGCTTCAACGTCTGCCCCGAACCCCAGGTGATCCGGCCGGCGCTGAAGGGTGAGGGATCGGTCTTGATCAATGACGCCGCCTGCACCAACTGCGGGCGCTGTATCGATGTTTGCAGCAAACAGGTGTTCCGCTTCGGCAGCCGTTTCGCGCATGGCCGCACCGGTTCAACCATCAATCAGAGGGAGGTTACGCCATGAAAAAGCCACTGCTCGCAGGCGTGTCGCTGTCGTTCGCAGCGCTCATCCTGTCCGCGTCGGCCCAAGCCGCCGACGTCCAGTCCCTGCGCGGGGCCGCACCGCTCGACAGCGAGGCCGTGCAGCCGTCGATGGCCCGTTGGGAGCGGGATCACGCGCCGATCCCGCGCGACTTCACACAGCAACCGCCGCTGATCCCGCACACCATCGAGGGCTACAACGTCAATCTCAAGGCCAACAAGTGCCTGACCTGCCATAGCTGGGCCAACTACCAGCGGGCGCGGGCCACCAAGATCAGCCAGACCCATTTCAAGGACCGCGATGGCAATGATCTGGCCGACGTTTCTGCCCGGCGCTACTTCTGCACCCAGTGCCATGTGCCGCAGAAGGATGCAAAACCGTTGGTGGAGAACACCTTCGAGCCGGTGATCGGCGCACGCTGATCCCTCACCCGCCGTTGCTGCGGATCGGCCAGAGGCCCCACGACAAGCGAGCGAGACTCAGCCATGTTCGAAACAAATGAAAACGGTTTCATCAAGCGTTGGTGGCAGGCGTTGAAGCGCCCGAGCCGCCGCTCTCTCGGGACGCTGGCCGGCGGCGGATTCGTCATCGGCATCCTGTTCTGGGGCGGCTTTAATACCGCAATGGAGGCCACCAACACCGAGACGTTCTGTATCTCCTGTCACGAAATGGAAGAGAATGTTTACCAGGAGTACAAGAACACCATCCACTACAACAACCGCACCGGCGTGCGTGCGACCTGCCCCGACTGCCATGTGCCGCGCGAGTGGGAGCACAAGATGGTGCGCAAGGTCCAGGCAACCAACGAACTGCTGCACAAGGTGATGGGCAGCATCGACACACCGGAGAAGTTCGAGGCCAAGCGGCTGCAACTGGCGCGTAACGTCTGGGCGGCGATGGAGGCCACCGATTCGCGGGAGTGTCGCAACTGCCACGACTACGACTCGATGGACTTCACGATGCAGGGCCGTCGTTCGGTACCGCAGCACATCGAAGGTTTCGAGGCGGGCAAGACCTGCATCGACTGCCACAAGGGGATCGCCCACTCGCTGCCGGCGATGTATGAAGTGGACCCATCGGCCGCGGTCGGGACGGCCTTGGTCAAGTGATCGCCGGGTTTGCCGGATAAGTCCGCTTTCGCCGCGAGACTGCTGACAGGCATCCCGCAAGCTGCAAACCGCCCTGCCGGGACAAGGATGAAGGCCACCCGAAAGGGTGGCCTTTTTGGCTTTGGGCGGCAGGATCGGCCAGAACCCGTCATTCCCGCGAAGGCGGGAATCCAGGCATCGACGGCAGCATCGGCCAATAGCTGCCGTTCATGCGGGAGCGTTTAATGGCCGGTTATGGTGCACTCGGTCGCTGGGCCGTTGATTCGGCAGGCACCACCAGCGGACCGAGCGAGCTGCTAGGCTCCAGGCGGCTGCGTTTCTTGTCATCTAAACCGGGTGGCAAATATCGGCAAGGATGGGAGTCAACTGTCCGCCGGCGGGGTGCGAGACACTGTATGGATATTGCCGTGGGCGAACGAAGCTGGCCTTCGGTCATTAACCCTAATGTTCCAAGGGGGGTTGACTCACGTTTGGGGAGAGGCAACACTGCCGCAAAACATATGGAAGGAAGGCTTTGAATTAAGTCAAAGCCTCGCGCTATTAGAGAAATTAAATCTCTTGTTGTCCATCATTTCGATAAGCCGACCAGGTGTGTCGGTCTTGCCTGTCAACGGGACACTTTCCTTTAATTTAGCTCACTGTTCGTTGGGTGGAGAGCAAATCAGGTGGCATGCGCATTGAACATGCGCTCACGCAGATTGTTATCGCGTGCCTCGATAACAGTTCGGTTCACCACCCCCGTTTTTTTATTTCTTGCGCTAAACCCGATATTGGCGATTGCCGATCCGGAGGCGCCCCTCAGCACCAGACTCCAGGTGCAAGTTGCGTACGTTTATCAGTTCACCAAGTTTATTCGCTGGCCTGAAGCTGCCTTCCAGCGACAGCCCTCTTCGTTCCGTATCTGCGTCGACGCTTCGTCAGACATGCTGCCCTATTTCTTCTCACTGGAAGGGCGGACTACCGGTAATCGCATGATAGAGATACTCGGCAATGGGACGAACGACCTCATATCCGACTGTCAGATATATGTTCTTGCGAAGTGGCGTCCTGAAACTGCGGTAGCCGCTGCTCCCATATTAACGGTAAGCGACGAAGAAGGGTTCGTTGAACGCGGCGGAATGATTGGGCTTGTCGTGAACGAGGGCAGCGTGCGCTTTGATGTGAATCTTCCGGCCGCGAGGGGGGCCGGATTGGAGATCAGCGCCAAGTTGCTGGAAGCGGCCAATCTCATTGTCGGTAAACGGCGTCATGAAAATTAGCCCATTCAGACGACTGAACATCCGGAAAAAGATGGTCCTGATTATTATGACCGTCGCCGTTGTCAGCATGCTTGGCGAGGGACTTTCCTTGGCTATCCATGGCATGGCAGTCCAGCGGGAAGCATTTTTGGACAAGTATGATGTTCTGACAAGAATTTCGGCCGACCGTAGTGCGGCTGCGGTGGTCTTTAGCGATGCGCGCCTTGCCAAAGAGAATGTCGCGGCATTGCTGGGCGACGAGGATGTTGTCGACGCCTGTATCTTCGATGCGCAAGGCCGAGTGCTCGCGCAAGAACTTCGTGACGGTGGCGACTGCCCTCCCTACCGACTAGATAGCTCGTCCAACATCGACATGGGCTATCTGAACGTCCATCAGCCTATCGTTCTTGACAACGAGGTCATTGGCGCAGTCTACCTGCGCGCCCAACTGACGAAACTCTCCAACGCGGTGTGGCGGGTTATTGTGGTCACCGCCATCATCTTCGTTCTCGGTGCAATCATCGCGCTCTACCTGGCATCCCGTCTGCAAGACATCGTTTCGGGTCCTATCCAGAGGCTTGCCGCATTAGCTCAATACGTTTCTGACAGCCGAGACTACAGCGTGAAAGCGAAGGCGCAGAGTGATGATGAAGTTGGCGCACTTGTCGCCAGTTTCAATGTCATGCTCGACACCATTCATCGGCAGCACAATGATCTCGAAGCTTCTAGGGCACAACTGGAAGAATTGGTGGCGGTGCGCACACACGATCTTCAACAGGCCAATGAAGATCTCAAGTCGTTCTCCTACTCCGTGTCGCACGACCTGCGCGCGCCACTACGTACGATCAATGGCTTTTCCGCAATATTGGTAGAGGACTTTGGTGAACAGTTGGATGGTGAGGCGAGCCGATACTTGCAGCGCATTCAAAGCGCATCTGCCCACATGGACGTCCTGATCGAGTCCTTACTGACGTTGTCAAACCTATCCCATAAGGAGATGGTTGTCTCCGAATCGGAAGACAACATGACTCGCTTGGCCAAAGAATGTGTCAGACGATTGCAGGAAGCCGATCCTAACCATCCAGTTGAGGTAGTGATAGAAGGGGGCATGTCGGCGCGGGGCGACCAGTCACTGCTGGCAATCCTCTATACGAACCTCATTGGCAACGCCTGGAAGTATTCCAGCAGGATGAATAGACCGAGGATCGAAGTTGGTGCAGTGATGGCCGGCACGAGAAGGGTCTTTTTTGTACGCGACAATGGCGTCGGATTCGACGTGCAATATTCCCAAAAGCTGTTCTGTCCCTTTGAACGTCTACACGGGAAAGACGAGTTCGATGGTGTCGGCATTGGCTTGGCGACGGTGAAACGGATTATTGACAGGCACCATGGCGAGGTATGGGCCGAATCTGTTCCGAATGAAGGAGCAACTTTCTTCTTCACCTTGGGATAGATTTCAATGCCTATGAGAAGGGGGGAATATGGCAGGTGGCAAAAAGGGAGCCCGCCGAAGCGGGCGCCACGGCGGGCCTGAGTACCGGACAACAGTGGCGGTGGTGCTGCTAGCGCTCGGAGGTTTGGTCAGATTGGCCGCCGCCGCTGACGGTCGACTGCGCGACAACCCGTTTCTCGACCTCAGCCTAGAGGAACTGGCCAACGTCCCGGTGACCATTGCCACCGGCACCGCCAAGCCACTGCACGAGGCGCCGGCGCTGGCCAGCGTCATCACCGCCGCCGACATCAAGGCGATGGGCTGGCGCACCTTGCATGAGGCGCTGGAATCCGTGCCGGGGGTGCACGTCTCGCTTCAAACCAACCGCCTCAACCATCTAATCTCCATCCGCGGGATCCATACCGACTACAACCCGCAAGTGGCGGTGATGCTCGATGGTCAGCCGCTCGTTGATATGGCCTATGGCCATCCGGGGCCGCGCTTCGCAATGCCGGTCGAGAACATAGCTCGTATCGAAGTCATCCGCGGCCCCGGCTCGGCAGTCTATGGCGCCGATGCATACGCCGGCATCATCAACGTCATCACCAAGAAAGTGGAAGATCTCAAGGGCACGGCGGCAGGTGTGCGGACAGGCTCCTTTGGTTCACGGGACATCTGGGCGCAGGGTGGTACTGAAGTGGGAAATTGGGACACCGCTATCAGCCTGGAATACAGCCACAGCAATGGCGATGCACAGCGGACAGTCGATTCCGACCTGCAGACGATACTGGACAACGCCTTCGGCACCAGCGCAAGCCTGGCCCCCGGAATGCTGGAGACGCGGTATCGGATACTCAACACCACGCTTGCCGCGCGGAACGACCCTTGGAACGTGCAGTTCTACAGTTGGAGCCTGCGTGGTGGCGGTCAAGGTCCGGGCGGTACGCAAGCGCTCGATCCGGTGGGGACACAGGAGATGGATCGCTATGGAGTGGCGCTGGGTTATGACGACAAGCAAGCCGCTCCGCACTGGGAATTGGCGTCGCGCCTCTCATATTTCTTAATGGACCAGGATGTCACATTTCGTCTGTTACCTCCCGGTGCGACCGTGCCAATCGGTGCGGACGGCAATCTCTTCACGCCCAACACTCTCTGCGCCCCGGCATCGGTGTGCTTGGTGAGCTTTCCGGACGGGGTCTGGGGCAACCCCGGTGCTAGGCAGAGGGAGCAACACTTCGATCTGGCGACGGTCTATAGCGGATTTCTCGACCACCGGCTCCGATTTGCTGTCGGCGCCTTCCACTACGAATATCGTTCCCTTGAAAATAAGAACTTCGGCCCCGGGGTGATCGACGGGACCGTCCCGTCCATCGATGGCACCCTAACCGATGTGACGGGTACGGATTTCGTCTTCATGCCGAACGTCTCGCGTACGGTACAATACCTCTCGGCGCAGGACGAATGGCAGATCGCACCGGCATGGGAACTGACTGCCGGGGTCCGCTACGATCGGTACAGCGACTTCGGCGACACCACCAACCCGCGCCTAGCCCTGGTGTGGAACGCCACGCCACGCCTCACCGCCAAGCTGCTCTATGGGCGGGCATTCCGCGCCCCCTCGTTCGGCGAGCTATATCTACAGAACAATCCGGTCGCGGAGGGCAATCGCGATCTCCGGCCGGAGACCCTCGACACGCTGGAGTTGGCCGCCGATTACCATCCCTCGCCCCGCCTACAGGCGTCGCTAGGCCTGTTCCATTATCAAGCCAAGGACCTCATCGAATACGTCGACAGCAAGGCCCAAAACACCGGCGAGCAGAGCGGCAAGGGGCTGGAGGCCGAGGTCGCCTGGCAGCCCGACCGGCATTGGCGGATCAAGGGCAACGGCGCGTTGCAGTACGCCGAGAACGAGAAGACCGGCGAGCCGGTGCCGAACGCCCCGCGCCGGCAGGCCTATCTGGCCGCCATCTGGGAGCCCAGCCCGCGCTGGTCGGCCTCGGCTCAGGCCAAGTGGATCGGCGACCGCCCGCGCAACCGTGCTGCGGGCGACACGCGGCCGGCCATCGCCGACTACACCCTGGTCAATCTGACTGCGCGCTATCGGCCGAGCCCGCCTTGGGAGCTATCTCTCCTCGTCCACAACCTCTTCGACCAGGATGCGCGCGAGCCGAGCAACATCAACAACGGCACTGTCGCCATCCCTGAGGATTACCCGCTTGAGGGGCGGGCGGTGTTCATTGAGGCGCGTTATCAGCTTTGGTGACGTTTGCTCCATGCCAATCGATAGCATCGTCGACCCGGCAACGCTCCAGATCGGGCACCGTGTACTCGGGAGCATCGCCGGCCGACAGGCAAATACCGATCGATTTGGCAGCTCTCTGTTCAGTACTGCAGAAGAAGACCACCCACCTTGATGTTTCCGCATGACTCCATGAAGCGGTCGCACACGGAAGAGTTATTGAACGGCAGCTCTGGCTCGCAAGCTGCCGGTTGCCGCCTGGATGCCCGCCTTCGCGGGAATGACGGGTGGGGGTCGGTAGCTACCCCGACGGCGGCAAAATCCAACTGCTCAATCAAGAGCTCTCTTTACTGGGCTGCGCGGCATAACATGGGGGCGTAACTTTTCCTGGCCGTTTCGAGAGGCCGCCTCCAGGCCGAGGTGACGGTCCGGCTGTCCTTCCGCAAGTCAAAAAAGCAAGGGCGCCCGTAGGCGCCCTCCTTTTTCCGACCATCGAAACCGATCAGTTCAGGCTCTGATAGTAATCGATCAGGATCTGGGCCACCTCGGGGCGGGAGAACTCCTTCGGCGGCGCGATGCCGTTGCCGAGCATCTCGCGGACCTTGGTGCCGGACAGCAGCACGAAGTCGTCCTTCTCGTGATCCGGGGCCTCGCACATCATCACCACCTTGTCGAGTTTCTTCGACCAGGCAGTGTGGTCGGCGCGGAAGATCTCGATCTCCAGGGCGCCCTTCGGCACCTCGTCGTCGAAGATGGTCTGCGCGTCGAAGGCGCCGTAGTAGTCGCCCACACCGGCGTGGTCACGGCCGATGATGAAGTGGGTGGCGCCCATGTTCTGGCGGAACACCGCATGCAGTACCGCCTCGCGCGGGCCGGCGTAGAGCATGTCGAAGCCGTAGCCGGTAACCATGGCGGAGTTGGGCTTGAAGTAGAGTTCGACCATCTTGCGGATGGCGGCATCGCGCACCGGGGCCGGGATATCGCCCTTCTTCAGCTTGCCGAGCAGCATGTGGATCACCAAGCCGTCGCAGCCCAGGCGGTCCATGGCCATGTGGCACAGCTCTTCATGGGCCAGGTGCATCGGGTTGCGGGTCTGGAAAGCCACCACCTTCTTCCAGCCACGCTCCTGGATCTCGTTGCGGATTTCGACCGCGGTGCGGAAGGTGTCCGGGAAGTCTTCGGAGAAGTAGGAGAAGTTCAGCACCTTGATGGGGCCGGACAGGACCACGTTGCCCTGGCCGTTGAAAGCGGCGACGCCCGGGTGCTCCGGGTCGGCGGTGCGGTAGACCTTCTCGGTCATGAACGCCATCTGTTCGGCGCTGGCCTCTTCCACTTCGGCGATATCCATCACCGCCAGTACCGGGTTGCCTTCCACGTTCGGGTCGCGCAGGGCGATGCGCTCGGCACCGTTCAGGGCGGCGTAGGCCTCCTTGGTGGTCAGGTTCAGCACCGGGGTCGGCCAGAACAGGCCGGAGGCGGTGTGCATGTTCTCGGCCACGCCCATGGCGTCGGCCAGGTTCATGTAGCCGGTCAGCGGGTTGAAGTAGCCGGCGCCCAGCATGACGGCATTGGCGGCGGCGGCGGAGGAGACGAGCAGCGACGGCAGGCTCTCGGCCTCATGCTTCAGTTTGTCGTGTGCATCGGAGTCGTACACGAACAGCGGATTCAGCTGGTCGGAACCGTGTGGCTTGATCATGGATCTCTCCTGGTTGGTTTTCTTATCCGGCGACCGGCCTCGGGCTTGGACCAGCCGTCCAACAACGTTTTCGTCGCCTGGCGAGCAGGGTGGAAACAGGTGGCAAAATCAATCGGAAAATATACACACGGGGGGACGGCTTTTGTAATAGGACGGTGTGATGGGGCTATAAGGCACACCGGGGCTGCCTTCGCGGCGGGGGCCGCCTTCGGTAAGCCTATTCGTCTGTTTCGGCCGGAGTCGCCGGGCCGTCCAGCGCCTGACGCAGGCGCATGAGTCGCTTCCGGTCCGGAATATCCTCTTCCCGACTGGTTTTCTTGGTTTGAAGCTGAACCGCAAGCGCCAATTCCCGGTCCTCATCGTAGCGGTTCTTCTCGGCGAACGAAGCGAAGCAACGTGCTCCGTGCTCGACAGACAGTCCGGCGAGCAGTGCGCTGCCCTGCGCCTGTAACGGATTCCAGACATCGCGCAGCCAGGCTGAGCGCTCCCGGGGGGACATGTACCGGACCCGCAGGGCTTCGTCCAACTCTCGCTTCGCCTGCTGCTTCTCAGGTGCTTCAGGTTTCACGCATGTCCCCTCGGGTCTGTGCGGCGGCATTGGTCACGTACGCGTAAATCTAGCATGAGCGCCCGTGTCAAATGAACGTTCCACACGCCGCCGCGACCGGGGTGCTCATCGTCCGTGGCTGATCGAAGGCGCGGTTCACGAGGCCCAATCCTTGTTAGGATCGGCGAATCCTCCCACACGAACCACCCCATGCGCCGCGCCGATCGCCTCTTTCGCATCACCCAGGAACTGGATACGGAGCGCTATACGACCGCCCACTTCCTGGCGGAACTGTTGGAGGTCTCGGAGCGCACCATCTATCGCGATATCGATAGTCTGTCCGGCTCCGGCATTCCTATCGAAGCGGTGGCCGGGGCGGGATACCGGCTCTCCCGAGGATTTCGCCTGCCGCCGATGATGTTCGACGCCGACGAGCTGACGGCCATTCTGCTCGGCATCCGCATGGTGCAGGGTTGGTCGGACCGTGAACTTGCCGGGGCGGCGGCACGCGCCCTGCGCAAGATAGACGGAGCGCTGCCGGAGCGGTTGCGACCGGCGCTCGCCAGCGAGGCGCTGCTGGTCCCCGACTTCCATCTCCCGACCGAGCAGCGCGAGCGCATCGCCGCCCTGCGGGTGGCCATCGGCGACAACCAAAAGGTCCGCATCACCTATACCCGCGAGGACGGCGCCGCTTCGGAGCGGCTGCTGTGGCCGCTCGGGCTGTTCTACTGGGGCCAAAAATGGACGTTCGGCGCCTGGTGTGAGTGGCGTGAGGACTTCCGCCACTTTCGCGTTGATCGCATCGGGACGCTGATCACTACCCGGGAGCGGTTTACCGTGCAGGCAGGCCGTACGCTGCAGGATTTTCTCGTCGCGGTCGGCGCCAAGGGCTCCTGACACCCCGTTGTCAGCAGGCGGCCCATAAACTGTTTCTCGTCCGCACCGACGAGGAGAGTTAACCATGCTGATAGCCACCATCAAGCCTGCCGATGCCGCCGGGAATAACGCCGAAATCTATGCCGCCATCCGCGGGGCGTTAGGCCGGGTTCCCAACGCCATGGTCCTGTTAAGCGCCAGTCCCTGGCAGCTGGAAAGGCGCTGGCTTAGTCTGAGTCATTACGAGTCCCACCCGCACCTGGGAGCCGCCCTGCGGACGGCCATTCGCCTGCAAGTCGCCCGCCGGCACCACTGCCGCTACTGCATCGGTGTCAATGAAATGTTGATGCGCCGACACGGCTGGAGCGAGGCGCAGATCGCGGCCCCCGAGGGCGACGGCTCGCCGTTGACCGAACGGGAACGGGTGCTGCTCGAGTTCGCGATCGAAGCCCTGACGCAGCCGCAGGCGGTATCCGCCGCCACCATCGCCGCCCTGCGGGACGCCAGCTGGACGGATAGCGACATCCTGGATGCGCTCTGCTATGCGGGCGAAGCGCTGGTGGCGGATCGGCTCATTGATGCATTCAAAGTGGAAGAGGAGGCCTTCTGACATGCAACCCCGGATCAACCTGATCACTCTCGGCGTCACCGACCTGCCCCGTGCCATCGCCTTCTATCAGGCGCTCGGCCTGCCTCGCTATCCCTTCGAGAGCGAGGGCGTCGCCTTCTTCGAACTGAACGGCAGCTGGCTTGCCCTCTACCCCTGGGACGCCCTCGCCGCCGACGCGGGCCTTCCGCCCGAGGGAAATGGCTTTCGCGGCTTCACCCTGGCCCACAACGTCGCCAGCCGCGAGGCGGTGGACCAAGTCATGGCCGAGGCCGCCGCCGCCGGCGCCCGCATCGTGAAACCGGCCCAGGAGACCTTCTGGGGCGGCTACTCCGGCTACTTCGCCGACCCGGACGAATTCCTCTGGGAAGTGGCCCACGTGCCGCAGTTCTGGATTGGGCCGAAGGAGGAAGGCGCGTGACCGACAAACGCTGCCCCTGGTGCCTCGCCGCCCCGGAGTACATCCGCTATCACGACGAGGAGTGGGGCGTGCCGTCGTTCGACGCCCGCCATCTGTTCGAGATGCTGACCCTCGAAGGGGCCCAGGCCGGCCTCTCCTGGCTCACCATCCTGCGCAAGCGCGAGGGCTACCGGCGTGCGTTCCACGGCTTCGACCCGGAGCGCATCGCCGCTTTCGGCGAGGACGACGTCGCACGCCTGCTGGCCGACCCGGGCATCGTCCGCAACCGGCTCAAGGTCTCCGCCACGATCGGAAACGCCCGCGCCTGGTTGGAACTGGAGGCCAACGAAGGGGCCGTCCCGTTCCTCTGGTCCTTCGTCGACGGCCGGCCGATACAGAACCGCTGGCAGCGCCTGGAACAGCTCCCCGCCGCCACCCCGGTCTCCGACGCCATGAGCCGAGAACTGAAGCGGCGCGGCTTCCGCTTCGTGGGCAGCACCATCTGCTACGCCTTCATGCAGGCGGTCGGGATGGTCAACGACCACCTGGTGAGCTGTCCCCGGTACTCGGAGGTGGTGGCCTTGAACACGAAGGAAGAAACATGTCGAAACTCGATTATCAAAGAACCGTAGGTCGATGTGATGGTCTCCTCCCTCTTCCATCAACGGCGTCATAGCGCCAGGATGGAGTTGCGAACAACCCTCAGAAAGAGGGGGAGACCGTGGAAAAGGTTACGACAATCGGCTTGGACCTGGCAAAGAACGTGTTTCATCTGATCGGCCTGGACGCTAACGAACGTGAAGTGCTGAAAAAGATGCTCAAGCGAGGGCAGCTGCTGACGTACTTTGCCAACCTGCCGCCGTGCGTGATTGCGATGGAGGCCTGCGCAGGGGCCCATGAGTGGGCCCGGCAGCTGAAAGCGATGGGCCATGAGGCAAGATTGATATCGCCGCAATACGTCAAGGCGTATGTGCGGGGCAACAAGAACGACTACAACGACGCGCGGGCCATAGCTGAAGCAGCCAGGCGACCGGGAATGCGTTTTGTGGCGGTCAAGACGGTCGCAGCAGGACAAACAGGCCCTGCACCGGCTGCGAGCGGCGCGTGTGGCAGAGCGCACGGCCCTGTGTAACCAATTGCGAGGGCTGTTAGCGGAATATGGGATTGTGGCCCCCAAGGGGGTTGCCTCATTACGCAAGCGCCTACCGGAGCTGCTGGAGGATGGCGGGAACGGGCTGACGGGTCCTTTCCGCCTACTGCTGGACCGAGGCTACCAGCAGTTGCGGGAGGTGGATGGACATATCGAATTCTACACCCGCCTCATCGAGCAGCAGGCACGTGAGGATGAAGTCGAGCGGCGCTTGCAGAGCATCCCCGGTTTTGGGCCGGTGGTGGCCAGCGTGTTTCATGCGACGGTGGGCGATGGACAGGCGTATCGGCGCGCACGGGATGTGTCGGCAGCCATAGGTCTTGTACCCCGCCAACACAGCAGTGGTGGCAAGGAGGTTTTGCTGGGGATCAGCAAGCGGGGGGATGGCTATCTGCGCAGCCTGCTGGTGCACGGCGCCCGTGCGGTGGTGCGGCAGGCGGCGAAGAAGCAGGACCGGCTGAGTCGGTGGGTGAACCGACTCGCCGCCGAGCGAGGGGTCCACAAGGCAACGGTGGCGCTGGCCAACAAAATGGCGCGTATCGGCTGGGCCATCGTGCGTCACCAAACCGTTTATCAAGCGGCCTGAGGGGCTGAAACCCGGTCAGGTCAATACAAGAGCAACAGGCAAAGAGGTAACCGACCAACGATTGCGAAGGCTCTGTTAGGGGCGATGACGAACAGGTCAGACCGGCGTATCGAGAGCCCGGCTAACCCGAAGGCAGGTTGAAACCATGCCGATAGGTCGATAGGGACGATACGCGCGCATCACATCGAGGCCAGAGGAAGCAACACGCCCTCGTTAACAGGCCGGATATACGGCAGCAATCCTGTCCCTGTTACCGACCGAGCAGAGTCTTGCAAAACGGGAGGAGACCATATACGGGTTAGCGCAGCGTAACCCGACAAACCAGCACTCTTCCCCCGCCCCCCACATTTGGTTAGCATGACCCGCTATCTCAGGCGGCCGAAGCGCCCGGCGACACGGATCGGGCGAGGGCGTAATAAAACACCCACCCAGGGAAATAACCCCGCCGCACCTGACGAACCGAAGTGACCCACCGGAAATACCCCGGCCACACGGAACGAACGTCAGGAGAACGAAATGGAACAGCTCACCGACGCCACGGAGCGCCTGCGGCTTGCCGTCGGGCAGACGCGGCTGATCGCCGACCTGCTGCTGGCAGCCGCCGACCTGCAGGACGTGGAGCGCGACAACTTCGCCTACGTCATGCAGGAACTGACTGGTCGCCTCGAACGCGACCTGGCCGGGCTGGAACGGCTGCTGGGCCGATGCCGAGGCTGTACAACGCGCAACAGGGAGGTGCGGCGATGAGGTACGACAGCGATTTCGACGGCCCACCGGCCTGGTACAAAATGAAGAAACGCCCCAAACACCTGCCGCCGCACAAACAGGACGAACTGAACCGGATCGTCGCCGCCATCCGCGAACGGCACGACGTGGAAATGGTCATCCTCTTCGGCTCCCACGCGAGAGGCGACTGGGTCGAAGACCGCTACGTCGAAGACCACATCACCTACGAATACCGCTCCGACTTCGACATCCTCGTCATCGTCGCCGACAAAACCACCGAACGCGACGTCAACTTCGATTCCGACCTCAAACAGACCCTCGAACCGGCCGAAAACGGCACCCGCGTCAACTACATCGTCCACACCATCCAGCACGTCAACCAAATGCTGGCCGAGCGCCGCTTCTTCTTCATGGACATCCTGAAGGAAGGCTACCTGCTCCATGACTCGGCGCGGTTCAAGCTGGCCCGGCCGCCGAAGGAACTGCCGCCGGATGTGATGTTACGGCATGCGGAGGAGTATTTTGAGGAATGGATCAAAAGCGCAGACGGGTTTTTGAAAATGGCGAGGAACGCACAGTCTGAAGCCGAGCCCAAGATCGCCGCCTTTTTGCTGCACCAAGCCACCGAGCGCTACATCACCTGCCTCCTCCTCGTCCACACCGGCTACCGCCCCAAGGAACACGACCTCGAAAAGCTGATCCGCCAGGCCGCCGGCTTCGACCCCCGCTTCGCCACCGTCTTCCCCACGGAAACGGACGAGAACAAACACCTCTTCGACCTGCTGCGCCGCGCCTACGTCGATGCCCGCTACAGCAAGCACTACGCAATCACCGACGCCGAACTCAACGCCATCGCGTCTAGGGTCGAATCACTGAAGGAGCTCACGGATGAAGTGTGTTCCATGCGAATCCGTGCGTTGCGCAACACCTCTGATGGAGCGTGATTCATGGGTAGAAAAACGCTTTTGAGTAGTCTGGCCCCGCTATATATCGGGCGTGTATACCGATGCACCTGATGCACCTGATGCACCTGATGCACCTGATGCACCTGATGCACCTGATGCACCTGATGCACCTGATGCACCCAAGGCGCAAGCCAATGCAAAGACGCCGAACTCCTGGTGTTTATGCGTTCGCAGACTGCATATCGCGGTTATGCGTCGGGAGACGTATAACCGCCGAGTCGGATGAGGGAAGAATCCTTGCAAGTGTCTGAATCGTTGTGGAATATAGCGGAAGGAAACGCTGCGTCGGCGGCGTTTATATGCGGCGAAACGCCGACTTGTAGTTGGGCGTAAAGGTGCCGTTTTGCATCCGGTGATGAACAACACTAAATGGGAAGAGCTGCGTTGCTCCATGTATGCGTTGGGCGCGCTGTCTCCGAAGTGGCGCACGAAAGATGCAGAAACTGGCTACGAGTCGGAATGGGATTCCGAGTGGTTCTACCACTTTAGCGTAGGCGGATACAAAAGCATTGAATGGGTCGAAATCCGGACAGCATCTCCAGAGCAAAATGCTGCGGTTGCAGATGCGCTACGAGCAATTCACGTTCCTGGCTGCAAAACGGAATACGGGTTCAAAGTGTTTGGGTATCTGAAAGAGGGGAGTGCTGTTGAATACATATAGGCCCAACAAACCGGTGAACCCGACGCCGGTAAGGCATGCAGCGCTTCGCGGAACCATCCGTGGCGGCGCGGGTTACCGGCAGCGTTAGGGGCTCTATTCCGTGACTTCCTGCCAATCGTCAGCAAGCAGATCCGTTTGCGATGCCAGCCACGGTACAAGCTTGTTGTCTGCCGTCTTCATGCAGATAAACGGCAGCGTATCCATGTCGTTAATCTCCGGCCCGACGTCTGCAGTGAAGTCCCAGCGGTTTCCGTCCACTTGAAACAGGAACATGCCTTTTCCGTTCCAACCTTCGCGCCGGACCTTGAGCCCTGCTTTCAAGTATTCGAGCGCTGACCCAAATTTCATCTTCGTTCACCTCCGCCCCTAACCAGGGCATCGAGTTGACCGCGAAAGTGCGGCGTTCTTTTCATCGTTCGGTGGGCGGCAACTCATGCCCGCCGTTATACCATTAACACAAACTGAGGACGGAACTCGGCTATGCAGATACTTTCAGCATACCTCTTTGAAGCACCTCGCCTTCGTCCAGAAGACGTCATTGCTTCTGCTGATGCCATTGCCGCAACGCTGGCAAACTGGATGATTGAGAAGGGCGCGTCGAACCCGGATCTCGAATCAGGAAGTTTCGTGTCAAAAACGAAGGGCTTTCCCCCTGGAAGCTACCATAGGAGAGTTGTTGCGTCCTCGTTAGGGACTTTGCAGGAACTGGTTCTCCAAGAGCCAACCAATTCTGGACAGATATTTATCACAACGATATCTGTCATTGCGCTGAACAATCGCGTGGTGGTCTACGCTACCCTGGCAGTAAAAAATGCGGCCGCTATGGTAGCACCGGTATTCACTGATCCACGATGCCCTTCCGTTGTGAAGCGGCTAATCGATATGCGAACGGACTGGGAGTTCGGGGGGTATCCGGTGCCACGCACCATTGCTGTACCGTTGTCGGGTACAGAAGGTGGGATGAACTTGGTGTCGATGCTCCAAGATCCGGCTAGAACGCTACCTGTCGTCGTTGTATCCGAGGTGGAGGGCGAGCCGATCTGGGAACGACTCGAAGACGTACTGGCCGCTGATTTGGCTGGGCTGGCGTGTGTTGTTCGTATCGACGAAGAAGCGTCCTGGACTTTGACTGATGAACTTGGAAAGCTTAACTCCTGCTATCTAGGCGCAGTTCGGCTTTACTGGCCGATGGCTAAAGGATCAGATGAAGCGGATGTGCCAAGAAGTTCGGTCTGGACAGCCAGTTATATGTTGTCCCAGGACAGCGACGGCAAAGGAATGCAACGTATCCGTGCGATGATCCGGCGGAGCGTCATGACCGTCGCATCGCTTACCATAGAGCCCCCGGCGGCGGCTCGTGAAATCCAGAACGAAGCGTCTAGAAGTAGATTTCGAGAATTGGAGCAACGCGCGAATTCAAACTCAGAAGAATTAGAGCTGGCCCGACTTTTCATTGAGGAGAACGAGGAGCTCAAGACCGCTTTAGATGAGGCTCGGCGCGAAGTTGCCCGGCAGGCAAGCAAAGCGGAAACTGCGGAGTACGCACTGAGCCGCATCAAAGCTCAGGGGCTAGCGACAGAGCCTGAATCAGTAGACCTATCGGAGAGCGGTGCCCCTGAGCCTGGGGAGATTCGCTACTACAAGAAGACACGTAATGCACCTTCGCATGATGTTCTTGTGCGAATACAGGATTGCGGTCACAACGCGTGGCAAGCTGCAAACAAAGCCGACAAAGCAAAGAAAGGTGTCGAAAAACTCGAAGGTGGTTCGGCGTGGGCGAATTTTTATCACTGTGCAAAGTGTGCTGGTGGCGGGGTATGGAAAGTGGAGTGGTAATCGGCAAGGTAGGTATAACATTTTGCTCCAGCCGACGCCGGGAAGCACTGTCGCTATGACCAAGCTGGGTAGCCGGCGCAGCTGAGCAAGCCGTTAGCGCGCCGCGCAAAGCGCGGCGCATCTGGCCGGGTGAAAGTCCCGGCATGGTAAGGGTTAACCACCCACCATTACCGAGTGTTGCGCCTCTGGCGGAGCGCCGCTTGCGGTGAAAACTGCGACCGGATGCGAACAAAAGAGGTGAAGCGTACACAGGGTACGTCATAGACCGGATGGGGACGCAGCCCCTTAGTGCTGGTATCGCTTCGAAAAGCCGTTCCGGATTGGCGAGCGTTGTAACGTGCGTGAAGCCTAAATGAGCCGGGCGCATTGGTGAGCCCGGGGAAAGCCGGCGGAGTTCTCAAGCGACGGTATGTGACGAGAGATGCGTCGTGAACGCGGGAGACCCCTTGGGCTCCTGGTCGGGACCGGCGCTCATCCATGGCAAACAGTAGATTTGGCACGAATGGGAAACCAGGATACAGAACAGAGCTGGAGCCTACCGATGAGCGAGACGGCCGAGACAGGTAGGGAGGCGAAACCCCGACAAAGGGCGACGCCACCGAAGGCCCTTGGGGAGTCGGATCACTCCATAGTACTCCGAGACGGTAGGGCCGATCACATGGGGAAGGGAGTGACAGTCGTACGCAGTCCGCAAAGGCCACTCGCGCCGGACATTGTAGGGCCGGAGAACGACGAGCCAACCTTCCTGCGGGCAATATCCACGAAGGCGGGTACTGCGAAAGCCCACCGATTCCAAAACCTCTACGGCTGCCTGAATGAGTCGCTCCTGCACCACGCGTGGCGGACCCTGAACAAGCGGGGCGCACCGGGCGTGGACAAGGTGACGACAGCCGAGTATGGCGAGAATCTGGACGAAAACATCCAGCGGCTGGTAGAGCGCCTGAAACGGAACGAGTACCGAAGCCGCTTGATTCGGCGCAAGTACATTCCGAAGGGAAACGGCAAAGAGCGTCCACTGGGGATCCCGGTCGTGGAGGACCGGTTGCTCCAGGCGGCGGCACGTCTGTTGCTGGAAGCGATCTACGAGCAGGACTTCCTACCGGCAAGCTACGGCTACCGGCGGGGTGTAGGCGCCCAGCAGGCGGTCAAAGACCTCACGTACGAACTGCAGTTTGGTCGTTATGGCTATGTTGTCGAGGCAGATATCCAAGGCTTTTTCGACAACATCGACCACGACTGGCTGCTGCGGATGCTCGGCGAACGGGTCGACGACAAGCCGTTTCTCGGACTCATCGACAGCTGGCTGAAAGCCGGCATTTTGGAACGCGACGGCACGGTGGTGCATCCGCACACCGGCACCCCGCAGGGCGGCGTGATCTCGCCGGTTCTGGCGAACATCTACCTGCACTACGTGCTCGACCTGTGGTTCGAAAAGCGGGTTAAGCCGAACAGCGCCGGTCAGGCGTACCTGATCCGGTTTGCCGATGACTTCGTCTGTGCGTTTCAGTATCGCCGGGAGGCGCAGCGGTTCTACCGGACCTTACCGAAGCGACTGGGGGCCTTCGGCCTAGCCATCGCTCCGGAAAAGACCCGAGTCCACCGCTTCAGCCGCTTTCATCCTACCCGCACACGGCGGTTCACTTTCCTCGGCTTTGAGTTCTACTGGGAAGCCGACACCAAAGGCACCGCCCGTGTTTGGCGACGGACCAGCCGGAAGAAACTGCGCGACGGGATCAAAGCCTGCAAGGAGTGGCTGAAAGCTCGCCGGTATCTTCCCCTACCGGCGCTGCTGGGGACGATGAAACGCAAGGTGCGGGGGCATTACAACTACTTCCGCGCCGTCGGCAACGTCTCGTCGCTGTGGTGCTTTCACAAGGCTGCGCTCAGCCTCCTCTACAAATGGCTGAACCGTCGGAGTCAAAGGCGTAGTCTGACCTGGGATGGCCTCAAGCGCGTGTTGGACACTCACCGGTTTCCGACACCCACCGAGGCTATGGCAGGTATTCGGAATCGGGGGCTTGCGTGAAGGCTCGACTTTCTGCGCGAGTGAGTATGACTGAGGAGCCCGGTGCGGGAAAACCGCACGCCGGGATCTGTGCAGGGGGCACCGGGTAACCGGTGTTCCTACTGCGACGAGGTAGAGGGTAAGCGGTGGCACTAGTGTTCAAAGAAAAGCTTGAAGCACATGCCTTGGAGGCAGTGATCGCACTCCTGGGTACTAGTTTGCCCGCTTGGCTTGTTCTTGCCGAAAGCCGGCTGACGCCCTATGTCGCCGAGCTTCAACCGTCAACTATCGTCCGCGCATGGGCAGTCCTACTTCTCGCGGCTCTTTGGGCAATAGCTCTCCTGCTGTTCTTCCGTCCGCGCCTCAAGTTCGATTCTCGGCTCGGTGTATACCGGGACCTGAAATCAGGATTGTCCTACTGCCCTTCGTGCCATTCGAAAAAGTTACGTTCTCCAATGAGAGAGCAGGAACAAGGTTGGCGGTGTGTCGTAAAGGACTGCAAAATGTTCTATCCGAATCCGGATTATGAGAACCCCAATCCGAGACCAAGAAGAAGGCAAATTAGCAGCGGGATTCACGGGTGGATGAGCCGTTGACCTCTAACTATCGGCTGCAAGAGAGCAGGAGAAAGAGGACAGCCATCTTCCGGTTGACAGCCCTAACCGGAATGATTAGCTTCGACCTGTAGTCAACAAAACGCTCAGGGAGGGCAACATGACCAGGGCACGAAGGGAGCTCGTCGATCATCGGACCACGCCGTATTACCACTGCATCTGCCGCTGCGTCCGACGGGCGTTTCTCTGCGGCGAAGACCACTTCAGCGGCAAGAACTACGAACATCGTAGAGGCTGGGTGCTGGAGCGCTTGCGAACGCTCCAGTCCGTGTTTGCGATCGACCTTTGCGCCTACGCGATCATGTCGAACCACTATCACCTGGTGGTCCGCCTGAATCACCAAGAGGCGGAAAGCTGGAGCGAAGAGGAAGTGATGGAACGGTGGCAACGGCTGTTTTCGTTGCCGCTGCTGGTTGGCCGATACCGCGCCGGGCAAACCACCACGACCGCCGAGCAGCAAAAGGCGCAGGCCATCGTTGAAACCTGGCGCGAGCGGCTGAGCGACTTGTCCTGGTTTATGCGTAGCCTGAACGAAGACTTGGCTCGGCGGGCCAACGCCGAGGACGGTTGCAAAGGCCGTTTCTGGGAGGGTCGCTTCAAGAGCCAGGCGCTGCTCGATGAAGCCGCCGTGCTGACCTGCATGAGCTACGTCGATCTCAACCCGATTCGCGCGGGCATGGCTGAAACCCCGGAGGCATCCGAGTTCACCTCCATTCAGCAGCGTATTGCGGAATATGGCAGCCAAGCCACGGGAAAGGAGGTCAGCGCCAACGCACCGGCCCTGAGCCAGCTCTCCAGTCCCACGTCGGAAAGTCATCCCAACGCCTTCTCGTTCAGCACTGAAGACTACCTTGAACTGGTCGACTGGGCAGGGCGGGCCATTCGGGACGACAAACGGGGCGCGATCCCGGCAACGCTGCCGCCAATCCTTAAGCGCCTTCAGCTCGACCCGGAGCACTACCTCCGGCACGTCAAACGAGGCGGGCGAGCTTACCATGTGGCGGCAATCGGCCCGGTCGAACGCTTGCGGGAAGCGGCGGACAATCTGGGAAGGCGATTCCTGAAGGGACTCAGTCAGTCGAGAAATCTCTACGTCAGGATGGCATGAGGGAGGGGCGCGCGGTGCTGGCGGTTTACTTCAGCGGAAGAGTTGAGGAACGATGGAAAAAAATAAGATGGGTGTCCTCACTTTCTTCGGAGGCGGTTTACTTCAGCGGAAGAGTTGAGGAACGATGGAAAAAAATAAGATGGGTGTCCTCACTTTCTTCGGAGTGACTGAACCGCGGGGCGTCTCAAGAGCGCCCAAGCGGGTGGAAGTTGAAAGTTCACAAATAGTGAACTAACGTGCACAAATTGTGAACGATTGACCGTAAAGGTATGAGCCAGCTCAGTGACGCACTGTTTACCCAGACCCAGCAGAAGCTGCTGGGTCTGCTCTATGGGCAGCCGGAGAGAAGCTTTTACACCAAGGAGATCCTGCGCCTGACGGGCATGGGGGTGGCGACCGTCAAGCGGGAGCTGGATCGTATGCTGGCCGCCGGGATCCTGCGCATGACCCGGCTCGGCAACCAGCACCACTACCAGGCCAACCCGGAGTGCCCGATCTACGGCGAGCTGTTGGCCATCGTTAAGAAGACGATCGGCCTGACAGAGGTCATCCGGCGGGCGCTGGCGCCGCTCGCGGACCGCATCGACCGGGCCTTCGTGTTCGGTTCGCTGGCCAGCGGCAAGGAGACGGCAGGGAGCGATGTCGACCTGATGATCATCGGTGACGTGGGCTTTTCGGAGGCGGTGAATGCCCTCTATCCGGTTCAGGAAGTGCTCGGCCGTGAGGTGAATCCGAAGATTTACCGCAGCGACGAATGGGCGGGCCTGCATCAGGCAGGCGACGCCTTTGTCAGGGAGGTGCTGGCAAAGCCGCGTCTGGACGTGATGGGAGGGAAAGGTGAGCCTGGATAACCTGGTCGGGATAAGCCTGGAAAGGATAACGGCGGATGCGACCGTCATCGGCCGCTTGCTGTCGGCGGCCGCCCGCAATATCGCCGATGCGCATGTAACGGAAATCAGCGTCGAGAACCGGTTCGATGCGGCCTACAAGGCCATCATGCAGTTGGCCAACACGGCACTGCAGGCCAACGGATACCGAACGCTGACGAGCAAGCCCGGCCACCATCGGACGATGATCCAGACGCTCGACCAGACCGTCGGCCTGGACAAGCCCACGATCATCGCGCTGGACGCCCTGCGCAAGCAGCGCAATGTCGCGGATTACTCTGGCGATATCGTACCGGCCGCGCTCCTGGAGGCCTGCGTGGCGCACGCGGAGGAGTTGCAACGCGAGGTCACGCGGTGGTTGAAGGCGAACCGGCCGGAACTGATGGCGCAATGACAAGGCGGCGGGAATGAGCAGGATCACGGAATCGGAACAATAGATGAAGGAAATAAAGATAGGGAAAGAATAGATGGATATCCTCGCTTTCGTTGCGAACGAACTAGGGGCGCATTCTCCAACGATTGCTCCTTTTCATGCAGCGAGCGCCGGGGTATACGAACAACATAAGCAGTAACTGGGGAGCAATTAGCCAAATGCATTGGTTGGTTATTCCGGCTTCGGTGGTCTGCGCCTTTCACTGGCATCGAATCGAGACAGAACCAATGCCGGAGTCGTTTGACCGTGTCCGTTGGTACGTCCGTTTATCTCAAAATCTTCCCGAGTGGGCCTACTACTATCATGTCCCTTCGTGGCGGGGACGATCCGACTTTGCTGTGCCACTTTTGCTAAATAGGGGGCAACCGCTTCTATTCGTTCGGCCAAGGCCGGAAGGTCAGGCACAAAAGACTCTGGAGGCGCGGTCGATGTAGCCGGTTGGCGGCATACCTCCAACATGTCGCTCACAGGGCTCCGGCAAACTGCTTGCCTCCGCCTGATAGCTCACTATGGCGAAAGGAAAGGATGGAACTGATTAACGAGACAGCACGAATGCTGATCAGGCCGTTGTGCTTGGGCGATGTGCCTGCACTAACAGAGATTCTTGGCGATCCGCAGGTCATGAAGCATTCCGTGCGTGGTGTCTGCGACGAGGCGGCTACTCGGCGGTTTGTACAATGGTGCTTGGCTTGCTACGAGTCACATGGTGTTGGACCATGGGCTCTTGTTGAAAAGGAAAAGTCCACCCTTATTGGGTTCTGCGGGGTAGGCCCGGAGCGGGTCGGAGATGTGGAAGAGATCAATCTTGGATATCGGTTGGCGCGGCGGTACTGGGGGAGAGGTCTCGCCACTGAGTCGGCGCGTGCGGCTCTCGCTTATGCGTTTGGAATTCAGGCGTGCGATTCCGTAGTGGTCATAATCGAACCTGAACACGGTGCGTCATTGCACGTCGCTGAAAAGGCCGGATTCCGTAAATTTCAGGAGGTCGCATTTCATGGGAAGTCAGTTCGATTGTATCGACTGACCGATGACGATTGGGCCCAGTCGCACAACACGTCGCTCCAGCCGACGTCAGGCCGCGGCGCGGCCTTCCTCGACTGAGCCGCATCAGCATGCCTATTACGCCATTTCACTTCGGGCCCGGTGCGGCATTCCACGCAATCGCGCCGAAGCACGTGAGCTTCCTCGCCTTCGCTGCTGCGAACGTCCTCATCGACGTCGAGCCCCTGTACTTCATGCTCACCCGGCAGTACCCACTACACCGGTTCTTCCACACGTACGTCGGTGCATCGCTGGTGGTCGCTGCCACAATCGTGCTCTTCGTGGTGGCACGCCGGTTCGCTGCGCGGTTCTGGCTGCCTAACGTGCTCAAATGGCAAGAGTTGGGCGTGCTGCCTGTGGCCGTGGGTGCTTCCGCGGGTAGCTACTCGCACATCGTCCTGGACAGCTTCATGCACCATGACATTGCCCCGCTTGCGCCGTTCAGCAATGCCAATCCGCTCTTGCAGGCCGTCTCGCTTACCACTCTTGATTGGTCCTGCTTGGCTGCCGGTCTGGCCGCACTTGTTCTGCTTGCGGTGCGCCGGTTGTTGCCGGCGGAGAAAGCGCGCTAATCCTTCTCCAATCTGTTTTGAAAAACATTCGTAAAAATGCGGGCCCCGATGTTCTAAAGGTGCTTGAGTTCATCGAAAACCGCGTTGAGGCTTGTGCTGGCAAGAAAGGGGACATCTTCCGGTTTCTCATCTTCCGGTTTCGTCAGCACAGGCAGATAGCGCCGCTGAACAGTTCCAGAAGGGTTTGAATGCCTATTAGCGGCAGCGGTTACCTTCCTGCGGTTCCACTGATGTTTCGGTCAGAGTGAGTCGGTTTGGCGCGTTGCTCGCGTTCGCGGTTTACGGGCTCGTGGAGGTTGCTTACCCGCAGCGAAAGCGCGTAGGGCGTCGGCGCCAATGCTCGCACGTCTGGCGCGTCCAGCGCTCGCAGCAGCTGGGGAATGCAAGCGGGTACGTGCTTGTGGAGCCTTCGGCTTTGGCTCGGTGCAGTGCCTCGTCAGGTGCGGAAGTGGCCCACGTATGTTAGCGGCTGAGTAAAACCGCGCATAAATGGCGAAGGTTGCGGGCACGGGGGTGGGCGGCATCACTGGGCCTCAGCCAGGGGGGTAGGCTCGACCCT
>JAWLGP010000046.1:0-21152 GCA_041685045.1 Gammaproteobacteria bacterium
TTCGTAGGGTGTGGTGACGACTGCATGGATGCAGGAGATAGAGCAACGCAGGGAGCAGTTGCCGAGGAACGAACCGCACCGGTGCGTTTGGCGTGGAAGATGCGGTTCGCGGGCTCACCGCGTCCTACGGCATACGGTTTTCGTAGGCAGTGTGGTGAGGAACGAATTCGGTTTGGGGAAAAAAGAGGGGGCGCTGGGTGCGCCCCCTCAAGGGCTCACGCCGTAGCGGCGCTCTCGTTTTCACCGACGGTGGCGGTCTCTTCACTCTTCACGAAGAAGGAGGCGAGATAGACCACCAGGCCGACGAAAAAGACCAGTCCCGCGATCTCACGTAGCCAGTAGAAAAGGGCGATCTTCTCCTGGACCACCATGAACGGCAGCGGGTTGTCGGCGGCACGCTGCAGCCAAACCTGCAGGATGCCGGCGGCGGTGAGGAACAGGGTGATGAAGGTGATGCTCACCGTCATCAGCCAGAACGACCACATCTCCAGCACCTGGGCCCGCGCCGGCGCCGCGGCCTGCCCGTAGCGCAGGTACGGCATGGCGTAGGAGATCATGGTCAGCACGATGAGCACGTAGGCCCCATAGAAGGCCATGTGGCCGTGGGCCGCGGTGATCTGCGAACCGTGGGTGTAGAAATTCACCGGCGCCAGGGTGTGGAGGAAGCCCCAGACGCCGGCACCCAGGAACGCCATCACTGCGCAGCCCAGTGCCCACAGCACCGCCGCCTTGTTCGGGTGCTGCTTGCGGCGCTTGTTCACCATGTTGAAGGCGAACACCGTCATCATGAAGAACGGGATCGGCTCCAGGGCGGAGAAGATCGAACCCAGCCACTGCCAGTACTCCGGCGTGCCGATCCAGTAGTAGTGGTGACCGGTGCCGATGATGCCGGTGATGAGCGTCATGGCGATGATCACGTACAGCCACTTCTCGATCACCTCGCGGTCGACGCCGGTGGTCTTGATCAGCACGAAGGCCAGAATCGAGCCCAGGATCAGCTCCCACACCCCTTCCACCCACAGATGCACCACCCACCACCAGAACATCTTGTCCAGCACCAGGTTGACGGGGTTGTAGAAGGAGAACAGGAACAGTACGGCAAGGCCCGTGAGGCCGGTCAGGAGCACGATGTTGACCACCGTCTTGCGCCCGGTGAGCACGGTCATGCCGACGTTGTAGAGGAAGCCGAGGGCCACCACCACGATGCCGAGCTTGGTGATGGTCGGCTGCTCCAGGAACTCGCGGCCCATGGTGGGCAGCAGATCGTTGCCGGTCATCTTCGCCAGCGAGGCGTAGGGGACCAGCAGGTAGCCGACGATGGTCAGCGCCCCGGCCACCAGGAAGATCCAGAACAGCGCCAGGGCCAGCTTGGGACTGAACAGCTCGCGCTCGGACTCCTCGGGCACCAGGTAGTAGGAGGCCCCCATGAAGCCGAACAGCAGCCAGACGATCAGCAGGTTGGTGTGGACCATGCGGGCCACGTTGAACGGGATCTCCGGGAACAGAAAGTCACCGACCACATACTGCATGCCGAGGATCAGGCCAAACAGGATCTGGCCGACGAACAGGCCGATGGCGGCGTAGAAGTACGGCTTGGCCACCGCTTGGGATTGGAATTTCATGGCGATACCTCCTCTTAACCCTGAATATTGGGTGGCCAGTTGGCGTCGTTGATCTGCGAGGTGTAGATCAGGAACTCGGCCACGGCGTCGAGTTCTTCCTCGGAGAGGTTGAACTGCGGCATGGAGCGGCGGCCGGGAATGCCGTCGACCGGGCGGGAGGCGATGAAGGCCTTGATGGCGACCTTGTTCTTGTCGAAGCGGTCGTAGACGTTGGCCAGCTCGGGGGCGAAGTAGGCGCCCTCGCCCATCAGGGTGTGACAGCCGATGCAGTTGTTGTCCTCCCAGACCTTCTTGCCGAGGGCGACCTGCGGTGTGATCGCCTGGCGATTGTCGCGTTCGGGAAGAACGGAAACGGTGTCGAACGAAAGAGCCAGAAACAGCAGCAGGAAGAACGTACTCCCGCCCAGGTAGATGTTTCTGGCCATGCTTTTGGTGAATGTCTCACTCATGGCAAAGCCCCCTTTTGTATTGTTTTGATGACAAAACTGTGCACTCCGCTATTAGCGCCCATCGTGAAGCCGGGCATCTTGATCTGGATCAACCAAGAGCCCACATGCGACCCGACCCGGAATCCCCTCTCAACGTTTCAGTTCCCGGTGCAGGTCGTATACGGTGCGGTGGGTGCCGTGACAGCGGGCACACACCGAAACGCCAAGCTCCCCCAGCAGCCGTCCCTGCAGCCGTCGGTCGGCATCGGCGATTGCGGAATCCAGGCGTTGCAACAGGTCGGGAACGGCGGCCAATATCCGTTCCCGCGGCGCCGCATCCTGGTGGCAGCTGCCGCAGGTGGCACCCAATCCGTCCAGGCGAGCGCCAAGCTGGGTCAGCGCACCTTGCGCTTTCTGCGGCTCGTCGTCGCGTAGTGCGATTTTCACTTGGTTCAAGGCGTGGCTGATGCGTTCCATCATCTGCACGTAGGTGAAGTGCTGGCCGCCATCGGTGACATCGATGGCCGTGAAGTCGGGGCTGCGATAGAGAGCGGTGGTCACCGCCCGGTAGTCGACGTGACAGCCGTTGCAGGTGGTCTCCAGGCGATGCAGGGCGCGATCGATGCCCCGCAGGTCGTTGCCATCCACCGCCGCAACCAGGGCGTCGGCGGCCTCAGGTTCCACTTCGACGCTCCACTCCGGGACCATCTCCGGGATGGCGTGATAATCCTTGCGCAGCCGTTCGGCCCAGTTCAGGGCCCGCGTGCGATCACCGGTGGCGGCGTAAGAGGCCACCGCCTGCATGGCCGTGCGCAGGTTGAACATCGTGTGCAGCCACACCTGACGTTCGTTGGCCGGCTTGTACCACTGCGCCAGTGACTTTGGCGGCAGGCGGAGCCGAGCCTCGTCATCGGCGCTCACCGCGCCGGCTGAAACCAGCGCGAGGAGGGCGAACAGAATGCCGGCGCGTTGGCTGAGGGTGGCGCCCATCAATGGCTCGTCCCTTCCGATAGCCGGGTCTTGTTCCAGACGTTGTACTTGCCCGACGGTTTCACCATCGGGATGCGCTTCACCTCCTCCAGGGTCTCGGCGTCGTAGACCACGACGGCGCCATCCATCTCCCAGATGCTGAGCAGGGCGTAGCGGCCGTCGCGGGTGAACTCGACGTGCGCCGCGGTCTTGCCCGGCGCCGGGCGCAGTGTCTTCACGATTTCGAAGGTCTGCTTGTCGATCACGTGCACCGCATCGCGGTCCTTGCCGAAGAAGACATCGACCCAGGCGAAGCGGCTGTTTTCGTGGCTGCGCATGAAAAAGCCGGTGCCGAGGGTGGGGATGCGCGCGATGGTCTTCCAGTTCTTCATCTCCACCACACTGACCAGCGGTTCTTTCAGGTTGGGGGTGGCGAGCACGGTACTGCCGCCATGGGACCAGGTGACGCCCGAGGCGAGGTGCGGCATGCCGGGTACGTCGAGTTCGGCGATCACCCGCGCTGCATCCAAATCCACCACCTGACCGGTGCCGCGGCGCGAGGTGCCGATCAGGAACAGGTAGTCCTGGTCGAAGAAGAAGTCGTCCAGGTAGTCCTCCACCGCAATACGTCGCACCGGGAAGGGCTGCGGCTGGGCGTCGCCCGACTCTTTGCGATAGTCGTGTACCCAGTTGCCAAACCCGGCGGGTGGCGGGTCGCGATAGCTGATCTCCCACACCTCGGGGATGTCCTTGAGGGCGGCGACGAAGCTGTCGCGCGGGCGGGCGGTGTAGACCGCGCTGACCCGCGACGAAGTGCCGTCGGCACCGACCGTGTCGATGATCTGTACCGGCGACAGGTCCTCCGCATCCAGGATTACCAGGGTGTGAGGCAGGTAGTTGGCGACCATGACAAAACGGTCGTCGCCCGACAGGGCGATGTTGCGGGTGTTGATGCCGGCACGGACTTCCGCCACCGGCTGCAGACTGTAGATGTCGTATTTCGTGATCCAGCCGTCGCGCGAGGCGAAGTAGACGAAGCGGCCGTCGCTGCTGTATTTCGGCCCGCCGTGCAGGGCGAAGCGGGTGGGAAAGCGGTGAATCGGCTCGAAGCTGTCGCCGTTGAGGAGCGTGGCATGATGATCGCCCGTCTCCACCACAACAAACAGGTTCATCGGGTCGGCATCGAACTGCGGCTTGGCCGGCAGGGTCGCCGGGTCGACATGGCGCAGGTGGCTTGCCTGGATCTCGGCCAATCGCCAGCGCGGCACTTCGGGCGCCGGGGTGTAGATGTACTCGGCCAGTGCGCTGATCTCCGCGGCGGAAAGCCTACCGCCGAAGCCCTGCATCTGGGTGGCGGCGCGGCCGTCGCGGATCACCTGCTCGGCGGCGGGACGGCGCAGGCGCTTGAGGTTCTCCGGCAGCAGTGCCGGGCCGGTACCACCGAGGCGCTCGGTACCGTGGCAGGCTGCACAGTGTTGGGTGTAGAGGGCGGTGACGTCGTCGGCGCCGGCCGCACCGGTGGTCAGGGTTGTCAGCAGGAGGGCGAGGGCAGGCAGTTTCATGGTCACAGCCCCTGTGCCCACGCCGACGGCAGACCGATCTCCGCATCGGTCAGGTAACAGCCGGGGTCCTCGGCCCACCAGTCGCCGCTGGTCTGGAAGGCCCGCACCCGGGTGTTGCCGTTGCAGATGGCGAGGTAACTGCACGCAGCGCAGCGGCCGGTGACCGGGCGCGGGCGCTGATTCAGACCGGCCATGAGCGGGTCGGAGCGGTCCTGCCAGATTTCGGAGAATGGGCGTTCGCGCACGTTGCCCAGGTTGTGCTGCCACCACATGGTGTCCGGATGCACATTGCCCAGGTTGTCGATATTGGCGATGTTGACGCCGGTGGCGTTGCCGCCCCAGCGCTGCAGCCGGTCACGGACGGCGCCGAGGCGCTTCGGGTAGCTGGCCGCGACCCAGTGCAGCAGATAAATGCCATCGGCATCATTGTTGCCGGTGACGTATTCGGTGGGGCGGCCGCGGTGGACATCACGCCAGGCGGTCTCGAACAGCAGGTCCATCGCCTCGCGGGTCATGCGGTGCATCGCGCTGTTGCGGTGCTTGTTGCCGCGGCCGGCATAGTTCAGGTGTGACAGATAGAACTTGTCGATCGCCTCCCTGTCCATCAGCGTCAGCAGATCCGGCAGGTCGGCGGCGTTGTCGGCGGTGAGGGTGAAGCGTAGCCCGACCTTGAGGCCGTGGTCGCGGCAGAGCCGCAGCCCCTTGATCGAATCGTCGAACGCCCCTTCGCGACGGCGGAACCGATCGTGCGTCTCGCGCATGCCGTCGATGCTGATGCCGACATAATCGTAGCCAACGCCGGCCAGCTCCTTGATGTTATTCGAGTCGATCAACGTGCCGTTGGTGGAGAGGCCGACATAGAAGCCCATCGCCTTGGCCCGGCGGGAGAGTTTGAACACGTCCGGTCGCAACAGCGGCTCGCCGCCGGAGAGGATCAGCACCCGCACGCCAAAGGCGTAGAGGTCGCGCATCACCGTCAAGACCTCGGTATCGCTCAGCTCGCCCTTGAAGTCGGTGTCCGTGGAGACGGAGTAGCAGTGGCGGCAGTTGAGGTTGCAGCGGCGGATCAGGTTCCAGATCACCACCGGCCCTGCCGGCGCTCTGGGTGCGGCCGATGGCGGCACCGGGTCATGCACGGCCTTCATCATCTGGGTGATGCGAAACATGTGCTTTTCCCCTGTTCTACTGGGCCAGTCGCAAACCGGTTTTTTTCAGGATTCGGATGCTGAACAGCACTTCGTGACCGCGCAGGTCCTTGCCGCAGAGTTCGGCGATCGCCTGCACCTTGGTCATCACTTCGCTGCGATCACGGCCATGCACCATAACGAACAGGTTGTACGGCCATAGCGGCAGGTGGCGAGGTCGCCGGTAGCAGTGGCTGACGAACTCGAGCTCGCCGATGCGACGGCCTAGCTCCGCCACGCTGGCGTCGGGCAGGTCCCACACGCTCATGCCGTTGCCGTGGTAGCCCAGTCGGTAGTGGTTGGGTACGGCACCGATGCGGCGGATGACGCCGGCCTTGAGCAGATGCCGCATACGCGTCATCACCGCCTCCGCCGAAATGCCGACGCGAGCGGCAATCGCATCATAGGGGCGCGCGGTTAACGGCAGGCCCCCCTGGGTCTCGACCACGATCGCCCGGTCGACGGCATCCAGCGGACTAGACAGCGAAGTGGAGACCGACATAGAACTCCTCCTGCTTGGGCATGTTGTAGACCGGATAGCCGCTCTCGCGCTCGATGGTGGCGATAGCGTTTTCGATCGCCCCGGGGGTTTCGGTCGCCAGCACGAACCACATGTTGAGTGCGTGGTCGCGGGCGTAGTTGTGCGCCACCTCCGGCAGGGCATTGACGATCGCGGTGACGCGGTCGAAGTCCTCCTCGGGGATCGACATTGCCGCCAGGGTCAGCCCGCCGCCCATGCGTTCGGCGTGGTAAAGCGGACCGAACCGGGTCAGTACGCCGTCGTCGAGCAGGCACTGGAGGCGGGCGATCAGGTTGGTCTCCGTGGTGCCGAGCTCCCGAGCCATATCGGCGTAGGGCCGCTCGCTGATCGGGAAGCCACGCTGCAGTTCGTTGACAATGCGTCGTTCGATCTCATCAAGCATGCTGGTCCGCCCCCTCACCGAGCTGGATTGGGTTGCGGCGCGACTCGCCTGCCGTTTCGACACCCTGGTAGCGGGCCCCGCGCTGCTTGAAACTGCGCCGGCTGAACAGCAGGCGGTGGGGGATGTGTTCGAGCCCACACTGTTCCACCACCCATTCCACCCGCTCGCGCACCGTGTCGCGGTCCTGGCCATGGATCATGCAGAACAGGTTGTAGGGCCAGACCGGTGGCCGGCGCGGCCTTTGATAGCAGAGAGTGACGAAGTCGTAGCCGCCGAGACAGTGACCGAGGGAAGTCACCTCCTCATCGGGCACATCCCACACCACCATGGCATTGGCGCGAAAACCGAGTCGGCGATGCCGCACCACCACGCCGAAGCGGCTGATCACGCCCTCCTCGACCCAGTCCATCAGGCGCAGCATGACCGTCTTTTCACTCAGGCCGGTATCGGCGGCAATGGCGGCGAAAGGGTGGCTGACCAGGGGCAACCCGTTCTGCACCGCGGCAATCAGGCGCCGATCGGCTTCACCCTCGATGGCCGCGCGCCCGCCGGCGGGGCTCCGGTGCCGTGCCGTCACGCGGGTCATGCCCTGTTGCTCGGGCTGGCGCGTGCGCTCGCCCCACTGCAGACGAAAGCCGAGGTCGATGTGATAGGCCTCGAGCATGGGCAGCGACAGCACGGCGAGACCGGTTCGTTGCTCCATCTCGGCAAGCACCCGTTGCAGGTGCGCCTCGTCCGGGGCAGTGACCACGAACCAGAGATTGAAGTCGTGTTCGCGCTCGTAGTTGTGGTTGACCTCGGGGTAGGCATTGACCAGTGCGGCGACCGACTCCAGCTGCGCTTCCGGCACCGCCATCGCGGCCAGGGTGCTGGTGCCGACCGCGTGTGGGCGGAACACCGGACCGACCCGACTGATGGTGCCGTCGCGCTGGCGCCGCTCGAGCAGGGCCAGCACCCCCGCTTCGTCGCTGCCGAGGCGGTTGGCCATATAGGCGAACGGTTGTCGCACAATGGGTAGATCCCGCTGGAACTCGTCGAGCAGACGGTGCTCCAGCAGACCGAGTTGCGGTCCCTCGGTCCCGCTCAGTGTGTCCGGATGTCCCATGGCTCCCCCCTTGTTCCTGATGTTGTTCCGCCCGGTCACAGACCGATGCGGTGTGCCCGTGCGGTGAAAAAGATCCCGCTGGGCTTTTCGGCATCCAGTTCCCCGACCGGTTGCAGGGTGCGCGTGTCGTAGACCCGCACCCGGTCTTCGTCCCGAATCGACATCCAGACCTGCTCGCCGCGCGGGGTGAACTCCATGTGCAGCACACCCTTGCCCGGCTTCAGGGTGTTCGCCAGGGACAGGCTCGGTACATCGATGATCTGCACCGTGTCGTTATCGGGGAAGGCAAAGTTGACCCATACCTGGCGACCGTCGGGGCGGCCCATGACGAAGACCGGCTGGCCGTGCACCGGAATGCGGGCGACCTCCTGCCAGTCGTTGCGGTTGACCACCAGCACTTCGTGATGGCCGACCGCGGGCACGAAGGCGTAATCGCCGGCCACGGCCCAGCCCTCGAGGTGGGGCATCTTGTAAACCGGCAGCTTCTGCTCGCCGCGGCCGTAGTGATCGAGGATGCGGGTGACGCCGCGCTCCGGGTGCCACAGATCGAGCAGGGCGAGACCGTCCTCGCCGAACAGGCCGGCGATGTAGTGGCGCCCGTCCGGCGTGAGCAGGGCGTCGTACGGCTCCTTGCCGATCTCTTTGAAGCGGGTGATGTCGGGGTGTGCCGGGTCGCTCAGGTCGGCCAGCCAGATTTCGCCGGCATCGAACAGGCTGAACACGAAGCGCTGGCCCGGGGCGTCGACCAGGCCCACCACCTTCGAACGCTCGCCGTTTCCGTATTCGGCCGGAATGTCGGCGACCAGCGTCAGCGTGTCGGCGTCGAACACCTTCACGCCGCCCGGCTGGTAGTTGGAGACCGCCACCAGTCGGCCGTCCTGGGAGATGGCGCCGCCGATGCTGTTGCCAGACTGCATGGTGCGCGCTGCGATACGGCCTTGCAGCATGTCCACTTTGGTCAGGCCGCCATCGCGGCCGAAGACATAGGCGAAGCGCTCATCGCGGGAGTAGACCACCGAGGCGTGGGAGAGGTCGCCAAGGCCTTCGATGCGCGCCAGCGGGGTGCGGCCGGTGGTTTCGACCAGGGTCAGCTGCCCGGTGGCGCGTTCGATCACCAGTCCCAAATCGCCGGTGGCGCGCGGGGCGGCGCAGCCGGCGATGAGGATCGCGGTGGCGGCGGCGAGCAGGCCGCCGAGCATGTCTCTGCCCTTCATCGGGGTACGCCCTCCTTCAGCAGGTTGACCAGCCATTCGGCTTCCGCTTCGCTGAGAATCCCCCACCACGGGGGCATCGGTGTGCCGGCCCGGCCGATCAGAATGGTCGCGCGCAGCATTTCGGCGGGTTTGTCGGTCAGGGCCTCCGGCAGCAGCGGGGGCCCAAGCCCCCCCTTGAGTTGCATGCCGTGGCACGAGCCGCAGTCGTGGCGTAGCAGGTGGAGCAGCTCCTGCTGTCGTTCCGGCCCCGGCTGGGCGGCACTCGCACTGCCTAGCAGCAACCCCGCCAGGGCTAGTGCAAGGCGCCCGCCGGAGGATCCGATGCACGATTTGCCTTTGCTCACGCATTCACTCCGTTACCTGTACCACCCCGGTCATCTCCGGGTGCGGTCCGCAGCGATAGGGGAAGGTGCCGGCCTTGGGAAACGCGCGTTCGTACGTCTCCTCGGGAAACAGGTACGGGGGTTCGGGCTCGCCGCTCTGTTCGAACCAGACGTTGTGATACTGCCGCTTTTCGTCGTTGATCCAGCGCACGCTGTCACCCGCTCGCACCGTAATTTCGGCCGGCTGGTAGCGGTACTCGCGGATGGTCACCGACACGGTTTCGGCCGCAGCAGAGTTCGCCAGCATCAGCAGCGCCACGGCCAGCAGGCCGGCGTCCGGGGGGGGAGCCGGACGCCGGCGGGGCAGGACACTGTTACTGCCGGACCGCATTGATCTCCGCCTCGTCGTTGTCGAAACCGAGCTTCAGGCCGAGAGAGACGTGGTGATAACGGGCATCGGTGTAATCGTCATGGATGGCGAAGCCGATGTTGTAGAGCTGGTCCATCGCCAGTGGGAGGTCGCCGGGATGGCTGGAGACCAGGGGCCGCTTGATCGTGACCACCCAGTTGCCGTCCTGTTGCAGCGATTCGAACTCGGCGCCCTGGCCGCCCTCCATCAACCGGTCGGCGAGGATGTAGCCGTCCTCCACCTGGCCGGTGCCGAGCTGGACGCGCAGCAGGTCCATGAAGTGACCGGCGGCGAGCTCGGCGGCGAGGTCGGCATCACTCTTGCGCTTGTCCCAACCGGCCTCGGTGCGGCTCTCGGCGATGTACTTGGTCACTTCACCACTGGGGGCATCCGGCATGGAGCGGGCGTCGTGGTGACAGGTACCCCAGCAGCCGGCCTGAGAGGCCTCCTGCACGTCGTCATTCGCGATCATGATGGCGAGCTTGGCCGGGTTTTCCGGATCCATCTTCCCGCCTTCGACGAATGGCACTGGCACGTGCTCGGTGTCGGGCCAGACGAAGCGCAGGTAAAGGTTCTCGCTATCGTGGGCGGCCTGGACCTGAACCGGGATGCCGGGACGCTTGCCGGGAATGGGGGTGGTCTCGGCCTTTTCGCCGGTGACCATCTTGCGGCCCATCGCCTCCTCTTCACCCTCGTGACAGTCGAAGCAGCGATCGCCGGCCTTGGTGTAGACGCGGGCACCGCCATGCGAGCTGCCGGTCAGGACCCACTCCATCGAAGTCTGCCCCGGGTAGAACAGGGTCACTTCGCGTGCAGGCACGCCACTCCAGTCGAGTCCGCCACTACCGCCGGCGGCGGGCGCGGAGGCCGGTGCACTGAGGCTGGCCGGCGTTGCCGTCGGCGTATCGCCCTGGGTCGCTGCCGCTGTGGTTGCCACCGCGGTTGATGCCGGTTGGTCGTCCTCGTTCAACGCAAGCCACTGCGGCGGCAGATCGCGGCGGAAGGCCGGATCGGGCCGCTCCAGCCAGGTGAGCTGCTCCTCGTTCAACTGGTCGTGGACCGGCTTATGGGCGATACCCTTATGGCAATCGATACAGGTCATGCCCTGTTCCATGCCGAACTGATGTTGTTTCCGCGCACGCTTTTTCTGGTTCGCCGGGTTCATGGTTGCGAAGTCGTGGCAGTTGCGGCACTCGCGGGAATCGGTGGCCTTCATCCGCTTCCATTCGTTCATGGCGAGTTCCAGGCGCTTCGCCTCGAACTTCTCCGGCGTATCGATGCTGCCGGTCATCTTGCCCCAGAGCTCCTTAGAAGCCCTTATCTTGCGGATGAATTTGTGGACCCACGGGTCGGGCACGTGGCAGTCCGGGCAGCTGGCTTGCACGCCGCTGCGGTTGTTGTAGTGCACGGTCTGCTTGTACTCCTGGTAGACCGTGTCTTCCATTTCGTGGCACGAAATGCAGAATTCGAGTTGATTGGTCGCTTCCATGGCGGTGTTGAAACCGCCCCAGAAAATGACGCCGACAGCCATGAAGAACAGCGCACCACCGACGCTGGCCCCGAACAGAAGCTTGCGTGACAGGAGGCGTTCTTTGAGATGGGATCCGGCCATGTGCTTCTCCGCTGGTTTTGGCGGTGCATCCTTGAAAAAAGTTGGCGGGTTGGTCCTTCAGCCCGCCAGAACGTCGTACTTCTCGTGGAAACTGGGAGATGCGATCAGGTCACGTGTTCAACGCGGTTGGTGACGTTGAATTTGCCCGTCGGAGCGTAAAGGCCCTTGATGCGGGTCTTCTCCTTGAGGGTTTTTGCATCGAACACGACAATTTCGCCGTTCGGTTTCTTGCTGTCCTTGAGATTCCAGACCGATACCCAGACCTCGCTGCCGTCGGCGTTGAACTCCATATGAACGGCGGCCTGACCCGGTTTGTCGGTCAGCCGGATGGTCTTGACGACCTTGCGCGAATCCTTGTCGAACACCTTGATCGACTGCTGGATTTCCGGCTCCGGATGTTTGGTCTGGTCGGCCCAGACGTACTGGCTCTTGGGATGGGTGCGAATGAACAGGCCGGGACCGTCGGTGTTGACCTCATAACAGACCTTCCATGCCTGATCGGCCCGCTTGGCGGGGTCGTTGCCCCAGACGGTGACCTTGCCGACACCCAGGTGGGTGGTGCCTGCCACCGGGCCGCATTTCGGATCGTTCCAGTTCGCTCCCGGGCCGGGGTGAGGCAACTTGTCAACGTCGATCATCGCCTCGAGTTTGCGCTCCTTGGTGTCGACCACGACCATCTTGTTCGACGCGTTGGCCGCAATCTGGAAGTAGCGGCCGGTCGGGTCAAAGAAGCCGTCGTGCAGGAACTTGGCCGAATTGATCTTCTCGATGCGAAGGTTGTCGATATCCGAGTAGTCGACCTGCCACATCTGGCCGAGTTCCTTCATGGATACCAGCCAGGACTTCTCGTTGGGCGTGTCGTAAATAGCGGCGACACGGGACTCTTCGACATAGTCGCCGTCGACGTTCACGCCGCGTGAGGAGACCACCTTCAACGGCTCCATGGTCTTGGCGTCGGCAATGACGAAGTGTGGCGGCCAATAACCGCCGCCGACGACGTACTTGCCGTCACCGGACACCGCCACGTCGCGAGCGTCATAGGCGACCTGGACCTCAGCGACAAGCATTTTTTCCGGCGTCTGCCACAGGTCGATCTTGGTCATCTTGCCGTCGCGGCCCATGGTGTACCAGAAGCGACCGGGGTTTTCCGCATGGGCGACGTTGGAGTGCTCCAGGGCCTTGATGACGTGCACCGCGTAGCCGGTCGGGATGTGGGCGACGATTTCGTGCTTGTCACCGTCCACAATGGCCACTTTGCCGACGTCACGTTCGATGACGACGAAGAAGTTTTTCCAGTTCCGGCCGTGCAACGGCTTGGTCGGATAATCCTTCGGATCGACATACACCTTGTGCCGTTCCTTCATCATCGCCAGCGACATTTCCGGCGGTTTCGGCGCGTCGATCTGGATGTAGGTGGCGAGCAACGAGATATCTTCCTTGGAAAGGATGTTGTCGAAGTTGTTCATGCCACCTTCGGTACCATAAGCGATGATCCGCTCAAGGCGCTTCTGGCCTTTTTCCAACGTGTCTTTCGGCTCCAGGCCTTTGCCGGTGGCGCCTTTGCGAAGAACGCCGTGACAGCCGGCGCAGTTCTGGAAGTAGAGCGTTTTGGCGCGCTCGAAATCGGCTTCGCTTAGTGTGGGTTGCTTGGCAGCGAGAGCGGAGCTGCTGCCTGCCATGAGAGCCATGCCTACCGTTAGGCTTAGCCCGGATAACTTGAATTTCCTGCTCATCCGTTTGCCCCCTTGTTCGTGTCTGTTGTGGTTGTTACAGGCGTTTCTATTTTATTAAAGACAACGATTCCAAAAGTGGAGCAAATTTAAGAATAAGGCTTTGATCTGTATCAAAGGTTTTGGTGGATTTTTGCAGGTAACAATATTGCTGTTTGGTGCGCTTGGGTTTGTTAAACAAAAAAGCATATCTACCGCTGGCATGTGCGCGCAGTAAATACAGAATTGGTGGCAATTGAAGTTATATAAAAACGACTGCCGATGGCTTGGTGTTCGTCAGGCATTTGATGCCATACGGTTAACCTCCATTCGCGCTGTTCGCAGTGATGTCGGAGAACGCGCAAGGAATGCCGTTCTATTCGTATGGTTTGACGTTAGCGGGTCAGCGTGCGGGGGTGCCTTGACTTGAATCAAGATTGGGTGTTTTGGGTGAGGTGGGTTGGTGTGGTATGCGGACGTTTGCGTTTGGCATTGTTTAAAAAAATCAGCCTAACATTTGAGCATAGTCAAATTATCCAGGATTTAAAGTTTTTGAAGCGTAACTATTCGCCCCCTCCGTCGTTCCCGCGCAGGCGGGAATCCAGGGAACGGTCAATGGATCCCCGCCTTCGCGGGGAAGACGGAGCCTTGTGTAGCGGCGACATCGAGAGCGTACCCCGGGCAAGTGGTTACTTTGATGCAATCATCGTTGTGCGGGGCTGAAGTAATGAGCGAACGGTTTCTTTGGCGCGGTGGGGTGGGGTTCAAGGGAGCGTTTCCCGCTACAGCGCGATGAACAAAAAAAAGCCAGTCAGCATAGCTGACTGGCATCGGCAAAGTGCCTCTTGGGTGCTAGGAAAAAAGGGGCGCGGCTCCCCAGCCGCCCCCGTCAACTGTTTACGCCGTAGCGGCGCTCTCGTTTTCACCGACGGTGGCGGTCTCCTCGCTCTTCACGAAGAAGGAGGCGAGATAGACCACCAGGCCGACGAAAAAGACCAGTCCCGCGATCTCACGCAGCCAGTAGAAGAGGGCGATCTTCTCCTGAACCACCATGAACGGCATCGGGTTGTCGGAGGCACGCTGCAGCCAAACCTGCAGGATACCGGCGGCGGTGAGGAACAGGGTGATGAAGGTGATGGCCACGGTCATCAGCCAGAACGACCACATCTCCAGCACCTGGGCCCGCGCCGGCGCCGCGCTCTGCCCGTAGCGCAGGTACGGCATGGCGTAGGAGATCATGGTCAGCACGATGAGCACATAGGCCCCGTAGAAGGCCATGTGGCCGTGGGCCGCGGTGATCTGCGAACCGTGGGTGTAGAAGTTCACCGGCGCCAGGGTGTGGAGGAAGCCCCAGACGCCGGCACCCAGGAACGCCATCACCGCGGTGCCCAGTGCCCACAGCACCGCCGCCTTGTTCGGGTGCTGCTTGCGGCGCTTGTTCACCATGTTGAAGGCAAACACCGTCATCATGAAGAACGGGATCGGCTCCAGGGCGGAGAAGATCGAACCCAGCCACTGCCAGTACTCCGGCGTACCGATCCAGTAGTAGTGGTGACCGGTGCCGATGATGCCGGTGATGAGCGTCATGGCGATGATCACGTACAGCCACTTCTCGATCACCTCGCGGTCGACGCCGGTGGTCTTGATCAGCACGAAGGCCAGAATCGAGCCCAGGATCAGCTCCCACACCCCTTCCACCCACAGATGCACCACCCACCACCAGAACATCTTGTCCAGCACCAGGTTGACGGGGTTGTAGAAGGAGAACAGGAACAGTACGGCAAGGCCCGTGAGGCCGGTCAGGAGCACGATGTTGACCACCGTCTTGCGCCCGGTGAGCACGGTCATGCCGACGTTGTAGAGGAAGCCGAGGGCCACCACCACGATGCCGAGCTTGGTGATGGTCGGCTGCTCCAGGAACTCGCGGCCCATGGTGGGCAGCAGATCGTTGCCGGTCATCTTCGCCAGCGAGGCGTAGGGGACCAGCAGGTAGCCGACGATGGTCAGCGCCCCGGCCACCAGGAAGATCCAGAACAGCGCCAGGGCCAGCTTGGGACTGAACAGCTCGCGCTCGGACTCCTCGGGCACCAGGTAGTAGGAGGCCCCCATGAAGCCGAACAGCAGCCAGACGATCAGCAGGTTGGTGTGGACCATGCGGGCCACGTTGAACGGGATCTCCGGGAACAGAAAGTCACCGACCACATACTGCATGCCGAGGATCAGGCCAAACAGGATCTGGCCGACGAACAGGCCGATGGCGGCGTAGAAGTACGGCTTGGCCACCGCTTGGGATTGGAATTTCATGGCGATACCTCCTCTTAACCCTGAATATTGGGTGGCCAGTTGGCGTCGTTGATCTGCGAGGTGTAGATCAGGAACTCGGCCACGGCGTCGAGTTCTTCCTCGGAGAGGTTGAACTGCGGCATGGAGCGGCGGCCGGGAATGCCGTCGACCGGGCGGGAGGCGATGAAGGCCTTGATGGCGACCTTGTTCTTGTCGAAGCGGTCGTAGACGTTGGCCAGCTCGGGGGCGAAGTAGGCGCCCTCGCCCATCAGGGTGTGACAGCCGATGCAGTTGTTGTCCTCCCAGACCTTCTTGCCGAGGGCGACCTGCGGTGTGATCGCCTGGCGATTGTCGCGTTCGGGAAGAACGGAAACGGTGTCGAACGAAAGAGCCAGAAACAGCAGCAGGAAGAACGTACTCCCGCCCAGGTAGATGTTTCTGGCCATGCTTTTGGTGAATGTCTCACTCATGGCAAAGCCCCCCTCAATAGCGAAATGATCCGACCGTCATTCTGCGCCGATGCGGGGGGCGCGCCTTGACTTGGGTCAACCCGATCAGGCCACGCGGATTTGCTTGAGATTTTCGAGCGAGCCGGCGTAAAGCGCGGCGATGAGATCGGACTGGATAATGATTCCGGTTAGGCGTCGGCGCGCGTTGACGACCGGCAGGTGGTGATAGCCGGCATCCGACAGCAGCGGCACGATCTCGGCAATGTGCATCTGTTCCGAAACGGTCACCACCGGACGCATCATCACCTCACGTACCCGGCGTGGCGTATCGGCCCCGACGCCAAGGGTGTGGCGCATAAAACGGATGAGTTTGTCTTCGAAGCGGCGACAGCGCGTCAACTCGGCGTGCTTGAGCACGTCAACCAGGCTGACGATGCCGAGCACCCGTCTTTCCAGATCGACCACCGGCAGGATCTTCACCTTGTGGTGGCGCAGGCGCTCCCAGGCCTCCTCCAGATGGGCATCCGGGCCGACCGCGATAACGTCGCGGGACATCACGTCCTTCACCGTGATCTCGCCCATGCGCCGCCGATAGGCGTGCATACCGGCCGTTCGGTAGATGCGGTTGAGGTCCTCTTCGCTGACGTCGACGAATACGTCCAGATCCACCAGAGCCTGGTGGAGATCGTCATGGGTGATGCCGACGCGATCGAGCGACTTCGGGTCCGCGTGGTGGTGGAGCTCGTCCTCGGCCTCGAACGGCCTGGCCGGATAGCGTCGACGCAGCACCAGCTTGTTCACCACCAGCGCCATCGCCAGCACCAACACCACGTTCACCGCGACCGGCATCAGCACGAATTCGAACCCGGAGGCACGGGCCGTTTCACCGAGCACCACCGGCAGCAGCGCGGTGGCACCACCCGGCGGGTGCACGGTGTGGGTCAGGAACATGGCCAGCAGTGAGAGGGAAACGGCCAGTGCGGCCGCCAGCACCAGGTCGGGCACCCACAGGGCACAGGCGACCCCGATAACGGCGGCGATCAGGTGTGAACCGACAAAGGGCCAAGGCTGGGCCAGGGGACTGCCGGGCAGGGCGAACAGCAGGACCGCCGAAGCCCCCATGGAGGCGGAGACCAGCGGCAGCGCGGATGGCTCCAGAACAAGGCTGCTCGCCGCTGTTACCGCCAGCATCGCCACGAACGCGGCGAAAACCGAGCGCAGCCGTTCGCCGACGCTGACATTGACCGGTTCCGGCGCCAGATAGCGAAATAGTTTCTGTGGTTTCATCGGCCCCTTCGGCGGTATGACCGGCTCGTCCCCGCATATTCCTGAGTGCAAGACTCGGGTGCCTTGATGCGGGTCAAGAAAACAGGCATTAAACATACAAGATTAGTCGGTCTTGAGCCGATGGACCGCATGGCAGCCGGCTGCTAAGGTGCACCCAGTTTCAGCGAGGACAAGGCCATGGACTATCCGACCACCCCCGCCACCGAGGCACAGATGCAGCAGCTCAAGAACTTCGTGCTGGCGGTCTATATCCTCCAGGCAGCGTCGTTCCTGGTGGGGCTGACCGCCATCGTGGGTATCGTCCTCGACTACATCAAAAAGGACGATGCGGCCGGCACCTGGCTCGAATCCCACTTCCGCTGGCAGATCCGCACCTTCTGGTTCGGCCTGCTCTGGTCGATCGTGGGGGCGATCACCATTTTCGTGATCGTCGGGTACTTCATCCTTTTCGCGTTGACCGTCTGGGTCATCTACCGCATCGCCAAAGGCTGGCTCCGCCTCTCCGAGGGACGGCCCATGTACGGCCCTGTCTAAATCCCTGTACCTGAATCCCGTAGGAACGACGGAAGTCGCAAAAACCGCACCGCCATTTCCATCAAAAAGCCGAGTACCGGCAAAGTCCTTGTGGGAGGGCCGTCCCCGGCCCGATGCAGAGCTCGGGCTCGATCGGAACCTCCACGGCTCCGCTCCCGCGCAGTCGCGGCAAGGATTCATGCCCCCGTCAGCTAGCCCTCCCCAGAAGACCGTAGGTCGGGTTAGCGCAGCGTAACCCGAAGAAAGCCGACAAAACCTTCACCCTTCCCCCGCCCCCCACATTTAGTTAGCATGAACCCGCTATCTCAGGCGGCCGCAGCGCCCGGCGACACGGATCGGGCGAGGGCGTAATAGAACACCCACCCAGGGAAATAACCCCGCCGCACCTGACGAACCGAAGTGACCCGCCGGAAACCACCCGGCCACACGGAACGAACGTCAGGAGAAAACGATGGAACAGCTCACGGACGCCACGGAGCGCCTGCGCCTCGCTGTCGGTCAGGCACGCCTGATCGCCGACCTGCTGCTCACGGCCGCCGACCTCCAGGACGTGGCGCGCGACAACTTCGCCTACGTCATGCAGGAACTGACCGGCCGCCTCGAACGCGACCTGGCCGGACTGGAACGGCAGCTGGGCCAATGCCGAGGCTCTACAACTCGCAACAGGGAGGTGCGGCGATGAGGTACGACAGCGATTTCGACGGCCCACCGGCCTGGTATAAAATGAAGAAACGCCCCAAACACCTGCCGCCGCACAAACAGGACGAACTGAACCGGATCGTCGCCGCCATCCGCGAACGGCACGACGTGGAAATGGTCATCCTCTTCGGCTCCCACGCGAGAGGCGACTGGGTCGAAGACCGCTACGTCGAAGACCACATCACCTACGAATACCGCTCCGACTTCGACATCCTCGTCATCGTCGCCGACAAAACCACCGAACGCGACGTCAACTTCGATTCCGACCTCAAACAGACCCTCGAACCGGCCGAAAACGGCACCCGCGTCAACTACATCGTCCACACCATCCAGCACGTCAACCAGATGCTGGCCGAGCGCCGCTTCTTCTTCATGGACATCCTGAAGGAAGGCTTTCTGCTCTATGACGCCGAACGGTTCAAGCTGGCCCGACCGCCGAAGGAACTCCCGCCGGAGGTGATGTTGCGGCATGCGGAGGAGTATTTCGAAGAGTGGATGCATAGCGCGGGAGAGTTTTCGATAGATTTCGAAAACGCCCGAAACCGGGGCAGCTACAAGAACGCGGCTTTCTACTTACACCAAGCCACCGAGCGCTACATCACCTGCCTGCTCCTGGTCCACACCGGCTATCGCCCCAAGGAACACGACCTCGAAAAGCTGATCCGCCAAGCCGCCGGCTTCGACCCCCGCTTCGCCGCCGTCTTCCCCACGGAAACGGACGAGGACAAACACCTCTTCGACCTGCTGCGCCGCGCCTACGTCGATGCCCGTTACAGCAAGCGCTATGCAATCACCGATGCCGAACTCAACGCCATCGCATCCAAGGTCGAGTTTATTGAAAGGGCTCACGGATGAAGTGTGTTCCATGCGAATCCGTGCGTTGCGCAACACCTCTGATGGACCGTGATTCATGGGTAGAAAAACGCATTTAAGTTACTCTGGCCCCGCGATACACGGTGCGGGTATATCGCTGCACTTGACTCACCCAAGGCGCAAGCCAATGCGAAGACGCCGAACTACTGGTGGTTATGCGTTCGCAGACTGCATATCGCGGTTATGCGTCGGCAGACGTATAACCGCCGAGTCGGATGAGGGGCGATTCCTTGCAACTCTTTGAATCGTCGTGGAATATTGCGGAAGGGAAGCGCTGCGTCGGCGGCGTTTATGTGCGGCAAGACGCCGACTTGTAGTTAGAAACAAATAAAGGGCAAGCAATGGGAGATATGAAAAACGCTATTTTTGCCATGTACGGCCTAATATTCGTATTTTATGTTCCGCTCTTATTTTGGGTGCAAAAACGAAAAAAGGAGCGTCGTGGGCAGAAGTATTTTTTTAAGGGAGTTGTTTCCATACTTGAGGCCTGCCCTGATGATGAAGAGTGCATCCCTCAAATCAATCTACTCTATAAAAGACTTTCCGAGCATTATTCTTTTATCACTAACGCCTATCGCTCGTCAGTTGAACTCCTTGAAGAGCTCATAGTGCATTTAGATACACTCGACGAAAAGCTATTTGAACAGCGTTATAGCATTACGCCGCCGCGAGACCATAGGCAGAGAATAGTTAACATCCATGGGCTGATGAAAACAAAAAACCCGTATTCTAGCCTATCAAGTAAGGAAGCTAATCTTCTTATGGTGATGTCAGGGGCAATAGAAAGCAATAATGAAGAGCTTGGGAAAAATACTGTTTCACAAGTGGCTGATGAATTCGAAATCCTTGAAAGTAACTTAAGAAAGCAGTCAAAGAAAAATACGGTTTCATTCTTGATCTCCGTTGTTAGCGTGATATTAACCGTATTCTTTGGTCTAGTTTCCTTTGTGCAGTTCTTTAACTAATGAAAGTTTCTAACAAGGCAAATTCACTCGGACGGCAAAAAGCTCCACTCCTTCGTCGCTTCACTTTTGCCGCCGGTGATTTGCGGCGTTGGGCGCTCGTGGTAGGGAGGTAACGCTTGGATTCCAATACAGTCGCGTACGTTGGCATGTGGACCGGAATCATCGGCGCAGTTACCGGTGTTGCTGGTGCAATTATGGGGTACATCGCATACCAGCACTCGAAGGAAGTCCGAGAGTCCGACCGGCGCCTAGAGCTGGATAAATTGAGAAACGCGGCGCACGTTGCGGCGGTAAGTCTCATAGAGCTACTACCAAGAGCACTGCAATCCCGAAAGGCCGTTCTGAATGCACGAGGCATGTTTCATTCCGGTCTCATGCAAAGGTTTCAGGAACAGTACGACCGAGACTTCAAAAGGGCTACTGAGCTCGCGGGCATGGTTCCAAACACGAAAACGCGGTTCGACTCGCTGACTGCGAGTGAGCTGGAGAAGCGAATCGTCGAGCTAGATCGGACGAAGGGGTGGATCGATGATCTCCTCAATTCCTACCAAACGGCGATGCTTGAAGATGAGAAGATGAGGGAAGAGATTCGTGCGAATGCAAAGTCGGGAAAGTGAGCGCCGGATCCTCATTCGCGCCCAACAAGGCGCTAGAGGCGACGCCGGCAAGCATTGCGCCTTCTTCTGGCGTCGGCAGCGGCGCGCCTCAGCTTGAGCGTTGAGCGTTATCGCGCCGGGATAAGCTCGGCGTATCTTGCAGGGTGAAAGTCCTTGTCGGGTAAGGGTTAGCCACCCACCCGTATCGAGTGTTGATCTCACTGAGGAGCGGGTAACCGCGAACGATAAGTGAGGTAAGCGTACACAGAGAATCCTGTAGGCCGTAGGGGAGACCGCGCTCCCTGAAGTGTTAGCGGCTGAGTAAAACCGCGCATAAATGGCGAAGGTTGCGGGCACGGGGGTGGGCGGCATCACTGGGCCTCAGCCAGGGGGGTAGGCTCGACCC
>JAWLGP010000016.1:0-117309 GCA_041685045.1 Gammaproteobacteria bacterium
TTTACCCTATCCCCTGCACCTGATGGGCTTCGTCATCTTGTGCTGACTCGCCCGGGGACTGAGCCTTCTATGCGATTTCTGTCCGTCGGCTCGCACCTTGGCGCTCGGGCTTCCTCCAGACAGACCCTCGCGGGGCTGCCCTTGCCGTCGGCTAGTAGTTATTTCCGCCCCGAAGGACATCTCAGGTACTCCTACAGGGGACTTTCACCCCATCAGTTCATGCCCATGTCGGGCGTACACCAAGCAATGCAACGGACCGGCGAATTCGCCGGCCGCTGATTGCAGGCGTTAGCCAGTACAGGAGGAACTATGCATGAGTGATATGGAACAATCAGGTGTGCAAGATGAAGTACTCAAAAAGGCACTTCCTGATCTTGCTGTGAAGACCCTAACCCCAGCAGCAGAAGAGTTGGGAAAAGGTCTTGTCACGGTAGCAAAAGTCGTAAACATGGCACTTAGCCCAATAGAAGGGTTTGTTTGGGGCTATGAGCAAATACGAGGCTTCGTGGAAACCAACGTTCCGAAAAAACTCAAGAATGTTCCTCCTGAAAACATCCAAACACCTCCTGCACATATTGCTGTCCCAATAATTGATTCGTTAAGGCATACCGGCAGCCTTAAAGAGCTGCGTGAGCTATTTGCAAGCCTTCTTGCAACTTCAATGAACTCAGAGACTGCGAAATACGCCCACCCTGCATTTGTTGAGGTGGTTCGTCAGCTTTCAGTCGATGAGGCACTCATAATCAAGCATCTAAAGAGTGAGAAGGATTATCCGTTTCTATGCGAAGCTGTTTATGAAGAGAATAACATACATTCTTCATATGAGTCATTGCATCCTGAGTTTTTGAAAATCTGCGGTAAGGCAGGAGTAGAGAGCATAAGCCAGGCAAAAACATACCTTGATAATTTGCAAAGATTGAAATTGCTAGAAGTCAGGCATTCAGGGTACGAGGAGCTTGTTGAGAAAGGTGCGGGTTACGCAATCCGACCATATGACCGCTCGCCAGCATATGAGTTAGAGGCTTCACGGTATGAAGCATTATATGTTACTGATTTTGGTCAGCAATTCATAGAAGCCTGTGTGATGGCTAGAGAAAATGGCTAACAATCACATGCACTCGGACATCAAAAACCTCCGCTCGTTTCTCGCTCTGACTTTTGCTGCCGGTGATGTGTGGCGTTAGCTGCTAAGCGACGGATGTATTCCTTAATGCTAATTCACTTCACGAAAAGCCTGTCGGCGTTAGACTCAATCACAAGAAATGGTTTCCTTTACCTCCATAACGAGACAGGAATCCTTGGTCCTGCGATACAAGCCGCCTTTGGCGTAAGCGATTTTGATAGCCAGTCCAACGGTATGGTGTGTTTCACTGAAATCCCGTCCGAACAAACGGCCTCCCATCAGGAGGTGTACGGGCAGTACGGGGTTGGTGTCTCGAAGGAATGGCTGATCGCCAATAATGCGCGTAAAGTCGTTTACGTAGAACCCACTGAGGACGCTTTGGAGTCCTTAGTACAGGAGCTGAGGGACAACGAGCCGAGGTTGAGAGGTATCCCTATTTTAGAGCTTCTATCGGACGCGAGTACAAGACAGGATGCAATTTTTGCATTGTCCGGAACGTTTACTTCGGAAGCGGATAAACTCGAGAATCGCGGGTATCTACGGATTCTTGAGTACTTATCATGGAGCCAAACGCATCAAGACGTAGCTGAGGCAGAGTGGAGAATACGGAACCCTAGGCCGTACCGGTTCACCGGCGCCCCAACCCGGAAGCAACAAATCGATTTGCTGGTCTCCTGCATTTCAGACAAGAAAGTGCAGGACGTTTTTGATGGGCTGGTGAACTACACCCTGGACGGTGAAGCTGGGCTTGTGTGCGTTGGGCGGTTATCTCTGGTTCTCCCTCTGCCGCGACAGGCAATAAGAGCTATTTTTTGCCCAAAAGGTGATGCTGGGAGGATTAGGTATGCCCTTTGGGATTCGGGCATGTCGCATGTTGGAGTTTACGTACGTGAAGGTGATGGCGTTTACCTTTCTACGTAGTCTTGCCGCTTCAATGCAGCAAGCGAGAAAGATAACCACAGCTAACAATGGCGTTGAGTGCGACGTGAACTTCCCCCGATTTAGTGGACACCGAAGTCAAACGACGAAAGAGGTGTCCAATGCCAAAGAGCAATCAGCCCCGTAAGACGTGGCGCTACTCGGAGGAGTTCAAGGCCAAGGCAGTTCAACTTAGTTTAATGGAGGGCGTCGAGGTCCAGGAGGTGGCGCGAACACTGGACATTCATCCGTTCATGCTGTCACGGTGGCGCAAAGAATATCGAGAAGGAAAGATCGTGGCCGACAAGCGGAAGAAGGTCGTCTCGGTCCGGGCTGAGAAGAAAGAACTCGACCGCATCAAGGGGTTGGAGAAGGAAAACGCCCGGCTGCGCCAGGAGAACGATCTCCTAAAAAAGTGGCAACGGTTTCTTGCGGAAGAACATCAGAACGATATCGATTCATCGCGAGAAACCGAGAAATAGGGGTGAAGTATCTTTGCAGCTGGCTGGGAGTCTCGCGAAGCGGTTTTTATGCGTGGAGTCGGCGAGCGGAATCGGAGCGGAGCAAGGAGGATCGGCGGTTGAAGGAGATGATCGCATCTATCCACGAAGGAAGCCGTGGCACCTATGGCAGTCCTCGGGTTCATGAGGCCCTAAAGCAACAGGGCGAGAACGTAAGCAAGAAGCGCGTAGAGCGCCTGATGCAGGTCCAAGGGCTCAAGGGGCGGGTTGTTGAAGTTACTCGCCGCCAGCCCGGCCTCAAGCGCTTCAAGGCCGATGGACTGAATCTTCGTTTGGATTCGCCGGAAGCGGCAGGTCCAAGGGAGATCTGGGTTGCTGACGTCACCTATCTGTGGATGGCGGTGAAAATCCGCACATAAATGGCGGCGAGCGGATTACCCCATTGCAATCGGCCGGGCGTTTGTAGTAGCCGCTGGCTAGACGAAGCGACAAGGTCGTGGCGACCGAGAAGAGCAATGCAGGTAGAGGGGTCCAGGAGGAGTCTCGAGCCCGCGAGGGAAGCTCCTGGAGGCCTCTACCTGCATTGCTAACAATCTTGGCCATGAGATTGTCGCGTATTTTAGTTGGTTATTCGCCGCCATTTATGTGCGGATTTGCGCCGCCGCTAACACCTATCTGAAGGTGAACGGTCAGTGGCGCTACCTGGCGACCGTCATGGACGTTTACAGCCGGCGTATTCTGCGGTGGTCTCTTGCCCGTCACCGCACGGCTGAGTTGACGCTGTCCGCCTTACGCTACGCCTTGAAAGGTCCGAAGCCCAAGCAGGGCCTCATCTTCCATACTGACCGCGGTATCGAGTACACCGCGTTTCGATTCCGTGACGAACTGAAGAAGCACGGCATCCGTGCGAGCGTGAACCGGCCGGGCATGTGCACGGACAACGCCCACATGGAGTCTTTCTTCCATACCCTCAAGGCTGAATTGATCCGAGGCCGTCAGTTTTTCGGCGACCATCACTTGCGTTCAGCATTGAATAGTTACATAAACCATTTTTACAACCACAAGCGTTTGCATTCGGGGATCGGTTACGTTCCCCCAGCCGCTTACGAAGCGATGGCAGCTTAGATGAGAGCGTGTCCATTTTTTCGGGGGAAGATCAACGGCGCGCTACGCGGCCGCGCCTCACGCCTACCGTTAGGCTTCAAAGAGGGGAGTGTTTGTGACCAAACAGGAATTCGACGAACTCTATCGTTTTCTTCGAAGAGAAGTCGCGTCAGCAGGATTTGAGCAGCTTGATCAACTTATCGATATGGAATTCACACGGCATGTTGAAGGGAAAGCGTCAGTCGTCAAATACTTGGATCTGTTTTCGCGGATGCTGAATGAAAGAAACGTCAGGATCGGTGATAAGATTCTTGACCTGCTAAACCGTTCTGTTGAGACAAAGTCGGGGAAACCTATCAAAGAAATCGAGCTAATTCTTTCAGGTGAAGAAGCAAGGCGCTACAACCTGCGTACAGTAAACATTAAGCAGGGAAAAGACTATTCGGGGCTTATTAACGCAGTTGATGCGGTTCTGGCCCGTATTGACGCAGTGCCCGAGCATCAACCCGGAGGGCCAACCGGTGGACCTAGCCAATCTTAAGCAGGATATCGTTGACATGCTGAAATCGTCTGTCGAAGGAGAAGCGGCAGATGATTTTGAAATCATTAAAGATAACGAGAAAGCGGGAAAGCTTTATGAGGCATTTGCATTGGCGCTTGTCTGTGATTCGCTAAGACACGAAGAAGGGCTTAGGCTAGTGATAAGTGCCGGTGAAAAGGTTTACCTGAAGCGAGGCACCGGTCCTATCAATCGTATGTATCCCTATATAGAGGTATACAGGGGGGATGCTCTCGTTGCTGAAATATGGACCGACGTATGCTTTTTAGCGCAGAGCTACCTGATGGCCGGAGGGAGAGGTCCCGGCAGCCGGACGCCAAAATATGGCGATTTCCATGAGCTTGACATCGTTATGGTTGACGCTGGCACGAACGGGTATCCGCTTCCTGAACAGATTTGGCTTGGTGCTGAATGCAAGAACACAGGGATGCAGAAGGGAATCCTAAAAGAAGTGCTAGGCGTTCGAAGAGAGCTAAGCCTTCTGCATGAACGTTCGGAGACGAAGTTTAGGCATTGGCCGCAAGCCACTGCGCGATCTAACCCGCCTTGCTGCCTCCTTCTATATTCCAGCGATGAAGCTGTTGAGAACTATGCTCGAGCTGGAAGCTTTTACGATATTCAGTTTGTTCACAGGCCCTTGGAAGCCGACGTCGAAACGGTTGCCTAATCGGGTAAGGGCGGGCTTCTAACCCGCCCTCCCCACACCACCTAGCATGCGGGTCCGCACTAGGCGGTTCACAAGAAGGGAGCACACGACAGATTTCAGATGTACCCGTGCGCCTTCATCAAAAGATCACGCACCGATACCAATCCTTGGCGTTTCAGCCAGTCATTAATCATTCCGCTCTGAGTCGCCAGTGTCTTCGACAGGTGCCAGTAGCTCTTGCTACTGAGACCGGTCAAGATCGCGTGGCGTTTGCTCGTCCCCAGGGCCAGCAGGTTGTGGACCTTGGTACGCACATACCGCCACTGTTTCCAGTAGCACATGCGCACCCGTCGGCGCAGCCAGTGATCGAGTTCGGAAACCGGACGGTAATAGTCCGAGATGCCGAAGTAGCCCATCCAACCGCGGGCATACTGGGCGAGCTTGTATAGCCGGTACGCCATCGAGACGCCCCAGCTTCGGCCGGTAAGTCGCCGGATTCGATGCCGGAAGTCCTGATAGGCGCGTTCGGACCAGCGCAGCTTGGCTCCCCGGAAGGTGAAGCCGAGAAACTCGCAGTCGTTGATCTTCACGACCCGGCTCTTGTGCTCGTTCACCACCAGCTTGAGCTTGGCCGTCAGCCAGCGGTGTCAATGGCCACTTAAACTGACCCACTACTGGCCAACAATTTTGACCCGCCCCCCCTGGGCAGGGACCCAACGGGCACTTGAGTCATCAGCGGGTTACGTTCAGACTATCCCGGTTGTCCGTCCTGATGCTTTTGAATGGCCGCGCCCTCTCATCGCTCTTCCCGCCTCATGGCGTTTGGTCACGACAGTTTGCCCGAGCCGACACGATGCCCGTTTCCGCCGCCAAGGAGTGCTCCGGCATTTCTCGCTTGAACAACAGTTGTCGCGTGGATGGCGTCCAGGACGGGTTATTTACAGACCAAGGCGGGCAGTGGGTGCTGGTGCCTGCCGAAGTCGAAGCTCTGGCCCAGCGATATTGGCTGATCACCGGTCGGTTCGGCACATATTCGGCTGGCAGCTGTGCCTTGAGCAACTTCGAGTACTGGTCGACTTGTGCCGCCCCCATGCACCGATACTCGCCGACGACCTTTTCTTCCTCGCCCAAATCGCGCATTGCCACGACGGTGTCATCGGGCCCGGTTCCCGCTGCGCTCGTGTCGCCTCCGACTAAGGGGCGCCCTGCGGGTGCTCCGGGGAAAGCGTCAGCATCGATTCGAAAAACGCAATTTTGATTCAGGAGACCACTGTTGGACGTCGCGTTACTTGTTGCACTCATCTTGCTGAATGGCGTCTTTGCCATGTCGGAAATCGCCCTGGTTACCGCACGCAAGAGCCGGCTTCAGCGGTTGGCCGAAGATGGCGATGCCTCCGCCAAGGTCGCGATTCGCCTTGGCGAAGAGCCCACCCAGTTCTTGTCCACGGTACAAATCGGCATCACCGCGATCGGGATTCTCAACGGTATCGTGGGTGAGGCGGCGCTGGCCGGCCCATTGGCCGAGGTGCTCCACTCGCAGGGATTGGATGAGAGGACGAGCGCCGTGGGCGCGACCACCATTGTGGTGGTCAGCATCACCTACGTCTCCATCGTCATTGGCGAGCTGGTTCCCAAGCGCATAGCCCAATTCAATGCCGAAGGCATTGCGCGGTTCATGGCCCGACCGATTGCGGCGTTGGCCGTCATGTCTCGCCCTTTTGTCTGGCTGCTTTCGATTTCGACCGATGGCCTTCTACGACTGATGGGCAAGAAGGAGCTGAGCAGCGCCAATCTCACCGAGGAGGACATCCATGCCATGCTGGCGGAAGGGTCACAGGCGGGCCTGATCGAAAAGCACGAACACGAAATGGTGCGCAATGTTTTCCGGCTGGATGATCGCCAGATCGCCTCGCTGATGACGCCCCGCAGCGAGGTCGTCTATCTCGATATCGAACAGCCGTTCGAAGACAGCCTTGAACAACTGATTGCCTCCGACCACTCCCGCTTCCCCGTTTGCCGAGGCGGCATGCAGGAAGTGCTGGGGGTAATTACAGCCAAGCGACTCTTGCAGCACCGCATGAAGGGCGACGCCGCCAAGGTGACGGAGTATCTGCAGCCTGCGGTTTATGTGCCCGAATCGCTGACCGGAATGAAACTGCTGGAGCACTTCAGGGAATCCGGCGTGCAGATGGTCTTTGTGGTCGACGAGTACGGCGAAATCCTTGGCCTGATTACGTTGCAGGATGTCCTGGAAGCCCTGGCGGGCGAATTCAAGCCGCGTGACCCGGAAGATGTCTGGGCGATGCAGCGGCAAGACGGCTCCTGGCTGCTCGATGGCTTGATTCCCGTTCCGGAACTCAAGGACCGGCTTGATTTGAAGGCGGTCCCCGAGGAGAGCAAGGGTCGCTACAACACCCTAAGCGGAATGCTCATGTGGTTGGTTGGTGATGTGCCGCGCACCGGTGCCGCGACGGAGTGGGAGCAGTGGCGGTTTGAAGTCGTCGATTTGGACGGCAACCGAATCGATAAGGTGCTGGCGACACGCCTGCCGCCAGCCATTTCGGATAGCAACACCGAAAAAGAAGGCTGACATGGCACCGGCAGTCCTCGCCGATATAATCGTTCTGGCGCTTCTTTCTTGTCTGGAGCACAGGCCGTTCCGTGGAAGGTTCGGCGGCTGCAGGGCAGCCGAAAACCAGGTCGGTGCAAGGCCCACCCCGGTCCCAATGTGATTGCCTAAACATCCTTTTTTTGAGAACTGAACTTCATGTTTCGAGCACTCACGACTTCTATTCTACTTTTCGCAGGCAGCGCGTGGGGAGAATGCCTGACAGTCTCCGAGGCCGACTTCAACTGGCCGGAAAGCCCCTCACATCAGTCCATGATCGTCTGGGAAGCTGTTGTTTCCAATGCCTGCGACGATGAATTCGATGTGGAGCTGGAAGCAAACTTTCTTGGCGCTGGTGGCACATCCGTCTACTTACTACGGGCCTTGGTCAATGTCGGCCCAGGCGAGCGGCTTAGTTTCGCAGATGAGTCCTACGTCCCGTCGCGCCACAAGGAAGCGATGAACTCCATCGAGGTCAGGATTGCGGAAGCAAGGAGGCGCCCATATTGAAAGACGCTTATCTCACTGGCAAGCATCTCTCCAGCACCTCGTTCAGGCTCGCCCAGAACCACAAATACCACTGACAGACCGCCACCCCAGACACCTACCTCGAAAAACTGTTGCTCATGTCATCCGTGTTTCCCTCCCGCAAACGGGGACCACTTACATGCTCAGTCAGTTCGGCGTCGTCGCTCAGGACGTTACAGAGCAGGCGGCCCTGTTTCCGGAGGGCGCCGGCCCCCTGATTCGCGTTGGCGTCGGTACGCTCCGGGGTGAGGAGTCGATGCAGGTGGTCTCCGGCCGTCTCGATCGGCCGACGGTCCACTTCGAGGCCCCGCCCCGCGCCCCGCTCGAGCCGGAGCTGACGGCGTTCCTCGACTGGTTCAACCGCCCGCCGGTTGGGTTGACCCCGCTGCTGCGTGCGGGCCTCGCCCACCTCCTGGGCGCACGTTGCACCGGAAGCTGCTAAGAAAGGAGGCAAGGACCGGACAGGGAGCGGCGGAGTGGCGGAGCGCTGGTACGCACAAGACACCCAGTTGACCGTGAGGATGTTCCTGGTGATGTTCCTGCTGGGGGCACTCTACCTGGGTTTTATCGCCGTACTCTGGGCCAGCGGCGCGAATTTCCTGGTTGTCGCGATCGTGGCCGGCGTTCTCCTGGCCGTTCAGTACTTCTATTCCGACCGCCTGGTACTGAAGTCGATGGGGGCCCGGGAGGTGAGCCCGGACGAAGCCCCGGAGCTGCATGCGACGGTGGAGCGGCTGTGTGCCCTGGCCGATCTTCCCAAGCCCCGCATCGCCGTGGTGAGAACCTCGATTCCCAACGCCTTTGCCACCGGCCGCAACCCCTCGGCGGCGGCGGTTGCCGTCACCACCGGTTTGCTGGAGCAGCTCTCCCAGCCGGAACTGGAGGCGGTCCTGGCGCACGAACTCTCCCACGTCCGTCACCGCGACGCGGCGGTCATCACAATGGCAAGCTTCTTCGCTCTGATTGCCCAGTTGCTGATGCGCTGGTTCTTCTGGGGCGGGATGATGTACCGGGGCCGGCGCCAGGGCGCGGCCGGTGTGGCACTGGTCTATTTCGTCTCGCTGGCGGTGTGGGTGATCAGCTTTTTTCTGATCCGGGCTTTGTCCCGCTATCGCGAACTCGCCGCCGACCGGGGCGCGGCCGTGATCACCGGCGCCCCCTCTCAGCTCTCCTCCGCGTTGCTGAAGATCAGCGGGGCCATGCAACGGATTCCGAGCCAGGACTTGCGCCAGGTCGAGGCGATGAACGCTTTCTTCATCATCCCCGCCCTGAGCGGCGGTGCGATGAGCGAACTCTTCTCCACCCATCCCTCACTGGAGCGGCGGCTGCAACAGCTTGGGCGCCTGGAACGCCAAATGGAGGGGCGATGAAGCTGTTGGACATTCTCTTCGGTCGCACCCGGCCGGCAAAGCCCACGTTAGAACGGCTGTTTGCCATGTCGACCGCGTCGGTCACGCTTCGCGTCACTCTTCAGCTCGAGTTTTCCGGCCGGGCCGGTCTCTGTTTCCGGCCCCTGCCGTCGAGCCGCTTCGGTGCCGCCGAAGAGGAGATGCGGCAACTGGTGGAGGGCCCGGCGACAGACCATAAGGTGGACATCCGCTCCTGTGAGGACAGCTACGGTTTTCGCTGGTTGGTGCTGGAGCATCCCCAGGTCGAAGAGCTCGTCGCGCTCATTCACATGAGCAGCCTGACGCTTCAGGAGCATCGCTTCGGCGAGCAGTTGCTGGCCGGGGTGTTCAAGTTTCTGGAGGGAGAGCGGGCGGTGTACTGGATCTACAGCTACAAACGGGGAACCTTCTATCCGTTCGTGCCTGCGGCCGGCGAGCGGACGCGTGACACCGCCATGGAGATGCGTCTTTGCGCGTTGCTGGAGAAGGAGCTCCCCATCGAGGCGGATACCAGCCGCTGGTTCCCGCTTTGGGGGATCCCTGTCTGAGTCCGGGGAGCGGTGCGGTGGCGCGGATTCGGGCCGGTTATCCCGGCACCAGGCCATCGCCCGTAAACAGCGGCTTGATGTCGTCGAGATGGCTGGAGGGATCCGGCAGCACGACATCGGAGGTGACCAGCTCCTCAACCGGCAATGGCCTGCCCCGTTCCCGAACCAGTTGCAGCATCTCGTGAAAGAGCGGACGAAACGCCTCGTCGGTTCCCTCGGCGAGCAGCGAGACCAGGTCGTTGTCGATTTCGTTGAGCCGGTCCAGGTAGCCGCTGTCGAGTTTGTATTGGCCTTCTCCCAGGATCCGCACGATCATCATGGTCTCTCCTGCCCGGGTTGTTGTTCGGAGCCAACCTGCCGTCGCAGGAACGCGAGTTCGGACTCCACGTTCTGCTCGGCCGTCATTCGCTGCAGTTCGCGGTCCAGCTTGTCGGCTTGCGGCGCCCCCACTTCCTCCAGTGTTCCGGCCTCGACCAGTTCGTCGATGGCGGTCGCCCGCGCGCGCATTTGCTCGGTCTTCTGTTCGGCTCGCTCGATGGCGAGTCCGATCGAGGCCATCTCCTCGGAAAGACCGGTGGCCGCCTCACCGATGCGGACCTTCGCCTCGGCCGCCGAATAACGCGCCTTGACCACCTCTTTACGGGTCCGAAACGCCTCGACCTTGGCCGCGAGGCGCGTTTCGGCCTCCTGCAGCCGACTCTGCTCTGTCTCGAGATCGGCGATCTGGCTGTCCAGCCCCTCCAACTGCTGATTCGCGGTCTGTTTACGCTGCAGCGCCATCCGCGCCAGGTCGTCGCGACCCGACGCCAGCGCCTGGCGCGCCTGCTGCTCCAGCTTGTCGATGTTTGCGCGCAGCTTTTCGGCCTGGAGTTCCAGCCGCCGTCGCGACGTCACCGTTTCGACCACGCCTCGTTTGACATTCTGCAGCAACTCGAGCTGCTTCTCGTAGGAGTAGTCCATCATCGTAGCCGGGTCCTCGGCCTGGCTAAGGAGTTGGGAGACCTTGGCCTTTACGAGGGTGGTCAGTCGGGATAGAACGCCCATGGGCCACTCCTGAATGGTGGCGATGTGAATTGAATGAACTTCTAGCCGCCCCTCGACGTTGGCGCAAGGCGGGTCCGCCAAAGGTGACAGGGGAAGGGCCGCCCGTCACCGGTCGGTCAGCGATTCGATGGGCACGCTGCGCTTTGCCCACGACGACGGGTGAAGCCAGTAGGATGGGCAAAGGCAAAGGAGCGAGAGCGACGTGCCCATCGTCCCAGCGTCAGCCCGGCGCCTTTTGATGGGCACGCTGCGCTTTGCCCACGACGGCGGGTGAAGCCAGTAGGATGGGCAAAGGAGCGAGAGCGACGTGCCCATCGTCCCGGCGTCAGCCCGGCGCCTCTTGATGGGCACGCTGCGCTTTGCCCACGACGACGGGTAAAGCCAGTAGGATGGGCAAAGGAGCGAAAGCGACGTGCCCATCGTCCCGGCGTCCCGGCGTCGGCCCGGCGCCTCTTGATGGGCACGCTGCGCTTTGCCCATCCTACGACTACTCGCAATCGACTTGGAGAAAATCAGCGTCGAGGCCGTCACCCCAGTCTCGTCGGTACCAGCCCTTTTGCACACAACGATGGAACGAGCTGTATGGCCAGTCGCACACGCGTTGGACATTGCCGTGCTTTACCGGGTTGTAATGGATGTAATCCATGTGGTTCTTCCAATCGGCTTCGCCACGGATGCAGTGCTCCCAAAAGCGGCGTTGCCACACGCCTTTCTCCCGCTTCGACGCCTGGGACCGGGTCGATGGCATCGCAGGAAGCGCGCTGGAGAATTTCCGTTTGATGATCATCCATCGGCTTGAGTAATCGTTATCGCCCTCCGGAAGGGAAATAAGGGTGTGCAGGTGGTCGGGAAGGATGACGATCGCGTCGATGTGAAAGGGTCGTTTGGCGCGCGCGTGTCGAAAGGCGTTGCGAAGGCGCTCGATGTTTTCCACCAGCAGGGGGCGGCGACTTTCGGTGACGACGGTAAAGAAGTAGGTGGCGCCCGGCATCCTTGCCCGTCTGTAGTCCATTACGAAATCCCTTCGTTTGTTGATATTTGCCCATCCTACAGAACTTGCATCGCGCGTGTCACCGTAGGATGGGCAAAGGAGCGAAGCGACGTGCCCATCACTTCGCCGGCGCCAGAGAGTCGATGGGCACGCTGCGCTTTGCCCAACCTACGAAACTTGCATCGCGCGTGTCACGTAGGATGGGCAAAGGAGCGCAGCGACGTGCCCATCACTTCGCCGACGCCAGCGATCTGATGGGCACGCTGCGCTTTGCCCATCCTACGAAACTTGCATCGCAAGTGTCACCGTAGGATGGGCAAAGGAGCGCAGCGACGTGCCCATCACTTCGCCGACGCCAGCGAGTTGATGGGCACGCTGCGCTTTGCCCATCCTACGAAACTTGCATCGCGCGTGTCACCGTAGGATGGGCAAAGGAGCGAAGCGACGTGCCCGTCACTTTGCCGACGCCAGAGAGTTGATGGGCACGCTGCGCTTTGCCCATCCTACGAAACTCGCATCGCGCGTGTCACCGTAGGGTGGGCAAAGGAGCGAAGCGACGTGCCCATCACTTCGCCGACGCCGGAGAGTTGATGGGCACGCTGCGCTTTGCCCATCCTACGAAACTGGCATCGCGCGTGTCACCGCAGGATGGGCAAAGGAGCGAAGCGACGTGCCCATCACTTCACCGACGCCGGAGAGTTGATGGGCACGCTGCGCTTTGCCCATCCTACGAAACTTGCATCGCGCGTGTCACCGTAGGATGGGCAAAGGAGCGAAGCGACGTGCCCATCACTTCGCCGACGCCAGAGAGTCGATGGGCACGCTGCGCTTTGCCCATCCTACGAAACTCGCATCGCGCGTGTCACCGTAGGATGGGCAAAGGAGCGAAGCGACGTGCCCATCACTTCGCCGACGCCGGAGAGCTGATGGGCACGCTGCGCTTTGCCCATCCTACGAAACCTGCATCGCGCGTGTCACCGTAGGATGGGCAAAGGAGCGCAGCGACGTGCCCATCACTTCGCCGACGCCAGAGAGTTGATGGGCACGCTGCGCTTTGCCCAACCTCGAAACTTGCATCGCGCGTGTCACGTAGGATGGGCAAAGGAGCGAAGCGACGTGCCCATCACTTCGCCGACGCCAGAGAGTCGATGGGCACGCTGCGCTTTGCCCAACCTACGGACGTTTACTCGCAGGGCGTTTTTGTCGCCCCGGCTTTCAGGCCCAGCCTTATCTCGCGTTCGTGGATCTGGGCGAGGATGTTGCGTTGGTGTTCGCCCAGCTTGCGCACGGCGACGAGGAACGCGTCGCTGTTGCGGTTGAGTTGTGCGAGGCGGCGCCAGGCGACGACTTCGGCGGTGACGTCGTAGGTGCTCGCCACCAGGTCGCTGGCGGCGTCCTTGAACGCCAGGACGCGGCCCAGCCCCCAGCGCTTGACCAGATGCTCCTTGATGGCCCCTTCGACGCCGATCAGCTTGGCAACGGTGGCGATGCCCTCCATGATCTCTTCCCGGCCGTACTCCTCGTGGGCGGCCCAGGTGGAGAAGTCCTTCAGCTGGTAGGACTCCTTGAGGTGCTGGACCATTCGGAGGGCGCGCTCGACCCGCGCCCGCTCTACCGGGTCGCGCAGTGCGCCGAGGCGCTTCTTCAGTATCTCGTCCGGGAAGTCCACGGAGAAATCGGCCAGCTTCTCCTTCGCGCGGTTCAGCGCATTCTGGTAGGCCTCATTGGTGACCGTCTCCCATTCCCCGCGCTGCTGCGCGTCGGATTGAATGGTCGCGTTAAAACGGCGCAGATTCGCCTGGACGCGACACAGCTCCTGGCGCAGGTCGGTGATCTCTTGACGGATGGCGATCCGATCCGCGTCGTTGGCGGTCGCTACGGCGGGGGACTGGTCGCGCACCGGTGCCTGCGGTCGGACCGGCGTGGCCGGCCGCGAGAGCGGGACACTCAGCGAATCCCATTCGCCAGTCCGCAGCAACTGCACCCACTGCCGCGCCTGTTCGTGGCTCGGAGCCGGTTTCGTCAGCAGGGTCTTGATCTGCTGCAGGTGCGCCGTGGCCTGTACCTTTTGCGGCTCACTGCCCCCCGGACTGGCGAGGGTGTCGATCGCCTGTTTGGTCTGGATTACCACCTCGTCTTGCAGCACCGCCACGGCGACCGGCTCGGGGGGCTCCGGTATTTCCCCAAGGGCAGGATGACCGGTGAAGTCGAACTGGCCGGTCATGGCCTGGGCACTCTGCTCTGCAAGTTCGCGGGCCGATTCGAGATCGCCGCTGAGGGCCGCATCGACCGCCTCCTCGCCCAAGGCGGCGCTCGCCATCAGCTGCCCGGTGGCGGTCCTGGCCAGGGCCGGGTCCACACTCGGCTGGACCCAGGCGGTGCCGGCCTGCTCACCAAAATCCACGCCGCCGCTCGCGGCGAGGCCGAGGAAGGTCCGCCCGTTGGCCGAGTGGAAACGAGCGGTCCAGAAACCGCGGCTGAATCGTTCCGGGATCGGTTGCGCCGCGGCGGCCGGCTCCGGCGGGACCAGCTCGATCCCCTGCGAGCGGGCCCAACGCACCAGGGCGAGGAGCTTGGCCGCTTCGCGCAGGCGGTGCAGTTCCGGCAGTGCCCTGGCGTAGTCGTCGTAACGCCGGGTGACCTCGGCCGCATAGGAGGTCAGCGCATTTCGCGTGACGGGGTCGCCCACCCCCGTTCCGCCGTGGCGCGCGAGCAGTTCGGCGCCGACCTTGACGCTGGCGCGGTCGAACGCCAGCACACGGCGTGTGGGGTCGTGGCTGATGGCGACCGCACCCGGACTCAGCCAGAAACGCATCTCGAGGCCGCCCGTTTCGTAGTAGCCTGCCGCCGTTTCCCGTTCGAACAGGTACTGGTGCGGTGTGCGATGACCGGCAACCCGCTTCGCCAGTTCCGGCTGTTCACCCAACGTCTTCAGCGTCCAGTCTGCCTCGAGGAAGACGCGCGCCAGTTCGGAATCGGGCGAGAGGCCGCCACGGTAGACCGGCATCGTATCGAGCGCCGGCATCTGGTTCTGCCGACGCAGGAAGTCCTCCGACAGTACCAGCCCGTTGAGCCAGGGCTCGAGCAGCCGCTCGCGCAGGATATTCGCATTGGTCTCACTGACCAGCTGACGGAACGGCGCCATGTTGCCCGTCCGCTCCGCGCGTTCGGCGGCGCCCGCCCACCGACTTTCCGGCACGCGCATGCGTCGGAAATTGTCCTTCCAGATGGCGACCTCGAAAAGCGCTTCCCCGCGCTCGGTCGTGATGCGCCGGGCTTCGACCAGGGCACGCAGCTCCTGGCGCCGCGGCTCGAGTCCCAGCCAGTCGATGACGCTCAGAAAGGCATCCGGGTCTGCGTCCTTGTTGGCGCCGGTGCGGATGAAGGCAGCCAGTTCCGGTGCACCGGCGCTCTCGTAGAACTTCACCCAGAACTTCACGAACAGGGCCGACCCCTGCTGGGTGCGATTGAGCATGGCGCGGGTGAGGTCGGGCACCTCGGCCGGGGTCACCTTCAGGATATCCGCCCCTTTCTGCAGGAAACGCTGGCGGTCGGCGCCAAGCGCCGGGTCATACAGGAGCAGGTCGATCATCCGACCGAACCACGCCTGGAAGGCAGAGCCAGAGCTGAGGCTGCTGGCCATCTGCCGGTCGAAGTCCGCCACGAATCGGGTGACCGCGACCTTGGTCGCGGGGGTCGGTTCCAGGCTGAAGACGGGGGCCGGACTGCCTTGGGCGTCATGCAGCAGCGTTGAGTAGTCGATGGCGCCAGTGGCGTAGGCGGGGTCGTAGCGGCCGACGAAGGCCAAGCGGCCGGTCGCCGGGTCGAGGAAGACCCGCTGCAGTACGTTGATGCCTGCGGCGCCCCCCGCTCTCGAAGCCAGTCCCGGAACCTGGAACGGGTCGACTGGCGGCACGTCCTGCGCCGGCATCCGCAGCCGGCGCAAGCGGGCCGAAGCCGAGCCGGCGATTCGGTTGGCAGCCGCGGTCGATGGCGGCTGAGAGGCCGGGATGGCGATGTACCACTGGGCCTCACCGCGCTGGATACGCAGGGACATCGGGGCCGACGGCGAACGGGAGCCGACCATCCGGCTGAACCACTCTTTCGAGGGGATTGGCTGCCTGTTGAGTTCCACGATCGTGTCACGAGGGCGGATCCCCGCCTGTTGCGCCAGGGAACTATCGACGACGTTCAGCACGGACACGCCCCCCGGCACATCCATTATCTCGATGCCCAGCGGGGGGGGCGCCGCTGCGACGGAACGCTGCGCCACCGCGGGGCTGCCCGAACGGGTCCCGGTCGGCGCGCTGGGCGCGGCACAGGAGGTGATAAGCAGCAGGCTGATCAACGCGATCAGACCGTACATCGAGGCGCGTGGTGTAAGGGGTTTCATTGCTTCAGTCCCGAGTTCGTGCGCATAGCCCGCAACGATCGATTTCCCATACGGAAGAGGCGTGTGCCCGCGCAGAGTGCGTCGGCGAGAACCGGAAGTCGGCGCCGAGGGTTGGACCGACGCGCTTTTTCGGTCGTCAGGATCATGGCTGTATTGCCCAAGCAGGAGCCGACCCAGGGGCCGGATACGGCACTGTAGAGCTTTGCCACCTGGATGGCAATGCCCATCCTCACCGGTGCTCAGCCCGGCGTGGCTCGCGCTCTACAGAGGGGATTTTCACCCAACCGTGCAGTCGCCAGTGTCCGTAGGATGGGCAAAGGAGCGAAGCGACGTGCCCATCGTCCCTGACGCCAGCGAGTTGATGGGCACGCTGCGCTTTGCCCATCCTACGGAGCTTGGATCGGGCGTGTCGCCGAGGATGGGCAAAGGAGCGAAGCGACGTGCCCATCATCCCTGACGCCAGCGAGTTGATGGACACGCTGCGCTTTGCCCATCCTGAACTTGCATCATGCGTGTCCGTAGGATGGGCAAAGGAGCGAAGCGACGTGCCCAGCATTCCGTCCGGCAGATCGGAAAAGGCGGGATAAAAAAAACGCCCTCTCCGCGAGGGAGAGGGCGTTTCCGAAAATCGCCTACTGGAAGTCGTGGACCGTGTTGGAGCCGGCCGAGACGGACACGGTATCGGTACCGACGAAGGTGACATCCTGGATCGTGTCGTTCAGGTCGTCCGTGGCGGGATCGTCCCGGTCGGCCTGACAGGTGGCAGCGACGGTGTAGTCACCGGGCTCGAGGCTAGCTACCGAATAGTGATAGCTGTCCTCGACATATTGTGCCTTCACGCTCTTGATCGGGTCCGGGTCGATGCCGTCAATGTCGTCGGGAGTCACGGTTCCGGAGTAGTCCGTAGGATGGGCAAAGGAGCGAAGCGACGTGCCCATCATTCCGTCCGGCAGATCGGAAAAGGCGGGATAAAAAAACGCCCTCTCCGCGAGGGAGAGGGCGTTTCCGAAAATCGCTACTGGAAGTCGTGGACCGTGTTGGAGCCGGCCGAGACTGACACTGTATCGGTACCGACGAAGGTGACATCCTGGATCGTGTCGTTCAGGTCATCCGTAGCGGGATCGTCCCGGTCGGCCTGACAGGTGGCAGCGACGGTGTAATCACCCGGCTCGAGGCTAGCCACCGAATAGTGATAGCTGTCCTCGACATATTGTGCCTTCACGCTCTTGATCGGGTCCGGGTCGATGCCGTCGATGTCGTCGGGAGTCACGGTTCCGGAGTAGATGTAGACAGCGTATCCGGACTCCGGTGCGCTGCAGTCAAGACCGGTGAAGATGTTCGGGTCGACTATGCCGGTGATCCCTCCCGTTTCCCTGGTCACCAGGCGCAGCGTCGGCTTCAGGGTGTAGACCGGTGTTTCGTCGTAGGTCTGTCCCGTCGGTTGGTTCACCGATTTGCGCAGGTCGAAGTCAATCGTGAGTTGCGTGGTCGTGCCGGGCTCGACCGTAAACGTGGTATTCAGCTGCAGACCCTTTTCGGAACCGGCCGGCACACTCAGTTCATACTGTTCGTCGTTGATGACGATGTACGAATCAAACACGCTGTCGGCACTGGCGTTCACCATCAGGCGGATCCAGTCGTAGTCCCCGGACGGGATCTGCTGCCCCTCCAACAGCCACGCCTGCAAACCGCCCTGGAGTGCCAACAGGTCGATATCCTTGGGCGTATCGAACGTGAACGTGATGGCTGAATCTTCGGTTGCCGGCTGGATCTTTACGCCGGCGAACTGTACGTAAACATTCGATGCGGTGTCGATCGGCGCGTCGGTAATTCCGAGGTCGATGGTGCCGGACGTTTGGTCACCTGTGTCGGTGTCGGTACCGTCGTCGGGATTGGTGGTATCACCGGTGCCGTCGTCGGGGTTGGTGGTATCACCGGTGCCGTCGTCGGGGTTGGTGGTATCACCGGTGCCATCGTCCGGATTGGTCGTATCACCGGTGCCATCGTCGGGATTGGTGGTATCACCGGTACCGTCGTCCGGGTTGGTCGTGTCGCCGGTGCCGTCGTCCGGATTGGTCGTATCGCCAGTACCTGCGTCCGGACTGGTGGTGTCGCCGGTGCCGCCAATGGGGCTGGTGGTATCGCCCGCGCTGGCATCGAGCGTTGGCGAGTCGTCGCTGACATTGAGGGTGGTCGGATCGCCACCCCCGCCGCCGCTACATGCAGCGAGCGTCATAATTGTACTGGACAACACCAGAATACGGGGAAGCTGCGTCCTTGCTTTCATGACACCCTCTCTTTGTCATGTAGTGTCGAATCGACCAACACTCCTGTGTGGTCGCCTAACTTTGCACACACCGCTAACGCCGAATTCAACAGGCTTTCGCGTCAACCGTGGCGAACTTACCCTTCAGGCTAGAAGTTGCCCGGATCACCAGTTAGAAGAATGTTGTGCCCGTGGTGCGACAATGTTGCGGCGCACGTGAGAGCACCGCCGGAACCGGGTGCTTGACGTAGGTCAAGGCGACGCCGAAGCGCGGAGCCAGACAATGGAGTTCACCACGGTAAACGAAGCGATATGATGAACCGAACGTGGGCCATTGCCGTGCTCCTGTTGGGATTGGGACCGGTCCATGCCGGCGATAGTTTGATCGGGGGTGACCCGGATCTCGAACTTGGCGCCGAGATCAACGAACTTTGTGCCGGCTGCCACGGCGAATTTGCCGAAGGTACCAAGGACGCCGAGTATCCGCGTTTGGCCGGGCAACCCGCGGCGTACCTTGAGCGGCAGTTGCTACTGTTTCGCCAGCGCAAGCGACCCAACATCCCAATGCTGGAATACATGGACGAGAGACAGATGCCCGATGCTGATATCCGAGACGTCTCGGCCTATATCGCCTCCGTCGAACTGCCGTCGCAGCTGCCGCCGATCGATGAGGCTACCTACGATCCACTGCAGCGACTGTTGCTGGCCAAGCGCACCATCAACATTCCGCTCGCACCCGGCGACATCGAAGCCGGCCGCGAAATCTACCAGCGGGAGTGCCGTTCCTGCCACGGCACCGCGGGCGAAGGCAGTCAACGGCACGCGGTGCCGATGCTGGCCGGGCAATACACCGATTACCTCTGGCGGCAGGTAGAGAAGTACCGCAAGGGGATCAGATTTCACGATCCCGATGACCCGGAAGACCGCCTGCTGAGCGCCTTCAGCGACACCGAAGTCCGGGACATTTTTGCTTACATGTCGACAGTAGATGATTGACTGCGGCCCGTTGCCGCGAACCTGCGACCGTTGATTGGTTAAGGAGTCCGCACGTGACCTGTTCCTGCCGCCAACACCGATGTCTTCTGTGCGACGTCATGCTTGCCTGCGGCGAACACCTGCCCAACCGGCAGTTCTGCGACGTGCGCAACGCCATCAGCAAGGAGGTGTTTCGCCCGCGCGGAGTGCTGTTTCAGCAAGGCTGGCCGGCCGACCATCTGTTCATCCTCAAGCATGGCTACGTCAAACTGACGGCGGGCCTGCCGGATGGGCGCAGTCAGGGCCTGCGTGTGGCCCCGCCCTGGTCGGTGCTCGGTATCGAGGCGTTAGGCACGGACAGTTATCCCTGCAGCGCCGAGGCGGTGACGGAGATCCAGGTCTGTACGCTGCGCCACGTGGACATGCTGCGCGCGGTGGACAGCAACCCGGCATTGGCACGGCAGCTGGTACACATGATCAACGAGGAGCTGCGGCGCTCAATGGCCCAGGTGCGTAACCTCGGTCTACTGAATGCCGAAGAGAAGGTGTGCTGGTTTCTTCTGAATACCGGCGAGGATGGCGGCGGGCCGCCGGTGACCCGGAGCGATATCGCCGAGGTACTGAGCATGACCGTGGAGACCGTCTCGCGCATCCTTTCGCGATTGAAGCGCCAGGGTATCGTTGAGGCCCCCAGTCATGAACGGAGCATTCGTATCCTCGACCGCCACCGGTTGCTGGTGCTGAGCGGGGAAGACTGCCGCCGGGTACCGGCCTGACTACTGCCTCCGCGTCTCGAACCGAAAAGGTGCCGTGAAAAGGCCTTGATCGGTGTTCGCGAGCAGCCACGCATCCCACTCCATTCGATCCCGAATGCAGACCGACAGCGAAGCCGTACCGCTGAAGCGGCCACTCCCGTCGGGACCGAGTACGAAGCGATTGTCACCCATGTTCATGTCGACTCCCTTGAAGTCGACCGACACCTCGCGGGCCAGCACATTATCGAATGTCGCCTGCACCGATACTGCACGCATCGGAATGACAGGACGCGGCGTCAGCACCAGGGTCATTCGCCCGCCTCCCGGCAGCTCGGCCGAACAGGGGCCGCGCTGCAGGTCGCAACCGCTCTCCGCACGGACTTCGATGGGCTCCGCCGGCGGCAGCACCATCGGAGTGACTGCCAGCGCCACACCCACTCCGATTGCCCCCAGCCCCCCGATCCAGCCAAGAATTTTCCCCCGCATCGGTGTCTCTCCTGTTTGTGTGCACCGGCATTCGAAAACAGGCATCCCCCTCGACAATGCCGGTCAAGGCAGATCGCTACGACGAAAAAGCAGGAATCCAACGGCCGCGCAGGTCGAGCCGACAACAATCGGGTAAAGGGTTGCCCATGCCATGTAGCCGCCTTCCCCGAAGTGATCGAGGATGACGTAGGCGGCCGGTCCAAGCAGCACCAGTTGCGGGTCGAACAGCATCATGGTGGCTGTGCGGAAAACCTGCATCGGGTTGGCCAGGGAGAGCGCCACCGCGGTCTCGGACGGCAGCCGATCCTGGATCAGGACCCCCAGCAGGATCAGATCCAGAAACAGCAAGAGCGTGAGCCACACCACGAAGGCCGCCCCCTGGGCGACGTCCGCGCTACGGGCCACGGTGGAAATGAGAATGCCGATGCCGAGAAAACACCAGGCGAGTGCCACCAGTAACAACAGGTAGTAGCCCACGGTAAGCCACGGCACCTCGGCCCCCTTGGTCCCTACCGCCCAGGCCACCGCACCGAGCATCGCCACCAGCACCGGCAGAAACACCACCAGGAAACGCCCGACCAGCTTGCCCCAGTACCAGGCGGCGAGCGAGACCGGCAGGGACAGCAGGTACTCGAATACGCCGGCCTCGCGATCACCGGCCACGGAACGCACCGTTGTGATCAGGACAAACACCGGCAGGATCGCCATGGTCAGCTGAATGTAGGTGATGAGCAGGCGCGAAAGGCCGGTAAAGCCCATGATGCGCGACTCGGTCAATCCGAACGCGAACAGCACCACGACGATGCCTCCGAACACCAGCGAGTAGACCATGAACCAGCGGGCCCGCAGCGACTCGAGGATGTCCGTCCAGGCGGTTAGCGCAAGGTGACTCATCGTTGTACCGTCTCCAGGTGCTGGCTGTGGTCGTTGTAGCGGGCCTCGACATCGTAGATCCGCTCCCGTGCGGCAGCGAACCGCAGTGCCCCGTCGGCCGGTTGGTCCTGAGCGCCCAACCCATAACCCATGGGGGTGTGGTTGCCGTCGACGTACCAGGCGTTTCTGGCATCGATCCAGTGGCCGTCGCGATGGTCCGTCACCCAGATTTCGACCCCCGGTCCGTCCTTCCAGGCTTGCTCATCCAGCCAAATCACGGCGCAGCCGATGTCGTCGAACAGGTACACCCGCTGCTTGCCGCCCTCGGGACCACCGCGCACCTGGGCCGTGTGCACGCGATCGCTGAGCACCATGCGGCAGCGATCACAGGCATCCCGATCCCAGCTGACCGCCACCGGTCCGGTGGTGGCATCGCCGGAGCAGCCGCTCAAACCGCCGGTGACGAGGGTGCCAATCAGAAACCATCGATTGAGTGTGCGATACATCTCTCCTCCCCCCTGCTCACGTGCAGATGGCTCTCCTGCATGCTGACGGCAGCGAGCAGTCCGGCGTAGCGGGACAACAAACCGAGAAAACGCAGCCGATCCGGACCAGGCACCCGGCCGTACCAAACCCGATCGTTGTCGGTGGATACAAAGCGCCAGTCACGAATGGCGCGGGCGAAGGCGTCCTGGGGCCGATGCAGGGTGAGCCGGCAGTCGAGCACGCTGGTCAGGTCGACCTGGTCTTCGACATGGTCATCCAGCACCACCTTTCCGCGGTCCATCTCGACCACTCGATTGACCAGGGCGGCCACCTCGTCCAGCCGGTGACTGGAGATCAGCATTACCGCCCGGTCCTGTTTTTCGGCCAGCAGCTCGAAGAAAACGTGCCGCGCCTCCGGGTCCAGATTCGCCGCCGGTTCGTCCATGATCAGAATGTCGGCGTCGCGCCCAAGCGCGATGCTGATCAGCAATTTCTGCTTCTGACCGCCGGAGAGTTTGACGAACGGTTGGCGCCGAATGGCCGCGGGCTCAAGGCCGAGGCGCTCCGCCACGGCCTCCATTCGCGCCGGTTCAGAACCACAGACGCCGGCCGCGAAACGAAGTAGCTGTCCGACCGGCATTTTGAGGGGAGGCGGCAGCTGTGGCACGAATCCGATCCGGGACAACACGGCACGACGATCCCGCCGCGCATCGAGCCCGTTTACGGAAACCGAACCTTCACATGCGTACTCACCGAGCAGGCAGCGTATCAGGGTCGTCTTGCCGGCGCCGTTGGAGCCGACCAGGGCAACCCGATTGCCGGGCCTTATCTCGAGGTCGATACCGCTCAGAACCCGATGGCGGCGAAAGTGCTTGCTGACATTTTGGAAGCGAATCATCGACGGTCCTCAGAGCAGTTTCGACAGGCCCTTGACATCAAAACGCAGCGACCCGGTCGGGCAGGTATCGATGCACAAACCACAGCGCGTACAGTCGGCGCCGAGCGGGAGGTCGATGTCAGTGGCCCGCCCCTTGAGCACCGGCTCCAGCACGTGCGGCACTTCGCACACTTTGCGGCACTCCCCTTCGTGCCGGCAGGCGTCGAGGTTGTAGACCACCCGCAACGGCGAAAACAGGCCTACCAGACCGTAGGTCATACCGATGGGGCAAACGTAGCGGCACCAGGCCCTTCTGGAGACAAACACCTCGAACAGCAGCAGGGCCCCGACCCAGAGCAGGGCGAGCCCCGGACCGTAGATCAGGGCACGACTGAGGATCCCAGTGGGAGAGATGAACTCGAAAACGGTGTAGCCGCTGATCAAGGCCAGCAACGCGAACAGGACGTAAAAGAAGGTGCGTATGCCGCGGTGGAAGTCGTAGCCCCGGATCGCTTTGCGTTCCACCAGCCACAGGTGGAGCTTCTCGGTCCACTCCGCGATGAGATGGTAGGGGCAAACCCACGAGCAGAAGGCACGGCCGCCCAACAGCAGCCACATCAAGAGCACGGTCACGGTTCCGATCAACAGATTGATTAGCACTTCCTTGAAGGCCAGCGTCACCTGCAGGGCCGAGTTGAGATCAGCCATGTGGAAACCGAGGAAGCGCGAGGCCGTGAGTGCCCCTTCGAGCAGCTGGATGTCGAGGCTATAGGAGATGACAAACAGCAGATTGACCACGATCAGCGTGATCCAGCGGCGGTTGCGCCACTTGCGGGAGTCGTGGGCCGCGTGCAGGGCCCGGGCTTCTTCCACGTCGAACGTCTCGCCACGCTGGCGAAAGTGGATCGCCTGTGCCGCGGGCGTGATCTCCTCCTTGGCCGGTTTGCGCGGCGCGCGCCCCAACAGCTGGGCAAGGGACTCGAAAAATAGGTTCATACGGTATCTGCTGTCTTGTCGCTATCGATCACGATTGCCGGCGGTTCGGTCGGACAGACCATTTCACACGCCCCGCAGCCGACGCAGCCTTTGTGGATCACCGGCGTCATCCTCACTTGGCCGCTGCCGTCGGCCATCGGCTCCAGGCTGATCGCCAGCAGTGGTGGACACTGATCGGGGTCGCCGGATGGTGGCTTGCCGTCCATGCACTGTTGCCGACGGATCTCGATCGGGCAGTGCCGGATGCAGAGGTCGCACAGCTCCAGATCGAAGTCGCGATCGCGCACCGCGATGGGATTCCAGCGATCGATTTCGACGTAACGGAATTTCCCGTCGAATGCCGGATCCCTGACCTTGCCCTGGAAGCCCAGACCCAAGCGCGCCAGACAGCGATCGGGTTCGCTCAGGCGGGCGAAGCCCATCCGCACCTGATGCGAATAGGCAATCTCGTGGGTGAGCGCCCCGGTGGGGCACGCCAACACGCACTGCAGCCCGTCGCAGGAGAAGTCGCACGCCTGGGCGCGCGCATCAAGGTAGGCGGCACCGTTGCCGAAGCCATCGAGCAGATCGGCCAACTTGATCGCCTCCACCGGACAGACCTGAACGCATTGGCCGCACTTGATACAGGATGCGAGATAGGCCTGTTCGTCGAGCGCTCCCGGCGGACGCAGACGCAGGCGTGTGCCTCCCGCTCCGATCACGGGCAAAAACCCGATCAGCGACAACCCGGTGACGCCCACCGCCAACCCGACGCTGCGCAGGAAGCGCCGGCGCGCCTCCCGTTTTCGCCGGTTGGGTGTGGCGACCGTTTCAGTGGGCTGCGATGGTGGTTGGCTCATCTTCGAATCTTTCCGCAGTCATGGCAGGTTGGGTGTCGCGAAGGATCAGATCGGGCTCGCTGAAAGGGGCCAGCCTTTCGAGGAAATCAAGCACCTCAAGGGTGGGTGAGCCCTTGAAGAACTGTGCCCCCGGCACATCCATCCACACCCGGTCGGCGTAGGCATAGGCCTCATAGGGGCTGTCGCCGATGCCATCGCCGTCACGGTCGAACCCCTCGTAGTCGTCCCAGTAGTTGCCATGCCACAGGTTGCGCCTGGCGCTGCCGTTGCCGTTCACCGCCACCTGGGTGAGGTTGCCCTTGAAGCGATTGGTGCGGAACGTATTTCCCTTCCAGTCGTTCAGAAAGCGCACGCCGATGCCGTTGTAGGCAATCAGATTGCCCTCAATGCGATTGGTGGCGTCCGGGTCGTAGGGCGAGACATCGAGGTAGAGGCCGGTTGCGCAGTAGAGCACCCGGTTATCTTCAATGGTGACGTCCGAGGTCTCCTTGAAGCCGATGCCCACACCGGTGGCGCCGACGGCGTGCGCAATCATGTTGTCCCGCACCACGACACCGTCGCTGTACATCAGGAATATGCCGACGGAATTGTTGAAGTAGCGGTTGCTTTCCACCAAATTGTGACGCGAATACATGAAATGCAGGGCATAGCGCCCGCGGGTGGTGCTATTTCGGGCAATGGTATTGTCGGCCGAATACCAGACTACGGTGTCCCGTGAATCGGTGATGGTGTTGTCGGTGACCTGGTTTTTGAAGCTGTACCACAACCGGATGGCGTCACCGCGAAGGCCCAGCTCCCGGTCCTTGGAGCGGATGCGGTTACGGCGGACGATGTTGTTGTTCGACTGCTGCAAGTCGATGCCGAACAGGGTGTCTTCGATGACATTATCCTTGATGACATTGAAGTTGCCACGAACCTGTACGGCGGAATCGATGTCGTTGTGCGAGCCGCCGGATCCCACCAGTCGCAGGTTGCGCAACTGGGCGCCGTCGGTATCCAGCACCACCACCGAGCCCACACCACCGGCATCGATGGTGGCGTGCCCCTGACCGTCGATAGTGAGCGGATGATCGACAATGACCGGTCCGGCGTAGACGCCAGGCTCCAGTGACAGGATGGCATTGTCGTCGGCCGCATCGATCAGGGGCTGGAGTGGAATGCGTTCCTTCCCGAGCGCCGCCGATGCGCCGACCAGGGTGAACAGCAGGAACCAGAGTCTCAGCAGCACGTCGTTCCCATCCCCAATGGCAGCCCGGAAAGCCTCTGCACCGGGCCATCCGATGGCGCGATCGCGCCGGTCAGCCCTGACCGGCCGCTTTCAGCTGTTTGCGCCGCAGTAGTGCGGCCACCGCCAGCAGCAACGAAATGGCCATCATCATGCCGAAGCCGACATACGGATAGGAGTGGGTGGAAAACTGCGCCACCTTGCCCTGACCGAAGACGGTTGGCATGAAAGGCTTGACCGTGAAGGCGCCCATGGCGTTGAGGTTGTGCCCAAACCACCACAGCCAACCGGCGTAATCGATGATGAAAAATATCGGCAACGCCATGGGAACCAGCACCAGCAGCCAATAGAACAAGCGGCTCTTCCAGACGCCCACCACCAGCACCACCAAGGCCGCGAGCAGCACGCCATAGACGGTGTGGGTCGCCGTCGTCATCAATGCGGTGCGCTTTTCGATCACTTCCGGGTCACGGAAGTAGCGCCCGAGCGCCTCGACATAACTCTCCTGCATCGCCGTGACCGCACTCCACTCCTCGATGTCGATCGGGTCGAGGTCCATGGTGCTGGTCAGATCGTAGAGGTAGCTGTCGGTCAGCAGTCTGACCCCGCCTTCGCTATACAGTGCAACCGACATCCAGATGGCAATCGCCAGCGACCCGGTCGCCAACACCGCCAGCCGGCTCTTGGTGCCGGGAATGGCAAAGGCAACAATCATCAACCCCAACAGCGAGAAGACGAAGGGCGAGAAGATGCGCTCGACGGGCGCGCCGGCGGCTATCGGATACATTCCCACGTAGTGGTTAATGGCATCCATCTCGTGCTTGCAGTTGAGCGCTTCTTCCTCGAATTTCTCCTCCGAGTGGACCAGCTGGCAGCCGTTGAAAACACCATCGACATGGAAGTGGATGCGAATGCCGTCGGGAAAGGCGGTCTCAGGATATTGGGGCGCCGTTAGGGAAACCCACCAGGCGGGCGCCGAATGGGGAGGCTCGTCGAGAAACGGGTTGGCCACCAACAGCCAAAGCAGTAGTACGGCGACCCCGGCAAAGAGGCCAACGAAGAGCGAATACGGCGTCTTTTTCGCTTCCGCGTTCATGATTTTCCTTAGATCGACTCAAGGGTGCCAAAAGTCGGCAAAAAAGTGGCGCCCGCCACTTCGGCGGGCGCAATCAAAACGTCAGTCGAAGTCCGGGTTGCGCCAGTCGGCGGACTCGGCGAGGTCCTTCTTGGGCACCGGGATTCGCGATACGTAGTTGATCACCATGGCCATGTCCTTGTCGGAAAAGTTCTTGATCTGCTCGACCATTTCCGGGTTGGCGTTACGACGCTTGCCGTCGCGAATCCATTCGAACTGGCGCAGCATGTACTTGTAGTGCTGGCCGTTGATGCGGGGATAGAACTTATCCGGTATGCCGAGACCGGTGTCGCCGTGGCAGCGGACGCAGTTGTCGTCGAACAGCTTCTTGCCCTGGGCAAACTCGGGTGTGCCCTCGGCCCATTCGCCTTTACCGTTTTCGGGGTTCATGGGCAGCTTTTCGATGTAGGCCACGACATCGGCCAAGGCCTGCGCATCGCCGATGGACTCCGGCAGCGCGAACGGGTACATGGTGGGGTTGTCGCGGTTCTGCGCCCGAATGTCCGCCAGCTGCTTTACCAGTATTGGGGCGTGTTGGCCGGCCAACTGTGGGAAGGTGCCGTCTTCGGTGCCCCAGCCCTCCGGCATGTGGCAGGCCGAACAGACCTCGTAAACGTCCAGTCCATTTTCGATGTCGGGTGTGAGGTGAAGCGCTTCATCCTGCTCACCGCCGCCCTCGTTCCATGCGGCTGCATTGGCTGCCAGACCGAGCCCTGCAGCAAGGGCGATAGTTTTGATGAGCGAAGATTTATTCATGAGCCGCCTCCTGCTGGTTGCGTCTTGAGATTACGGGTAAACCCCTGTTAGTCATTCTGGAGAACGAGCGCCTCGGAATGGCCTTTCGGTAGTGCCCGGCTTCGAATATCGGTGCACGTCCACTATGCGGAAGCAGGCATCGATCGACCTTGATGTTGATCAAGTCGGCGTCGCCGCACAAAACAGGGGAGAGAAGTAGAGCCGACCCCGGTCCCTCAGTTCAGCGATTCCAGCCACTTGGCGATGGCCGCCATCTCCTCATCATTCACCATGTGCATGATGCCGCGCATGGCAGCGGTCTGGCCGTTGTTCCGGGCGCCACTCTTGATGTCTTTCATCTGCTGGACAAGGTAGGCGGCGTTCTGGCCTGCAAGTTTCGGGTACATCGGCAGCAGCGGCGTATTCGCATCCTTGCCGTGGCAGGCCATGCAGCCGCCTTTGGTGGGGCTCTTGAACAACTGCTCGCCGTTCAGGTCGGCGGCAACCCCGTTACCGGAGACCGAAAAGCCCGCAGCCATGGTGAGCACCATCAGTGCCTTTTTCGCGCTGTGCATCATTGTTTTCCTCTGATAGGGGGGACTTCAGGAAAAAGGGGGCGCAAAAGCGCCCCCCAAATCATGGTCATGTAGACCGGTTCAGTTGATCTTCTTGGCGCCGTTCTGCTCCAGGAAGGTCTTGGCCCGCAGACCGAGGTCTGCAGTCTTCACCTGGTATTGCCACCACTGGTTGGCCCAGAGCATGGCGTTCTGCCAGTCCTTCTTGGCCGCTGCGGTCTCGCATTTGGCTCGTGCCTCCTTGGCGAACCCGAGCTGATCGGTGGCATCCTCCACCAGTGCCACAACGGTCGGGAAGTCCTTGTAGTTGTGGCTGGTGATGAAGCCGACGACCTGGTCGATGACAGCCTGGGTGGCCAGGTTCTCCTTCACCTGCTTGTCATAGTCGGCCTGGCTATAGGCAACGCCCTCCTGCATGGCGACAGCCACCGCCTGGTAGCCCTTCGGCTTGACCAGCAGATAACCCTCCATCTCCAGGTGCAGTGCCGAGCAGAACTCGGTGCAGTAGTACGGGAAGACACCTTCCTGGTCGACCGCGAAGCGAGCCGTAGCAGTCTTGCCAGGCTCCAGCGACATCTGCACGTTTTGCCCGTACAGCGCAAAGCCGTGCACCTCGTCTTGAGCCCGCTCCAGGTTGGTCAGATGGATAATCACCTCATCCCCCACTTCCGCCTCGATGATTTCCGGCGTGATGTGCGAGCGGATCGCCGTACCCCAGACCTCGACCTTGCAGTTGCCGTTGGCGTCGCAGGTACGTTCGGTCTTTTCACGACCGGCACGTGCCTTGTCGGGATGGCGTTCGTCGGTACGGGAGTTCCAGCCGGATTTGTAGCGAATGCCCGGTTTCAGTTTGTCGGCGCTGATCGCCACCGCATAGTGCGGCTCGCCGAGCGGCAGCGGCATGTCATACAGCAGTTCCATCTTTTCGCCGCTGATGTCGATCAGCTGATGGTTCTGCGGATGCAGCGGACCAACAGGATTGAAGCGATCGATGGCCAACTTGTTGAGCGCCACCAGGTATTTTCCATCCGGCGTCTTGGAGTCGCCCTCCATCGCCATCAAATGGCCGATGTTGTAGTGGATCGGCATCTGATCCAGAACTTTACCCTGGCAGTAGTCCCACTTGGTGACCATCGAGTCCACGTAAATGGAGGTGTAGACGGTGCAGGGCTTGGCATCGTACTGCGTGTGCAGAGGCCCGAGGCCGACCTGAACCTGTTTGTGCACGGCGTCCTTGAGGGCGATGATGGGGATCCCGTACGGGTCCTTGCCCTCGAATTTGCCGGCCTTGATCGCCTTCTGAATCATTTCGAAGCTGTAGACCGTGGCATGGCTGTCCAGCTTGCCGGAGACGATGATGTACTTGCCGTCGGGCGAGACATCGACACCATGCGGGCTCTTCGGTTCCGGAATCAGGAACAGCAGGCCTTCCTTGACGGCCGTTTCCATGGTGATGACGTCATGGCCGTTGATCTTCGTCGTCTTCCCGGCTTTGGCGACCTCCGCGGCCTTCTTCCAGTTGACGACGTGCAGGAAGTCGGTGTCCTTGGCGGAACAACCGGCTTCGAACGGCGGACGACCACGCTCGATGCCGCCGACGTAACGCTCGGAGCAGAACGAGTTGGTGAATGACCAGCCGTCGCTGGCGTCCTTACCGAAATCGGAAAGATCCTGGCTGTAGGGTGGTGCCATGACCGTAAACGACTGGGAGGGATCGAGGCGGCCTTTCTTGCGGTCGAACTTCCAGTAGGTCATGCCGCCGCGATAGCGGTCGTTGAACTGCTCCAGTGGCACGAACTCTCTCTCGAACGGGGCAGGATACTGCGCCGCTTCGATGACATAGTCGGTGTTCGGCGAGACGAAGGCGCCGCCATGGGCGTTGCGGAACACCGGATTGACCACGATCTGCTTGGTCTCGAAATCGTGCAGGTCGATCACCGCAATACGGGGGTTCGCCTTGTCGTTGATGAACAGGTACTGGCCATCGTATTCGCCGTTGGTCTCCGAGATGGCCGGATGGTGGGTGTCGCCGAACGTGATCTGCTTGCCATCGATCATGCCCTGGGCAAGCACCGCCTTCGACTCTTCTTCGTATCCGTACCCCTGCCAGGGTTCCGGTGTGAAGACACCGATGTACTTGAGGATGCGCATGGAGGGGATGCCGTAGACGATCACCTGACCGCTCTGCCCCCCCGAGCTGAAGACGATGTATTCGTCCCGGCCGCCCGATGGCGTGTATGTCTTTGCTGCGGCCAACAGGTCTTTTTGTGTCAGGCCGCGGGCCTTCATGACCTGCTGAAGGTCTGCTGCCGCCGTTGCGCCGGTCGCAACCGACAAGCCGAGGCCTGCAGCGACAAGCACCGACAGCGCTCTTTTGGTTGTTGTTTTCATATCCCCGCCTCCGATGGGCTATTCAGTTGCAAACTTCGCGCTGCTAGGATGCAAAACCGGTGGAACCGGCGGCTTTGATCCAGATCAAATAGATGCGGCATTTCACACACTTATTTGAACTCTCTACGCGAACTGCCGCGTTGGACAGCAGCGCCGGCCCATTGCCAACCTCATTCAGACCCGCGTTCGATAATCAGCGCAGATACCTGTCCAGCTTGTTGGCGAGCTGTTCGGCGTTGAGGCCGTGGGCCAGTTTCTCGAGAAAAGTGCCGTCGGGTCCGAATAGAAAAAATCCGGCCGTGTGGTTCATCGTGTAGTCACCGTTGCCGATCGGCACCTTTTCGTATCGCACGCCAAAGTCGTGCGCCGTGTGATCGATCATGTCGGAGTTTCCGCTCAAACCGAGCAAGCGGGGATGGAAAAAGTCGGTGTACTTGGCCAACACCGCTGGTGTGTCCCTTTCCGGATCAACGGTGATGAAGATCGGCTGAATCCGGTCACTGCGTTTGCCCAGCCGTTGCATCGCCGACGTCATCAGCGACAGAGCGGTTGGACAAACGTCGGGGCAGGAGGTGAAGCCGAACGCGATCAACTGGAACTTGCCGATGAAATCGAGGTTGCTGACGGCACGTCCGTGCTGGTCGGTCAGGATGAAGCGGCCGGACAGTTGTCCCGGGGCCGGTGACTCGGCGGCCAGATCGCGGTGGCCACGCGGACGGATCTCGGCGATGGCCCCGTTCGGGGCAATGCAGTCCCGAATCGCGGTGAAATGGTTTCGCATCAGTTGCGGGTAGAGTTCGACCCCGGGCTGCAGGAGTGCGCCCAGCGAATCCAGCGCGACCACGGTGATGCCGCCGCCCGACGTAACCAGGTCGAGGCTCGGCGACTCAAAAGCCGTCTCCGTGAACAGGCAGGACACCGCCCCGGTCTGCACACGGGCGCGAGCGGCCAATAACGCGGCGGTGTCGGGTGACTTTCCCGGCTGCGGCGATACGATCACCGCCACCGAGGCGGCATACGCCTGCTCGAAATATTGTTGCGTGTCGTGATAGAGGGCGACGGGCGCGGCGCTGACGTCACGGTAGCGGTACTCCAACTCCCTGTCGATGGCGGCAATTGCCGCTACCGCTCGCGAGTGGTTTTCCCGATAGCGGGCGGCCCGTGCCGGATCCAGGCCGATCAGCGCCCGGGTCAGCTCATCGAGCAAGATCAATGCATTGCGGCTGTCGAGCCAGAAGAAAGGGTCGCGGCGACCGTCGCCTCCCCGCGCCGGCAAAACCTTCAACTCGTCGCTGGCGAGCAGTTCCACCACGCGGATCGATTCATCCAGCTTCGCGACCGATGGCGCCAGAAACGGTTCCAGTTCGGGACCCGTCCAGATCACGAGATCGGCGGCGCGCATCGCGCTTGCCTGCTCTGTGGTCAGTTGATAGTCGAGAGGTGAATGATCGCCAGTAACGATGAGGTCCGGTTCGGCGATGCCTTTCATCACCCATGCCACCAACGAATGCACAGGTTTGATGCTGACCATCACTCGGGGAGGATCAGCGGCCAGCGCCGGCGTCGCCGTCAACCAAAGGGCGAGCAGAACGACAGCGGAAAAGGGCGGCGCACGGAAGCGGACTTTGTCGAACACACTGGCCTCGAACGCAAGCGGCAATCGGATTGGCCGGGACGACAGGGTAGCCGGTGTTAGGCCGCTTCAAACTTGATCCAGATCAAGACGCCTCGAGTTCGAGCAACAATGGGGTTGTGCGACTGCCGCCTGCCGGCTCAGGGAAACGCCTGCAACAACCGCTCAACCGCTGCATCCACGTCGGCGGCAACGGTGACTTCGGTGGGACAGGGGCGTCGCGCCTCCACGAACTCAAGAAAGCCCTCGTGGGTGGCCTGTTCGAACAGGGCACCGTAGTGGCGCTGCTTGGGCACGGTTTCGATGATCGCGCTTTTGATTCGCCTAACCTGGCCGACGTAACCGCAGTGCAGCGCCACACCATTGATCGAGCCCAGCCGCCTTAGTTCCGCCTCGCCCTGGGGCGTTTCGGTGGTCGGCTGTGCCCATGCCGGCAGCACGGCAATCATCAAGAACAGCAGAAGATATCTAAATTGCGACATCGTCAGAATCCCAACGGGTGAAGTCGCCAACTTGGCTGCGGTGATGACGAATGTCAACCGTCCTTCTTCTCGACCACCGGCGGTTTCCGGTCTTAGCTCAGTGGAGTCCGCAAGCTCCGTGGAGGATCGGTATGGACCTGCTGACCTGGGCGATTGTCGCCTTCATTATCTCCGTGATTGCCGGAAGCCTTGGCTTTACCGGGGTGGCCGGCAAGGCGCGCACGGTGGCCAAGTGGCTGTTCGGGATCTTCCTGCTGATTGCCGCCTTGCTGCTCCTTCTGCTCGTGCTGGGTGTTGGCATCGTGACGTAATCGCGCGGGCGAGCTGCGCCGCCTCCATTGCTCGGCTCTATGCTTACAGCAAGCCGGCAGGTCCGGCGTCTTCTGACCACAAGGAGGTGGCTCATGGTTAAGCGTCCAATTGTGTTGTCTATGGCCGCCGGCCTGTTGGCGGTTGCATCGTTTGGCGTCCAGCCGGCGTTGGCAGCCGGTGAACAGGGCAGGGCGACGTCGCCTTCGTCCATCTCGGTCGAACAACTCGGTTCATCCGAAATCCGCGATATGCAGCGGGTGCTGAATGAAGAGGGTTTCGCGGCCGGCCCGGTGGACGGGGTCTTTGGTCCGAACACCCGCGGTGCGTTGGTCGATTTTCAACGCTCGATGGGCATCGAGCCAACGGGCGATTTGAACGAGCGTACCGTGCTGGCGCTGGGCATCGATGTCTCGGAACCCACCCCCGCCGCACCGACCCTGAGCGAGAGCGACGTGCGTCAGGTGCAGCAGGCACTTAACCAGGCCGGATACAATGCGGGGCGGGTGGACGGTATTTGGGGTCCGCAGACACGCAGCGCTTTGAGCAATTTTCAGGAATCGGAAGGGTTGGAGCCCACCGGCCAACTCAACGACCGCAGTCTGTTGGCGCTCGGTATCTCTGTCTCCGAGTTCGCCGCCGGCGAATTCGAAAAAGCACCCACGGAAAGGGACGTGCCGCCGGGGGCGGCCGACCAGCCCAGCGATGGGATGAGTCGCTAGCGGTTTCCCGGGGACCGGCGGCGGTGCCGCCGGTCCTTCCGTGCCCTCTCCTCCCTTCACACGGTCGGCACGGCTTCCGTCTGTCGCGGAAAGGGAGGCGTAGTAGCATGTGACCGCATGGATCTGGTCGGGGCTCAACCGACCGGCAATGGTGCGCATCACGTGGCATACGGTGTACCGCCCCGGTGCCCTGACTGAAACAGTTCCAGTTGCAGGGCCACGTAGTCGGCGTCGGGTCGGCTCCAGCACGACGAGTTGCCTCGCCCCTGCGCTGATCCCGGGACCGGCGCAACGGTCAGCTCCCCTTCCCCGGCGGAGGGCACCGTGGGCCCGGGGCTCCCTATCCCTTTCAGACAGGCTCAGCCCCCTGGCACCCACCATTTCGGGATAGCACTTCGGTTGATCGGATATCCCGGATGGGATATATTTGACCATAGTTAATTAGCTTTTAAGCATTTACTGAAATTCCAAAGGGGGCGCTATGCACGATTACCTGCTCATCGAAGGGGTCACCGAGGACGGCCGCCGTTTCCGGCCGAGCGACTGGGTCGAACGCCTGGCCGCCAACGCCGCTGAGTTCACGTCGGGCCGCGTGCGGTTCTCGCCCCTGTTGCGACCGGTCACGGTCGATGGTCAGCGGGCCTTGGCCGTCGCCCTGCGCCTCCAAAGCGAAAGCCCGGCGCTGTGGCGCATGGCGCTCGATTTCGCGCACGGCAACAAGCTGCGGACCAAGGGATTGGTGCGGGCCGAAGCGGCGGTCGAGTTGGCCCTCTCAGCTTGATGGGACCCCGAGAGCCGGTGGCGCACGGTGCCCCACCGGCTTTCATTTTTTTCTTTGACAACCTCCCGGCCCTCACCTAAACCTTGGGTAGGTCTGACAAGGGCAAACTTGCCGAAAGGCAAGGGCGCAAAGCTACCGGCCTAAGGGACGCGTCCTTCGGGACTAACTTCCTAAGGCAGCGGGGCTACCAGACCTCTCCTCTTCTCCCCATTCTCCACTCTGATGACGTCTACCCTGTAGGGTGGGCCATGCGCCTTCGTTCAACCCGGCCAATAGGTCCATCATGGGAAACGGTGTGGTTGCGGCGCTGCGAACGCTCTGGAAAGCCGTGCTGCGGTTGGGCAGCCGCGAGCCGTTGCTGCTGGTGATGGCGGCACTGGCCGCGAGTGCGCTTTGGGCCTTCGTGGAGCTCGCCGACGAGGTGATGGAGGGGGAGACCCGTGCCATCGATCGTGCCATTCTGCTGGCCATGCGAACCCCGGGCGACCCCTCGGATCCCGTCGGCCCGGCCTGGTTCGAAGAGTTGATGCGTGACTTTACCGCCCTCGGCGGCATTGGCGTATCGAGCCTTCTGGTCGCGGCCGCATGCGGTTTTCTGCTGCTTCGCCGCAAACGCAGGACCGCCTTGCTGCTGTTTGTCGCCACCAGCGGCGGCGTACTGCTCAGCCTGCTTCTGAAGATCGGCTTCGAGCGTCCACGGCCCGACCTCGTCTCCCACGGCTCCCTCGTCTACACGGCCAGCTTCCCGAGCGGTCACTCCACCATCGCGGCGGTCGTGTTCCTTACCATTGGCGCGCTGCTGGCACGCATGCAGCCGAATCCGGTGCTGAAGATCTACATCCTGAGCCTGGCTGGACTCGCCACGGTGCTGGTCGGCATCAGCCGCATCTACCTGGGCGTGCACTGGCCCACCGACGTGCTCGCCGGTTGGGCCATCGGCTCGGCCTGGGCCCTGCTCACCTGGCTGGTAGCGCTCTATCTCCAAACCCGTTCACGCATTGAGCGAGATGGGTAAACGCCACGGGAGCAGAAACCGCGACAAGCCCTTCATCGTCGCGGCGCAACAATGATGGGCTCGTCGCTCCCGCTCCTATGCCCCCCTACGCCTTGAAGCGGTCCTCATCCTCGCCGGCCACCCGGTCGGCCATTTCGGCGTCCCGACTGCCACGCGGGCGGGGCTCACCGGTAGTGGTGTCGCGCCCGGTCTGGTGCTCCATTTCGCTGTTGAGTTCGGCACCGAGCAGCACGGCATAAGCCGAGATGTAGAACCACAGCAGCAGAATGACAATGGCCGCAAGCGAGCCGTAGGTCTCGTTATAGGACCCGAAGTTGCTGACGTACCAGGAGAAAAGGGCCGAGACGACGAGAAACAGGAGCGTCGCCGCCACCGAGCCGTAGTTCACCCAACTCCAACGTGGAGAACGGCGGCTGGGGCCATAGCGGTACAGCACGGCCAGTCCCGCGATCATCGCGACGGCAAGCATGGGCCAGCGCAGCCAGTTAATCACCGTCTCCAGTACGCTGGGCAAGCCGAGGTTCCCCAACACGGCCGGCGCCGCCACCACCAGACCGATGGCCACGATCGCGAGCAACACCGCCCCCAACGTGAGTAGCAGGGCTACGCCGTTGTAGCGGAAGAAACCACGCTGCTCCTCTTCTTCATAGGCGATGTCCAACGCGGTCATCAGCGACTTGGTGCCCTTGGTAGCGCTCCAGAGCGCGACCAGAATACCGATGGCCACACCGATGCCGAGGGAGGAGCCGGAACTGCCGGCGACCTGGGACAGCTGTTGCGAGATGATATCGGCCACCGCCGAAGGGACCACCCCTCGCATTCCCTCGACCATCTGCTGCACGTCTTCCGGGTTGGCGACCAGGCCGTAAATCGAGACCAGGGCCACCAGTGCCGGGAACAGGGCCAGGAACCCGTAAAAGGCGACGCCTGCCGCCACCATGGACAGATTGTCGCGCTTGGTCTCGCGGGCGACCCGCCGACCGACCGCACGCCACGCCGGAAATCCGAACTCTGCCGGGCGCTCGGCATGGCGCCCCGTCTGTTCCGTTGCCATCTCCTCGCCCTCCCTGGCTTCCCTGATCCCTTGAGATTAGCGTCTATCCGGGACGGTGGCGGAATCCGGGCACCCGCTCCCGGAACAGGCCGGCGCCCAGCATCAGCTCCCATAGCCGGCGCCAGCTGCCCCAGTCATGGCCGCCATCGAGCGAAAACACCCGATCGTCCGGCAGCACCTCGGCCAGCATCCGGTTGGCCGGGGCAAATGGGTCCTGGTTGCCGAAGGCAAGCCACAGTTCGGGACCGTCCGGATCCTCCTTGCGGCGTTCGGCCCAGGCCCACACCGTCGAGGCCCAGTCGGGAGCCGCGAGCGGTTGCGGGTCCCAGGCACGGGGGCCACCCGCGCGACGAATGGCCCGCAGCGCCCGGGCGTCACCGAGAAACGGGGCAATCAGCACGATTCCCGCCAGCTCCCTGCCCCGCTCGGCCGCGTAGAGCAGCGAGCCGAGCCCGCCGAGCGAGATCCCCACCAGCCACAACCGCTCATATTTCGTGAGGCGCGCCGGTGCCAGAACGTCCCGATAGATACGCTCCGTCAGGGAGCGACGCAGGAAGTAACCAAGATGGGTATCGACCTCGACCGCGTCCACGTCGACGCCGCGCCGGCGGAGTGCCGCGATGAAACCGTTACGGGCAAAATCGCCGGCCAGGTCATCGATGCCCGGAAGCATCACGATCAGGTCCTTCCCGGGCCGGGCCGGGGCCACGTGCCAGACGCTGCTCAGCGGGCTGCGTGCCGGCAGCAGGGTCGCGGCAGGAGGCACCCGCAGCGCCAGACGGCATGCCGCTGACCGGTACAGGCGTCGGAATCCCTTTGCCATCGCCACCCCGTCGTCCGCCGTTTCGATCAGCGTAGTCCCGACACGAATGCCGTGATACACGCGAAATCCGTCAGGCCATGAAGCGACGCACCTCCGCGGCGAGCATAGCGGGGACCGAGAAGTTGATGGCGTGGGCCGCACCGGGCAGTACGCGCAGTCGGCCGTCGGGCAGCAGTGCTGCCACCTGTGCGGCCCAGGCGTTCGAGACCAGGGGATCGCGTTCCCCGCGCAGCACCAGCGTCGGCTGCCCGATCTGCGGCAGACGCGTTTCGGGCGTATCCCGCAACGCCGCACGGAAGGTCCAGAGGCTTTGCCGCAAACCGGCACGGGCGAAGTCCCGGAGGAAGATGGGGACCATGCCCGGTTCCAGAAACGCGTCCAGAAACAGGCGGGCGAGCATAGAGCCGGGGCGGCGCCGCACCGGCTCGATCGTCGGCCCCACCCACACCATCGAACGGACCAGTGACGGGTGGCGGATGGCGAGAGCGGCCGTGATCTGACAGCCGTAGGAGTTGGCGACGACATCCACCGGCGCCGGCGCGACAGCGGCAATCCAGTCGGCGAGTCCATCCGCAAGCGCCTCTATGCCCCAGCGCGTCGGCGGTCGCCCGCTGCGGCCGAAGCCGGGCAGGTCCGGCACCAACACCCGGTGCGTCGACATCAACGCACGGGCGGTCGGCAGCATGTAGTGCCCGGACACCACCGCGCCATGAATCAGCACGACGGGCCGGCCCGCAGGTCCGCCTTCCCGGAAGAACCAGCTAATGCCGTTGACGTCGACCCTCTGTTCGGTCAACCGGGCGCACGTCTCTGTCCGATGCTTCACAAGAGGAAGATAGCAGCGGGGCAGGCCGTGATCGGATGCAACAGATCGGATGGACAGAACCGATGGGACAGGATCAACAGGATGTTTTCAGGATGGACAGGATTGTTTCAGCCCAAACCACTTTAGCGGGCATTCTATCGGAAGGGCGAGAAAAACAGGTTTTCTGATCCGAATCACTTCTCCTGTGAATCCTGACAAATCCTGTCCATCCTGTTCTATCAGGGCACGAACAGGATTAAAAACTGTCCATCCTGCTCTATTGCTGTTCGACCAGGGCACTCAGGCATGCTCGTCGAGCAGGCTGCCCAGCATGTCGTCCACCGTCTGGAGCACCTTCACCCCGGCCTCCACCTGCAGACGGTTGCGCTTGCCGTCCACCAGCGCTTCCAACGTCGCGGCGTCCGGTGAGCCATTGGAGTTGGCGATATCTGCCGCGTTTCTGTCGAGCCCGCGCATGCCCTGGCGGATGGTCGTCAGGGCGCTGGCGGTTGCGGTGGGTATTCTCATGGCAAACCCTCCGTTGTCGTTCCGGATAGCGTCCGCTGAGCCGAAACCTTTAGCGCCGATGTGTCGCGCTCCACTCGGCACGCAATCGGTCCCGGTTCAGCGCGAGCCACTGCAAGGCAATGATGGGGCTCGCCGAATCGATGGTCCCGTCGCGAATCCACGCGTACGCCTGTTCGAACGGGGCGGTACTGACCCGGATGTCCTCGTGCTCGTCGGCCAGGCCGTGAAGGCCACCGATGCCGACGGCGTCGACCCGGCCGCAAAACAGACTCAGCCGCTCCGAGGTACCACCGGGACTGACGTGGTAGTCGCAGATGAATTCGAGTGCCGTGAGCCGGCAACCGGCCTCCTCTTCGGCCTCGCGGTGGACCACGGCCTCTGCCGATTCACCCTCCTCGATAATGCCGGCGACAATTTCCAGCAGCCAAGGCCCGCCCGGGGCCTGCAGCGCACCGACACGAAACTGCTCCAGCAGCACCACCTCATCCCGCACCGGGTCATAGGGCAACACAGCGGCGGCACGACCACGCTCGAACAGTTCCCGGGTCATGATGCCGCTCATCCGGCCATCGAACAGCCGGTGTCGCAGCCGGTACACCTCCATGGTGAAGAAACCCTGATATCCAATTCGCCGCTCGATGATCTCTACATCCGGTCGTTCCGGACCACGTCGTTTCACCGTCACGCCTGACTCCCTTGGTTGAATGAGTCGAATGATGCACCATAGAACTCCCTTTCAGGATCTCCGCAAACCCGCCGATGACACAACGATCGATGTTCGACAGCCGGGGAGTGGCCCCAAGGCTTCCGTCGCAAAAGGCACGGCCGACATGTGAACACGCGTATGCCGATCGCTGAAATCACCGCGGTCGTGCTCGCGGGGGGGCGCGCCCGCCGCATGGAGGGCCAGGACAAAGGACTCATCGAGCTGGCTGGGCGCCCGCTGGTCGAGCACGTGATCGTGCGGCTGCGGCCGCAGGTCGACCGACTGCTGATTAGCGCCAACCGCCATTTGGCCCGCTATGAGGCGTTCGGCTATCCGGTGATCAGCGACACCTGGCCCGACTTTCCGGGACCGCTCGCCGGTCTGCTCGCGGCGTTTGATCACAGCGATGCCGAATGGATCCTGACCGTGCCTTGCGATGTCCCCCTGCTACCCGACGATCTGGTGGCACGCCTGCGAGCGGCACTCGGCGATTCCGGCGCCATCGCTTCGGTCCGCACCGGCGATCATCTCCAGCCGACCTTCCTGCTCGCCCCACGCACGGCAAAGGCGTCCCTGCGCCACTACCTGGCGAGCGGCAGGCGGGCCGTTCACGGTTTTCTGGAAGAGCAGCAGGCGCAACTGGTGGACTTCTCCGAAGCAGCCGACGCGTTTGGGAATCTGAATACACCCGCCGAGTTGGAGGCGTTCGAAAGATGGCTGACAGCCCAATGATGGCGGAAATCCCCGTGATTGGCTTCGTGGCCTTCAGCGGCACCGGCAAGACCACGCTGCTCGAACGCGTGTTACCCATTTTGAAAAATCATGGTGTACGGGTCGGGCTGTTGAAGCACGCCCACCATGATTTCGATATCGATATTCCCGGCAAGGACAGCTACCGGCTGCGCAAGGCAGGCGCCGTACAGACGATGGTCGCGTCGCACCGCCGCTGGGCGCTGATCACCGAGCACGCACAGCAGGCCGAACCGAATCTTCACGATGCATTGGAGCGGTTCGATCGCACTCTTCTCGATTTGGTGCTGGTCGAGGGCTTCAAACATGAGCGATTTCCGAAAATCGAGGTGCGCCGGGGTGCCTTGGGCAAACCGCGGCTCTATCCGAATGATTCGGCCATCATCGCGGTGGTTACCGATGAGCCGGAGCCCGACTGCACCCTGCCCTGCCTGCCGCTGGATGACTCCGAGGCGGTCGCCCGCTTTCTGCTCGAATACTCTGGCGCCACGGGGAACGGTTCATCCGACTCTTGCGGTCGGGCATAATGGTAGGCACATCCGCTCAACCGAGGTGCTCCATGCCCGACAGCCCGAAGTCCAATCTGCTGCCTGTCGATGAGGCGCTGGCACGCATTCGTGCCACGCTGAGTCCCGTCCGAGGTGCCGAGCAACTGCCCCTTGGCGCCGCCCTCGACCGCGTACTGGCTATCGATGTCACCTCCCCCATCGACGTGCCCGGTCATCGCAACTCGGCAATGGATGGCTACGCCGTTGCCGCGGCCGATCTCCCCACTACGGACGAAAAGGCGTTTGCCGTAATCGGGCGTGCGCTGGCAGGTGAGCCTTACCTCGGCGAACTTCGAAGCGGACAGGCGGTACGCATCATGACAGGCGCAGTGGTTCCGGTCGGTGCCGACACCGTGATCATGCAGGAGCAGACCCGTCGCGAGGGTGACGAGGTGTACATCGGGGGTGGGCACCGCGCAGGGGACAACGTGCGTCACCCGGGCGAGGACATCGCCGCCGGCAGCATCGTGTTGCCGACCGGCCGCCGACTGGTTCCGGCCGATATCGGCCTGCTCGCCTCGCTGGGCATTGCCGAAATCAAGGTCGTGCGCCGCCTGCGTGCCGCGATCTTCTCCACTGGCGATGAACTGACGCCGCTGGGTGCACCGCTCGCGGACGGCCAGATCTACGACAGCAACCGGTACACCTTGGCTGCCATGCTGCACCGCCTCGGTGTCGAGGTGCTCGATCTGGGGATGGTGCACGACCAACCGGATGCCATCGCCGAGGCATTTCGCACCGCCGCCGAAATCGCGGACGTGGTGATCACTTCCGGAGGCGTTTCGGTGGGCGAGGCCGATTTCGTCAAGAGCACGCTCGACAGAATGGGGCGTGTCGACTTCTGGAAGATCGCCATGAAACCGGGCAAGCCGCTCGCCTTCGGCATGCTGGGACAGACGGCGTTTTTCGGACTCCCGGGCAACCCGGTGTCGGTCGTCGCGACCTTTTATCAGATCGTACAGCCGGCATTGCGTCGACTAACGGGTGAGAGCGAACGTGAACCGATGCGGCTGCGTGTGCGTACCACCGGGCGATTGAAAAAACGGCCGGGACGCCAGGATTTTCAGCGCGGCATTCTGGAGCGTGATGAAAGCGGGGAGTGGCAGGTACACAGCACCGGCAACCAGGGTTCCCACGTGCTGAGTTCCATGAGCCAGGCCAACTGCTTCATCGTGCTGCCGGCCGAGGGCGGCAATGTGGAAGTGGGCGAATGGGTGGAGGTACAGCCCTTCGCGGGTCTGGTTTAGGCAACCTGGCCCATCCACGCACCTTCCGGCACGCATCAGAAACAAAAAAGCCACCGCTGCTTACGCAGCGATGGCTTTCTTTTCGAGCCAGCCGCCAGGTTCAGGAAGCGGCGGTCGGGGCCGGTGCGGCCTTCTTGCGACGAGCAGGCTTGCGGGTCGCCTTCTTCTTGGTGGTGGTCTTGGCCTGCTTGCGTTCCCAGTCGGCAAGGGCCTTCTCGATGAGTTTTGCCCGTTGCTGATAGGCCTTCTCTTCTGCCTCAGCCTGCTTCAGCTTCTCCTTGGCATCACGCACCTGGTCGCGCAGCTTCTGCAGGAGGGCCTTTTCGCGCTCGGCTTCCTTCTTCTTGGCTGCGGCCATCCGCGCACGAGCGGCCTTTTCCTGCGCCTGCGTTTTCTTCAGCGTCGACTGAAGCGCCTTCGCACCCGTAGACCGACGGGCCGTGCTTTTCTTCGCCGCGGCCGACTTGCTGGCAGCCCGCTTCGCGGTAGATTTCTTTGCTCTCGCCATGAAACAAACTCCTCGTTTGCGGTATAACGCGCGCCAATTATAAACATAAACCCGCTGCGATTGGGAAACGACGCCGCCTGCGGGAATTTCCAGTGCGCGCCACAGCCGACATTCATTGGAAAAATGGTGACCGCGATTCACTCGGAAATCACGTTGTTGGATTCCGCAGGTGCCACCCCAATATCCGTACTGTGTCATACAACGACAGCCCTGTGCGGCGGCACGCCAGTGCCCCGCTGCCCGGAAAAATACGCGCGTAAAACGAGCGAAACACGAGGTCAAATCATGCCAGACAAAGAGCCGCTCGAGGCCGAATACATCGACGATCTCGATCAGGAAAAAACCTCCTCCGAACTGGCCCTTTCCGGTAACGTCCTCCCACAGACCTTGTATCTGCTCCCGCTTTCAGAGCGGCCGTTTTTCCCGGCTCAGGCCTATCCGATTGTCATGGAGGAGAAGCCGTGGCTCGAGACCATCGAGAAGATCGGTGACACGTCACAGCGCATGGCCGGGCTCGCGTTGATTCGAAGCGGAGCGGACCCGCAAAACCTCCATCCGGAAGACATCCACAGCATCGGCAGCGTTGTACGCCTGCATCACCCCGGCCGCTCCGGGGGCAAGTTGCAGTTCATTGCCGAGGGGATTCAGCGTTTCAAGACCGTAAAATGGCTCTCCAAGGAACCGCCCTATCTGGTTCAGGTGGAGTACCCGCCGGCGGACAAGCGCGAGAAACGGAACGAGGTGCGCGCCTATGGGATGGCGATCATCAACACCATCAAGGAGCTTCTGCCGCTCAATCCGCTCTACAGCGAAGAGCTGAAATACTTCCTTAACCGCTTTGGCCCCAACGAACCGTCCCCATTGGCCGATTTCGCCGCAGCCCTGACCACCGCGGCCAAAGAGGAGTTGCAGGATGTCCTCGAGACCTACCCGATCATTCCACGCATGCAAAAAGTGCTGGTGCTGATCAAGAAGGAGCTGGAGGTCGCCAAGCTGCAGACCCACATCCGCGAAAAGGTCGAGGAGCGGATGACGGAGCAGCAGCGCCGGTTCTTCCTGCGCGAACAGCTGAAGGAGATCCAGAAGGAGTTGGGGCTGGAGAAGGACGACCGCACCGCCGATGCCGAGCGGTTTCGTACACGGCTCGAAAGTTTGCAACTACCGGAACACGCCCAGGCGCGTATCGACGACGAGTTGCAGAAGCTTTCGATTCTCGAATCCGGCTCACCCGAGTACACGGTCACCCGCAACTATCTCGATTGGGCCACGTCGCTGCCGTGGGGCCTGTACTCGAAGGACAAGCTCGACCTGCGGCGGGCCAGGAAGATTCTGGATGAGGACCACGACGGGCTGGACGACGTCAAGGCGCGCATCATCGAGTTTCTTGCGGTAGGCAAGCTCAAAGGCGCCGTCTCCGGTTCGATCGTCCTGCTGGTGGGCCCGCCGGGTGTCGGCAAGACCTCCATCGGCCGCTCCGTGGCCAATGCGCTGGGTCGCAAGTTCTATCGCTTCTCCCTGGGCGGCATGCGCGATGAGGCGGAGATCAAAGGTCATCGCCGCACCTACATCGGCGCGATGCCGGGCAAGTTCATCCAGGCAATCAAGGAGTCCGGTACCGCCAACCCCGTGATCATGCTCGATGAGATCGACAAGATCGGCGCCTCTTACCACGGCGATCCCGCTTCCGCGCTGCTGGAGGTCCTCGACCCGGAGCAGAACGTCGATTTTCTCGATCATTACCTCGACCTGCGCTTCGACCTTTCCAAGGTGCTGTTCATCTGCACCGCGAACCAACTCGATACCATCCCGGGGCCGCTGCTGGATCGCATGGAGATCATCCGCCTGTCCGGCTACATCGCCGACGAGAAGATGGCGATCGCCAAGAATCATCTTTGGCCGCGGCTGCTGGAGCGCGCCGGCGTGAAACCGAGCCAGATCAAGCTGTCCGATGCCGCACTGCGCAAGGTGATCGAGGACTACGCCCGCGAGGCCGGTGTGCGAAATCTGGAAAAGCGGCTGGGAACGTTGGTGCGCAAGGCGGTGGTGCGTCTGGTCGAGGGAGAGAAAGGTCCGATTCGCATCGGCGGCACCGATATCGAACGCTTGCTCGGCAAACCGCTGTTCGGCAGGGACAAGCCGCTGACCGGCGTCGGCGTGGTCACCGGCCTGGCCTGGACCGCCATGGGCGGCGCCACTCTCAGCATCGAGGCGACCCTGGTGCACAGCAAACACCGAGGCTTCAAGTTGACCGGCAAGCTCGGCGAGGTGATGCGGGAATCGGCGGAAATCGCCTACAGCTATATCGCCTCGCACTTGAGTGAGTTCAAAGGCAAGCAGGAGTTCTTCGACGAGGCGTTTGTGCACTTGCACGTGCCCGAGGGGGCCACACCGAAGGATGGCCCCTCCGCCGGCATCACCATGGCCACCGCCCTGCTCTCGCTGGCCCGCGGCCAGAAGGTGAAGCGCCCCATCGCCATGACCGGCGAGCTGACCCTGACCGGCAACGTCTTTCCGGTCGGCGGCATTCGCGAGAAGGTGATTGCGGCCCGGCGCAGCCGCATCAAGGAGTTGATCCTGCCGGAGGCCAACCGCGGTGATTTCGAGGAGTTGCCCGAACACATCCGCGAGGGGCTGACCGCCCATTTCGTGGGCCGTTATCGCGAGGTGGTTACGATCTGTTTCGGCGAGTGAGGTGAGTTGACCGCAAAGATGCAGACGCGAAAGATGCGGTTCGTTCCTCACCACATCCTACGAGCCCGGCGCCTCGTAACCCGATGTGGTGAGCCTGCGAACGGCATCTTCCGCGCAGCTCAATCCCAGCCGCAGAGGTGGCGGCGGATGAGGGCCGCCAGGGCGGCGATCTGATCGGGGCGGTCGTTGAGGGCCGGGATGTAGTGATACTCCCGGCCGCCGGCGGCGAGAAACAGGTTCCGGTTCTCCTGTGCCATCTCCTCCAGGGTTTCCAGACAGTCGGCAGAGAAACCGGGGCAGATCACGTCGACGCTGTCGATCCCCTCGCCGGGCAGCGCCTTCAAGGTCTCATCGCTGTAGGGCTGCAGCCACGGTTCGCGGCCGAAGCGGGATTGGAAGGTGACCTGCCAGCGATCCGGCTCCAGTGCCAGGCGTTCAGCAACGCCTTCAGCGGTGGCCAGGCACTGCTGATAATAGGGGTCACCCTCATCGCGGAAACGTTCCGGGGTGCCGTGGAAGGAAAACAGCAAACGCTTGGCCGGTGAACGCTGCTGCCATTCGTCGCGAATGGAGGCGGCCAGCGCATCCAGGTAACCGGCGTCGAGGTGGTAGTCGCTCACAAAACGCAGTTCCGGGATCCGCCGCCAGCTGCGCACCGCATCGGCCACGGCATCGAAGGTCGAGGCGGTGGTGGAGCAGGAGTACTGGGGATAGAGCGGCAGCACCAGGACCCGCGTCGCCCCGGCAGCACGCAACTGCTCCAGGGCCGAGGCGATCGAGGGGTTGCCGTAGCGCATGCCCAGCACGAGCCTTACGTCGGGCAGTTCGTTCTGCAACAACTCCGATTGCCGCCGTGACATGGCCATCAGCGGCGAACCCGCTTCGGTCCAGACCTTTTGGTAAGCCGCCGCCGAGCGTGCGGGCCGCGTTCGCAGGATGATGCCGTTGAGGATCAGCCACCACAGCGGACGCGGCAGATCCACCACCCGCCGGTCCCAGAGAAATTCCGCGAGATAACGCCGCAATGCCGCCGGCGTGGGGGCATCGGGGGTGCCGAGGTTTGTAACGAGAATTCCGATTGCCATGGGGACAGGGGCCAGGAAAACAGGGGCGAGGGCCGAGGCACGAGATACGAGATACGAGGGCCGGTGTCGCCGGGCGACGAGCCTTTATACCAAAACGGCGCGCGAGGCGCACATCCCCACGCCCCCGTCACTCATCCCCACTCTGTGAATTTGGAGTCCGCAACGAAAAACAGGCCCCGCAGGGCCTGTTTTTCGACACATCGCGAACAGCTGCCTCAGGAGAGGGCGGCCATCACCGCGTCGCGGTTCTCATCGACAGTCTTGCCGGTGCCCACGACCTTGACGTACTTGGGTGCGCCGGCGTCGCCGCTCTCGGCCCACTTGGAGTAGAACTCCACCAGCGGCTTGGTCTGGGAGTGGTAGACATCCAGGCGTTTACGGACGGTCTCCTCGTTGTCGTCCTCGCGCTGAATGAGGTCCTCGCCGCTGACGTCATCCTTGCCTTCCACCTTGGGCGGATTGAAGATGACGTGGTAGGTGCGACCGGAGGCGAGGTGGACGCGGCGTCCGCTCATGCGCTTGATGATCTCGGCGTCTTCGACATCGATCTCCACCACGTAGTCGAGCTTGACGCCGGCCTCGCGCAGCGCCTCGGCCTGCGGGATGGTGCGCGGGAAACCGTCGAACAGGAAGCCATTGGCGCAATCCGGTTCGTTGATGCGCTCCTTGACCATGCCGATGATGATGTCGTCGGACACCAGGCCGCCCTCGTCCATGATCTTCTTCGCCGCCTGACCGAGTTCGGTGCCGGCCTTGACGTGGGCGCGCAGCATGTCGCCGGTGGAGATCTGGGGAATGGAGTAGCGCTCACAAATGTACTGGGCCTGCGTCCCCTTGCCAGCACCCGGGGCGCCTAACAGAATCAACCGCATTGTCTCTCTCCTGTCTTATGGTTTTACGTTCTGGCCAACCTGAAGATTATGCATGGCCCGACCGGCGCGCTCCAGACAGCGCTATGTATGGGCCAATGCGGGTTATTTATGCGGAGAGGCGTTGGCTCCTGACGATCAGGCCGTCAGCGGCCGCATGTCACCGAGTTCCACCTGTTCGAAGGCGTCCTTCAACCAGCGCGCAATCTGTTGGCGCACCAGCCGATCGGCCCCCTCATACTCCCCCTTGCGGATGGAACTGACCGTCAGTTCGGCACGGATCCGGTTGGGGGCGTAGTGCCGGGCCAGATCCGCCGGCGCCCCACTGCGGGCGGGACGCACGTGGGGCATGGCGAAGGCGGTGCTGCGCACCTGCTCCACCTGCACGCGGGAAAAGGCCCGGGAGAGCCGTCGCCGGATCTCCCGCTCGGCCAGCGTGACACAATACCGGGCCACTTCGTCCACCAGCAACAGCAGCGCCGGATCGACGATGGCCGCCCGCTCCCGGAAGTAGTCCAGCGCCGGGTAGTAGCCGAGCCGCTGCTCCATCACCCACGCATCGACCTGACCGGCCAGATTCTCCCCGAGCACCCAGGGCAGGTAGCCGACGTTGGCCTCGACCACACTTTCAGGAATCGTAACCGTGAGTGTCGCCCGGTAACGCAAAATCTCGAGTGGCGTCCCCATCACCCCGGCCTGTGCAGCACTCGCATGGTCTGCGCCAGTGGCCCCATGATCGGTTCAATCTTCTTGCGCATCACCGTGCCGACGGCGTCGCTATGCGCAAAAATCGGAATCGCCAGCGCCTCGTCCACATGGGCCAGGGCAAGCATGGCGCGGATCTCTTCAGCCAGCGGGACCGCCTGCATCAGTGCGGCCAATTCCTTCTCCGGGGCGCTGAGCAAGCCGTCGGCTGCGACCTCCACCTCGGCCCATTCACGCAGTTGCGTCTGCCGGTGGCGGACGGCACCGAAGTAGGCGCCGATGGCATTGAGCAGCGCGCTGACCACCTCCTGGTCCGCCGGCCGACGCATGGCGTCGAGCGCGACTTCCAAAAAGCTCTGACCGGGCGCGTCCAACAGCTTGCCGAGCAGTACGGCATAGCGGTTGCCGGTCGCCGCCAGTTCTGCCAGCTTCGGGGCGTGATCGTCGAAATCGGCACGTGAGCCGATCCCTTCCGGCAGATCGTCCGGGGAGGCCTCGAGAAAACCGACCCGATAACTCTTCTTCGAGCGCCCCATGTCCCAGAGCCGCTGCCGCTGCGCGGCGTCGATCAGTCCGGGCTGGAGCACCAGACGCACCGTCTCCAGCATGTCACGGTGTTCCGTTTCGAACGGCAGGTGTTCGACCAGATGCGCGGCCAGCACCGCGCCCATCGTGCCCGCTACGATCTGCGGCCGTTCCAGCATGCGCCGCGCGTGTTCCGAATAGGGCGCCACCCACCAGGCCCGCCGTGCCAGCTCATCGGTCAGCCCCGGCGAGCAGACCACCGCCATCACCGCCTCCGGTTCACCAATCTTGAGCAGCCGATCGAGCTGTTCGTTGTCGATCTGCCCCATCCGCGTCCAGCGGCGCAGGAACACCGGATAACCGCCGGGCGAGTCGAGCACCGCCGCCGCCAGTGTCTCCTTCACGCGGGTAACATAGCGCTCGGCACCACAGGTGGGATTGAGGGGAAAACGCATCTCGCGCTCACCGGCAAGGCCGTACACCACCATGTTGCTCTCGTCGATACGCACCGCATCGGCGTTGGCGATCAGCACATTGACGCGTAGCGCGTCCTCGCTGGAGAGCTCAACCGCCTGTCGTGTCGTTTTCAAACCGCCTCCGGGTCAGAAGATGATCCGCAAATGAACGCGAATGAACGCAAATAAGCCTTAGGGTAGACACGAGTATGCTTGAGCGCAGCGATACGCCGGCACGTCAGTTTTCCACCGGGACGAAAGATGACGGATTTGCACGGCGCAACTCCGGACTGGTGCCGTCATTTGCATTTATGCGCGTTCATTTGCGGATCACTGATCAATTCAACTGTATCCGCTGACCCCACGGTACCGGGGCCTTGCCCTTGACCAGCCAGACCACCGGGTAATCGGGTTCGCGCTCGGGGAACCGGCCGTCGGCATCGGTAAAGAAGACCAGCAGGTCGGGGCGCATCACCTGGCGCTGATCGACCAGATCGAAAACCGGACGGAAGTCGGTGCCGCCGCCGCCGCGCATCTCCTTGGGCAATTGGAACGGTTCCCACGGCTCGTACACCCACGGCCCCCCCTCAGCCAGTTGGGCGTCGCAGGCGACCAAGGTGACCCGGGCGCGGGCCTGGCCCTTGATGGCATTCACTTCGGAGACGAACTCACGCATCTCCTCGTCACCGATGGAGCCGCTGATATCGAGTGCCACCACCACATCGAGTTCATGGCTGCGCAGGCTCGGCAGGATAAAGCTCCCTTCGCGGCGTGAGGGACGGGACCAATTGTAGTCGTCCCGGGCAGTTGCGTTCATGTACCGGGCCAGCAGCATCCGCCACGGCAGTTGCGGCTGCAGCAGGTGGTCGATCATGCGGGCAAGCGCCCCGCCCATTTTGCCCACCTGCATCGCCTGTTGCGCCGCACCGGCCATGCGCTGGCGCCAGGTGACGGCGAGCTGTTCGCCCTCCTCGTGGGTCAACAACGGCGGCTTTTTGGCCAGGCCCTGGCCTTGGCCCTCCGGCTCGGAGCGCTCACCCTGCCCCTTCCCCTGCTGATCCTTTTTCGAATCGTCCTGACCACCGCGCCCACCCGCCTGCTGGCGGCCGTCGCCGCGATTGCCGGATCCGCGGGTACCGCCCTCGCTGGTCTCCTCGTCGTACAGGTGCTGGTCGGGCGTCTGGGCATCCGGGTGCTCGTCGAGACAGGGATAGATCTCCTCGGCAGTCATTCCCTGGAACTGCTCCAGATAGAGGGCGTCGGGCGACGGGGTCAGCCCCTCGCCGATCAACAGCGGATTGACCGCCAGGTCGCAGGCCACGTCCCAGCGGTGCTTGTTTCGGTGCTGGCGGCGAACGAAATGGGACAGCGCGCAGTGCAGCGCCTCATGGGCGAGGATGAACTGGGTCTGTGCCAGGTTCATCCCCTCGATATACTCCGGGTTGTAGTAGAAGGCGCGCGCATCGGTCGCCGTGGTCGGACACCAACCCTTGTCCGCGGCGATCATCGGCAATCGCAGCACCAGCGCCCCCAGAAACGGCTTCTCCAGGATCAGCCGCGTCCGCGCCGCACTCAGCTTCGTCTCTACATCCATCGTGAAAAACCCAACGCAAAGACGTTCATGCCCTTCAGGGTACAAAGACGCGAAGACGCAAAGGTTTGGAGATCAGTTCTCTTTGCGTCCTTTGCGTCTTTGCGTCTTTGCGTTGAAAGCATCCGTTTCAGCCGTCGTATAGCATGACGTCGGCAACCGACTGGGCCCAGGGGCCGAATTCGGGGATGGAGAACAGCTCCTGGCCGATGGCGCGGTGCATGTCGGAGACCAGCATCACGCCCATTTCACGATCGGGGAAGCGACCGGCGTACTCCAGGATCGGTCCGTAGGTGGCCTTGCCGTCGCCCTGTTGGCGGGCGCGCAAGGCGCGGCCGACCAGGGCCGAGGCGACCGCGTACTGGAGGTCGACTTCGCGCGGTACCGGGACCGGATCGCCGCGCAGGATGGCATCGATGTCGGGCAGGTTGTCCAGATTCTCGACAAAGGCGGTCAATTCGATGCCGGCCGCCGGGCCGACGCAGGCCTGCAACGAGCTCAGCAGCAGTTGCGGCTGCTCGCCGAATTTGTGCAGGGCACGATGCGCGAATTCCCACGAGCGCGGCGACGGGAACGCCACCGGGTTGTGAGCCGGGTCGAATTCGAACAGCAGTTCCGGACGGAAGCGCAGAAAGCCCACGACACGCTCGTCGATTCCGTTGGCGAAGGCCCAGGCGACCCAGTCGTCCAGGTGGGTCTCCACCTCGAAGTGGGCGAAGCGGTTGGCCAGCGGTGCCGGCATTACATAGGTTACGCCGCGATCGCCCTGGCGGTTGCCCGCCGCGAAGATGGCCCAACCATCGGGAACCCGGTATTCCCCAAGTCGCCGGTCCAGGATCAACTGATACGCGGCGGCGGAGACGCTGGGCGGGGCGGACGTGATCTCGTCCAGAAACAGGATCCCCTCGGGGCCGTGCCGCTCGATGTCCGGCAACATGGCCGGCACCGCCCATTCGACGTGACTGTCGATCCGGAACGGGATGCCGCGCAGGTCGCTCGGCTCCATCTGCGACAGGCGGATGTCGATGACCGGCACGCCGTGACGCCGGCCCACCTGGGAGACCATCTGCGACTTGCCCACCCCCGGCGGCCCCCACAGCATAACCGGCGTGTGGTGACCCTCGCGGGTGCTGGCAAATTCGGTTTCAAGAACGGCGCTGACGTATGCAGGACGCATGGAGGCTCCCCTAACCAAGACTCGCGGACAATACCGCACTGGCAACAAGTCAATAGTTTAGCAATAAACTAGGTCTTTGGAAAACCTGTCGCAGAGGCGGAGAAAGGAAAGACCAATATCACAGGATTAACAGGATTTTTCATGATTGACAGGATGGGTCGAGGGCAAGAACCGCGGCTGGGACCTTCGGGCAGAACCTTCGTGTCTCAAAAAAAGCCTTCCTGTTAATCCTGAAAAATCCTGTTAATCCTGTTGAATCGTTTCGAACACGGAGCAAAGGCGCCGCCCGGCTCACGGATACCGGGCGGCGCCGCCGATCAGGCGTTGGGGTTTTCAGCCTGCTGTTCGGCGATTTGGCGGCGGACGTCGTCCATGTCCAGCTCGCGCGCCTTGCCGATCAGCTGTTCCAGCTGCGAACCCTGGAGTGCGCCGGGCTGGGCATAAATCACAATCTGGTCGCGGAAGATCATCAGGGTCGGGATCGAGCGCACCTGGAAATGGGCCGCCAGTTCCTGCTCCTGCTCCGTGTTGACCTTACCGAAGACAATGTCATCGTGCTGTTCGGAGATCTGCTCGAACACCGGACCGAACGACTGGCACGGACCGCACCAGGTGGCCCAGAAGTCGACGATCACGAAGCCGTTGCTGCTGACGACTTCGTCGAAATTGTCTTTGGTAAGTTCCACAGTTGCCATCTTCACACTCCTGATCGCTGCGTGGCGCCCAAAACCGGCGCCCGATAAAAATAAAGCAGGCCAAAGCCTGCTACGAAACGACTGTAGTATACACGGTCAACGGTCGCGGAACTGGATGATGCGTCGCCGCGCCCGCTTGTCCGGGCGTTTCTCGGGGTGAGGCGCACTGTCCGCCAGCAGGCGCCGCTGTTCGTCCCGCTCTTCCCGGTGTTGCCGACTCGCCTCGGTTTCGTCGTACAGCTCCCGCGCCTCGGCCGCCGGTCCCCGCCGTACCGACAGTGCACGGACCACCACCTGCCATTCGATCTGCCCCTTGCGAATGGTCACGGTCTCGCCCACACGGAGCAGCCGGGCCGGTTTGACCCGGTTACCGTCGACCTGCACGTGGCCGCCGCTGATGGCTTCCGAAGCCAGGGCACGGGTCTTGTAGAAGCGCGCGGCCCAAAGCCACTTGTCGATCCGCACCGTCCCGGCGGTCGGTGGCTGTTCCACGGGTACGGAACGACGCCGACTCACGGCTCCTCACTGCGGCGGGCGGCCGCCACCAGTTCAAGGTAAAAGTCCATGGGTAGCAAGGCATTGTCGGAGGTGTCGCAGGCCGGACAACGCTGCAGCAACATCACGCCCAACGCCTGATCATCCCCGTAGTCTTCGCCGGAGACATGGCGATATTCGAGCATACCCTGGTAGCCGCAGTCGCTACAGGTCCCCCATACCGAAAGAATTTCGATGTCCATCACGGTCCGGTGCAGTCAATCATCATCAGCGCGCCAGTGTAGCGGAATCACCGGCGTGCCCCAATGCGCTAAAGCTCGGAAAAGGTGCGCCGATAAGAACCCATAGGTTGGAGACCCCATGGCCAATCCTTCGCACCTCGGAGACATTCTCGTGAATTTCCTTCACCGTTTCTCCCTCAAATTCCGTCTGGTCTTCCTCGCCGCGTTTTTCGGCACGATCGCGATCACGGTGGGCGTACTCGGCATCTACGGACTCAAGGACGCCAGCGGCGATCTCCAGTCCATTTACGAGGATGAACTGGTGCCGACTGGGCAGCTCAGCCGCGCCCTGGAGCACATGCAGGCCGTCCGCGCCCACATTCTGTTGAGCCTGCAGCACGACCCCACCAGCGCCTTCGCGGCGATGCACGACCACCCTCTGTCGTTGCACCTTGACGCCCTGGAGGACGACCTCGCTCACCTGCGCACCACCTGGAGCGAGTACGCCTCCCGCCCCAACCTTGAGCGAGAGGAGCAGCAGCTGATCGGCAAACTCGGGGGACTGATTACCCAATATGTGGACGACGGCATCAAGCCCGCCGCCAACCTGCTGGAGCAGGGCCAGTATCACGATGCCAACCGCGTCGTGCTGAACCGTATCAATCCCATCTACACGCCGGCCCGGGAAACGGCCGATGCGCTGCTGGAGCATGGACTCACCCGTGCCCGCACCGATTATGAAGCGGCCGAAACCCATATCGGGCAACTGACTACCTGGACCATCACCCTGTTGGTGATCGGCATCACGGTGAACGGGCTGCTCGCCCTGCTGACCATCCGCGATGTCGCGAGCAGCGTGGCGGAACTGGACACCGCCATGAGCCGCCTTGCCGAGGGCGATCTGACGGCGCGGACCGATTACAGCGGCCGTGACGAGATCGGCCACATTGCCAAGGCGTTCAACGCCATGGGCGAGAAGTTCCTGTCCATCATGCGCGAGCTGGCCTCCGCCACCGCCCAGCTCGCCTCGGCTGCCGAGGAGACCTCCGCGGTCACGCGCGACACCAATGAAGGAATTCGCCGCCAGCAGAGCGAGATCGAGCAGGTGGCGACGGCGATGAACGAGATGAACGCGACCGTCCACGAGGTGGCACGCAACGCCTCGCAGGCCGCCTCCGCGGCACAGAACGCCGACAATGAGGCCGCCAAGGGACGGAGTGTGGTCACCCGCACCGTGGATGTGATTCAGGCCCTTGCCCAGGATGTGGAGCAGACCGCCGAGGCGATCCGCCAACTGGCGACCGAGAGCGACAACATCGGTACCGTGCTCGACGTGATCCGCGGGATTGCCGAGCAGACCAACCTGCTGGCACTCAACGCCGCCATCGAGGCTGCGCGCGCCGGTGAACAGGGGCGTGGCTTCGCCGTGGTCGCCGATGAGGTTCGGACGCTGGCGCAACGCACGCAGCAGTCCACGGAAGAGATCCACGAGATGATCGAACGCCTGCAGAAAGGCACGGCCAAGGCGGTCTCCGCCATGGAGAAGAGTCAGACCCAGGCCCACAGCGGCGTCGATCAGGCGGCCGAGACCGGCAAGACCCTCGAGGCCATCACCGCGGCAGTGGACACCATCACCGAAATGAACACCCAAATCGCCAGTGCGGCCGAAGAGCAGAGCTCCGTCGCCGAGGAGATCAACCGCAACATCACGACCATCAGCCAGGTGGCCGAACAGTCGTCGGTCGGGGCGAACCAGACCGCGGCGGCCAGTCAGCAGCTCGCGAAGCTCTCGGAAGAGTTGCAGGCTTTGGTGGCTCAGTTCAAGACGGCGTAGGCAAAAGCTGTAAACGCAAAGGCGCGAAGGGCGCAAAGACCGCAAAGGATAATTTTTACGGTCCAGGGCGTGTGTAGAATGTGGTGAGGAACGAACCGCATCACTCGCGACCGGTGCGGTTCGCAGGCTCACCACACCCTACGTCCGGGGCATTTGTAGGATGTGGTGAGGAACGAACCGCATCATTCGCGACCGGAGCGGTTCGCAGGCTCACCACACCCTACGGTCCAGGGCATGTGTAGGATGTGGTGAGGAACGAACCGCATCGCGTGCAACCGGTGCGGTTCGCAAGCTCACCACACCCTACAGCTCCAGCAACAGCGTATTCAGCCGCCCGACGAAGGCGGCCGGGTCCTCCAGCTGACCGCCCTCGGCTAGCCAGGCCTGGTCGAACAGGATGTGGCTCCAGTCGGCAAAGCGCTTGGCGTCGCCCTCCTCTTTCAGGCGCGTCACCAGCGGGTGCTCCGGGTTGAGCTCCAGAATCGGTTTGATGTCCGGGGCATCCTGGCCGACCGACTTCAGAATCCGCTCCAGATTGGCACTCATCTCGTGCTCGCCGGTGACGATACAGGCGGGCGAGTCGGTCAGGCGGTGGGTCACCCGCACCTCCTTCACCTGATCGCCGAGGGTCTCCTTGACCTTTTTAAGGACCTCCTCGAAGCCCTTGGCCACCTCCTCCTTGGCCTTCTTCTCCTCCTCGTCCTCGAGGCTGCCGAGGTCCAGCTCGCCCTTGGTCACCGACTTCAGCGGCTTGCCGTCGAACTCGGTCAGGGAGCTGACCAGCCACTCGTCGACACGCTCGTGCAACAGCAGCACCTCGATGCCCTTCTTGCGGAAGATCTCCAGGTGCGGGCTGTGCCTGGCGGCGGCGAAGGAGTCGGCGGTGATGTAGTAGATCGCCTCCTGCCCCTCCTTCATGCGGCCGACGTACTCCTCCAGGGAGACGTTCTGCTCCTGGGTGTCGGCGTGAGTGGTGGCGAAGCGCAGCAGCTTGGCGACCTGCTCGCGGTTGGCAAAGTCCTCGCCCGGGCCCTCCTTCATCAGCTTGCCGAACTGCTCCCAGAAGGTCTTGTAGTCCTCCGGCTTCTCCTTGGCCATGGACTCGAGCAGCCCCAGCACCTTCTTCACCGAACCGCCGCGCATGGAGTCGATGACCTTGTTGTGCTGCAGGATCTCGCGAGAGACGTTGAGCGGCAGGTCGTTGGAGTCGATGACGCCGCGCACGAAGCGCAGGTAGGAGGGCATCAGCTGCTCGGCATCATCCATGATGAAGACGCGTTTGACGTACAGCTTGACGCCGCGGCGACGCTCCCGGTCCCACAGGTCGAAGGGGGCACGTTTGGGGATGTAGAGCAGCGAGGTGTACTCCAGCTTGCCCTCCACCTTGTTGTGCACCCAGGTGAGCGGGTCTTCGAAGTCGTGGGCGACGTGCTTGTAGAACTCGGTGTACTCCTCGTCCTTGATCTCGGATTTCGAGCGGGCCCACAGGGCGGAGGCCTGGTTGACGGTCTCCAGTTCCGGCTCCTGCTTCTCCTCCTCTTCGCCATAGGCCTCCTGCTCCATTTGGATCGGCAGGGTGATATGGTCGGAGTACTTGCGGATGATGGAGCGCAGGCGCCAGCCGTCGAGGAACTCGTCCTCACCCTCGCGCAGGTGCAGGGTCACGGTGGTGCCGCGGTCGGCCTTTTCCACCGTTTCGATGGTGTAGTCGCCCTCCCCGGCCGACTCCCAGCGCACGCCGTGCTCGGCGGTGAGGCCGGCGCGGCGGGTAGAGACGGTGACCCGGTCGGCGACGATGAAGGCGGAATAGAAGCCCACACCGAACTGGCCGATGAGGTGGGCATCCTTGGCCTGGTCGCCGGTCAGGTTGGACATGAAGGCGCGGGTACCGGAGCGGGCGATGGTACCGAGGTTCTCGACCACCTCCTGGCGGTTCATACCGACGCCGTTGTCGGTGATGGTGACGGTGCGCGCGGCCTTGTCGAAGGCGACGTGGATCTTGAGGTCGTTGTCCCCCTCATACAGGGCATCGTCGCCAAGCGCCTCGAAACGCAGCTTGTCGCAGGCGTCGGAGGCGTTGGAGATCAACTCCCGCAGGAAGATCTCCTTATTGGAATAGAGCGAGTGAATCATCAGGTGCAGGAGCTGCTTGGTCTCGGTCTCGAAGCCGAGCGTCTCCTTGTGGGCATCAACGGTCATGTCACAACCTCTCCGTGTACTGCGGCTGCCGGCCAGAGCCGGCTCCCCGAAAAAAAACGTTAGTGAAAAACACGCTGGTAAGTGGGGGCAACTGGTGGAGGTTTCAAGGGGGCCGTGAAGCGTGAGGGTACCCTAACGCGTAACGCCTAACGCAAACGAAAGTCCCCGCACCTTTCTCTTTTCCGTTTCCCCTTTACCCTTTACCCTTGACGCCAAAAACAACAGGGGATCCCAATGAGCATCATCACCGTCACCACCCGGCCCTTTGACGACCAGCGGCCCGGCACCTCGGGTCTGCGCAAGAAGGTTGCGGTCTTCCGTGGCGATAACTACCTGGAGAATTTCGTCCAAGCGGTGTTCGATACCCAGCCGGAACTCAAGGGCGGCACATTGGTGTTGGGCGGTGACGGACGCTACTACAACCGCGAGGCGACCCAGACCATCCTGCGCATGGCAGCGGCCAACGGCGTGGCGAAGGTGCTGGTAGGCCGCGCGGGTCTCTTGTCCACCCCGGCCGCCTCCGCCGTCATCCGCAAGTACCGCGCGAATGGCGGCCTGGTGCTCTCGGCCAGCCACAATCCCGGCGGACCGGATGGGGATTTCGGCATCAAGTTCAATGTAGCCAACGGCGGCCCGGCCCCGGAGGGGGTGACGGAAGCCATCTACGCACGCACGCGCGAAATCGACCGCTACTTCACCATGGATAGCCCCGATCTGCCCATCGACGGTCCCGGCGAACACCGGCTCGGCGACACCACCGTGCGGATCATCGACCCGGTCGCGGACTATGCCGAACTGATGGAGCAGCTGTTCGACTTCGAGGCCATCCGCGGCCTGTTCAACACCGGCTTTCGCATGTGCTTCGACGCCATGCACGCCATCACCGGCCCCTATGCCCGGGAGTTGCTGGAATTCCGGCTGGGGGCCCCGGCTGGCACCGTGATCAACGGCGAGCCGAAGGAGGACTTCGGCGGCGGCCACCCTGACCCGAACCTGACCTATGCCAAGGATTTGGTCGAGCGCATGTTCTCGGAAGATGCCCCCGACTTCGGTGCCGCCTCGGATGGCGACGGTGACCGCAACATGGTCCTGGGGCAGCGCTTTTTCGTCACGCCATCCGACTCGTTGGCGGTGATCGCCGCCAACGCCGACCATGTCCCCGGCTACCGTGGACGGGTCACGGGCGTCGCCCGCTCCATGCCGACCAGCGCCGCCGTGGATCGGGTGGCAGAGAAGCTCGGGATCGGCAGCTACGAAACCCCGACCGGGTGGAAGTTCTTCGGTAACCTGCTGGATGCCGGCCGCATCACCTTCTGCGGCGAAGAGAGTTTCGGCAGCAGCTCCGACCACGTGCGCGAGAAGGATGGGCTATGGGCGGTACTCTACTGGCTCAACATCCTGGCAGCGCGGCGCGAGTCAGTGGAACAGGTGGTGCGCAGCCACTGGGCGGAGTACGGTCGCAACTTTTATACCCGCCATGACTACGAAGCGCTGGACGGGGCGGTGGCCAAGCAGCTGTTTTCCGACCTGCGCACCCGCCTGGCCGGACTCCCCGGTCAGAACCTGAGCGGAAAGACCGTTGTCCTGGCCGACGACTTCGCCTATACGGATCCGATCGACGGCAGCACCAGCACGGGCCAGGGCCTGCGGCTCGGCTTCGAAGACGGCTCACGCATCGTCTATCGCCTGTCGGGCACCGGCACCGTCGGCGCCACGCTGCGAATCTATGTCGAGCGCTTCGAAGCGGACCCGAACCGTCACGACCAGGACCCGCAACAGGCACTGGCCGACCTGATCGCCCTGGCCGATGAACTGGCCGAACTGCAGCCGCGCACGGGCCGCAGCGCGCCGACTGTCATCACCTGATTAGGTATGTGGCATTCGGTAGGTGGAATGTGGGGAAAGAACCCGATCAAGCTCCCGTAGGGTGTGGTGAGCTTGACGAACCGCACCGCCCGCGAGCCGATGCTGAGAGGTACATGGCACGCGGTAGGTGGAATGTGGGAAAAGATCCCGTTCAAGCTCCCGTAGGTTTGGTGAGCTCGACGAACCGCACCGCCCGCGAGCCGATGCGGTTCGTTCCTCACCACATCCTACGGGGGCTGACGGGGTATTTGGCCCCATATTCCACCTGCCACCTACCACATTTGTCATCACCTGATTAGGTAGGTATGTGGCATTCGGTAGGGGAATATGGGGAAAGATCCCGTTCAAGCTCCCGGTGTGGTGAGCTTGACGAACGCACCGCCCGCGAGCGTTCTTCACCACATCCTACGGGGGCTGACGGGGTATTTAGCCCCATATTCCACCTGCCACCTACCACATTCCTTTCTTATCAACGCCTGCCTACGCTCTCCTCCGGCCGCACATAGACCTCCACGCGGCGGTTCAGCTGACGCCCGGCCTCGGTACTGTTGTCCGCGCGCGGTTCCCGTTCGCCGCGGCCCTCGGTACGCAGGCGGAAACGGTCCACGCCGGTGTTGCTGGACAGGTAATCGGCTACGGCCATCGCACGCCGCTCCGAAAGTCGCTGGTTATACTCATCAGGCCCGGTGGCGTCGGTATGGCCGACCACCAGCACTTCCGTCCGGTCGTAGCGGCGCAACACGCGCCCGAGCTTGTCGAGGGAAGGGCGAAATGCCGGTTTGATCTCTGCCCTGTCGAAGTCGAAGCTCACCTCGCTGTCCAGGGTCAGTTTCAGCAGGTCGTCCCGCACCCGCTCCACCTCGATCTCGTTCTGACGCTGCTCTTCGGCCAATGCCTCGTTGAAGGCGCGCTCCTGCTCATCCATGTAGTTGCCGACTACGGCACCGGTCGCGCCGCCGATCACGGCACCGGCGATGGCCCCCCGATCCTTGTCGACCTGGTGGCCGATCACGGCGCCGCTGATCGCACCGATCACGGCGCCGGTACCGGCACGGTTGGCGGTCTGTTGGCCATTCGGCCCCGTGCTGGCGCAGCCGGCCACCAGGGAACCTGCCAGCAAAAGTGCAATCCACTGTTTCATGGAAACTGGTCCTCTATCTCGTTGTTGTTGAAGCGCCAACCCCGGCCCCATGAGCTGGTCGACGTCACCGGATAAAACATAGCTGCAAATGCGTCGGTAAAATGCGAAGCAGCGCCGGATTGAAATCGGCGATCCCCTCCTCAATCTATGCTATTCGAAAACCAATTCCGGAGTCACCATGTCGGAAACCCCCTTTCCCCTGCTGGTCGAGCCCGAGGAGCTGCATCCGCGGCTGGGGGATGAACAGCTGCTGTTGGTGGACGTCGGGCGTGCCGCCACCTATGAGCAGGCCCATCTGCCGGGCGCCCGACATCTCGACTATGGCGCGATTGTGGCGGCCACCGGGCAGGCGGGAGGTTTACTGCCCGACGAAATCCGGCTGGGCGCCGCGTTATCGGCCATCGGACTGACTCCCGAACGACACGTGGTCGCCTACGACGATGAAGGGGGCGGCAAGGCGGCGCGTCTGCTCTGGACACTCGAGGCGCTCGGCCATCGCCGTTACTCGCTGCTGAATGGCGGCCTGCATGCATGGGCCGGCGAGCGCCGCCCGCTCACCACGGCGATCGCCGAATCGACAGCCTCCGATTACCGGGCAAAGCTGGCCGATGATTCGGCCGTCGTCGCCTCGCGCGCATTCATCCTGGAGCATCTGAACGACCCGAACGTAGCCCTGCTCGATGCCCGCAGCCCGTCCGAATACGATGGCTCCCGACGTTACGCCGCCCGCGGCGGCCACATCCCGGGAGCGGTCAATATGGAGTGGACCGAAGCCATGGACCAGGGACGCAACCTCCGCCTGCGCGACGCCGATTGGCTTCGGCAGCGGCTGGCCGCACTCGGCATCCGTCCGGAGCAGACGGTGGTCGCCTACTGCCAGACCCACCACCGCTCCGCCCACACCTGGTTTTGGCTGAAGTGGATCGGGCGGAACGCCAAGGGGTATCCGGGGTCATGGTCGGACTGGGGGAATCGGGAGGACGTGCCGGTGGAGGGAGGCTGAAGGTATGTGGTAGGTGGTAGGTGGAATATGGGGGGAACCCCAAATGCCATATGCCATATGCCACCTACCGTTTACCGCCTCAAGACCCCGGTGACGATCCCCAGAATCTGCACCTCGTCGTTGCGCAGATAGATGGGTTCCAGTTCGGGATTGGCCGGTTGCAGGCGGATGCCGCCGCGCTCCACGAAGAATCTTTTCAGGGTGACGGTCTCGCCGTTGATCATGGCGACCACCGACTCGCCATTGGCGGCGGATTCGCGTTTTTCGATGATGACGATGTCGCCGTCCTGGATGTTGTCGTCGACCATGGAGTGGCCGCGCACCCGCAGCGCATAGGTGTTCTTGCGCACCATGTCCTGCGGCACGCTGACCATTTCGGTGTCTTCATTGACGGCTACCGGGCAGCCTGCGCTGATCCAACCCAGCAACGGGACATCGACCAGCGCCGCCGGGCTCGCCTCGACGGCCTCCAGGGTGGGGTGCCAGATCGGACGTTTTTTCTTGGGAATCATGAAGGTTACGGACATCTATACTCCCCCGCAAAGATGCGCATTAACTTAAAGGTAAGAAGCCGATCCGGTCAATGTTGCCGCTCCCACCGTGGGCAAGGATGTGGCCCGTGTCGGGTCATCCCCCCCATCCACTCTGAGCCGCTGTTCCAAACGCCACGATATGGGATAATCACGCAATGCCTTCAAAAACGATCAAGATTGCCGTAGCCGTTGTGTTCGCCCTGGCGGCCACCCTCGCCGCCGCGCTGCTGCTGAGTGCGCGCCAAGCGCCGCCGCCACCGGAGCTGGCCAACGTGCTGATGCCGAAGCCCAAGCCGCTGGGGGCCATACACCTGACGGCGAGTGATGGTGCCGCCCTGGACAGCCAACGCCTGGCAGGTGGCTGGACCTTCCTGTTTTTCGGCTATACCCACTGCCCGGACATCTGCCCGACCACGCTGCTCACCCTCCAGGGGGTACGGCGCGACCTGGCGCAAACACAGAGCCTGACCGGCGATACGCGCTTCGTGTTCGTCTCCGTGGACCCCAAGCGCGACACCCCGGAGCACCTGAAACGCTACGTCAGCTTCTTCCACCCGGATTTCCTTGGCGCCACCGGCGACAAGGAGGAGATCGACCGGCTGGTGGGGCTGGCGGGGGCGGTGTACATGTTCGAGGGCGATACCGGGAGCGACAGCTACATCGTGAACCACAGCGCCACCCTGTACCTGATCGACCCGCAAGGACGCCTGTACGGCCGGATTTCACCCCCCCACACCCCCGAAGAGGTCGCGGCGCTCTACCGCAGCGTACGCCGCCACTACGGAGACTACCCGAAAGGCTGAGCATGCTGTCCGATTATCTAAAGGCCTGGCCCCAGTACCTGCTTCCGGGCCATCTGTTTTCACGCCTGATGCACGCCCTGACCCGGATCCGCTTCCGTCCGTTCAAGGACCTGTTCATCGACACCTTCGTGCGCATCTACAAGGTCGATCTGAGCGAAGCCGTGGAGTCGAACCCGCATGCGTACGAGCACTTCAACGCCTTCTTTACCCGTGCCCTGCACCCGGAAACGCGTCCGCTCGTAGCCGGAGACAGAACCGTCGCGAGCCCGGTCGACGGCACCGTCAGTCAGGCGGGAGACATCGAGGACGGCGCCATCTTGCAGGCCAAAGGCCACGATTACACCGTCACCGAACTGCTGGGCGGGTCGGAGGAGCGGGCAGCCCCATTCCGGAACGGCAGCTTCGCCACCATCTATCTGGCACCGAGCAACTACCACCGCATTCACATGCCGTTTGATGGACGCCTGACCGAGATGGTCCACGTACCGGGCCGGCTATTCAGCGTCAACCCCGCCACCGCCCGCACCATTCCCCGCCTGTTCGCCCGAAACGAGCGGGTCACCGCCCTGTTCGACACCGCTGTGGGGCCGATGGCGGTGGTGTCGGTCGGCGCGGTCGGCGTGGCCAGCATCGAAACCGTATGGGCGGGCGAGGTGACCCCGCCGGCCGGCCGCATTGTACGTCGCTGGCTGTATGAAGAGGGCCCGACGTTCCGCAAGGGCGACGAAATCGGCCGCTTCAACATGGGCTCCACCGTGATCGTCCTGTTCGGCCCCGACGCGGTGCGCTGGCAGGAGGCGATCGTCCACGGCGCCGGCGTCTGCATGGGCCAGCATCTGGGTGACACAGGGACGAGGGGCGAGGGGCGAGTAGCGAGGAACGAGGAACGAGGGTTGGAGTCGTTGCGCGACGGCCATTAGGTTTGGGGGCGTAGGGTGGATAAGCGTAGCGCATCCGCCATCCACGACTCTTCGGTGGATGCGCTGACGCTTATCCACCCTACTGACCTGGGACGCGCAGCATGCCCCAACCTCGCCCCTCGCGCCTCGTACCGCTCCCACAAGCCAAAAGACGGCGACTGATGGCATAGACTTCCAATAACCCCTTTCCAAAACGGAGCCCCCCGTGGAGCCCTCCAACTGGAAACGCCACAAACCGGAAGAGCCCGAACACCTCTCCTGTGACGTCTGCCTGAAGGAGATCCCCGCCTCGACGGCGCACACCGCCGAGGGCGGCGACTACCTCTATCACTTCTGCGGTGTTGAATGTCTCGAGGCATGGAAGCGCAAGCAGCGGGATGAAGGCGGGCCGCTCAACCACCCCGAAGACGTCTGACGGAGCACAGGATCGGGTAGAGCATGCTTCGACAGCCAGGTAGGATGGGCAAAGGAGCGAAGCGACGTGCCCATCGATGCAGCTACGCCCGCTCGAACGGAAACGCCAGCACCTGGTCGATGGAATCGACGCCAAGCGCCAGCATCACCAAGCGGTCAATGCCGAGAGCGACGCCACAGCAGTCCGGCAGGCCGGCAGCCAGCGCAGCCAACAGGCGCTCATCGGTCGAAACATCCACCTGACCGTCACGCCGGCGGGCCTCCCGCTCCGCCGCAAACCGCCGCTCCTGTTCAGCGGCGTCAGCCAGTTCATGGAAGCCGTTGGCGAGCTCCACGCTACCGACATAGAGTTCGAACCGCTCCGCCAGCGGCGGGTCGCCGAGGCGCACTCGAGCCAATGCGGCCTGAGACGCCGGGTAGTCGTAGAGGAAGGTAAGCGTGTCGGCGGGGAAACCGGGCTCGATCACATGGGTCAGCAGCAGGCTGAGCCAATCGTCGCGACCCTCCAGGCCGGGCACCTCGCCCAGACCGGCGGCCGCGGCAGCGCTACGCAGCTCGGCGGCGGTCGCCCGATGCGGTTCGATGCCGAGGCTCTGGACAAAGGCCTCCTGATAACTGACTTTTCGAACCGGCCGCTCCCCGAGCATGGCCTGCACCAGCGCGGCCACCTCCTCCATCAGGGCGTCCAGGTCGAATCCCGGCCGATACCACTCCAGAAGGGTGAACTCCGGGTTGTGGCGCCGCCCCGCCTCGCCGTTGCGGAATACCCGCGCGAGCTGGAAAATCGGCCCGCTACCGGCCGCGACCAGCCGCTTCATTGGGAATTCGGGCGAGGTGTGCAGGAACAGCCGGCATCCGCGGGCGGCACCGGGACCGGTATATTCGGTGGCAAAACTCTCGATCTGTGGATCGGTGGTGCCGGCCGCCGAGAGATAGGGCGTTTCCACCTCCAGCAGACCACGCGCCACGAAAAACGCCCGTATCCCGGCCAGGATACGGGCGCGCTCACGCAGCTGGGCGAAGGCGGCCGTCGGCCGCCAATCGTCACCGGCCAAAGGATTACTCCTTGGCGCGGGAGATGTACTCGCCGTTGCGGGTGTCCACCTTCAGCACGTCGCCAATCTCGATGAATAGGGGGACCTGCACCACCGCGCCTGTCTCCAGGATCGCCGGCTTGGTGCCGCCGGTGGCGGTATCGCCGCGGATACCCGGATCGGTCTCGGTGACGGTCAGGGTCACGTGATTCGGCGGCAGCACGGCGATCGGGGCGCCGTTCCAGAGCGTGACGGTGCACATGTCCTGCTCTTTCAGCCACTGCTTGCTGTCGCGCACGGCCGACTCGTCGGCACCGACCTGCTCGAAGCTCTCCGGGTGCATGAAGTGCCACTGCTCGCCGTCGTTGTACAGGTACTGCATCTCGGTATCGACCACGTCGGCGGCCTCAATGGAGTCGCCCGATTTGAAGGTGCGCTCGATGACCCGGCCGGTCTTCAGGTTACGGATCTTCACCCGGTTGAAGGCTTGGCCCTTGCCCGGTTTCACGAACTCGTTTTCCACGATGGCGGCCGGATCACCGTCCAACATCACCTTGAGTCCGCGCTTGAATTCGTTGGTGCTGTAGCTAGCCATACTGTTCCTCGTCAATTACACAAACGCGGTCGAAAGCGTCGCGTCAGAATTTTTGCCATAATCCCGCGTCCGTCGTGAGTGGCCATGCCGGTCCCCTGCGCACGGAACGAGACGGGCGACCCAAGCCCGCCGGGCAAAGGCGCAATGATAACCCGAACCGCAGACTGGAAAAATGCCCTGGCAACCGCCGTTCGCGATCCGGCGGACCTGATCGAAACGCTGAATCTGCCGGCAACCCTGTTGGAGCCGACCCGATCGGCCGCGGCACAGTTCCCGTTACGGGTCCCGCCGGATTACCTGTCCGCGATAGCCGAGGGGAACCCGCACGACCCGCTGCTTCGGCAGGTGCTGCCCAGCGAAGCGGAATTGCAGACCGTCCCCGGCTTCGAGGTCGATCCGGTCGGGGACCGCGCCGCGGCCGTGCTGCCGGGCGTCCTGCACAAGTACCGGGGCCGAGTGCTGCTGACGGTCACCGGCGCCTGCGCCGTCCATTGCCGCTACTGCTTCCGTCGGCACTTCCCCTACACGACGGAGAATCCGCGCAGTGGCGACTGGGAGCCGGCGCTACGCTATATCGCCGCAGACACCAGCATCCGTGAAGTCATCCTGAGCGGCGGTGACCCGTTGACGGTGGATGACCCGATTCTGGCCGAATTGTCCGGCCGCCTCGATACGATTGGACATCTCCGGCGGCTGCGAATCCACAGCCGGATGCCGACGGTCGTCCCTGAACGGGTCGGGGACCCATTGCTCGCCTGGCTGACCGCCTCGCGCCTGTCGCCGGTGATGGTGGTCCATGTCAACCACCCCGCCGAGCTGCAGCCGGCGGCACGCCGCGCCCTCGAGGAGCTGCGCGGGGCCGGCATCTGGCTGTTCAATCAGGCCGTGCTGCTTCGCGGGGTCAACGATTCGCTCGACACGCTCACCGCCCTGAGTGAACAGCTAATCGACTGCGGAGTGGTTCCCTACTATCTTCATTTACTGGATCGCGTTGCCGGCGCGGCCCACTTCGAGGTCGACGAGACCAGCGCCACGGCCCTGATCGGCCGCTTGCGGGAAGTGCTGCCCGGCTACCTCGTGCCTCGCCTCGTACGCGAACGCCACGGCGCCCCATATAAGCTTCCTGTGCAGTAAGTAATGGAAATCGCGGCAACTTTCCGGTAAAAGTAGGCGGCTTTGAATCCACTGTTAGAGTTCTGATGAAGGGCGAAGAAATCATCCGCATTCTGGTCGTCGACGACTCCTCCAACGATGCCGAAGCCATTGCCAACATGTTGCGCAACGGCGGCCATGCGGTGCATGCCACGCGGATTGAAGATGACGAGGACCTGCGCGGAGCCCTGGGCGAGCATCCCTGGGACATGCTGCTGAGCAAACCGCGGGTGCCCTTCCTCACGGCCACAGAGGCCCTCGGCATCATTGCCAATGCCCGAATCGACCTGCCGCTGCTGCTCATCGCAGACGATTCGACCAATGCCGAAATCGTCGAGATCCTGAAGTCCGGCGCCCGCGACGCGGTCCACATCGCCAATCCCTCACGCCTGGAACACACGGTGCTGCGGGAGGTGGAAGATCTGCGCAAGCGGCGTCGGCAGCTTCAATGTGAACGGCTGTTGCAAGAGGCCAATGCGCGGGCCCAGTCACTGGTCGACAGCTCCCGCGACGCCATCGCCTACGTCCATGAAGGCATGCACATCTACGCGAACCAGTCCTACCTCGGCATGTTCGGCTACTCCGATGCCATCGAGCTGGAGGGGCTGCCGATCATGGACCTGGTGGTGCCGGAAGATCAGGGGAAGTTCAAGACCTTCCTGCGAACCCACGTCAAGGGCGGCGCAGACGCGGACAGCATCCAGATTCACGGACGCAAGTCCGACAAGACGCCCTTCGAAGTCACCATGGAGTTTTCCACCGCCAGTTACGAGGGCGAGTCCTGTACCCAAATCGTCATCCGCGACCAGAGCCTGTCGAAGGAACTGGAAAAGAAGCTGGACGACCTGTCCAAGCAGGACCTGCTGACCGGCGTCTACAACCGCCAGTATTTCCTCGAGCAACTGCGCGGCGTAGTGGGCAAGGAAAAGCGGCACGGGGCGGTGCTGTACGTGCGCCCGGATAACTTCCGCGAGCTCCGTCAAAATATCGGGATTGCCGCCAGCGACATGATCCTCACCGAGGTGGCCAGTGTCCTGAACAATCAGCTGACCACCGAAAAGGACTTCGTTGCACGTTTCGAATCCAACATCTTCACCATCGTGCTGCACGATATCGGCCCGAAAAAGGCAGAGGCGATCGGCAACAAGATGCGCGACGCCGTCGCCGCGCACATCGCCGAAGCGGGCGGCAAGTCGGTCAATATCACCTGCAGCATCGGCATCTCGTTGTACAGCGACGCGATTCGTAATCCCCAGGAGGTGATTACCCGTTCGGAGAAGGCCTACAACCACGCCTCCGAGCAGGGTCTCGGCCAGGTCTATCTGTACAACCCGGGCGAAGAGGAGATGGCGGATCGCGAGCGGATCGCCGCCTGGGAAAAACGCCTCAAAAACGCGTTGCGCAGCAACAGTTTCCGCCTCCTGTTCCAGCCGGTGGTCAGTCTGCGCGGGGACTCCCACGAAAACTACGAAGTTCTCCTGCGGATGCTGGCCGAGGACGGCTCGGAGATCCATCCGAGAGAATTCATCCCCGCTGCCGAGCAGAGCGGCCTCATGGTTGCGGTGGATCGCTGGGTGCTCGCCAATTCCGTGAAGGCCCTGGCCGAGCGGCGCCGTGCCGGACACAAGACCAATTTCTTCGTCAAGCTCTCGGGTGGTGCGCTTCACGATGCCCGTCTGCTGCCCTGGCTCCGTGACCTGCTGAAGGCGGCGAAGCTGGAAGCGAACACGCTGACCGTCGAGGTGAGCGAGGCGGTGGCGGCGCATCAGATCAAGGCGGTGACCAACCTGCTGACCGGACTCAAACAGCTCCACGTCCGGATGGCGCTCGATCACGTTGGTCTCGCACCCAATTTCAGTAATGTACTCAAGCACTGTGATGCCGATTTCGTGAAACTGGACGGTAGTATCGTCGCCGCAATGAACCGCGACGCCACCGCCAAACAGACGCTACAGGCAATTTCGGCCACTGCGAAAGACGGCGGCAAGCTGGTGATTGCGGAGTTTGTGGAAGATGCCCAGACCCTGGCCGCCCTCTGGACCAGTGGAGTCGATTACATCCAGGGCCACTTCCTGCAGCCACCATCGACGGAGATGAATTTCGATTTCAGCAGCGCCGGCTGACGGTCCAACTGCGCCCGCTTGGCCAAGGGGCTGGCGGCGAGACCATAAGCAATGGGTTATATTTTAATAAATTGAAGCCGGCGCAGCTTATCGGATAGAATGCGCGCCTCACCCCAGCTTCGCGCTACTCCTCGATGCAGCCGATCACGCTCAACGCACAGAAACAGTGCAATCTGGCCTGGTACCGGTTTTTACCGTTCCTGCGCTGGCTTCCGATGGTCAACAAAGGCTCGATCCGGGCCGACGCGATGGCCGGCCTCACCGGGGCGATCATCGTTCTGCCGCAGGGCGTGGCCTTCGCCACCATCGCCGGCATGCCGCCGGAGTACGGGCTCTACGCCGCCATGGTCCCGGCCATTATCGCCGCCCTCTTCGGCTCCTCCTGGCACTTGGTTTCCGGGCCGACCACGGCCGCCTCAATCGTCCTGTTTGCATCGCTCAGCACCATGGCCGAACCGGCCTCGCCGGAGTACGTGAAACTGGCGCTCACCCTGACCTTCATGGTCGGTATCGTCCAGGCCCTCATGGGCGTGCTGCGGATGGGCACCCTGGTCAACTTCATCTCGCACTCGGTGGTGATCGGCTTCACAGCCGGAGCGGCCATACTTATCGCCGCCAAGCAGATCAAAAACTTTTTCGGCATCGAAATGCCGCGTGGCCTGCACTTCCACGAGATCTTCGTCGAGCTATTCAATAGCCTCGACGTCATCAACCCCTATGTCACTGGGGTGGCCGCCGCCACCCTGCTCTCCGGCGTTCTGGTCAAACGTTTTCTGCCGAAGGTCCCTTACATGATCGCCGCGCTGCTGGTTGGCAGCGTACTCGCCACCTGGCTCAACAGCCGGTTCGGGCAGAACGTCACCGGGATCTCCACGGTCGGCGCGCTGCCGGCCTCGTTGCCGCCGCTGTCGGCACCGGACCTGAGCCTGGAAACCATCAAGCAACTGGCGCCGGTCGCGGTTGCCGCCACCTTGCTGGCGCTGACCGAGGCGGTCTCCATTGCCCGCTCGTTGGCCGCCCGTTCCGGCCAGCGACTGGATGGGAACCAGGAGTTCATCGGCCAGGGCCTGTCGAACGTGGTCGGCAGTTTCTTCTCCTCCTACGTTGCCACCGGCTCCTTCAACCGTAGCGGCGTCAACTACGAAGCGGGTGCCCGCACGCCCCTGGCGGCGGCTTTCGCCGGTGTCCTGCTGATGGGGCTCATGCTGGCGGTTGCCCCCTACGCCTCCTACCTGCCCAATGCGGCGATGGCCGGCATTCTGTTCCTGGTCGCCTGGGGCCTTATCGATTTCCACCATATCGGCAAAATCATCAAGGCCAGCCGTTCGGAGACCGGTGTGCTGGCGACAACCTTCTTCGCCACCCTGTTCCTGGATCTGGAGTTCGCGATCCTGCTGGGCGTCATGCTGTCACTGGGCATCTATCTCAGCCGCACTTCCCGACCGCGGGTACTGTCGCGGGTCCCGAACCCGAAAGATGCAAAACGGGCATTCACGACCGACAGCGGCCTACCGGAATGCCCACAGGTCAAGATCATCCGTATCGACGGCTCGCTGTTCTTCGGTGCGGTGGATTACGTGCAGCAGATGCTCCAGCGCGTGAACCCGGCCCAAAAACACCTGTTGATCGTCACCAAGGGGGTCAATTTCATCGATTTGGCCGGCGGCGAACTGCTCGAGCAGGAGGCGAAAGAGCGGGCCAACGCCGGTGGAAAGCTGTACCTGTATGAGGTGAAGGATACCGTCTGCAGCATGCTGACCAAGGGCGGGTTCATCAAAACGATCGGTGACGAAAATATTTTCGATTCCAAGACCCAGGCGCTGACCACGATTACCGGGGCCCTGGATCACGAGATCTGTCGCTCCTGCCGCGCGCGCATCTTCCGTGAGTGTGCGGGATTCCCGGACGATTCCCGACAAGAGTAGCGACGGTTCGCACAACTTTTGTGCGTGCCGTGATACCATCGGGCCCGGCGGTCCTACGCCCTTCCGGTAGACCAAAGACCCCGGGGCATCATGCACTGGCATCAGGCGCTCCGCGCCCACTTCGTCAATGGCCCAGCCAAAGCAACCGCGGCTTTCAGGTCGTGGGGTGATGCTATGCGCCGGCGGCTGCCGGATCGGATCCCCATCGCCTCCAAACTCGCGCTGGTGTTCACGCTGCTGATCACCGGCGGCATGGTCAGTCTCGGGCTGTTGGTCGGCAGCAACCAGACCCGGCTTCTGGAACAGCAAATTCAGCGTTTCGGCACCACCCTCGCCCAGCAGGCGGCCGAAGCCGCCGAAGAACCCCTGCTCGCCAACGATTCGCTCACCCTGCAGTTGGTGGTCAACAACCTCATCGAAGAACGCGCCGTTATCGGTGCCGCGATCTACTCCGACGAAGGAGACCCTATCGTGGGGTCCGGCTCGGTCCCGCCGACCGAACTTCTGCTCAGGATCGATGTCGCAAAAAATGGCGTTCGCGGGAAGACCCTCGAATGGCTCGATGGTGAGGCAGCTGACGACCACTCGCTCGTTTCGTTTGTCGCTCCGATCCGCTTCCGGGACGTCACCGCGGGATACGCCCTGCTGACCTTCGACCGTTCGGTGCTGGAGCAGGCGAAGGACGAAACCATCGTGGCGGTAAGCGTCACCACCGCGCTGATGGTCTTCATCGGCATCGCCGCCTCCTTCTATCTCGGGGGCCGTCTGACCCGCCCCATCCATCGGCTGATGGATGCCAGCCGAGCCATTTCGGAAGGCAAGTATGACTTCCGTTTTACGGACCGCCGCAATGACGAACTCGGCATTCTGATGGAGGCGATGAACAGCATGAGCGAAGGCCTCCTGCGCAAGGAGCAGGTCGAAAGGGTCTTCTCGCGCTACGTCTCGCCGCAGGTGGCCCGCCAGGTGCTTTCGGACCTGGCGGACATGGAACGGGTCCAGCTCGGAGGCCGCCATGTGGATGCCAGTGTGCTGTTTGCGGATATCGTGGGCTTTACGAGCATGTCCGAAGAGATGACCCCGGAAGAGGTCAGCCGCCTGCTGAACGAGTACTTCACTCAGATCGCCCGTGCCGTTCAGTTCTGCGGCGGCCACATCGACAAGTACATGGGTGACTGTGCGATGATCGTGTTCGGGGTACCCGAGCACTACGGCGACCACGCCTTCCGTGCCACCGCCTGCGCCTGGATGATCATGCGGCTGGTGGAGGCGATGAACGTGCGGCGGACGGCCGGCGGCCGTCCCCCGGTACGCTTCCGAATCGGGGTAAACAGCGGTTCGATGCTGGCCGGCAATATGGGATCCGCGGAACGCATGGATTACACCGTGGTTGGCGATGCCGTCAATCTGGCTTCCCGCCTCTCCCACGCCGGCGACCCCGGACAGGTGGTCGTCACCGCCGAAATGTGTGCGCTACCCACCCTTGCCGAGCGCATCCGTACGGCGCAACATGGGACCATCCGGCTGCGCGGCAAACGCGTGCCGGTCGCCACCTACCGTGTCACTGAGGTCAACGACCCGTTTCGCGAAGAGATGCTGGCCGAGAACCGACGTATCATCGAAAGCCTCGAATCGGAAGCCGCATGAGGACACTACCCCTTTTCGGCACACTGCTGGGTGCGGTATTGCTCAACGGCTGTGTGGTGATGGCCGTCTCGCCCGGCCCGGACCTGGACCAGGAGCTGGACGCCTGGGTCGGCGATCGAGAGTACGGTCGTGCACTGGATACCCTCGCACGTGTCGACCCGAAGAGTCCCGATTACCAGCGCATGGCAGAGCGCCGACGTCAGATCGAGGCCCTGGCCAGTACCTACGAGAAGGATGTCGTCGCCCAGGCGCAGAAGGACGTGGCCAAGGGCGACTGGGCGGCGGCTCTCGATGCCTACGACGCGGCCATCAAACGAATGCCGGGCAGTACCGTTCTGAAGGATGGACTGGCGGCGTTGCATCGCCAGCAATCGGCCAAAGTGGCCGAACAGCAGCTCGAACTATTGATTAGCCGCGCCCAGTGGCTGAAGGCGAGTCTGCCGGTCTATGCAAGGATCGCCCGCATATCGCCTCGCGACAGCGATACGCTCTCCCGCTATGAGGCGCAGCAGGTTGCGGTGAGGGAGGTGGCCTCCCGTCTCGGCAAGATGGGGGCAGCGGCCCTGGAGGCCGGCGAGCACGGACTGGCCGATCGTACACTGCCGTTGGCGGCGGAGCTGTCGGATGAGGACTTCATCATCAAGGCCAGCCAACAGCTCAAGGCCTGGCATGCGGAGCAGAAGCGCCAGCAGCAGGCTGTACGCGACAAGCACCTGCGCGCGGCAAAGGCCCGGGAGGCCGCGGCCAAACGCCGTTACGAACAGTTATCGGAAGAGTACCGCAGGGCGGTGGAAGCAGGCCGGCTGACCAGTGCCCGCACCATCCTGCGCTCGCTGGAGGAGATGGCCCCCAATGACACGGGCCTGCTCGCAGAGCGGCGGCAACTCGAATCCCAGATCGACAGCGAAGCCAATCGCCTGTTCGAAGAGGGCGTCGGCCTCTACAGCCGTGGCGAATTCGACGCTGCGGCCAAGGCATGGCGCGCCACGCTGGAATTGAATCCCCACCATCGACCGGCCGCCGAAAATCTTGAGCGTGCCGAACGAGTGCTGGAACGGATTCGGCAGTTGCGGGAAAAGCAGGCGCAGGGCGGCAACGGACCAATCAGCCTGGGGAGCTGAATTTCGCTCTCACTCTCCCCCGGAACTTTGCAGAAGGGTGTGGACCCGCTCCGTGCCTCTTGCGGCGGAACAGCCCCCCCATTCACTCGCACAGCCCACCTTGCACGCGGTTTGGGCAACGGCTGCATCGAAGTGACGTAGTTCGCACCAGGTTGCGCATCCCCGATACCGGTTGGAACAGTCGCTGTACAGCCAGATCGAACCGGCCAATGCTGCGCTCGCCGCTACCGTGATGATCAGTCTGCCCGTCTTCAGCATCCCCCCCTTGCGCGTCCTGCTCTCGATAATCGTGAACCCGCGCTGCTTCAGCCACACAATGAATATATTATAAATGCATGTCTCTGCTCATGAAGGGAAGTCTATGCCTGCACTGATTGCTGCCGTGCTCCTCCCGTGGCTCCTGCTGGGCGCAGGCTGCGCGTCCGAAGTAGCCGCGCGGACGGCCGATAACACGCCCCCCCATGTCACGGGAGAGCTGTTGGTACAGTTCGAGGAAGATGTCTCGCCGGCCGAGGCCGAGCGTCTGGTTGCGGAGCGGAACGCCACCATTATTTCCGCCCAGCAAGAACGCGGTCTCTACCGCATTGCACCACGCATGGGACTGGGACTCGAGCAGGCAATGGAGGAGTTTCAGAACACGAGCGGCGTTCGTTTCGTGGAACCGAACGTGCGACATCAACCCTATCGGTAACGGCTGACCATCGTGAAACGTAACCGGAGGTCCCTGCCGATCGCGGCCGCACTTGGGTTGGGCCTGTGCCTGGCAATCGCACCCGCGTGGGCCGCGCCTGAGGCCGAAGCCGGACACGCCGAGCTGTTCCAGCCAGGCGAAATCGTGGTGAAGTACAAGTCGGGCGCACAGCCCGGTCGCCGTTCGCCAGCCTGGCACTCTGCCTCGGGTCCTTCGGTTCGCCGCCACGCCCGCCGAATAGAACGCCTTCGGGTCCAGGAAGGGTTTGAAGTCCCGGAAGCCTTGGCCCAACTGCGTGCCTCGGCGGACGTGGAGTATGCGGAACCCAACTGGACCCGTTTCCCACGGCTTCTGCCCGACGACCCCCGGCTGAACCGTCTATGGGGTCTGCACAATACCGGTCAGACCCTGGACTACGCCGACAGTGACGACCCGGTGACCGGCGTCGCGGGTGCCGACATGGCGCTGGCCGCCGCGTGGGACCTGCACACCGACGCTGGCGATGTGGTTATTGCGTTGGTCGATAACGGTGTGCTGCTCGACCACCCGGACTTGAAGAACAACATCTGGACCAACCCCGGGGAAATCGCCGGGAACGGCATTGACGATGACGGCAACGGCTACGTCGACGACGTCCACGGTTGGGACTTCCGCGGCAATGACAACGACCCGAGCCCGTCGAGCGAAGCCAACGGCTCTCACGGGACGATGGTCGCCGGTGCCGCCGGTGCAATAGGGAACAACGGCCGGGGCGTGACCGGCCCCGCCTGGCGCGTCAAGCTGATGCCGTTGCGCATCGACTTCACCATCGCGACCATTACCGAAGCCCTCGACTACGCCGCGGCAAACGGAGCCCACATCGTCAACGCCAGCTTTGGCGGCGGCGCCTATTCGCAGGCGGAGTTCGAGGCCGTGGCGGACCTGAGGGACGCGGGCGTTCTGTTCATCGCCGCGGCCGGCAACGACGGCTACAGCAACGATGAAATCCCCGACTCCCCCTCCGGGCTGGACCTGCCCAACATACTGGCGGTCGGCGCCAGCCACCCCGCCGAGGGGCCTTCGCTGTTCACGCAGATCGGTCCGACCACGGTGGACGTCGCCGCCCCCGGCAGCAGCATCTACACCACCAAGACCATCGATGGCGAGCCGGGTTACGGCTTTGCCGAAGGGACCTCGTTTTCCACCCCCTACACAGCAGGAGCGGCGGCCCTGATCAAGGCGTACCGGGAGAGCGCCCACGGGGAGACATTGGACTACCAGGCCCTGAAAGGACGAATCATGGCCGGCGTCGACCGTAACAACCGCTTCCGGCAGCGGTTCGCCAGCGAGGGCCGGGTGAATGTCCACCAGGCGATGACCGTGGCGGAACAGCCCGTGCTCGTCATCGCCTCGCTCGATATCGATGACAGCCGCGACGGCAACGGCAATGGTGCACTCGATCCGGCCGAAAAGGTGGCTTTCTCGATCGAACTGGATAACGTGTGGGCGGACGCCACCGGTGTCAGTGCGCTCCTCACCAGCCTTGATCCCGCGGTAACGGTGCTCACCGACACCAGTGCCTATCCGGACATCCCTTCCGGCCGCAGCCGTTCCGGTACCCCGTTCAAGCTGCGGATCGCCCAAGGAACCGATCCCTTCCGGCGCTTGCCCATGCGACTGACCCTGACTGCCGACAACTACCAGGTCAGCCGCTATTTCTCTTTGCCGTTCGGGGCGCTCACGGCGGTCAACGGCAAGGTGGAACAGGTGGGTGTGTTCCGGGCCGGAAAAGATTACTGGGACAACATCCACGTCTACCACGTCGAGCTGCCTGCCGGTGTGTCCAGCGCGGTGTTCGACACCGGCAGCTCCTCCGCGGATATCGATGTCGACCTGGTCGTTCGCCCCGGTAAGGCCACTGAACTGACCAACTGCTACTGGGTGGAGTTCGATAATTGCCAGGATGCCGATGCCCACTACAGCGTCGGCAGCACGAGTACGGAAATCGTTACGCTGACCACACCGCCGGCCGGCACCTACTTCGTCACCCTGATCGGCCTGCCCAAAGCGGATACGGCAACCGACCTGCCCTACCAGCTGTCGGTCACCGTCACCGGCGGAATCAGTGAAGGCGGTGGAGGCGGCGGCGGGGGTGTGGGTTGGCTCGGATTGGGGGTACTGCTGGCCTATAACTTCAAGCGCCGCCGGCAGCGCTAGCCAAGCAGCTTGATTCAACAGGATTTACAGGATTTTTCAGGATTAACAGGAAAAAGGCCTGTTTACTGCGGGGTGAGAACGGCAAACTTCTGCTCTAAAGGTTCAACCCTCATTCCATCCTGTTCATCCTGAAAAATCCTGCAATCCCGTGAAATCGTCCTCGGAGTATGTGGTGGGGAACGAACCACACCGTTCGCGAAACGACAGGCGACACGCGGTGCAATTCGCGGACGGAGCCTAACCGGCCAGCAAGGCGCCGACCGCGACAACCAGCGCCAAGGCGGCGAGCACCACGGCCCCGAGCGCCAACCGCCGCAGGCGGATTCGCTCCGCCTCCAGGCTCTTGTGGGTCGCCTCCAGTTGCAACGCGGTCTCCCGCAGCTGCTCGCCGAGCTGGACAATCAGGTGGGAATTCTCCGCGCTGGCGGCATGCAGACGCTTCAGCTGGGCGTCCAGGTCATCCAGCCGCTCATCGCCGCCGCGCCCGCCGGGCTCGGCGCTGCGCGTCCGCTGCCATTCCGCATACATGCTGCCCGCGGTCGAGATCACCGGCGCCAGCGCCTTCAAAATAGGAATCACCTGAATGGCCATTTCGTCTCCAGCCCTGAACATAGGGCGCGGCCGAACCCCAAGCGCGAACGCCGCACCTACCCTTCGACACTCACCGCATCCACCCGCTGCAGCCCCCGCGGCAGCTTGTTCCCCCGCCGGCCGCGCTCGCCCTGATAGTGCTCCAGGTCAGAGGCCTTCAGGGTCATGTGGCGCTTGCCGGCGTGGACCACCAGGCTGCCGCCCGGCAGCAGCACCGCCACCGAGACCACGAACTCCTCGCGGGTCACCACGCGACCGGACGGCACCCCGATGATCTTGTTGCCCTTCCCCTTGGACAACTGCGGCAGCTCGCTCACCGGGAACACCAGCAACCGGCCCTCGGTAGTCACCGCCGCCAGCATCGCGTTCTCCGGGTCGGGGATGGGCGCGGGCGGCAGCACCTTGGCCCCCATCGGCAGGCTGAGCAGCGCCTTGCCGTTCTTGGTGCCGGCGATCATGTCGCCGTACTTGCAGATGAAGCCGTAACCGGCATCGGATGCGACCAGGTAGAGTTCGTCCGAGCTACCCATCAGCACCGTCATGAACTCGGCACCGGCCAGCGGATTGACCCGACCGGTCAGCGGCTCGCCCTGGCCGCGAGCCGAGGGCAGCGAATGGGCCGGCAGCGAGAAGCTGCGACCGGTGGAGTCAATGAAGGTCGCCTGCTGATTGGATTTGCCATGGGCGGCGGCGCGGAAGGCGTCGCCCGCCTTGTAGGAGAGCCCCCCGGCGTCGATGTCGTGGCCCTTGGCAGCACGCACCCAGCCCTTTTCGGAGAGCACCACGGTTACCGGCTCGGACGGGATCAGCGCGGTCTCGTCCATCGCCTGGGCCGCCTCACGCTCCACCAGCGGCGAGCGCCGCTCGTCACCGTACTTCTCGGCATCCTCGGTCAACTCCTTGCGCACCAGGGTCTTCATGCGCCGCTCGGAACCGAGGGTCTTCTCCAGCTCCGCCTTCTCCTTCGCCAGCTCGTCCTGCTCGCCGCGGATCTTCATCTCCTCCAGGCGGGCCAACTGGCGCAGTTTGGTATCGAGGATGAAGTCGGCCTGCACCTCGGAGAGGCCGAAGCGCGCCATCAACACCTGCTTCGGCTCCTCCTCGGTGCGGATGATTCGAATCACCTCGTCCAGGTTGAGGAAGGCGATGAGCAGGCCTTCCAACAGGTGCAGCCGCCGCTCCACCTTTCCCAACCGGTACTCCAGACGACGGCGCACCGTGGTCAGCCGGAAAGTGAGCCACTCGGAAAGCATCGTTCGCAGGTCCTTCACCTGCGGACGGCCGTCGATGCCGATCACGTTCATGTTGACCCGGTAGCTGCGCTCCAGATCGGTGGTGGCGAACAGGTGGGCCATCAGCTGCTCCAGGTCCACCCGGTTCGAGCGCGGCACGATCACCAGGCGGGTCGGGTTCTCGTGGTCCGACTCGTCGCGCAGGTCCTCCACCATCGGCAGCTTCTTGGTCTGCATCTGGCCGGCGATCTGCTCCAGCACCTTGGCACCGGAGACCTGATGCGGCAGCGCGGTAATGACGATCTCGCCCTCCTCCTTCTCCCATTTGGCGCGCATGCGCACCGAGCCGCCGCCGGTCTGATAGATCTTCTGCAGGTCCTTGAGCGGCGTGATGATCTCCGCCTCGGTGGGATAGTCCGGCCCCTTGACGTGCTCGAGCAGTTCCTCGACCGTCGTCTTCGGCTCCTCCAGCAGACGGATACAGGCAGCGGCCACCTCGCGCAGGTTGTGCGGCGGGATGTCGGTGGCCATGCCCACGGCGATACCGGTGGTGCCGTTCAGCAGCACGTGCGGCACCCGCGCCGGCAACACCGAAGGCTCCTCCAGGGTGCCGTCGAAATTGGGGGTCCAGTCCACCGTGCCCTGCCCCACCTCGGCCAGCAGCAGCTCCGAAAAGCGGGCCAGGCGCGCCTCGGTGTAGCGCATCGCGGCAAAGGATTTGGGGTCGTCCGGCGCACCCCAGTTGCCCTGCCCGTCCACCAGCGGGTAGCGGTAGGAGAAAGGCTGGGCCATCAGCACCATCGCCTCGTAACAGGCCGAATCGCCGTGGGGATGGTACTTGCCGAGCACGTCACCGACGGTGCGCGCCGACTTTTTGTATTTGGCGGTGGCCGCGAGTCCCAGCTCGCTCATGGCATAGACGATGCGCCGCTGCACCGGCTTGAGACCGTCGCCGATGTTGGGCAGGGCGCGGTCCATGATGACGTACATGGAATAGTCCAGGTACGCCTTCTCGGTGAAGGTCTTCAGCGGCAGACGCTCGACGCCCTCGTAACTGATATCGCTGCTCTCGGCCATAAAAAACCCGTGGTTGGAAAATCCGAAACGGCGCCGCGACGCCGCACGGCGGGTAATCGTAACGGTCGGGGCCCGGCGGGGCAACGCCGCACGGCCAGCGGCACGACCCTGCCGAACCCAAGCCCCCTATGGGAGGGCCGTCCCCGGCCCGATTCGGCGCCCAATGTCGACGCGCGCCCGCCCACGACGAACCGGTTGCCGCCACCCACCGCGATTTCTATCATGGATGGTCTGACGGTTCAGGTTTTCCCAATGCGCGTCGATTTCCAGCCGAGCAATGCAAACACGGTCGAACGCCGCCTCCTGCTCACGGCGGCAACCGACCCCGCACCCGTTGCCGGAAGGCTGCGGGCCCTGGAAGGCGTGAAGTGGCTCTCAAGCGAGGGAAACGTTTTGACCGTGGCCTACGACTTCACCCACCTCGACTACGACACGCTCCTGCGGGAACTGGCGGAACTCGGTCTGCAAACAAAGGAGACGGGCCTGCAAGCCCTGCGCTGCGCCTGGTACCGTTTCTCCGACGCCAACGCACGTAGCGACGGCCCGGCAAGCAAGGGCTGCTGCGGCCAACAGAACCGCAGGATGGGTGAGTCCGACGATGGCATTCAACAGGATTAACAGGAAAGGCGTTTGCTGCTGGTTGATAACTCCTCCAATCAATCATCCAACCTGTGGTTCTCGCTTTTATTCCATCCTGTCAATCCTGAAAAATCCTGTTAATCCTGTGAAATCGAACACCTGGCGAAGCCGAGTCAGCATCCTCTGGCTTTGCCTTACCGATCGGTTTGCCGTATTTTTCACCCATGATTTTCGGCAACGACAGAGCGGCGCTGCGCGCCATGTACCGGGAAGCTTGGCAGAAACGCCAGGAGGGGGCCATTCTCGAACCGCTGCAGGCGCAGATCGCCGAGATCGTCGCCATGCACCCCGAGTATCACGCCCTGCTCGAGGGCAAGGGGGACCTGGACCGCGACTACTCCCCCGAAGCCGGCGAGGCCAATCCCTTCCTGCACATGGGCCTGCACATCGCCATCCACGAACAACTCGCCACCGACCGCCCGGCCGGCATCGCCGCAACCTACCAGAACCTGCTCCAACAGATCGGCGATCCCCACGAGGTCGAGCACCGCATCATGGATTGCCTGGGGGAGATGATTTGGCAGTCACAGCGGTACGGGCAGGCGCCGGACGAAGCGGCGTATCTCGCCTGTGTAAGGAAACTGGGCCGCTGACTGCCGGCCAGCCTCTTTGCCCATCGCTCGCAAAGGGGCTGGCCCATCGGTGCAAAGGAGCCGCACGCATGCGCGCGCAGGAGGCAATTCTACCAGGGCACGGGCGCCCGGAGGACCACGACTCAATCGTGGTTTACGAAAAAAAGGATCTCGGCCCGATACGGATTGGACTTGAGCCACGCACGCATCTGCTCGGCCCTGGCCAGATCTTCATCCCCGACCAGTTTGCGCAGACGCTCCCGCCTCGCCGTCTCCGAAAGTTCCTTACGGACCCGCCGTTGCCACTCGTCGGTGAAGATCCGGGCAAGCTCCCCGTCAAGCTGCAACGACTGCAACAGCTCCCACTCACCGTTGTCGAGCCATGTCTCGTCGCAGGACGCACAAAGGTCGAGGCTGTTATTGGCGCTGTTGCCGATTCGATACTTGGACATCAGCCGGCCACATTTCGGGCAGGAGATCGCCACGCTCGTATCGGCAGGTTCGGCTGCCGCCGCGGCTTCAACTTGTTCATCAATCTTCCCGCAGCTTCTTTCCACCCAGTCCCGATAATACATGAGAGAGATCAGGGCACCGTTGCAGCTGCTGCAGCCGTAGGCAGGTAGACCGCCATCAAACCGGGTCGGCCGCAGGGGCGCAGTTTTGCACTTCGGGCACTTCATTGTTCGTCAAACCTCTTCCGTCGGCGTTGCTGTTCTCGCGGCAGCACCGGCCGCTGGCGGTGACCATTGCACCGGAACTTCCGGGGGATGTAAAGCCGAAGACCTCATCATCGCCCATCTCCCCCACCGCCCGCTGGCCCTATGGGTCGACAGCGTCGATGGAAAGTTCCGATTGGCAGCCAAGCTCGGCGAAACTGGCGAAAGTAATTGAAGGGGAATGCGAAACCCCATTGGCGGAAAGGAACGGCGGCCCCGTTCCTGGGACCGGGCCCCGCCATACCCAAGCTATGAATGGAGCTTTCGATTGATGTGATCGAGAACCGGGGTATGCTCATGCTGCGGGCTGAAGAGCACGAATTCGGCGTTCTGGATTGCTTTAACCGTATGGCCGGGAGGCCAGTAGAACAAATCCCCCGAGCCCACGATCTCCTCGGTACCGTCGTGATATCGGACCATCAGTTCTCCGCTGATTAGGTAGCCCCAGTGCGGTGACTGACACAAGTCACCTTCGAGCCCCTGAAGTAACTCCGTTATGTCTGTCCCGCTTGCCATCGTGAAATGTTCGCCACCGATTTTTCCGTAGCCGCTCGCATCACCGAAATCGGTTTGTTGGCGCGCCCTCGCTCCGGGGGCTTCGAGCTTTGTGGGCATTTCGTCCTTTGCCATCCTCATTTGACATCCTCCAGTTGTCGCAGCTCTTCGAAGAGCATACCGACATCTTAGTGCGCTTCGCGGCATTCGGGCCGGAACCCAACACAGCAGGCCGTGCGACCTAGTACGACCTAGTAAAAGAATTGCTCAAGCCAGACAGAAAACCCGTCCGCATTTCACTGCTGATCAGACCGTTCAGACCCCTGGGTGGAGAAGGCACTTGCCCGGTGTCGTCGTAGCTCCACTCCGGTAGTCGCCGGCTGCGGCTTTCGACTGAATCGCCAATTGCCTTACGCCGGCTTTCACAACGGCAGAAGCGACTGGGCCGTCGACAATCCCGCAGTCCGGTCCACGCTTAGATAGGGGCGTGCAGAGACCAACAAAGAGCCGCCACAGGGAGGGGGCTTTTATGCTGCTGGTTTTCCGGCTGGGCGAACGGCGCTACGCCGTCCGCCTCAATGCGGTCGATCGGGTCGTTCGGGCGGTGGAGATCACTCCGCTGCCCGGTGCCCCCAAGGCGGTGACGGGGGTGATCAATGTCTCTGGCCGCATCACGCCGGTGCTCGATCTGCGCCGCCCCTTCGGTTTGCCCGACAAGCCCATGGCGCTGACCGACCAGCTCATCATCGCCCATCTCCCCCACCGCCCGCTGGCCCTGTGGGTCGACAGCGTCGACGGGGTGATCGACTACCCTGAAAGCAAGGTAGTGCAAACCCACGCGGTCCTCGCCGGTATAGAAGAGGTCGAGGGTATGGTGAAACTGGAGCAAGGGATCGTGTTCATCGAGGACCTGGACCGGCTCTCCGCCCGTCTTGCCGGGCCGCTGGAGGCGGATAACGGGTAAGCCATGGACGCGGCGGTTTCCGACCTGTGGCTCGACCGCTTTGGCGAGTTCGTCGCCACCCATCTAGGGCTGGATTTTCCAGAAAACCGGCGTCGCGATCTGGCGCGCGGCCTGCTGGCGGTAAGCCACGAGTTCGGCTTCGATGACATGCAGGCATGCGTACGCTGGCTAACCGCCACCGAGCCGAGTCGGCCTCGGATCGAGGTACTGGCCCGCCACCTCGCCGTCGGGGAAACCTACTTTTTCCGTGAGATGCGCCTGTTCGAGGCGCTGGAGCGACAGATTCTTCCGGAACTCATCGCCTCGCGCGAGGGCGCGGAGCGGCGCTTGCGCCTGTGGAGCGCCGGCTGCTCGACCGGGGAGGAGCTTTACTCCCTCGCCATCCTGCTGACCCGCCTGCCGTTCGACCGGTCGGGGTGGAACATCACGCTCCTTGGCACCGACATCGACGCCAAGGCGCTGCACAAGGCGCAGGAGGGCGTCTATGGCGAGTGGTCGTTCCGCGATGCCCCCGGATGGCTCAAAGAGCACTATGTCCGCCAACGCCAGGACAGCCGCTACGAGGTGCTGCCGCAGCTCAAGCAAGCAGTGACCTTCGGCTACCTCAATCTGGCGGAGCAGAGCTACCCGTCCGTCGCCAACAAACCCAATGCCATGGACGTCATCCTCTGCTGCAACGTGCTGATGTACTTCACCCCCAAGACCAGGGCGCAGGTGGTGGAGCGGTTCTATCGAACGCTGGTGGACGGCGGATGGCTGCTCGTCAGCTGCACCGAGGCGATCCCGGCCCTTTTTCCCCGGTTCGAACCGCTCCGCGTCGGCGACGCCCTGCTTTTTCGCCGGCCGCAGGCCGACATCAGCATCGCCGCGCCGGAAACGCCGGCACTACCGCCCCCCGCCATTCCCGTCGCCGAGACGCCCTCTCCGCCGCCACCGGCCCGCTCCCCCCGGCGGGCAGCCGCCCCTGCGCCCCGTCCCTCCCCTTACGACGAGGCGCTCGCCCTGTATGAACGCGGAAGTTATCAGGAGGCGGTGGAAATGCTGCGACCGCTGCACGAGCCCCGCGCCTATGTGCTCCTGGCGCGGGCCTACGCCAACCAGGGGTCACTGGAGGAAGCACTCGGCTGGTGCGAGAAGGCGATCGTCGCCGACAAGGTGGACCCGCTGCACCACTATCTGCACGCCTCGATTCTGTCGGAGCTGGACCGGCGGGCGGAGGCCGTGGCGGCACTCAAGCGGGCGCTCTACCTCGACCCGGAACTGATAGTGGCCCATATGGCACTGGCCCATCTGCTCAACCGGCGCGGAAAACGCGAGGCGGCCGAACGCCAGTTCCGGCAGGCGCTCGCCCTGTTGCAGGGCTATGCGCGTGATGCCGAGATTCCCCATGCCGAGGGACTCACCGCCGGCCGGCTGCGGGAGACCATATACGCCATGTGGCCGGAAGGCGCGCCATGAGCGAGGCCCCCGTCGATTGGGCCGAGGTGCACCGTCGGGTCGAGGCCGCCCGGCAGGCACTCGAGCGGGGCTGGGCGCCAGCGGCCGGGCAGACGCGGCACATCCTGCGGGAACGGGCGAAGGCCCTCTCGGCCGAAGCCGCCGAGGCGCCGGCCGGAGCGGCGCCCCTCGGTGTGTTGGTATTCCTGCTGTCTGACGAGACCTACGCTATCGAGCTGCCGTTCGTGCGCGAGGTCTTTCCCCTGCGCGCCTTCACAACGCTGCCATGCACGCCGCCGTTCGTGCTCGGTCTGGCCAACGTGCGCGGCCGGATCCTCTCCATCATCGATCTGCGCAAGTTCTTCGAGCTGCCGGAGAAGGGGGCCACCGAGCAGAACAGGCTCGTCGTCCTGCAACGGGGCGACATGGAGCTGAACATCCTTGCCGAAGCGGTATTGGGGGTGAGCGCCATCCGACCGGACGAGCTACAAGCCACCTTGCCCACCCTCACCGGGGTTCGGGAGACATATTTCAAGGGCGTCACGGCCGGGCGGCTGGTGCTGTTGGACGGGGAGCGGCTCCTTTCCGGCGGCAATCTCGTGGTGAACGAGCATGTGGAGGGGTAGGCAGGGGCCCGTAGCGAGGCAGGCGGGCCGAAAGCCTGCTGCCGGCGGAGTACGCGCGCGGAACATCGGTTCAGCCAAATAGGCCGAACAGTTCCAGACACAGGAGTAGGTATGGAATCGGGGACGGCGTCAGAGCATCGGCGAAGGTGGCTTGGCAACCTGTCGACACGCCATCGGCTGCTCCTGGGGCTCGGGGCAATCGTTGCCATGTTGGCACTGGTGTCGATCACGGCCTACCTCGCCCTGGCCGAGGCCCAGCGGATGGCGCCGACGGCGCCGTTGCATCCCGCCAATTTCGCGCTCCTTGGCACCGGTGCGGTGCTGGTGGCCCTGGTCGTGGCGTTCTTCCTGGACAGAACGCTGGCGGCGTACGCCTGTGGACGAAGGGAGCTCGAGACCAGGCTGACCCAGGCCGCCGCCTATACCCGCAGCCTGATCGAGGCGAGCCTGGACCCGTTGGTGACCATCAGTGCCGAGGGCAAGATCACCGACGTTAACGAGGCCACCATCAAGGTCACCGGAGTCCCCCGCCGGGAGATCATCGGGACCGATTTTTCCGACTACTTCACCGAGCCGGAGAAGGCCCGCGCCGGCTACCGGGAGGTCTTCGAAAAGGGTTTCGTTACCGACTACCCCCTCACCATCCGGCACCGGGACGGACACCTGACGGACGTGCTGTACAACGCCTCGATCTACCGGGACAAGCAGGGCACCGTGCTGGGGATTTTCGCCGCGGCGCGGGATGTCACCGCCTCCAAACGCGCCATGCGCGAGTTCGTCGAGACGAAGAATTTCCTGGACAACATCCTGCAGAGTTCCATCAAGTACTCCATCATCGGCAAGGACCTCGAGCGTCGCATCGTCTCCTGGAACGAGGGGGCGCAGCGCAACTACGGGTATACGACGGACGAGGTCATCGGCAGGGACTCGCGCCTGCTCCACGCCCCCGAGGACATCGCCTCCGGGGCGGTCGACAAGCTGATGGCCGCCGCCTACGAACGGGGTATCGCGGAGGGGGAATTCCAGCGTGTGCGCAAGGGCGGCTCCCGGTTCCTGGCAAACGTGGTGGTGACCCGGCGCAACGACCCCGCGGGCCGTCCTATCGGCTACCTGCTCATCAGCAATGACATCTCGGAGCAAAAGCAGGCGGAAGAGCAGCTGCGCTCCGCCTCCCGGTATGCCCGCAGCCTGCTCGAGGCGAGCCTCGACCCGCTGGTGACCATCAGCGCCGAGGGCAAGATCACGGACGTGAACGAAGCCACGGTGCAGGTCACCGGCGTCGCGCGCGAGCGGCTCGTCGGCAGCGACTTCGCCGACTACTTCACCGAACCGGAGAAGGCCCGCCAGGGCTACCGGCAGGTGCTGGCCCAGGGCTTCGTCCGCGACTACCCCCTCGCCATCCGCCACAGCTCCGGGCGGGTCACCGACGTGCTCTACAACGCCAGCGTCTACCGCGATGAGAACGGCGCGGCGGCCGGGGTGTTCGCCGCCGCCCGGGACGTGACCGAGCGCAAGCGGGCCGAGGACGAGGTGCTGCGCCTCAGCCGCTGGAACAAAATGGTGCTCGACTCGGCCGGGCAGGGGCTCTACGGCATGGATGCGGAGGGGCGCTGCACTTTTATCAACCCGTCGGCGCTGAACATGCTCGGTTATGACAGTGCCGACGAATTTGTCGGCCAATCCACCCACGAGCTCTTTCACCACTCCCGCGCGGATGGGACCCCCTTTCCCAAAAGCGAGTGTCCCGTACACTCGTCGGCACGCCGCGGAGAGGTCATCCGTGGATCCGACCAGACGTTATGGCGCAAAGACGGCAGCAGCTTCCCCATCGAATACATCAGCACCCCGCTCGTACAGGATGGGCGGGTGATCGGGGCCGTGGTCGGGTTCATGGACATCACCGGTCGCAAGGAGCTGGAGCGCAAGGTGCTGGAGCGGACGGAACGGCTGGAAAGGGTCCTGCAGGAGGCCCAGGAGGCGGTCAACGTCCTCTCCGCCTCCGCCAGCGAAATCCTTTCCGTCATCAGTCAACTCGCCTCCGGGGCCACCGAGGCCGCCGCCGCCGTGAGCGAGACCACCACCACCGTGGAAGAGGTGCGCCAGACCGCGCAGCTGGCCAACCAGAAGGCCAAGGATATCGCGGGGGCCGGCCGGAACGCGGCCGAAGTGCTCCAGTCCGGCCAGAGGAGCGTGGAGGCGGCGGTGGAAGAGATGAATCGCATCCGGGAACAGATGGGGGCGATCGCCCAGACCATCGTGACACTCTCCGAACAGAGTCAGGCCATCGGCGAGATCACCGGTACGGTCAATGAGCTGGCCGAGCAGTCCAACCTGCTGGCGGTCAATGCCGCCATCGAGGCGGCCAAGGCCGGCGAACAGGGCAAGGGCTTTGCGGTGGTGGCCCAGGAGATCCGCAGCCTGGCCGAGCAGTCCAAGCAGGCGACCGGCCAGGTCCGTGCCCTGCTCTCGGAGATCCAGAAGGCCATCGGCAACGCGGTGATGACCACCGAACAGGCCGGCAACGTGGTCGACAGCGGGGTGACCCAGTCCCGGCAGGCGGGCGAATCGATCCGAACCGCCGTCGACGCCACCGTTGAGGTGGCGCGCACCTCCGGTCAGATCGTAGCCACCAGCCAGCAGCAGCTGACCGGCGTGGACCAGGTGGCGATCGCGATGGAGAACATCAACCGGGCGAGTACGCAAAACGCCCAGAGCACCAAGCAGGTGGAGAGCGTCGCGCAGAACCTGCATGAGCTGAGCCAGAAGTTGAAGCAGCTGGTGGTGCAGTATCAGGGATGAATTCGGGATGGCGCTTTGTAGCGCTTCGTAGGATGGGCAAAGCGCCGCCTGGTGCCGGTTGCATGGAACCGAACCTGACCGGCGCGTGCCCATCGGCCGACACTGATGGGCACGCGCCGGAAGGTGATGGTGCCAAACCGGGCGGATGGGCGGCGGCGCTTTGCCCATCCTACGCCGCCGGAAAGATGTAGGTCGGGTTAGGCGCGCCACCCAAGCCGGGCGTGGGTACCGCCTGACCGCGCCGTAACCCGACGCGCGGTGTCGGGTTACGCTGCGCTAACCCGACCTACCCGGGGAGCACGGTTAATTAAGCCCTGTCGTGGAATCCGAACCATGACCAGTCAGGATGAAGAGACTCAAAAGCGACTGATCGCCATCTTTCGGGGGGAGGCACGGGAGCGCCTGGGTGTCCTCTCCTCGGGGCTGATCGCGCTGGAAAAGGCCGAGAGCCCGGAACGCCAGGCGGAGCTCCTCGACACCCTGGTGCGGGAGGCACACAGCCTGAAAGGCGCGGCCCGGGCGGTCAGCCTGCTGAACATGGAGGCGCTGGCCCGGGCACTGGAGCGGGTCCTGGCGGCACTGCGGCAGCAGGAGATCGCCGGCTCACCCCCGCTGTTCGACGATTTGCACCGCGCCGTGGATGGCGGGGTTCGCCTGCTGTCCTCCCCCGATATGGAAGGGGCGGGGGAGGCGGAAACCATCCGGGAGTTGACGCGGGCCCTGGAGCACCCGTTCGCCCCGCCCGCCGGGAAGCCCGAACCGCCCCTGCCCGCCCCGGCCGAAGCGCCGGAGCCGGCGGCACCGCCCCCACCGTTCGCACCCTCGGCCGAAACACCAGAACCGGCAGTACCCGCCGCGGCGGCAGCACCCGGTCCGCCTCGCCCGGTCGAAGCACCGCTTGCCGCCGAGACCGTTCGCATCCCCTCCGCCAGGCTCAGCGGCCTAATGCGCGAGGCCGAACAGCTCCTTTCGGCCAAGCTCGCCGAGGAGCACTTCGTCGCCGAGCTGAAAGCGGCCAACCGGGCCGTCGCCGACTGGAAAAAGACCTTGGCCAAGACTCCCCCGCCGGCCCCCCTGCTGCAGCCGGCAGCGGCACCGCCGCTACACAATCTCCTTGAGGTGCAGACAAAGCACCTCAAAGGCCTCGACGCACGGCTCGGCACGCTGGAAAAGCTGGCCGAACACAACCTGCGCTCCTTAAACACCTCCCTGGCCAAACTGCTCGGCGACATCAAGAGCGTCCTGATGTTGCCGGCCGCCACGCTCCTGGAGTTGGTCCCCAAGATGGTCCGGGATCTCTCCCGCGCCCAGGCCAAGGAGGTCGACCTGACGGTCTCCGGAGGGGAAATCGCCGTCGACAAGCGAATCCTGGATGAGATGAAGGATCCCCTCATTCACCTGGTTCGCAACAGTATCGACCACGGCATCGAGCCGCCGGCACAGCGGCAGGCCAAAGGCAAGCCCCGGCTCGGCAGGCTGACGGTCAGCGTCAAGGCCAGGGATACCGACAAGGTCGAGCTCACTGTGGCCGACGACGGGGCCGGCCTGGATGTCGCATCGATCCGGGCGGCGGCGGTCAAACGCGGGCTGGTCGCCCCGGCGGAGGCCAACAAGCTCGGCGAACGGGAAGTGCTCGCCCTGGCCCTGCGCCCGGGCGTGACCACCAGCGCAATCGTCACCGATCTCTCCGGACGCGGGCTGGGACTGGCCATCGTGCAGGAGAAGGTCCTGAAGCTGAACGGCACGCTGGACTTCGACACCGGCATGGATACGGGGACCACCTTCCGCCTGGTCCTGCCGCTCACCCTGACGACTTTCCGGGGCGTGGTGGTCCAGTGTGCCGGGCAGCTCTTCATCGCACCGACAGCTAACGTGGATCAGGTGCTGCGCAGCGGACGCGACGCGATCAGGACGGTGGAAAACCGGACGACGATCCTGGCCGCCGGTCAGGTCACCTCCTTGGTTCAGCTTTCCGATGTGCTGGAGCTGCGCGGGCGGCCTGCCCCGGAGAGCGGAGCTGATAAGCTGCGGATCCTGGTGGTGAGCGCCGGGGACCTTCGCATCGCCTTCCTGGTCGATGCGATCGATGGTGAGCAGGAGGTGCTGGTCAAGCCGCTCGGCAGGCAGCTCACCCGCGTGAGAAACATCAGCGGCGCGGCCCTGCTCGGCACCGGCGAGATCGTCCCGATTTTGAACATGCAGGACCTGGTGGCCTCGGCGGTGAAGTGGGCCGCCGGCGGCGCGCCCCTGCCGGCGGCCGAGGTGGCGCCAGCGAAGGCGCCCTCGCTGCTGGTGGTCGAGGACTCCATCACCACCCGCACGCTGCTCAGAAACATCCTGGAGGGGGCGGGCTACGCGGTGCAGACGGCGGTCGATGGTATCGATGCCCTCACCCGCCTGCGCAAGGGACCGTTCGACCTGGTGGTTTCCGACGTGGCAATGCCCCGAATGGACGGCTTCGCCCTGACCGCCGGAATCCGGGAGGACCAACGCCTGGCGGAGCTGCCGGTGGTGCTGGTGACCGCGCTGGAATCCCGCGAGGACCGGGAACGGGGGATCGAGGTGGGTGCCAATGCCTACATCGTCAAGAGCAGTTTCGACCAGAGCAATCTGCTGGAGACGATTGGCCGCCTGCTCTAAACACTTGGCCCGAAGCACGAGGATGGGCCGATCCCATCCGCCCGGTTTGGCACCATCGCTTCACGCGCGTGCCCATCAGCCTCGATCGATGGGCACGCGCCGGTCAGGTTCGGGCTCCATACAAACAACACAGGCGGCGCTTCGTCCGAAATCCCGGAGAGCTTTAGGCGCGTTTCCTACTCTTAAAAGAAAGGAAGATCGCCAAACAGGCATCGCTGATACCGCCGCATGACCGATCATCCCATCCGGGTACTCATCGCCAACGACTCGCCGGTCGAGCGGGAGTTGTTGCTCCACGTCCTGCGCGCCGATCCGCGGCTGCAGGTGGTGGCGACGGCCAGCGATGGGGCGCAGGCGGTGGAGGCGGCCTGCCGCGAGCGCCCGGACGTCGTTGCCATGGATGTCTATATGCCGAAACTGGACGGTCTGGCGGCCACAGGGCAGATCATGGAGCGCTGCCCCACCCGCATCGTGATGGTCACCGCGAGCGTTTCGTATCTGCCGGAAGGGGCGAAGTCCTTCCGTGCCCTGGAGATGGGGGCGCTCGCGCTGGTGCGCACACCGCCCGGCGTGGGACATCCCAAACACGCCGCCGCCGTCAAGGAGTTGATCGAGACGATCACGGCGATGTCGGAAGTGAAGGTGGTGCATCGCTGGGCCACGCCGGCCGGTGCGAAACCATCCGAGCCGCCGCCCGGGCCGGCACCGTTGCCCGAGGCATCGATCCGTCTGGTCGCCATCGGCGCCTCCGCCGGCGGCCCCCCGGCGATCCTGTATCTGCTGGCGAACTTGCCGAAGGACTTTCCGGTACCGCTGTTGATCGTGCAGCACATGGCCACGGGGTTCATCGAAAGTTTCGCCGGCTGGCTGCAACAGGTGGCCGGCTTCCCGGTCCGCGTGGCCTCCCAGGGCGAACGGCTGTTGCCCGGACACGCCTACCTGGCGCCGAGCGACAGCCACATGGGGATCGGGCCCGACGGCCGGATAGAGCTGTCGGACGGGCCGCCCGAAAGTGGAGTGCGCCCGGCGGTCTCCCATCTGTTTCGCAGCGTCGATGCCGTGTACGGTCGGCAGGCGGTCGGCGTGCTGCTGTCGGGAATGGGCGCGGACGGGGCGCTGGAGCTGAAGTCGATGCGCCAGCACGGGGCCATCACCATTGCCCAGAACCGGGCGAGCGCTACCATCTATGGCATGCCGGGCGAGGCGGTGCGGCTCGGGGCGGTCAGCCATGAGCTTCCGCTCGAGCAGATCCCCGGCCTGCTGGTGAGCCTTGCCTTGGGGGGAACAAGAAGCCCATGAATCCGCAGCTCCAATCGCCCCCCGGTACGGTCGAGATTCTCGTGGTCGAGGACAGCCCCACCCAGGCCGAACAACTGCGCAGCCTGCTCGAACAGCACGGGTATCAGGCGGTGGTGGCCGGCAACGGCCAAGAGGCACTCCAGCGTCTGGAAGAGCGGCCGCCGACGCTGGTCATCAGCGACATCATCATGCCGCAGATGGACGGCTACGAGCTGTGCCGTCACATCCGCGCCGATGAGCGCTGGAAAAAGATCCCCCTGATCCTGCTGACGGCGCTGACCGACACGAAGGATGTGTTGAAGGGGCTCGAATGCGGTGCCGACAATTTCATCACCAAGCCCTACAGCGAAGAGTATCTGCTCTCACGCATCCGCCACATCCTGCTCAACCTGGAGCTGCGCAAAATCCAGAAGCTCGAGTTCGGCACCGAACTCGCCTTCAGGGGGGAGCGCTACGTCATTACCTCCGAGCGGCAACAGATCCTCGATCTGCTGCTCTCCTCCTTCGAGACGGCGGTCGAGAAAAACCGCGAGCTGGTGGCCACCCAGGATGAGCTGCGGGAGCTCAATGCCACGCTGGAGCGGAAGGTCGAGGCAAGGACGACGGAACTGCGGACGGAGATCACTCGACGCCAGCAGGTCGAGCAGGCGTTGCGCCAGGCGAATGAAGAGCTGGCCCGGACCCTCGAGGAGCTGCGCACGACCCAACAGCAGGTGATCCAGTCCGAGAAGCTCGCGGCACTGGGAACGCTGGCCGCCGGCGTGGCCCACGAGCTGAACAACCCGCTCATGGGCATCATGGGCTATGTGACCTTCGCCCAGAAGGTGGCGCAGGAGCCCGAGGCCAAGCAACTGCTGGAGCGGGCCAGCCGCGAACTCGAGCGCATGCGTGACCTCATCCGCAACATGCTCGGCTTCGCCCGGCCGGTGGTCGAAGGCAAGCTCTCGGCGGTGGATATCGCGGCGGTGCTGGAGCGCACACTCGCGCTGCTGAGCGCGGAGTTCAAGGTGCGCGACATCACCGTGACCACGGATGTCGCCGCAGACCTGCCGAAGGTCACGGCGCAGGCCGAGTACCTTCAGCAGGCGCTGCTCAACCTGCTGATGAACGCCCGCGAGGCGATCGAGGGCCGCCCCGAACGGCAGATCCGCATTGCCGCCGAGCGCCGGGGCGGGCAGGTCGTGGTCAGTGTCGCCGATACCGGCCCGGGCATACCGCCCGAGCTGCAGGGGCGGATTTTCGACCCGTTCTTCACCACCAAGCCCCCTGGCAAGGGCACCGGGCTGGGCTTGTCCATCGCGCGCAACATCGTGGCGGAACTCGGCGGCACGCTCACGAGCGACAGCCGTGCGGGGGAAGGGGCGACCTTCACGCTGACGCTGCCGTCCGAACAGATACCGACGCCGGAGTAGAAGACCAGCGCTCGCCGGCCCCTGTTCCAGCACAACCGCTAATCGGCCCGGCCTGTCTGCGCCATCACGCGCACGCTTGTCTTTTTGTCTCTGGCGCCGCCGACGCTTTGGTTGCCGCGCTCTGCTGCGCCGCGACCGCAACGGTTGGGGGCTCATCCTGACGGCGCGACGCGGAAGGCAGCCGCCGCCGCAGTTCGTCGACCAATGCAGGCACGCACGGCGTGCAAGTGAGGCGCTGGCCCAGGGCTTTGCCATTGCCAAGATCACGGTGGGCGTCGGTACGGTCGCCGGCGAACTGGAATTGCTGGAGGAGGTGAATGCGGCGACGGAGGGTCGCCTGCGTCTGCGCCTGGACGCGAATCGCGCCTGGAACGAGTGTGCTGCGCGGCATTTTCTGACGTGGGTTGCATCGCTGCCGATTGATGCGGTCGAGGAGCCGTTGGCACGGCCGACACTACAGCAGCTGCGTGATCTGCAGCGGGAGCTGCCCTACGCCGTTGCGCTCGACGAGTCACTGCCGCAGTTCGGTGTCGACGCGCTGCTTACCGCCGGTGCGGTGCGCCGGCTGGTGGTGAAGCCGGCCCGGATCGGCCGCGTGGTGGCTACGCGTGATCGGGTGAACCGCGCTCGCGATGCCGGTCTCGAGGTGGTGCTCACCTCGGTGCTCGATTCCGCCCGGGCGGTCGTCCCGGCATCGATGTGAACGGGGGTGTGCATGAAGGCGATCATGCCGGCTGCGCCGGGAGATCGCGCCGGTGACGGTGTTGCAACGGCTTCCTGTTCAATCCGCGGGCGGGCGGGATATCGGCAGCGCCACGGTGAAGGTCGCCCCCTGACCCGGCTCACTGTGAATGGTAATGGACCCACCGAGCGCTTCCACCACGTTGCGGGCGATGGGCAGGCCAAGTCCCGTGCCTTGGCCCGGCGGCTTTGTGGTGAAGAAGGGGTCGAAGATGCGCTCCTGGATGTCGGATGGAATGCCGGGGCCGCTATCGCTCACTGCGATAACGACCTTGTCGTTCTCCCGTCTGGCGCTAACGCGGATCTTCCTCTCGCGGCTTTCCGTCAGTGCATCGCGGGCATTGCTCAGCAAGCTGGCGAACACCTGCCGGAGAGCCTCCTCCGTGGCCTGCACCGCTGGCAGGTCGGCGGGAAGGGCCGTCTCCACCGCAATGCCGCAGGTTTTAAAGTCGCGCTCCAGGGCAGTCAGCACCTGTGTCAGCACGATCGGCAGCGAGAGCGTCTCCCACTCCCATGCGAGCGGGGTGGTCGCAGCGACCAGCCGCTTGACCAGGTCGCGGATGCGTTCCAGACCCGTCTTCGCCCCATCGAGCAGTTTCTGGACAGACGGCTCGGAACTGGAGCGACGGGCATAATCGACATAGCCCATCACCCCCATCAGAGGATTGTTGATCTCGTGCGCCACGCCACCGGCGAGCGTGCCGACCGCCGCCAGCTTCTCCGAGCGCACCAGCTGGGCCTGGGCTGCGCGCAGGTCGGCCAGGGATTGCTCCAGGTGCGCGAGGGCCTCCTGCTGCGCCTCCTCGGCGCGGTTGCGTGCGGTCACATCGCGGGCGGCAGCGAACACGCCGGTCACCGCCCCTTTCGGGTCGCGGTAGAGGCTGGCGTTATACAGCACTTCGGTCACGCGCCCTGATGTATGGCGGATGGCGAGCGGATAGTCGGTTACAAAACCCTTCTCGAACACCTCCCTGTAGACCTCACGGGCCTTCTGCGGTTCGGTGAAGTAGTCGGCGAAATCGCTGCCTATGAGCGTCTCGCGGGCCACCCCGGTGGCCTTGGCGGTCGCCTCGTTCACATCGGTAATCGTGCCTTCGGTGCTGATGGTCACCAGCGGATCGAGGCTCGCCTCGATGAGGCTGCGGGCATACTGGCTGGCGGCACGCAGCGCACGCTCTGCTCGTTGCAGTTCTGCCCGAGAGGTTGTGACCTGCTGCAACCGCTCCAGCATCGCATCGAAATCGCGGGACAGCTCTCCGACTTCGTCCAGCGCCGTGGTCCCCACCCGATAGGAGAGATCGCCTGTGGCCACCTGTGCCGTCCCTCTGCGCAGCTGCATGATCGGCTGGGTGATGTTGCGGCCCGTCAGCCAGGCAAGCAGCGTGATGATGCCGGTCAGCAGCAGCGCCACGCCGATCACAAACCGGTTTGTGTTTTGGTGGTGGCTTGCGACCCCTTTCCGGAGGGCGTACTGCAGGGACAGGACATCATCGACCATCGCATGCAATGTGAAGGTAATCTGACCGTTGAGGTGCTCCCGACGCTCCTGCGCCAGCTCCTGGGCCTGCGGCGGACCGGGGGGCGTCAGCGCCGGCATCTGTGCCACCAGCGCCCCAAGCCGGGCGCGCGTCTCATCGAGGCGTTCGATGATCGCCTGCTCCTCTGCCGTCTCGCGGCGGGTGCTCCGGAGCGCTCTCTCCAGTTCGGTATCGATCGTGCGCCACTGCGCCAGAGCTCGGAGGGATTCTGGATGCAGATAAAGCTCGTGGTAAAGCAGAGAAAGGCGGAACGTCTGTTCGGCGAGCCTACCGACCAACTGTTGCCTGGCATAGGCGGCGGCGTCCCAGCGCTGGGCGGCGACGAACAGGGCCGTCAGCGCCAGCCCCAGCGCCACTGCCGACAGTATGATCGCCTGCAGCCTGCGTTGAATGGTCACGGTCGTGGATTGCGCGGGCGCCGATTCATTGGATGAGGGTGACCGCCTCCGGTTTCAGCGATTCCAACGGCCCGGTGTCAATCAGCCCCAAATAGTTCGGAATCACCGTATGTTTCGCAAGGCCTGTCGTGGTGGCCCAGCGCGCCTCCGATTCAAGCAGGATGAAGAGGGCCTGTGGCAGACCCACCTGAATCCGGAAGGTGGCCAGCTGTGCCGCCATGGAGGCGGGGGCGGTGTCGAGAAATCGTGCCGAAATGATCGCCGACCGACCGGGGTTGCGGGCCACGAACGCCTCTGCATCGAGCAGCGCTTCCAGAATCTTGCGGGCGACCTGCGGGTTCTCGTCCAGAGTCACCCGTCTCGCCACCACAACCTGCGCCTGCTCGGCGATCCCGGGCTCCTCGAAGACGATGGCGTTCTCCCCCAGGCGTGACGCGGCTTCGCTGACGAAGGGCTCCCGCATCGAGAAGGCGTCGATGTCGCCCGCCACCAGTGCCTCAGGGAGCGCTTCGGGGGGCAGGAAGGTGAGGGAGATGTCATCCTCGGTCATCCCGTGCCGCAGCAGAAAAAGGTGGAGAAAGTAGTGGACTGCCGATGCCTGCTGGGTGGCGATACGCTTCCCGCGCAAATCGGTCGGCGTTTCGATTCCCCGATCCTGGCGGGCAATGATGCGATTGACATTGTCGGCCCACAGCTCCGCTGCGATGACCGCAAAATCAGAGCGCTCGAATCCGGCCAGGGCGAGCGGGACCTCGTGGGACCACGCAATATCCGCGCGCCCGGAAAACAGCCCTTCCTGGAGCGCGCGCTTGCCGCTGGGGTAGGTCTCGACCTGCACGTCGAGACCTCGCGCCTCGAAGTAGCCTTGGTCCAGCGCGACGAAGGCGAGAACGCTAGTCGGGTGGAGGGGCAGGGCGAGCACGGCGCTGTCCCTGGAGGAGGGGGCGCGGTAGCCATTGGACAAGGAGAAAACGATGACCACCAGCGCGGCGAAGGCGATCGCCAGCGGCACCGCCAGCCATCGCCGTCTCACCGTCTCCGCCCCTGCGGATCGGCCCCGCGTCGCTCTCTCTCGGCCTGCACCGCCAAGGGCGGAACACTGCCGGCTGGTTGGGCCATCGCAAGCCTCCGGGACGGGGTGTATGCAGTCAAAAATAGCCCAAGTCGGGCCGTGGCTTCGGCGGACCCTCGGCGATCCCGATTCTCCCTGGCAGGGGAAGCCCGGTCGCAAAGAGCACGTGACCAACCACAAGCGGCCGCCGCCAAACCGGAGCGACTATCTACAAGGGGGTACTCCCTAGGCCCAACATTCGCCGCTGACGTTGTTCTGTAGACTGGGTCCAAACCGTTTCGCGAATGAACCCATAAAACGCCAAACGGACGAGCTGCGGGGACAGGGGCTGCCCGTCCGAGGCGGGTTTTGTCGGAAGATCCAATAAAGGGGGCTTTACCGCGTGAGCGATGTCCATGAACTCAGTTCGGCGTTTCATGAACTCAGGCGGGTGGAGCTGTTCGCCGAGTTGGATCGGCAGCAGTTCGCCCGGATCCAGAAGTCTGTACGGTTCGGTCGGCTGGATAAGGGCGAGCAGTTGTACCGGCAGGGGGAACCGGCGCACTCGTTCTACGTGCTGCGCAGCGGCAAAATCAAGCTGTTTCGCGTCTCGCCCGATGGGCACGAGAAAGTGGTCGACCTGGTGCGCCCTGGCAAGAGCTTTGCCGAGACCACCCTGTTCGCCGACAGCGTGCCGCTGCACGCGACCTACGCCGACGCGCTTGAGCCCAGCGAGTTGTTGTGCATCGATCAGCGGGTGTTCAAGTCGGTATTGGAGGAGTCGCCCTCCACCTGCCTCCGGGTGATGCGGGCGATGAGCCGGCAGCTCCATCGGCACCTTGACGAGATCGACCGTCTCACCCTGCACGATGCCATTCACCGCCTGGTCTGCTTCCTGCTGGAGCAGGATACCGAAGGCTGCCCGCATTCGCCCCACATCTGCCTGGGGGCGCCAAAGCAGGTGATAGCCTCGCGTCTGTCAATCAAGCCCGAGACCCTCTCACGCATGCTGCAGCGGCTGGAGCGGCTCGGGCTGATCGGGGTGAACGGACAGACCCTGGAACTGCGAGACCTGCCCGGTCTCCGCGCCCTGGTCGGTGCCCCGACTCCGGTCCAGGCCGGGCGCAACCGGCCCGCGCTCCACGCCTTCAGTTGACGGCTAGGCGGTGGGCGGCCCGGAAGCGAGTTTGCCCTGGCAAGTTCTCTGGATGTGCGTGGCCGTAGCCGACCTCAGCCAAACCCGCGATCAGTCTTTCTGCCCGATCAGCTCGATCGGATAACCATCCGGATCTTCAACGAAGGCGATGATGGTGGTGCCGGCGTTCATCGGCCCGGCGTCGCGGAGGATCTTGCCGCCGCGGGACTTGATGGCGTCGGTGGCCTGGTAGACGTCGTCGACTTCGATGGCGATGTGGCCGTAGCCGGTGCCGAGTTCGTAGCGGTCGACGCCCCAGTTGTAGGTGAGTTCGATGACGCTGTTCTCCGCTTCGTCGCCGTAGCCAAGGAATGCGAGGGTGAATTTTCCCTGCGGATAATCCTTCCGGCGCAGCAGGCGCATGCCGAGCACTTCGGTGTAAAAACCGATGGAGCGGTCCAGGTCGCCGACCCGGAGCATGGTGTGCAGGATCCGCATATCGTCTCCTTCTCAGTTCACCGCTAGCATCTCGATGTGCTCCAGAGATGCGGCAAGTACATCGCTGAACAGTTGCGGATGTCCGATGCCGTAGCCCTGAGCGTAATCGACGCCCAGTTCCCTCAATACCGGCACCGCCTCCGCATCCACGTACTCGGCAATGGTCTTGAGGCCGAGCACGTGACCGATCTGGTTGATGGATTCCACAATGGCGCGGTCCACAGGGTCATTCGCCACGTCTTTGACGAAGCTGCCGTCAATTTTGAGGAAATCCACCGCCAGGCTCTTGAGATAGCCGAACGAACTGAGCCCGGATCCGAAATCGTCGAGGGCGAAGCTGCAGCCCATGTCACGCATCACCTGGATGAAGCGGCTGGCCCGTGACAGGTTGGCGATCGCGGCGGTTTCGGTGATTTCGAAACAGACGCACTCGGGCGGGATGGCCGTGGTATCGAACAGGTCGACCACGAACTCCAGAAAGCGGTCGTCGCACAGCGACTGGCCGGAAAGGTTGATGGCACAGTTCAACGGCGGGAAGGCGAGACTGCCCTGTGCCTTTTGCATCAGGGTGAAGGTGGTCCGCACCACCCAACGGTCGATGGCCGGCATCAGGCTATAGCGCTCGGCGGCCGGGATGAAGGCCATCGGCGGCACCACCTTGCCCTTGTCGTCGAGCATGCGGATCAGCACCTCGTGGTGGGCGATCAGCTGTTCACCCGCCAGGTGGGCAATGGGCTGTGCGTAGAGCACGAAGCGATCTTCCTCGAAGGCCGCCGACAGGCGATGGACCCACTCCATCTCACCGTGACGAAGGGCCACCGCATCGTCCTCCAACTGGTAGACGTGAATACGGTTGCGGCCATGATCCTTGGCCACGTAACAGGCAGCGTCGGCGGCACTCAGCACCTCGGCCAGACTGGCGCTCGATGCATCCACCGGCACCACACCGATACTCACCCCGATATCGAACAGCTTGTCCTTCCAGGCGAAGCGGAAGTCGTGGATGGCCAGTCGGATCGCTTCGGCAATTTCGGTGGCCTTGGCCTGGGGACAATGCTCCAGCAATACGCCGAACTCGTCGCCACCGAGGCGCGCCAGGATATCGGTGTCGCGCACCGCCTTCTGCATCAGCATGGCGATCTGTTGCAGCAGTTGATCGCCCGCCGGGTGGCCGCAGGTGTCATTGACCAGTTTGAACTGGTCCAGATCCATGTAAAGCACCGCGTGCGGTCCACCACCGCCCTGCGCCTCACGGATCGCCTCCTCCACCCGCCGTTCGAAGATTTGACGATTGAAGAGATCGGTCAGCGTATCGTGGGAGGCCTGATAGCTCAGGCGCTGAGCCATGCCCATGACGTCGGTGATGTCGTGCAGCACCAGCACGGCACCCTTGACCCGTCCCTCCCGATCCCGCATGGGTGCCGAGGTAATCTTCAGGTGGTATTCGGTGCCGTCCTGATGAACGAAGCGGCCCTCGTCGCCATGCACAACGGCGGTGTTGCCGGAGAGGCAGAAATTCACCAAATCGGCCAGCGACTCACCGGTCTTCTCTTCCACGGCCGTCAACAGGTCCAGATAGTGACGTCCAACCGCCACATCCGCCGAATGGCCGAGCAGCCGCTCGGCGACCGGGTTGAGATATTGCACCCGCCCGGCCTCATCCGTGGTGACCACGCCGTCACCGATGGACTGCAGTGTTACCAGGACCCGCTCTTTTTCCTGAGAGAACGCCGCGTGCATCTGCTTCAGTTCGCTCATGTCGCGGGCAATGCCCTCGACGCCGATCGCCTCGCCGCGGGAACCGAGCACATACTGCGCATTCACCGAGGCCCAGAGCGGAGTGCCATCCTTGCGGCGAAGCTGGATCTCATGGTTCTGTACCTTGCCGTTACCGGCCCGAAGGGCGCCCTCGAAGGTCTCCCATTCCCCGGGACGGGCACAGAATCCGGAGAAGGGTTCCAGCATCACTTCGTCGGCGCGGAAGCCGAGCAGCGTCTGTACGGAACGGGAGACGAAGGTCACCATGCCCTCGGCATCGGCCCGGAAGTAGGTGTCCTGCATGCTGTCGAGCACGCGGTTGAACTCGCGCCAGGCGCGCTCGGTTCGGGACTCCGCCTCGACCCGATCGGAGATATCGCTGGTGACCCCTTTCGCCCGAACCGGCCTCCCCTGCTCGTCACGGATGAGCTCGGCCACGTCCCTCAGGTAACGGACCTCTCCCCCGGAGCGGACGATACGGAATTCGACCTCCATGGCCGGGCCGCCATCCAACATCGCATCCAGCGCCTGGAGATAGCTTTTTTGGTCGGCGGGGTGGATGGCGGTCAACAGCACCGAGCGATCGACCCACTGGCCCGGTTCGAAGTCGTACAGGTGGAACACCTCGTCCGACCAGTGCAACCGCCCGGTGCCCAGGTCCCACTCCCAGTCGCCGAAACCGGCCATCCGCTGGGCTTTGCCCAGCCGCTCCGTGCTCGCACTCAGATTGGCCAGCAGGGTTTCGTTGTCCCGCTGCAGGCTGAGTTTTTCCAGCAGTGAGCGCTGCACCTGGCGCTGGGCAACCAGCAGCCCAACGGTGAAACCGAGCAGGACGATGCCAAGCAGGAGGTGTACGCGATCGGCCTGTAACAGGGAGTAGCTGGCAACGGGGGTTACTGCGGGAACGATGAATGCGGGTCCTATCCAGCGACTGGCTGCGGGGTACAAACTGGTGGAGGCGCCCAGTACCACCAGGACAGTGAGCATCACCGTCTGCTCAAGCGCCGGGGAGGCGCTATAGAACGCCAGGCCGCCGGAGCCCCAGATCACGCCATTCACCGCGGCCAGGGCGATGAAGCGGTGTTCCCAGGAGGGGTCGCCGTGACGCTCCGGCCGGGCGCGCCGGAAGGCCGTGATCAGCGCCAGCCATCCGCCGTAGCCGAGCAGCGCGGAGCCCGTCCACACGGAAAGCCAGATGGTGTCGACCGTGCGCCAGAGCGTCAGGGCGGTCAAGACGACCAGACCCAGCCCGCCCCAAACGGCGCCCGGTGCGTGTAGGTAAAGCCAGCGGTTGCGCTCCCGCTGCTGCGCGCCTTGTATCGGGGCCTGCACGGTCCCGTCCCCCCTTTTCGAGGCTTGCCTTTGGGCAAGCCCCGGTCTCTTGTTATCAGATCAACGGGCGCTTGCGTCCCGCAATACGCAAGCGTAGCGCATTCAGCTTGATAAATCCTTCCGCATCCTTCTGGTTATAGGCGCCGGCATCGTCCTCGAAGGTGGCGATGCTCTCGTCGAACAGCGAGTCGTCAGACTTGCGACCGGCGATGTAGACGCCGCCCTTGTAGAGCTTGACCCGGACGACACCGTTCACCCGCTCCTGGGAGGCGTCGATCATGGTCTGCAGCATCTGCCGCTCCGGGCTCCACCAGTAGCCGTTGTAGATGAGCTCCGCGTAGCGCGGCATCAGCTCGTCCTTGAGGTGGGCCACCTGGCGGTCGAGGGTCAGCGACTCGATGGCGCGGTGAGCGCGCAGCATGATGGTGCCGCCCGGGGTCTCGTAGGCGCCGCGGGACTTCATGCCGACGTAGCGGTTTTCAACGATGTCATCACGACCGATGCCGTTGGCGCCGCCCAGCTTGTTCAGCTGTTCCATGACCTCGGCCGGGCTCATCGGCTGGCCGTCGATGGCGACGATGTCGCCCTTCTCGTAGGTCAGTTCGATATAGGTCGGCTGATCCGGCGCCGTCTCCGGCGACACGCTCCAGCGCCACATCTCCTCCTCCGGCTCCGCCCAGGGGTCTTCCAGAATGCCGCCCTCGTAGGAGATGTGCAGCAGGTTGGCGTCCATGGAATACGGCGACTTCTTGCCCTTCTTGGCGAAATCCACCGGGATGTTGTGCGCCTCGGCGTAGGCCATCAGCTTTTCGCGGGAGGTGAGGTCCCACTCCCGCCACGGGGCGATCACCTTCACGTCCGGCTTCAGGGCGTAGGCACCCAGCTCGAAGCGGACCTGATCATTGCCCTTGCCGGTGGCGCCGTGGGAGATGGCATCGGCGCCGGTGTCGTTGGCGATCTCGACCAGACGCTTGGCGATCAGCGGGCGGGCGATGGAGGTGCCCAGGCGATACTCACCCTCATAGAGCGTATTGGCGCGGAACATCGGATACACGTAGTCGCGGGCGAACTCCTCGCGCAGGTCCTCGATGTAGATCTCCTTCACGCCCATCGCCTCGGCCTTGGCGCGGGCGGGTTCCACCTCCTCCCCCTGACCGATGTCGGCGGTGAACGTCACCACCTCGCAGCCGTAGGTGTCCTGCAGCCACTTGAGGATGATGGAGGTGTCCAGGCCGCCCGAATAGGCAAGCACGACTTTCTTCACTTCAGACATGGAGGCTCCCGAAAACGATTGGATGGCAGTGCGGGACCCGCGCACGGCGGGCGGTTTGCGGGCGAGTATACCGCAGCGGTGGGAGTCAAGAAATGCGGCCGACGGTATCGCTAAGCATCGAGATGGCATTCAACAGGATTAACAGGATATTTTTCAGGATCGACAGGATGGAATTGAGACAAGAACGCTTGGGCTGCTCGCATGAGGTTTATTGTTCTGGATCCACAGTCAACAGGCCTTTTCCTGTTAATCCTGAAAAATCCTGTTAATCCTGTTAAGTAGTGAGTCCGACAAAGTCGAACTAGCGAATCAGTTCGATCTCGACGCGGCGGTTTTGGGCCCGCCCGTGTTCGGTGCGGTTGGTCGCGATGGGTTTGCCCTCACCATGGGCGATCGGTCGGAACAGGTTCGGGTCGAGCCCTTTGGCTATCAGGTAATCCTGGACCGCCTTCGCGCGTTCGATGCCCAGGGTGTGATTATATTGGCGACCTCCGCGGTTGTCGGTGTGCCCGCCCAAATCGATGCGCCGGATGGCGGGGTCGGCGCTTGCGTAGCGGGCGACCTCATCCAGGCGGGCGCGTGCCGCCACGGTCAACTCGGCCTTGTCGAAATCGAAGTGGATGCGGGACAGCTGCACGTGTTCGAAGGCGAACGGAATGATGTGGTCGACACAGGTCCGGAACTCTCCGAGCGCCTGGCGCACGTTGACCGATGAGAGATGTACCTGCACCCGATCGGCGCCGTCGGCCCAATCCGTGTAGACCAGGGTGGGGAACATGCCGCGTTCCAGTTCGAGCAGCAGGCGCCGGGCGGATGGCTGCGGCATGTGGAACGGCGGTTTGTCGTCGGCAAAGTCGACGGTGCCCAGATCCCGTTGCGGCTCGCCGTGCCGCCACGGTGGCGGCACCGACAGCAGGCGTGCCTCACCGGTCCGGAACGGGCGCTGCCAAGCGTGAAGGGTCAATCCCAGTCGGCCACCGGCATTCTCCTCGAACACCGCTTCCCCGAAGGCCGGGATTGGGTGCCGCAACCGGCACTTCAGCGGCGAAGACTCGCTCTCCCAGACCGACTGGTGTTCAGTGGCGCCGTAGCGCAGCTCGGCCGCGGTCGCGTGGGCCGACACGCTCAACAGCACGGCGATGGCAAAAAGTCGCTGCATGGCGGCATCCGGGGAACACCCTGATCATTTCGGCCCGGGAACCGGATGCTTTAGGTGGAGACAACACAAAAACCATCACAGAAGCGAGGGGTGCGGTGACGGATCTAGGGTGTGGTGACGACTGCATGGATGCAGGAGGTAGAGCAACGCAGGGAGCGGTTGCCGAGGAACGACCTGCACCGTTGGCGGGCAACGTGGCGATTCTGGTGCTCCGTGGCGCCATAGCGCAGTTCGGCCGCGGTCGCGTGGGCCGACACGCTCAACAGCATGGCAATGGCGAACAGGCGCTTCATGGCGGCATCCGGAGGACACGCTGATCATTTCGGCCCGGGAACCGGATGCTTTAGGTGGAGACAACACAAAAACCATCACCCAGTAGGGTGTGGTGAGCTTGCGAACCGCACCGGCGAATCGCCACGGTGCCCGCCAACGGTGCGGTTCGTTCCTCACCACACCCTACATCCGTCACCGCGATTATTTTCCGTTACCGGCGCCGCCGCCAGACCGGCACGATCCCGGCCAGTGCCAGCAGCCACCAGGCAAGGGCACCGCCGCCACCACCGCCCGTGGAGCCGTCACCGTTGTCGCCGCCACTGCCGTCGTTGGTATCCAGCGGTTCCGGTTCACCGTAGAGGATGCTGCCGCCGATCCCGACCAGGACATAGTGACCGGCACCCGCGGCGACGTCGGCAAATCCCCCGCGCGCCGGCTGCTGCGGCTCCCAGTTCAGGCCATCGTCACTGACCAGTACGTTGCCCAGAACGCCTCCCACCAGGACGAAGCGGCTGCCGTCCCAGGTCACGCCGTAGTAGAAGTCGGCCACCGGCAGGGTCACCTGCTGCCAGTTGCCGCCATTACTGGTCAGGACAGTGTTGGTGCCCCGCGTGACCACCAGTCGGCTGCCCGAGGTAGCCACCCGGTGCAGATCGCCGGAACCGGCGTTCTCCACGGCCCAGTTTTGGCCGGTGTTGCTGACCAGAACCGTCCCGTTGTCGCCGACGGCAACCAGGCGGTTGCCGTCCCACACCACGGCGCGCAGATCGGTGGCGACGCCTGAGTTGCGCGCCAGCCAGCTGCTGCCGTCGACACTGGTGACGATCGTTCCAGCGTCACCGACGGCGATGAACTTACCGCCATCCCAGGTGACGCTGTTCAAATCCTGCGCCACCGGTGGCGCCTGGACGGTCCAGTCGACGGCATCAAGGCTGGTCAGGACGGTGCCGCCGTCACCCACGGCGACGTAGGTGGCGTTACCTCGGGCCACATCATAGAGCCGTTCGTCGGTATTGGAGGTGGACGGGGTCCACTGGATGCCATCAGGGCTGGTCAGAATCGTCCCGGCCCGCCCGACCGCCACGAACTGCGACCCGGCCCGGATCACCCGCAGCAGGCTGGCGTGAGTGACGCCGCCGGTTGCGTAGTCCCACTGCTGTGCGTCGCTGCTCGTCAGCAGCGTGCCGCCGGACAGTGCCGCCCAATCGCTACCGGTCCAGACCACATCGGTGGCCTCCTCCGGCAGCGTCTGGACGAGTTGCCAGTTGGTACCGTCAGAACTTGCGAAGATCACCCCGGCAGTGCCCGCGGCGTTCTCGCCGACGGCAACGAAATCGCCCGCGGCAGACGCGATTTCGTTGCCATAGAAGATCTCCGGAGCCGCGTTCACCGTCCAGGTGAGCCCCCCGTCGTCACTGACCGCCAAGGCGCCGTCACTACTGCCGAGGGCCACGATGCGGCCCTGTGAGGCGGTTACTGCGATCAGCGCCTCCATGCCGGCGATCTCCTGCGCCGGGCCCCAGGCGATTCCATCCGGGCTGGTCAGTACAATTCCGTTGGTCGCCCCGACACCCACCGCGACGAACTGATTGCCGACATCGTCCCAGGTCACGTCATTGAGCACATCGGTGACCCCGGAGGCCCTCGGCGTCCAGGTGGAGCCGTTATCACTGGTCAGCACCGTCCCACCTGCGCCGACCACCACGAAGCGCGAACCGGACCAGGCGATACCGCTCAACGCCGCGCTGGTGCCGCTGACGCGCACGGTCCAGTTGACCCCGTCGCTGCTGGTGTAGATCCCGCCGTCGGAGCCCACACCGATAAAGCGGTCGTTGGCCCAAAGCAGGTCGCCGTCGATATTGGTGCCGGTCAGCCGGGTGGTCCAGTCCTGGCCATCCGCGCTCTCTGCCACGAAGCCGGAGCCGGCACCGACAAACTTCGACCCTGACCAGGCCAGCTGACCCACGGGAACGGGTCCTTCGGGGAGGGGGTTGGCCCACTGCCAGGCCGCAGTGGCCGACAAGGGCAAAAGGAGGGGTAAAACAAGCAGCCACAGCCAGCGCGCCGCGGTTCCGGAGATCCGTCTCATCGTTCTTCGTCCCTGAAGTTATACGTGGATACCCTGTCCGTAATCCTACGGATACGGAACAGCGTAGACGAAAAAGCGGTTCGGGGTGAAGGGTGAAGCTTGGCTGGGCGTCGGGGGGCCGTTACGCGTTACGCGTTACGCGCATCACCCTACCCCCTTGCTCTTAACTCTTAACCCTTAACTCCTAACCGCTCCCCCGCCGGCGCAAACACCAGATAAAGCGAAAACCCAACAAACGCAAAAAATGCCACCGTGGTCCAGCCGGGGATGCTGACCCCGAGAAAGGTCCAAAGCACCTCGGCGCACTCGCCGGAGCCGGACAGCACCATCTTCAATCCCTGCAGCAATGGGAACGCTTCCAGGATGTAGCTGAGCCCGGGGCCACAGGAAGGGACCTGGTCGGCAGGGAGTTGCTGCAGCCAGACGTGCCGTGCCGCGATGCCGAGTCCGCTGCTGGCCACCAGCACGGCCAGTGCCCCGTAGACACGGCGTCCCCAACCACGAGGATTGTGCAGCAAACCGACCAGAAACACGGCGCCCAGCGAGATGACGGCGACCCGCTGCAGAATGCAGAGCGGACAAGGCTCGAGCTGCAACACGTACTGGAAGAACAGCGCACTGCCCATCATGCCGACGCAAACGAGGAATGCCAGCGCCAGCACCAAACGCTGCCGAGTGATCATCGAGCCTCCAAAGCGACTGCTTGAAATTGGTCGAACGGAAGGGGGAAATTCGGCCGACCCATTTTGGAGCCTCGAGTGCGTCCGAAGGTTCCCCCCCCTCACTCCTCGAAAGGCACGCCGAAACGTTCGGCCATTTCCCGCCCCAGTTCACGTGCCAGCCGCGATCCTTTCAGGTTTTCCGCCACCGTGATCCTGCGTCCATCGCGGGTATGTAACTGCAGCCGGTAGTAGATGGTGGTCTTGCCGCCGCTGCTGGAACTCATGCCCTTGATGCGCTGCAGACGGGCCAGCATCGGCTTCGGGGCGCCATGCCGAAACAGGGGAATGCCGGCCCAGCGGCGCTCGCTTTCGATCTCGCGCGGGCCGGCACGCACCAGCAGGCTGTTGAACGGCAGCCACAAACCGACAAGCAGAATCGTTACCGCTACCAGGCCAAACAGCCCTCGCGGCAATAGCGGCATCTGGTCACCCGCCAAGAGCGGCACGGCCAGGAAAATGCTGCCGAAGGCCAGCAGAAGAATACTGGCGCCTTTCATCCGCCCGGATGGGAACATGAACAGGGTGCCGTGGGCGTCGCGGCTGACCCGAACCGTACTGGGGGGCAGTTCGGGGGGCGGCCCATTTTCGGGCGTAAAACTCCGATCGGTAAACATCCCGGTAGCCGCCGTCCCCGGCTGCATCGGTACCTCGAAGCTGCGCGACAAGTCGACGCCCGGCATGTCGCCTTCAAGATGCAGCCGCCAGAAATGGTAGCTACCGGCCGGCTCCTCACTGGCGGGCAGGCCCGCCGGAATCTTGAAACGCACGAAAAGGCGAGTGCCGGCTGCACTGGACCCACCCTGCGGCACACCCTCCTCCTGCCAGAGCACCTCTTCGCGCCGGCTGCGGTTCTTGCCGGAGCCACTGTAGTAGCTGCGTACGCAGGCAAGGGTGGCCTGATACCGGTGACCGGGCAGATGGGGCACCGGGATGTCGATGCTGCCGGCCATTTCGCCGCCGATCGCCCCCGGATACGGATCCATGACCAAGGCCACCTTGCCGAAGCGTCGCCACTCGAGGGTCTTGAGGATGGCGAACACCACCAGTCCCAGTCCGGCGAGCGGGAAGATCAGGATCGCCAGAACAGGATAATTCCCTTTGGGCAGTTCCTGGCCTAGCGCCAGCACCGAGGCGGGTACGCCGATCGCGTTCCAGAAGGTGGCGAACAGCCAGAGCCCGATCACCCCCGCCGTCGCATTGGACACCACCTCCACCCCCCGTTGTACCGGAGTGCTCGGGCGAGCAGCGCTACCCGCAACAGGGCGTTCACGCATGTGGAGCCCCTTGCGGGCGCCTTTCAGGCTGAAGTAAAGAACGCCGAGACCGATGCTGCCAAAGGCGACCGGAAAAATGAACATGAAACCGAGGGCGTGCCAGCGGATGTCGCGGTCGATGAGCGCCTCGAAGGGTTTTTCCGGATTGACGTAGACAGTGATCGGCCTTCCGTCCACCTGCGCCCCATGCAGACGGTGATACCAGTCCTGATGCCAGCTGCCGAGATTGTCGGCACCCGTGTACAGCCCGACGCGGTCGCCGGTGTAGTCGACGCCTTGATAACGATAGCGGTAGCGGGCACTGACTTCATAACTGGTGCTGTCCTTGGAACGGTGCGGCTCCAAATGGGTGGACTCTACCATTGCCTCGACCGGGACCCACCCACTTGCCGCAAAGCCTTCGGTCAGGATCGGGATGATCAGAAACCAAAGAATGCCGAAACCGACCGCGGCGAATCCACCGCCGAATAGCACCCCGACAATAAAATTGCCGCTTCCTTCTCTGCTCATGCCCGCCTCCCCCGCTCGAGGGTACCCAGTCTATCGCGAGAAAGCACGATGAAGCGCACAGCCGTGAATCACCGTGATCAGCTGAATGATCTTGACAGCTCCGCCAGGCCCGGTGCATCGAGCACCTGCATACTGCCACGACCGGTGGCGACCAGACGCCGCGCATTCAGTCGCTGCATCAGGCGGGCCACCACCTCCCGCGTCGTGCCAAGGTGGGCGGCCAACTCACGCTGGGTCATTCGCAGAACACCGTCTTCCGATACATGGAGCAAGATGAAATTGGCCAGCCTCTGTTCCAGATTGCAGGAGTGGATCTGCTCCAGCTCATCCATGAGCCGGAACACCAGGGTGGAGAGGGCATTGACGGTCATGTCCTGTACCGCCCGTTCGCGCTCGAACAGGGTCCGATAGAGGGTGCCGGGAATGACCGCCACGGTGGTGTCGGCGTCACTCTCTACCCAGGCGGGATAACGCAGGCCGTTGAACAGGCAGTTCAGGGCGAGTACGCAGGTTTCCCCCGCCCGAATGAAATAGAGGGTGGCCTCGGTGCCTTGTGGGCTGTAGGTAAAGACGCGCAGTTGGCCGCGCGTCACCAGATAGGCGCCGGAGACCGCCTGCCCCTTGTGGATCACCTCGGTGGGCTCGGCGAAGCGGACGACTTGCAGGCCCTGTTCGAGACGTGCCGCCCCCTCCGCAGAGAGCTTGAGATAGTGCTTGACCGCATCCGCGTCCGACAACGGGCTCACCTCGCCAATCCGCAGCCCGCAGCTGCGCACTGCCGGGCGAGGCATCAATTTACCACAGCCCCTTTGCCTTCGGCCGCATCCCTGCGGCCGACGACCTTCTTTCAAGGACTTACAACACACCTTTGTGAGTATGCGTTCACCCTGGCGCCCGCAGCCGGTCGCTGGTCAGGGCGTGCAGGAAGGCGACCAGATCGGCGATCTCCTGCTCGCTCAGTTTGGGCCGGTCCAGTTCAAAGAAGGTTCTGTTCCGCTCCGACCATACCCGGTAACGGCCGGTGTAGCCGAGTTGCACACTGCTCATGATGCGTACCGCTTCGGTCAGATCATTCACCGAGCCGTTGTGGAACCAGGGACCGGTGGCGGCGACATTGCGCAGGGACGGCACGCGCCAACTGCCGCGGCCGCTCCCGGCCGGCGCCCCTCCGACGTCCTCGGTCAAACCGTAACGCGCTTCATAGGGCGTGGGGTAGAGCGGGAAGACGCGGATGGGAGCCCTTGGGTCGAACACACTCGCCACGCTGAAGTTCGGACCGGCGTGACAGATCACGCAGCCGACCGACTGAAACAGCCCCATGCCGCGCACCTCGGCCGGGCCGAGGGCATCGAGGTCGCCCCGCACGAAGCGATCGTAAGGGGTGTCCGGTGTGATCAGGGTACGCTCGTAGGCCGCGATTGCCTGAGCGATGCGATCGATCGTGATCTTCGCGACGGCGCCGAATGCGGCGGCAAACGCCTCCCGATAGGCCGGGTTCTGCCGGACCCGCCTCTCCACCTCGGTGTGGGACGGCATGCCCATCTCCAGCGGATTGACCAGCGGCCCCTTGGCCTGGTCCTCCAGCGATTTGGCGCGACCGTCCCAGAACAGTACCGACTGAAACGCGGCGTTCCACACTGTCGGTGCGTTGCGGCTTCCTGTCTGGCCGTCGATGCCGAGTGAGGTGGGTCGCCCGTCGGCGCCGCTACCCGGCACGGCGTGACAGGAGGCGCAGGCAAGCGTGCCGTCCCGCGACAGGCTCTTGTCGAAAAACAGCTGCTCGCCCAAAGCGACCTTTTCGGGCGTCGTAGGGTTGTCGGACGGAGTTGGCGCCACTTCGGGCAACGCCTCCCAAATATAGGTCGGAAGGGCATCCCGCTGACGCGACGCCGAGTCTGCCTGTCCGGACAACGCCACCCAGACGAAGCGCTGTGAGTCCATTATGCCCTGCAGCGGGTCGACGACATGCTCCGACGGAGGCAATGGTTCCCTGGCGATCAGCGGCTCGACCATGATCTCCGGCGCGTTGACCACCGCAACGATAAGTAACAGCTTGAAGGCAAACGCCACGATGCCGGTGCCCAATGCGGTCGCCAGCAGCCACTGCCGCCCCATGGCCAACCGGCTCGACGGGCCCAGGTCATAACGGACCATCGCCACCAAAACCACGGTCCCCACGAGGACGGCGATGATGCCGACCTCCATCACCCCGAAATCTGCGATGTGCATGATGCTCCCCTTCTCGTTCCGCCGCGCGGGACCCGGGCGGCGGAACTCCTCTGGCGTCAGCCGGCGACCGCAGTGCGGCGGAAGAAGGTGTCGCCCGGTGTGGCCGTGGTCACTTCGGTAATGTCATCGAAGGGCAAACCGACCCGGTCGTGAGCGCGCCGCACCGCATCAGCATCGGAGGCCATGGTGAAGCAGAAGGCAAGCCCGTCCTCGTAGCCCACATGGACGCGCAGGATCACCACCTCCTCCTGGTAGCAGGCCTGCTCGTATTGGGCGAAGAACGACTCGAACTGTTCCGGGGTCAGCCCGGCAGGGAAGGTGCCGTTGGACACGGCATGTGTGTCGACAAAGAATTTCATTGGCTTCATGGCCATCTCCGTTAGTTTGGTTTGCACGTCACGGAGATTAACCAGCGCAGCCGGCGGTGTTCTGTATCAAAAGCTACAGAGGCGTGTTCGGGAATATGGGCACGGGTTTCGCCCAAAGGCGAAACCCGTCCTGCATGGAGGTCACCGCTTCAACGTGGTGCCCTCGTACACCAGCGTTTCACCCGGGCGCATGATGTGGGTGGCCACGCCAAGGCGTTTCGCCTCGCTGGTGAAAGGTTCGATGCTCTGCGCCAGGATCGGGAAGGTGCCCCAGTGCATCGGCACCGACAGCTTGGCGTTGACCGCCTTTGCAGCCCGGGCTGCCACCTCCGGCCCCATGGTGAAGTGGTCGCCGGCGCACAACAGCGCCAGATCGGGAGAATAACGCTCTCCGATCAGCGCCATATCGCCGAAATAGTCGGTGTCGCCGGTGTGGTAGATCGTCGGCCCGTTCTTCACCCGTACCACAAAACCGGCCGGGTTCCCGGCATAGACCACCGCCGATGCCTTTTCGTTGTCGGCAGCGAACGGGTTGTCCATCCCGCTGGAGTGTTTGGCATCGGTCATGAACACCGTCACTTCACCGTCGGCGAGTTCCAGGCTGCCGCCCATGTTCATCATGGTGGCCATCCCGAACTGATCCTGGGGGTACGCCTTGAGCTTCACCATTTGTTTGCCGAGTTCGGGCATCGCCACCAGCTCGGCGCCGGTCTTGCGGGCGATCGCCACGGCGTTGCCGATGTGATCGGTGTGGGCGTGAGTCAGCAGGACATAGTCCGCACGCTTGAGCCTGTCGACCAGCTCCTGCTCCGGCCCTTGGGCCGGGTTCTTGGGATTGGTGAGCCACGGGTCGATGAACAAGACCGCGCCATTGGGCGTCACCACCTCGAAAGTGGCGTGACCGTGCCAGGTGACACGGGTTTCGGCGGCCAGCGTATAACCCGAACTGACGAAAAGGACGAACAGCAGGAAAGGAGCCCAGCGTCTTGGCATTGTTTTTCTCCGGTTGTATTTGCCTTCTGAATGGCGGCTGGAATACGAAACAGCCCGAGGTTGCAGCCGAGCTTGCCCCGCCTTCGAGCGCTGCCGTTGCCCTTTATTATCGCAACGCCCGCGCGGTGTACAGCGCATTGACATCAGAGCGCAGGGTGAACGCATACTAACGTCACGGCCGTGCTGAAAGTGATGTAAGTCCTTGAAAGCAGGTACGCTGTAAATACATCCCTGTACGCTCGACGGCCGCATCCCTGCGGCCGACGACCTGCTTTCAAGGACTTACATCGCTCTTCGGTGAGTATGCGTTTACCCTGCATCAGAGCGCCGAATGGCGGCTCCCGGTCATTTCTGCATGATGTAATAGTCGTTCTGAAAATCGTGCGGCAGTTCGTGTACCTCCACCGAAGCGAAGCCGGCCTCCCGCAGCAGTTCCCCGGCCTTTTCCCTGCCCCACATCGTGCCCAGGCCTTCGCCTCCCTGTGCCAGCGATACCGTCATGCAGTGCATGCAGGAGACGGTATACAAAAAGGTGCCGAGCGGGTGTTCCAAATTGCTTTCCAGCCGGCTCGAGGCCCGGATATCCTGCATCAGGAAGACGCCATCCTCTTTCAAGGCCCGATGTATGCCTTTCAAGACCGATCGCGGCCGTCCCTGGTCGTGGATCGCGTCGAAGGTCGTCACCAGGTCGAAGGCCGCAGGCGTGGCGGTCGCATCGAAGTCGCTCAGGTCGCGGATTTCGAAGGCGACGTTTTGCAGTCCCTTCGCCGCCGCCTGCTGCCGCGCATCGGCAATAGCGCTTTCGGAAAGGTCGTAACCGACGAAGCGACTGTTCGGGAAGCGCTCCGCCATCAGATTCAGGGCACGGCCACTGCCGCAACCGGCATCGAGTACCCGGCCCCCCTCGTCCAGCCGCTGCTGAAGCCCGGGCACCAGCGGTAGTATTTGGTCGAGCAGCGCGGCCACCACGGTTTGGCCACTGTCTTCAGCCATGATGCCGTGGAAGCGACCATAGCGTTCATAGGGCACCCCGCCCCCCTGCCGGAAACAGGAGACGATGTCATTCTCAACCTCGCCCAACAGCCCAATGTACTGGGTGAACAGGGCCAAGTTCTCGCCACTGCCGTCGCGGACCAAGAAGCGGGCGTGCTCGGTCGGCAGGTTGTAAGTGGCGCTTTCGGCATCGTAGTGCACGATGCCTGCGGCGGTCATCGCCGCCAGCCACTCCCTGACGTAGCGCTCGTTGAGCCCGGCCTGGGCGGCGATCGCCTCGCTGCTGCCCCATGGCTGCTCGGCCATGGCGTCGAACAGCCCCGTGCGATAGCCGATCGAGGACATCAGGCACAGCGCTCCCTCGTTGAAGGCGCGCAGGAAGCGCTCGGCAAAGGCATCGGCACGCTCCTGATTGAAGGTGTTGCTGACATGGTTGAGGCACATGGCGTCTCTCCTTGACGTTGGCATACCGACCGGTATGTCAGAAACCGTAGCTCCTGCGGGCGTACCGTCAAGAGAAGACACCGAAGGTCTGCCGTCCCCTTGCTTTTGGCCGACCTCGGCCCCTTGGCGGTTACTGGTACCGACCGGTCGGTCTGCTATCTTGAACGTATGCCGACGAGGAAAGGAACAGACACCCGTGACACCATCCTTGCGATCGCACATCGCCACGCATTGCGCCAGGGCTTCGCTGCGGCGTCCCTCGAAGGGATCCTGACGGAGGCCGGCGTCACCAAGGGCGCCTTTTTTCACCATTTCAAGAGCAAGGGAGAGTTGGCACATGCCCTGGTCGAGCGCTATGCCCGGGGCGAGCTGCAGTTGTTGGAGGAAATCACGGCACGTGCCGAAAAGTTGAGCCGCGACCCGCTGCAGCAGGTCCTGTTGATCATCGGTCTGTTCGATGAGTTCCTGGACAACCAGGGCGCGCCACCGGACGGCTGCCTGTTCGCCTCGTTCTGCTACCAGGACGAACTCTTTTCCGACGAACTCAGGCAGATGGCGGCCGAGACGATGCTCGCCTGGCGCAAGGCGCTCTCGGGCAAGCTGCGCGCGGCGGCGGATCGACATGGGGCGAGAGTGCCATTCAACCCCGATACCGTCGCCGATATGTTCACGACGATGCTAGAAGGCGCCTTCGTGGTGGCGCGGACACTGAACGCTCCGCACTTGCTGAAAGAACAGCTCCTGGAGTATCGCAATCACATCGAATTGCTGTTCGATCGAGAATGACAGAAAAACCGAAAACCTACATCCGTCCTTTTCGGCGGCCTCGATAGGATGTTGCGCAGGTAGCGCCCCTGGGCCGCCTATATGAAAGCCTTCCCGGATACTGTGACCGCGGCGGCGCCACCGCGACAAAAGTGGGGTTTACGCCGCGGCCACTTGGCAGGCGCGCACGACAATTTCACGGGCCTGCTTAGGAGAAACCTGGTCGAGTGTGGTAGGCTTACGCCAGTAAGCTTGTTCCGATCCTGCTCCGGACCAACCGGGCAGCCGCCAGTCATCACCTTAGAGCGTCACCCCTTTTCTGGTTTTTTTCCCGCCAGTTTCAGCCAACCCGAATCCGACGGGTTGCCTTGCGCCATTGGCGCGTTCAGATCGTAAGGAGAAGTGAATGAAGACGATGTTTGTACGCAATCTCGCCCCGGAAACCCGCGAAGAAGAGGTACGCGAGCTGTTTTCCGAGTGCGGCACGGTGCGCGGCATCAAGCTGTCGATGGATGTGTTCAGCGGCAAGTGCCGCGGCTTTGCAACCATCGATATGGAAGGGCACGAGGCTCGGGCAGCGATCGCGCGCCTAAACGGGCGGATGCTGAACGGCAAGGCGATCGCGGTCGCCGAGGAGCGCCCCAAAGGGAAGCGCAAGGGTCCTCGTCGCTAGTTGAACCCCGGCAGCACGAAGGCACTATCCAGTCGCCCGTGATCTCCGTGATTTCAGCGTAGCTCGGGTTCTTCCCGAAAGACGCAACAGCCCACAGACGTAACGAACGCTGTGGGACCACCAAAACCCGTCGGGTTTCGCTTCGCTAAACCCCGACTACGGCTAAGGCACCAGGGAGCGGTGCCTCAGACCGACCTCTTGGCACTCCTTCCGCCGTTGTTTCGAGTTGAGCCACCCGGTTCAGCGCTCCGGTTCCATGGAAGTCACTTTCAGAGCGCCCAGCAGCGGAACGGTAAGGCGGTAGCGCACCACCGCCGGGTCGAGGCCGTACGGGGTCGGAACGCCCACCTCCAGTTCGCAGGGGGTGCGCTCGCCGCTGGAGAGCAGCAGCAGGTGCGGGGTTGGCTCCTCCGGTGTTTCCGAGAGGTCCGCCGGCAGGCCGTCCAGCAGCAGGTTGACGGCGATCCCGTCCGGCAACGTGCGGGGCCGCAGCAGCGGGTCGTCGCTCAGCACCACCCAGCCACTGCCGGGCTGCAGCGCCAGAAAGCCGTAACCGGCCTCGTCGAAGCGCACACCCAGCTCCCGGGCGTTCAGCACCGCCTCGTCGCCGGCCAGTTGCAGCAGTGCCGCCAGCCGCCGCGCCTCGGTCTCGATCCGCTCCGCCCGACCGCCGTCCCCCAGCGACAGGGTGGCGAAGGTGACCATCACGCCGATGATCACGATCACCACCAGCACTTCGATCAGGGTGAAACCGCGCTGACGACGTCGTAGATCCAATGGGGCCCCCCACAAGAATTCAACAGGATTAACAGGATTTTTCAGGATTAACAGGATAAGGCTTTTTGTTTGCCGCGGGTTGGGAGCGACAAACTCGCTGATCGAAGGGTCGGGGGCGTGGTTTCCCCTTCCCTCGCTGCATTTCAATCCTAAGGTCCCGTTTCCCTGTGACTACGACAACTCCACAGACCAAACACCCTTTTCCATCCTGTTAATCCTGAAAAATCCTGTTAATCCTGTTGAATAGTTACTCCTCGCCCCATGCTCAAGGTTCCAGCGGGCGCAGTTCACTTGGCCTTATCCTGTCAATCCTGAAAAATCCTGTTAATCCTGTTGAATAGACCTTGTGTCGGGTTACGCTGCGCTAACCCGACCTACTGCTCGAGGTTCCAGTTGCCCACGTCGGCGGCCACGCCCTCCCCGCCCTGGCGGGCGTCGGCGCCCAGGGAGTAGATGTCGATGGAGCCGTGCACGCCCGGGCTCAGGTACTGGTAGTCGTTGCCCCAGGGGTCCTTCGGCAGCCGGTCCAGGTAACCGCCCGCCTTCCAGTTGCGCGCCTCCGGCGAGCCCGCCGGCTTGTTCACCAGTGCCTCCAGCCCCTGGTCCGTGCTCGGGTAGTTGTAGTTGTCCAGCTTGTACAGGTTCAGCGAGCTCTCCAGCGCCCGGATGTCCTGCTTGGCCTTGGTCACCCGCGCCACATCCGGCCGGTCCATCACCTTCGGCACCACGATCGCCGCCAGAATGCCGAGAATGACCACCACCACCATCACTTCGATCAGGGTGAAACCCCGCTGCAATCTGCTCCGTGTCATCGTTTTCATCGTCGTTTACCTTTCGAAAAAGCTTTCAACGCAAAGGCGCGAAGGGCGCAAAGGACGCAAAGGTTTTCAAGTAGGATGTGGTGAGGAACGAACCGCATCGCTCGGGGCGGCGGCGCTCGGTGTCCCAGCGAACGATGCGGTTCGCAAGCTCACCGACATCCTACAAACAAACCCCAATTACGCTCTTTGCGTCTTTGCATCTTTGCGTTGGATTCTTTTCACACCGCGAGCGATGCGGTTCGCAAGCTCACCGGCATCCTACAACCCAACCTCTTTGCGTCCTTGGCGTCTTTGCGCCTTTGCGTTGAATTCCTTTCACATCACCAATTGATTCAGGTTCAGGATCGGCATCAAGGTCGCCAGCACGATCATGAACACCACGGAGCCCATCACGATCAGCAGCAGCGGCTCCAGCGCCCCCATCAGGCCGGCGATCAGCGCCTCCAGTTCCCGC
>JAWLGP010000065.1:0-3722 GCA_041685045.1 Gammaproteobacteria bacterium
GGCCCGCGCCTCGCGGAAGTAACGCGTGAGGAGGCGGTGCGAACGGCCGCCGAAGCCGGCCAGGTCATCGAGCAGGCGGACAACCGCGCCGAGGAGGGCGGCCTCGTCTCTCTGCTCCCGGCTTCCGCCGTTGCGCTCCAGCGCCTCGGAAAACTGGGCTCCGAGCCCGCGCAGTTCGGCGATGTCTTCGTCCGTCTCGGCGTTCTCGGCCTCGAAGGCGCGCAGCGCCCGTTCGGCGGCGACGAGTTGCGCCTCCGCCTGGGCGAGGGCCAGCGCCCTGTAGCCGCGGGTGCCGGCCGGCATCAGGTCGCCCGGCCCGATCTCCGGCCGGTCGAGGATGATCGCGAGCCAGGTGGCGACGCTGTCCGGATCCGGGCGGCCGGTGGCGCCATGGCGGCGGGCGTTCTGCGCGACCTTTGCCTTGCCGCTTGCGGTCTTCGGCCCGGTGCTCTTCTGGGCGTTGGCGCGGTTGCGTTGCAGGATTGCGTCGATGAACAGCTGTCGCTCCATCAGGTCGAAGCTCATGCGTCGATCACCTCCGCCTCCACCGGCCGCAGCCTTTGCAGGGCGTCATAGTCCCGCTTGACCTCGCGGCGGCGGCGCTCGAGCTGCTGGACCTTCTCGTCGTGCGCGTCGGCGAAGCCGTCGGCGTCCAGGTACGCCCGGCTCATCAAATCGATCGGCCTGAGCCCGAGTTCGACGATCTCGGCGTGGGCCTTGGCCTGGACCGCCGGTTCGGGAGAGACGGCGCGGGCGGCGAGCGCTTCGCCGAGCTTTTCGGCCGCCGTCTCGTCGAAAGCGGGCTCTTTCCAGGCAGCCTCTTCGCCGTTCTTCTTGATGAACGCCGCGCGGGCCACCTTCTGGGCGGCCTCGTGCCTGGCGCGCTGCCGCGCCACGACTGCACGCTTCACGTCCCATTCGATATCGCTCCGCAGGGCCGCCTCGCGCATCCGGCGGTGCTGCAGGAGTTCCCACTCGATGGCAATCAGGTTCTCGGCGATCACGGCCTCGTAGGCCGTGAAGGGCGCCAGGGACCGCATCATGCCCTCCTGAAAGCCCTTGAAGGAGCCGGCGTCCTCGCCAATGATCGGAGGCCTCGCCGGCAGGAGATCGGCGAAGCTGGTGAGCCCGAACCGGTCGGGGCTGGGCAGAGAGCGCTTCCTGGTGGGCATGGCCCGTCTCCTTCTGATCCGCCGAAACGCCCTCCCCCGGACTATCCGCGGCGGGGAGGCGTTCCCGATATGTTCAGAACTAGGTGTGGGCCATATCGCCAGGCAACTCCCTTGATGTAGATGTCCACCGGTTTCACTGCAGGCGGTCGGGTGGTTGAGCGCCACGTGCCCCGCCGGCCAGACCTCGAGAAGGTGCACGGCGGCCCGACGACGGGGGGACGGAAACCCACTCTTCGCCTTGCACTCCCGGCCGAGATACATCCGGTCGAGGTCACGCCACGCGCTGACAAAGCCTTCCGGGGCAAAGCTGTCCTCCTTGCGAGGACGGACTCTGCGGCGGCCCACCCGGCGCGACAGCCAGGCCGCTTCCGTCAAGATCGTGACCGCGGATGTGTCGCACCGGACTCAATCCAGCGTGGCAGCGGTGCGGCGTCAACCGAATGCCTACCCCGCGCCGCCGGGGTTGGTTGTTCGTTTACGATACCCACGGCCGAAACCGGCACGGGTAAGGCATCATAAACTTCAGAGTTGCTCCATGGAGAGATCTGCACGCGCTGGATGCCAGGGTCAGTTTGGTCTGGCCTTGGTCCCGAATACCGCATGGCAGACGAGGCAAGCGGCGCTTCAGGGCGCGCGTCGCGCAAGGACACGGACACACGGAGCAGTCATGAAGACGATTATTCTTGCAGCGTTGATCGCCGTGATGGGGACGTCAGGAGCGACCGCCGAGGTCAGGGATATCTACCAGTATGGCTACTGGGACGTCTTTGCGGGGGAAGCCGATGATGGGACCATGACTTGCGGCGTTTCGAGCAGCGGCAACGGCATCTTCATGTCGCTCAAGTATTTTCATGGGAACGGGTATATCACCGTCCACCTCAGCGACGACGACTGGTTCGGCAGGTACGGGGCGGGGGATGTTTTCCCCATCGCGATGTCGTTCGACCGCCGTCCCGCATGGGAGGCGAACGCGTCGGTTTTCCAGGCCCGCAATATCGTGATGATCGAGTTCACCGTGGGGGCGAGCGACATCAACAGGTTCATGGACCAGTTCAAGGCCGCCAACAGGGCCAATGTCACCTTCCGGGATGGTGAGCGGTGGTGGTTCAGTCTGACCGGCTCGCGAAGGGCCGCTGAAAAGTTCGAGGAGTGTATTCTTGTTCTTACTTCGTACTCCTAAGTAGCTTAATCAGCAGGACGAAGGCCATGAAAAAGTTGCTGACCGCCACCTCCTTGCTCCTCGCCGCCGCCTCCGGGGCGCAGGCCGAGGCGAACCTGGTGCTCTGCCAGATCACGATGCTGCAGAACAACACCGAGGTGGCCTACTTCCTTCGTCGCTCCTTCAGCGGCGTCTTCGAGGAGATAACCTTCACGAAGAACGGCAATCGCCTCATCCATCCGGCAGACAGCCGACCCGTGTGGATCTCGGAGGTCAGGGGCGGCGTCTTCAGCGTCTATTACGGCAAGGATGCCCGCTATGCGCTGCGAACGCTCAACGACGTCTCCGTGGACGGCGACAACTTCGGAGCCACCGCCGCGGTGCTGACCCGCGACGACGTGACCATTGGCGTCGGCCGCTGCGGTGGTGAATTCGACTGACCGCCGTTCGCGCCTCGGTTGACGGGGTGAATGGTGGCCGGATGGCCCCATCGCTTGGGGCCCGGCTGGTGCGACGCCTTAATCGGTTCCGGCCGACATTGCGCCGAGAACACAACAACCGATCCACATGATCCTGCGCTTCACCCACCCTTTCGACGCCCTCGGCCGTCTGGCCATGCTTGGCGCAACGGCTCTCCTGACCTACGGCGCTGCCGTCCAGCTCGAGCGGTTGCCGGAGGTCCGGTCGCTCCAGCGCTCGTACGAATTCGTCGAGATCGCAGGGGCCGTCTGCATCGCCATCCTGGCCTGGCGAAGCCTGCGGAACACCGTGCTCCCCCGCTGGCTGCCCACCTGGCTGTGGTGCCGCACCGCCGTTGGCGTGAAGGTCTCGCCGGCCACCGCGGATCAGGTCACGTTCCTGTTCGACGGGTCCATAGGCGGCTGGTACTCCAAACTTCGCCTTCGCGATGCGCCGGCCGATACCCGCCTGCCGGTGTTGTTCACCTTCGCGAACGCAGTCGCCCGCGAGCGCGGCTGGCCGCTCCCGTTTCCGCGATGGGACGCGATGAACACCCAAGGCCACGGGCAATCCCGATCGAACACGTCGGCAGTCCCGAGTGCTTTACCTGATGGTACCGAATGCAGTGCCAGTCTGCTTCGGCTATGTTGAACGGGCGGGCGCCGGACATGGGTCGATCTTTGAAGAAATGCGCCCTGGTGCTCTCCGGTGCACTGCTCGCAGGCTGCTTCACTGCGAGCGCCGAGGATCTTCGCCTGACGGACGGGACCCGCTGGTTGGTTGTCGCCAGCTACATGGATGCCGATGCCGCCATCGGCACCGCCCGGGAATACGGAGCCGACGCCCGCGTCGTCAAATCTCAGAACGGGTGGCTCGCGGTGGTGATCGGGCCAACCCGGGACACGGTCGAAGCCGCGAGGCAGAAGTACTGG
>JAWLGP010000047.1:0-18021 GCA_041685045.1 Gammaproteobacteria bacterium
AAAATCGGTCACGATGAATCGGAATGGCCGGTCACGATGCCTCGGAATCGGCGGTCACGTTCCGTCGGAATGAGCGGTCACGATCGCTCGGAATACGCAACTTGGACAGGACAGGGTACCAATGGTTTTCTGGGGCGCCGCAGGGCGCCAGGGGCCGGGTGCCGAGCTTCCCACCGAAGCGGGCCCCACTGCCTTGATCCAGATGGGTGACTGGCGCGGATCAGTCTTACTGACCGTGACCCTAAACGAACGAGAACCCGGGCGCGTGTTCGGCAACTATGCGAGCTGATCAGGCTTCGTTTGACGAGGCACACCGGGGCTTCGGGGTACGATATTGCCAGCTTGACCGGAGGCGGCTAATGGGTGACCCCATTTATACCCTGCCCGCCACCCCGCGCTGGTTGGCGAGGCGGTGGCTGATATGCTTGAATGCGCACAGAGATGACCGTGCTTTGGCTGATTCGCAACGAACCTACGGACTGAGCGCATGAACACCGCCGAAAACCTTCACCCGCAATACGTGACGGATGAACACGGAAACCGCGTATCGGTCATCCTTCCCGTGGCAGAGTACGAAGAACTGCTCGAAGATATCGAGGCCCTTGCGGCCGTGGCAGAACGGAGGGAAGAGCCCACCATCGGCCACGAACAACTCATCGCCGAACTGAAGCGGGATGGCTACCTACCGGATTGAATGGAAACGGAGTGCCGAGAAGGAACTCCGCAAGCTGTCCCGTGATGTCATACCTCGAATCATTGCGGCCGTAGCCGACCTGAGTGCTAATCCTACCCCAGAGGGTGTCCGCAAGTTGGCAGGGAGTGAATCCAGCTATCGCATTCGAGTGGGGGATTATCGGATCGTTTACTCAGTGTTTCATGACGTCTTGGTTGTGGAGATCGTCAGGGTAGGACACCGTAAGGAAGTCTATCGCTGATATTGGGGAAGAAATGAGACTACGGCACCTCAGAGGGGAAAAGTTACTCGGACCCCATTATCATCCCACTCACCCGCCAACGTCCCCCTCAAACCGCTCCCCTACCGATTCCAACAGCCTCTTGCCATGAACAACCGCCACAACCAGCACGTCGCTGCCGGTCACCCGGTAAATGACCCGGTAGCTGTAAACGAACCGTTCCCTATACCTCGAATCGCTAAGTTCGGGGACTACACGCCCGCGAAGCGGCTGCTCATCCAGGGCGCGGGTAGCGCCGATGATCCGGTCCACCACGGCTTGAGCGTAAAAAGCAGAGTCCTTAGCGATGTAGGCTGCGATCTCTTCGACGTCTTCGACCGCTTCCGGGGACCACGCTACTTCGAAAGCCATTTTCCCAATCGGGCTTCCGCCTGCTCCTGGCTCAGTGTCCCTTCAGCTAAAGCGCGCTGCTCGCCCCGCTTAATCTTCTCCAGCACGTACAGGTGGTACTGGATATCTTCGTAGCTGCTCTCGTCGGGTAGGTTCTTCAGGAGCTGTTCGACTTCGTTTTTCGCTGTCTGCATGCTCGTTTCCTCGCATCGGCTTCCCGTAACGATATCATTCCCCAAAAAAAACGGCGCCCCCTCGCCGGAAGCGCCTTACTTAAATACCACGCCCCTTCCATAGGCACAATTTCCATCAGGTAATTGTCAACCCTTACCCTTAACCTTCTGCGACCGGGCCTTCGCAGCCCGGACACTAAGTGTAGAGCCAACTCATCTTGATCATCCCGTGGGTCTCGCCAGTGATCATCGCCTTGGCGTCGATATTCATCTCGGCACCTTCACCTCGGCGGCATCAATCCCCTTGGCCTTGGCTGATCCACGGACAACCCGACAAAGCCCGCTTCCGGCCGGGTAAAGATCACCCCGGAATCACTTGCCTCGTCATAGACCATATCCTCGCCGAGGATGGTGGCGGCGGCGACGCGACCCTGTTGTCCAGCGGTGTGGGCCAGCATGAGGCCGCCGATGACATTTCCCACGGCGAAGATGTGGGGGACGGAGGGGCGGCAGCGCTTGTCGGCCTTGATGTCGTCGTTTTCGCTGGCCACGCCCGCATTATCGAGCTTGAGCGGTTCGAGCACAGGCCGTTTGCCAGTCGCCATCAGCACGTAGTCGCAGCCAAGGTCTCTTGTCTTCTCCGGACAGTTGTCACCGATGCGACGCGAAATCCGGCCAAGCCGTTCCGATCAGCACGGACAGGCCAGCAAAAACCGTACGCCAGCGCCGGCGGCACACCAGGCTAGCGCTCAGAGGGATCGCGCCACGGCTAGCCGCCACGATATTTTTCCAGTCGTTCGCGGCAACCGGCCAGTGCCGATTCGTCCTGCAACAGACCAATCGGAAATTGGCGACCTCTCCCGATGATGAACTTAGGAACGGTCGCGAGGCTGTTGTCTGGTCTCTCAAGGCACTGGACGCGGGGGCACCCAAAGGGATGGTTCTGGACACGCTCGCCGCTGCCTATGCAGAATCGGGTCGGTTCGAGAAGGCGGTCGAGGTTCCCGTTCGCGTGCACAACGCCCATATTGTATTGGACCATACTGTTCCCGGTATTCGCGAGCGGTAACCATTTATCTATCGCCATCGCGAAATCCCTACGCATGAAAGCTTCCCGGCCTTCCCAAGACGGGCCATTCTCTTGTGCACTCGCGGTTGTGGCTGCCAGAGTCATCGCCACAAGCCCCGCAACGATCCACTTCATGTGTTGTTCTTCTCCTCTGCAAGCTGCTTCGCACAGTACCACCCCGCGCCTAAGCTCGACTCGACTCGACTCTCCCTTCCCGGCAAGGGGCCCCGGGCGGCGGAGAAGGGGTCATGATGGCAAGAGACAGGCAACCGTGGGAACCGTGGAAGACCGCCGTTTGGAATTTTATTTTACTCTGACCCCATTTATCCGCAGTGTTTCATGACGTATTGATTGTGGAGATCGTCAGGGTAGGACACCGTAAGGAAGTCTATCGCTGATATTCGGGAAGGAATGAGACTACGGCGCCTCAGAGGGGAAAAGTTACTCTGACCCCATTTATTGTCGAACCACTGCTTGCCTCTTTCCGCCCCCCGTCTCGTAAAATGACTAACTCAGAAGAGGCGACAACTATCCTGACACAGGGGGTTTCTCGTCAAGCACGAGCCGCGGCTGCGCCTATCCCGCTTATTTTATTCTACTCTGACCCCATTTATTGGTCGCACTGGTCAAAAGCCAGCTCCGTGAAAATCCACTCAGCGGCGAGCTATTCGTTTTCATCAATCGTACCCGCACGCAAATGAAGGTGCTGTACTTCGATCGCAGTGGCTACTGCCTGTGGTGCAAACGCCTGGAGCAGGGACGCTTCCAGGGGCACGGCGACGGGGAGGAAAAGCGCTCGCTGCAATGGACCGATTTGAAGCTCATTCTCGAGGGGATTGATTTGGGTTCGGTGCGTCGATTCAAGCGCTACAAACACCCCACCGAAGCGCGGTGATTGGGTAGAATACACAGCCATGAAAAGCGCTGCTGCCAACGACGAATATACGCCCCAGCTGGTCGGTGAGTTGATGGCGAAAAACGCCGAGCAGGCACAGCGGATCCAGTCGCTTCAGGCGCAGCTGGACTGGTTCAAACGGCAGCTGTTCGGGCGCAAATCCGAAAAGCGGTTGCTCGAATCGCCACAGCAGGTCGAGCTGGCGGAGCTGTTTGCCGGGACACCGGCCGAGACCGCGCCGGAAGTCCCCACCGAGAAGATCACCTACACCCGCCGCAAGAAGCAGCGCGGCGATAATTGTGCCACCGATGAGGGACTGCGTTTCGACCCGGGCGTGCCGGTGGAGATCATCGAGATCGCCCATCCGGCGATGAGCCGCGGCGAGGCCGATGAGTACGAGGTGATCGACGTCGAGATCACCCGCAAGCTGGCACAGCGCCCCGGCAGCTACGTGGTGCTGGAGTACCGGCGGGTGGTGGCCAAGCACAAGCCGACGCAAACGCTCTCCACCGCCCCGCTGCCTGCCCCGGTGCTCGACAAGTGCCTGGCGGATGTCAGCCTGCTGGCCGGCATGCTGGTGGACAAGTTCCTCTACCACCTGCCGCTGTATCGTCAGCACCAACGCCTCGCCCAAGCCGGCATTCAACTCAGCCGCACCAGCCTGACCACCTGGACCCGGCGGGCCATCGAATTGCTGCGGCCCATCCACGAAGCCCAGTTAAAACACATCGTGCAAGGCCGGGTAGTATCAGTTGACGAGACGCCCATCAAGGCGGGACGACAACACAAAGGCAAGATGCGCCAGGGCTGGCTATGGCCGGTTTACGGCGAGGACGACGAGATTGCCTTTACCTACTCGCCCAGTCGCGGCACCACACACCTGAAGTCGGTACTGGCGAACTTCGAGGGCGTCCTGCTGAGCGACGGCTACAGCGCCTATGACAGCTTTGCCAAAGACAAGCCGGGGATCGTCCAGGCCCAGTGCTGGACCCATGCACGACGCTACTTCATCAAGGCGCAGGCCATCGAGCCGCAAGCCGTGGACGAGGCGCTGGCGCACATCGGTGCGCTCTACGCCGTGGAGCGGACGATTGCCGAGAACGACCTTAAAGGCGAGGCCAAACGCCAGCACCGAATTGAGCACAGCCAACCGCTGGCCGAGGCCTTCTTCGAGTGGTGTCACCGGCAGCGCCAGCGTATCGACCTGGTCAATTCCAACCCGCTGGCCAAGGCATTGACGTACGTCGCCAATCACCAGCAGCAGATGCGTGTCTTTCTCACCGACCCGGACGTGCCCATCGACACCAACCATGTCGAGCGGAATCTGCGCGCCATTCCGATGGGGCGAAAGAACTGGCTGTTTGCCTGGAGCGAGGTCGGCGCCGAACACGTCGCCATCATCCAGAGCCTGCTCAGTACCTGCCGGTTACAGGGCGTCTCCCCCTACATTTACCTGGTCGATGTCTTGCAGCGCGTGGCCCGGCATCCGGCCAGGGAGGTGGAGGAACTGACCCCGCGGCTGTGGAAGGAGCGCTTCGCCGCCGATCCCATGCGCTCGGCATTGGAGCGGACATGAGCCTCGACATCGGCAACCTGAACCTCGACGAGCTCTATGCGCTCAACGACCGCGTCGTCGAACGCATCAACCACCTGGAAGCCATCAAGGCACGGGTCGATATGATGGCCCTCAACCTCGGCACCCGCGTCACCTTCGACTCAAAGTACGGGCGCCAATTCGGAACCGTGGTCAAATTCAACCGCAAGACCGTCGTCGTGATCAGTGAAGAAGGTCGCCAGTGGCGTATCTCTCCGAACTTGTTAACCCCTGTGAAGGATCTCGGAGAGCCAGACGTGGTTTCGGAAGTTTTTAAAAGACGCGACTGATCCGGAAAGGGGCAATAACGGCCTGGAATGAACGCTTACATTGCGGAAGTGGTCACCAGCGTCAACCGGCGCAACGCCAAGGCCATCGCCGCCGAGCGGGCGGAGCTGTTGCCGCTGCCGTGCCGCCGCGGGGTGGACTACACGGAGACGACGGTGCGGGTGACCAGCTCCAGCACCATCACCCTGCGCAAGGAGCTGTACTCGGTCCCCGCACGGCTCATCGGTGAGCGGCTGCGGGTGCACATCTTCGACGACCGCCTGGTGCTGTTCCATGGCGGGCAGGAGCTGATGCGTCTGCCCAGGGTGCGCCCCGGCAAGGGCGAAGGGCGCCGGCGCTGCATCGATTACCGCGACCTCATCGGCTGGCTGGCGCGCAAGCCTCGCGCCCTCGCGGGTCTGGCCTTCCGGGACGACCTGCTGCCCGGACCCGCCTGGCGCAGCATCTATCAACGCCTGAGCACACAGCTGGGCACGCCGGAGGTGTGCAAGCGCGTGGTCGCCGCGCTGAAGCTCGCCGCCGAGGGCGACTGTGCCGAGCAGCTTGGCACCTACTGGCTCCAGGCGCTGGAGCAGGACGAGTGCCCCACCCTGGTCGAACTGCAGACGCGCTTTGCCCCGACCCCCACGTCCAGCCCGTTGCCGCCCCTGCGCACCACCCAGCACGCCCTGGGTGAGTACGACGCCCTGCTCCAGGAGACCTACCATGGCTAATGCCGCCGCCCTGCCCATTCTGCTGCGTCAGCTCAAGCTGCCCACCATGGCCGGTTGCTGGGAGGAACTGGCCGAGCGCGGTGCCGACCAGGGGTGGAGCGTGGCCCAGACCCTCGCGGCCCTGTGCGAGTACGAACTGGCCGAGCGCGAGCGCCGACGTCTAGCCCGTCACCTCAGTGAGGCGCGACTGCCCTCGGGCAAGACCCTGGAGCGTTTCGACTTTGGCGCCATCGGCGGTGCCGACCGCCAGCAACTCAGTGCACTGGCCTGCGAGAGTGGGTGGGTCGATCAGGCCCACAACTTACTGCTCTTCGGCCCCTCCGGCGTCGGAAAGAGCCATCTGGCCGCCGCCATCGGCCATGCCCTCATCGAACAAGGGCTGAGGGTGCGCTACTACGCCGCCTCCGCCCTCGTCCAGGAGCTACAGGCCGCCAAGCATGCGCTGCGGCTGAACGACGCCCTGAACAAGCTCGACAAATACCGGCTGCTCATCATTGATGACATCGGCTACGTCAAACGCAGCGAATCGGAAACCTCGGTGCTCTTCGAGCTGATCGCCCACCGCTACGAGGCCGGCAGCGTGCTCGTCACCTCCAATCAGCCCTTCAGCGCCTGGGATAGTATCTTCCCCGACGACATGATGGCCGTGGCTGCCATCGACCGGCTCATCCACCACGCCCACGTCGTCGAATTAACTGGTGAGAGCTACCGCAAACGAGCCCACTCTCGGCGGCGGAAGGAGGCGACCACCAAAGAGGTGATCTAACGACTATTAACTACATCTTCAACCGGCCAGTTTAATTGTCGCTGACCGGCCAAAGTAGTTGACGTCGGACAGTCGTCGTCGACCCGTTTCCGTTCATACGTGATCTTCAGCTCTCGAATATATGGCATTTACTGTGCTCTTCTGTGGCAACTACTGGTCGTGCAATGCTTCGCGTGAGAGTTTTTCATCTGACCCCAAACTTCGATTATCCTTTTTGTGACCCCAATTATCCGTTTTGGGCTAATTATTCATTCCTCTGAAATTTTCTTAACCAAATTCTCTAATTCAATACATGGACCACCCTGCTCCAAGTAATTGACGATCGACCTATATTCATCCGAAATTTTATACTGTCTAAAAGTGGGCTTCTTTGGGTCAACAAAATCCCTAACGACCCCCTGCCTCAATAGTGCAGGAAGAAGCTTAGCAGCAAACACCTTAGACCGAACCTGTTCCTGCTTCTTTGGGTAGAAATTTCCTCTCTGATAAAACAACCTAAAGAACTTAGTCAACTCATCTTTGACACGACAAGACTCGTTCTTTACATCATCCAATCTCCTATCCAATATTTCCTTAATGTCCGACACGGAGCAATCCGACGAAAATGTATTTTCATATACAACCGGCCTCACCCCAGCCCTCGGCGCCAGCGCCCTGAACGTCGATGAAACGAACCGCGTCTCGTTATCTATTTGACAATCCCAAAAATATTCATATCTATCAAACAGGCACCCACGAAACACTCTTCCCCGAAAATCAAACGTTAATTTGCTTGATCCGCACCCAAAGACATTAACCAAACACAAACCATGGATCTCCCCGGCGGTTTTAAATACATCCTCCATAATCTTTGTTCGTGACGCAACATCGAAATGATGGGCCTCCGACGATTCCATAAGAGCGACAAGCAACATGAACACTGACGAAATTGCACTCTCAATCTCGCCAGGTTCATCAACCTCATCAGTTTCTTTGTAACTCCTCAGCCCCTCAATAACATCTACGCAAAATATCACCAAGTCATCATCAAACACAAACCTGTCGCACAAAGCTTCTGTGAAACTGTTGCCATACTTGACGTAACTACCAACCACCCGAATGACCGTCGCATTCATTTCCACTTCACGCCGCACAAAAAATTGCGCAACATAAAGCATCTTGAAATACACGCCAAAGAAATCATACCTAAACGACAGTCTATTATCCGCACAAACAAGCAGCGGGTGATCCTTAAGTTTCTCTATTAGTCTCTCATCCGCAGTGATGCCTGTTGCTAACGCAAGCATTTCCTTTACGTCATACAGGCTAACGCTTCCGTCCTTCCGAACCGACATTTCCATGAACAGCTTAACTTGATCGTCCAAACCAAAACTTTCAAGTTTCTTTATCTCTCTCGCGCACACCCTACCAACAATGTAATCACTTTTTAGGTCCGTAATTAATATACTTGACTCCGCTAACTCTTCATCGCTTCCAAGATCGCTACCCCTTTTAATTAGATACGCAATAATATCTAAAACATACGGAATATATATTTCATCATCCAAGTCTCGCGTATCGGGGTCAGTGGCAAATTGCTCAGCCATGGACATAGCCTTAACCAACCTTGAATTGTCGCTCCCAAATGCTTGCTCGAAAAACTCCTTTGCCAAGGCCCGATTGAATGGTCTGAGAGTAATTTCCGGAAGATATATACCTTTCCCTACAGCATCCCAGAAATGGTCGCGGCAAGTGATCAGGATTTTCGCTTTCCTGATATCGCTAGAATAGCCATCGGATATTGAGTCAATAAATGCGGGCAGGTCAAAGCGAGTGCCAAGCTTTGCAATTACCTCATCAATACCATCCAAAACTATAAGCAATCTCCCATTATCAACTGATAACTTGAGCAGATCCCTACTAAACCTGCTTACTGACGAATCTTCTTTTCCAATTTGCGCCTGATAGAAATCGTAAATATCTTCAATTTTTATCCTAGAATCCGCAATCTTCGCCAGCTCATCAATAATCTCTTTTGAGTCGATAAACAGTATCCCAACATCATGCAGATTCGAATCATACACATAGTCAAGGAACTGCTTCGCTAACGTTGTTTTTCCGATCCCTCCATGCCCTTTAATAACAAACAGCGGACTTCCTTCTCGGGAATACCATTGCTTAAGATGCTCAAACCCAGACATCTCCTCCGAATCGACCACGTCGACCAGACCATCAACAAACACCGGCAAATTATACTTCACGTAATCAAGAAGACACTCTTTGTAAAGGAATTCATAACCAAATTCCTCTATAAAATACACGAATCTAGTGCCGAAAGTAGACGAAATGTTTAACTTACGCTTATCGGCATCCTTCAAATTCGGTGTCTCGGTTAGAATTACCAAGTTCTCAAAGTTAGAAACGAGCTTGTGCGACTTGAGGTACCCAAGAGTTTTTCCCTGGCTCGATGACTCATGCAGATACAAGAACTCCTTAGCACCACCAAACGAATCCGACACCCGAAACAACTCGAAAACTATGTTCCCTGACCAATCAGCAACCTTTATTGGAAAATTAACGTCGAGCGAATAAGTGGAATTTTTATCTATAAATAACTGAATTATTTTCTCAATACTGCGCTCTTTCTTTACCTCCAACTTCTCCAAGACAACCCTTTGGGTCCGCTTGTGAAACTCATCAAACTCAGTCCTCATCAACAAAATCTCGTCGACATTAGCTGTGCGCACTGACTCAGCGTATTGCCCTTTTCGAACCAAGACTGACCCAGAGTCCAATGTCCTTGTCTTTGTTTTTAGCTGGGACTTAAGCTCAATCAAATGAAAGGGACTATCTATTCTGATCACCAATAAATTGTTCGCATCAACTTCCACTGCATCTATCTCTACACCTGGAAGCGCTGGCGATGTATACGCCTCCAACTTTGAGATAATGTCTTTTGTGAATTTTCTTAGATTATCTAGATGCTTTATCTGCCCACAGTCAACATTGTAAATCTTACCTTCATTGTCAGAATACCCGATTATCAAATAACGTTCTTGCCCACAGTACCCAACGTATCCATTCGCGAGCGAGACAATATCCTTGATTAGCTCACCCCATTTGTCACTCATTTCAGATTTAGGTGTGGTGCTGTCCCAATACCATTCCCGTTTAAACTCCAAAATTGGAGACTCATTCTCTCGCAGCTTTTCCCTAATCAAGTCGCCGTCAACACTCATAATTTTAGTCTTCTATTTGTTTGACTTGTATTTTGCCAGTCTTATAAAACGAAAAAAAACGGCGCCCCCTCCCGGAAGCGCCGTTTTTTTCTACCACGCCCAGTCCATAGGCACAATTCTCATCAGGTAATTCTCAACCCTTCCCCTTAACCTTCTGCGACCTCCGCAGCCGCGAAACCAGCCTCCGCGCCAACTCCCCAAACAACTCCGTCTGAGTCGGATGCGGATGAATCGCTTCCCCAACCTCCTCCAGCGTCATCTCCCCGGAAACCATCATCACCGCCTCGCCAATCAGCGTGTCGGTATGGTCCGCCAGCAGATGCACGCCGATGACCTTGTGGGAGGCCTTGTCGGCGACGATCTTGATCATGCCGTGGGTCTCGCCGGTGATCATCGCCTTGGCGTCGATGTTCATCGGCACCTTCACCTCAACGGCATCGATGCCCTTGGCCTTGGCCTGGTCCATGGAGAGGCCGACGAAGCCGGCTTCCGGCCGGGTGAAGATCACCCCGGAGTCCTTGGCCTCGTCATAGACCATGTCTTCGCCGAGGATGGTGGCGGCGGCGACGCGGCCCTGCTGGCCGGCGGTGTGGGCCAGCATGTAGCCGCCGATGACATCACCCACCGCGAAGATGTGCGGCTGTGAGGTGCGGCAGCGCTTGTCGGCCTTGATGACGCCGTTTTCGCTGGCGACGCCGGCGTTGTCGAGCTTTAGCGGTTCGAGCACCGGGCGCTTGCCGGTGGCCATGATCACGTAGTCGCAGTCGAAGGTCTGCTCGCCGGCTTCGGTCTCGAAGACCATCTGCATCTTGCCGGGCTCGCCCTCGAGTGCGTTCACCTTCACGCTGGTGTGGATGGTGAGGTTCGGGTCCTCGTTGAGCACGGCGGTGAGGGCCTTGGCGATCTCCGGTTCGACCTCGGCGAGGACGCGGTCCTTGCCTTCCAGCAGCACCACTTCGGTGCCGAAGTCCTGGAAAATCTGGGCCATTTCCATGCCGATGGCGCCGCCGCCGATGACGCCGAGCTTCTTCGGCGGGTTCGGCAGGAACCAGACGGTGTCGGAGGTGAGCACGCCGCCGGTCTTCAGGCCGTCGTGGGCGCCGGGGATCGGCGGCACGAACGGCGGGGCGCCGGTGGCGATGACGGCGCAGCCGAAGGTGATGTGCTTGCCCTGGCTGTCGTCACCCTTGACCGGGCGGCCGTGCGGGTCGGTGGCGAGCTTGGACTGGTCGACGAAGACGCGGTGATCGGTCTCGAACCAGGCGTAGCCCTGGATCACGTCGATCTTCACGCCGCGGTCGGTGTTGAGCGCCATCTTGCCGCGCTCTTCCAGCACGTTGCGGCGGTGCTTCTCGAGCTGTTCCCAGTTGAGCTTCGGCGTGTTGGTGCCTTCGATGCCGAGCAGGGCGTCGTGGGCGCGGTCGCGCACGCGGTCGGCCGCGGCACGCCAGGCCTTGGACGGGATGCAGCCGCGCCAGAGACATTCGCCGCCCGGGAACGGGCTGTCGTTGACCATGGCCACCTTGAGGCCGTGGCCGGCGAGGTCGCGGGCGCAGTCTTCCCCACCCGGGCCGCCGCCGATGACGACGACGTCGTAGTCCCAGGCACCCTCGGGGATGGCCGGGCCGATGGGGCCGAGCCACTGTTCGGGCTGTTCGATCATGCCCTTGAGGGTGACCAGGTAAGCGGCCACTTCGGCGCCGTTGACCACGCGGTGGTCGGCGGTGATGGTCAGCGGCATGCCCTCGGGGCCGGCGGCGGCGATGGCCAGGATCGCGGCGGTGCCGGGGGTCGGGATGGCGTCGAAGGAGGTGACGCCGTACATGCCCATGTTGGAGACCATGAAGGTCGGGTTGGCGTACTCCTCGGGGGCGAGACGGCGCTTGCGGGCGCGGTCCACCAGCCCCTTCCAGGCCTCGTGCAGCTCCGGCAGGTCACGGGATTCGCAGTGACGCAGCACCGGTACCACCAGGCCGCCGCCCTCGGCGGTGACCGCCATGCCGATGTCGATCTGATCGCGCTCGACGATCTTGTCCACCGGCTGGTAGGCCCAGTTGACGCTCGGGTGCTTCTTGATCGCCTCGGCGCAGGCCTTGGCGATGGCGACGGTGACCGATACGCCGAGCTTCTTCGCCGCCTTGATGAGCGCGCCGGGCTGGGCGTTCATGGTGACGTGGAAGGTGGGCATGGTGAGCGAGGCGGTCATGGAGGCGGAGACCGCCTTTTCCATGGCCGTCATCGCCCGGCCGTGGCCCGGCACCTGCACATGCGGCAGGACGTGGGCGGGCAGCTGCTCGGCCACTTCGGTCGGGCGCTCCACCGGCTGGGCACGGCGCACGTCGTCGGCGGTGATCTCGCCGTCCGGGCCGGTGCCCTTGAGGTTGTTCAGGTTGACGTGCAGCGACGCGGCCAGCTGGCGGGCATAGGGGGTCGCGTGCTTGTTGTGGGGGCGCGGGGCCGGGGTGACGCCGGCGGTCGAAACGACCGGGGCCGGCGCGGCAGCGGCCGGCGCAGCGGCCTTGGGCGCTTCCGCCTTGGCGGGCTTGGCCGGGGCGGCGCCGGCTTCGGCGGTGGCGTCCACCACCTGCTCCGGGCTGTCCACCAGGTAGGCCATCGGGGCGCCCACGGCGACGGTGGCATCGACGGCGGCCATGGGGCCGGAGAGGTAGCCCTCGCGAAACACCTCCACGTCCATGATCGCCTTGTCGGTCTCGACCTGGGCGACGATGTCGCCGCGGCTGATCTTGTCGCCGATCTGCTTCTCCCAGCCGACCACGACGCCTTCGGTCATGGTGTCGGAGAGTTGCGGCATCTTGATCACGTGGGAGGCGCCGTCCGGCTCGTCGGAGACCGGGGCGTCGACTTCGATTTCCGCCTTGCCTTCGCTCGGGGCCTCTTCGGCAGCGACCGGGGCCGGCGCTTCGCCGCCCTGCACCTCATCGGCGGAGGCGACGATGTAGGCGATGGCGTCGCCCACAGGCACAGTGGAATCGATGGGGGCGATGGGGCCGGAGAGGTAGCCCTCGCGGAACACCTCCACGTCCATGATCGCCTTGTCGGTCTCGACCGTGGCGACGATATCGCCACGCTCGACCTTGTCGCCGATCTGCTTCTCCCAGCTCACCAGCACGCCTTCGCGCATGGTGTCGGAGAGCTGCGGCATCTTGATTACATACGGTTCAGCCATGACTCGTTACCTGTAGGTGGTATGTGGTATGTGGCATGTGGGGAAAACCCCGGACACATGCAGGCAAACGGCAGGGGAACACGGGGCCGGCACAGTGCGGATTTCCCCATATTCCACCTACCACCTACCACCTACCTATTTCCCGAGCATCTTCAGAACAGCCGCCACCACGTCTTTGGCGGTGGGGATGACGGCCTTCTCAAGGGTGTGGTTGTACGGGATGGGCACGTTGACGGCGGAGACGCGCACCGGGGCGGCGTCCAGTTCGAAGAAGCACTCTTCGTTGATGATCGCCATCACCTCGGAGCCGACGCCGACCGGAGCCTCCGCCTCTTCGGCGATCACGGCACGGTGGGTCTTGCTGACCGAGCGCTTGATGCCCTCGCGGTCGATCGGGTTGAGCGCATAGAGGTCGACCACTTCGGCCTCGATGCCGTGCTGCTTGGCGAGGATGTCCGCCGCCTGCAGGCACCAGTGCACGGAGATGTTGTAGCCGAACAGGGTGACGTCGCGGCCTTCGCGCGCCACTTCGGAGCCCTCCAGCGGGAGGAAGTACTCCTCGTCCGGCACCTCGCCCTTCATGTTGTACATGAGCTCGTGTTCGTTGATGAACACCGGGTCGTTGCAGCGCACGGCGGACTTCAGCAGGCCATAGGCCTGGCGCGGGTTGGACGGGGTCACCACGCGCAGGCCGGCGATGCCCATGAACACCTTCTCCATGCGCGCGGAGTGCTGGGCGCCGAGCTGGTGGGCGGTGCCGCCCGGGGAGCGCATGACGATGGGCGCCTCGAGCTGGCCGCCGGACATGTAGCGCACCTTGGCGGCGGTGTTGAACAGCTGGTCGGTGGCGAGCCAGGCGAAGTTCACCGACATGATCTCGATGATCGGCCGCACGCCCAGGAAGGAGGCGCCGATGGCGAGGCCGGTGAAGCCGCCTTCGGAGATCGGGGTGTCGATCACCCGCTCCGGGCCGTATTTGTCGTAGAGGCCCTGGGTCGCCTTGTAGGTGCCACCGGCGACGCCGATGTCCTCGCCCATGGCGATCACCAGCGGGTCGCGGGCCATCTCTTCATCGTGGGCGCGGCGGATCGCTTCCCAATACATCATCTCGGCCATTACTGCGCCCCTCCTTTCACATAAGGGTCGTTTTCGGCAAGCACGTACTTCTCCAGCTCCTCGAGCTTCGGCTCCGGCGAGTTTTCGGAGAACGGAATGATGTCGTTCTCGATCTCGTCGATGATCTCCTTGTCGAGGGCCTTGAAGTCGTCCTCGCTCAGCTCGCCCTCTGCGATCAGCCGCTCCTTCAGGATGGCGATGGGGTCACGCTGGGCCCACTCCTGCTGCTCGTCCTTGGTGCGGTAGGCACCGGCGTCGGACATGGAGTGGCCGCGGTAGCGGTAGGTGCAGAGCTCCAGCAGGTAGGGCTTGCCGTTGTTGCGCACGTAGTCGACGGCGGTCTTGGCGGCGGCGTAGACCAGCTCGATATCCTGGCCGTCGGCCTGGGCCGCTTCGATGTTGTAGGCGCAGGCGCGCTTGTACTGGTCCTGCACGGCGGTGGAGCGGTCGATTCGGGTGCCGATGCCGTAGAGGTTGTTCTCGCAGACGAACAGCACGGGCAGTTCCCACACCGAGGCCATGTTCATGGACTCGTGGAAGGTGCCCTGGTTGTTGGCGGCGTCGCCGAGGAAGCAGATGGCGATCTCGTCGCCGCCCTTCATCTTGATGGCCTTGGCCATGCCAACGGCCAGCGGAAACGGCCCGCCGACCAGGGCGTAACCGCCCATAAAGCGATGCTTGACGTCGAAGATGTGCATCGAGCCGCCGCGCCCCTTGGAGGAGCCGGTCTCTTTGCCGAACAGTTCGGCCATGACCTCTTTCGGGTCGGAACCGCACTTGATGGCGTGGACGTGATCACGGTAGCCGGTGATCACGTAGTCGTGTCCCGGCCGGGCCGCTTCCATCACCCCGTGGGCACACGCTTCCTGGCCCGGGTAGAGGTGGAGGAAGCCACCGATTTTGCGTTCGACGTAGGCTTCGTAGCAGCGTTCTTCGAAGCGCCGCGCGAACAGCATCTCGCGCAGCAGGCGTTTCTTGTCCGCGGCGTTCATGCGCGCTCCTTGGTAATTTCTTTCGAGGTGGACTTTTTTCTTTATATCGGGCCGGGCCTTAGCCACCGAACCGGTATTGCACAAAAGCCCGGTATGATCGGCATTTTGTCGGGGCAGGTCAAGCGAGCGGAGCTTCAGCAGTGACCTTGCGCAAGAAAATTGCTTTTTGGAAACAGATACTTGCCGAAAGGACCGAATCGGCCCGGCGGCTACCGGCCTAACGCAATATGTCGCCCCCACCCCCGCGAGGAGTTATGGACAACGACCCGTACCGCACTGAACGCGACAGCATGGGGGAGCTTCAGGTCCCCCGCGAGGCCCTCTACGGCGCCCAGACCCAGCGGGCGGTGGAGAATTTCCCCATCAGCGGTCGGCCTTTGCCGGGGTCGCTGATCCGGGCGCTGGGGCGGGTGAAGGCCGCCTGTGCCGAGATCAACCGGGAGTTGGGGCTGCTGGATGAGGGGATCGCCCGGGCGGTGGTCGCCGCCGCCGGGGAGGTGGCCGAGGGCCAGCACCACGCCCACTTCCCCGTCGATGTGTTCCAGACCGGCTCCGGCACCTCCTCCAACATGAACGCCAACGAGGTGATCGCCCGCCTCGCCTCTGGGCGGCTGGGGCGGCCGGTACACCCCAACGACCATGTGAACATGGGGCAGAGCTCCAATGACGTGTTCCCCACGGCGATGGCGGTGGCGGCGGGGATTGGAGTGCATGACCGGCTGCTGCCCGCCCTGCGGCATCTGAACGGGGCACTGGATGCCCGGGCCGCGGAGCTGACGGGTGTGGTGAAGACCGGCCGCACCCACCTGATGGATGCGATGCCGGTGACCCTGGGGCAGGAGATCGCCGGCTGGGCGGCGCAGGTGAATCACGCCGTCGAGCGCATCGAGACCAGCCTGCCGCGGCTCTGCGCCCTGCCGCTGGGCGGCACTGCGGTGGGCACCGGCATCAACACCCACCCCGAATTCGGGCCGCGCGTGGCGAAGCTGCTGGCGCGGGAGACCGGGGTGATGTTCCGCGACATGGTCAACTTCTTCGAGGGGCTCTCCAGCCAGGACAGCTCGGTGGAGATGAGCGGTCAGCTGAAGACGGCGGCGGTGGCGCTGATGAAGATCGCCAACGATTTGCGCTGGATGAATTCGGGGCCGCTGGCCGGCCTGGGTGAGATCGCCCTCCCCGCCCTGCAGCCGGGCAGCTCGATCATGCCGGGGAAGGTGAACCCGGTGGTTCCGGAGGCGGTGTGCATGGTGTGTGCGCAGGTGATCGGGAATGACGCGGCGATTACCGTGGGCGGGCAGTCGGGAAATTTCCAATTGAACGTGATGCTGCCGATGATCGCCGACAACCTGCTGGAGAGCATCGAGCTGCTGACCAACGCCAGCCGGGTGCTGGCGGACAAGGCGGTGGTTGGGTTTACGGTGAATGAGGCGAAGATCCGGGAGGCGCTGGATCGGAATCCGGTTTTGATCACCGCCTTGAATCGGGTGATTGGCTATGAGCAGGGCGCGGCGATCGCCAAGCGAGCCTATGCCGAGGGGCGGCCGGTGCTGGAGGTGGCGAAGGAGATGACTTCGTTGTCGGAGGAGGAGTTGGAGCGGTTGTTGGACCCGGGGGCATTGACGCGGGGTGGTTTGTGGGAGTGACTTGGTAGGGTGCGATCCCACCGCAACGACAGCGGCTTCGACCGGCGCCGTATCGCGCCGGGACGGCCCTCCCACAGGGGACCGGGCCTTCGGTCGGAGCCGGGGTTCTTGTGGGAGGCGCGTCCCCGCGGCGATTGCGGCGGTCGGCAGCGCTCTGAAACCCGAATGCCTTGGCCGCACCCCATCGCGCCGGGAATCTATGCCCCGCATGGGGGACGGCCCTCCTACAGGGGACCGCGCCCTTGGTCGTAGCCGGGATTCTTGTGGGAGGCGCGTCCCCGCGGCGATTGCGGCGGTCGGCAGCGCTCTGAAACCCGAATGCCTTCGCCGCACCCCATCGCGCCGGGGATTTATGCCCCGCATGGGGGACGGCCCTCCCACAGGGGAACGGGCCTTCGGTCGGAGCCGGGGTTCTTGTGGGAGGCGCGTCCCCGCGGCGATTGCGGCGGTCGGCAGCGCTCTGAAACCCGAATGCCTTCGCCGCACCCCATCGCGCCGGGGATTTATGCCCCGCATGGGGGACGGCCCTCCCACAGGGGAACGGGCCTTCGGTCGGAGCCGGGGTTCTTGTGGGAGGCGCGTCCCCGCGGCGATTGCGGCGGTCGGCAGCGCTCTGAAACCCGAATGCCTTCGCCGCACCCCCATCGCGCCGGGGATTTATGCCCCGCATGGGGTACGGCCCTCCCACAGGGGACCGGGCCTTCGGTCGGAGCCGGGGTTCTTGTGGGAGGCGCGTCCCCGCGGCGATTGCGGTGGTCGGCAGCGCTCCGAAACCCGAATGCCTTCGCCGCACCCCATCGCGCCGGGGATTTATGCCCCGCATGGGGTACGGCCCTCCCACAGGGGACTGCGCCCTTGGTCGGAGCCGGAATTCTTGTGGGAGGCGCGTCCCCGCGGCGATTGCGGCGGTCGGCAGCGCTCTGAAACCCGAATGCCTTCGCCGAACACCATCGCGCCGGGAATCTATGCCCCGCATGGGGTACGGCCCTCCCACAGGGGACTGCGCCCTTGGTCGGAGCCGGAATTCTTGTGGGAGGCGCGTCCCCGCGGCGATTGCGGCGGT
>JAWLGP010000047.1:18121-20315 GCA_041685045.1 Gammaproteobacteria bacterium
CGGCAGCGCTCTGAAACCCGAACGCCTTCGCCGCACCCCATCGCGCCGGGGATTTATGCCCCGCATGGGGTACGGCCCTCCTACAGGGGACTGCGCCCTTGGTCGGAGCCGGGATTCTTGTGGGAGGCGCGTCCCCGCGGCGATTGCGGCGGTCGGCAGCGCTCTGAAACCAGAATGCCTTCGCCGCACTTATCGCGCCGGGGATTTATGCCCCGCATGGGGTAAGGCCCTCCCACAGGGGAACGGGCCTTCGGTCGGAGCCGGGGTTCTTGTGGGAGGCGCGTCCCCGCGGCGATTGCGGCGGTCGGCAGCGCTCTGAAACCCGAATGCCTTCGCCGCACCCCCATCGCGCCGGGGATTTATGCCCCGCATGGGGTACGGCCCTCCTACAGGGGACTGCGCCCTTGGTCGGAGCCGGGATTATTGTGGGAGGCGCGTCCTCGCGGCGACTGCGGCGGTCGGCAGCGCTCTGAAACCAGAATGCCTTGGCCGAACGCCTATCGCGCCGAGGACGGCCCTCCTACAGGGTCCGTGCCGGTTACGGCTGTCCCGGCAGCAGCTGGACGGTGCCGGAGATGTTGACGGTGACTTCGCTGGTGCCCGCCTCCACGGCCGGCATGGTGCGGTCGGCGGCTTCGGCGCGGTAGAGGGCGATGGGGCCGGGGCCGCCGCCGGGGGTGTTGATGTGCAGGTGGACGATGCGCCAGCCGCCGGCGTTGAAGTTGCTGCTTACCCGGTCGGCACGGGCGCGGAACGCCGACAGGGCCTCGTCGATCAGCTGGTTCTCCATCGCGCGGCGGCTGGCCTCCGATACGGTGAACTGCATCGACTGCACGGTCAGCCGCTCCTGCAGGCTGCCGGCCAGGCGGCTCAACGCGGGAAATTCGCCGCTCTCCAGCGACAGCGTCTGCGACGCGCGCCAGTGACTCAGGGTTCCGTCCCGATAGACCGGTTGGGTGCGGTAGCCGGTGGTCTCGGCGGTGATCCCTTCCACCGCCCGCGCCTTCTCGAGCGCCCATTGCATGGTCTGGTTGATGCGCTCGGCGAGGCGGGCCGGATCGCGATCCTCGTCCTGCACCGACAGCAGGGCGCGCATGCGGTCGTTCGCCACCGTCTGCGAGGCCTCCGCCTGTAACGATATCTGATCGAACAAGGTCGGCTGCTCCTGCGCCGCCGCCGCGAGGGGCAGCAGGGCCAGTAACCACATAAACTTCATGGCATCTCTCCGTGGTGCGTGTCGGACTGCTCCAGCAGCAGGCCGCCGTCCCATTCCAGGTGCAGCCCGGTCCGCTGCACCCCGAGCATCTCGACCCAGCCGTTGCGCCGCTCCGCACCGACGGCGAATTCGAACGCGTAGGTGCGCCGCAGACGCATCCGGCCGCTGGCATCGCGGGCCGGTCGCAAGCGGCTCAGCGCCACCGTTTCGTCCAACAGCTGCAGGCCGTCGCGCTCGCAGGCACGGCGGGCGGCGACAATAGCGGCCTCGCGGGCACGCATGCCGTCCACCCAAAAGGCGATCAGGGCCGCCAGAGATACGATAATCCAGATTTCCATGGCCGCCAGCTTAACCGCCACGAAAGCGCCTGCAAAACGAAAATTTGGCGTTGCCGCCCTCGGCTGTTGGGGGCCTGACTGATGGGCACGTCGCTTCGCTCCTTTGCCCATCCTACATTATGTGGACATGGGGTCGGGAGCGGCGGCATGCGGGTAACGGAACTCACCCTGGACCAACTGGACGAGTGGGTGGCCCGGGCACAGGGGGTGTCAGTTTACCGGGAGGGCGATGTGCTGGTGTACGTCGCCAGTCCGCGGATGCCGCCGCGCCGTTGGAGTCCGACCCGTTTCTGGTCCCAGGGCGGCCCGCTCATCGAGAGCGCCCGGATGGACCTGAACTGGGACACCGAGGGGAACGGCCGTTGGTTCGCCTCCCTGGCGCCGGATGTACTCACGGAGGGGGAGACGATTTTGGAAGCAGCGATGCGGGCGATTGTGGCCGCGCGCTTTGGCGAGGAGTTGCCCGGCGCCGGATGATTGGCAGGCATGGCTTGGAGGCGCCGCGAATGATGCGGTGCGCAGGCTCACCACATCCTACGATTTCGCAGATCTTGTAGGGTGTGGTGACGACTGCATGGATGCAGGAGATAGGGCAACGCATGGAGCAGTTGCCGAGGAACGAACCGCACCGATAGCGGCA
>JAWLGP010000066.1:0-3473 GCA_041685045.1 Gammaproteobacteria bacterium
GAGCCTCGGAGCGACGTCCATGTCGCTCCGACCCCGGCCACCCGCCGGCCGTGAGGCAAGCCGTCAGGGGACGAGACCTTCGTTAACCGCCGTGCGGGGGGCGAACGCCGCGTCAGGTCTCGACGCCTCTCTGTTCTCCAACCTCGTCCGGGCGCGGCTCGATCAGGGCACATCTCAGAAAGACGAGGAGGACCGTCAGTATCGGGGCGATCTTGAACACCAACGGCGCCGCCATGACCACCGCCGCGATGATCCCGATGGCGCAGGAGACGATCAACAGCCGGGGAAGCGCCCTGAAAGGCCGGCCGGAATAATGGGGAAGCGTAAAGAACGCCGCCCAGCCGATCGCACCGCCGATCAACGCCACATATTCCCGCACCTGCATGACGAGCAATTCGGATCGCGAGGCCTGCTCCATCATCTCGGGAGCAAACGCCGCCCCGAACTCGGCAACCGAGTGCCCCGTCACCGTGTTGTAGGCAAACACCAGCCACAAGGCGAAGGAAACCAGGCTGGCGACGAACGCAATCGCCACCAGAATGCCGAGCAGAAAAGTCACAGTCGGTCGCATACATCCTCCCTAAAACCGATCCGGCCCGATTGGCAGTTATTCCGTGGTAACTGTTAAATAGGTTCCGCCCTGACCGTCCTCTACAAAATCGACTTCATACGGATATCTTTCATTACACCCGAACACTACCCACCGCTCCTTGGATCTACGTTTCCCGGGCTCGCCCGACGGTGGATGAGTGACGGTTGTTCTTACTTTTTCTATCTCGCTGCACCCCTTTGCCTTTGTATGAAGAAACACCGTTTCGAATGTATCGAAAACCAGTTGGCTGTCGGCGTTTGTCCTGCCTTCGAACGGCGCCGAGGGCGAACCCACGCAACCCGACACTGCGAACACAACCGCCAAAAAAAAATAAGATAACGAAATGTCCTCATACCACCATCCTTGATAATCAACCGCATCACAGATTGAGTCGCTGACGGTCCAAATCGTCAGTGAACGTCTACGGCTTCCATTCAGCCTGCATGTGAAATCTTTCGAGAAGATCCTGGATTTTCGGGCTTTCGCAGCCCTCTTCCTCGATCTCGTCGTATACCATTCCCGTCAATTTCAAACCGCCTGCCTCGACAATCCGGCGTGCTTGTTCGTCCGTCAGATCGGGCTTTCGCTTCTTCAGCTCTCGATAGGCAAAGACAGAGACCATCTGGTAATTCGCCAGAAAGGATGTGAGCTCCTCCTCGTCCGGTTCCAGGCACTTCCCCGCCGCAGCGCTGACCAGGGTGAACTGTTCATGGATTTCCAATATGCCCAGGTCATCGGCCGACGCGGCAGACGAACATGCCAGCATCAGCGGTAACAGATATTTCCTCATCTCCCTCTCCTTGGGTGGCAATGGTTCATCTCGGTTACACCGAATGGCTAGATCAATCCGGGCAGCCCTGTCAGTCAATCCATGTGGCGAGCCCAGAAAAGACCAACAAGATGACAACAATCAGGATCACGAGACTGTGTTCCTTGCGACGCTTCTGACGGACTCATTCAAACTCGGCTCGAATTTCGTCCGGGTAAGCCAATTGCAACTGCACATACTCCCGGTTCAACCGCATGAACTTGCGCCCGAGTCGATCCACCTCGTCAGGATCGGAGGCGGAATCCAGCGCCTTTTCCAACTCGGAAATCCGGGATTTGATCGGTTCCATCTTCGGCGACATCCGGGAATCCACCCTCTTCTCGAACCAGTAACTCGCCAACTCCCTGAACGTCGGATTGTCGCCGGACCAGGACAGGCGTCTGCGCTCACCCACCCGGCGGAAGGAGTTCATCTGTATCCGACATCGGGTTCCATCCGAACACTCGATAAAGCCGACTCCCCGGGACCGCTGAAAATCCGTTATTTCGTTCCACCGATACAAACGCCCCCGGTACACGATGCCGGACTCGACCACATCGAAGATCTTTTTCCGTCGAAATCGGAAAGGCGGAACCTGCTCGTAACTGCCAAGCATTTTCAACCCCAAAGCACGGGCAGACGGTTGAAACGATGCATGACGGCCCTTCGCCGGGCGCATGGCGGCAAGGCTCCGCGTGTTGGTTGACTACGCGGCCTTCTTGCCACGGGGCGCGGCGGGGCGGTGTCGAATCCCTTGCGCGGAAGCGATCTGGAGGGTGGCAATGAGACTGCCTGGAAGGCGGTATCGTCCCGCCCGTTCCGGAAGGTGTGCATCCATGTCATTCGCGGCATTCCTTTTCCGTGGACTCTGGCGTCTTGCCCGGCGTCCTGCCGTTCGCGCGTCCAACCGAAGGTTAGCGCATGTGGCTATCCGTGTGCACGGTGGAAGACCGAAATGCCCCGGAGAGAGCGACCGGGGCGGTCGATACAAACCGGGAAGCCGTATGACGCCTTTATCCGCGTCCCCTTGAACAGAGGCGGAATCGTTTCGCAGGCCTGTTGCGCGGAGTGGCCGTCAGGCACCGTCGTGCCCGGCGTGCGAGGGCCTTTTCTTGGACAAGCAAGAAAACCGACTCGCGCGCCAAGCACTGCGGTCAATCAGTGCCCGCTTGAGCAACCGGCGCGTGAAATCATTCCATCGCATTTCATCACGCGGAAACCCCTTCACTGCTTCGAGGGCCAATTTTTGGTTCATCGCACGTCGGCGTGAAAAGCCATCATGCGAAAGCGTCGGCGGCCACCGCCGAGGCCAGTTGCTCGGCCCGCTGCTGCAACTCGCCGACGTTTTCCAACCCATCGATAAACCGCTGGGGAATTCCGCTCAAGCCCACCTGTGCCCCCGTCAGCGCACCGGTCAGCATCGCCCGGGCCATGTTCTGGCCACCGCCGTTGACCGCGTGCAATACCGCCGCCTCGAAATCGTCGGCAAACTTTGCCGAGAGGTAGTAGGCAGCCGGAAGCTGGTGATAAATGGCGCAGGGCATGCCGTACACCAGGGAGACTTTCCAGGGCGGCTCGATTCGCACGTCGGGATCGGCGGCCGCCGCGGCTATGAAGGACGGTGTCAGCAGCGCATCGGGCGAGGCAAAACGGTCTGCCCGGGGCGGGTCCGGCTGCCCCGGCTGGGGCGGCTGAAGATCATCGCTGGTGACAGCATGAAACGGCAAATCACCGCTTTTCACCAAGGCCATCAGCTTGTCGGAGATCTCCGTGTCCAGGCGTTGCCCCTGAACCAGCAGGCCCAGCAGCGCACCGTACGCCACGGTCATGGAGACCACGGTGTCGTCCACCTGGGTCAGTGCGGTGTTGTCCGCAATGGCGGCAGCCAGTTTCTTGGGCTCGAATGCATAGCGCACGGCAATGGCAAGCGTGCGCTCAATGGCTTCGGTGGTGTCGGCGCGGCCACCGACCTCACCCCAGGGCAAGCCGTGCTCGACACGTTTTCGCCAGGCACCGCGAATGGACTGGCTGGTGTAACCGCCGGGACCAGCGGCCGGGGTGCCATCGAGCATT
>JAWLGP010000017.1:0-107056 GCA_041685045.1 Gammaproteobacteria bacterium
AACTGGCGATGTCGTCCGTCTGTTCTCGATCAACTGCGTGGTTGGAAGATCTCGCAGGGACGGAAACGAAAAACGGCTGCCGTTAACTGATCACGCATGGTTCTGATCTATTGTGGCTTTTCGGAGCTCTCCGTGAATCCCGTCCAGCCGCTACTGCGCCATTTCGAACACCTTCAGGATCCGCGCATCAACGTACCAGGCTACTCGACAGCATCCTCGTTCTCGCCATTTGCGGGGTCATCGGCGGAGCCGAGGATTGGGTATCCATCGAGCAGTTCGCTAAGGCCAAGCGCGCCTTCTTCGAACAGTTCCTCGATCTGCCTCACGGCATTCCTTCCCACGACACCTTCGGCCGGCTGTTTGCCGCCTTGGATACGGAGGCGTTCGCCGAAGGCTTCAGCGCATGGGTCCGGAGCCTGACCCGCGAAATCGGTCCCGACATCATCGCCATCGACGGCAAGACCATGCGCCGCACGCTGGACGCGGCCAGCAGCAAGGCCGCCATCCATCTGGTCAGCGCCTTCGCACAAGCCAACCGCCTGGTGCTCGGACAGGTCAAGGTGGACGCGAAATCCAACGAAATTACGGCCATACCGACCTTGCTACGGCAGTTGTCGCTGTCCGGCGCCTTGGTCACGCTTGATGCCATGGGCAGCCAGAAAAGCATCGCCCGCCAAATCACCGAGGCCGGCGCCGATTACCTTCTGAGCCTCAAAGGCAACCACGGTACCGCCTTCGAAGAGGTACGTGACGCATTCGACCATGCGCAAACCACCGGCCGCCTCGCCTCGGCCGATGAGACCATTGATGGCGGACATGGCCGGGTCGAGATTCGGACCGTCCACACGCTTGCGGTCGACTGGTTCGCCGACCGGGGCGCGCCTGGAAAGGCCTGAACAGCTTCGTGCGGGTCACCGCACAGCGCCATGTCGGCGACAACGTTAGCACCGAAAGCCGCTATTACCTCTCCAGCCTGCCGCCCGAAGCGGTGCAGCGGGCAGCCGAAGGGATACGCGGCCATTGGGCCATCGAAAACCAGCTCCACTGGTGCCTCGATATCGCCTTTAACGAGGACCAACAGCGCACGCGCACCGGCAACGCCGCCTCCAACATGGTGCTTCTGAGCAAAATCGCCCTCAACCTCCTCAAGCAGGACAAGACCTCCAAAATTGGCCTAAAGAACCGACGACTCAAAGCCGGCTGGGATGAAGGTTACTTACTCAAGGTCCTTACCGGGGCTACCGGTAGACGCCGTTAGATGCGATTGCCCTGAGGGCGAGATACTTACGTCGGGTCGTACAACAAGCGATGCAAGTCCTTGAAAGCAGGTGCGCTGTAAATACCTCCCTGTACGCTCGACGGCCTGCTTTCAAGGACTTGCGCCGCTCTCCGGTGAGTATGCGTATACCCTGATCGGCTCAGACAGCGCCCCCGCCCAACGGCCAGCGGCGGAGCACGTGGTAGCGGGCGCCGGAAGCGTGGGTATGCGACTCGACCAGGGCGAAAGAGGTGATCGGCCAGGGGACCGGCTGGATGACCCGCGTTTGGGGCGCCCGGCGGGCGTTACGGCGCAGGGTCAAGTGCAGTTTGAAGGGTCGGGGGTCGACCGGGATGTCGCAACTGGCCATTGCCGCTTGCAGGGCGGCGACCAGTTCGAGCAGGGGCGGTGGTATCTCCTTGGAGCTGCCGAGCCACAGAACGCCGCGGCGGGACCAGTAACCGAGTTGGTCGAGCAGCAGATCGAAGGACGGCAGGTCGATGGCCGCGGCGGCCGCTTCCATGCACCCCCTTTGCCGGGTGTCGACGGCCCCCAGAAAGGCCAGGGTGACGTGCAGATTCTCGAGGGGGATGTGGCGGCCGCCGCAGAACTTGGCCTGGTGTGTCGAGCAGTGATGGACGGCAGTTCGCAGTCCCGCGTCCGGCCAAAGCGCGAAGAAGAGGCGCTGGCGCTCCGGCTCAGTCGGGGAGGACATCCAGCAGCCCCGCGAGTGCAACGACGACGGCCGCGCGGCGGACCAGCTCCCGGTCGCCGTCGAACCGCTCGCAGCGGGCGGTGATCCCCTCCGGCGTGCCCCAGGCGAACCAGACCATACCGACCGGCTTTTCGGCCGAACCGCCGCCGGGTCCGGCGATGCCGCTGATGGCGACACTCACGTCGGCACGGCTGTGCCGCAGCGCACCGCTTGCCATCTCCCGCACGGTCGGCTCGCTGACGGCGCCGTGCGCCTCCAGCGTTTCCTGGCCGACGCCCAGCAGCTCCTGTTTCGCCTCATTGCTGTAGGTGACAAAGCCCCGTTCGAACCAGTGGGAGCTGCCCGCCAGGTCGGTACAGACCTTGGCCACCCAGCCGCCGGTGCAGGACTCCGCCGTGGCCAGGCGCAGGTTGTGCGCGATCAGCCGTTCGGCAACACGCCCGGCCAGGGCAACCAAGTCGTCGTTACTCATTGACAAGCTCCACCATTCATCAGTGAAAATACGATTTTAACCGAACGCCGCCACCACCGTGGAAATCGGCCGATCTCATCCCTATGCCGGCTGTCCGCTGCCACCGAACGGGCTGCGCCCGGACGCGGTGCGGTCCACGCCAGGCAAGGGGTCGCCCGACCCTGAACCGCCGGCGGAGAAGGTCTGTCACGGGGAGCTGCTGGAGCGCCAGCCGCGATCGGCGGCGGTGGACTATGCCGAACTGCTGCGGGAGGCGCGGCTGCGCGCGGCACGCGCTGACGGCGTTGGCCCCGCACCGCAGCGAGCTTCCTACGCCGCTCGCGCCCTGGCCAGCTATCAGGACAACGGCCCCGGACCAGCGGTGGAACTTCTGCCGCGGGTCGACGCTTTTGTCTGAGAAAACGCTGATCAATTCCGCTTTCGTCGCTCCCGCCCTCGATTAAGGCATTCGAGGGCATGCTTCGGCCGGAGCTTAGAAAAATCAAGGCTCTGGATGCCCGCCTTCGCGGGCATGACGAATTAATTAGCGTTTCCCTGACACGGCCGCCCCGGCGGCAAATCTCAATCGTTGAACTCGCGGATCACCACGCCCAGTTGGAAGGCGGCCGGTGGCAACGGCTCGACCCGCACCACCTCGACCAGGGCATTCAGGGGGCGTACCACGGTCTGCCGTGGGGTGACGTTCACCTGCAACAGGGTCCCCTCCGGCAGGGGTTTGGTGCACACGATCAGCATTCCGGTGGCGCTCAAATCACGGGCGGTCGCCTCCACCTTTTCGCCGCTCTCCACCACGGTGAAGGACATGGGACAGTCGATGCCCATCCTCCGGTGGCCCCGCTTTTCGTCGTAATCGTGTCCGGTCACCCGTTTGCTCTCGCGCCGCTGTTCCCGAAGGGCTAGCAGAGATCCGGTAGCGATGCCAGGGCACGGAAACGAACACCCACCTTTTCCCCCGTGTTCGCCCTTTGTAAACTGCGCCGATGACTGCGACCGCTACCCAACCCAAGACCACCCCCTCCCACACCCCAATGATGCAGCAGTACCTCCGCATCAAGGCGGAGCATCCGGCACTGCTGCTGTTCTACCGCATGGGGGACTTCTACGAGCTGTTCTACGACGACGCCCGGCGCGCCGCCGAACTGCTGGAGATCACCCTCACCCACCGCGGCCAATCGGCCGGCGAGCCGATCCCGATGGCCGGGGTCCCCTACCATTCGGTAGAGGGCTACCTGGCCCGTCTGGTGCGCATGGGCGAATCGGTCGCCATCTGCGAACAGGTGGGGGACCCCGCCGCCAGCAAGGGCCCGGTGGAGCGCAAGGTGGTGCGCATCGTCACCCCGGGCACGGTGACCGACGAGGCGCTGCTGGAGGAGCGGCGGGACAATCTGCTCGCGGCGCTGCTGCGTGGCGGCGACCGCTTCGGTCTGGCGGTGATGGACGTGGGCAGTGGCCGCTTCACCGTGCAGGAGGTCGACGGCACCGAAGCGCTGGGTGGCGAGCTGGCGCGCCTCGACCCCACCGAGTTGCTGGTGCCGGACGATTTTGAGGTCGCCCTGTTGGGTGATCGGCAGGGCATCCGGCGTCTGCCGCCGTGGCACTTCGAATCCGACGCGGCTCGACGTCTGCTGAATGCGCAGTTTGGCACCCGTGACCTGTCGGGCTTCGGCTGCGAAGCGCTGACGCTCGCCGTCGGCGCCGCCGGCGCCCTGCTGCAGTACGTGCAGGAGACCCAGCGCACCGCCCTGCCGCACATCCGCGGCATGGGGGTGGAGCAGTTCGATGACGCGGTGCTGATGGACGCCGCCACCCGTCGCAACCTGGAACTGGAGCGCTCCATTGCCGGACGGGACCGCCACACCCTGGCCGGGGTGCTGGACCATAGCGCGACCCCCATGGGCAGCCGCCTGCTGCGGCGCTGGATCAACCGGCCGTTGCGACAACACGACGCCGTCGCCCAACGCCACACAGCGGTGGAGGCACTGCTTACCGACGCCAGCTTCGAACCGATTAGGGGCCAGCTGCGTGGCATCGGCGACGTGGAGCGAATTCTGGCACGGGTCGCCATTCGCACCGCCCGCCCGCGGGACCTGGTGCAACTGCGCGAGGCACTGTCGCGCTTGCCGGCGATTGCCGGGCTGTTGCCGGGGAGCACACCGCAGCTCACCGACATCGCGAACCGCCTCGGCCGCTATCCGGAGCTGCACGACTATCTGGCCCGTGCCGTGATCGACAACCCGCCGGTGGTGATCCGCGATGGCGGCGTGATCGCCCCCGGCTTCGATGCCGAGCTCGATGAGCTGCGCACCCTGCGCGAGAACGCCGGCCAGTTCCTCATCGACCTGGAGCTTCGCGAGCGCGAGCGCACCGGCATCGGCAACCTCAAGGTGAGTTACAACAAGGTCCACGGCTACTACATCGAGGTGACCCGCGCGCAGTCCGAGAAGGTGCCGGCCGACTACATCCGGCGCCAGACCCTGAAGGGCGCGGAACGCTACATCACGCCGGAGCTGAAGCAGTTCGAGGACAAGGTGCTCTCCGCCAGCGAGCGGGCGCTGGCGCGGGAGAAGGCGCTTTACGAGACGGTGCTGGACCAGCTCTGCGAGTCGCTCGCAGCGCTGCAGACGACCGCCGCCGCCATCGCCGAGCTGGACGCCCTCAACAATCTGGCCGAGCGCGCCGACGCCCTCGCCCTGGTGCGGCCGCAGCTATCGTCAAAACCGGGGCTTTCCATTGCCGGCGGACGCCACCTCGTGGTCGAGCAGGTCATGGACGAGCCGTTCGTTCCCAACGATATCGAGCTCGACGACGAGCGACGCATGCTGGTGATCACCGGCCCCAACATGGGCGGCAAATCCACCTACATGCGCCAGACGGCGCTGATCGTGCTGCTGGCGCACATCGGCAGTTTCGTGCCGGCAACCGCGGCGCGCATCGGCCCCTTCGATCGAATTTTTACCCGCATCGGTGCCTCCGACGACCTTGCTTCGGGGCGCTCCACCTTCATGGTGGAGATGACCGAGACCGCCAACATTTTGAACAATGCCACGGCGCAGAGCCTGGTGCTGATGGACGAGGTGGGGCGCGGCACCAGCACCTTCGACGGCATGTCGCTGGCCTGGGCCAGTGCCGTGCACCTGGCCGAACGACTGCGCGCCTTTACCCTGTTCGCCACCCACTACTTCGAGCTGACGGCGCTGGCCGAACAGTTCGCCGGGGTCGTCAACGTGCACCTGGACGCGGTGGAGCACGGTGAGCGCATCGTATTCCTGCATGCGGTCAAGGAGGGCCCCGCCAACCAGAGTTACGGCCTACAGGTGGCGGCGCTGGCCGGGGTGCCGCGCGGGGTGATCGAGCAGGCGCGGCGCAAGCTGGTGCAGTTGGAGGAGTCCAGCGCCCGCGACCAGGCCGAACAAGACCCGGCGCACCAGATGCCGCTGTTTACGGCGCCCGAGCCGCAGGAGTCGCAGCCGGATCCGCTACGGGAACTGCTCGCGACGGTGAAGCCGGATGAGCTGACGCCGCGGCAGGCGCTGGAGCTGCTCTATCGGCTGAAGGAGTCGTTGTAGCCGTCGTAGGATGGGCAAAGGAGCGCAGCGACGTGCCCATCACCCCGGCGAATCGATGGGCACGCTGCGCTTTGCCCATCCTACGGGCTGCCTTCCGGTGCGGTTCGTTCCTCGGCAACTGCTCCATGCGTTGCCCTACCTCCTGCATCCATGCAGTCGTCACCACACCCTACGAACTACGAACGGCGGCGGGCGCCTTCCACGTCGCGGGCACACGGAAACGGCGGCGTTTCCTCGAGTGTCGTGGCCAGGGCGTAGGCCGCTTCGGGACGGATGTTGGCGCTGATGAAGGTGACGCCGGTTACCCGGCAGGCGTTGTACAACGATTTCAGCCAGCCGTAATAGACGGCGTCGACAACCACCGCGTCGGCCAGGTCGTAGATCAAACGGGTCGCACCGCTCTGCTGGAGGTATTCGAGCAGCGGCACCACGTAGGCATCAGGGTCGGTCGGGTCGAGCCCTTCGGAGGGTTCGAGCAACACCGCGCCGTCTCCGAGCGCGGTCAAGTGCATCCCGGCAACCATCGCGCTCAACGCCCGCCTTCGCGCTGGCGCACCTCGACGCCGAGGCGGTGAAACGCCTCTTTGAGGCCGTCTGACAAGGTGCCGCGCGTGGTGACCGCGCCGAGGTCGATGTTCAGGCTGGTCAGCGCCCGGGCGATCTCCGGCCGGATCCCGGTGAGGATGGCTTCGGCGCCCATCAAGCCGATGGCACGGACCATCTGAATCAGGTAGTGCGAAACCTGCGAGTCGATGGCCATCACACCGGTGACGTCCATCACTACCACACGGGCGCGCTCCTTCTCGATGCGGGTCAGCAGGTTTTCCATCACCATCATGGTGCGCGAGGAGTCGAGACTGCCGATGATCGGCAGCGTCAGCACGCCATCCCAGATCTCGGTGATCGGCGTCGAGGTCTTGCGCAGCTCCTCCTGCTGTACCTGAATGGTCTGCTCCTTCTCCCGCAGATAGGCCTGAAAGACGCTGAGCACCAGGTCGTTGAACAGGCGTGCCAGCAGCAGCAACACCTCCCGCGACTGCTCGAAGGTGTACTCGTCGCTCTCCTCCAGCTCCTCGATGAGGACCCGTTGCAGCGCCTGCACATAGCGCACGAACTGCTCCAACGTGCCGCCGCGCACCTGGATTTGGCGGGCGGAGTTGGCGAAGAATTTCTGCAACGCCTCGAACTCCGGACCGCGGCGCCCCAGCTGTTCCCCGGCGTGCAGCACCAGCACCAGCAGTTCCAGGAACTCGATGCTGTATTCGTGAATGTCGTCGGCGGTGAGAATGCCCTGGGCCCCGAAAAGCGCAGTGCCCTGCTCCTCGATGATCGCCGAGATGCGGCCCATGTTGGCATTGAGCTGTTCAATGAGGATGGTGTTGGCCGGCTTGGCCAGGAGTTCGGCTTTCATTCGTTGCCCCCGTTGAAACGAATTACGAAGATCGATTTGTCGTCATTGTTGCGGCACATCAGGGCGCCGAGCATATAGGCGATCATCTGCGGATGATAACGCCAGAGACCGGGGAAGCTCTGTCCGCTCCAGCTGCGGCGCAGTCCATCCGATGCGGTGACCAGCACGTCGCCGGGCTCCAGCGACAGCTCCGTCGGCGCCATGCGGCCGACCGTGCGTCCGAGCACTCCCGGTTCGAACGGCACGCTCTGCCGCGCGTGGTCACGCACAATGTCCGCCGAGATGTCGCCCACGCCGGCGAGGCGCAGCCGCCTCGCGGCAAAGTCGAGCTCAGCCGCCAGACCGACGGCGGCCCGCCGTTCCTGCATGAAGCGGTGGATATTGGCGAGCACCTGCTCCGGCGCCGAATCGGTGTCCAGCAGCCGGTCGACGCCTTGCACCGCTTGTGCGGCATCGGTGCCGTGACCCAAGGCATCGAGGTGCATCCAACGCAGCCGCCGCGCCTCGCATCGGTGGTACACGCAATCGCCGTTATACGGCTGATCCTGATAGGGGCGGACAAAGGCCCCGGCCTCATAACCGCAGGAGCAGGCGGTACGAGATGCGTAGAAACGGGCCCAGATGGCCACCCCATGCCAGGCCTGATCGCGCCCGTGGTTTTCCTGCAGGGAGTAGACGCCGCTTTGGTCGGCCAAGCGGGCGATGGCGCCCAGGCCGCGCCCCATGGTGCCGGCGGTGGTATAGCCGTCACCGATGGCCGCAGCGACGTCGGCGATCCCCGGCCCGTAATCGATGGCGAACAGGTCGATGGCGGCACCGCAAAGCGCGCTCTCCCATACCTGGACCAACCCGGTACCGCGCGCGTACTTCGCCTGGTTGCTCAGGATTTCGTTACAGACCAGTTCGATCTGGCTGCGCTTGATGTCGCTGAAGGCCATTCGGTGGGTCACCGCACGCAACTTCGAGCGCACCAGTATGTGGCCGCTCTCACCGAGGGCCGCCTGCTCCAGCAGTAGTCGGATCAACCGACCGCCTCGGAGCAGAAGAGCGCCTGGTCGGCGGCGAAAATGATGCGCCCCCGTCCCTCCCGCTTGGCCCGGTAGAGTGCAGCATCGGCACGGGCGATGAGTTGTTCGGCCTGCTCGCCCTCGTCCAGTTCGGCGATCCCGACGCTGATCCGGTTGTCCATCATCTGAAGTGCCCGATGCGCAATACCGGCCGCCGCCTTGAGGTCGCCGAAGGCAATCACCGCGAATTCGTCGCCGCCGAACCGGCAGGCGTGATCGACCCCGTCGCGGGCGGCACGCCGAAGGCTGTCGGCCATGCGTTTGAGGTAGGCATCACCGTACTGGTGCCCGTGGGCATCATTGATGTCCTTGAAGTGGTCCAGGTCGAGCAGGAGCAGTGAGAGGGGCTGGTGCTGGCGGTGGCTTCGGGTCACGGCCTCCCGCAGGTGGCGGTCGTAGGCGCGCCGGTTGAGCAGCCCGGTGAGGCCATCCGTCTCGGCCCGATGGAGCGTTTCGCGCAACTCCTCCTTTTTCCGCTCGAGCATCGCCTCCAGTTCGGCCATTTCGACCGCGGCGCGGGCCTTGGCCCGCTCCAGTTGCCGGCTCACCTCCCGGTTGCGGCGCATCAGCAGTTCCGGGTCGGCGCTCTCACCGGACTGGCGCAGACGGGCGGAGAGTTCGGTCAGGTCCGAGAATGCCGGCTCACGGGGCAACTGCGCCAGCAGCAGCCGGCGAGAGCCGCACGCCGCCTCCACACGGTCGCCATCAACCTGCACGCAGGCAGTCACCGCGCCACCGGTGCGGCCACACTCCTCGCGCAGATTGCGCACCGTTTCGGCCAGGCGTGGAGCCGCAAAGAAGGCGTTCCCCGCCAACGCGCGCACCGCCTCCAACGCGAGCCGTGCAAAGCGGTGCCGGTCCGGTTCGACCAGAATGGTAAGCGAGAACAGTGCATGCATCCCTAACCATACCCCCCTTTGAGGCATGGTAAGGCGCCGACCAACAAAATACCACCGGATCGATGCGGCGCGCGCCAGGACGCCCATACTTAAAAAAAGCGGGTTCCCCTGACATCCGTTCCCCAGCATCTATTTCCCGGGAGGCGAAATGACCTACGTAGTGACGGACAACTGTATCCGCTGCAAATACACCGACTGTGTCGACGTCTGTCCGGTCGACTGCTTCCACGAGGGCCCGAATTTCCTCGTCATCGACCCCGACGAGTGCATCGACTGCACCCTCTGCGTGCCCGAGTGCCCCGCCGAGGCGATATTTGGCGATGACGAACTGCCTCCCGGTCAGGCACACTTTACCGAACTGAATGCCGAACTCGCCAAGCAATGGCCGGTCATTTCCGAAAAGAAGGCGGCCTTTCCGGACGCCAACGAGTGGGACGGGGTCCCCGACAAGCTTCGCTATCTTGAACGCTGAACGAATAGAGCTGAATCTGCTGCCCTACGGGGCCGATCCATTGGCTGCGTTGGCCGACCGTCTGCTGGCGGACTTTGCCGACGACCTGCCGCACCTGGATCGGGCGCTGGTGCTGCTGCCGGAGGCCGATGCCGCCCCTCGCCTGCGCCGTCTGCTGCTGGAGCGGGCCGCAGCCCTTGGCATTGAGGCCCTGCTCGGGCCGGGGATTCACCCGTTGACCGACTGGGTCAACCGTCGTCCGCTGGCGCGCCGGGTGCTGGACGAGCGCGCCTGCGAACTCATCCTGGTCGAGGCGCTGCGGCGCCATCGCTCGCTGTTCGGCCAAGCCAACCTGTGGGCGCTGGCGGAGAGCCTGCTGCAACTGTTCGGCGAACTGACCCGGCACCGGGTCGGTCTGCCGGCGAACGCCGAGGACTTCAAGCGGCTACTGGCACAGGCCTACGGCGACGCCGAGCGCAGTTTGGGGGCACTCGGCATGGAGGCGCGCCTGGTGCATGCCTTGTGGCAGGCCTGGCATCAGGAACTCGAGACCCGCCAGTGCATCGATTCGACCGGGGCCTATCTGCTGCGGCTGGTCGACGCCGACGCCCCACCCGGTGTCGAGCACTGTTACGTCGCCGGTTTTCCCCGCATCCACGAGGCTGAACATGAGTGGCTGGAGGGCCTGGCGGCCGGGGGTTGCGCGGTGACGCTGCTGGCCCAGAGCGGACCACAGGCGACCACCGGCGCCCACCCCGACGCGCCGCCGACCCGGCTGGCGGCACACTTCAGCTTGCCACTGCCCGCCATCCCCGATGACCCCTACAGCCGGTTTCTGGATGCGGTATTTGCCGGTTATCAGCCGGATGCCCCGACCCTGGCCGAACGCGCGCCCGCGTTGGCACGCAGCACGCCCGACCCGGCGTCGGCACGACTGTTCCTGTTTGCGGCAGACGGTGCCGAGCAGGAGGCGCGCGCGGTCGACCTTCAGGTACGGCGCTGGCTGCTGGAGGGGCGGCGTACGGTCGCCGTCGTGACCGAAAACCGCCGCCTTGCCCGTCGCATTCGTGCGCTGCTGGAACGGGCCGGGGTCGAGGTGCGCGACCGGGCCGGGTGGGCCCTCTCCACCACCAGCGCGGCCGCCGCCCTGGAGCGCTGGCTCGAATGCATCGAGGAGGATTTTCCGCACTCCGCCCTGCTCGACCTGCTGAAATCCCCGTTTTTCGGGAGCGGCCGACGGGAGCGGCACCTGGCCACCGTCTACCGGTTCGAGCAGGACATCGTCTTCCACGAAAACGTCGGCCGAGGCCTGGAGGCCTACGGACAGCACCTCGCCAGCCGTCGCCGGCGTCTTCGGGAGAACATGGGCCAGGCACTGAACGGGGTCGAACGGCTGCTCGAACGGCTCGGGCGGGCCGCGCGGCCGTTGCGGCCGCTGCTGGAGGGCAGACACCCCCCGGCCGAATTCATGACTCGGCTTCTGAAGAGTCTGGAGCAACTCGGCCTCACCCAGGCGCTGGAGCGGGACGCCGCCGGGGCCGCCGTGATGGCAGAGCTGACACGGGTGCACCGCGCCGCCGAAGAAGAGGCGGCGCCGCTCCACTGGAGCGAATGGCGAGGCTGGCTCGGGCAGGCGCTGGAGCGCAGCCACTTCCGACCGCCGGTATCCGGCGGGCCGGTAACGCTGCTCGGGCTCGGCCAGAGCACCCTGGGGCGCTTCGACGCCCTGGTGATCGCCGGTGCCGAACGGGATCACCTCCCCGGTGGGGGCGCCGAATCGCCGTTTTTCAACGAACAGGTGCGCCGTGAATTGGGCCTGGTCACCGCCGAAGAGCAGTTGGCGGAGCGCTTTCACCAGTTCCGACGGCTGTTGCAGGCGGCACCGCGAGTCCTGGTGACCTACCGCCGCGAGCAGGATGGCGAACCGGTGATCCCCAGTCCTTGGGTGGAGGGCCTCGCCGCCTTTCACCACCTCGCCTACGGCACATCGCTGACCGATCCCGAACTGGCGACCCTGGCCGGGGCGCCGCAGGCGGAGGTCACCGACCGCCGTGCCCCGCTGCCGCCGCGGGAGACACGCCCGAATCCGGCGGCGGCAGCCGCTCTGTTGCCGCCGCGGATCTCCGCCAGTGCTTATCAGCAACTGATGGACTGCCCCTACCAGTTCCATGCCGCGCGCATGCTGCGCCTGGCCCCGCCCGACGTCGTGCGGGAAGCGCTGGAAAAATCCGATTACGGACAGCGGGTGCACCGCTGTCTGGAGGCGTTCCACGCCGGCGTCGAGACGCTGCCGGGGCCGTTCGGCCGTCCCGTCACCCTGAGCAATCGCGCTGAAGCCACCGCCCTGCTGGAGGCGATCTCCCGCCAGGTATTTGCCGAGGATTTGGCAGACAACTTCCTGCACCGGGGCTGGCTGGAACGCTGGCTGGCGGTGATCCCGGCCTATGTGGAGTGGGAGGTCGCGCGTAGCGAGCACTGGCGCTTCGAGGCCGCCGAGGTCACCGCCGGGCACGACGACCGCATCGAGGGCGTCAAACTCGAAGGGCGGTTGGATCGCATCGATCGCGGTGCCGACGGGCTGGCCGTCATCGATTACAAAACCGGTTATGTGCCGCACATCGATCAGGTCCTCGCCGGCGAGTCGATCCAACTGCCTTTTTATGCCGCCCTGGCCGAGGCGAGCACCGGCCAACCGGTGGCCCGCTGCGAATACCTGGCCCTGGACAAGACCAAGGCCGACGCCAAGGCGGTACTCGAAGGAGAGGAGCTGTCTGAGTTGAAAGAGCAAGTGACGGCACGGCTGGAGGCGGTCTACGCCGCCTTGCGGCAAGGCCACCCGCTCCCCGCCTGGGGCGATGCCGGAAGCTGCGAGCGCTGCGCCATGGACGGCCTCTGCCGGAGGCAGGCGTGGTGAGCCCCGCGAACAGTCCGCTCGCCGCGGGCCACCCGCAGGTCAACGCCACGGTCATGGCCTCCGCCGGGACCGGCAAGACCTGGCTGTTGGTCACCCGTCTGGTGCGCCTGCTGCTGGAGGGGGCACGACCGGATGCAATCCTCGCCATCACCTTCACCCGCAAGGCGGCGGCGGAGATGCAGACCCGGCTGGCCGAACGTCTGCTGGCCCTGGCCACTGCACCGCTTGATGAGCTGACCGGTCAGTTGCAGGCGATGGGGGTGGATGCCGACGAGGCAACCTGCACGCGGGCCCGCCGCCTCTACGAACAGCTGTTGAGTGCCCGCCAACCGGTGCGCACCACCACCTTTCACGCCTTCTGTCAGTCCATGCTGCGCCGCTTCCCGCTGGAAGCGGACGTGCCGCCCGGCTTCGAGCTGGTGGAGCGGACCGGCGATCTGGAAGGCGCCGCCCGCGACGCGCTGGAGGCAGAGGCCACCCGGGAGCCGAATGGCGCGCTGGCGAGCGATCTCTCCCTGCTGCTCGCCTACTGCGGCAGCCTCGATGGCCTCTACTCGGCACTGGACAGTTTTCTGGCCCACCGCAGCGACTGGTGGGCACTGATCGCGGATCAGCCGGACGGGCTGAGGTGGGCCACGGAAGCGCTGCGCCAGCGCCTTGGGCTCGGCGAAACCGACGAGGCCCCGGACGCAGACTTTCTGGAGACATCGAAGGACGAGTTGGCCGACTTTGCCGAGCTGCTGTGCCGCCATCCCACCCAAACCAACCTAGGTCATGCCGACTGCATCGCCGTCGCGCGAAGCCCGGAGAGCCCTACCGGCGAGCGCTTTGCCGCGGCCTGCGAGGCCTTACTCACCACCAAGGGCGTGCCGCGCCAGCGGAAGGCATCCAAGGCCCAGGCCGCCAAGATGACGCCCGACGGCGAGGCGCAATTCCTCGCCCTGCACCAAACCCTGTGCGAGCGCCTGTTGGCCGCCCGCGATCGGATCGCCCGCCAACAGACCCTGGCCGCGACCGGCGCCTGGTATCGCGTCGGCGAACGGTTACTCACCCATTTCCAGCGTATCAAGGAGGAGCAGCGGCTGCTCGATTTTGCCGACCTGGAGTGGCGTGCCTACCGGTTGCTGAACCGCGCCGACAACGCCCACTGGGTCCAGTTCAAGCTGGACCAGCGCATCGACCACCTCCTGGTGGACGAATTCCAGGACACCAATCCGACCCAGTGGCAGCTGCTGCTGCCGCTGCTGGAAGAGATGGCGGCCGGTGCCCAGGACCGGCAGCGCAGCGTGTTTCTCGTGGGCGACGTCAAGCAGTCCATCTACCGCTTTCGCCGCGCCGAACCCCGACTGCTCCCCGCCGCCCACGAGTGGCTGGCGGCCACCTTGGATGGTCGGGCGCACCAGCTCGACGTCTCCTGGCGTTCGGCTCCGGTGATCATGGATCTGGTCAATCGGCTCTTCGGTGACGGTCCGCTGGCCGAGCGGCTGGAGGCCTTCACCCCCCACGCCACCCACCACACCGAACGTTGGGGTCGGGTCGAATTGCTGCCCTTGAGTGATGCCGTCGAGACCCCCGCCGCTCCGGCAAACGCCGAGTTGCGCAATCCGCTGCAGGCACCGCGGGAGGTCGCTGTCGACGACCGCTACTTCCGCGAAGGGCAGCGTATTGCCGAACGGATCCGAGCGCTGGTCGATGAACAGACCCCGGTGTTCGAGTCGAACGGAAAAGTCCGACCCGCCACCTTCGGCGACATCATGCTGCTGGTGCGCAGCCGTACCCACACCTCGGATTACGAGCGCGCCCTGCGCGAAGCCGGCCTGCCCTATGTGGGTGCGGACCGGGGTACTCTACTGGATGCCCTGGAAGTGCGCGATCTGGTCGCGTTGCTGGAGATCCTCATCACCCCCTATAACCATCTGTCGCTGGCGCAGGTCCTGCGTTCGCCGCTGTTTGCCTGCGATGAAACGGCACTGATGCAGTTGGCCGGGGAGCGGGGACCGTGGCTGCCGCGCCTTCACCGGCTGGCCGAGGCGTGCCCGGCGGATGCCCCTCTGGCCCGCGCCTCGCGCCTGCTCGGTCAGTGGCGCGCCCTGACCGACCGCCTCCCGATCCACGACCTGCTGGATCGCATCTACGCCGACGGTGACGTACTCGCCCGCTATGAGGCGGCGTTTCCGGACTATCTGCGACCGCGGGTACGGGCCAACCTGATCCGTCTGGTCGAGCTGGCGCTGGAGATCGATGCCGGTCGCTACCCCAGTCTCAGCCGTTTTCTGGCAAGGCTGGCCCAGCTGCGCGAGTCGACGCGGGAGGCCCCCGACGAGGCCCCGAGCGGCAGCGGCGACCGGGTGCGGATCCTGACCATCCACGCCTCGAAGGGCTTGGAGGCACCCGTCGTGGTGTTGGCCGATGCCGCGGGGATCCCGGCCGCGGATCGGCCCTATCGCGCTCAGGTGGAGTGGCCGGCCGGCGACGAGCGTCCCCGCGGTCTGTTTCTGGTCGGGCGCCAACTCCAGCAGGATGGGTTCACCCGCACCTGTCTGGAGGCCGAGGCCGCCGCCGACACGCGCGAGCAGGCCAACCTGCTGTACGTCGCGCTGACCCGCTCCCGTCAGCTATTGTTGATCTCCGGCTCGGCCCCGCGCCGCGGCGAAGCGCTGGGCTGGTACGGCAACCTGCTGCAGGCCCTGGGCAGTGAAGAGCCGCCGGTCGATGCGCCGCTGGTGCTGGAGAGCGGCAACAGACCGGCGGTGTCGTCCCCGATATCGCCGATTGCCGCGCCGCCGGAGCTGCCGCCGGCATTGCTCGCCCCACTGGAAGCACCCGCGCTCCCGCTCGAGATCGCCCCCAGCCGGCGGGTCGAACACCCCGGCGGCGGTGCGGCAACGAGCGAAGAGGACGCCCGGCTGCGCGGGGTGGTGATCCATCGCCTGCTGGAACGACTGACACAGGAGGCCGACCATGAGGCATGCCGGCAAGCCGTCGCGGCGGAGTATGCGCTGCCGCCGGACGACCCCGAATACCAGGCGTGGTGGCACGAGGCCAAGGCGGTGTTCGATGCGCCTCGCCTGGCGGCGGTCTTTCACCCCGAGCCCGGACGGCGCGCCTGGTGCGAGGTCCCGCTGTGCTATCGCGACCCTGCCGATACCGTGGTGCACGGCATCATCGACCGGCTCGTGGTCGGCACCGATGACGTCTGGATCATCGACTACAAGACCCATCGCTTGACCACTGATGCGGCCATGGACCAACTGGCAGAGCTCTACCGCGAACAGATGCGCCTCTACGCCGAAGGGGTCCGCCGCCTCTATCCGCACGCCCGCGTCCGTGCCAGTCTGCTGTTCACCGCCTCGCAGCAACTGCGCGATGTGCCGATTGAAAACGGCGCGCTCGAACCCACATTGTCTAAGGACCCGGGCGACCGTATCGCTTCACCTACCGTTTGAAACCAGTCGTGGAAACCGAAATGGCCAACTCGCAGTACATCGTCGACGTAACCGCCGCCAATTTCGAACAGCAGGTGGCGCAGACCTCACACCAGGTCCCCGTGGTATTGGATTTCTGGGCGTCCTGGTGCCAGCCCTGCCAGATGCTGATGCCGATCCTCACCGGCCTTGCCGAACAGTACGCCGGCCAGTTCGTCCTGGCCAAGGTCAACATCGACGAGCAGCAGGAGCTGGCCATGCAGTTCGGGGTACGCAGCGTACCCACGGTCAAGGTGTTCCGCTTCGGCGCGGTGGTGGACGAGTTCCTGGGCGTTCAGCCCGAGGCCCAAATCCGGGAGATCATCGACCGCTATATCGAACGCGCCTCAGACCGCGTGCTCGCCGCTGCTCTGCAGCAGTTCGCGGCCGGCGACACCAATGCCGCCATCGCAGCGGTACGCCAGGTACTGGCTGACGAGCCGGCGAATGAGCGGGCGCAGGTGATCCTGGCGGAGTTGCTGATGGGAGTTGGCAGCTTTACCGAGGCGCGCGCACTCATCGAGGCGCTGCCGGCGGATGCGCGCATGGCCGACGAAGTTCAGGCACTCGCTACCCGCCTGGAGTTTGCCGAGGCGGCAGAGCAGGCGCCGGCTGCGACCGAGTTGGAGCGTCGGCTGGCCGACAATCCCGCCGACAGCGAAGCGCGTTACCAGCTGGGCGTTCAGCGCCTGGGCGCGGGCGAATACGAGGGGGCTTTGGAGGCGTTCCTGGAGCTGATGCGGCGCGATCGCCGCTACGGTGATGACGCTGGTCGCAAGGGCATGCTCAAGGCGTTCGAGCTGATCGAGGACCCGGAGCTAATCGCCCGCTACCGGAGGAAGATGGCGCAGGCTTTGTACTGATTCGGTTGATAGGACAGGATTTGCTTGGGCTAAGCAGCTCTTTCATCCTGTTAACCCATCCTGTTCTATCGGACGATAGCGCCAACCTTTAACGCGAATGATGCGGTTCGCGGGCTCACCACATCCTACGAGTTCTGCGCCTTCGTTGATAGGACAGGATTAACAGGATTTTTTCAGGATGGACAGGATTCGCTTGGTCTAAAGCAGCTTTTTCATCCTGTTAATCCTGATTTAATCCTGTCCATCCTGTTCTATTGGACGAAGCACCCACGCTTTCAACCCGAACGATGCGGTTCGCGGGGCTCACCACATCCTACTTCTTCGCGATCTTGGCAGCCTCTTCGAGACGGGCGAACAGCTCCTTGGGCGGCACGTAACCCGGGATCAGCGTCCCATTCTCCAGCACGATGGCCGGCGTTCCGTTGATGTCGAAGTCCCGCACCAGGGCCATGTGCTCGGCCAGGTCGTAATCCGTACAGCTCTTCTCGGGGACCGGCTTGCCGGCCTTGGCGGCGTCCATCGCGGCGTGCTGGTCATCGGCACACCAGGCCGAGAGCATCTTTTGGTGGGTGGGCGAACCAAGGCCGGCGCGCGGGAAGGCCAGATAGCGTACCTCAATGCCGAGTTCGTTCATCTCGGCCATGCCGGAGTGCAGTTTTCGGCAGTAGACACAGTCGACGTCGGTGAACACGGTGATGGTGTGCTTGACCTCTCCCGCCGGCTTATAGGTCAGCATCGATTTCGGATCGACGGCGGCCAGTCGCTTCAGCCGGAAATCAGAGCGGCTCGCCTCGGTCAGATTCTGCTCCATCTCCAGGTCGATCAGTTCGCCCCGCAGCAGGTACCGGCCATCGGCGGAGAAATAAAAAACCTTGGCCCCGAAGCCGACCTCATAAATCCCGGGCAGCGGGGTTTGCCGAACGAATTCGGGTGTGGCACCCGGCACGATTTGGCCCAACCGTTTTTCCAGTCGCTCGGCCTCGTTCTCGGCGAACAGCGGCGCGGACAGCAGTAAACTGACAAGGATAAAAGCAAACTTTCGCATAGAGTCTCTCTCGTGGATCAATCGCGGAAATTGGTGAACTGCAACGGCTGGTCAAGCTGGGCCTCGCGCAACAGCGCGATGACCGCCTGCAGGTCGTCACGTTTCTTGCCCGTGACGCGCACCTGCTCTCCCTGAACCGTCGCCTGTACCTTGATCTTGCTCTCTTTGACCTTTTTGACGATCTCCCTGGCGAGATCCTTTTCGATCCCTTCCTTCAGCGTGACGGTCATCCGCGCCGTCTTGCCACTCTCTTCGATTTCGCCCTCTTCCACGTAACCGACGTCGATGCCGCGTTTGCTCAGCTTCTGGTAGAAGATGGTAAGCATCTGCCGGATCTGGAACTCGCTCTGGGCATGCATGACCAAACCGGCCTTGGTCTCTTCTACATGGGCATCGCTGCCCTTGAAATCAAATCGCGCGGTGACTTCGCGATTGGTCTGATCGACGGCGTTTGTCAGTTCGTGATGGTCAATTTCGGAAACGACGTCGAAAGACGGCATAAACTCCTCCTTCTTGGATTAATGACTGGTCAGCGGATGCTGCAAACCGATGATCTGATGCATGTCGATACCGTAGGCGCCCGACTCGAGTATGCGCTGGATGTGAAGCGGATGGCCGCCATCATGCAGCGCCTGCAGGTCTACCAGCTTGGGCTGGGGATACGGCCGTTTTTCGCCATTGAGCACGACTGTCACGATCGGGTAGAGATGGTGCTGGCGATTGACGGTCATGACCACACCCACTTCACCCGATGACAGTTCCACCACGGAACCGATCGGAAAAATCCCCAGACACTTGATGAACTCCTCCAGCAGATCGGTGGGGAAACTCTTGGTCGCCCAACCATACATCACATTCAGCGCCTCGTGGGGCGATATCCCCATATGGTAAACACGATCACTGGTGATCGCATCGTAAACGTCGACGATGGACACCAGCATGGCATTGCGCGGAATGTGTCCGCCGGCGAGCCCGCGCGGATAACCGCTGCCGTCCACCCGTTCATGATGGCAATAGGCGACGTCCTGCACGCTTCGCGGAACACCGGAAGTGGCATGCAGAATCCGGTAACCGTGTCTCGGGTGTTCCCGCATCTGCTCCATTTCCGCATCGTCGAGCGACTGCGCCTTGTTCAGCACCTCGAGCGGCACCCGCATTTTGCCGATGTCATGGACCAAGGCACCGAGTCCCAGTTCGCGCAGTTCATCGATGCTCCATCCCAGGTAGCGACCAAACAGCACCGAGAGGACACAGACATTGATACTGTGTTGCGAGGTGTACTCGTCCCGCTTCTTGAGCTGGGTCAGCCACACCATCGCATTCTCCTCCTGCACGACGCTATCGGCGATGCTGGCCGCCAGATCGCGGGCCTTGCCCGTCTCGATGCTACGACCCAGGCGTACGTCATCCAATAACTCGCGGATATAGTGGTGGGTGTGGCGATAGGTCTCCACCGCCCGGGTCAGTTCGGTGACATAAGCCTGCCGGTCCTGACGCGTGGGGTAATGACCGTCCGGGATCCGGTTCACCTGGCGTGTGGTGAACCGGTGTTTCTCGGCATCGGTTGCGGCCTTCACGGCGGGCGCCCAGTCGAGCGATTCCTCAAGATCCACGTAGACGAACTTGCAGAAATCCCGCAGCTGCGCCAGATCGTCCTGGCTCTGGACGCGAAATCCCTGAAACAGGAACGGACTGCCCAGCCAGGGACGATCCAGTTCCGCCACGTACATGCCGAGTTCCAGGTCCCCGACAGCGACACGCAGCCGCTTCATCTTTAACTCCGTTTGAACCGACGTTTGTTCCGGTATGATACCGTGGCTCAGCCGCGCGGATGGTGAACTGCGTGCAAAGCTTTGAGCCGCTCCCGGGCCACGTGGGTATAGATCTGGGTGGTGGACAGGCTGCTGTGTCCGAGCAACAGTTGGACCACGCGAAGGTCCGCACCGTGATTGAGCAGGTGTGTGGCGAAGGCATGCCGCAGGGTGTGGGGTGACAGCGGCTTGGCTATCCCGGCCTGCACCGCATAGCGCTTGATCAGCTGCCAAAAGGCCTGCCGGGTCATGGCTCCGCCGCGCCGGGTCGGAAAGAGCGCGTCCAGCTGTCGTCCTCCCAACAACTCCGCCCGACCGTGCCGCAGATAGCGCTCCAGCCATTCCACTGCCTCTTCGCCCAAGGGGATCAGCCGCTCCTTGCCGCCCTTGCCGAGCACGCGCACGAGCCCCTGGCGAACACTCACCTGCGGCAGCGTCAGGGTGACCAGCTCCGAGACCCGCAGGCCGGTGGCATAGAGCACTTCCAGCATGGTCCGATCCCGCAGTCCGAGGGCAACTTCGACGTCCGGGGCGGCGAGCAGCGCGTCGACTTCCGGCTCGGTCAACGACTTCGGCAGGGGGCGCCCCAGCCTGGGGGCGTCAATCCGCGCGGTCGGGTCCTCCTCCAGCAGCCGTTCACGCACCAGATACCGGTAGAACCGCCGCATACTGGAGAGCAGGCGGGCGGTGCTGCGCGGCTGTGCGCCGGCCTCGCCACGGGCCTGGACGTAGCGCAGCAGATCGGCGCGGGACGCCGCCTCCAGACCGGCCGTGCCATGGTGCTGCAGCCACCAGGCGAGCTGCTCCAGGTCGCTGCGGTAGGCGGCCAGCGTGTTGCCACTCAGGCCGCGCTCCAGCCACAGGGCATCGATGAACCGTTCGATCAGGGTCTCATCGTGAGCATCGGGCTTCATGGGTAATCAACCACTGCTTGATGGCCAGCGGGTCGCCGCCGAGCGCCCCCATATAACCGCCGAGACCACTCACGGCGACCACCCGGTGACAGGGAACGATGATGGGGATGGGGTTGGCGCGGCAGGCGCCGGCGACCGCCCGCGCGCCGCTGGCCAGTTGGCGTCCCAGCTCGCCGTAGGTAGTCACCCGGCCGGGCGGGATCGCCTGCAGTGCGGACCACACCCGCCGCTGAAAGGGGGTGCCGCAGACCGCAAGCGGGAGCGGCTCGAACGCGACACAGCCGTCACGGAAATAGCGGCGAAGCAGTTCTTCCGCCTGCCGGGCCAGCGGTTCTTTGGCGGCACACAGGGGGGTTCCGGGGGCGAGGATATCGATTTCCGTCACCGCCCCGGCGGTGCACCGGACCCCGAGGCGCGCGCCCCCCGGCAGGGGCGTCTCGATCACCGCCGAGTAGCTGTCGCTCACCGCCGCTGCCCCTCCAGCAGCACGAGCCGCTCCATCTCCTGACGCAACACGGCACGTCGGCTGGGATTATCCGTGGCGGTCAGCAGTTGACGGTAGAGGTTCCGCGCGTCCGCGAACATGCCAGCGTCGGCCAGCGACTTGGCCGCTTCGTAACGGGCCGTCTGCGCCCACGGGTCCAGCGCCTCGGTTCCGGCCATCATTGCCGATTGCATATAGAGGTATGCCGCTTCCCGCGGCTGCTCCAGTGCACGGAGCGAGTCGGCCATCCAGAACAACAGCTCTCGCTTGACCGCAAGGTCCGCCACCTCGGCGTAGATCTGCTCGAACAACCGATACGCCGGCTCGTGCTGGTGGACCGCCTGCAGGTCGAAAACCACCTGCACCAAGCGGTCGCGCATGGCGGGCGAAAAGTCCGCCACGTCGCCGGCCAACGCCTGTAACACCTCGACACCGTGGACGTAATCTCCGGCCAGGATGAGCACCTTGGCGCGTCGGAGCTGCCACATCGCCCTTTCGACGCCTGCAGGCGGCTCTTCCAACCCCTTCAACAGCAGGGCAGCCTCTTCCAGGTTCCCATTTGCCAGCGCACGGTCGATCAGGGGGTAGCGGGGCGCCTGCGGCAGACCCGATGTAAACCGGTCCGAATGCAGATAGAGACGGGCCAGCAGCTCACGGCCATCCGGCAGTGCGAGCACTCTTTCGACCAGCTGTGCGTGGGCGCGTTCCCGGGCCTCGGCATCAATCGCCTCCAGTGCAAGCAGTGCCAACAGGGCACGGGAGCGGATCGGGTAGCGGGCAACCTCCTCTTCAGCCAGTTCAAACCACGCTCTATCGTCGCCGATCAAAAGCTGGGACTGATTACCGACCCGACGCGCATAGTCATGGTAGGCGCCCCACAACTGCTCGGCATCCATTGCAAACGGCGCCGCCATCTCCAAGGCACCGCCGAGTTGAAGCTCCAGGACGGCGATTTGGCGCGCCGGGTCGCCTGCCCTGGCAGCGGCCTCCGCGAGCACCGCCCGCAGTCGAAAGCGCTCGGCGGCGTCAGTGGTTTCCTTCAGCCGCTGCTCCGCCCGCTCGATGATCGGCTTCGGCTCACCTCCAGCGCGCAGTTGCGCCAGCAAGAGCAGGGCTTGGACTTGGGGCTTTTCGGCATAGGGGGCCAACTCTGTCGCTGCATAGGCGGGGCTGCCCGACTGGATCAGGATCGTCGCCCGCATGACAGCATCGGGCAAACCGCCTTCGCCATAATCGTGACGGAACCGGCGCATGGCGGTGAGGGCGTCTTGGTGGCGCTTCTGGGCGAGATAGGACTCGATGATCAGTTCACGCCATGCCCTTCGCTGGTCGTTGGAACCGGTCGACTGCCACAGCAGCCGGCTCACGGCCTCGCGCGCGAGGGTCGGCTTGCCGGCCGCCAGTAGCGCACCGGCCCTCGCACTTTCAGCCCACAACAGGAATTCGGCCCCGGCGCTCTCGGGCAGATCGGCGAGCGTCGCCACGATTCCTTCCCAGTCGTTCTGCGCGTGACGAAGTTCGACCCCCGCCTTCACCCACTCCTGCCACCGCTTCGGCTCGCGGGCGTAGTCCGGCTCATGCTCTGCCAGCAGTGCGATGGCCAGGCCGGGTGCGCCGCCACGTGCCAACTGTTCGAGTTGCTCGAGGCGGGCGCTCCCGCCCTGCGCGGCCCCCGCATTGATCGCCAGGAAAAAAAACAAAAGGCGGGCACCACTGATGCGGTACCCGCCCTTTCTTGCGTACGTCGACACGGTGCTACGACGCTCCGGCATCCCGCTTGCGGCCGATGGTGCCCGGCCGCGGGAAGCGGATTACAGCTTCTCCTTGATGCGCGCCGCCTTACCGGTGCGGCTACGCAGGTAGTACAGTTTGGAGCGGCGCACGTCACCGCGACGCTTGACACTGATCTCCTGGATGACGGGGCTGTAGGTCTGGAACACACGTTCCACGCCCTCGCCGTTGGACATCTTGCGCAGGGTGAATGCGGAGTTGAGGCCGCGATTGCGCTTGGCGATACAGACGCCCTCGAACGCCTGCAGACGCTCGCGCTCGCCCTCTTTCACCTTGACCTGAACCACGACGGTGTCGCCCGGACCGAATGCCGGCACCTCCCGGTTCATCTGCTCGGCTTCCAGTTCTCGGATGATGTTGCTCATGATGCGCTCCCGGAAAAATAAGTCCGTCGATTTAAAGTACGTTAACCCTGTTCGTGCTCGCGAACAAACTCCGCCAGCAACTCACGTCTCTCGTCGTCCAGCTCCAGCCGGTCCAACAACTCCGGCCGTCGTAGCCAGGTCCGCCCCAGCGCCTGTTTCAGGCGCCAGCGGGCGATTGCGGCGTGATCGCCGCTGAGCAGCACCGGCGGCACCGCCCGTCCATCCACCTGCTCCGGCCGCGTATAGTGCGGACAGTCGAGCAGGCCTCCGCTGAAGGAGTCCTGTTGCGCCGAGTCCTCGTGGCCCAGCGCCCCCGGCAACAACCGGGTGAGCGCGTCGATGAGCACCATGGCCGGCAGTTCGCCACCGCTCAGCACATAGTCGCCGATGGAAATCTCCTCATCCACCTCGGCCTCGAGCAGCCGCTCGTCAATCCCTTCGTAGCGCCCCGCCAGCAGCACCAGGTGTTCCCGGGTCGCCAGCTCTTCGGCCACCGACTGGGTCAGCGCCCGGCCCTGGGGCGAAAGATACACCACATGACCGTCTCCCGGCCCTGCCGCCCGCGCATCCTGCAACGCACCGCGTAACGGTTCGAACAACATCACCATGCCCGGTCCACCGCCATAGGGGCGGTCATCAACTGTCCGGTGCCGGTCACGGGTGTAATCCCGCGGGTTCCACAGCACCAGCTCCAGCAACCCCCGCTCCAGTGCCCGGCGGTTGATGCCGAACCGGCTCACCGCATCGAACATCTCCGGGAACAGGGTGACGACGTCGATCCGCATCCGCCGTCAGAAATCCGGGTCCCAATCGACCACCAACCGGCCACCCTTCAGGTCCACCTCGACCACGACCTGGTCGGGAACGAATGGCACCAGCCTTTCCTGATCACCACGCACCACCAGCACGTCATTGGCACCGGTCTCGAGCAAATGGTCGACCCGCCCCAGCGAAACGCCTGAAGTGGTCTCGACGGCCAGCCCGATCAGATCGGCCCAGTAGTACTCGCCCGCCTCCGGTTCAGGCAACCGGGCACGGGGAATCGCAATCTCCGCGCCCTTCAGCGCGATAGCCGCCTCGCGGTCCCCACATCCCTCAAGCTGGGCAACCAGGCCTTTGCCCTGAAGCCGCCCTTCGCTGACCTCGAACGGCACCCACTGGCCGTTCCGGCGCAGGAACCAGGGCGAATAGCCAAGGATCCCGTCGCGCGGCCGTGTTTCTGAATAGACCTTCACCCAGCCACGGATACCGTGGGCGCCGGTAATACGACCGAGCACGACAAATTGGGACTCGTCCACGGCGGCGCTCCTGACCCGCGACGGGTCCAAATCCGCTTTAGGCGGCGGCGCTGGCCTTGATCAGGTCACGGACGCGGTCGGAGACCTGGGCGCCCTGGGCCAGCCAGTAGTCCACCCGCTCCCGATCGAGACGCACCTTCTCTTCATTGGCGGTGGCGACGGGATTGTAAAACCCAACGCGCTCGATGAAGCGGCCGTCACGACGGCTGCGGCTGTCGGTGACCACCACCTGATAGAAGGGGCGCTTCTTTGCACCACCGCGAGAAAGACGGATCGTTACCATGCGTACTGAATCCTCGACTCCACAAACGAACGGGGCCGCCCGCGGCGACCCACCGGAAACTAAGAAGCCGGCTATTTTACGACGACTTCAAATAAAAAGGTAGCCCCCGCATGCCACCTACCACCTACCACATCCCATATCCCTTCAGAACGGCAGCCCCGGCATGCCGCCGCCCTTCAGGCCGCGCAGCATCTTGGCCATGCCGCCCTTTTTCATCTTTTTCATCATCTTCTGCATCTGCGTGAACTGCTTGAGCAGGCGGTTCACGTCCTGGACCTGGGCGCCGGAGCCGGTGGCGATGCGTCGCTTGCGGGAACCCTTGATGATGTCGGGCTTGCGTCGCTCCTCCGGGGTCATCGAATTGATGATCGCCTCCAGGCGTCGGAACTGTTTGTCGTCCACCTGATTGCGCACCGCGTCCGGCACGTTCGTCATGCCCGGCAGCTTGTCCAGCAGGCTGGCTACGCCGCCCATGTTCTGCAGCTGCTGCAGCTGGTCGCGGAAGTCTTCCAGGTCAAAGCCCTGGCCCTTCTTGAACTTTTGCGCCAGCTTCTCTGCTTTGTCGTGGTCGACCTTGCGCTGCACCTCCTCGACCAGCGACACCACGTCGCCCATGTCGAGAATGCGGGAGGCGACCCGATCCGGATGAAACGGCTCCAGGGCGGTTGTCTTCTCGCCGACACCGAGGAACTTGATGGGGCGCCCGGTGATGTGTCGCACCGACAGCGCCGCCCCGCCGCGGGCATCGCCGTCGGTTTTGGTCAGTACCACGCCGGTCAACGGCAGGGCATCGCCGAACGCCTTGGCGGTGTTGGCGGCGTCCTGGCCCGTCATGCTGTCCACCACGAACAGGGTTTCGGCCGGCTCGATGGCGGCGTGCAGCCGCTGGATCTCCGCCATCATGGCTTCGTCGATATGGAGGCGACCGGCGGTATCGACGATCACCACATCGACAAAGCGCTTGCGTGCGTGAGCCAGGGCCGCCGTCGCGATATCGACCGGGTCCTGGGAGGGATCGGACGGGAAGAACTCGGCACCGACCTCGGATGCCAGTGTCTTCAACTGATCAATGGCCGCTGGCCGATAGACGTCGGCACTGACTACCATCACCGACTTCTTCTCGCGCTCTTTCAAAAAGCGTGAGAGCTTGGCCACCGTCGTGGTCTTGCCAGAGCCCTGCAGGCCCGCCATCAGGATGACTGCCGGCGGACGCACGGCGAGGTTAAGACCCTCGTTGGCCTCGCCCATGATCCCGACCAGTTCGTCATGGACCACCTTCACCAGCGCCTGCCCCGGGGTCAGGCTGCCCAGCACTTCCGTCCCCACGGCGCGCTCGCGCACATGGTCGACGAACTCACGGACTACCGGCAGCGCAACGTCCGCTTCGAGCAGGGCCATGCGCACTTCGCGCATGGTCTCCTTGATGTTGTCCTCGGTCAGACGCCCGCTGCCGCGCAGATTGCGCAGCGTCTTGGTAAGCCGTTCAGTGAGATTTTCGAACATGCCAGGACCTTGCCGGAATAAGGGGGGCAGGGCCGCGAAGCGGCCCCGAAAACGCGGGATTATAGCTCGAAAGTCTCGCCGCCGGACAGCTGACGCAGCACCCGGCCAGTGACCAGTGTGCGGCACTCGCGCATGATCTGCTCTTCTTCGCCCGGTTTGGCGTGGGTCAGCCAGATGGGCGGCTCATGCCTGAGTTTTCGCAGGTCCGAAGCAAGCATCCTGGGACAATAGTGTCGCGCTGTTTCGCAAAGTTCCGCTTGGGCATTGGAAAATGCGCATTCGACAATCAACAGGTCGAGCCGCTCGATTTCATTGAGGGCCTCCCACAGGGAGTCGTTGATGGTGGTGTCTCCGCTGAAGGCAAACACGCTGTCCGGTCCGCTGACCACGTAACCCACCGTCGGGATCACATGGTTGACCGGCACCGAACGGAAGCGACGGGAGCCGAACACCAGTTCTTCGCCCACTTGCATCGGCATGTAGCGCAGCACCGGCTTTTCCGGGTGTGGCAGGCTGGTGAAGTCGGGCCAGATCACCCAATTGAACATGTGTTCCTTGAGCGCGGCGATGGTCTCCGGCAGGGCGTGCACGGTGATGGGGGTTTCGATGCGATCGAATATGCTGTCAATCAACAGCGGAATGGCGTGGACGTGATCCAGGTGCGAGTGCGTCAGCACGATGTGCTTAATCCGCCCCATCTCATCCAGGGTCAGGTCGCCCACACCACTACCGGCGTCGATGAGGATATCCTCATCCACCATGAATGAAGTGCTTCTGCGCCCGGCAGCTATACCGCCACTGCAGCCCAATACGCGCAATTCCATCGATTTCTCCGGGCCCTGCTCTTACCTTTTGTCGTTTTCAAGCAAGTGGCGCCACCAGGCGCAGCAGTCGCAAAACCATACCCTCTGCGAGGGCAGCACCTTTGTAGCATTTCCGACCGATGCCGACAAACCCTGAGTTCACATCAATTTTGGGAACTTCACGCAAAAACGTTTGTCTTCGTGGACCATTATCAGCTTCTGTGAAACGCATCACACAACGCATATGTCATTCCGCCCTTCCCCGCGACGGTCGGCTTGTGCGACCATTTCACCCGTTCGCCCACCGACCACTTCGATGAACATTCTTATCGTCAGCGCAGCCCTTGTCCTTTACCTCGCTTCAGCCGGTCTGCTGATGCGCCGGCTGGCGCTGGGCTTTCAGGTCACGCAGGAGAGCAAGTTCCTGCCGCTGGGGATCGGCCTTGCGGCCATCGTTCTGCACGGCTGGCTGGTCTATGACGGTTTGGTGGTGTCGGAAGGGTTGAGCCTCTCGTTTTTCAACATGCTCTCCCTCACCCTCTGGATGGTCGCCGCTCTGGTGGTGCTTTCGGCCTTCGGGCAGCCGGTCGAGAATCTCGGCATCGCTGTGCAACCGTTGGCGGGGCTCGGCCTGTTGGCCCAGGTGGTCGCCCCCGAGGGAGGCGCCTTGGTGGAACCGGTGTCGACCGGTCTCGAGGTACATATCCTGCTTTCAGTGCTTTCCTACAGCCTGCTGGCCATTGCCGCCCTGCAGGCGCTGCTGTTGGCGGTGCAGGACCGGCACCTGCGCAACCGACATCCTGGAGGGTTCATCCGCGCCTTGCCGCCGCTGGAAACCATGGAAACCCTGCTGTTTCGGCTGATTGCCACCGGCTTCCTCCTGCTCACGTTGTCGCTGCTGTCGGGCATGGTCTACGTCGAAGACCTGTTTGCACAGCACCTGGTCCACAAAACCGTGCTTTCCATTGCTGCATGGGCGGTCTTTGCGGTGCTGCTGTGGGGCCGCTGGCGCTCCGGCTGGCGCGGGCGGACCGCCATTCGCTGGACCCTTGGCGGTTTTGCCGTCCTCGCCATCGCCTATTTCGGCAGCAAACTGGTGCTGGAACTGGTACTTGGGCGGCCTTGGGGTTGACACCCGTAGCGCGGCCCCTTAGTAATTAGACGTTCCATTTGTTCTGAGGCCTACCCCCTTTTGCTGAATGACATTCCCATAGGCGTCCTGGTTGGGGCGCTATGCCTGCTAATCGTTCTCTCCGCTTTCTTTTCGGGGTCCGAGACGAGTCTCATCAGCCTCAATCGCTACCGGCTGCGTCATCTCGCGAAGAGCGGGCATCCCGGCGCTGTCCGTGCCAGCGAGCTGCTGAGTCGACCGGACCGGCTCATCGGCCTCATTCTGCTCGGCAACAACTTCGTAAATATCCTGGCCACTTCGCTGGCGACCGTACTTTTCATCCGCCTGCTGGGGGAGGCCGGCGTTGTTGTCGCCACCGTGGTGCTGACGGTGGTTGTACTGCTGTTCGCCGAAGTGGCTCCCAAGACCCTTGCGGCCCTGCACCCGGAGCGCTTCGCCTTTCCGGCCAGCTATGTACTCAAACCGCTGCTGAAGGTGCTCTACCCCCTGGTCTGGCTCATCAACGGCATTGCCAACGGGATGCTGCGCCTGGTCGGCATCTCCACCGAAAACACCCAACTGCATCGGCTGAGCAGTGAGGAACTGCGTACGGTGGTAAACGAGGCCGGCAGCATGATCCCGCAGCGCCACCAGAACATGCTGCTCAATATCCTCGATCTGGAAAGTGCCACGGTCGAAGACATCATGGTGCCCCGCAACGAGATCACCGGCATCGACCTCGATGACGATTGGGCCGAGATCATCAAACAGCTGACCACCAGTCAGCACACCCGGCTACCGGTGTTCCGAGGCGGCATTGAACACGTGGTCGGAATCGTCCATCTGCGCAATCTGCTCGCACTGCAGTATCAGGGTGAACTCAACCGCGAAGCCTTCGTGAAGCAGATGCGGGAAGCCTACTTCATCCCGGAGGCGACGCCGCTCAATACCCAGCTTCTCAACTTCCAGAAGCAGCGCCGGCGTATGGGACTGGTGGTGGACGAGTACGGCGACATCCAGGGTCTGGTGACCCTCGACGATATCCTCGAGGAGATCGTCGGCGAATTCACCACCGACCCTGCCACCACGGTCAAGGAGATCCACCCCCAGGACGACGGCACCTACCTGGTCGACGGCGGTGCCAACGTGCGTGAACTGAACCGCATCATGCACTGGCATCTGCCCACGGAAGGCGCCAAGACCCTAAACGGTCTGGTCATTGAATACCTGGAAACCATCCCCGAAGCAGGTACCAGCCTGCTGTTGAACGGCTATCCCATCGAGATCGTGCAGACCAGTGCCAACGCGGTGAAGACGATCCGGATCGACCCGAACTACAAACGCCACGAGCATTCGGCGACCAATTGAACCCTGAATTGCGCCACCGGTCACAATTGACCATGACGGGCAGTACAATTGCCACGCCAAAACCCCTATAATGGCCGGCAAAACAAGAGGTTCGGGCCAACTCGTGTCAAAGCTGACGCTGTCCTTCAAAGGCAAAGTGCTGAAGGTTTACCCGATCGACCAGGATGAGGTCGTGATCGGCAGCGATCCGCTGTGCGCGATCCACATCGACAGCCTCGCCGTGGAGGCCCGGCATGCCGCCATCTCCCGGCGCAATGACCAGTGGCTGCTCCGTGACCTCAACAGCCCCAATGGCACCTTCGTCAACGGTCAGCGCATCGGCACCGAACATCCGCTCAAGGACAGCGACGAAATCGGCGTCGGCAAGCACACGCTGCTGTTCGAGGTGCAGCCGCTCCAGCGCCAACCCCAGAGCAGCAGCGAAAGCGATCTCAAGCTCGAACCGATCAACAAGCCCAAGACCGCCTGGCTGCAGATCCTGAACGGCAACAATGTCGGCAAGACCGTCAGCCTCAACCGTAACCTGGTCAACCTGGGCAAGCCCGGGGTGCAGACTGCCGTGATCGCCCGTCGCAACGACGGCTACTTCCTGTCGCATTTGGAAGGGGACAGTCCGCCGCAGGTCAACGGCGAAGCGATCGGCGAGCACAGCTGCCACCTGCAGGATGGCGATACCATCCAGATTGGCAACGTCAAGATGCAGTTCTACGTGCAGTAGCGGTTCGACTCATGAATGAAAAACGCCGCTTCGTCCGCATTCCGCTCGACGGGCGCGTTGTGCTTGAGGATGAACGGGGCAACCGCTGGGACTCCCTCCTGGAAGATGTGTCGCTGAAGGGCGCGCTGTTTCGCAAACCCTCGGGGTGGCAGGGACGGCGGGGCGATACCGGTCGATTGGAACTGTTCAGCGAAAAAGATGGCCCGCTCATCACCATGCAGGGTGACATCGCCCACGTCACCGCCGACCATGTCGGCTTTCACTGCGCCGCCATCGACATGGACAGCATCAGTCACCTGCGGCGATTGCTGGAACTCAACCTCGGTGACGAGGCTTTGCTGGAGCGGGAACTCGGAGAACTCATCTCCGGGACACACATCCTCGACGAGTGACGAAACAAGCAGCCTCTCAGCCCATCGCCTCCAGGGCCTGATTCAGGCGGCTCACGCCAACCACTTCAATCCCTTCGATACCGCGCTTCGGCACATTGGCGGTCGGAACGATGGCACGGGTGAAGCCGTGCTTGGCCGCTTCCCGCAGACGGTCCTGGCCCCCTGGAACGGGGCGGATCTCACCGGCTAGGCCTACTTCGCCGAACACCACCAGTTTCTCTGTCAACGGCCGGTCGCGCAGGCTCGACAATACCGCTGCAAGCAGCGCCAGATCGGCGCCGGTTTCGGTCACCCGTACGCCACCGACGACGTTGACGAACACATCCTGGTCGTAAGTCGCCACGCCGCCGTGGCGGTGCAGCACCGCAAGCAGTATCGCCAGCCGGTTGTGTTCCAGGCCAACCGTCACCCGGCGCGGGTTACTCAGGTGGCTCTCGTCGACCAGGGCCTGCACCTCCGCCATCAGCGGCCGGCTGCCCTCGATGGTGACCATTACCGCACTGCCCGGGATCGGCTCTTCGTGGCGGGAAAGAAAGATCGCCGACGGGTTGGAAACGTCCTTCAGACCCGCTTCGGTCATGGCGAAGACGCCCAGTTCGTTGACTGCGCCGAAGCGGTTCTTGAAGGCACGGATCACCCTGAATCGGCTACCACTCTCGCCCTCGAAATAGAGCACAGTGTCGACCATGTGCTCCAGCACCCGTGGTCCCGCCAGCTGTCCCTCCTTGGTCACGTGTCCAACCAGAAACAGCGCGCAGCCGCTTGCCTTGGCGTAGCGAACCAGCTGGGCGGCGCTCTCCCGGACCTGGGCCACAGCACCGGGCGCCGACTGCAGCGTATCGGTGAACACGGTCTGAATGGAGTCGACCACCAGGAAGCGGGGTCGCACCTTGTCGGCGGTGGCGAGGACCGTTTCGACCCGGGTTTCCGCCAGCATTTGCAGCTTTTCCGTGGGCAATCGCAGGCGGTGAGCTCGAAGACTCACCTGACGCGGGGACTCCTCGCCGCTGACGTACAGCGTTTCATGCGCCTCCGCCAGCCGGGCCAGGGTCTGCAGCAGCAGGGTCGACTTGCCTATCCCCGGGTCGCCACCCAGCAGAACCACCGAGCCCGGCACCAGACCACCGCCCAGCACCCGGTCGAACTCGGGGGAACCGGTCGGCACCCGGCTGACGTCGTCCGGCGGTACGTCCGCCAGGCGCTGAATCGTGCCCCCCGCGGCGCCGGCATAACCGGACTGACGACCCGACAGGGCCGACACGGCCGGAACCGCCTCCTCGAGACTGTTCCAGGCGCCACAATCGGCGCACTGGCCGGACCACTTGGGTGCCTGAGCGCCGCATTCGCGGCAGGTGTAGAGCAGCTTGGGTTTCGCCATTCGCCCCGTGGTCCCTAATCGTCCTGATCGTAATCGGGGAATCCGCGTCCCTGGTAACCCTCTCCATTACTGCCGGGGCGTCGCGACACGAACCACACCAGCCAGATCAACAGGGCAAACGGAATCAACACAAACACGCCAACGCGAAAGGCACCCGACTCCATACAGCCGGGCAGCGACGACGTGATCAGCAAGAGCAGGAAAAAACGTGCATTCATTTTGAAGAATCGACTTCATCCGGAAAGAGTGCGGCGAGGCACGCACGTGTGGTGGCATTGACAGGGCGGTGCTCGAGTTCCGTCAACGGCACCCAGGCCGCCGCATCGGCATCATCACCGGCGCGCGGCTCCCCCGCCAAATATTCGGCGGAGAGGTCGACCACGACGTAGTGGTGATCGGCATCGATGACCTCAAAGCAGTAGGCGGGAGCGCCGGCACGAATGCTCACGCCGGTCTCTTCCAGCAACTCCCGTTCCGCGGCGGTCGCGAGTGACTCCCCCCAGTTGACCCTGCCGCCCGGGATGGCCCACTCTCCGCGATAGGGTTCACGCCCGCGCCGGACCAACAGCACCGCTCCGTCGCGCCGCACCACCGCCCCCACCCCGAGTATTGGCTGCCGAGGATTCACTGCACCCTCCGATGGTCGCCTCAGCCCTCGACCTCGACACAGCGCACGCGCTGCGTGATGCCGCACAGCAGTTCGTAGGCAATGGTACCGGCATGCTCGGCGATCTCCTCCACCGGCAGCCCGGCCCCCCACAACAGCGCCGGGTCGCCCACCCGCGCGGCGGGAAGTTGCCGTAGATCGACCGTGATCATATCCATGGAGACCCGGCCGATGAGCGGTACCCGATGGCCGTTGATGACGACCGGCGTGCCGGAGGGGGCATGGCGCGGATAGCCGTCGCCGTAACCGATGGCCACCACTCCCACCGGCATATCTTCCGGACAAACCCAGGTCCCACCGTAGCCAACCGCATCGCCACGCTTCAGGCGGTTGATGGCGATCAACTCCGACTGCAGGGTCATCACCGGGCGCAGCTCATGTTGTGGCCCGCGGCCACCGAGGAAAGGAGAGACACCGTACAACATGATCCCGGGCCGAACCCAGTCGGTGTGGCTTTCCGGCCAGCCCAGGACACCGGCAGAATTGGCGATCCCGCGCTCCCCCGGCAGCCCGCTGGTGGCCTGAGCGAAGAGTTCGAGTTGGTGCCGCGTGGCTGCCGAGTTCCGGTCATCCGCACCGGCCAAGTGGGTCATGCAGCCGGCAACCTGAGCCTGCGGCATCGCCGCCAAGCGCTCCCACACCAAATCCACCCGATCAGGCGCAAAGCCCAGCCGGTGCATCCCCGAGTCCACCTTCAGCCAGACCCGGAGCGGGCGCAGCGGACGAAACGCCTCCAGGGCGTCGAGTTGGGTGCCGTGATGAAGCACGATCTCCAACTCGAGGTCATCGACGAGCGGAAGCTCATCGGCGTGGAAAAAGCCCTCCAACAGACAGATGGGCCGGTCAATGCCCGCGGCGCGCAGTTCCAGGGCCTCGTTGATACAGGCGACGCCGAAGGCATCGGCGCCGGCCAGGGCGCGTGCGACCCGCACCAGGCCATGCCCATAGCCGTTGGCCTTGATTGCCGCCATTACCCGCGACCGCGGTGCTGCGCGCCTGGCGACCTCGAGATTGTGCCGCAGCGCGCCGAGGTCCACGCTCACCCGAGTGGCGCGACCGACCGGCTGGGCCTGGGGTTTTGGGTGGCGTTGCGGATTCAGCTGAGGCATCAATGCGACCCCATGCCGTAATCGCCATGAGCCAGGTTTTCGAAGCGGGTATAACGACCGAGAAAGGCCACGCGGACGGTGCCGATGGGGCCGTTACGCTGCTTGCCAATGATGATCTCTGCGGTGCCCTTGTCGGCGCTGTCCTCGTTGTAGACCTCATCGCGGTAGATGAAGACGATGACGTCCGCGTCCTGCTCGATGGCTCCGGATTCACGCAGGTCCGACATCACCGGCCGCTTGTTCGGCCGCTGCTCCAGGGAGCGGTTGAGCTGTGACAGTGCTATCACCGGCACGTTCAGCTCCTTGGCCAGCCCCTTGAGCGAGCGGGAGATCTCGGAGATCTCGGCCGTGCGGTTCTCGCCGCTTCCGTGCACCTGCATCAGCTGCAGGTAGTCGATGACGATTAGGCCGAGGCCATGCTCACGTGACAGGCGGCGGGCACGGGCGCGCATCTCGGTCGGGGTCAGCCCCGGGGTATCATCGATATAGATGGGAGCCTCGGACAGGATCCCGACCGCGGAGGTAAGGCGCGGCCAGTCGTCGTCATCGAGCTTGCCGGTGCGTACCTTGTGCTGATCGATGCGGCCGAGCGAGGACATCATACGCATGGCCAGCTGCTCGCCGGGCATTTCCATGGAGAACACCGCGACAGGCACCTGCTGCTTGATAGCAGCGTTCTCGGCGATGTTCATCGCGAAGGTCGTTTTTCCCATCGATGGGCGACCCGCAACGATCACCAGGTCGGAGCGCTGCAGGCCAGAGGTCTTTTCGTCGAAATCATTGAACCCGGTGGAGACGCCGGTGATGGCGTTGTCCTGACTGAACAGGTAATCGATGCGGTCGACCGCCTTGACCAGCAGCTCCTTGATGCCGGTAAAGCCCTTGCGGGCCCGGTTGCCCTGATCGGCGATTTCGAAGACCTGCTTTTCGGCCTGATCCAGCAGTTCGTGTACGGCGCGGCCTTCGGGACGGAAGGCGCTGTCAGCGATATTGTTGGCGACGTTGATCAACTGCCGCAGGACCGACCGCTCGCGTACGATGGTGGCGTACGACTTGATGTTGGCGGCACTGGGGGTATTGCTGGCGAGTGAACCGATGTAGCCGATGCCGCCGAGCTTCTCCAGCTCGCCGTGGGAGTCGAGCCATTCGGCCAGGGTAACGACGTCGAAGGGATTGCCGAGCTCCGCCAGGTGGCGGATCGCACGGAAGATCAGGCGGTGGTCGCGCCGGTAGAAGTCCTCTTCGGCCACCAGGTCGCCGACCCGATCCCATGCCCCATTGTCGAGCATGAGGCCACCGAGCACCGCCTGTTCGGCCTCGATGGAATGGGGCGGCACCTTGAGCGCCGCAGTGGCCTCGTCATGGGCCAGGGAAATTGCACTGTCCGGCATCGGCAACGTCGGCTCACCCACAGAGGTTCAGGAAGACCACCAGCATGCCGGACAGCGGCACACCGGGCAAGCGCCCGTGCCACGTCGCGGTGGCACGGCAGGGGTGTCCGCCGGTGGCCCGACGGAGCCCCTAACGGCTTTATTCGGCCTCGACCTTGACCAGCAGCGGCTGAATCACGTCGGAGTGGAACTGGATGCCCAGCTCGAACTCGCCCACGTGACGAATCGGACCTTCCGGCATCAGCACTTCGCGACGATCGACCTCGACACCGGCGGCGATGATCGCATCGGAGATATCGGCGGTGCCGATCGAGCCGAACAGTTTGCCTTCCTCGCCGGCGTTGGCACGCAGCGTGATCTCGCCCAGTTCGGCGATCTTGGCGGCACGGGCCTGAGCCTCGGAGACGACCTCGGCGGCCTTCTTCTCGAGTTCCGCACGGCGTTCCTCGAACGCAGCGATATTAGCCGCGGTGGCCATCACCGCCTTGCCGTTGGGGATCAGAAAATTGCGACCGTAACCGGCCTTAACCTTCACCGTGTCACCCAGGCTGCCCAGATTGCGCACCTTTTCCAGCAGAATGACTTCCATCTTGCACCTCGCCTCAATGTATTACCCGCGCCCCGCTTGGTGACGCCGGTCAACTTTCATTCCGTCGGCCGAAATGGCCCCTAAAATCGAACCAGTTGTCCGCCAGTCCGGCGACCGCCAGGGTCAACGCCGTCTGCGGCAACATCAATAGCAACAACGCATAGACCGCGACCAGCCAGCCTTTGCTCGCCCCCGTGGCGCCAACCAGACCATGTGCGATAGCCAGCCCCTGGACGGCAAATAGCGCAACCGCGACCACCGCCAGTTCCAGGGCGATCGCCTGCAGGGTCGCCAACGGCAGCGACGCCACTATCAGCAGAGCAAACGCAAAATAAGCCGCCGCCCGTCCCAGCCGCAGAGCGTGGAACTCCGAACGGAATCCCCCGGCGTTGAACAGCAGCGCCTGCCACCAGCGCCCGAGCAGAAGCGAACCCACCAGGCCGAGGGTCAGTGCCATCGCCGTCAACCCGGTCATCAGGCCCGCCAGGTCGGCCAGCACCTCACGTTCGACCGGAGGGATGCCGCTCTCGGCGATGAACTCTGCCAGTGTATCGACCCACCAGCCGGCCGGATCCGTTGTTGTGGCGTAGACCGCCAAAACCAGCGCCACGCCAAAACCCGCCGCCAGGCGGAGCGTTCGCGCCAGATCGACTGTCCGTCGCAGCCGGATCCCCAGCAGCCAGAGGGGCAGCCACAGCGCCAGGGCGTAGATACCGCCCATCACCGCAGTGCCGAACACCACGGTGCCGAGGAACGCCACCGCCAGGGTAGCGCTGGCAATCACCACCAGTCCGGGCCGGGGCCCGACACGCAGCGTCACCAGCGCCACTGCACCACCGCTCACGTAACTCAGCGGCGGCAGGATCAACGCCAGCAGGGCTGTCACCGCAGTCACGACGACAGCCTGCATGCGGCCGCGCATGACATAGGCCGCGAGCAGTTTCACGACATCACTCCCGCCCCGAGGGGCAGACGTTTCAGTGGCTGTCGCTGTACGGCAACAGTGCCAGGTAGCGGGCGCGCTTGACGGCGCGGGCCAGCTGACGCTGGTAGCGGGCCTTGGTCCCGGTGATCCGGCTCGGGACGATCTTGCCGGTTTCGGTGACGTAGTTCTTCAGCGTGTTGAGATCCTTGTAATCGATCTCCTTGACGCCCTCTGCCGTGAAACGGCAGAACTTCTTACGACGGAAAAAACGCGACATGCTTGCTATCTCCTATTGAACGGTTTCACCGCCCGGCAGCAGTTCGATGGTATCGGCGTGCAGCTCGATCCTCGAATCATCACGATTGCCGCTGCGGCTGATAAATCCGATTACGCGTATTTGGCTGCCCTCGCCCAACTGTCTCACTCGGGCCTGCTGTGTCTCGCCGGTCACCACCACACCGATGGTGCAGCGGACCACGCGGCTCAATCCACCCTCGGATTGGCGGGATTCGTGGCGGAGCGGAAAACGGGTAATCGGAATACCGGCCGGGCTGTAGCGGGTCTGCGGCGCCTTGGCGACGCAGCCGGCGATCTCCAGCCGGTTGTCCATCACTTATTCGGAAGCGGCCCCGGACTCCTGCTCACCACGGTCGTCCGACTTGCGCTCGCCATCGCCACGGTCGTCCGACTTACGCTCGCCATCGCCGCGACGGCCTTCGCGCTCATCTTCCCGCTCCCTGCCCTTGGCCAGCGGGGACGGTTCGGTGACGGCTTCCTTCACCTGCAGGACCATGTTGCGGATGACCGCATCGTTGAAGCGGAACGCCGACTCGATCTCGTTCATGGCCTCCTGGCCGCACTCGACGTTCATCAGCACGTAGTGCGCCTTGTGGATCTTGTCGATGGGATAGGCAAGCTGACGGCGACCCCAGTCCTCCAGGCGGTGGATCTGACCGCCGCTGGTTTCGATGGTCGAGCGGTAGCGCTCGATCATGGCGGGAACCTGCTCGCTCTGGTCCGGGTGGACCAGGAAAACGACTTCATAATGACGCATCAAATGCTCCTTACGGTTTGAGCAGCCCCGGACCCTTTGTCCGGAGCAAGGAGATCCACGGACCCGTTGGGCCCGGGAAAAGCGCGGTAGTGTAAATCATGGGTGTCGATCCGCGCAATGTGGGGGGAAGGTATATGGTAGGTGGCATGTGGTATATGGGGTTGGGTCCCCCCCCACATTCCGTATTCCACCTACCACCTACCGTCTTTGTCGCACGGCTTCGAACAGGCAGACGCCGGCGGCTACCGATACATTCAGGCTCTGTACCGTACCGCGCATGGGAATGTAGATCACCTCATCGCACTGCTCCCGGGTCAACCGTCGCAGCCCCTTCTCCTCGGCGCCGAGCACCAGCGCCAGCGGACCGGTCAGGCGGGCCTGATACAGATCGCCCGTGGCCTCCTCCAGCGCCGTGCCGACCACCCAAAGGCCGGCATCGCGGAGACGGGCCAGGGTGCGGGCAAGATTGGTGACCTGCACCAGCGGCACCACTTCGGCGGCCCCCGCCGCCACCTTGCGCACGGTGGGGGTGAGGCCGCAGGCGCGGTCACGCGGCACCACCACCGCATGCACGCCGGCGGCATCGGCGGTGCGCAGGCAGGCGCCCAGGTTATGGGGGTCCTGCACACCGTCGAGCACCAACAGCAAAGGCTGGTCGGTGCCGATCACCAACTGTTCGAGGAAGGTCTCGTCCCGCGGTCCCTGACCGCGGATGCGGGCCACCACCCCCTGGTGACGCCCACCGCCGGCGAGCCGATCCAACTCCTCACGGGAGGCGCCTTGGACAGCCACCCCGGCGCGTACCGCCAATTCTTCGAGCTGACGCAGGCGTCGGTCCTTGCGCCGGGCATCCAGCCACAGGCCGACGATGCTGTCGTGGCTGGACTCCAGCACGGCCTGCACCGCGTGCAGGCCGAACACGGTCTGTTCGCTCACCGACGTCCCTTCCGCTTCTCCTCGTTGACCATCTCGAAGTCGATCTTGCGGTTATCGAGGGCGACATTCAGCAGCCGCACCCGCACCTTGTCGGCCAGGCGGTAGATCCGACGGGTCCGTTCCCCCACCAGGCGATGGCGGGCGGCATCGTATTGGTAGTAGTCGTTCTGCAGGGCGGTGACGTGCACCAGGCCCTCCACATAGATGTCCGCCAGCTCGACAAAAATGCCGAAGCCGGTCACCCCGGTGATGATGCCGTCGAAGGTCTGCCCGATGCGGTCCATCATGAACTCGCATTTGAGCCAGTCCACCGCCTCGCGGGTGGCGTCATCGGCGCGCCGCTCGGTCATGGAGCAGTGCTCGCCCAGGATCAACATCTCCTCCAGCGAGTAGCGGAAGGTCTCCGGCTTGTGGCCCGCCAACACATGGCGAATGGCCCGATGCACCAACAGGTCGGGGTAGCGGCGGATGGGCGACGTGAAGTGGGCATAGGCCTCGTAGGCGAGGCCGAAATGGCCCTGATTGTCCGGCGAGTACACCGCCTGGGCCAGCGAGCGCAGCAGCACCGTTTCAATCAGGTGGGCATCCGGCCGCGACTTGATCTGGCTGAGCAGGATCGAGTAGTCCTTGGCCTGCGGCCGGTCGCCGCCGGGCAATGAGAGGCCGAGTTCGCCGAGGAACTCGCGCAAATCGGTCAGCTTCTCCAGCTTCGGCTTGGGGTGGACCCGGTACAGGGTCGGGATTTTGGCGCGGTTGAGGAAATCGGCGGTGGCCACATTGGCCAGCAGCATGCACTCCTCTATGAGGCGGTGGGCGTCGTTGCGAACCACCGGCACGATCTGGTCGATCTTCTTGCCCTCGCCGAAGACGATGCGGGTCTCGGTGGTGTCGAAGTCGATGGCGCCCCGGTGCTCGCGGGAGCCGTGCAGCGCCTTGAACAGGGCATACAGGTGCTCCAGGTGCGGCACCAGTGCGGCGTACTCCGCACGCAGCGCCTCGTCGCCGTCGACCAGCATCGCTGCCACCTTGTTATAGGTGAGCCGCGCCTTGGAGCGCATCACCGCCGGGTAGAACCGGTAGCGGCCCAACTCGCCGCGGCTGCTCACTTCCATGTCGCAGACCATGCAGAGCCGGTCCACCTTGGGATTCAGGGAACAGAGCCCGTTGGAGAGTTCCTCCGGCAACATCGGGATCACCCGCCCCGGGAAGTAGACGGAATTGCCGCGCTGACGCGAGTCGGCATCCAGGGCACTGCCCGCCTTCACGTAGTGGGAGACATCGGCGATTGCCACCACCAGGCGCCAGCCACTGCCCTTCGGCTCACAGAACACCGCATCGTCGAAGTCGCGTGCATCCTCGCCGTCGATGGTAACCAGCGGCAGTTCGCGCAGGTCGGTGCGCCCCTGTTTGTGCTCTTCGAGCACCTCGGTTGGCAGCTCGGCGATGTCCGCCTCCACCAGGGGCGACCACTCGTTGGGCAGCCCGTGGGAGCGGATGGCGATATCGATCTCCATCCCCGGCGCCATGTGGTCGCCGAGCACCTCGATCACCCGGCCGATCGGTTGCCGGTAGCGGCTCGGCTGCTGGGTCAGCTCGGCCGTCACCAGCTGACCGTGACGTGCCCCATACGCCTCGCCCGGCGGGATCAGGATGTCCTGGTTGATGCGCTTGTTGTCCGGCACCACAAAGCCGACCCCGGCATCGACGAGGTAGCGGCCGACCACCCGCGTATTGGCGTGTTCCAGCACCTCGACGATCGCACCCTCGCGCCGCCCGCGCCGATCGGTACCGGAGACCCGCGCCACCACCCGGTCGCCGTGCAGCACACCGTTCATCTCCCGGGCCGAGAGGAACAGGTCGTCGCTGGCGTCATCCGGGACCAGAAAGCCAAACCCGTCCGAATGACCGATTACTCGCCCGCGGACCAGGTGCATCTTGCTGACCAGCCCGTAACCGCCCTTGCGGTTCATGATCACCTGGCCGTCGCGCTCCATGGCCCGCAGCCGACGGCGCAGCGCCTCGGCGCCCTCCTCGTCGTGCAGCCCGAGCGCCTGCCCGATCTGCTGGCGGGAGAGCGGTTGGCCGCTCTCTTCGAGCAGCTGCATGATGAATTCACGACTGGGGATCGGCCGTTCGTACTTCTCGGCTTCGCGGGCGAAAAAGGGGTCTTTCTTGCTCTTGCGGTTTCTGCGTTTGGCCATGCGGATACAGTTAAGGTCCCAGGGTAAAAGGAACGGCATTGTAACAGTCGCCGGGTTACGGTACGAATGTTAGCTGTTGACAAGCTTGGGCGTGTTAAGTAAAGTGCGCGCCTCTCGAGCACGCAGTGTTCGAAGCCGAGGTGGTGAAATTGGTAGACACGCTAGCTTCAGGTGCTAGTGGGGGAAACTCCGTGGAGGTTCGAGTCCTCTCCTCGGCACCAATTCAAAAAAAGGCCCGCTCAATCGAGCGGGCCTTTTTCGTTTCTGACGCACAACCGCTTGCCGGTGCCCTCGCGAAAAAGCTGTCCAGCACCGCGATGATGGGTCTGTCAGGGTGAACGCATACTCACCGAAGAGCGATGGTTGAAAGCTGGGCCGTATTCACTGCGCACCTGATTTCAAGGGCTTACATCGCCCGCAGCACGGGCCCAGCACAGCCCATGATTCCTCGTTTGCTGTACAGCGCTCGCACACGACGTTAACTGTCCGGCCTCGCAACGGCGGGGGCACGTCAGGTCAGGCGGCCCTCCGGGGCGAGCAGCAGGTCGCCGTCGGGACTCTGTTCGAACTTGCCGCCATCCTGCGAGTGCCGCTGTCTCGCCAGTGGTCGCCGGTATCCTGCAACGCCGGGACGAACGGTATCTGTTCGCCTACGGCGCCAGCTACCTGTAGTGGCCCAACGCCATTCCCATCTACACCCCGGAGCTGCCGCTGAGACGGGGTGAGCAGGTCCCCACCGGTCCCATCGCCTCCTGTCTGCGCCACGCCGCGCCATGGTCTCGGGCCTAACCCTGCTCGGCCTGGATGAGAGGCTGGCCCGCTACGCCAGCTACGAAGATCTGGCCGAGCAAATCCGCCCCGCTTTACCGGCCCGCACCGCACCCTGCACGAGTTGCACGCCCGCATGCCGTCACCCCGGACCGGTCCTTTTCCCACGCGAGTCAGCGAACAGAGGAAGCCACGCTCCCGCACGGGGCGCCACTCGTAAAGCTGCACCGGCTGGCATTCCTCTTCTGGGTTTCCGCGGGCTCGATTCCGGATCTGGCGTCCTTCTTGCTTCGAATCGGGTGCGCGCTCACACCCGAGAGCGAAACGGCTAGATTTTCTTGATAAGTCACCGCGACCCTGGCGGTTGGCGGCGGCGACGCGCGGGACGGAACGTCAAACGCCTGACGCCGTCAGAGAGCGCATACCCGCACTATCCTCCGACCGACAACCTGATGACTCATTCTCCAAACGACTGGCACTCCAAAGCGGAACGGTTGACTCGGGCCGGCAACCCAAAGAAGGCGGAGCAGGTGCTGTTGCAGTTCATTCAGGGACACCCGGACGACGTGGCCCCGCGGCTCTACCTGGCCCGCAGCTACCTCCAGGCCGGCCAGGTGGCTGCCAGTGTTCCCCTGCTGGAGCAGGCGATCCAGCTGGCCCAAGACAACCCCGAGGCTTACCTGCTCCTCGGCTACGCGGCCATTGCCGCCGGCCAGTGGCAAAGCGCCGCCGAATTCCTGCTGAAAGCCCTGTCCCTGGATCCCAACCGTGCAGAGGCCCACTACCACTTGGGCCTGGCGGCACAACAAATGGGTCAGCTTCAGGAGGCTTCGCTCTGTTATGACAGCGCCCTGGCACTCCAGCCGGACTTTGCCGAGGCCCACAACAACCTCGGCGCCGTTCTCCTGAAACTCGGCCAGCCGGACAAGGCGGAACAGCATTTTCGTGAGGCGCTTCGCCTCAACCCCAGCCTCACCCAAGCCGCCACCAACCTGGAGCAGCACTACCTCGGACTCCAGCGCTTCGCCGAGGCTTGTGAGTTACTGCATGAACAACTCAGACAGCATCCGACCGACCTACGCCTACGGCTCAAGGCCGCTGCCGCCGGTGTCCTGGGAGGTGACGAACGGGCCCTGGATGAACTCCAACAGCAACTCCGGAGCGTGCTCCCGCTCGGCAGTGACGGTCGCAAGCTCAAGGCGGCCCGGTTGAGCACTGGCGAGTTGAAGCTGATCGGTTACGCCTGCCGACAGGCCGCGGCCCGGCGAGGCGCCGCAGCGGCGGACGCAGCCGTCCAGTGCTACTGGGCGGCGGCGGTGATCGCCGACCTCATCGGCGACAACACGATGCACGAGTCTGCGCTACAGGACCTGGTGGCTTTGCGTGACTTCGCCCCCGCCTGGGCTGAACTGGGGCACGCGGCCTTCAATCGGCAGGCGTTCGAATTGGCCGAGCGATACTACCGGAGTGCTCTGCAGACGGACCCCTCCCATGCCGACAGCCTGAACGGGTTGGGGGCGATTTACATGCGGGGTCGAGCGCGCCCCCAACCGTTTGACGCGATCCCTCTGCTGGAACGCGCCATCAAGGCAAGCCCGAGCCATGGACCGGCGCTGAGCAATCTTGGCCTGGCCTACTTGCGGACCGGGCATCCGGATGCCATCTCGGTGCTGCGCCGGGCGGCCAGGCTGGCGCCCCGGGATGCCGATGCCCACAACAACCTCGCACTGGCGCTCCTCGCCCGCGGGAAACTGAAGGAAGGCTGGAAAGAGTACGAGTGGCGCCTGCGAACCAGCCTCCACCGGCCACGCCCCTTTGGCTGGCTCCAATGGAGCGGCGAATCGCTGACCGGTCGAACCCTCCTGGTCCACGGCGAGCAGGGACTGGGTGACGAGGTGCTGTTCGCCTCCTGCCTGCCCGATCTGCTGAAGCTCGGCGCTGACTGCATTGTCGAATGCGACCCGCGACTGGTCCCGCTGTTTGCCCGCAGTTTTGCCGGCGCGAAGGTCGTGCCCCGGCGCAGCTATGCGCTGGCGCCGCCGATCGATGAGCTGCCCGAACCGGACTATCAGATCCCGATGGGAAGCCTGCCTGGAAGGTTCCGCCGTTCGATCAGTGACTTCCCCGATCGCCAGGCCTTCCTGCGCCCCGATCCGGTACGAGTGGAGTTCTGGCGCAAACGGCTGGACGCTCTTGGTCCCGGGCCGAAGGTCGGTGTCTCCTGGCGCAGCGGCGTCCAGGGGTTCGGGCGCCCCACGTACCCGCCGATTACCGAGTGGCACGGCCTGTTCGCCTATTTCCCGGACTGTCATTTCATCGACCTGCAATATGACGACAGCGCGGGCGAACACGAGCAGCTGCGAAAGGCCGCCGGCACGACTCCGGTTCGATTCCCCGATCTGGATACCCGTAACGACCTGGACGAGCTTGCAGCACTCCTCCGTGCGCTCGATCTGGTCATCACGGTGCCCAACATAAACGCCCCTCTCGCCGGCGCTCTGGGGGTGCCGACGTGGCGATTGTTCAGCTTCCAAAACCGGGACCCGATGCGCCTTGGGGCCGACCACTACCCTTGGTTCCCCACGATCACCTCGGTCGACACAGGCCCGTCGCTCGCAACCCTGTTCCAGCTATTCGGCGCCTGGCGTGAAGGGTTACAGAACACCTGCCCGGCCAGTTCGGAACCGACCATTTCGCCGGCGGTTCACGCGGCACAGCAGGGACTGTTCGCGCAAGCGCTGGTCCTGCTCGATGACCTCGACGGGACACCCGCGAAGAGCCTGAGGCGATGCCTGTCCGAACTCGTCCAAGTGACGCCGTCCCCGGCAGAGCAAGATGATGGACAGCCGTTTCCGTGGCTGTCGCTGACACGGCATCTTGCAGCACTGACCGGTAAAAACGGCGACGCCCTGGCCGATGCCGTCGAGTCCCGACTCCTCCCGGAGCTGGCCGAAGTTCCGTCGGTGCAGCTGCCGGCTCTCGAACCGGTCGCCCACAGGCTCCTGCAGTCCGGCCGATTCCAGCCGGCGATGGCCATCGTGGAGCGGTTGTTGCCCGCGGCCCCAGAATCCCCCGGTTTGCGGGGCATGCACGCCCGTGCCGCCTGGGGGCTCGGATTGGCCGAAGTCGCCTGGGAGAGCGAGCAACGTTTGGCGGAACTCAGCGAGGCGATCCCCCCCCGCCAAGCCGACCTGGCTGCTCGCTCTTTCCTCGCCCCACCCGGCTGGGCCCGGACCTTGTGGCTCATTGGCGCTTGCGATCTCCTCGGCCGAAGCGAGGCCGGCGTCGAGTTCATCGTACCCGTCGAGCTTTGCGCGATCCTGGCGCGCACCTATCCCCATCTCGTTTTCCGTGGCCGGGCACCGGACTGGACACACACCGGCGCCGAAGCCCTGCTGGAGACGCTCGCTGCCGCCACTTGCCGGCCGGGCGCGGGGCCGGACTCGAACGCCCCCCGGCTAAAGGCCGACCCGGAACTCGTCGCCCGCTACGCCGCGGAGTTGGAGAAATACCCACGCCCCTGGGTCGGCGTGGCCGCCGGTGTCCCGACGCCGTTACTGGAGCAAACCGTATCACGCTTTTCGCCTGCGTCGGTATTCGCCCTCCCCCTATTGACCGGCGCCCCGGCCCCGGAAACCGCCCCCCCGCTCCCCGACGGGTGGATCGGTCCAACCGGCCTTGGCCTGGTTGACTTCGAGCACTATGCAGCGCTGTTGGGGAGTCTCGATCTGCTCGTCACCCCGGATGCGCAGGCGGCCACTGCCGGTGGTGCGATGCAGACGCCGACCGTGCTCGCCCTCGGAGGAAAAACCGCCCCGTCACGCCTGTTCGTGGGCCCCAGCGTTCAACCCTGGTTCGGCAGCCTCCACCGCGATGACGACTGCCTGGCGCTGGTGGAAAGGATCACCGTCGGCGTCCGGGGATGACGAACGGCAGGCGGGCGAGGGAGCCGATTCCTGCCATTGCCGCCGGCAATGACCCGTGGCCGGTGCAAAATCCGCTGGTTCGCCTCCAGGGATTACCGCCCGCTCGCTGCCGCGCCCGGCTGCTCCCCGGCTTCTCGTGCGTGCCCGGCGAGCTGACACCCCCCACTTTCCATCGGCAACCCGCCCTCCTAAGCGGATACCAGTCGCTCGCCCGTCTCTGTTCCCGGCTATACCTGGTCACGATCGCAAACGCCTGCCTCGTCATCGAACCGGGTCTGGACGGGCTCGTCTTTGTCGACCAGCGGGTGATTTTCGAGACACAGCGGTTTCGCATCTTCCGCAACGCCAATCCGGCACTGCACCGGGACCGCTTCATCACGCCGCCCGATTCGGCAAATGTGGTTGAGGAATTGGAGCAGGCATTCGTCTGCTTCGATCCCGGCTGGACCAACTATTTCCACTGGATTGCGATGGTTGCGCCAAAGCTGGTGGTCGCTGACCGTTGTCTTCCCGCCTCCGTCCCCTTCCTGCTGCCGAACCTCTTCAACCATGCCGCCGCGGCGCGGCCCGCGGCATTGACCCCGGGGATCCTTGACGCCACCCTTCACCATCTCGCCCTTGAACGCCCCCTGCGGCGTCTGCAGCCTGGCTATTACCGGATCGGTCGCCTGTCACTCATCATCCCTGATGTCTGGCAAGGCTTCGGGTTGGCGGCCCACTCCGCCGCTGCCGCAGCCTTCGCGCGCTGGCGCACGAATGTGCCGCCACCGGACGACAGCCCTCCCATCGAACACATTTTCATCTCCCGGGCCCGCACAAGCGACCCGCGTATGCCATTCGATGAGTCGCAGTCCCAACGGCTGGCAGCCGGACTCCACGAGCTGGGGGTTGCTACGGTTACGCTGGAGGCGATGTCCTTCGACGCTCAGGTCAATCTGTTTCGCCGTGCCCGACTGGTTGTCGCGCCGCACGGGGCGGGGCTGGCCAACCTGCTGTTTGCACCTCGCCGGCTGAACATCCTGGAGCTGCACAAGTGCACCGCCGGTGAACCGGCACCAAGACTGATGTATGCATATCTGTCCCAACTGCGGGGGCAGAACTATCGGCTGCTGGACGGTTCGACAAAACCGCTGCTCGCGGATTCGGTGCTCGAGAACGTAGAGGAGATGATGGGTCATCGATGCTCATGAACAGTGCCGCTCCGATCGTCATGACCGGTTGCCAACGTTCCGGCACCACCTTGCTTGCCAAGCTGTTGAAGGCCCATCCGCAGGGTGCGTTTGGCATCGAAGACGGCGTCATCCGTTTCGCCCTGCAGTGGTTTGGCTGGGCACGGGACAACCGTCACCTGCTGCCCTATGCCCGCTTCAACGAGTTTTGCGGGCTGTTCAAGCTGCGTCCGGCGGCGACCGTCTCTTACGCACGCATGGAAGCACTGCTGCGCACGCTCCAGGAGGACGACGCCTTCCTTGCGCTCACCCGCGCCGGAGAAACGGAGCAGCTGATTCGCACCATTTGCTGGCGCTACTATCACCCGGACGGAGACCCACGCCCGCGCTTCTGGGGCGACAAGTATCCGGAATATCTGTTTCAGCTGGAGGCAATCGAGGCGGTATTTCCAAAGGCCCGGTACATTTTCATAAAACGGCAGCCGGAGGCCACGGTTGAAGCACTCGTCAGAAAGTTGCCGGCAAACCGCAGTGAGCGCCTGGTAGGCAAGCACATCTATACCGTTGATGATTGCGCTCGGCAGTGGGCGGTCTGGAATGGTCAGTGGCTGGCGTTTCGCGAACGCATCCCGCAAGAGCGCCGGCTGGAGGTCTGCTACGAGGCGTTCATCGAGGCGCCCGAAGCGGGCCTTGATCGCCTCGGCCGATTCGTCAATGCGGATCTCGCCGCGGCCCCTGCAGTCCGGCACCTCCTGACGTCCATCGACCACCGGCGCCGCGACGCCTGGCGCCAGTCACCGCACTATTTCGCGATCGCCTCCGCCTGCAGGAATGAACAGGTGGTGGCGGTCGCACGCGAACTCGGTTACGGAAGCGGACAATGAACCACTTGCCGCCGCACCGGGTCAACAAACCGTTCGCACCGGCCACGACCATTATCGACGTCAGGGTGAACGCCAATACGCCGGTTCAGGCGAGGCCAAACCGGCGCCAGTCGGCCCGCGCTCGAGCCAGCGCTTTCGGCACGCCGATATCGATAAACGCACCGTCGTAGACGCGACCTGCCAGAGCGCCCGACGCCGCCAGAGCCGGAAAGAGTTCCGTTTCCAGGGACACGGGACCATCGTTCATCTGTCGGCAAATCTCCCGCCTCAGCCAATAGACGCCCCCATTGACCAATGACGGGCCGGCCGCCGTCGGTTTTTCGTGGAATCCGACGATGCGCCCGCTCTTGAGCTCGACCACACCATAGCGGGACGGGTGCGCCGTTGGTCGGAGCGCCACTGTCGCCAGGTAGTACTCATCGTCCTTGGGAGCGGCCAAGTCCGGCCAGTGAAAGTCGAACCAGGAGTCGCCGTTCAGCAACAAAAACTCCGGGGCGAGCACGCGCTGTGCGTTCGCAAGCGCCCCCCCGGTCCCCATCGGTCGCGGCTCGACAATGACGTCAAGCCGGATGCCGAGTCGACGGAAGAGGCCTGACCTTCGTCCATAGCGCTGCTCGACGACATCGGCACGGTAGCCGGCGAGCAGGACCGCCTCTGAGAACCCGCACCGCACCGCCTTGGCAAGCAGGTGGTCCAGGAACGGGCGACCGCCGACCTCCAACAGCGGTTTCGGCCGTGTCGCCACCAAACGCCCGAGCCGCGTGCCGCGACCGCCGATCAGAATCACGCACTGTCGTCCGGCCCGGTTCACGCCCTGTCCTCGTCGGTTTCCATTTGCTCGAAGAGGGCTGTCGCGCACCGGTAAAGCGCCAGATCCAGCTTGTTGCGGGAGCGCAGTTCCTCGAACAGCGGTTCACCCAATGCCTCCCGGATGGCCGCAATGCGCTGTTCCAGCGTCGGCTGACGCTGCGGCGAAAGATTGGCGTGCACGATAACAGGACGAAAACCCGGAAACCGGGGTCGGACCCGTCGGGCCAGGCGCTCGACGCTGCGGCGGTACTGTTCCACGATGCCGAACCAGGGCAGGCGCCCAAGCCATTCCACGGCCCGGTCGACCGCCTCCGGCCCCGGCGACCTGGCGCGTCCCTGAGCATCCCGGGACAAGGACTGCATGTGGAAGTTGTGGATCATCCCGTGGGCTTCGCGATCGAGCCGCCAGCGAACGTAGTCGGCGAAATCATGGCCGGCGGCGAAAACCGCGCCGGGGCTGACGGGCGGTTGCCTGCGCTCGAACCGATAAACCGAACCGACCCGCTCGAGCGGGTGGCGCAACAGCAGGATCGGCACCACCGACACGCCGGGGATGGCCGGTGGCGGCAGGCAGGCGTGGTGGCTGGTCACGGCGCAAAGCGAGGGGTGCGCCATGATGAATTCCGCCAGCTGGGGCGGGTGGATGCGGCTCCAGGCCTGCGGCCCTTCCAGCACCGCCAACCGCTCGCCGAAGTTTGCCCTCAGCATCGCATCGATGCTCGACCCTGCGTTCTTGAATAGGTGATAGTGGACAAGCACGCTGCGCCGGGCCGCCGGGACGCCGGCGGCCCGGCACTCACTGCCGCTAGCGGCGCGTGTTGGCCCGAAAGACATGATGCGGATAGACCTGTTCCGAGTGCAGGGCGTCACGGCGAATCACCAGTTCCTCGACCACCTCGGTCGCCCCGAGGCAGCTGGAGAAGAGCGAGTCGTCGAATACGATGTAACCTCCCTCCACCATCTGCGGCAGCGATGCCTCGTACGCGTACGCCACCGCCGATCGGATGTCACAGTCGATATGAACCAAGCGAAGCGGCCCCGCGGAGGGCAGCAACCCCGGCACGGTGTCCTGGAAGAGGCCCTGCCTGAAGTGGAGATTGGTCAAGCCGACTGACTTCGAATAGGCCCGCAGTTCGTCCAGTTCGACGCCGGAGAAATCGCCGCCACGGTGGGCATCGATGCGGCTGTCCGTCGTCGGCATGCCGGCAAATGTGTCGAGTGCGTAGACCTGCACACCGGGCAGTACGCCCTGACAGACCTTGGCCATGAAAATGGCGCTGCCGCCGCGCCAGGAGCCATATTCGACGATATTCCCGGCAGGCAGCCGTTCCAGAAACAGGCGAAGCAGAAGGTAGATGTTCATGCGGTTGGCTTCACTCTGCACGGTGCGGCCACCGGCCAACGCCACCGCCTCCCGATAAAGCGGGTCGGCCGCGATCCTGGCGGGCAACTCGCCAAACTGCAGGCCCCAACCACGGGCATAACCGTCCCGGACGCTGCGCCCGCGCTGCAGGCCTTCCGGAATGTGGGAAAATACCGGCAGATCGGCCCACCCGATCGGCTTGGCGACGCCGCCGTCGCCCACGGTCACACCCGCCACGACATGGCCCCCCCTTTGGTGAGGTGACAAGGTACCCAATGCCCGGCCTGGGCCGAGAGTTGTGCCATCACCTCGAAGCGCCGGGTGGGCTCCGACAGGAACATCATGAACCCGCCGCCGCCCGCGCCAGAAACCTTGCCGGCCAGCGCTCCCGCCTCCATCGCGGCGGCATGGATCCCGTCGATGGATGCATTGCTGATGCGTCCGGACACCGATTTCTTCACCTTCCAACTACGATGCAATACGGTGGCAAGCCCGGTGATGTCCCCCCTCAAAAGCCGCTCTTTCATCTCCACGGCATCGGCCTTGAGGGCGTGCAGTGCGTCGATGCTCTGCTGCCGGTTATCCCGCACGAAATGGCTCTGCTCTTCGATGATGGCGCTCGACTCGCGCGATGCCCCGGTGAAATAGAGCAGGAGCGAGGCCTCCAGTTCGGCCAGCACGGAGTTGCGGATCCGCAACGGATTGACGATCACCCGATCACCCGCGAATTCGATGAAATTGATGCCGCCGAACGTGGCCGCGTATTGATCCTGACGCCCGCCCCTGATGGCGAGGTCCTCACGTTCGATGGTGTAGGCGAGGTGCGCCACTTCGTATTCGCCCAGCGGCAGCATCAACGCCTCCTTGAAGGCCTCGACCATAGCGACGACCAGGGTCGATGAGGAGCCGAGTCCGGATCCGGCCGGCACGTCGCAGGAGGTGGTCAGACGGATGCTCAACGGTTTGCCGCCGTTGAACTGGTTGACGATGCGCCGGTATACCCCGCGATGAAGCGGTAGCCGCCCGTCCAGCGGAAGTTCGGGGTCGGCGGCCAGTTCGACGCACTCCCCCGTATCCACCGAACGCAGCGTCACCCGCCCCGGCGGTGCCGGCTCGAGTGTCGCATAGGCGAAAAGGGTGACGGTCGCGTTCAACACCGAACCGCCGTATCGGTCGCAGTAGGGGGAGACATCGGTTCCACCACCGCCGAGGCCGAGTCGCAGGGGGGCCCGGGCGCGTGCCGTGCAGTTGATATCGGCCGTCCGCTTCACAGCTCGGAATCGTTTTCGAAGGGCCGAACACCGGGATCGCCCGTCTTCATCGCGGCATGATCATCCCGGTACTGATTCAGGTGCAGCCGCACTTCGCGCCCCGGCTGAAACGGCTGCGGCAGACGGCCACCGACATTGACCTCGGTCACCGGACGTTTGCGGACGACCAGTTCAATCGCCGACTCGCACACCGGACTCAGGGTCTGGTCGTAGCGTGGGAGGTCATAGCGGAAGGCATGGTCGATCACTTCGAGTTTCCGCACGTCGACTGCCCAGCCCAGGTCCGTGACCAACTCCAGCAGATTGATAGAGCGGTGGCTCCAGGATCGGCCTTTCCACAGCGTGAAGGTCCATTTGTGATCCCGGTTGAAGCTGCTCGGAAACCGGCCCTGCTCGTAGAGGTCTTCATCGGGCACGGTCACGATCAGGTGGCCGCCGGGACGCAGGATGCGAAACCAGTGTTGCATCGCCTCGTGCGGTGCATCGGTGTGCTCAAGGCAGTGACTGGCGTGGACGAAGTCGTAGCTGTCGTCGGCGACACCGGCCATCAGCTGTGCGTCGCCGTCCTCGCGATCCCAGGTCCTGATCCCGTCCACCAGCGGGAACAGCTCGCGGTAGAGGGCCAGCGGATCCGGACGGCCGCCGATGTCGATGCCGCTGCCGCGGAAGTAGCGCGTCGTGAAGTTGCTGTCGGCGAGTCGGCGCGCCAGTGCCTTGCTGCACTCCTTCATGCACCCACCCCCCGCACGCCGGTTTCCGCCGGCAAGGAAACACCGGCCAGCGCCAGCAGCTCTCTCGTGCGCCGAATGCCAAGAGCACGGCCGTAATGTCCCTGCACGTGGTCAACGCCGGCTGAGGAAAGCCGCTGCCAGCGAGCCTCGTCGCGGTGAAGGGCCACCGCCGCCCGGGCAAACGCAGCGGGGCCATCGGCCAACACCACGTTGACACCGTCCTGCAGGTGCATGCCTTCGGCAGCGACCGGCGTGGCGATACAGGGCACCCCGTGGGCAAGACCGGTCACCACTTTCCCCTTCAATCCGGCGCCGTAGCGCAGCGGCGCTACGGCGACACGCACGTGCGAGAGTGATGCGGCGATATCGGGCACGTAACCGAGGACATGCACCCCGTCTTTGCCGTCGAGATCCAGGATCTCCGCGGGCGGGTCGCTACCGACGACATGGAACTCGACCCCGGGCAGTTGGGCACGCACCAGCGGCCAGATATTACCCACGAAGTGCAACACGGCATCCACATTGGGGGAGTGACGATAGCCGCCAATGAAAATGAATCCACTGCGCCGATGGAAGCCGTTGGCACTGCCCACGGCGTCGTAGATCCAGGGAAACACATAGACCTTCGCCTGTGGGAGCTCGCGCAGCAACAGCTCCGCCTCGTAACTGCTGTGGACGACCGTGGCCGCTGCCTGAGCGATAACGCCCAACTCGGTTTCACGGAGTGCCGCGGCCCGCCCCTCCCGTTCCGCACTGCCCTCCAGCGCCGCCTGTCGCCGTTCGCGCAGGAAGTGCAGGTCGGAGGTGTGGAAGATCACGGCGGCGCGCGGACAGTGGGCCTGGACGGCCGGCAGCGTTCGTTGCGCCACCTGGACCCGGAACACCAGCACCAGGTCGAACAGCGGGCCGTATCGGGAGAGGTACTCTTCCACGCTCCGGTAATAAGGGGCGTAGACCGCCTGGATCCCGAGTCGCTGCAACTCCCGGGTGTCCTTGCCCGTGTAGCGCAGATTCGTCTCCGGGATGAACGTCACCTGGAAGCCGATTGCCGACAGGGCCCGCATCAGTTCGAAGCAGGTGATCGAACCGGCGTCCCGATCGCACGCCGGGGTCAGGTGGTCGATCACCAGCGCCCGGCGCCGTATCCGCCGGTCGACGTCGTCCACCTGCCCATTGGGCCCGTGAGCCGCAAGGACCTCGCGCCAGCGCTCGAACAAGCGGCGACGGTTCTCCACCTGGTGCGACTTGATACCGGTCTCCGTCGCGGTTCCGTGGGAGATCCCTTCAAAATGGATTACGCCCGACAGTGGCTGCACCAACACCTTGTACCCGGCCTGAACCACTCGCAGGGCGAGGTCGGAGTCCTCGCCGTACGCCGGTGCGTACTCTTCGTCGAACCCGTCGAGGCGGTGCCAAAGATCCCGCGGCAGCGCGATCGAGGCCCCGGAGCAGTAGTCCACTTCCCGCAGGTAGGCGAATTCGGGCTGGAGCGGGTCCTGATTGCGGCCGATGTTCGCGGCCGAACCATCGCGCCACAACACCCCGCCGGCCTCCTGCAGGCGGCCGTCGGGATAGATCAGCCGTGAACCGACCAAGCCTGCCTGCGGATGCCGTTGCAGGGTATCCAGCAGTTCGTCGAGCCAGCCGGGGAGCACGATGGTGTCGTTGTTCAGGAACACCAGGTACCGGCCCCGGGCCTGTTTGGCGGCGGCGTTACAGTTGCGAAGGAAGCCGAGATTGTGGCGGTTGCGCAGGTAACGCACCCGGGACAGCCCGGTGTCGGCCAGCAGCGTAGTGCCATCGGTGGAACTGTCATCGGCCACCAGCACTTCTAAACGACGCTGCGTTCGGTGAGCGAGCAGGCTTTGCAGGCAGGCGAGCGTATAGCGGACCTGATTGTGCACCGGCAGCACGATAGTGACCTCCGGCACATCGGCACTGCCCGCTTTCTCGGCGAGCCTGGCGAGCCACGCCCTGACCTCGTCGGACGAGGGTTCCGGTAGGGATCGGTCGTCGGCGAATGAAAGCCCGAAGCCACGCAAGAGCGCTTCGACCTGGAGCAGCGCCTCTTCGCCGTAGTGCAGTTTCAGGAAATGCTCCATGCGTGCGCCCGAACTGCCATCGACCAGCGTTGCGATCACGTGGTCCCGTTCGTATTCGAGAAACGGGTTGGCGAGAAAATCGCGCTCCCTTTCATAGCCCAATGCCGTCAGGCCGCGGGCGATCTCATCCGAATAGGAGGAGCCGATCACCAGGTAAGCCCCTTCGCCAGGGGAAAGCCCGGCTTCCGCCGGGTCCAAAACAGGTCGGCCCGCCAGGGAAAGGCCGCGCTTGGATGGACTGCTGTCGATGAAGCCATCGGCGGGGACACCCAACTCTTCGAGGAGCGTCCACGTGCGCTCGCCGCCACTGCCGGCTCCCCAGATCAGCAAACGCCGACCGCGGCCATGCTTCAGTAGTGCCCGCAGCAGACCGAGCAGGTCCTTCCGGCGCTCGCTCTCGAACCGGGCGGCTTGCAGGCGGCGGTTCTCGGACTCTTGCGCGGACAGACGCCCGGTCAAGGCCACTTCGCGGGTGGCGGAGTCCGCCAACAGAACATCGATCGCGCTCTGCCACGGCTCCAACTCAGCGCGGATGCGGCCCAGTGCCTTCTCGCGCGCGGGGCCTTCTGCCTGCATCAGGGCCTCGTAACATTCGATGGCCAGAGCGGCGGGCCCGTCCGCGTTGACGGCATCGGTGCGCTGGTGTCGAAGCGCGGGGTCCAAAAACCGGTCAATGGTGCTGCCCGCGTCTTCAAAGCGTCGTGACCAGTCGACACCGAGCTGCGAGCCGGCCTGTCGCAGACAGCCTCGCCAGTCCGCCAACAGCGCCTCGTAGGAAAGCACGGCGCGGGCGACGGGCCGCGAGTGCCGTTCCGCCTCGAGCGCGCTCACCAGCCACAACAACAGCCCTTTGGCGAACGGGATGCCGTCCCGCCGGTACAGTGAAGCGGCCACTTCGAACGGGTGGCGGCAGGGCAGCATCACCAACGGTCTGAGCGCGAGCCGATGCGCGACGGTGAGCCAAAAGGGAAGCAGCTGAGCCAACCGCGGGTCCTTGAGCAGGACTTGGCGGTTTTCCGATAGCAGACGTTTCAGGAAGGAGAGCGCCCGTGTGCCGGGCTCTGCGAATGCGGCCTGTTCCAGGGCCTTTGTCGAAACCTGCCGCGGGACATGCCAGAGATGGCCGGCAACGCCGAGCAGCGTCTCGTTCAGTTCGACCAGCTCGCGCGACTCCCAATAACCGGTTTCATTGGCACTGTTGGCGTGCAGCAGGTCAGCGGGCAGAGGTACGCCCAACAGGTTGACCACACGCGCAAGGGCGGATGTGCCGCTGCGGTGCGTGCCCGCAATGAATATGACGTCTTTCGGCGCAAGATCATCCACCGCAACGCCTCACTTCGAGCACTGTCCGACTGCACGCCCGGGGCCGTTCAGAACCAAATGGGAAAGGCGCTTGCGCACGAGTACCTCGAGGATCTCTTCGTAATAGGCCACGGACGCGATAACCACCCCCTCTGCATCTAGCCTAGCTGCAAACCTATCGATATCCATCACCGGCACCTCCTCGACCAGCAACGGTTTTTCCCGTGCACGTGCGTCGATGAAGCCGACGACGGAGAGGCCAGGGACGGCCGCTCTCAGACGCACCAGCAGCTGTCGCCCCAACGCCCCCGCGCCATAGATCGCAATCCGTGTCGGCCAGTCGACGGCGTCTTGCTCCAGGTCCCGTTGCCATCGATAGTGGGCGAAAACCCGCTCCACCGATTCACACCGTCGCGACTCCGACAGTCCCGCCAAGCGGCTTGCCTCGATGGTGATCTCGAGCATCTCCAGCGCGTGTTGGGCTTGGCGTTCAGGACTGCGTACCCTGACCCGGGTCGTCTCGTCGTGGAGCCTGAACCCGGCAAGCGTCCGGTCAACGAACAGCAAGTCGCCCTCGGCGAGAAGCCGGACATAGGTCATCCAGTCACCGAGATAGCGGAAGCGACCGGCACCGGCACTGGCCCGTCGGAGGGCGGACGTTCGAAACAGCAGCGCACTCACGTTCTCGAGGGGATTGCAGTGCACCATGCTGAGCATGAGGTCTTTGCCACGGACGGTGCGATGGCGGGATGGTCCGCAAGCAGTGTCGGAAAACGGCAGTGCCGGTGTCACTGCACCGTAGCGTTCACCCGACGGCCCCAGATAACGCCATGCCGCCGCGGCAAAGGCGGCCTCGGGCCAACGTTCCAGTGCATCGACCATTGTTTCCAGAAATTCCGGCTCGGCGGTGTCGTCGCTCTCGGCGATCCAGAGATATTCCCCTTCGGCCCGTGCCAGCCCCTTGAGCCACTGCGCGAAAGGGGAACCACCGTTTGAGCCGGCCACTTCCAGCACCTTGAAAGCGTGTTCCTCTGCAAGTTCCCGCAGCAGTTCGGCGCTACCGTCCTCGCTGGCATCGTCCAGTACGATAATTTCGGTCGCGGTATGGCTTTGGGAAAATATCGAGGCCATCCGTTCGTTCAGAAAGGGCCGATGGTTGTAGCTCGGCACCACGACGGAAACCAGGCTGTTTTTTTGAAGTGCCATCTTTTCCTTACTTGGGCCGACATTAATTGGGGCAACGCTGACCCGACCGGTCGGGCGCGGGCGTTCTGTTATGCTTTTGAAAAGCTGCAGGCATCGTCCGCCTATCAACGCCAACATGTGCCATGCCGTTCCCTTTTGGATTGCTGATGTGCGTCGATGCCGGACCGAGGATTGGGCACGGCCACCTCGTGCGCTGTATCGCCCTCGCAGAAAGGTGGTTGGCGACGGGAAACTTCGCCCGCTTCTTCGGTTTCGGTTATCCGCCCTCACTACAGGGAAGGGTTGGCGCCATGGGCGCACAACTGACTGAAACCGGGCCACCTCACGGCGAAGCCGATTGGTCGGGCCGTCTCTGCAAAGAAGTGCAGCGTTTACAGCGCCGCGGCGTGCAACCTGTCGTGGTACTGGATGGCTATCAGTTTAGCGTGCGCCACCACGTGGCGGTCCGGGAGGCAGGGGCCCGACTGGTCGTCATCGACGACAACGGCCTGTCATCTCTCAGCCACGCCGATCTGGTGGTGAACCCGAATATTTTCGGCGACACGATCCCTTACCAACCGGGTCCGCAAACCAAACTGGCCGTGGGGTCCGATTACGTGCTGCTTCGTCGTAGCTTTCTAAAACGCGGGAGACACCACCAGGAACGTGAAGGAACCGAATGGCACGTCCTGGTGACGATGGGTGGAGGGGATACCAACGAGCCCTTGCACCGGGTGCTCCGCGCCCTGGAACACTGCGAGACGAAGCTGCGGGTTACCGTCGTCACCGGCGCCAACAACGAAGGGGGACAAGCTCTGCGGAGGGCTGTGGACCGCTCACGCCACCGCATTCGCCTGCTTCACGATGTCGACGATATGGCGGCAGTGATGTCGGGTGCCGACTTGGCGATCGCCGCCGCCGGGGGTACGGCCTCGGAACTGGCTTACCTGGGGGTCCCCTCGCTGCTGCTGACCACGGCCGACAACCAATGCCGGGCGGCGCAGGCATTCGACACGGCCGGGGCGGCCATCTCCCTGGGAAGCTATCGGGACGCCGGGCCCGATTCCATCGCCGCCGCGGTCACGGACCTGCTGCGCAGCCCGGCCGTGCGGCACGCGATGGGACAGAGGGGCCGGCGCCTGATTGACGGCCGGGGTACACATCGGGTGTGTGAGGCTATCCGTCGTGAATGTGCTCGTCACTAGCATCTCGCGGAAGGTTCCTCTCCTGCAGGCGTTGCGTACTGCGCTCGGCCGAAACATACCCGAGGGCCGCCTGCACGGGGCCGATGCCGACCCCGATTGCATCGGCCGTCACTTCGTCGACCGGTTTTGGGCCATGCCGCCCCTGACTTCACTCACCCTCGAGGAGTTGCTCGTCTACTGCCGCACCCACGCCATCGGCGCCATCGTCCCAACCCGTGACGGCGAACTCCCGTTCCTGGCCGCCGCCCGTGAATCGCTCGCGGCCGACGGCGTCTCCGTGATGGTCTCGGCACCCGAGGCGATTGCCTGGTGCGGTGACAAGCTCGTGTTTGCCGAAAGGCTCATCGGCCGCGGATTTCCGGCCATCCCAACCTCTACGGAGCCGCCGGCCACCGCTCCGGTCATGGTGAAGGAGCGGTTTGGCGCCGGTGCCGCGGGAGCCGCCGGACCACTCACGCCAAGCGCGGCGCGCGAGCAGGGTCGACGACTCGGCGCCGCGGTCTATCAGCCGTATATCGCCGGGACCGAGTTCAGCATCGACCTCTACCGTGACCGCCACGGGCGTTTGCACGGGACACTGGCGCGTCGTCGCCTGCTGGTGGTGGGGGGGGAATCGCAGGTGACCCGATCCGAGAAGATGCCGCAGCTCGAGACGCTGTGCGCCGATGCCGCCGCGCACCTCGGTCTGTACGGTCATGCCGTGTTTCAGGTCATCGTCGATCGCGAGGGCAAGCCCTGGCTCGTCGAGTGCAATCCGCGGCTGGGCGGCGCGTCCACCCTCGCCTTCGCCATGGGGCTCGACAGTCTCGGCTGGTTCCTGCGGGAGAGCGCAGGGGAAGACCTCGCCGGGGTGCCCTTCGTGCGTGCCGAGGTCGAGCAGACCCTGGTGCGCCACGCCCAGGACCGGATTTTGTGATCGGAGCGAGGCATCGCCGTGGCCTGACGTGGCAATCTGCCGCCCGGACCTGTACGGAGGTGAAGTGAAGACCCTTGGCATCGTCGGCGCCCGCCTCAATTCAAGCCGGCTTCCGCGCAAGCAGCTGCTCGATCTGGGGGGCAAGCCGGCCATCGCCCGCATCTTCGAACGACTGGAGCGGATACCGGAGCTCACCCGCATCGTCCTGGCAACGACTGCGGATGACTACAACCGACCGCTGGTCGAGTGGGCGGAGGCGGCCGGGAAGGCGGTCTTTGCCTACGAAGGCGACGTCAACGACCTGACCGCAAGGGTCGATGCGCTCGTCCGTCGCGAGCAGCCCGGGATCGTTGCCTATTTCTGCGGCGACTCGCCGTTGATAGAACCCGAGACCGTGTCACAGCTGCTGCGGCTGCTGTCCGCCTCAACCGATGCCCATACCGTCGGGCTGGGGGCACGGGAGGGGCGGCCGCCGATCCATGAGGGCATTCAGCTCTACGGCCGCCCGATCTGGGACTGGATCGCGGCGAACTCACGCTCGCCGGCCGAAAAAGAGCACCTGGGATCGGCCATGCGGCGCTACCCTCATCTCCGGCGGACGCTGTGGCAGGACGACCCGATCTATTACGCCTGCCGGCACCGGATTTCGGTCGACACGGTCTCCGATTACGAGTTCATGCGGGAGGTCCATGCCCGGTGGTACCGGGACCATCCGCCCGAGACACTGGTTTCCCTGCGTTGGGTGGTGGAGCAACTCACTATGGACCCGGCCTTGCGCGCCCTCAACGCCCACGTTCGGCAGAAGGGACTGACAGACCACTCGGGCCGCTTCCTGCTTGCCGCCGACGTGACCGGCGAAGAGGGAAAGCGACGACTGTTTCGAACCGTGGCGCTGGCGCGATCGCTGCAGGACTTCTACTTCGCGGGCGTGCACCTGCTGCTGCGCGGGAACCCGGTGGCACTCGGCATCCACGGGCTGATCCCGCACCGCTGGCTGGCGCCGGGCGCCGATTTTGCCGCCGCGATCACGGCAGAGCGTGCCGCATTCGCGGCAAGGTGGGTCGCCGTGGATGGCGTCGCCGACAGCCAAGCGCCGAATGACGCGACCTTCATCCACCGACTACCCGCGGCCGGTGCGCTGGTCGGTACCAACCTCGACCACATCCACGGTCGGTTGGCCGAATCGCTGGCCCGGCAACTGACTGAGAGCTGATCGGGATCCCATGGCTGGCCCCTACCGACTCGGCATCGTCGGCCTCGGCCGCATTGCCTGGCTGCTGGAACAGGACCCCCTGCGCGGCAAACCCTGCACCCACCTGGGCGCGTGGACCGAGCGGGAGGATGTCGTGCTTGTCGCCGCCTGTGACACCGATCCGGAGCGGCTGGAGGCCTTTGCCAGGGCCTATCCCGGTGTGCCGCTCTATCGTGACCATGAGGCCATGCTCACGCGGGAGTCGCTCGATTTGGTGAGCATTTGCGCCTACGCCACGGCGCGCTGCGAAATGGTGGTGGCCGCCGCCGAAGCGGGTGTCCGCGGCATTTGGTGCGAAAAGGCCATGGCGACCTCGCTGGCGGAGGCCGATCGCATGGCGGTCGTGCTGAAGGCGCACGGCACCGCCATGACGGTCGCCTTCATGCGCCGCTGGGCTCCGCCCTATTACGCGGTCAAGACGCTGTTGGAGGACGGCGCAATTGGCAAGCTGGAATCGATCAACGTCCATTTCACCAGCAACATGCTGCACACCGGCACCCACGCCTTCGATCTGCTGCGGCTCTGGTGCCGCGAGGTGGAAACGGTGCAGGCGTGGCTGCATACGGACTCGGCCGACGCCGCACAGAGCGGCTACCGCTTCAACCGACAGACACCTGTCACCGACCTTGGCGGCTTCGCCCTGCTGTCACTGGGCAACGGTGCCCGCGCCACCATTCACGCGGCGGACAAGGCCTATTTTCGCTTCGAGTTCGAACTGCTCGGCAGCGAGGGGCTGATCCGGATCGGTAACACCCAGCGCGAACTGTGGCAGGCAGCCGGGTCAGCGCACTTCACCGGTTTTCGGGAATTGGAGCAGGTGCCGTTCCCCGAAGTGCCGGCCACGAGTTGCTGGCGGGCGGCGGCGGACAATCTGGTCGCCGCGATGGAGGGCCGCGCCGTCCCGCAGTGCACGGTGGCCGATGGGCGGCAGGCACTGGCCATCGCCCTGGCGATGCACGTCAGTCAGCGAGAGGGGCATCGGCCGGTCAGGCTGGACGAGCTGCCCGACACGCTGGCGGTGCCCAGCCGTTAGCCGCTCTTGCTGCGGTGTTCTATTCAACAGGATTAACGGGATTTGGCAGGATTAACAGGAGAAGGCCTGTTTGCTTGGGCTGATAACTCAAACGCTCTGCTCGAAAACCCAAACAAGTGGTTCTTGCCATAGTCCATCCTGTCAATCCTGAAAATTCCTGTGAATCCTGTTGAATTCCGTCGTCAACGCAGCTCGGTTGCTGTCGGCCTATGCTTTTTCTGATAAGGCGAACGGCAATCCGCCAGCGTCGCTAAAGGCTTTCAGCATGGAAATCGCCGGACGTCCCATTGGTCGCGACCACCCGCCGTTTGTGATCGCCGAGCTCTCCGGCAACCACGGCGGCTCCCTCGCACGCGCCTTGACGCTGGTGGATGCGGCGGCCGCGGCCGGGGTGCACGCGGTCAAGCTGCAGACCTACACCGCCGATACCATGACTCTGGATCTGCACCGGGGGGAGTTTTTCATCGGCGATCCCGCAAACACCTGGGCTGGGCGTTCGCTCCACGCACTCTATCGGGAAGCGGCGACACCGTGGGAATGGCATGCGGCGCTGTTTGCCCGCTGCCGCGAGCGGGGGGTGATCCCGTTCAGCTCGCCCTTCGATGAGAAGGCGGTGGATTTCCTGGAGACACTCGGCTGTCCCGCCTACAAGATCGCCTCGTTCGAGAACACCGATCTGCCGCTTATCCGTCACGCCGCCAGCACCGGCAAGCCACTGCTCATCTCCGGCGGCATGGCGACCGAGTCGGAACTGGAAGAGACGGTGCAGACCGCACGGGCCGCGGGTTGCCGGGAGCTGGCGCTGCTCAAGTGCACCAGCACCTATCCGGCGTCGCCCGCCGACGCCCACCTGCGAACGCTGCCGGATTTGCGCCGGCGTTTCGACGGCGAAGTGGGACTTTCGGATCACACCCTCGGCATCGGGGTGGCGGTGGCCGCCGTGGCCCTCGGTGCGAGCCTGGTGGAGAAGCACTTCATCCTGGACCGCGCGGGCGGCGGGGTGGACGCGGCCTTTTCCATGGAACCGCGGGAGATGGCGCAACTGGTCACCGAGGCCGACCGCGCCTGGCAGGCCCTGGGTGCGGTCCGCTACGGGCCGCTTGCCAGTGAGGCACCATCGCTGCGGCACCGGCGATCGCTGTACGTGGTTCGCGACCTTGAAGCGGGCGACGTTCTAACCGCCGATAACCTGCGCCGAATCCGCCCGGGGGACGGTTTGGCGCCGCGGTTCTATGAGGCGGTGTTGGGGCAGCGAGTGCGGCGGGCGGTGAGGCGTGGAACCCCCCTGCGCTGGGATCTGCTCGAGCCGTAGCCCCTCGGTGCGGTTCGTTCCTCACCACACCCTACGATCAGGCTACGCCGGGTTCGATTTTCGTAGGATGTGGTGAGCCTGCGAACCGCATCATTCGCGGCGCTTGGGGCCACCGGTGCGGTTCGTCCGGGCGAGTTCGTCCACGACGCGTGCCACGTCGGCGTCGCTCATGCCGGCGTGCAGGGGAAGGGAGAGCACCCGTGCGTAGTAGGCATCTGCCCCCGGCAATTTCTGGTCACCGTAACGCTGGCGGTAGTAGGGTTGCCTGTGAACCGGGAGGTAATGGACCTGGGTGTCGATGCCGGCGGCTGACAGGCGCCGCATGAGGTTACCGCGGGCCAGCCCCAGTGCGGTGAAGTCGATGAACACCGGATAGAGGTGCCAGGCGGGCTGTTGTCCCGGCAGGCGTTTGAGTGGCCGAACCTCGGGCAGCCGCTCGGCAAGCAGCCGGTCGTAAAGGGCTACCAGTTCGCGGCGGCGGGCCACGAACCGCCCCAGCTTTGCCAGCTGACTCGCCCCCAGCGCACACGGCAGGTCGCCGGCACGGTAGTTGGGCGCCGGCTCGTGCATCTCGTAGTACCAGGGATGGGGCTCCCCGTCGGTGTCGAACCCCTCGGCGAGTTGAACGAAGTGCTTCGGGTCACGGGTCACGCCGTGACTGCGCAGACGCCGCAGCCGCTCGGCAAGTTCCCCATCATTGGTGGTGACCGAGCCCCCCTCCCCCATGGCCACCAGCTTGGCCGGGTGCAGGGAAAAGGCGGTCAGTTGGCTGAATCGACCGCTGCCGACCGGAGCCCCCCCACAGCGGGAGCCGATGGCGTGGGCTGCGTCCTCGATCACGAACAGTCCCGCCTCCTCGGCGATGGCCGCGACCCGTGCCATCTCGACACACTGCCCGTTCAGGTGAACCGGCAGGACAGCCCGGACCGCCGCAGAGCCCTTGAGGGCACGCCGCAGCGTCTCCGCAGTCAAAAGGCCGGTATCCGGGTCGACATCGGCAAACACCACCTCGGCACCGGCCAGGCGCACCGCGTTGGCGGTGGCCAGGAAGGTAACAGAGGGAACGACCATGGCATCACCGGGACCGATGCCGAGGGCAAGCACCGCCAAGTGCAGCGCCGCGGTGCCGGATGAGCAGGCGATCGCATGGGCTGCCCCGACGGTCTCCGCCAGCACCGCTTCGAAGCGCTCGACCGCGGGACCACCGGTCAACCACCCCGAACGCAACGCCGCCACCACCGCGTCGATATCGTCCTGCTCTATGCTGTGCCGAGCGTAGGGTAACCGTTCCATTCAAGACTCAATGGGCGGTGGCCACCGCATTGCGCAGCGCTTCGGCCGAGAGCCACTGGTCGTTGGTATCCGAACCATAGCGAAAGCCCTCCCCACAAGGCCGCCCCCCGGTCTGCCTGGCGTAATCGCTCAGCCGGGGACCGAAATAGGAGGGCATGATCACGAAGTGGTCGTCGAACTCGAGGGTCATGCGCGCATCGTCCTCAGGCACCATCACCTCGTGCAGTTTCTCCCCGGGGCGAACACCGACGAAATCGAAGCGGCACTCCGGGCAGACCGCGCGGGCCAGGTCGAGGATCCGCATGCTCGGCAGCTTGGGGACGAAGATCTCGCCGCCACGCATCCGCTCCAGGCAGGCGAGTACGAATTCGACCGCCTGCGGTTGAGTGATCCAGAAGCGGGTCATGCGCTTGTCGGTGATCGGAAGCACCCCCTCGGCACACCGTTTCAGGAAGAACGGAATCACGCTGCCGCGGCTGCCCATCACGTTGCCATAGCGCACCACGGAGAAACGGGTCCTGCCGGCGCCGACGTAGCTGTTGGCCGCCGCGATCAGCTTGTCGGCACAGAGCTTGGTGGCGCCGTAGAGGTTGACCGGATTGGCGGCCTTGTCGGTGCTGAGGGCGATGACCTTTTCGACGCCGCTGTCGATGGCGGCGTCGACCACATTGGCCGTGCCGAGCACGTTGGTGTTGACCGCCTCGATGGGATTGTATTCGCAGGTGGGCACCTGCTTGAGGGCCGCGGCGTGGATCACGATATCCACGCCATCGAAGGCGCGGCGCAGACGTTCGCGATCGCGCACATCGCCGATGAAGTAGCGCACCGCCCGGAACTCCTGCTCCGGGAAGCGTTCGCGCATCTCATACTGCTTGAGCTCGTCCCGGCTGAAGATAATCAGTTTCTTCAGCCGGTAACGGCGCAACACCTGGCTGGCGAAGATATTACCGAACGAACCGGTACCGCCGGTTACCAGTACGACCTTGCCCTCGAGCATGCCGTGAGTCTCGCATGGGATTACGGGCAACTATAGTCCGTAAGGCACCATGCGACATGTCAGGACCCAAGTCGCAGCTTAGGCGAACGGGTCACGCAGCACGATGGTGTCGGCACGGTCCGGGCCGGTGGAGACGATATCGACCGGCACGCCAACGACCTCTTCGATCTTGCTGATGTAGGCCTTGGCGTTTTCCGGCAGGTCGTCGTAGCGGCGAATGCCGACGGTGCTCTGCTTCCAGCCCGGCACGTCGATGTACTTGGGCTTGCACTGCTCGTAGGCATCGGCACCGACCGGCGGGGTGTCCAACTCACGCCCGTCGCACTCGTAGCCGACGGCGATACGCAGGGTCTCCAGGCCGTCCAGCACGTCCATCTTGGTCAGGCAGATGCCGGAGAGGCTGTTCAGGTGGACCGAACGGCGCAGACTGACCGCATCCAGCCAGCCGCAGCGGCGCGGACGGCCGGTGGTGGAGCCGAACTCATGGCCCTCTTTGGCCAGATGGGCGCCGATCGGGTCATTCAGGGCCGCGCCGTCGTACAGCTCGGTCGGGAACGGACCGGCACCGACGCGGGTGGTGTAGGCCTTGGTGATGCCGAGCACGTAGTCGATGTCCTTCGGACCGACACCGGTCCCGGTGCAGGCGCCGCCGGCAGTCGGGTTGGACGAGGTGACGTACGGATAGGTGCCGTGGTCGATGTCGAGCAGGGTGCCCTGGGCACCTTCGAACATGATGTCGCGGCCGTCGGCGCGGTACCGGTGCAGCAGCCCGGTGACGTCCGCCACCATCGGCCGAATGCGCTCCGCCATCTCCAGGCTCTGCTCGAGCACTTGCTGGAAATCGACGATGTCGGTCTTGAAGTAGTGCTTGAGAGCGAAGTTGTGATAGTCGAGCACCTCACCCAGGCGGGCGGCGAAACGCTCGCGGTGCATCAGGTCGCCCACCTTGAGGCCGCGACGGGAGATCTTGTCCTCGTAAGCGGGGCCGATGCCGCGCCCGGTGGTACCGATCGCCTTCTTGCCGCGCGCCAGTTCCCGGGCGTGGTCCAAGGCCACATGGTACGGCAGGATCAGCGTAGCGGCCTCGCTGATGCGCAGGCGGGAAGCGGCTTCGACGCCGCCCTCGGCCAGCATGTCGATCTCCTTGAGCAGCGCATCGGGCGCCAGTACCACACCATTGCCGATCAGGCACATCACGCCTTCGTGCAGGATGCCGGACGGGATCAGGTGCAGGACGGTCTTCTTGCCGTCGATGACCAGCGTGTGGCCGGCGTTATGTCCGCCCTGGAAACGCACCACGGCACCGGCCTTTTCGGTCAGCAGGTCGACGACCTTGCCTTTGCCTTCGTCCCCCCACTGGGTACCGATTACAACAACGTTCTTCCCCATGCTCGCTCTCTCTCAGACACAAATCGACCCCCGTGCCCGCCGGGACACGAGGGTCGGCGTTTTGTTAGGCGATACTGCTCTGCGCGTCAGCCGACCGCGACCACCTGCCAGCGGCCGTTTTCCAGGCTCAGCTGCCGGTCGCAACCCAAGTCAGCCGCGCCACCGGGCTGTTCCGGAAGCTGCTGAATGACCCGGTCACCGCCGCGGCGGAGTTCCGCAACCATCTCGGCCAACGCCGGATCGTCACTCCAGGGCGCAAAGATACCACGAATCGGGGCCGGCTCGGCAGCCACCAATGCAAGCACGCCGCGCAGGTCGACGCTGAACCCGGTCGCCGGACGGGCACGCCCGAACACCCGGCCGATGTCGTCGTAGCGCCCGCCCTGGGCCACCGCTTGGCCCTGGCCTGGGACGAAGGCGGCGAACACCACGCCGGTGTGATAGTGGTAACCGCGCAATTCAGCCAAATCCACGTGGATCTCGACGTCTTGGCGCCCTGCCACCGCACCGGCCACTTGGCGCAGGTTGGCGAGCGCCGCCAGAACATCGTCACCGGCAGCGGCCAGCACCTGCTCCGCCTCCGCCAGCACCTCGGGACCGCCGTTCAGGTCGACCAGCCGGCGCAGCAGCGCCGCGGCAGCGCGATCATCGGCGTCCGCCTCCGCCAGGATGGTGTCGATCTCCGGGACCGCCTTGCGCTGCAGGGCATCGAACAGCCGGTTTTCGGTGTCACCCGCCAAGCCGGCACGGCGCGCCAGCGCCCGGTAGATACCGACATGGCCCAGGTCCAGATAGACCCGCTCCAACCCCGCGCCGCGCAGGGTCTCCACCATCAACCGAAGCACCTCCTGGTCCGCCGCGGGCCCGGCATGGCCGTACAACTCGGCGCCCACCTGCATCGGGCTACGGGTGCCACCGTGGGTGGAGGGCCGGGTCTGCAACACCGTACCGAGATAACAGAGCCGGGTCGGTCCGGCCTGGTTCAGGCGGTGCGCGTCGATGCGGGCGACCTGCGGGGTCATGTCGGCCCGTACCCCCATCAAGCGACCGGTCAGTTGGTCGGTCAGCTTGAAGGTCTTGAGATCGAGGTCGTTACCGGTCCCGGTCAGGAGCGATTCCAGGTACTCGACCAGGGGCGGAATGACCAGCCGGTAGCCCCAGGCCGAGAACTGATCCAGAAGCCGACGGCGCACGCCCTCCAATCGCTCTGCCTCCGGCGGCAACAGCTCCTCGATGCCCTCCGGCAGCAGCCAGCGTTCGATTTCAACCATATCAGTGCCTCAGGAGATAGAGCAGCAGCGCGCCGGCGATCATACTGAACAATCCGGACCAACGCAGCGACCGGTCGTCCATGCTGGCGACAGTCACGATGACACGACGGAAGTAGTTGGGCGAGATCGAAGGCATAAGCCCTTCGATGACAAGCATCAACGACACGGCGATGCCCAGTTCAACCCACATGGCTCCCCCACAAACAGAAAAAGGCCGGGCAGCTTACGCTGCCCGGCCATTATTATCACTTATCGTTGGCCGACCTGGCCGGCGGCGTCCTGGAAGAATTTGAAGAACTCGGAGTTGGGGTCGAGTACCAGCACATCCTCCTGGTTGGAGAAGACAGTCCGGTACGCCTGCAGACTCCGATAGAGCTCGTAGAAATTCCGATCCTGGTTATAGGCCTTGGCAAAGATCTCGGCCGCCCGACCGTCGCCCTCACCGCGGGTGCGTTCGGCATCGCGATACGCCTCAGCCAGAAGGATGGAACGCTGGCGGTCGGCATCCGCCCGAATGCGTTCCGCCGCCTCGGCACCACGGGACCGCAGGTCCTTGGCGACACGGGCACGTTCAGCGCGCATCCGGTCATACACCGACTCGCTCACCTCCGGCGGCAACTCAATGCGTTTGATGCGGACGTCGATGATATCGATACCGAAATTCTTGATCTCGTCTTCGACCTGATTGGCGATCACCTGCATGATCTGCGAACGTTCGCCGGAGATCGCCTCCTGGATCGTGCGCTTGCCGAACTCGCCGCGCAGGCCGTTTTTGATGACCTGGGCCATGCGCATCGCGGCCTGGCGTTCATTGCCGCCCATCGCCTTGTAGTAGCTGCCCACATCGCTGATCCGCCACTTGATGAAGGCATCGACGATGACGTTCTTCTTTTCGAACGTGAGGTAGCGCTCCGGCTCGGTGTCCAGGGTCAGGATGCGGCTATCGAATTTGCGCACGGTATTGATGAACGGGATCTTGAAATGCAGTCCCGGTTCGTAATTCGCCTCCTCGAACTCACCCAGGCGGAACTTGACCGCCACTTCCCGCTCGTCCACCACGAATATGGACATGGACAGCAGCCAGGCACCGACGGCTACGAGGACTAACAGGATGGTCGTATTGCGGCTCATTAGCGCACCTCCCGACGACGCAGATTGTCACGCAGGCCGACATCGCGTTCGCTGCGGACCACCGGCTGCACGCTGTTGCTGCCGGTCGCCGGCATGGACTGGCTATAGTCGCCGCTGCCGCCGCCGGTCAGAGTCCGTTCCCGGTCCATCAGTTTGTCCAACGGTAGGTAGAGCAGGTTATTGCCCCCCTGGGTGTTGACGATCACCTTGCTGCTGTTGGCCAGCACCGACTCCAGGGCATCCAGATAGAGCCGCTTGCGCGTCACTTCCGGCGCCTTGCTGTACTGGGCAAGCACCTGCAGGAAGCGCGAGGTCTCACCTTCGGCTTCCGCAATCACCCGTTCCTTGTAGGCATTGGCCTCCTCAATGAGGCGAGCCGCCCCGCCGCGGGCCTTGGGCAGGACATCGTTGGAGTAGGCCTCCGCCTCGTTCTTCAGACGGACCTCGTCCTCCCGCGCCTTCACCGCGTCGGCGAATGCATCCTGCACCTGTTGCGGCGCCTGGGCATCCTGCATGTTCAGGCTGGTAACGATAAGGCCGGTGCCGTACTCGTCCAGCACTTGCTGCAACAACTCCTGGGCACGCCCCACCACCTCGGCCCGACCGCCGGTGATGACGAAGTCCATCTTGCTCTGACCGACGACCTCGCGCACGGAACTCTCCATCGCCTGACGGAGGGTCTCATCGGCATCGCGCACATTGAACAGGTACTGCTGCGCATCACCCACGCGATACTGGACCGCGAACTTGATGTCGATGATGTTTTCGTCCTGGGTCAGCATCAGCGCCTCGTCGGCTCGGTAACCCAGTTCGATACTGCGAATGGAATCGACATCGACCCTTTCCACGGACGAGACGAAGCGCGGATACCAGTGCAGGCCCGGACCGGTCGTGGTCTGATACTGACCGAAACGCAGCACGACCGCACGCTTGCCCTCCTCCACGATATAGAAACCGGAGAGGCCCCAGACCACGAGGGCGACGAACAATACCAAACCGATGCCGCCGATACCGACACCGATGCCACCGCCGCCGCTGTTTCCACCGTCGCCACCACGCCCACCGAACAGGGTATTCATCCGGTTTTGCAGCTTACGCACGACCTCATCCAGATCCGGCGGACCTTGGTCGTTCTTGCGGCCGCCCCAGGGATCGCGCCCGTCGGGACCGCCCGGTTCGTTCCAGGCCATGTTTAAAACTCCGCGTTGATACAACTGATGTTTTCGGTAAGCGCAGGCCGGCCCGATTCCAGGGGAGCGGGCGCCTGCGCCGCAAGGTGACTTAGACGAGCAACGCCTCGAACTCCTTCTGCTTGCGCAATTGCTCCAAATACTGCGGCTCGATCGCCACATCCAGCAGCCAGTCGCCATTGTCGCCGTCCACTTGCTCCCGTAGGACGGCACCCATTTCGTAAAGGCGGGCACGCAGCCGCGCGGCCTGTGGCGGCAATCGCAACGAGCGATGTTCGCGGTGATGCCGCAGGTGCTCATCGAGCGCCGTGCGCAACAGGTCGAGACCTTCCCCGCTGACGGCCGACAACCAGACCCGGCGCACCCGGCCCTCGGCGTTGCGTTCGAGGCGCGGCGATACGTCTTCCAGCCGGTCTATTTTGTTGTAGACCTCTATCTGCGGTACGGATTCCGCACCGATCTCCTGTAGCACCGCGTTCACCTGTTCGACCTTCGCCTCCCGGTCCGGATCGCTGGCGTCGATGACGTGCAGCAGCAGTGCGGCATCCTGGGTTTCCTGCAAGGTCGAGCGAAACGCCTCCACCAGATCATGGGGCAGGTGCCGGATGAAACCAACCGTATCCGCCAGCACCACGGTGTCGCCACCCGGCAGTTCCAGCCGGCGCAGGGTCGGATCGAGGGTGGCAAACAGCTGATCCGCCGCGTAAACCTCACCGCGTGAGACGGCATTGAACAGCGTCGACTTGCCCGCGTTGGTATAGCCCACCAGGGAAACGGTCGGGATGTCGGCCCGCAGGCGTCCCCGTCGACTCTGTTCGCGCTGGCGCCGCACCTTCTCCAGCCGGCGGTGCAGTGACTTGATTCGATCCCCGAGCAGCCGCCGGTCCGATTCCAGCTGGGTTTCACCGGGGCCGCGCAGACCGATACCGCCCTTCTGCCGCTCCAGGTGGGTCCAGCCGCGTACCAGCCGGGTCGACAGGTGCTGTAGCTGCGCCAGTTCCACCTGCAGTTTGCCTTCGTGGGACCGTGCCCGCTGCGCGAAGATGTCCAGGATCAGACCGGTCCGATCGAGCACCCTGCATTTGACCAGCCGTTCCAGGTTGCGTTCCTGGGAGGGGGTCAGTGGATGGTTGACCAGTACCAGTTCGGCCTGTTCCTGCTCGACGACTTGCCGGATCTCCTCCGCCTTACCGCTACCGACAAAGTATTTCGGTTCGGGAAGCCGGCGCGCCCCGGCGACGATAGCTACCGGGCGCGCACCGGCCGAAGTGGCGAGTTCCTCGAACTCTTCCAGGTCTTCCCGCTCGCTCTCCTGCTGCAGGTCCAGGTGGACCAGAACGGCACGTTCGCCGCTACGGGGACGCTCAAACAACGACACCTCCGGGCCCGCCACGGCGGGCAAAAATCAGATCAGAACTGGTTGCCGGGCGTCGGCTCATCGGAAGAGGACGGTGCGGTCGGTGCAAAATTCAGCTTCACGTTGCGTGCCGGCACGACAGTGGAGATAGCGTGCTTGTACACCATCTGATTGACCGAGTTACGCAGTAAGACCACGAACTGGTCGAAGGATTCAATCTGCCCCTGCAACTTGATGCCATTCACCAGGTAAATCGAAACGGGAATCCGTTCTTTTCTAAGGGCATTCAGAAAAGGATCCTGCAGCGCTTGCCCTTTACTCATTGGATTTCTCCTCTTGTTATTATCCGGCGCAACTCGCGCTCCCAAAAAACTCATGACCTTTAGATAGTTGGCTGCATAGTGAACGAAAACGCACACCTATCATAGCATCATACCCCGCAAGTCTAGTACAGCCTCCGGGGCTCTCGCAGGCCAATGCGCACTCGCAAAGGGGCGTTGTAAGTCCTTGAAAGCCGGTGGTCGGCCGAACGATGCGGCCGTCGCGCGTACAGGGATGTATTTACAGCATACCTGCTTTCAAGCACTTACATCGCATTCAGCACGGCCGTGATGTAAGGATGCGTTTACCGTGAGGAGCGAACCTATTCGGATGCGCTCAGCACTTGCGCATCCTGCAAACGGGCCAGTGCGCGCTCCAGCACATGCGGGGAGCGTGCATCCAGCCACTCCTTTTCGGCCAGGCCGCCCCGCAACCAGGTGTACTGGCGCTTGGCGAGCTGGCGGGTCGCCGCAATCCCCTTGTCGACCATGGCCGCATAGTCCCACTCTCCGGCGAGATGGCCCCACGCCTGACGATAACCGACACAGCGAATGGACGGCAGTTCGGGGCCGAGATCGCCGCGCGCAAACAGCCGCTCCACCTCGGCCAGGAAACCGGCCTCCAGCATCAGCACGAAGCGGCGCGCGATCCGTTCATGCAGCCAGGCCCGCTCCGCCGGCGCCACCACCAGCTTGGTTATCCGGTAAGGCAGTGACTGCATCGCAGCATTCCGCCACAGCTCGCTCATCGGCCGCCCGGTCAGTTCGTACACCTCCAGGGCCCGCTGCAGGCGTTGGGGATCGTTGGGATGGATGCGCTGCGCTGCCGCCGGGTCGACCTGTGCCAAACGGGCGTGGAGCCCATGCCAACCGATGCGCGCGGCCTCCTCCTCGATCGTCCGGCGAAGCACCGGGTCGGCCTGCGGCAACTCGGCCATCCCTTGCTCCAGGGCGCGAAAATAGAGCATGGTGCCGCCTACCAGCAGTGGGATGCGGCCGGCCGCGGTGGCCGCCGCCATTTCGCGCAGGGCATCCTCGCGGAACTGAGCCGCCGAGTAGCTTTCGGCCGGGTCGAGGATATCGATCAGCTTGTGCGGAGCCCGTGCCAGTACCGCGGGTTCCGGTTTGGCCGTACCGATATCCATGCCCCGGTAGACCATGGCCGAATCGACACTGATCAGGGTGACCGGCAGGCGCTCACCCAGGGCAATGGCCAAGTCGGTCTTACCCGAGGCGGTCGGCCCCATGAGGAAGATCGCGGGAGGGAGGTCGGCGGTGTGCGGCATCGGGAACGGCGGATCAGGCGGTTGCGTCGAACCATTCGGCAAGGCGTTCGGGCCCCAGTTCCCGCACATACGGCTGCGCCGTCAGCTCCACCGCATCCAGTTGTTCCAGCAACGCCTGGGCCGTGGTGGCGCTGAGTGCCTCAGCCGGGGCCTCACGCAGGCAAGCGGCCAGCCTCTTCAGCACGACGTCGGGGGTAGTTTCCACCGCGAGCGCTTCCAGCAGTGTCACCGCCAGCCGGTCTGGACGCGCCGACCCCAACGCCAGCGGTACCCGCCGCACCATCGCCTCATCCTCGCCGGCCGCGGTGATTTCGAACCCGAGCTTTTCGAGCGCTTCCCGTTGTTGGTCCAACCGCTCGCCAAGCGCCCCCAACGCAACCAACTGCGGCACCAACAGTGGCCGGCTGCGCATAGCCCCCACCTCCCAGTCGCGCGACAGGGCCGCCAGGGCCAATGCCTCGCGCGCGGCTCCGCCATCGACCAACAGGGGACCCGCGTCCGATTCCAACAGCAGATAGCGCCCATGCAGCACGCTGCCGAGCCGCAGTTTTCGGTGCCCGGCCGTCTGCCGCGGCGGTCTCCCGCTGCGGACACCTTCGTGCAAGGCCTGGTAAGCGGTCATCTGTTCGGCGACCGCCGCGCTTCCGACCCGTGCCTGCAAGGGCATCCGCGGATAGCCCGGCTTCGCCAACGGTGCCGAGGCTTCGCGGTTTGCCGGTTCGAACAGCTCGGTCCCCAGAGCCTGCTGGACCGCCCAGAACAGGAAGTCGTGTACCCGGCGCGTCTCCCGGAAGCGCACCTCATGTTTGGTGGGATGGACATTGACGTCGACCTGGGCAACGTCGATTTCCAGATAGAGCACGTAGGCCGGGTGACGCCCCTCCTCCAGCCGATCGCGATGCGCCTGCCGTAGGGCGTGGCCGATCAGGCGGTCACGCACAAGACGGCCGTTGACGTAAAAATACTGGACATCCGCCTGCGCCCGGGCGGCGGTCGGTGGCGACAGCCAGCCCCACAGCCGCAGCCCGTCGACGGCGAAGTCGACCGACAGTGCATCGCGGGCGAACGCCGGACCGATCACATCGGCCACGCGCCGCCGTTCACCGGGAGCGACCTCCCGCAGGCGCAACACCTCGCGGCGGTTGTGGTGCAGCGAAAGCGCGACACCGAAACGACTCAGCGCCACCCGTTTGAACAGCTGTTCAAGGTGGAAAAACTCGGTCGACTCGCTGCGCAGGAACTTGCGGCGCGCCGGGGTGTTGTAGAACAGGTCGCGTACCTCCACCGTGGTGCCGACCGGATGCGCAGCGGGCGTCGGTTCAGCGCCGATTTCGGCAATGCACCAGGCCTGTTCCGCCCCTTCGTGGCGGCTGGTCAGACTCAGACGCGATACCGAACCGATGCTGGCCAGCGCCTCGCCGCGGAAACCCAGACTCGCGATCCGCTCCAGGTCCTCCTGTGAACGGATCTTGCTGGTCGCGTGTGGACTCAACGCCAGATGCAAGTCGTCACGGTGGATGCCGCCGCCGTCATCCCGCACCCGGATCAGGCCAGTCCCGCCCCGCTCCACCTCCACGTCGATGCGGGCGGCACCCGCGTCGAGGCTGTTCTCCAGCAGTTCCTTGAGCACCGAGGCGGGGCGCTCGACCACCTCGCCGGCGGCAATCTGGTTGGCCAACTGGGTGGAGAGGGCGTGAATGCGCGCAGGGGTGGAAGGCATCGAACTAGCTTAAGGGAAAAGCGACGACGGGAGAACCGGGCGGGTTAAGAGTTAAGGAACGCTGATTGCTTCGTCATGCCCGCGAAGGCGGGCATCCAGTGCCTGATTTTTCTGGCCTCCCGCCAAAGCCAGCCCTCGAATGCCTTAATCGGGGGCGGGGGCGGGAGCGAGGAAAGCGGAATAAATCAGCGCTTCCTTAACGCTTTAACCCTCAACTCCCTCTCCGGCGGCATTAGCTGCCGCTGGCAACCGGGATCGTCAGCACTTCACCCGCCTTCACTTCGGTGGTGGTCAGACTGTTATAGACCTGCAAATCGTCGGTGCTGACCTGATAGCGGCGCGCAATCGCCGACAATGTCTCGCCACGGGCGATGGTATGGCGGCGCTGCTGACGTTCGGCCATCAGCGTACCCGGCGGTGGGTTGTCGTTGAAGTAAGCCCGGAGACCGTCCAGGATGGCAGCGGCCATTTTGTACTGGTGTTGCGGGTCGGTCAGTTCGCGCTCTTCGGTCGGATTCGAGATAAAAGCGGTTTCCACCAACAGCGACGGAATATCCGGTGACTTCAGTACCCGGAAAGCGGCGCGCTCGACGCCGCGCTTGTGCAGCCGGTTGACCTTTTGGACGCGCTTCAGGATCTGGTCGGCGGCACTGTAGCTCGCCTCGTTGGTCGCGGTCTGCGACAGATCCAGGAGCACCGAGGCGAGGACGTCGTCCTTGTCGTCCAGACTCACACCTCCGACCAGGTCGGAAGCGTTCTCCTTGGCTGCCAGCAGGCGCGCGTGTTCGCTGGAGGAGCCTCCCCGGGAGAGGATGTAGATCGATGAGCCAGTGGCCCGATGGTCGCGGAAGGCATCGGCATGGATGGAGAGGAACAGGTCGGCCCGCTGCTGCCGGGCCTTCTCCACCCGCTTGTTGAGCCCGATATAGTAATCACCGTCGCGAATCATCACGGCGCGCATGCCCGACTCCTTGTCCACCAGCCGTTGCAGTTTGCGGGCGATGGCCAGCACGACATCTTTCTCACGGGTTCCACGCGGGCCGGAAGCCCCCGGGTCCTCACCGCCGTGGCCGGCATCGATGGCAATCACGACATCGCGGCTCTTGCCGAGTTCGGCGATGCTGCGGACCGGTTTGGGGCTTTCGCCGAGGGTTTCCAGGTCGATCACCAATCGGTGCCCGTACTTCTCGTTCGGGCGCAGGGCAAAGCTCTTGGGGCGGGCCTTGGTACTGAGATCGAGTACCACCCGCAGGTCGTCACCTTGGCGGATGCCGGTGCGGACACCTTTCAGCAAGTCGCTTTTGTGTTCGCCCAGCGGCGCGGCCAGCTTGGCATCGGCAATGTCGATCACCACCCGCGCGGGATTATCGAGCGTGAAGAGCTTGTGTTTGACCGGACCGGTCAGGTCGAACACGAGGCGAGTGTTGTCCGGCGCGGGCCACATGCGTAGCGCACGGATCTGTTCCTGTGCCGCCGCCGAGCCGCCCAGCAGCAGCATGAGTAAAATTCCGGTTTTTGCTAGCGACCGCATCGCCGTCTCTCCACAAGCCGCCTTGTATAACGGCTTTTTTCTTGTCGATTATGGAGTTATGTCGCTCAGTTGAAGCTTATTATAGGTTAGTTATCCTAACTTAGATCGAGATAAAAGGAAAATCAACCAAATTCAGGATATTAGGCAGTCGACCACCCGCCGGCCAACTTCCGTGCCCGGTATGAAATGTAGACGACGCCCGTCCACCAGGTAGTCGATGGTCAGCTCGAGATCCGCGACCGGCAGCACGCCGGCGCCCTTGTCCGGCCACTCGACCAGACAAACCGAATCGCCACCGAAATAGTCGCGAATACCGAGGTACTCCAGTTCCTCCGGATCACCCAGGCGGTAAAGGTCGAAATGATAGACCGTACGCCCGGCCACCTCGTACGGTTCGACCAGAGTGTAGGTCGGGCTGCGTACGGGACCCTGGTGGCCGAGGGCGCGCAGAAAGCCGCGCACCAGTGTGGTCTTGCCGGCCCCCAGGTCCCCGCACAGATAGACGGTGAGCGAGCGCTCACAACAATGCGCCAGGGCGCCACCCAGCGCTTCCATCGCCTCGGCGCCGGTAACGACCAGGCTGCTCATCGCGGTGCGGCCGGATTCAGCAGGCGCCGCAGATGCGGCAGCAGATCGGTAGCCAACAGGCCGCGCTCGCCCCCTTCCGCAGCGGCGCGGTCTCCGGCGCCGGCATGCAGACAAACACCGATCCGCGCGGCCTCGGCGGAAGACCAGCCCTGGGCGGTCAGGCCGGCAATCACCCCGCTCAACAGGTCGCCCATACCGCCGGAAGCCATACCCGGATTGCCGCCATCGCAGACAGACACCGGGGCCGCCCCACCCGCCACTACGCTGCCGCATCCCTTGAGCACCACGGTTCCGCCGAAGCGGGAGACCAGTTCCTGCACTGAGCCGAAGCGGTCGCGTTGTATGGCGGCCGGGTCGACGCGCAACAGCCGGGCCGCCTCGCCCGGATGGGGGGTCAGCACCCAGTCGTCCCGCTGTAGGGGATCCTCGGCCAGCAAGTTCAGGGCGTCGGCATCCAACAGCAGCGGCAGTGCCGCATCGCGCGCCTCACGAAAAAGCTCGCGCCCGAACGGTCCGCGGCCGAGTCCAGGACCGAGCACCACCGCCGTGGCCCGCGCCAGCAGCGGTCGCAGGTCGGCGGCTTGGGCCACCCCGTGCACCATGATCTCCGGGGAGCTGCCGAAACAGCTCGCATGGGCCGGATGGGTGGCGACGCTGACCAGCCCCGCGCCGCAGCGTGCAGCCGCCTCCGCCGCAATACGTGCGGCGCCGGCCATCCCCCGATCGCCTCCCACCACCAGGACGTGGCCGAAGCAGCCCTTGTGCGCATTGCGCGGACGCGGTGCTAGGTGCCTGGCCGCCGCATTCGCATCCATTCGGTAGGCCGTGGGGATCTCGGCCTCATACGCCGCCGCGGGTGCCCCCAGATCGCTGAATACCAGAACGCCCCGATACTCCGGACCATCACCGGTAAACAGCCCCTGTTTCAGCCCGATGAAGGTGACCGTCAGCTGGGCCTTGATCGCGTCTCCGAGTACGCTGCCGCTGTCCGCATCCAGGCCGGAGGGTATGTCCAGGGCAAGCACCGGCACGCGCGACCGGTTGATCGCCGCAATGGCCTGACGGGCCGGCCCACTCACCTCGCCGCTGAGTCCGGTGCCGAGCAGGGCGTCCACCACCAAATCGGTCTCCGGAAGCTCGCCCGACCACACTTCGACGGTGACTCCGGCGGCAAGGGCGTCCTGCCAGGCGGTGGCGGCGTCGCCGGCGGGATCCCGCGAGTTAGGCAACTGAAAGGCCCGCACCGACAACCCGGCCTGGCGAGCGAGCCGGGCGACGACATAGCCGTCCCCGCCGTTATTGCCCACGCCACAGAACACCACGACCCGGCGGGCATCCGGCCAGCGGCCAAGCAGGCTGTCGAACGCCGCCTGCCCTGCCCGCTCCATCAATTGGATACCGGGGTTGTCAAAACGCTCGATGAGAGCGCGGTCGACGGCACGGACCTGGGCGGCACGATAGAGTTCATAAGGCAGGAGGCTCATACGGCGATATCATAGCGGCTATGTCATTACATTCGAAACGCACAGCCTCCGCGGACTTCACAACGCTGGTGCCGCAGATCCGGACCTGGGGCCACGAACTGGGTTTTGCCGCGGTAGGGATCACCGATACGGTGCTGGAGTCGGCCGAACATCGCCTGCTGGAGTGGCTTGCGGCCGGCTACCACGGCGACATGGAGTACATGGCCCGCCACGGCACCCTGCGGAGCCGGCCGGCGGAGCTGGAACCCGGCACCATCAGCGTGATCGCCGCGCGCATGGACTACCTGCCGCCGGCAGGGGCACGCGCGGCCGCCGTGCTCGGCGATCCGCAAAAGGGATATGTTTCACGCTATGCGCTGGGCCGTGACTATCACAAACTGGTACGTCGCCGGCTCAAGCAGTTGGCGGAGCGTATCGCCGCCGTTGTCGGCCCCTTTGGCTACCGGGTCTTCGCCGATAGCGCGCCGGTGCTGGAGAAGCCGCTGGCGGCCAAGGCGGGGCTCGGGTGGGTCGGCAAGCACTCCAATCTGCTGGCCCGCGACGCCGGCTCCTGGTTTTTTCTGGGCGAGATCTATACCGATCTGCCATTGCCGGCGGATCGGGCGGTCACCGACCACTGCGGCTACTGCCGTGCCTGTATCGATGTCTGCCCGACCGGCGCCATTGTCGCGCCGTACGTGGTCGATGCCCGACGTTGCATCCCCTACCTGACCATCGAGCTGCACGGAGCCATTCCGGAGGCGTTGCGTCCGCTGCTCGGGAACCGCATCTATGGCTGCGACGACTGCCAACTGGTTTGCCCCTGGAACCGCTTCGCCCGTCCGACCAAAGAACGCGACTTCCTGCCGCGGCACGGCCTTGATGGGGCGAGTCTGATCGCGCTTTTCGGGTGGGACGAGCCCACCTTTCTGCAACGTACCGAAGGCTCGGCGATCCGCCGCCTCGGTCACGAGCGCTGGTTGCGCAATCTCGCCGTCGCGTTGGGAAACGCGCCCGCCTCTCCGGCCATCGTCGCGGCCTTGCGCAGCAAGCTGTCCCACCGCTCGGCGCTGGTGCGCGAACACGTGGTCTGGGCCCTGCGCCGGCACGGCGTGGCACCGGTGGACGAAACCGGTTAAGGTAGCGGCCCACCCACATCGACAGCTGCCATGGCGCGGATCCTCGGCGTTGGCAACGCCACTCTCGACATCGTCAATTCGGTCGACGGCTTCCCGGCGGAGGACGACGAGGTACGGGCCGAGGCGCAGCACATCAGCCGCGGCGGCAATGCGGCGAATACGCTGGTGGTGTTGAGCCAACTGGGGCACCAGTGCGCCTGGGCCGGAACCCTCGCGGATGAGCCCGACGCCCGGCATATCCATCGGGATTTCGATCACTACCGCATCGATAGCAGTGCCGCACGCGTTGCCGATCACGGCAAGGTACCGACTTCGTACGTGATCCTGAACCGGCGCAACGGCACACGCACCATCGTCCACTACCGGGATTTGCCCGAATACGGCATCGAAGACTTCCGGCGCATCGACCTCGATCGCTTCGACTGGCTGCACTTCGAAGGCCGCAACATCGGCGAGGTGCGAAGGATGATGCACCATGCCCGTCGGGTGCGACCCGAGCTGCCGATTTCACTGGAGGCGGAAAAACCGCGGAGCGGTCTCGAAACGCTGTTTGCCGACGCCGACCTGCTGCTCTTCTCGCGGGTCTACGCCCGTAGTCGAGGCGCCCGTGAGGCGGAGGCCTTCCTGCAGGGCATGCATCGGGAACTGCCGCAGGCCGACCTGGTCTGCGCCTGGGGCGATCGCGGTGCCGAGGCGCTGACCCGTGACGGCCAACACTTCACCACCCCGGCATTCGCCCCGCCCTTCCTGGTGGACACGCTGGGTGCGGGCGACGTGTTCAACGCCGGTATCATCGACTCCCGGCTTCGCGGGCAGTCCCTGGATATCGGCCTTATCGAGGCGTCCCGTCTCGCTGGCCGCAAATGCGGCCAGCACGGGCTGGCGGATTTGGTTCGGTGATTTAGAGGGCGAAAAACCCAACGCAATGACGCAAAGACGCGAAGGGCGCTAAGGATTTACTGGTTCTCATCCAAGCCCTTCCGTGAGCGCATCGGCAGAAGTAATGATGCTTGCCCCGAAACAAACAAAACAACTTTGCGTCCTTTGCGTCTTTGCGTTGGGCTTTTTAACGACCCTTCAGGGCAAACGGCCGTAAAGATGGGCAAGGTGGCGGAGTTTGTCGGAGAGGCCTTCCGGCACCATTTCCCAGCTGAACCGCCAGCGCCAGTTCTTGCCGCCGGTGGTGCCTGGGGTATTCATGCGGTGGTCGCTGCCGAGGGCAAGCGCATCCTGAAGCGGGATCACCGCCAGTTTGGACACGGAGGCGTAGGCGGTGCGGATCAGGGGCCAGGGCATCGACTCGGCCGGGTTACCCAGATAGTCCAGCGCCTGCATGCAGACGTGCTCCGGCAGGGTGTCGAACCAGCCGATGGTCGTGTCGTTGTCGTGGGTGCCGGTATAGACGACGCTGTTGGTTTCGATATTGTGCGGCAGGTAGGGATTGTCCGGCCCGCTGTCGAAAGCGAATTGCAGGATTTTCATTCCGGGCAGGGCATAATTGTCGCGCAGTTCCAGCACCTCTTCGGTGATGGTACCCAGGTCCTCGGCCACCACCGGCAGCGGGTCGAAACGCTCGTGGAGCGCAGCAAAGAGACGATCGCCCGGGGCCTCGACCCAGCGCCCGTTGATCGCCGTCTCTTCGTGGGCCGGCACCTCCCAGTAGGCCTGGAATCCGCGGAAGTGATCGATGCGTACCACGTCGAATAGCGTCAGCTGCGACTCCATGCGCCGCAGCCACCAGTCGAAATCGTTCGCCGCCATCCAGTCCCAGTCATAGTGGGGATTGCCCCAGCGCTGCCCGGTTTCGGAGAAGTAGTCCGGCGGTACGCCGGCCACCACCGTGGGTACCCCGGTGTCATCGAGCAGGAAGCAGTGGCGGCAGGCCCAGACGTCAGCACTGTCGTGGGCGACGAAAATGGGCATGTCGCCGAAGATGCCGATCCGATTTTGGTTGGCATACGCCTTCAGATCGTACCACTGCTTGAAAAAGCAGTACTGCTCGAAACGCACGAAGTCCAGCTCCCCCGCCTGCTGCTTCCGTACCTGCGCGAGAGCCTTGGGGTCGCGGTCCCGAAGCGGGGGCGGCCAGTCGGTCCAGCCGCGCTGCTCCTGCTGGGTCTTGATCACCCGAAACAGGGCGAAGTCCTCGAGCCAACCTTCATTGGCGTGACAAAAACGCAAAAAGTCGGCCTTCGCCGCCTCGCCCGCGTCCCGGAGGAAACGCCGATGAGCCTCCCGGATGAGGGCAACCTGTGCTGCGCGATCGTGTGCCTGGATGTCATCGCAGCCCAACAACCCCCACTCCACCAGCTTTTCGATGCTGATCAGGTGCGGGTTGCCGGCATGGACCGATAACGCCTGGTACGGGGAACCGTCCTCATGGGTCGGGCCGATGGGGAGAATCTGCCAAACCCGCTGACCGGCGGCCGCCAGAAAGTCGATGAAACGATAAGCCTCCGGCCCCAGGTCACCGCTCTCCCAAGGACCCGGCAGTGAAGTGGGTTGCAGCAGGATCCCGGCACTGCGCTCGGTCAGTGGACTGTGGGCGATCGGGTCACTCATCTGCTCAATGCTCCTCCTTGCCGCGACGCATGACGCCTCCGGTCTCCGGCGCCCCGCCTCCATGAGAAATGATGTGCCGCAGCTCATCGGGTGGTTCGGCGCCGATCAGCCGATACAGCTCCGCCAGCTGCAGTCGGAACAGTCGCTCGAAATCGCGCACCGATTCCGCCGGGTTGTAGTCGCCGAACCACCAGAACCAGTCCGAGCCCTCGCAGATCGCCAGCTGGCGCTCGGCCTCGCGCAAACGGTTACCCTTGAGCTTGCGTGCCGCGACCAGTCGGTCGAATTCGGCCTTGGCGTGGCCCAGCAGTTCCCAGCCCCGGTTCTTGTCCCGGTCGCCCATCCAGGTGGAAAAGCTCCCATAGACCCAGCTCCCCGCAACCACATGCGGCAGTTCCATGCTGCTGACGCCGGCATCGATCACCTCGGAGAAGGTGGTCAGTTCGATGGCCGGATGCTCGGCCAGTTTCTGATAGAGCAATGACAGAAAGTGATAGCCGTTCTCGGGGTAATACTCCCAGGCGTTCTCGCCGTCGAGAATGATCGGGACCACCCGAGCCGGCTCTTCCCGGCACGCCCGCGCGATATTCTCCAGGTGGTGCACCAGATTGTTCACGGCGTCATCGGCATGCCAGTTGGCGTAGGTGAAGCCAATCAGGTCCGACAGCCCGTCGTCGCGGAAAAAGCAGCGTATGTCGGTGCCCGTCAGGTGATAGGGACGGTGGATGCAGCCCGGCTTCAGATGAGCCTGGTTGAGGCTGTTGTGCAACACGCCCTCGCCCGTGGCCGCCCAGTCGAACCCCGTCGTACCGAGCAGACGCAAAGTGGCATCGCTGACGCCCCCCTCCGCCGGCCAGCAGCCGCGCGGGCGGAAGCCGAAATGGTGTTCGAAGACGCGCAGGCCCTCCTCGATGTGCCAGCGTGAGCGAGCCTCCCCCCCCGGATACTCTGCCAACCGGGGCAGCGGGGCCTCGGGCATCGCCTCGCGCAGGGCGTTCAGATCCAGCAACAGCGGCATGATCGGGTGGGCATAGGGGGTCACCGACAGCTCGATACGCCCCTTTTCGGCCAGGCGCCGATAGCGACCGATGACACCGCTCAACAGCTCGCTGATGACTTCGAGCAAGAGACGGCGATGGTGTGGCGTGAAATCGCGCCCGTGATTCATCAGGTCGCGCACGCGCGGGTCGTCGCGGCGCACCGTCTCGCCGATCCACGCCAGGTGATACCAGGTGACCAGGTCGGCAAGGAACTGCTCGTCCAGGTAGCCGGCCATGGTCGGGCGCTTCAGCATCCAGCGGGCCAGCCCGGCCAGCTCATGGAAGCGCGGGAAGCGGTCGATCAGGTGTTTCTCGTTGGCCCGCAGGCAGGCCCTGACCAGATGCATCCGCTCCTCGGGCTCCGATGGATAGGCCGGGGTGGTCAGGCTGGCCAGCAGCGGATCCTGAATGGGCGTGCCGGAATTCAGGTAGCCATTCACCTGGCTTGCATAGTCGTCGAGCTGTTCGAGCAGGGTCGGCGCGAAGTTGACCACCGCGCGGGCCCCGGGCGTCTCCTCGATGATGGCCGCCATGTCCACGTAATCCTTGATGGCGTGGAGATAGCTCCAGGGCAGCTGGTATTGGCCGGTCTGGCAGTCGTAGTAATGGGGCTGGTGCATGTGCCAGCACAGCACCACCCGCAACGGTGATTTAGCGGACATGGTGCAGTGACTGTCCCAGCATTTCGGCGCACACCAACACGATGCCATCCTCGGTCACGTGGAAACGCTTGGCATCCTCCTCGAGATCCTCGCCGATCACCAGCCCCTCGGGGATCACCACCCCCCGGTCGATGACCGCACGGCGGATACGGGCATGCCGACCGACGGTGACATCCGGCAGGATCACGGAATCCTCAATGCGCGCATAGGAGTTGACGCAGACGTTGGAGAAGAGCAGCGAGTGGCGCACGGTGGCACCGGAAATGATGCAGCCGCCGGAAACCATCGAGTCGACCGCCATTCCGCGCCGGTCGTCGTCATCGAACACGAACTTCGCCGGGGGCAACTGGGCCTGATAGGTCCAGATCGGCCACTCGGTGTTGTACATGTTCAGATCCGGGGTGACCCCGATGAGCTCCTGGTTGGCCGCCCAGTAGGCGTCCACCGTCCCGACATCGCGCCAGTAGGCCTGTTTGCCGGTCTCCGGGTCGCGAAACGGGTAGGCGTAGACGTTGTTTTTTTCAATGATGCTGGGGATGAGGTCCTTGCCGAAGTCGCGGGAAGAGTTCGGGTTGTCGGCGTCGAGGATCAGCTGTTCGTAGAGGAATTCCCGATTGAAGACGTAGATCCCCATGGAGGCCAGTGCCTCGTTTCGGCGGCCGGGGATGGGGTCGGGATCGGCCGGTTTTTCCCTGAAGCTGGTCACACGCCAGCGATCATCCACCCCCATCACACCAAAGGAACGTGCGGTATCTACCGGAACCTCGAAGCAGCCGATGGTGCAATCGGCGTCGTGCTCGACGTGATAGGCCAGCATCGGGCCGTAATCCATCTGGTAGATGTGATCGCCGGCCAGGACCAGGACGTACTCCGGCTTGTGCAGACGGATGATGTCCAGATTCTGGTAGAGGGCGTCGGCGGTACCGGCGTACCAGCCGGCGTCGATACGCTGCTGCGCCGGAAGGATTTCGATGAATTCACCGAGTTCGCCACGGAAGAAGCTCCAGCCGAACTGCAGGTGGCGGATCAACGAGTGGGATTTGTACTGGGTCAGCACGCCGATACGGCGAATGCCGGAATTCACACAATTCGAGAGTGGAAAATCGATAATGCGGAACTTGCCCCCGAACGGCACCGCCGGCTTCGAACGCCAGCGGGTCAACCCCTTCAGCCGGGTGCCACTGCCGCCGGCGAGGATGAGTGCGAGCGTATCCCGGGTCAAGCGACTGACAAACCGGGGGGTCATCTTTACGGGCATCTGTTAATCTCCCCTGACTTTCTTGTTATAACCACAACTGCAATTTAATGCCCTTGCGCCAACAACCGGTATCCTAACCGACTTTGTTTGCCCAACAACAGCGCAGAACAGTCTAACCTAATGAGCCTCTCATTCCTTGATGAACCCGGTGTGACCGAATCCCTCGAACGTATCGCCACAGCCCGCCACCACGACCCCTTCGAGGTGTTGGGGCGCCATCCGCTGGCGACCGGGCACAGTGTGATCCGGGCCTTCCTGCCGGGGGCGGATGAGGTATGGGTCGAGGGCACCACCGGTTCACTGCCGATGCGACGCGTCGGCCGCAGCGCCTTTTTCGAGTGGCGCGGGCCCTCCGACGTTATACCCGAGCGGTACCGGCTGACGCTTCGTGAAGGCGAACACGGCCGGACCATCCACGATCCTTACGCCTTCCCACCCCAGATCGCCGACTTCGACCTGCACCTTTTCGGCGAGGGACGACACCGCCACGCCTACCGGTTCCTCGGGGCTCAGCCGTTAAGTGTAGACGGGGTGGCCGGGGTGCTGTTCGCGGTTTGGGCGCCCAATGCCGAGCGGGTCAGTGTCGTCGGTGACTTCAATCAGTGGGATGGACGACGCCACCCGATGCGCTCCCGCGGTGGCGGCGGTGTCTGGGAGCTGTTCATCCCCGAGTTGTCCGGTGGGGAACTCTATCGATTCGAACTCCGCGACCGGTCCGGCGGTATTCACGTGAAAATCGACCCGTACGGGCGACGCTTCGAACTCCGACCCGCCAACGCGGCGCTGGTCGAGCCGGCAGACACCTATTCCTGGGGGGACGGCGACTGGTTGCGGAAGCGGGAGAGCCGCGACTGGATGCGCGACCCCATGAGCATCTACGAGGTCCACCTCGGCTCCTGGCAGCGGGACGAGGAAGGTGCCTTCCTCAACTACCGGGAGCTGGCACACCGGTTGGTCGACTACGTGAAGCCGCTCGGTTTTACCCACATCGAACTGCTGCCAATCACCGAGCACCCTTTCGACGGCTCCTGGGGGTACCAGACCACCGGCTATTTCGCCCCCACCAGCCGCTTTGGCAGCCCGGACGACTTCCGCTACTTCGTCGACCACTGCCATCGGCACGATATCGGCGTCCTGCTGGACTGGGTACCGGCCCACTTCCCCCGCGACAACCATGCCCTGGCCAACTTCGACGCCACGCCGCTTTACGAGTATGGCGACCCGCGCCTTGGCGAGCACCGCGACTGGGGCACCCTGATCTTCAATTTCGGTCGCAACGAGGTGCGCGCGTTCCTCATATCGAGCGCCGTGTTCTGGCTGGAGGAGTTTCATCTCGACGGGCTGCGGGTCGATGCCGTCGCCTCCATGCTCTACCTGGACTATTCCCGCTCTCCCGACGACTGGCTGCCGAACGCGCACGGCGGCAGGGAGCACCTGGACGCGATTGCCTTCCTGCGTGAGCTCAATATCGCCGTACACGAGCAGTTTCCCGGTGCGGTCACCATGGCGGAGGAGTCGACCTCGTGGCCGATGGTCTCGCGCCCGGTCGACATGGGTGGGCTGGGCTTTTCGATGAAGTGGAACATGGGCTGGATGAACGACACCCTGAACTACATGCACAAGGAACCGGTGCACCGCCGCTGGCATCACAATCAGCTCACCTTCGGGCTCATGTACGCCTTTGCGGAAAACTTCGTGCTGCCGTTTTCCCACGACGAAGTGGTTCACCTGAAGCGATCGATGCTGGAGAAGATGCCGGGCGACGACTGGCAGCAGTTTGCCAACCTGCGCCTGCTCTACATCTACCAGTACACCATGCCGGGCAAAAAGCTGTTATTCATGGGCGGCGAATTCGCCCAGCGCCGCGAATGGGATTTCGAAGGGCCGCTCGATTGGGAGCTGTTGGGTGCCGGTGCCCACGCCGGGGTGCAACAGCTCGTGGCCGACCTGAACCGGCTGCACGCCGAAGAGCCGGCGTTACACCGCTACGACTTCGACCCGCACGGCTTCGAGTGGATCGACTGTCACGACGGCGACTGGTCACGTCTGGTGTTCATGCGCCGCGCCGGAGAGCGGCAGCTGGTGGTCGCGCTCAACTTCACTCCGGTGCCGCACCACGAGTATCGTATCGGGGTGCCGGCCGCGGGCCGCTATAGCGTGGTAATCAACTCCGATTCCCAGTTCTACGGCGGTTGCAATCTGGGCAATCCGGCACAGATCGAAAGCCAGCCAGTCCCGACCATGGGCCGCGACCACTCCGTGACTCTGGTACTGCCGCCACTGGCCGGTGTGGTATTGCGCTACGAAGGCAGCTGAAAAGGGGCCTTGTGCCCGGATAGGAGGGGTATCAATGGAAGTTTCCGCTCTCCGACGTCTCGTCGCCTTGACGGTACTCTGCCTCACCGCTACGGAACTGAGCGCGGCAGAACTGGTGAAACTGGAACGACGTATTGACGCCGATTTCGGCTACGTCGAAGGGCTCGACAGTCGCGGCGACGGTACCCTGCTGGTTGTGGACAGCGGCAAGGGCGCCCTGCTCACCATCGGGGCGATCACCGAAAAACGGGCACTCGAGGGCGGTGGCGGGCTCTTCGCCTCCCGGCGGCCCCAAGCCGTGGCCGTGGTCGAAGGTGACCACGTCGCCATCGCCTTCGGCGGCGTCGGCAAGATTGCAGTGGTCGACGGCGCCGGCAACACCAGCGTCGAGTTCGGCGAAGGGGGCCGCGAAGCGGGGCGTCTGGAGGAGCCGAAGGCCATCGCCTACTCTGCCAACCACCGCCTCTATGTCGCCGACAACAACAACGACCGAATCGTCATCTACGGGCCCAACGGGGTCTTCCTGCGCAACCTGATCGGTAGCGGCAAGCAGCGCCTTGAATCGCCCATTCAGGTGGACGTGGACCGCCAGGAGAGGGTGTATGTCCTTGGCCGCGACGCCGGTGGCACCGTCACGGTGCTGGACGAGGACGGCACCGTGCTGCGGCAGTTCACGGCAGAACAGCTGGCGCAGACCACCGGGACCGCCCGGGCGCGGCTGACTGCGCTCGCCGTCGATGCCGAAACCGGCCTGCTGTTCCTGGGTGACAGCGACGGCGGCCGGGTGTACGGCTACGACTGGGAACGGGAGCGCGTCCTCGTCAGCTTCGGCACCAAGGGCAGCCAGGCCGGCCAGTTCGGTGACATTGCCGCCCTCGAACCACTGCCGGAACGGCGCCTGGCCGTGGCCGACAACGTCAACAAAAAGATCGAGGTCTACCAACTACCCCCGGTTTCATCCACACCGCTTGCCTACCGACCGCTGCCGACCGCGACTCTGGCCGCCACCCATGCGGCCAAGTGTGATACCGCCTACCGACACGACGATGGCAGCGGCTGGTGGTGCTTCAGCGACAAGCACGCAGTGCTCCACCGCGCATCGGGCGCCAGCCTGCAATTGGAGCCGCCCGAGGACCCGGTGGCGGCAGCCATGGGCGACGGACGCGTCGCGGTGATCGCAGGGAAGCGGCTGGAACTGTTCGACTCAGATGGTAGGCGCTACTTCAGCTCCGGTGCCAACACCGCCCGCAACAACAGTCCCATCGACTTTGGCGGCGGCTACGATGTCGATACCGACGGCAAGTTCGATCAGCCTGCCGACGTCTACCTCCGGCACGACCGCGTCTACGTCGCCGATCGGCGTAACCGCCGGATTCAGATCCACACCGCAGACGGCCTCTATCTGGACAAGATCGCCAGCCCCAAAACGGGAGACTGGCGCTTCGACGAACCGGTCGCCGTGGCCGTGGACTCCCGCGAACGCGTCTATGTGGCCGACCGCAAACAGCGCCGCGTCTTCGTCTTCACCAAGGACAAGCGCCTGCTTCACACCATCGACGGCGGGGGGCCGACGCTGGAATTCACCGACCTTTACGATCTGGATGTCGACCGTGACGACCAGCTTTACGTCCTTGGCGCCACGGCCGACAACCGTGCCGTCGTCCAGGTGTTTCGCGATGATGAAGCGCGGTTCAGTTTCGGCGCCCGCTCCAGCGACCCGGCCGGTTTCGACGAGGCGGTCAGCCTGAGCGTCGCACGCACCTCGCCGACCATCATTGCCGTCTTCGATCGCGACAAGCAGCACCTGATGGAATTCGAATACCGGCAGGTGCCGCGCCAGGTGGCCGGACTCCAGTCCGTGGGTCACGACACCGGCGTCGACCTGTTCTGGCAGCCGCTGGGTAGCCGCTATGTGGATGCGTACCGCGTCTACGGTGCCGACGATGCCCACGGTCCGTTTCGGCTGTTGACTCGCGCCGTCGACAGCACCGCCCGCTTACGGGACGACCAACGGACGCGCTGGTACCGGGTTTCGGCCCTCTCCGATTTCGGCCTGGAGGGCCTCGCATCCGATCCGACCGAAGACCGTTTCCTGACTGCCTCGCAGCACTTCGAGGCAGGCCGCTACGCCGAAGCCATTCGGATCCTGACCGAACTGCACCAGGAAAACGGCGACCACGCCGATACGTTGCGGCTGCTCGGCGAGGCCCTCCTGCAGCAGGGCAATCACGCAGCTGCCCGCGGTTACTTCGAGCAGTTGGCGATACTGCCGGAGCACGAAATCGAGGGGCTGCGCCTGGGGGTGGCTGCCCTGCGCGCCGGCGGCGACCTGATCGGTGCCCGCCAGCTACTGAACCGGTTGTTGCAAACGGGCCAGCCGGACACCGCCACGCTGCTCGCCTGTGGCGAGGTGAACGTCGCCCTGAACGAACCGATTGGGGCGGTCGAGTGTCTGGAACAGGCGCTGGCCGCCGACCCACAGAACGCGCGCGCGCGGCTGCTCATGGCGCGCGCCTTTATCGCACTGGATGTACTCGACAGCGGCCGTGCACAGCTGGACCAGGCGCGCCAGCTCGCGCCCGAAGACCCGACGGTGTGGGCGGAAAGTGGTCGTATCGAGCAGACGCTCGGTGACCATGAACAGGCGATCGTCCTGTTCGAACGGGCTGCCAACCTCGATCTTGCCGACCTCGACAGCCGACGGGCCATGGCCAAGAGCCTGCTGGCGCTGGAGCGGTACGATGAGGTCCGCCATCTGGCGGCGGAACTGACACAGCATGCGGAGACCGCCGGCGAAGGCCACTACCTGCTCGGCCTCACCTCACTGGCCGCCGCACGCCATGGCGAGGCCCTGATCGCCCTCAGCCGCGCCACCCGGGAAGCCCCCGGACACGCCCGCGCCTGGCTGGCACTGGCCGAGACCTATGCGGCGATGGAGAAGCCGGACAGGGTCCTGGAGCCACTGGAAAAGGCTTGGCAGGCGGCACCGGACGACTATGACGTCAGTCGGCGGCTTGGAGAACACTACGCCGACATCGGCCGACACGCGGCAGCGGCGCAGGCCTTCAGCCGTGCCGCCGAGGTCCGTCCCGATGACTTCGCCGTGTCCCTGAAGCTCGCCGAGGCGCAATTGAGAGCCGGTCAATTCCAGGCCGCCGCCACCACCGCCGTTACCGCGCACCGGCTGGATGGACAGCAAACCGGGCCGTTGCAGATCGCCGCCGAGGCCACCGCCAAGCAAGGCAAGTACGGGGCCGCGGTGGGCTACCTCAAGCAGGCCCTGGAGCGGGACGCCGGCTCGTTCGAGCTGCACCTGCGACTGGGCGCGCTCTATGTCGACAGCAACCAGTTCGATTTGGCCCGTGCCACGCTCGAGAAGGCCGCGCTGCTGGACAACAGCCGCGCCGAGCCGCACGCCCTGCTCGGCCGTCTGTTCCTCAAGCGGCGCCTGTTCGAGGAAGCGATTGCCGCACTCGACAGGGCGGTTGGCATGGACCCGAGCGCGGACAACCGCCTGTTGCTCGACGAGGTCTACGCCGAGCAGAAAAAGACGCTCGAGTTCGCGTCCAACGCGCCGCAGGTCCTTCTTAAGGACCTGCAACTGCAGCCGGTCTTCTCGGCCGCCTACAAACAGTACGCCGATGCGCCGGTTGGCCGCATCCGAGTCGAGAATATCGGCAACGCCGAGTACCGCAACCTGGCCCTGACCTTCACCATCAAAGGCTACATGGATTTCCCCAGTTCGGTGGAAATTCCGCTGCTGAAGCCCAACAGCGCCGAGCAGCTCGAGCTCCATGCCGCCTTCAATAACCGCATACTCGAGATCGATGAAGACACCGGCGTGCAGGTCGAGGTCGCGCTCAAGTTCGTGCGGGACGGCCGGGATGATGCGGTCACCCTGACTCAGCCGATGACCATCTACGGCAAGAACGCGATCCTCTGGTCGCAGCCAAACATGGTCGGCGCCTTCGTCACCCCCAAGGACGACACCCTGCGCGACTTCGTGCGTGCCACGGTCAACGCCTACCGGCCGGAGCGAAACCTGCTGAACGACAAGGTAGTGGCGGCCGTCACCCTGTTCAGCGCCCTGGCTGCGGACGGCGTCAAATACATCGCCGACCCCAACGCGCCCTACTCCCGGCTCGCGGCCGACCAGGTCGACTACGTGCAGTTTGCCCGCGAGACCCTCAAGATCCGCAGTGGCGACTGCGACGACCTGTCGGTCCTGTTCAGCGCCGCCCTGGAGAATCTGGGCATCGAAACCGCGATCCTGGACGTTCCGGGACACCTGCTGCTCATGTTCAACACCGGTCTGCCGGCGGAACGGGCGAACGCGATCAGCACCGATCCCGAGCTGCTCGCCATCCACAACGGTCAGGTCTGGATCCCGCTGGAGGTGACCATGGTGGCCACGTCATTCGCGGAGGCCTGGACCGAGGGGGCGCGCAAGTATCACGACCATGCCACGGCCGGGACGCTGAACATCGTTGCGCTGCGCGACGCCTGGGAACAGTACCGTCCGGTGACCCTGAAGCCGGCCGGATACGAGCTGCCGCTGCCGCCGCGCGAAGCGGTGCTGCCGCGGCTGGACCACGCCTACAACATGCTGCTGGAACGCAGCCTGGAGCGGCTCGTTCTCCCTTACCGCACCATCCTCGAACTCGCCCCCGGTAGTCGTACGGCCAAGATGGAGATGGCCTTTATCTACGGGCGCAACGGCCTGCTCGACAAGGCATTTGCCCTGCTGGACGAACTGATTGTCTACGACCCGCAGGACGGCGCCGCCCGCAACAACCGTGGCAACCTGCACCTGATTCGAGGCGATTTCGGGCGGGCCTTGCGCGACTACCTGGAAGCGGAACGCATCGATGGAGAAGACGCCCGCATCAAGGTCAATATCGCCATGGCCTACTACCAGGGCAACGACCTGGACAGCGCCCGCCGCAAATATGCCGAGGCCGTGGCGATCGACGAGGCCGTCACCACCGAATACGGCTCGTTCGCCAAACTGCTCGGGTCGTGATCCTGGAGAAGAACACCATGCACAAGTCGCTTGCCGTGATTCTGCTGGTTGCCGCGCCAATGGCGTTCGCGGCGGACCCGCCGCCTAACCAGGGTGAAGAGACACGCGGTTTTTCCAGCGTGCTGATCGACGCTCTACGTGGCCTGAGCGGTATCCTGCCGCAGCCGAACGCCGCTGAAGACGCCAAAGCGAGACAGGTGGCCACCATGGGGATCCGTGGCGCCGAAAGCACCGGAACGCTGATCGAGCCTTACTGGAAGGGAGACGACGCAACCGACGGCTTTGCCGCCCAAGCCGCGGAACTGACCGAAGTGCTCCGGCTGCTGCAGGCGAAGCAGTTCGCCGAGGCGCACGCCAGCGCCCGACAATTCCTGACCTCCCACCCGCAGAGCGACTTGCTCCCCGCCGCCCGTTTCTCCCTCGGCCTCGCCCTAGCCGGCGAACAGCGCCTCTCCGAGGCGCGCAGCGAACTACAGGGCGTGGCGAACGATTATCCGAAACACCCGCTGGCGGAAAAGGCGCTGCGGGTCGCCGCGGCCCTCTGAGCCGCTGAAGCCGTAAAGAGAAAACACCGGTGGCTCAGGAACCCGGTAGCGCAATCGAGCACTACGACAGCCGCTTGATCATGTTCGAGCGTAATGCCCTCCTCACCGCCACTCAATGCCTGCGGTGGACAGCTCTCCACACAGCAAGCGCATTCGCTGTAGCGGTAGCGTACGCAACGCGCGTTGCGAACCTCCGGCAGGTTAACGATGGCCACGGTTATGGTGCATTCGAAAAGGTGTGCAGCGCTTTGCCGGTCTCGGCGGTGCGGACTGCTATCCAGGCCAAATATACGCTTGGCCCAATATTACCTCCCCGCTATATTACGACGCATGCATATAGTGCCCGATGCGTTCTTCTCCGCCCTCTCCGGCACCATCCGCCTGCGTTGCCTTCTGCTGTTGCGGCAGTTCGGCGAGCTTTGCGTCTGTGAACTGACCCAGGCGCTGGGCGAACCGCAACCGAAGGTCTCCCGTCACCTCGGTCACCTTCGGGAGGCCGGGCTGGTGCAGGATCGGCGGTCGGGACTGTGGGTCCATTACCGTCTTCATCCGCACCTGCCCGAGTGGGCGGTGGAGGTGCTGGCCGCCACCATCGATGGCGTTGGAGATCAGGCGCCTTTCAGCACGGATCGGCGCGCGTTGGCAGATCGGCCGGTCCAGTCGGTGCCAACTGCTACCGAAAACCCGATAACAAACCCCTAAGGGCAAGACAGCATGCCGCTCGCATTTCGCTCCCGCCTGATGTTGTCACTGCTGTGTCTGTTGTCTCCAGCCCGTGCCGCCGACCGGATTCTGGACGGCCAGCGCAGGCCCCTGTACGCCGGCGTGCTGGCCGTCGCCTTCATGCTGGTGGGCTGGCGTTTCAACCTGCTCGCCCGTTGATTCGCGGACAAGCGTCGAACCATCAAGACGAAGAGGAACCGGAGCACCATGCACGACAACGATCACGACAATATCCGCAACGCTGTACGCGAGGCCTACGGCAGTGTCGCACAGGGTGGCGGCGGTTGCTGCAGCACAGCTGGGTGCTGCGGCTCAACTCCCGAGACGATCGCCTCCAAACGCCTCGGCTACTCGGACGAGGAGTTGGGCGCCGTTCCGGAGGGGGCCGACCTGGGTCTCGGCTGCGGCAATCCCCAGGCTATCGCCGCCCTGCAACCGGGCGAGACAGTCCTGGACCTGGGCAGCGGCGCCGGTTTCGACTGCTTTCTCGCCGCCCGCGCGGTGGGTGAGTCCGGCCGCGTGATCGGTGTGGACATGACCCCCGAGATGCTGGGCAAGGCGCGGGAGAACGCGCGCAAGGGCGGCTACCGCAACGTCGAGTTTCGCCTTGGCGAGATCGAGCACCTGCCGCTGGCCGATGCCAGCGTGAATGTGATCATCTCCAACTGCGTCATCAATCTCTCGCCCGACAAGGCACAGGTGTTCCGTGAGACCTTCCGCGTGCTCAAGCCGGGTGGGCGACTGGCCATCAGCGACGTGGTGGCGACCGCCGAACTGCCCGAGCAGGCGCGGCGCGATCTGGCCCTGTACACCGGCTGCATGGCCGGAGCGTCCTCCGTCGGGGAACTGGAGGCTATGCTGCGCGACGCCGGCTTCACGGCAATCCGCATCGCACCGAAGGACGAAAGCCGGGAATTCATTCGCGACTGGGCGCCAGGGCGCGGCGTCGAGGCGTATGTTGCTTCGGCCTCCATCGAGGCCGTCAAACCAGGGCAACCGACACGGTGAAAACCGTCAAGGTGCTTGGCACCAGCTGTGCCAACTGCAAGACCAACCTCAAGCTCATCGAAGAGCAGGCCAATGCCAGGGGCGTGGAGATCCAGCTCGAAAAGGTCGAGGACATCGCCACGATCATGGGCTACGGCGTCATGTCCACCCCCGGCGTGGTGATCGGCGAAAAAGTGGTGCACGCGGGCGACGTGCCCTCCCGGGAGGCTATCGACGGATAGCTCGCCGGCGACGCGGGCGGTTGCTGCTCCGGGATCAGCAGCTTGCCGCGTTCCACCAGCCCGTACCGCTCTGCACGATGCGTTCGGCCAAACCCGGCATCGCGATCGCCTCGCGTTCCGGGATCACGCCATTCAGGCGGATGCTGGTGGTCTCGGTGAAGTTGCTGAACATGGCGCCTAACTTCACCCGCGGCGACCAGGCCACCACCTCGTCCATGCCGTCCAGCACTTCTCCCGCCTAGCTCACCTGCGCAGGCTTCATGTTGAGGTTGAGCGGCAGGTTGTCGATGGAGGCGACGTAGCCCTTGCGGTGCACCTGCAGGTGCCCGAGCATGGAATCGGTGATCTGGCCGATGACCGCGCCCTTGAAGGCGCCGGAGACGGACATGAACAGCAGCACCGCCACGATGCCGAGCACGATGAGCCCGGAGGTCAGCAGGGTGCGCCGCCCGTAGCGGGCGAGGTTGCGCGCGGCGAGATCCGGCAGGGAGTCGAAGAGTGGCTGGCCTACGCGGGGAGCCCATAAGCCCAGCGCCAATGAAAGACCTTTTGTTTCCGAAGAGCGGAAAAAAAAGAAGCCAAGACAGGCGTCCCGTCTTGGCTTCTGGAATTGGTAGCGGGGACAGGATTTGAACCTGTGACCTTCGGGTTATGAGCCCGACGAGCTACCGGACTGCTCCACCCCGCAATTGACCTGTCACTGAGGCGACCTCGCCCAAGCGCTTACCTGGAAAAGCCAGGGGCTGGGTGTATCGCCACCAACCTCTTGGTAGCTGGTGGGCCGTGCAGGATTCGAACCTGCGACCACCTGATTAAAAGTCAGATGCTCTACCAACTGAGCTAACGGCCCTCAAAGAGAGCCGCATATCGTACCGGACTCGCTGGAAAAGGCAAGCCCTGTGACAGGGCTTGCCTCGATGCTTGCTTGGTGCGTCAGATGGCCTCGAGTCGGCGCATGCCGTTCGGCAACAGGCGCATGTCGGCCAGGGCGGTGATGAAGGCCTTGGAGAAGGTCGCCTCGTCCTCGTAGACCATCTTGTAGTACTGCACCTTCATGGTCAGGGCGCTGCCGAAGATGATTGAAACGAGGCTGAGCATCGAGCCGACCGCCAGGGTGGAGACCCCCGTCACGCCTTGGCCGATGGTGCAGCCCATGGCCAGTACGCCGCCGAAGCCCATCAGGACGGCGCCGACGAAGTGATTGGCGAAGTCCTTGAAGGAGGCGAACCATTCGATGCGGAAGCCCTTGCTGATCACCGACCACAGCAGCGAGCCCAGGATCACGCCAAACACCGCCATCACGCCGAAGGTGAGTGCCACCTTGTCGAAGCCGCTGGAGGCGTAGCCGACCGTCTGGCCCATGGGGTTGATGAAGGTGTACGACTGGGCGGAGAGGTTGGCGCCGACCGGCTTCTTGTCCCAGCCCTCGCGGATCGCCTCCGGCCCCATATCCCAGTGGCCGGCGGCCGGATTGAGGTACTCGGCAGCCGACACGGTCACTGCGCCGTCGAAGTCGGATTCGTAGCCGAGGAAGAGGTTGGAGCTGACATACCAAGCGGCGAGGATGGCCGCACCGACGACGAACCCGCCCAAAATATTATCGAAGCTGCCGCGGAAGTCGGCCGACTTGAAGGCGAAGGCGAGCAGCGCCACGCCGAGCCCGAGTCCGATCCACAGTCGGGCACCGGCCGCCCCTTCGCTGCCGGCAATCAGGGAACCGAGGTCCTGGTGGCCGGCTTCGACGGAAACGGCAAGGGGACGGATCCAGTCAAAGAACAGCAGCGACATCAGTGTCTGGTCGCTACCCGGCAGCGGGTTGATCATGAAGTAGGCGATGACGGCGATGATGGCGAACACCACGATTGACTTGATGTTGCCACCGCCTATCCGGATCAGACATTTGTTGCCGCAGCCGGAGGCCAGGGTCATGCCGATACCGAACAGCACACCGCCGAGGATGTTTTCGGCCCAGACGATCTGGCCCATGCGGTAGGGAGGGAAGGCGCCGTCGGCGTCCACCATGCCCGCATATTCGAGGACGGTCACCCCAAGCAGCGCGACGGCAATGGCAAGCAGCCACGCCCGGAACCGGCCGGTATCACCCATGTTGACCAGATCGGAAACCGCACCCATGGTGCAGAAATTCGTCTTGTTGACAACCGCGCCCATGACGACGGCGATGGCGAACGCACTCCAAATCAGCGTCGAATTGGCTTCGGTAAAGGTTTCGAACACCACGTCGGTTTCCCCCTCCAGTTGTATTTTTTAGCAGCACACTATTGAAAACATTGGACATTCCGGCAATAGCCCAATGGGAATAGGAACGAGCACACACATCGGGGACGGCGTCCGTCGGTCCTCAGGTCTTAATTCAGGTTAGCTGGCGACGCCCGTTCGCTGTATTAGGGTGATCCCTGATACGGGGTCGAGTCCGGCACCCCGGCGGCGATGAATCCCTCGCGACGTAGTCGGCAGGAGTCGCAAACGCCACAGGCACGCCCTTTCTCGTCCGGGCTATAGCAAGACAACGTCTTAGAATAGTCGACACCGAGCAGGTGTCCAGAGCGGATAATCTCGGCCTTTGTCAGGTCGATCAACGGGGCGTGAATAGTTAGGCGATGACCTTCGACACCCGCCTTGGTGGCCAGGTTGGCCATGGTTTCGAAGGCGGCGATGAACTCCGGTCGGCAATCGGGATAGCCCGAGTAATCCACGGCATTGACGCCGATGAAAATATCGTCGGCTCCCAACACTTCGGCCCAGGCCAAAGCGAGCGAAAGGAAAACGGTGTTGCGGGCTGGGACATAGGTAACCGGGATTCCCTCGCTCGGATGGTCCGGCACGGCTATGGTGTCGTCGGTCAGGGCCGAGCCGCCGAACTGTCGCAGATCAAGCTGCACAACCCGGTGTTCAACCGCGCCGAGACTGGTGGCGACCTGGCGGGCCGCTACCAGTTCGACCCGATGGCGCTGTCCATAATCGAAGCTGAGGGCATAACAGTCGAACCCGCGATCGCGGGCGATCGCCAGGGAGGTGGCGGAGTCGAGGCCGCCCGAGACCAGTGCCACAGCCCGTTTTTTCATCTCGCAGCCTTATAGTAGTGATCCGCCAATAAACGCGAATGAACGCAAATTAGGTTTGGGTCGGTCTAGCCGGAGATGTAACCGGACGGGTTCGGCGAAGGCACAAATGTCGGTGACGCTGCATGCTAAACCGTACCTACGCCACTACAGCCATCTCCATTTGCGTCTATTCGCGTTCATTCGCGGATCAATTTCAGACATCAGCGCCCACGGGCGTCGCCCCAGAGCAGTTTGTGGAGTTGGAGTTGAAAGCGCACCGGGAGTTTATCCGTGACGATCCAATCGGCCAGCTCGGCGGGCGGCAACTGCCCCTGGCAGGGGGAGAACAGCACTTCGCAGCGCTCGCTCAGTCGGTAGCGATCGATCACGGCAACCGCCCAGTCGTAGTCATCACGGTCGGCGATCACCACCTTGACCTGGTCGCGTCCGGTGAGCCACTCGATATTTTCCCAGCGGTTTCGCTTGGCCTCCCCGGAGCCCGGTGCCTTCAGGTCCATGACCTTGACCACGCGCGGGTCGACCGCGGCCACGTCCAGTGCACCGCTGGTCTCCAGCGAGACCTCGAAACCGTCGTCGCAAAGCTGTTCGAGGAGCGAGAGACAGGGCCGCTGTGCCAGCGGCTCGCCGCCGGTGACGCAGACGTGGCGCACCGTACGCCCAGCCGCTCCGGTGGCCAGCTCTCTGACGTTACTCAGCACCTCCTCGAGGGAACGGAGCTCCCCCCCGGCGAAGGCGTAGGTGGTGTCGCACCAGCTGCAGCGAAGCGGACAGCCGGTCAGGCGTAGGAAAACGGTCGGCCAGCCGGCATCCCTCGCCTCCCCTTGCAGGGAGAGGAAGATCTCACTGACCCGCAGGCGGGCCTCATCCGCGCTCATCCGGCGTCAGCCGCCCTGCCGTAGCCGTTTAAGCAGGTTTTCCGCCTGGCCCGCCTCGGTGGTTCCCGGGTACTTTCCGAGCAGCTGTTCGAGCACCGGGCGGGCCTCGTCGGCCTTGCCAAGTTCGTGGTAGCTGTAGCCGATCTTGAGCAGCGACTCGGCCACTTTGGCGTTGCTCGGATACTGCTCCACCAAGGTTTGGTACGCCTGGATCGCCTGCCCGAAATCCCGCCGGGCGTAGTTGGCCTCCCCAATCCAGTACTGCGCCGTCGGCGCGTAGCGGCCGTCCGGGTACTGGGTCAGAAACCCGGTGAATGCAGCAATGGCCTGTTCGTAGCGCAACTCCCGCAGGATATTGAAGGCCGCTTGGTAGGCCTCCCGTTCGGCGGCAGGGTCGATCGGCGCGACCGGTGCAGCAGCATCGTTAGAGTCCGTCGTGGAGGCCGTGGCCGGCTGAGCGTCCGACGGTACCGCATCCGATACCGCCGGTGTCTCCGGAACGTCAAGGACCGGGCGTGCGCCCTCCCGTTCGAACCGCGACAGACGGCGGTCGGTATCCAGGTAGAGATCCCGTTGCCGCTGCTGGAGCATTTGCAACTCATGCCGCAGTTCCTCCAGTTCGCCACGCATCTGCTGAAGTTCCCGCTGCTGACTGTCGAGACGGGTCACCAAGTCCATGAGGGTGCCGCTATCCAGCATCCGCTCCACCCGTTGCAGCCGCACATCGACATCAGCCGGAGCGGCCTGGAGTTGGAACGCGGCCAGCAGCAAGGCGGGCCCGAACAACCGTGACACGCGCATCTCAGTACCCCGGATAGAGAATTTCAACGCGACGGTTCAGGCGCCAGGATTCTTCATCATGACCCAGCGCCACCGGGCGCTCTTCACCGAAGCTGATCACCTGCAGCTGGTTCTTGGCGGCGCCCTGGATCACCAGCACCTGCTCGGCGGTCTGGGAGCGGCGCTCGCCCAACGCCAGGTTGTACTCGCGCGAGCCCCGCTCGTCGGCGTGGCCTTCGACCACCACGGAGACACCGGGATTGGCCGCCAGATAGCGTCCGTGGGCCATCAGGGCGTCGCGGTCGGAAGGTGCCAGCTCGCTGCTGTCGAAGTCGAAGTAGAACACCCGCCGGGACAGCGGGCTGGCCGGATCGTCCAACGGGTTGCCGGTGAACTGACCGCCCATGTCGGCGCCGGTGGTGGCCGCCGCGTCGCCGGTATCGCCGGCGGTGCGGGCGTCGATGTCCTCAACGGCCACTTCATCGTCGCCGCGCCGGTCACTTACACTGGTGCAACCGCCCAGCAGCAGCGCGGCGGAGAACGTGATCAGTACTGCCAGTTGCTTGTGTTTCATTTCCCCTAACCCCTATTCCGAATAGAACGGTGACCAGGCCGGCTCCCGGACATCGCCGGAAGCAAGACCCAGCCGTTGACGGGCCCGCCCGTCCACAGAAACGGCCTCCAGGACACCACGCCCCCGTACTTCGGTCGCGTAGATGATCATGCGGCCGTTGGGTGCAAAGCTCGGTGACTCGTCGAGCCGGGACTCGGTCAACACGCGCAGGTTTCCGTTCTCCAGATCCTGCACGGCGATTTGGAAACCCTTGCCGCTGCTGTGCACCATGGCCACGCGTTTGCCGTCGGGCGCAATGGCCGCACGGGCGTTGTAATCCCCTTCGAAAGTGATCCGCCGCGCAGTCGGTTCCGTGGCGCCACCCGTCAGGTCCACCCGGTAGAGCTGCGGCTTGCCGCCGCGGTCGGAGGTGAATATCAAGCCGCGGCCATCGGGCAGCCAGGCCGGTTCGGTGTCGATGGCGTAATGGCGGGTGATCCGGGTCAGTGCTCGGGTGGCCACGTCCAGCACATAGATTTCGGTGTTGCCGTCCTTCGACAGCGTCATTGCCAGTCGGCGGCCGTCCGGCGACCAGGCAGGCGCGCTGTTGATCCCCTCGAACTCGGCTACCTTTTCGCGCTGTCCGGTGATCACGTTCTGCACATAGACCACCGAACGGCCCGCCTCGAAGGAGACGTAGGCCAGGCGCTTGCCTTCCGGCGACCAGGCGGGAGACATGAGCGGCTGGCTGGAGGTGAGGATTACCTGTTCGTTGAAGCCATCCGCATCGGCCACCGCCAAGCGGAAGCGGCGCTCGCCGGCCGCCAGATTTTCGACGGTGACGTAGGCGACGTGGGTATTGAATGCCCCCCGTTCCCCGGTGAGCTTTTCGTAGATCAAATCGGCGATCTGGTGGGCGGTGCGCCGCATCAGCACCGCCGGTGCGGGGATGACGTAGCCCGTCAACTGTGCCCCGCGCAGCACATCCAGCAGTTGGAACTGCACGGCATAACCGCCATCGCGTGGCTGAATACGGCCGACCACCAACGTCTCGACCCCGGCCTCGCGCCAGGCGGCGAAATCAACCTCCTTGCCGTGGCTGGGCCGGGCGATCAGCTGCTCCGGCGACATTGGCGCAAAGCGGCCGCTGCGGGCCAGATCGGCCCCGATTATGGCCGCCACATCCTCGGACGGGGCCGCCCCATTCTCCAAAGCGAATGGTACGACAGCGATGGGCAGGGCACCCTCAGCCCCACCGGTGATGGTGATTTCGAGCCGAGCCTGGGCGCTGGCCGCACACAGCAGCGTGAACCCGAAAATCAGGTAGCTCAATCGCTTCATGCTCATCCTTTACGGTTCGAAATAAAACACGATTTCGCGCTCGAACAGCTCCGGCTCCGACGGCCGAGGGAGCGGCGAGGCCTTGCGGACCGCCGCCTCCACGGAGCGGTCGATGGCAGGGAAGCCTGAGCTCTCCAGGATCTGCACACCCACCACATCGCCGCCGGGGATTTGCCTCACCAGCACCTTGCAGGAGAACTCGGCAGGGCTGCCGGCCGGGCGCAGCCAATTGCGGGTGACTTTAGCGGCGATCAGACCAACATATTCGACTTTCGCCGTATCCAGCATCCTTGCCCTTGCCGCCGCCTCCTCCTGTTCGATGCGCCTCTGCTCCGCCGCGATCCGCTGCTTTATTGCCGCCTCCGCCGCTTCGCGTTGCTTGCGCTCCTCCGCCTGGCGTTGCCGTTCGGCCTCGATGCGCTTGCGCTCCGCCTCCTGCCGTTGCCGCTCGGCCTCGATACGCTCGCGCTCCGCCGCGGCCTGCTGGCGCTTCGCCTCTTCCTCGGCGCGCTTCTTTGCCTCGATCTTACGCGCCTGCTCCAGCTCGGCCAATTCCTTCTGCTTCTGCGCCTGCTGCTTCTTCAGTGCCTCCTGCTCTGCCTTCAGCTTCGCCAGACGTGCCTGGTCGGCCTTTTCCTGCTCCTGGCGGCGCTTCTGTTCCTGCTCTGATTGGCGCTTCAGTTCCGCCAACCGCTGCTGTTCGCTCTTGCGCTGCTGCTCCAGCTTCTTGGCCAGCTCCGCCCGTTGGCTCTCCTCGTCCCGCAACCGCTTCAGCTCCTGCTCGACCCGCTGCGGATCGACCGCCACCGCTTCGATAGGTTGCACGGTGGCGTTCGGAGTGGGCGCCGGTTTGGAGGGCAGCGCCAGGCTGACGGCGAGCAGCCCCACCAGCACCACGTGGACGGCGAGGGAGAATCCGGTGGGAACGAGCCACTCTTTGCCCACGGATTTACTCCACTGGTTCGGTGAGCAGGCCCACGCTGGCGGCCCCCGACCGTTGCAGCAGCGCCATGGCGTAGACCACCTTGCCGTAGGGTACGCTTTGGTCGCCCCGCACGTAGATTGGCGTCTGCCCGTCCAGTTGCAGCACCGCCGCCACCCGCACCGCCAAATCCTCGGCCGAGAGGTCGCGGGTCAGTCGTGTCCCATGCTCCAGGTGATAGGCGCCCTGTTCATCCACTGTCACCACCAACGGAATGGCGGCATCACCCTTGACCGGTTCGGCGTCGGCCCGGGGCAGTTCCACCTTCACACCCTGGGTCAGCATCGGCGCGGTAATCATGAAGATCACCAACAGCACCAGCGTCACGTCGATGTAGGGCACGACGTTGATTTCGGCCATCAGGCGTTTGCGCCGGTTGCGCGCCATCGGTCAGCTCACATTCCCATTGAGATGGGCCTGCCGCTGCAACAACGTGGTGAACTCCTCCTGGAAGGTGTCGTAACGGCTCTCCAGGCGCTCCAGGTCATTGCTGTAACGGTTGTAGGCGATCACCGCCGGAATGGCCGCGAACAGCCCCATGGCGGTGGCGACCAGTGCCTCGGCGATGCCGGGGGCGACCGTGGACAGGGTCGCGTGTTGAGCCGTACCCAGCGCCCGGAATGAATTCATGATGCCCCACACGGTGCCGAACAGGCCAACATAGGGGCTGGTCGAGCCGATAGTGGCGAGCAGCGCCAGGTGGTGTTCCAGGCGGTCCATTTCACGGCGCATCTCCGCACGCATCGCCCGCTGCGCGCCTTCGACTAGCGCCATCACGTCGGTGACCGCACTCTTGCGCAGTCGGGCAAACTCGGCAAAACCGGCCTCGAATAGCGCCGGCATCCCGGTCAGGTCATCCCGACGCTTCGCCAGTTGCCGATAGAGCTCGACCAGATCAATGCCGGACCAGAAGCGTTTTTCGAAGGTTTCTGCCTCGGCGCGCGCCTCGCGCAGGGTCTGCCACTTGCGATAGATGACCGCCCACGACAGCAGCGAGGCCAGCAACAGCAGCAGCATGACCCCCTGCACCAGCGGGCTGGCATGGATGAACAGGTCGATAAAGGACAACTGGTCAGTCATTGTGATTCTCTTCAAAACCCGCGATGACCGCCGCCGGGATTCGGGTCGGCCGCAGTGTGGCGGCATCCACCGCCGCTATCGTGACCCGCCCGGTGCACAGCAGCTGCTCGCCGCGGCGGACCTCCTGATAGAAATCGATTCGGGCGGACCGCTGCTGTTCGACGCGGGCCAGCACCTCCAGCGCATCGTCCAGCCGCGCGGGCTTTAGATACTCGGTCTCCACCTTGCGCACCGCAAAGATGACGCCGGTATCGTCGCGCAGCCGGTCCTGATCGATGCCGAGCGCCCGAAGCCATTCGGTGCGCGCCCGCTCCATGAATTTCAGGTAGTTGGCGTAATAGACCACGCCGCCGGCATCGGTGTCCTCGTAGTAGACCCGCACCGGCAGCACGAACTCGTTCACCCCTCCCCGCTCCCCAACAGGTCGATCTCCCGCTGCCGCACCTCTTCGCCCCGACGCGGCGGGGTAAGCCCGAAGTGCAGATAGGCGCTGTTGGTGGCGACACGGCCGGTACGGGTGCGCATCATAAAACCCTGCTGGATTAGAAACGGCTCCAGCACATCTTCTATGGTGCCGCGCTCCTCGCCTATGGCCGCCGCCAAGTTGTCGAGGCCCACCGGACCACCGTCGAACTTGTCGATGATCGCCAGCAGCAGCTTGCGGTCGAGCATGTCGAAGCCGTTGGCGTCGACATCCAGCATGTCCAGGGCTCGGCCGGCCACTGCATCGCTGATGCGCCCATCCGCCTTCACCTCGGCGTAGTCGCGCACGCGCCGCAGCAGACGGTTGGCAATGCGCGGGGTGCCGCGGGAGCGGCGGGCAATTTCCATTGCACCCTGCTCGTCGATCCAGACCCCCAGAATTTCGGCCGAGCGGCGGACGATCGACTGTAACTCCGCCGCATTGTAAAACTCCAGACGCTGAACGATACCGAAGCGGTCACGCAACGGCGAGGTAAGTAGCCCGGCGCGGGTAGTGGCACCGATCAGGGTGAACGGCGGCAGGTCCAGCTTGATGGAGCGCGCGGCGGGGCCGTCGCCGATCATGATGTCGATTTGATAATCCTCCAACGCCGGGTAGAGGACCTCCTCCACCACCGGCGAGAGGCGGTGGATCTCGTCGACGAACAGCACATCGTGGGGTTCGAGGTTGGTCAGCAGCGCCGCCAGGTCACCGGGGCGCTCCAGCACCGGGCCGGAGGTCTGGCGCAGACCGACCCCGAGTTCGTTGGCGATGATGTGGGCCAGGGTGGTCTTGCCAAGGCCGGGCGGGCCGAACAGCAGCACATGGTCCAGCGCCTCGCTGCGACCGCGGGCGGCACAGATAAAGATCTCCATCTGCTCGCGAACCGCCTGCTGGCCCACGTAGTCGGCCAGACGCTTCGGGCGAATCGCCCGATCCTGGGCCTCATCACCCGCCAGCGGCGCGCCGGCAATCAATCGATCAGTTTCTATCATGCGTTCAGAGCTTCTCACCACCGGGGGTGCAAGGCAAAGAAATGATCCGCAAATGAACGCGAAAAACGCGAATGGAAGGAGTTGCGTTCAGTGGTTTCATCATGCGTCGAAAGCTTCTCACCAGTGGGGAGGTAAGGCAACGGAACGATCCGCAAATGAACGCAAAAAACGCAAATGGGATTGCGTTCGTCGGTTCAATCACGCGTCAAAACCCTTTCACCGGAGGGGAAGTACGGCGAGGGGATAATCCCGGATGAACGCGAACACAAGAATGGATTAACTTGCGTTCATTCGCGTTCATTTGCGGATCACCTCTTATTTCGACACGGCCTGTTTCAAGGCGGCGCGGATGATCGCCTCGGAGTTCTGGCCGTCGGTGGGGATCTTGGCGATGAGGCGGCTCGCCTCCGGCGGCTTGTAGCCGAGGGAGACCAGGGCGGCGATGGCGTCCTTGACCTCATCATTGCCGCCAGTCGCGGCCGGCTCGCTGCCCGGCAGGGTGGCGACGATGGTGCCCGGCAGTTGCCAGTCGTCGAGGCGGTCGCGCATCTCCACCACCAGTCGCTCCGCAGTCTTCTTGCCCACCCCGGGCAGGCGTACCAGGGAAGCGGTGTCGCCGTCCTGCACGCAGCGGGCGAACTCGTCGGCGCTGATCCCGGAGAGGATGGTGAGCGCCAGTTTGGCCCCGACGCCGTTGACCTTGATCAGGGTGCGGAACAGACGCCGTTCCGATTCAGTGGCAAAACCGAACAGGAGGTGAGCGTCCTCGCGTACCACCAGATGGGTGTAGAGGGTCACCTCGCGACCGAGCGGCGGCAATTGGTAGAAGGTGCTCATCGGCGCCTCCACCTCGTAACCGACCCCGCCCACATCGATCAGCAGTTGCGGCGGGTGCTTCTCCGCCAGCACGCCCTTCAGGCGTCCGATCATCGGCGTCTTCTCCCGGCCAGCAGGGCCATCGCATTGTTGTTGGTAAAGCGCCCGAGGGTCTGGCTCGTGTGCAGATGGCAGAGCGCCACCGCCAGGGCGTCGGCCGCATCGGCCTGTGGCGCACTCGGCAGGTCCAGCAGGGCCATCACCATGTGCTGCACCTGCTCCTTGGCGGCGTTGCCCTTGCCCACGGTGGCCTGCTTGATCTCGGCCGGGGTGTACTCGCTCACAGCGAGACCTTCGGCCATCACCGCGCAGAGGGCGGCGCCGCGGGCCTGCCCAAGCTTCAAAGCCGAATCGGGATTCTTGTGCATGAATACCCGTTCGACCGCCACCTCTGTCGGGAGATAGCTGCCGACTATTTCACGCAGCGAGTCGAATATAATCTTGAGCCGCCCGGCCAACTCGCCCCCGCCGGTGCGAATACAGCCGCTGCCGACGTAGCGGGTGCGGCCTTCGACCCGCTCGATGATGCCGAACCCGGTCAACCGGGAGCCGGGGTCGATGCCTAGGATTCGCATTTGCGAATCCGGAGCACTCCTCCTCTGGCCTCTCGCCCCCCGCCCCTCGTCCCTGCCTTCATAGCTGGACCATGACTTCGTCCGAGAAGTCCGCGTTGCTGTAGACGTTCTGCACGTCATCGAGGTCTTCCAGGGCATCCACCAGCCTCATCACCTTTTGGGCGTCTTCCAGCTCGAGCGCCACGGTGGTGGCCGGCTGCTGGGTGACCTCGGCCATGGCCGGCTCCAGCCCGGCGGCAACCATCGCCTCCTTCACATCCAGGAACCCCTCGGGGGTGGTGATGACGTCAATCGAGCCATCGTCGTTGGTAGTGACGTCGTCGGCGCCCGCTTCCAGCGCGACTTCCATCACTTGGTCTTCGTCGGTGCCGGCGGGATAGGTGAGTACGCCCTGCTTGTTGAACAGGTAGGCCACCGAACCGTCGGTGCCAAGATTGCCGCCTGCCTTGCTGAAGGCGTGACGCACGTCGGAGACCGTACGGTTACGGTTGTCGGTCAGGCAGTCGACCATGATGGCGACCCCGGCCGGCCCGTAGCCTTCATAGCGGATCTCTTCGTAGCTGTCGCCATCCATGTCCCCCGAGCCGCGCTTGACGGCGCGCTCGATGGTGTCTTTGGTCATGTTCTGGGAGAGGGCGGCATCGATCGCCGCCCGCAGGCGGGGATTTGAGGACGCGTCAGGGCCGCCGGTACGGGCGGAGACCGTGATCTCGCGGATCAGTTTGGTGAAAATCTTGCCCCGCTTGGCGTCCTGCGCCGCCTTGCGGTGTTTAATGTTCGCCCACTTACTGTGTCCAGCCATAGCTACCTCGCGCATCCGAATGGCGCGATTTTACCACTTCGATAGCAGGGGGCCACAGCGACACCGGGTGGCGACAGGGCAACCGCATACTTTAGTCCTTGATCCCGAAGATCAATTCCTCGCGGAAGCCGTCGTCCCAGCCCGCTGCTTTGAGTTTGCCACGCATTGAGTCC
>JAWLGP010000018.1:0-106857 GCA_041685045.1 Gammaproteobacteria bacterium
CCGACGCACTTGCCACGCTGGCGCCACCTTTCTCCTTGTGTCTGCACCGCTCCCCTCACGGCAATAACCTTACTGTTCGTAGTTCGATCTTGCCCTGGCCAAGCATGAGCCGGAAAGGACATTGCCGCGACAATGCGGTAGCAGAAAGCTTCTTCAGTACTCTAACGCGGAGCTTGTCTTTCCCGACTACGAAATCGAAAGGAGGGGATCTCCTGTTGGAACTGGTTATGGAGCGTTCGGTCAATAACCGTATACATACTTGAGCGACTGTTCAAGTATCACTACGCTGTCTGCCATCAAAGGCGGACACGCCCATCCCATGCCGAGACCTGTACAGTTCGACCGTGAACAGGCCCTGAGCGACGCCATGCAGCTGTTCTGGCGCCAGGGTTACCACAAGACATCCGTTCGCGACCTGACCGAGGCGACCCGCTTGCAGCCGGGTAGCCTCTACGGGGCGTTCAGCAACAAGCGCACCCTGTTTCTCAAGTCACTGGATTACTATTCGGAGGCGTTGCAGGCGCGAGTCGATGAGGTTTTGCGCAGTGACGAGCCGCCGCTGGAGCGCATTCACCGGTTCTTCGAGCGCCTGCTCGACCAGGCCACTTGTGATCCCTAGGGGAAGGGATGCCTGCTGGTCAACACGCTGCTGGAGACACCGCCCCAAGAGCAGGAGATCACACAAACGGCTACCCGGGCTCTGGCTTATGTGGAGAGGACGTTTGCAGAAGTACTGAAGGAGGCGAAGCAATCGGGTGATCTGCCACCCAATTCGGATCCCGAGGCGCAGGCAAAACTACTCATGACAGGCATCTTTGGGTTGCGGGTTTACGCAAAGATGCAACCGTCCAGCGGAACGCTTTCCTGCATCGCCGAGACCTTGCTTGCCAGTCTCGAAAACCAAACGAGCGGTTCTTGATCAACCCTGGAATCCAGTCCATAGGTGGTCGACACTGAATGCTCCCGGTCCGGCGGCAATCATCCAGATCAAGATGACCAGATACAGAACTTCGGGTAGGTAAAGGAAGTTTTCAATCCAGGTTATCGGCTGCTTCACCCCGACTTTCCGCCATGCATCGAAAGAGATTGCGCCCAAAGTGACCACTGCCAGCCCCGTAGCGGCCAGCGTGGCGAGAAAACCGAGCAAGAGCAGTACTCCGGCAATCAACTCGGTCGCAGCAATCATGGGCGCATTCAGCTGCACACACGGGATGTTATCGTGCTTCAGTGTCTGTTTCAGCAGTCGCCGCCGTTCGGGGACAACCAGCTTGTGCCAGCCCGACAGAGCGAACATTGCACCGACCGCCACACGAACCAACAGCACCGCAAAGGATTCGAGCCACTCCAGCCCGTCAAGGTATGCGGTCGCCGATTCCAACATAACAGGAGCCCCCAAAACCTTTTAGAACGACCGTGTGACCATTGGATGGCATTTGAAAAGTTTTGCACCCGTTACGACGCGTATTGTTACCTTTAGCTCACGCGCATGACCTGAGCGACCACGAGGCTCAACATTGCCGCTGTGCCTATTTGCGATCGACACAAGTTGCACGAGCGCAGCATGGGGAGGCAGTCATGGATGGGTCACGAGTGTTGGTAGTCACCGAGGCGTCGGGCAGGTCACGATCCACACCCGTCATTCCTCCAAAGGCGGGTCCAGGCGGCAACCGGCAGCTTACGACCCGCACCCGTCATTCCCGCGAAGGCGGGCATCCAGGCGGCAACCGGCAGCCGGCGACCCCAAGCGGACCGTCGATACTCATGCCACGTATATCTCGTATACTGGCCGAGCGGACGCTCGGCCGGAAAAGTACAGCATCCTTTGGGGGTCATAAATGGAACCGATCACAGGCACTGCCTCTATCACCGAAGAGGACGACGTGATCGCCGCCCCTGCGCCCCCGCATACATACTTCGGCGTGGCACAAAGCATGATGTCCGGTGTCACGATACTCGCCGCCGCATCACCTTCACCGCCGCTCCCACTGTGCCTTGTCGCCTCCCACGTTCTTGAGTGTCTTCTGAAAGCCTTTCTTTCCAGGGATAAAGGCGACGCGAAACTGAAAGGCGCGAAGGTACGCCACGATCTCAACACATTGTGGCGAATGGCGTTTGAGCAAGGTCTTCCCATCGTGCAGTCACCGCCAGATTGGGTTAACCGACTTAGCGGCCTACACAACCATCCCTACCACCTCCGGTACTCGACCGAGATCCATGGCATCGTTTCTCCCGCTCCGGAGCCAATGGCATCCGAGCTGCGAGCCCTTCTCGAAACGGTTCGCGGGAACCTCAGATAATGCGACTGGCATCGCACAGATGGTGCCCAACCATTGGCTCCAGGCGATCCGCTAGAGCGGCGCAGGTTTGTGGTTTTTGGGGTACGCGCGCAGATCTTGGGGGCCGCTTGAACCTACGTACAGCGTCCGCTTCCAGCACTAGGCCGTCAGCCAGGAACGAGGTGAGAAGGTCCGCTTATGGCCGGATGCTGCCGTCGATGCCTGGATTCCCGCCTTCGCGGGAATGACGGGTTCTGGCCGAAAATGACCATTCATTGCCAGTCCTTCCGAAGGGAAACAAGGAACAACTGCAGGTCACGATTTCGGACTAACCAGTGACGACCGCCCGCGGATAGGTGAACAGCAACAGGTGGATGGCGTTCACCCCGAAATGGGTCAGGATCGCCGCCTCGATCCGTTGTCCCGAGAGTTGGTAGGCAAGGCCGTAACCGAGCCCCGCCAGGGTGGCGAGCACGACGTAGTGCCCGCCGCCGCCAAAGTGCGCCAGGCCGAACAGCAGGCCGGCGACCGCCAACGCGCCGGTCGGGCCAATCCGCGGCGACAACTCCCGCTGTACCACGCCGCGGAAGAACGCCTCCTCGACCGCGGCCACCAGCAATAGATTGATGGCGGACCAGGTGAAAAACCACCCCACGGAGGGCGCCCCCGGCGCGAATCCGACATACCCGGTCAGCAGCCCGAACGCGAACATAAGCGGCACCAGGCCGGCCACTACCTTTGTCGTGGCGACACCGACCCGACGCCAGTCGGGCGTGCTGCGGCCTAGCGGCACCAGCACCGCCAGGAGCGCGAGCCCCGCCAGCGCCTTGTCGATGCGAAAGCCGAGCGTGTAGGGTGTACTTCCCGGTTTGACGGCCAGCGCCTCACCGAGGTGCACGGGCGAAAAACCCGGCAGCAGGCCGAAGCCGAGCGCCAGAGCCAGCACTATCAGCGCCCAGCGGGCCGGCGTACGCCAGTTTCCGTACAGTGCCTTGTAGCCCGTGACGAAAAGCGCAACGGCCCACAGCGGCGCATACGGCGCCAGGTGGTGTTCCGCCAGCCCCAGCAGCAGGGCCGCCCCGGCGATTCCGAAAACGAGCGCATTGCGCGGCCGCTCCTCCGGGATCCAGAGCCCGGCAAAGGCGGCGCACCAGAGGATCAGCAACAGGGAATCGGGTGGCATGGCCGGGCTGTGCGCGTCGGTGGATGGGGGAAACTGATCATACCGGACCGGGTCCTTTTGCCCACGCGGGGAGTTCGGTATCGTACAGGCAAACCCGAGGAGCCAACATGCCAGAACTCGCAGCTACGGCCTTTGGATTCATCCGCCGCGTCTACGTTTGGGACCTGCCTGTGCGCCTGTTCCACTGGGCACTGGCGGGCCTGATGATCACGCTCTACGTCACCGCGGAGCTGATGGATGACGCCATCGAGACGCACGCCCTGGCCGGTTATGGGGTCCTGATCCTGGTGCTGTTCCGGCTCCTGTGGGGCTTCGTCGGCGGTAGCCATGCACGGTTTCGCGACTTCGTGCGCGGGCCGGTAACGGCGCTGCGCTACGCCGGCGCCCTGTTTTCGACACGGCCTCCGTTCGTGCCCGGCCACAACCCGCTCGGCGGCTGGATGGTGCTGGCGCTGCTGGCCGCGCTGTTGACCCAGGCCGGCCTCGGCCTGTTCAGCAATGACGATATCCTGTTCGATGGTCCACTGCGTGACTTGGTCTCGAAGGAGGTTAGCGATCGGCTCACCGGGCTGCACCACGACCTGTTCTATGTGCTGGCGGCGATGATCGGCCTGCACATCGCGGCGGTGGTGTTCCACCGTCTCAAGGGCGAGAGCCTCACCCCCGCCCTGTTCACCGGCTACAAGACGCTGCCGGATGGTGAGTGGGCGGAGGATGCCCGTGGCGGTTCGCTGCTGCTGGGGCTGGTGCTGCTGCTGGCGTGTGCCGGTTTGGTTTACTGGGTAGTGACGCAGATGTAGCGGCATCGGTGCGGTTCGTTCCTCGGCAACTGCTCCATGCGTGCTTCTGCCTCCTGCATCCATGCAGTCGTCACCGCACCCGACCGGCTGCACACAGAAATCGTAGGATGGGCAAAGCGAAGCGTGCCCATCGAATGTTGTGATGGGCACGTCGCTTCGCTCCTTTGCCCATCCTACGAACTGCAGCGTTCCAGCAGACATCGGTGCGGTTCGTTCCTCGGCAACTGCTTCATGCGTTGCTCTGCCTCCTGCATCCATACAGTCGTCACTGCACCCGACCGGCTGCACACAGAAATCGAGGATGGGCAAAGCGAAGCGTGCCCATCGAATGTTGTGATGGGCACGTCGCTTCGCTCCTTTGCCCATCCTACGAACTGCAGCGTTCCAGCAGATATCGGTGCGTTTCGTTCCTCGGCAACTGCTCCCTGCGTTGCTCTGCCTCCTGCATCCATGCAGTCGTCACCGCACCCGACCGGCTGCACACAGAAATCGTAGGATGGGCAAAGCGAAGCGTGCCCATCGAATGCGTGTGATGGGCACGTCGCTTCGCTCCTTTGCCCATCCTACGAACTGCAGCGTTCCAGCAGACATCGGTGCGGTTCGTTCCTCGGCAACTGCTCCTGCGTTGCTCTACCTCCTGCATCCATGCAGTCGTCACCGCACCCTACGGGCTGCTCACAGAAATCGTAGGATGGGCAAAGCGAAGCGTGCCCATCGAATGTTGTGATGGGCACGTCGCTTCGCTCCTTTGCCCATCCTACGAACTGCAGCGTTCCAGCAGACATCGGTGCGGTTCGTTCCTCGGCAACTGCTCCTGCGTTGCTCTACCTCCTGCATCCATGCAGTCGTCACCGCACCCTACGGGCTGCTCACAGAAATCGTAGGATGGGCAAAGCGAAGCGTGCCCATCGAGATGCGTGTGATGGGCACGTCGCTTCGCTCCTTTGCCCATCCTACGAACTGCAGCGTTCCCGCAAACGGTGCGGTTCGTTCCTCGGCAACTGCTCCCTGCGTTGCTCTGCCTCCTGCATCCATGCAGTCGTCACCGCACCTTACGTGGAGATGAACTCCGGATGGGCTTTGATTACTTGGTCTTGAAGTCGTCGTGGCAGGACTTGCAGGTTTTGGCGGTCTGACTGAACTTTGACTTGATCTCCCCCTGGTCGCCGCCCTTGGCGACCAGCGCGAGCTGGTCGGCGGCATCGACGAACTCGCGCATCTTCGATTCGAACTCGTTCCGCTGCTCCCACACTTCCGGCTTGGACTTGGTGTCGCCCAGGTCGGAGCCGTCGATGAAGCCGTCCAGCGGCATTTTGGCGAGTGCGGCCAGGTTGTCGGCGTGCCTGGCGAAGGCGGCCTTGTCGAACGGCATCTCGCCCTTCACCATCGCCCCCATGGGACCGAAGTTCCACTTGACCATGGAAAACGCGGCCCGGCGATATTTAATGGCATCTTCGTACTGATCGGCCCCGGCAGAACCCGCCACGCCCAACGCCATCAGGCCGGCCAGGGCGAGAGTCAATTTCTTCATCGATGTCTTCTCCTTATGGGCAAAGAAAAACGGCCGCCGGAAGGCGACCGTGACGATTCGGGCCCGAGTTTAACAACCGCGACCCAATCATCGCCAGACCCTGTCGGCACCCTGTACGCACAAGATCGGGCGACGGTCCGAACTCCGTAGCACTGACCCAAGCCCGGCCGGGCGGCCGCGCAGGACGGTCGCCCGGCTGGTCGGAGATGAGGCTACAGCAGATCCAGCGATTCGCCGGTGTTGCCCTTGATCATGCGGACCTCCTCGACCATGACCGAGCCGGCGCCGATGAACGCTTCGGCCCCGGACAGGGCACCGCTTTCGGCGTCGGTACCGACATTGGCGGAGGTCTTCGCCTGAACCTCCACGGTATGCACGCCCGAGGTGACGTTCGGGGCGAGGAAGTTGAAGGAGTTGGCATTCAGCGTCTGCAGAATGAGCTGCAGCTCTTCCGGATCGGCGCAGGTCACCGAGCCGTCGACCACGTCATCGATACCGTCGCCATCGACATCGGTGAACTCGTAGGGGGCGGCCGTGCAGTTCAAGCCGGAGAATTTCGCCGACAGGGTTTGTTGACGGTCGCAATAGACGAGACCACCGTCCATATTGCCGTTGAGCCCGGTGGCCGCCGCCGGGGTGTTATTCGGCTCGGCAAAGGTGACCGACCCATCGGGCCCGGTGACCTTGACTCGCACCTGGACTGTGCTGCGTGCGGTGGCACTGGAGTCCTTGCCGTTCACGCTCTTCACGGTGGTGTCGGTAACGATGCCGCACTGCAGCGACGGACTGATGAACAGGTCTTTCTGGTTGGCGGTCTTGATTTGAGCGGTAAGGATGGAGGTCCAGCCGTTACTGGCGGCTGTGTTGTACAGCCCGCTCTCGGGTGCCGTATAGGCGGCACTCGGAAGGGCGACCAATTCGTTGTAGGCGAACGTCGCCTTCGAAGACGGAATGGACTCGGCCAGCGCCGGACCGGCAGCGATACCGGCGACGACGGCGGCAATCGCAGTTAGTTTCAGTGTGTTCATCTGGCAAGAAACTCCTCTGGAAAACGGGACTACGCAGGCTCTTTGAATCGGCAAACAGCGTATTTACCGATAGGCGGATCTTGCGACGGTGGGGGAGCGGGTTTTGTGACTGACGCCACCTCTTGCGGAGCTCTCCCGGGCGATCGCCCGGGGTGCCAACAGGGTCACGCCGGAAGTGGTGAAGTCTCACGGTTTCACCGGCTGTGGTTCACAGTGGCGATGCGATCAGTTCGACACCGCGTGCGCGACGGGATCAGAGGCGACTGACCACCGTCAACTGGGGGGCCTTCGGCCGGGGCGGCACCTCGCGCCAAACCAGAAATTCGCAGCCGAGTGCAGCACTCCAGGTCAGGACGCTCTCGGCCTCTTCCTCGCCGCCCGGGTGGCCGGTATAGGCGATGACGGTGATGACCCCGCCGGGCATCAGCAGGTCGCAGGCGGCGTCGAGGGCCCTGCGGGTGGTTGCGGGCCGGGTGGTGCAGTGCTTGTCGCTGCCGGGCAGGTAGCCGAGGTTGAACATCACCGCACGGATCGCTCCGCGTTGGCCGGGCAGGCACTCGGCCATTCGCTCGTGACCGGTTGCGAGCAGGGTGACCTGCGCGTCCAAACCGGCCTCTGCCAGGCGCTGCCCGGTATTTGCCAGTGCCTGCGCCTGGAGATCGAATCCCCAGACGTGTCCGGCTTCGCCTACCGCAGCGGCGAGAAACAGGGTGTCGTGGCCATTGCCCACGGTCGCATCCACCGCCCATTCGCCCGGCCGCAGGCAGCCGGAAACCGCTGCATGGGCAAGCTCAATCAGGTTGCCGCGACTCACTGCTCAAAACGCCTGATGTCGGCCTCGGGCGGTAGCGGCGCCGCGTCCAGGAGGTGATCGACAAGACGCTCCAGGTACCACGGCATCAACAGGCTGCCCTTGGAACCGAAGCCGTTGGCGATGGCCAACCGCGGCTGTGCCGGGTGGCGGCCGAGCAGGGGAAGACGGTCGCGGCTGGCCGGACGGACCCCGACCCGCTGTTCCACCACCGTCGCGGTCGGCGGCTGCGCAAAGAGTGCGGCAAAGCCGGTCAGCAACGTCCGACGGGCGGCCTCGGTCGGCACCTCGTCCAGCGGTTCCCACTGATAGGTGGCGCCGAGTCGATAATGACCGTCCATTCGCGGCATCAGCCACTTTTCGCCTTTGACGATGGCCGGCGGCAGCGGCATCTCGCAACGGACGGTCAGGATCTCGCCCTTGGCCGGTTGCAGGGGCAGATACCCGAACCAGGGATTGTCACGGCCGCGAAACCCTTCGCAGAACACCACCTGCTCGGCCTCGACGTCGTTCCAGCGCATGCCTCCGGATGCCGGTCGCATATCGGTGTAGGCCAGGGTGGTGAGCACGCGCGCGTTCAGCCGGTCGAGCACGGCCGCCGCAGCGTCGAGCAGGGCGTCGGTATCCAGATAACCGGTCTGCTGCTGCAACAGAATCCCGCGCGGGGCACGCAGGTCGAGTGCTGTCGCCTCGGCCGGAGGGGTCGCTGCCAGGTAGTCGGCATAAGCGGCGTCGGCCCGGCGCCGGGCGACGGCCTCGCGCTCCTTTTCGCTGGCGATGAGGCGCCACAGCGGCAACGGATGGAACAGCGGACGGCCAAACTCCCCCTCCAGCTGCCGGTAGCGGCCCAGTGCCGCGGGAACGAGCTTTTCCGCACCGGGCTGGAGCACCAGCCGTTGCCCGGTCACCGGGTTGAAAAGACCGGCTGCGGTACGGCTGGCGCTGGACGGATTGGCATCGTCCACCACCAGCACCGAACGGCCCCTTTCCAGCAGTCGCAAGGCCAGCAGCGAGCCGGCGAGGCCGCGGCCCACGATGAGAAAATCGACCTTTTTCATGGCCGCCATTCTATCGAGTGCAGCGGTGTGAGGGGAGGCGCACTACGGCACGGCCGTTTCCCTGTAGTCACGTGGTCTGATTCACCCGGATCACTTCGAGGCGCCAGTTGTTGCGGCTGGCTTCGAGCACCAGACAGGAGGGGCCGCCGAAGGTCCGGGCCTTGCCGGCGGCGCCCGGATTGACGACCCAGGGCAGTTCGTTGTCGTCCACCACCAAGCGGTGGCTGTGGCCATAGACCACCATGCGGGTGTCGGTGAAGCGCCGCCGCAGGCGAGCGTGGCGCTGGGCGGCGGGATTGATGCGGTCACCGTGGACCACGATCAGATCGCCGCCCGGCAGCGCCAGTCGCAGCTCCGACGTGAGGCTGGCAAGACGCGCGAGATCGGATGCGGGCCACTGCCGTGGCGTGTCGTTGTTGCCGCGCACGGCGTGGACCGCGCCGCGGGGTTGCAGGGCGTCGAGTACCGCGGCGTTGCCGATGTCGCCGGCGTGCACGCAGCGATCACACCCGCGAACCACCTCGGCGATGCTCGGGTCGAGATAGCCGTGGGTATCGGCAACCAGCGCGAGGCGGATCATGCGGGTAGTCGCCCGCAGTGCCGGTCCGGTCTTGTCCGTAAACGCCTCATTCAGAACTCCCCCTGTGCCAGCAACTCATAGCTCACTAATCCGCGCCTTGGAAAAGCGATTACCATGGGCAAGCCGGCCGCATCGTGGTCGGGCGGGTCCGGCAGCCACACCAACGCCCCGGCAGCGGCCAGTGCCAGCGCATCGAGCACATCGTCCGCAGCCACCTGGCCGCGGTGGGTATCCAGCGCCTGCGCCAACAGGGAGGGTGTGCCGGCGAACCGGTGCGCCAGCAGAGCGGTGCGGGCGGCCCGGCCGGCGGGACGGTGTTTCGGTTCCGACAGCGGTGCGCCGGCGAAGGCGGCAAAGGCCAGCTCGGGATGGGCCTCGATCAGCGGCAGGATAGGGGTATTTCGCAAGTAGTGGTCGACCTCCGCGATACGCGGACAGATGTTCCAGCTCTGTTTCGACAGCGCGCGGCCGAGTCGATCGCGGTTGATGGTGCAGGCCGCGCTGTAGCTCGCTGCGTACACCGCGTCGCGACAGGGCACCGGGAACACCGAGGCGCGCCGTGGTCCGAGGCGCCGGCGGGCGAGGGTATCACAACGCCGCGGCTGCTCCTCCGGCAGGCCGATGGGCATATCGATGAGGGCACGGGAGATACCCGCGTGGTCGGCGGCGAGCCCAAGGATGTCGCCGTGCAGTGACACGGTCGCATTCCGGCCGTCCCAGCGCACGGCGACCCAGCCGCCGCGACAGCCATCGATGCCAAGGGTCACACCGGGGATGACAGGCTGGTGGCGCACGTTTCCGGTCGCTGGGAGTGAGGCGGCCTACCGTATCCACGGTCACTGACAAACGCAAGTGCACAGCCGGGCCCCGTCCTGTTTTCCCGCCCGCGGCGGCCAGGGTAAACGCATACTTACAACACGCCTTGTGAGTATGCGTTCACCCTGCCGCGGGGGCGCGACAAAAGTGCATTTTCCGGTTAGCATTCCGTCCTCTGCCCCACAGACAGGACGGTTTTCCATGAACGAAAAACGCAAGGGCGAGGACGGACCGGCCCCGTTCCGTTCCGGACGCATGTTCAGCATCGGCGCTCAGTGGTACTTCTCCACCCGCGAGGGGGATCGGGGGCCGTTCGACAGCCGTGACGAGGTCGAAGCCGCTCTGGCGCTCTACCTTCGTGACAAGGCCACGGAAAACGAACGCATTCTGGGCGACGACAGCTGATTGAGAGCTGCTGTATCGCGGTAGTGCGCTGACTGGTCCGGATCACCGAATCTTACCGAGCGGTGCCCCGATACAGTGCCTTTACGTGGCCGCCGCGACCTGCGATGCCAGCTCGGCTACCTGCATCGGCTCACCGGCGGCGGTCGGCTCAGTATCGTCGGTCCGGTCGGATGGACTCACGCGGCCTCAGCTCGCCGCCCACGCCCCCCTCCTCGATCAGCACCTCGGCAAACGAGGCGAACTCGTTCAGCTCCCGGTAGTTCGAGTCCAGCACCACCCCGGTCTCACCGATCCCGAACTGCAGAAGATTGAACGGGATCAGCCGGTCGGATGGACCGACCAGACCGCCCACGTGGAGCACGGCATAGTCGACCTGTCCGAACCGGTTGACGATGAGGTCAGCGATGGTGCCCAGATTGTCGCCTTCACGGTTCTCCACCGAGCGGCCGATCAGTGCACTGGCCTGCATCGACTGGGAGAGGTTGGGCACCGGGGTTTCTGCCGAAACGGCCAGGCTTGCCGCCAGGAGCAGCGGGGCCAGCCTGGCTGCCGAAGTCCCGGCCGAGCTCCCGGTGCGCCGCACCCTATTGGAACTCCCCTGGCCGGACCACCCCTCGCTCGGTGCCCGGCTCGATGACCCGGGGGTCCGGCGTAATGATTTCATTCGGTGCCCGGGCCGGCTCCTGATACGGCTCGACCCGGCCTTCTTCGAAGCCGTCGTACGCACAACCGGCCGCTCCGAGGGCAAACGCACTCAAGATCGCCACCATCCAATGCTTCATCACGGCACCTCCCTTTCCGTAGGGGCTGGCTCGACGAGAGTTTAGAAGCAAAGCGCTGCCTTGCCTCTCCGCATTAATGCGGACACCGCGGGCTATTTCGAGGGCTTGGCCAAGGGCGCGACGGCGGGCGCTCCGTGCCTACGCCGAGTGTGCCCGGCGGTTTCTCGACGGCCTGTGCGAACACATCCGCGAGGCCGGCACCGGCAGTGTCAGCGAGGTCTTCGACGCCGAGCCGCCTTACGCCCCGCGCGGTTGCATCGCCCAGGCCTGGAGCGTAGCGGAGCTGCTGCGGTGTTTGGTGAAGACCACCTGATGGCCGGGACGGCGTTCCTACAGGATTTTTCGGACGTTCGGCGAAGGTCGTAGGATGCGGTGAGGAACGAACCGCATCAACCGCCCGGTGCGGTTCGCGGGCTCACCACACCCTACGGCCTGTGGGAGCGGCGTCCCCGTCGCGATGTGGCGCAAAGCGCCACCGGTTACGCCGGAATCGCGCCGGGGACGGCGCTCCCACAGGTGCTTTGTCCAGCAGGTAGGATGGGCAAAGCGCAGCGTGCCCATCGGGGTTTCGTCATTGATGGGCACGTCGCTTCGCTCCTTTGCCCATCCTACATTCCCGTGCTTTAGCGCCGTTCCACGGTGAGCTTCAGAAAGTGCGTCGAGCAGGAGATGCACGGGTCGTAGTTGCGGATGTCGGCTTCCAGCCGCTGGCGGAGTTGGTCGTCGTCCAGGTGCAGGTTGTCCATCACTGTCTGCCGCAGGTCGGCCTCGATGTAGGCCTGGTTCTGGCTGGTGGGCGGTGCGATGGTGGCCTTGAGCACCTTGCCGCGATCGTCCAGTTCGTAGCGGTGCCAGAGGATGCCGCGCGGCGCCTCGGTGCAGCCGGCGCCGGTGCCGGCCCTTGGTGTGATATCGACATGCGGCTTGGGCGGGGTGCCGTAGTTTTCGAGGATCCGGATCGCCTCGACGATCGCCACGTGCAGTTCGATGCCGCGGGCGACGATGCTGTGGAACGGGTTGCTGCTCGGCCAGTCGATGCCGGTCTCGGCGATGAGCCACTCGCTCTCCCGCGGCAAGCGATCGAGATTGTTGTTGAGCCGCGGCTGCGGACCGGTCCAGTAGGGCTTGCCGTCCAGCAGCGAATGCAGGGCGGTGGAGTGGGGGACCTGGAACTCCCGGTAGTGCTGCTCGAAGTCGGCGGTATCGATGGAGAGCCCCGAACTGGCGTAGATCGGCCCCTCGGCCATGGGGTACTCGTGGTCCGGACGTAGCGATACCCACAGGTCGTCGCGCCGGACCTCCGGGAAGGGCAGGGTGGCGGTCCAGCGTACCATCGCCTCCGCCTCCGGCAGCGCCTTCTGCAGCCGCTCCAGCATCGCCCGCACCTCGCGCTTGGAGGGGGCGCGAAAAAAGCCGCCGGGGAGGACGCCGACCGGGTTGACCGGGCGGCCGCCGAACATGGCGATGATATCGTTGCCGAGCCCCTGCAGGTGCATGCCGCGCCTGACCGCGGCCGGGTGGTCCGCGGCCATCTGGATCGCGTCCGGGTAACCGAGGAAATCGGGGGCGGCGAGCAGGTGGATGTGCAGGGCATGGCTCTCGATCCACTCGCCGCAGTAGTAGAACCGCTTCAGTGCCTTGATCTCGGGCGTGGTCTCCACGCCAAAGGCCCTTTCGATCGCCTGCGAGGCGCTCATCTGATAGGCCACCGGACAGATCCCGCAGATGCGCGAGACGATGTCCGGCACCTCGCGCCAGTCGCGCTGCTGCAGGAAGGTCTCGAAGAAGCGCGGCGGCTCGAAGATGCGCAGCCGCAGATCGGTGATCTGGTCATTCTCCAGCGTCAGGTGCAGCGCCCCCTCGCCTTCGACGCGAGTCAGGATCGGCACTTCAATGCGCTTGTCGGCCATGGCAAGACCTTTACAGGTTGATCAATCCGGCCACAGGGCACGCGCGTTCGCTGTGCTCTCCGTGGTTTTCACCCTTTTCACGGCAGCGGCGTGAATTTGTCGCCTTCCGCCTGCCACTTCTCCGACGCACCGCGGATGGTCGGGTCCCAGCTGTAGATGAAGCGCAGCCGGTGCACCACGTCGCCCGGCGCCAGCCCCGCCCCCATGAAGCGGCGGCCCATGGCGTCGATGTTGGGGCCGGCCTGGGGGCCGAAACAGCCGTAGCAGTCGCGCTCCTGGTGGGGGCAGAGGGCGCCGCAGCCGGTGCGGGTGATCGGGCCCATGCAGGGCTGGTCCTGGGCCACCAGCACGCAGACGTTGCCGTCGCGCTTGCACTTGAGGCAGACGGCCTCGCCGGGGATGCGCGGCTGCGCCCCGGCCAGCAGGCTGGTGACCACATACTTCAACTGCCCCTGGTCCGGCGGACAACCGGCCAGCTCGTAATCGACATTGACGTGCTCGGAAAACGGGGTCGAAGTGGGCAGCGAGTCGAGCCACTCCGGGTTGGAGTAGAAATTATTGAGGTAGTAGTCGAGATCGCCCCAATTGCGCAGCGCCTGGATGCCTCCGGCCATGCCGCAGGCGCCGATGGAGACCAGCACGTCGCTGTTGTCCCGGATCTCCTTGATCCGCTTGACCTCGTGGGGCGTGGAGACCGAGCCCTCGACGAAGGAGACATCCCAGCGGTTGGTGTCCTGGTGGCTGGTGGCCTCGGCGAAAAAGGCGATCTCGATCCGCTCGGCCAGCTGCAGCAGCTCCTCTTCCATGGTCAGGAACTGGAGCTGGCAGCCGTCGCAGGAGGAGAACTTGTGGACGGATACCCGCGGTTTGCCCATGGCTAGAACCCCTTGACCGACATCAGATGACGCACTTGCCCGTACGGGAACACCGGCCCGTCCTTGCAGATGAAGTCGGGTCCATACTGGCAGTGCCCACAGTGACCGAGCCCGCACTGCATGCTGCGCTCCATGGAGACGTAGATGTCCTCGATGGGGCGGCCGCGGTTCAGCAGCTCTTCGGCGACCGCGCGCATCATCGGTTCCGGGCCGCACATCATGGTCATGCCGTCGATGGCGTCCGGCTCCAGATCATCCAGCAGTTGCGTGACCAGCCCGGTGCGCCCCTTCCAGCCGGGTCCGCCCTCCTGGGAGGCGAACATGCAGACCGTCTGTTCGGCGTTGCACCAGGCATCGAAGCGGTCGTTGTAGATGAGGTCCTCCGGCTTGCGCACGCCGTGGCAAACCGTGATCTTGCCGTACTCCTGGCGCCGCACGTGGGCGTAGCCGATCACAGAGGCGGTGGGGGCGCAACCGAGCCCACCGGTGATCACCAGGATGTTGCGGCCCTTGGCCTGCTCCATCGGCCAGCCGGTGCCGTAGGGACCGCGCATGCCCAAGATCTGGCCCGGCTGGAGCCTGACCATCGGTTCGGTCACCCGGCCCACGGCACGAACGGTATGGTCGATGAAGCTGGTGTCGTCCGGGTCGGAGGAGATAGAGATGGGGACCTCGCCGACGCCGCCGAGCGCCAGCATGTTGAACTGGCCGGGGGCGAAACGGTAGGCCTTGCGCTGGGCCGGGTCGGTGAGCCGCAGCCGCAACGTGACAATGTCCGGTCCTTCCGGGATGTTGTCGGTCACCTCCGCAACCATCGGCAGATAGGGGTTGTGCTTCGGCAGTGCACTCATGTCCTTGTCGCTCCCGGATTGGCTCGAATGGCGGCCACCTCTTCGGTCAGGTCGATCCCGGTGGGGCACCAGGTGATGCAGCGTCCGCAGCCGACACAGCCGGAGACATCGAACTGCTTCCACCAGGAGCCGAGCTTGTGGGTGAGCCACTGCCGATAGCGCTGGCGCACCTCGGGGCGCAGCACCCCGCCGTGGACCGAGCCGTGTTCGGTGGTGAAGCAGGCATCCCACTGCCGCACGTGCTGACTGCTCTGGCCGTCCACCGCCGCCACCTCGCCCTCGCGGTGACAGAAGCAGGTGGGGCAGACCATCACGCAATTGGCGCAGGAGAGGCAGCGGGCGGCGACGTCGTCCCAGCGGGGGTGTTCGAGGTTGTCGAACAGCAGCTCGTAGATGCCGTTGTTGTCGATGCGGCGGGTCTGCGCCGCCGCGCACGCGGCGATGGCCTCGTCGGCCTCGGTCCGCCGTGCATCGTCCGTCGCGGCCAGGGGCAGTTTGTCGACGATGGCCCGTCCGGCATCGCTGCCCGCTTCCACCAGCAGCCCGTCATCCAGTTCCGTCAGGGCGATGTCGAAGTCCTGTTTGACCTTGGGGCCGGTGCCCTGGGAGGCGCAGAAACAGGTCTCGGCGCAACGGGTGCAGTTCACCGCCACCAGGAACAGGTTGTTGCGGCGCCGCTCGTAATACGGATCGGTAAAGGCGGCGTGGCGACCCTGTATGAAGGTGCGGTCCTGCACCTGCATGCCGGCGATGTCGCAGGCCCTTGGACCGATGATCGCCTTGCGTGGCGCCTCCGGCAGGGTCGGCCGGAAGCTGCCGTCGGCGGAATAGGTCCAGAGTGTCTCCTCGGCGGCGAAGGTGAACCGCTTCAGTGACTCGTGGCCGTTGACGTAATCGAACAGCCGTTCGTTGCCGCTCGGCTCCAGCCGGTAGCGTCCCGGTGTCTGGACGCTCTTCATGCCGACCGGCATGTCGTCGGTGGACACGATTTCGTCGTATACCACTGCCCCGGCCCGTGGCGTCGGGCCCCAGACCTGATAGCCCGCCTCCATCAACTGGCGGATTAGTACGTCAACGTCGGACCTGGCGAGAAACCCCTGCTCCATCCTCCCCTCCTTGACGCGGCACCAGCGAGGCGCTCCACCCGCGGCCGCGGGATGTTCACGCTATCGGCAAGCGTAGACGAATGGGCATGAAGCTGCCGGTGGGGGCGCCGCCAGCCGAGCCGGTAGGATGGGCAAAGGAGCGAAGCGACGTGCCCATCGATGCGGAGCTGATAGGCACGCTGCGCTTTGTCCATCGATACGGAGTTGACGGGCTTCGCCAGTTCGGGTGATCAGGCATGCACCAGCAAAACGTCGGACTCGGCCGCGGGCACGAGGGCGACCGCGGATGCACTATCGTTGCTGTTCATGAACCTGATCTCCCTCTCCGATTGGCCGCTGTGGGCCGTCGTCGCCCTCTTCATCGCTGCCGCGGTAATCATCACCATAGCCGGCGTTCGCCTGACGCGGGTCAGTGACGCCCTGGCCGACCTCACCGGATTCGGTGAGGCGATCTTCGGCGCGGTGCTGCTCGGCGGCAGCACCTCCCTCTCCGGGATCATGACCTCGGCCACCTCTGCCTACAACGGGTATCCCGAACTGGCGGTCAGTAACGCCATCGGCGGCATCGCGGCACAGACCACCTTCCTGGCCATCGCCGACTTCGCCTACCGCCGTGCCAACCTGGAGCACGCCGCCGCCTCCATCGAAAACCTGCTCCAGGGGGCACTGCTGATCACCCTGCTTTCGATTCCGATCCTCGCCGCCGCCGGCCCCGACGTGACCCTGCTGGCGATCCACCCGGCCTCGTTGCTGCTGCTGGGCGCCTATATCGCTGGCACCCGACTGGTCGCCAGCGCCCGGGCCGCACCGTTGTGGCGCCCGATGCACACCCACGAAACCCGCGAGGACGAACCGCATACCCAACCCGACCGGGCCCCGCCCCTTGCCACACTCTGGCTTCAGTTCACGCTGCTGGCGCTCATCCTCGCCGCCACCGGCTACCTGGTCGCCCACACCGGCATGGCGCTGGTCGAGCGCACCGGGCTTTCCGAAAGCCTGGTGGGCGGCTTGTTCACCGCGGTGGCCACCTCGTTGCCGGAGTTGGTCACCGCCGTCGCCGCGGTGCGCCAGGGTGCCCTCACTCTGGCGGTCGGCGTGATCATCGGCGGTAACAGCTTCGACGTACTGTTTTTGGCATTCTCCGACATCGCCTACCGGGACGGCTCCATCTACCACGCCATTACCAACGAGCAGATTTTCATCGTCGCCCTGACCATCCTGCTGACCGGGATTCTGTTGCTCGGCCTGCTGCGCCGGGAGCCGGCCGGCTTTGCCCGAATCGGTTTCGAGAGCGTGCTGGTGCTGCTGGTCTATTTCACCGGCTTTGTGCTGATCGCCGTCGGCGGATGAGCGGGGCTTATACTTCGGATACGAGGGACGCAATGGAGGTGCGACATGGCACAGGAGCCAACAGTGGAGGCGATCGACGCGCGCGTAATGGCGATCGTGGAAACGGCCATCGACGAGATGGGCGGCCCGACCGAAATGGTCCGCCACCGCGACCAGGCCATTTTGCCCGCGCTGGTGGAGTCCGCCTACGTGCTGGTGCTGCGCGAGGAGGCGCACCAGAGCGACGACGAAATTGCCGCCTTTCTCGGCATCTCCCCCGGTGCGGTCGACAGTGTGTTCCAGGCACCCATGGAGAGCCACCTGGCGCGCATGCATCAGCGCCAGGACATCCAACCGGAGTTCGAACGGCACACCGACCCCGACTGGAGCGGCCAGCCGGAGACCGGTCGCCAGGAGCCGGAGTTCGTAGCCGGCGCGATCGCGAAGTTCGCGTACAGTGTGGTCAATCGACGCCGGGCCCGTGCCCACTGATTCTGCTCCGCGCACCGGCGGCCATTGCCGCCGGTGCCGCCAGCCGCCGATGTCCGGATGAAAAAAAGGCAGCTGTTCCGCCTGCTGGCTATAGTGCTGCTGTTTGCCCTGGCAGTGATCTCGGCGCGGCTGGCCGAACGCAACGCCCGGCTGGAGGCGGCGCTCGCCGACGCCCGCACCGAAGTCGCCGGCTTGCGTGAACGCCTCTCGTCGGCCCCCCCGCCGGCGGGTGGGCAAGAATTGCTCTCGCCCCCGGAGCGGCGCAGGCTTCAGGACCGGCTTGGCGAACATGCGATAGCCGCCCTGCGCAACGACTTGATGACCCACCCGGAACTGATCCCGGTGGAACCGAGTCTTGGCGGGAAAATGGGTTTCTATGACCCCGCCCAAATCCGCATCCTCAGCGACCGCTGGGTCATGGCCGGGTTCGAGGATGGCCACAACGCCGGCAAGCTGTTGCTGCGCTATCGCATCGACGACGGCGAAATCCGCTGGGAGGTGCTGGACGTGCAGCCGCTCTGAAAAAAAAAGAAGACGGCAGGAATACTCTTGCCGTCTTGAGATGGGAAATCGAATGGAAGCAGGCGCAGACCTATCTTCATTCATACGGACAGCAGGGGAGTTGATGCCGGTCACAAAAACAGCCCGCAATCCCGCCGTAACCGGGGCGCCTGTCGCGGTTGGCGGCCTATCCATTGGGGAAGGTTTCGCGCGATCGGCCGTGATTTTATACTTGGCCCTTAGAAAAAATTTTGTAACTGCTCGCTTGGGTACGCTCTCGATGTCCCGCGCCGACACGAGGCATCCGTCTTCCCCGCGAAGGCGGGGATCCAGTGACCGTTCCCTGGATTACCGCCTGCGCGGGAATGACGGAGGGGGCGAGTCGTCACAAAATTTTTAGAGACACGGATGTGTCCAAGCTTATAATTACGATAAATAAAAATGCAAAATACCAAAGATTACTATCGGCTATTGCACGTGCAATCCGATGCGCCATTGGCGGTGATTCGTTCCAGTTATCGCGCCTTGATGCAGAAATCGGGACAGCATCCCGATCGAGGAGGGGATCACGAGCAGGCCGCATTGATCAATGAGGCCTATGCGGTTTTGAGCGATCCGCAAAAGCGGGCCGAATACGACCTGCGCCTGCGGCAGCCGAACATCGATTCGGCTTCCGCCGCCGATGAAAGCCGCTACCGTGAAGCTTCGGCCGACCGTTGTCTGTTCTGCGGTACGCCCCACCTTGCCGGGGCGATTCATCAACGCAGCGGCAACTGTTCCGCCTGCGCAAGCCCGCTTTTCGTTGCCCCGAAACTGCAGCTGCCGCAGGGCTGCCGGCGCGGCGCACAGCGGCTGGCCCATGGCGGCGATATCGCCTTCTATACCCGCTGGCCCCAGGAGGTCGCCCATCACGGGCAGATCCGAAACCTTTCGCCCAATGGCATGCAGTTTCAGACCCGGGTGGCCCTGGAAAAGGATCGGGTCATCAAGATCGACGGGGATGCGATGAGTTCGGTGGCGCGTGTGGTCAACCAGAGCCGGCAGTGGGGGCTGACGCGGGTCTATTGGGTGGGTGTCGAGTTTTGCACGATTCGGTTTGTCAGTCCCAAGGGCACTTTCTTTTCCGCCGTCGTCTGAGGCGAAGCTCCCCCGAGTTGCGGGCTCAGCTGCGCGCCCGGCCGAACAGCGCTACCCCACGCTCCTTGAACAGCGGGATCAGCAAAACGCCCGCGACGAAGCCGCCGACATGGGCAAACCATGCCACGCCGGGTTCGTTCGGATCGGCGCCCAGCGAACTCAAAAACTGCAACAGGAACCAGATGCCGAGCACGATCCCGGCCGGCAGATGCAGCAGGTATGGGTAGATGAAGATCGGGATCACCACCAGCACCCGGGCCCGCGGATGCAGCAGCAGGTAGGCGCCGAGCACTCCCGCCACCGCCCCGCTGGCGCCGATCATCGGCAGCACCGCATCGGGGTTCATGACCGCTTGGGTCATCGCGGCGGCGACACCGCAGATCAGATAGAAAAACACGAACCGCACGTGCCCCATCGCGTCTTCCACGTTGTTGCCGAAGATCCACAGGTACAGCATGTTGCCTGCCAGGTGCAGCAGTCCGCCGTGCAGGAACATGGCGGAGAAGACGGTCATTTCCGCCGGGATGACCTGCAGTTCCGGCGGCAACTCCTGGCCGGCAAAGAGGGTCGCCGGGATAAAACCGAAGCTGTAGACCAGGGCTTGCTGTAGCCGGGCCGGATGCGAGACCTGCCAGAGGAACACCAGCGTACAGGCGACAATGATGCCGACCGTGATGAATGCGGTGCGCCGGGTCGGGTTGTCGTCGCGGAGTGGAATCATGGCGGGGGGTGGTCGGTAGGGTTGGTCTGAGTGTAGCCGGCGGAGGGGGGCACCAATCCATAGCCGGCAAGGATGGCGTCGACCTCGGTGGACCAGCCACGGGCGGCCGGATTGGCCGGGCTCGGGTGGGGCAGGGTGCCCAGCCGGAGGGGCTCGCCGGCAAACAGCGCCAGGCAGCGCTGCCACGCCAGACGACCGAGCCCGAACACAAATTCCGGCCGCAACACTGTCACCGCCGAGCGCAGCCCGAGGTCGCAGACGGGATACAGCGTCGCCCGATCTGCCGGGGCCAGTTTGTCGGGAGTCAGATTGCGACCGGCGCCATCGACAAAGGCGATGGGGCACCAGTTCAGGATGAAGAACTCGGCAAAAAATCGATCGGGGCTGCCGAAGCGCGAGGCGACCCACTCCCAAAACCGGCAGCCGCTGCCTTCGTGGCGGCGGCTGGCGAAGCCGAGCACCGGGCGCTTGGGGTGTTCGCAGGGCGGCCGTCGCACCGGGGCTTCGATACCTAGAAAGTCGCGCACCCAGGTCGGATCCCCGAACGGAACACCGGTCTGCACCATCCCGAACGGACCGGGATTCAAGCCGACCAACACCACCCGTTTCGGCGGTTGCCCGTAACGCTCCAGGAACGCGCAGTGCGCCTCCCAGGCGTAGTCCAGCGGCCGGTAGGCGCAGGCGACCGGGGGACCGAATGGCAAGCCCGCCACCGCATCGCGAAGTTCAGCGGTAGCGGCAACGAGGCGGTTCACGACGGGGGGCCAAGGAGGTGTCAGTCACGACGGGCGCTCTTCGCTCTATCATAAGCCCAATTCTGGACGGTGAAGCTGCCGCCTTCGAGCGCAACCGGAGGAGAGATCATGCGACGGCTATGGATCACGGTGTTGGTACTGCTGCTGGGTGGTTGTGCGGGCACGCCGACTTCACCCGATTCGCCCTATTTCACCGTCCCGGCGGGTTCCCGCTTGATCCTCGAGCAACCGCTGGTCATTCCACCGGAGCGGGTCAGCGTCTACATCCAGAAGGGCGAGGTTATGCGCTATGGCGCCGTCAACCGCTATTACCCCCACTGCAAGCTGGAATTGCGCGAGCGCACGGCACAGGCGTTCACCTTGCAGCCGGATACCTTCCTCGTCACCCGCGTCTCCCGGAACATCTGGATGGTCAGCCGACCGTCATCGGTCCGCTTGGCCGGTGCCGCCTTCAGCGGCGTGTTCGGTGACGACAGCAGCCCGATGGCCGCGGAGATGACCACGGAGCTGTTCCTGGGCTCGGACCGTCAGCCCCAGGCCTATCGCATGAGTTGCATTTATTGGGATGATCCGGCCTTTCCGGAGCACCTCTCCATCAACGAGATCCGCGCCACCCTCGCCGGCCTTTTTCGACTGGAGTTGCCGTAGGCAGTCGGTGCGGTTCGTTCCTCGGCAACTGCTCCCTGCGTTGCTCTACCTCCTGCATCCATGCAGTCGTCACCACACCCTACGGATCCTGATCCCGTAGGATGGGCAAAGGAGCGCAGCGACGTGCCCATCACCCCGAGAGGTTCGGTGCGGGCTAAGCTCACAGTAAATCGATTTCCGCCCGGGGCTTCCATGGCGCGATCCGACGAGCTGTTTGCCCTCACCCGCCGTCTCTACCGTGCGCCGGCATGCGGCTCGCTGCGCTGGCGGCCGCTGGCGGACGTCCACCGCAGTGCCCACGGCTGGTTGGTGAAGTTCGAGCTTGCCGGCGTGGACGAGGAGCAGGTCAGTGTGACCCTCTCCGGACGCTGGCTGCTGCTGCGCGGCAGCCGTGCCGATCTGGACCTGGTGGAGGGCTGTCGGTCGCACACGATGGAGATCGCCTACAGCCGCTTCGAGCGGCTGATCGAATTGCCGGAGCCGGTCGAGGGCGCAGCCCTCGAAGTGACCTACCGCCGCGGCATGTTCCTTGTCCATCTGATTACCAAAGAGGGCGCCCCATGAACGCAGCCTCCGATCAGCGCTCGCTGCCGGTCTTTCCCCTGCGCAACACCCCTCTGTTTCCCTACGTGCTGGCGCCGTTTTCGGCCGGCCGATCGGCCTCGTTGAAGGCACTGGAAGAGGCGCTGGCCGAGCGCGAGAAACAGATCGTGGTATCGGCACAGCTGGACCCCACCGAAGACGCGCCGACCGGGCGTGATCTCTACTCCACCGGAACACGGGCAATCATCCGCCAGATGGCCCGCTCGGAGGAGACCATCGAGGTGATCCTGCAGGGGGTCGAGCGGGTCCGCCTGATGTCGGTGTCGCAGACCGAGCCCTATCTGCGTGCGGAGATCGAGCCGTTGCCGACCACCATTGAAACCACCGCCTCCGCCGAGGCCATGCGGCGGGAACTGGTCAATCTGGCGGTTCGCTATCAGAGCTTGACCCAGGCGATGCAGGAGTATGACGTGCGGTTGCTGGCGCGGCAGCTCTCCGGCGAACCGATGCACCTGGTCTATCTGCTCGCCTCGATGCTCGATCTGGACAAGGAGCAGGCCCAACGGCTGCTGGAGACCGGATCCTATGTCGAGTCGATGCGGCTTTTGCTCAACTATCTCACTCATGAGCTCCAGATCGCCGAACTGCGTCAGGAGATCGCGGGCGAGGCGGCTTCGCAGATGGGCCGCCAGCAGCGTGAATACCTGTTGCGTCAGCAGCTGCGCGCGATTCAGGAGGAACTCGGCGAAGATGAGCCGGAAGGTTCCGAGGTCAATCAGCTGCGGGGGCGGGTGGACGAAATGGATCTGCCGGCTCCGGTCCGTGAAGAGGCGGAACGGGAGCTCAAACGGCTGGAACGGATCCCGGGGGCATCGCCGGAGCACCAGGTTGCGCGTTCGCACCTGGAACTCATCATGGAACTGCCGTGGCGACGGATGACGGACGACAATCTGGATCTGTCGCGGGCGCGGCGGATCCTGGATGAGGATCACTACGACCTGGAGGACATCAAGGAGCGCATCCTCGAACACCTGGCCGTGCTGAAACTCAACCCGGAGGCGCAGGCCCCGATCCTCTGCTTCGTCGGCCCGCCGGGGGTCGGCAAGACCTCGCTGGGGCAGTCCATCGCCCGCGCCCTGGGCCGCCATTTCGAGCGTTTCTCCCTCGGCGGCATGCACGACGAGGCGGAGCTGCGCGGTCACCGCCGCACCTACATCGGGGCCATGCCGGGGCGGATCCTCCAGGCGATCCGCCGCGCCGGGGTGAAGAACCCGCTGCTGATGCTGGACGAGGTGGACAAGCTGGGTCGTGACTTCCGCGACGACCCCGCTTCGGCCCTGCTGGAGGTGCTCGACCCGGCGCAGAATTTCGAGTTTCGGGACAATTACCTGGACCTGCCGTTCGACCTCTCCAAGGTACTTTTCATCACCACCGCCAACACCCTCGACACCATACCCAGCCCGCTACTGGATCGGATGGAAGTGATCCGCCTCTCCGGGTACTCGGACGAGGAAAAGAAGCAGATCGCAAGACGCTATCTGATCGAACGGATGCGTACCCAGGCCGGCATTCCCGAGGAGCAGTTTCAGCTGAATGATGAGACGCTGAGCGCGACCATCGGCCGCTACACCCGGGAGGCCGGGGTGCGTGGGCTCACCCGCGTACTCGGCCGGCTGGCGCGCAAGGTGGCACTGCGGATCGCCGAGGGCAAGCCGGGTGCCGACATCAACCCGGACAATCTCGCCGACTGGCTGGGCCCGCGGCGCTTCTTCCTGGAGCAGGCCCGCCAGCAGCTGCCGCCGGGGGTCGCCACCGGACTGGCCTGGACCGAAAGTGGCGGCGACGTGCTTTACATCGAGGCGATTCTCCTGCCCGAGGGTGAGGGACTGAACCTCACCGGCCAACTGGGCGGGGTTATGCAGGAGTCGGCCAAAGCGGCGCGCAACTACATCATCTCCCATGGCGACGAACTCAAGATCGGGGCTCCGAAGGCCGGCCTGCACATCCATGTCCCCGCCGGCGCCATCCCCAAGGACGGCCCCTCCGCCGGCGTGACCATGGCCGCCGCGGTCGCCTCGCTGTTCTCCGGCTACGCGGTGCGTCCGGATACCGCCATGACCGGCGAGATCACGCTCACCGGCCTGGTGCTGCCGGTGGGTGGGATCAAGGAGAAAGTCCTCGCTGCCCACCGTGCCGGGATCAAGCGGGTGATCCTGCCGAAGCAGAACGAAAACGACCTGGCCAACCTGCCGGAGAGCGTGCGCGCAGAGATGACGTTCGAGTTCGCCGAGCGTATCGAGGATGTGTTAAGCGCCGCGATCCCCGAACTCGGCGAGCGCCTGCACGCCGCCTGAATTCGGCGGAAGTCCGGCCGTGGTGCAGGAAAAATCCGGCGCAGAGACGCGGAGGCGCAGAGGATCTCTTTCGAAACGGGCCCGGAGATCACATGGGAGGCCTACCTCGTTTCGCTCAGTTCCAACCGGGGCGTTTACCAGTAGGCGTCGAAGCGCACCCCGATGTATTCGGTGGCGAAGGCATTACGGCCGCTGATCGGAATTCCGCCCAGGAGCGTTATCGTGAGCGGGACCTTTCGGGGAAACAGGCTGAGCTGGATCTGGGGCTCCAGGCGTAACAGGTTGCTGTTGCTGTCGGCAACCGGCACCAGGCCCCCCGCAAAACGGCCGCTTGCCGGGTCGTAGGCCTGGGTCTCGAGCGCATCCTGCCGTTCATAGATCCCTTTCAGCTCCAGGCTCCAGTCGTGACTGCCGCGGGGAATACGGTAACGGGCCCACATCTCCGCATAGTGATAAAACCCGGGCTGAAACTCCCGGGACAGGACCCGCGTCGGGTCGGTCGGAACCAGTGCGTCGCGTTCGTCGGCCAGCTGGTACTCGTGACGGGTGTGCAGGTTGATGAGCCAGCGTTCGCTCGGCTCCCAGTCGAAATAGGTCCAGATCCCGACGTCGTACTGGCCGTCGCCGATCGAAAGGTCGCCCGCGTCCCGCGGGTCGGCCACGTGACCGGTGGGCAGGCGCACCCCAACGCCAACGGCCGCGCGCGCCGGTGAATCGTTTTCACCCAGCACCCGCCGCTTGAGGCCGACCACCGTATCCCCAATGGCGGCGGCGGAGGCGGTGGTGGCCGCACCCTCGATCAACGCCTGTTGTGACGCAGGCAATGATCCCCACCCCACGCCCCGGGTCAGGCCGCCGGCACGCTGGTAGCTCTGGTCGGCATAGTAGGTCCACAGGCCGAGGCTGACAGAGTCGGTGATGCCGTACTCCCAATAGAGGTCGTGGCGCGTGAACGACAGCTCGCCGCCGGGGGCGATGCGGTAGAGGGTGGCGACCGACATCGGCAGCCCGGCCGAGGTCAGCGAGGCCTGGTTGAAGGCGGCCACCGATTGCCGCTCTCCGCCGGCATCGAACCGTTCGTCCGCGCCACCGGTCATGACCTGATAGCGGAGGTGGTGGTTGCCCGGTGGCAGTACCTGGGCGGTATCGGCGTGGGACGGTGTCACGGAAGCGGAAAAGCAGAACGCGGCGACGCGGCAGTGATTTTTGTACATGTTATCGGCTCGAGAGACGGGGGCGCTCCTGCCGCTGGTTTACGCCCTTCCGTGTTCGGCCGCTATTCTGTGTTATTCAGGTAGGCAGGTCCAGTTGGACAAAAAAAAGCCCATGCAACGCTGCATGGGCTGGGCATCCCCGACGGATCAGGAAAGGGAAGTTACTTGTTGGCTTGGGTGTTGTTGTTGGTGCCGCGCATCATCACCAGCTGACGATCGAAGGCTTCGCGCTGGGCCTGCATGGCGGCCTGACGCTGTTCGCGCAGCTCTTCCTGGAATTTCAGCGCGGCATCGCGCTGGGCGTCCATCGCCTTGCGCTGCTGTTCCATCTGCTGCTGCATCTGCTCCGGGTTCATGAACGGCGTGGCAGCCGGGCCGTAGGCAGCCGGGCCGTAGGCGTACGGGCCATAGCCGTAAGGAGCGTAGCCATACGGGCCGTTGTAGCCGTAGCCGTTGCCATAGCCGCGGCCGTGACCACGTCCGGAGAAGTTCATGGAGAAGCCGACATCGCCATCCATGTAGCCATCACCAAAGCCGTTGTTGCCCCAACCGGGGCCCCACCAAGCCTGGGAAGCGGTCGATACGGCGAGCAGTGCAGCGGCGGCAAGCAGTTTCCGTTTCATTTCAGTTCTCCTTCGAATTATGTCTGTTGTGACGCTTGTGTCGGGTTGGACTCGTTGTTGTCACCGGCCGGGCGTTGTGGTAACGGTCACCGTGTCGATAAGCGTATAAGAGGATTCTGAAGAATCAAGTTGGCACGGCGATTTTCGATGCGGTGTTCGCCATTCGTGTTACGCTTCCCGGCAAATTCACTGATTAGACAAAGGAGAGCATATGGCCGAAACGGTCGACGAACTCTCGGTCGATTACACCGAAGAAGGCGTTCTGGTTACCAAGCAGCTCGACAAGGTGGTCCTCTCCAAGGGGGCGTGGGCAACGGTGCTGTTTCGCTACCAGGACTGGGACCGCGCCAAAAGCGATTACGGGCCCGAGAAGTACACCATCCGCCGTTACCAGAAGCGGGGCGGCGTGTTTCAGCAGAAATCCAAATTCAACATTTCCAGCCGCGACCAGGCGATGAAGATCGTCGAGGCGCTGCAAAAGTGGATCGCAGAGACGGAGACCCCTTGACGGTCGCCTCGAAGCGGCCGCCGGTGAAGGAGGGCGAGACGCGCATGGCCCGTCACATCACGGTGGCCGCGGCGGCCCGGCTGCTGGGGGTCGGGCGCCGCCAACTGCAACAGCTGATCCAGCGGGGTGAACTGGAGACCTTCGAGGGGATGCTGGACATGGACGCCATTGCCGCCCGTTTCCCCCAGCTTGCGGTAGTGCCGGATCCCGTGCTCGAGCGGCTCGGCGACATCCGCGCCACCGCCTTTTCGCGCCGGGTGCGCGACACCGTCACCCCGGACCGCGCCTCCCTCGAGAACCAACTGCGTCGCCGCAATACCGAGTTGTCGGTGGAGCGGGCGCGGGCGAACCGGATGGAGCGGATCCTCAACGATCTGGCGTCCCGCCTGGGCCAGTTGCAGCTCAGCGAGGACCCCGCCTGTCGGCAGGTGGCTGCCGAAGTGGGTCACTGGCTGCGCGCACGGCTGGACGACGCCGCCGAATCATGAGCCACACCGTCCGGCTGCTGCCCGACGGCCGCGAATTCTCGGCCGAGCCACAGGAGACCCTGCTCGAGGCGGCGCTCCGCTCCGGGATTGACCTGCAGTATGGCTGCGCCGGCGGCACCTGCGGCGAGTGCAAGGCGCGCGTCGTCTCCGGCCAGCTCGGGGCTGCCGAGTTTCACGATTACGTCCTCACCGATGCCGAAAAGGCGCAGGGCGTCGTGTTGCTGTGCCGCAGCCATGCCGCGACGGATCTGGTCATCGAGGCGGACGAGGTGCGGCCCGGCGACATCCCGCTGCAGCGACTGACCGCCCGCATCGCCGGCATGGAGCGTCACGGCGATTACCTCCTGCTGCAACTGCGTACGCCCCGGACCCGTACCCTGCGGTTTCTTGCCGGGCAGTCGGTGGTGTTGTCGGTGCCGGGTATCGGCTCCCGCTCCCTCGCCGTGGCGAGTTGTCCCTGTAACGGCATGCTGTTGCAGTTCCATCTCCATGCGGGAGAGTACGACCCGTTGACCCGCCACCTCTTCGCGACCGCACGGCTGTCCGATGCCATCGAAGTGGAAGGGCCGGTCGGCAGGTTCACCCTGGACGAGTCATCCACCCGGCCGCTGGTCATGGTTGCTGAAGGGACCGGCTTTGCGCCGATCAAGAGCCTCATCGAGCACTACATCGCGCTCGACATGCCGCAAACCCTCTATCTTTTCTGGCTGACGGAGACCGGTGGCCATTACCTGGCCAATCTCTGCCGGGCGTGGCACGACGCGCTGGACCGCTTCGAATTCCGGCTGATGGACACCGAAGAACGGGAGGCCCCGGCCCGGGCGATCCGCCGCGAGCTGCCGGCGGTCGGTCCGGCCGACTGGTACCTCGCGACCGGCCCCTGCCTTGCCGGAGCCCTGGCGTCGGGGCGCAGCCCGGAGGACAGCTGGTCGGTTTACGGCCAGGAGCCCCCCTTGGTCACCGACGAGTAACCGTCCGCTGCGACAATCCGCCGGCCCAATGTTGAACAACGGGCCATCCTATAGTTAAGTTCACCGTATTACCGCTGGAACGGGCACCAACAATAACCGGGGAAGGGGTTTCATCATGGCAGCGAAAAAGTGGGTCTACGCGTTCACCGAGGGCGATGGCAAGGACAAGAAACTGCTGGGCGGCAAGGGGGCCAACCTCTGCGAGATGACCCAGATCGGGCTCAATGTGCCGCCGGGATACGTCATCACCACCGAGGCGTGCCTCTCCTATCTCGATCATGCCCAGCGCCAGCTGCCCGACGGGTTGCTGGACGAGGTCCGCGAACACACCCGCCGCCTGGAGGAGGCCACCGGCAAGGGCTTCGGGAACGCCGACAACCCGCTGCTGGTATCAGTGCGTTCCGGCTCGGCCATGTCGATGCCGGGGATGATGGACACCATTCTCAACCTCGGTCTCAACGAGGACACGCTGGCCGGCCTCATCCGCCAGACCGGCAACGAGCGTTTCGGCTGGGACGCCTACCGGCGCTTCATCCAGCTGTTCGGCAAGGTGGCGCTCGGCGTTGCCGACGAGCACTTTGACGAGCACTTCGAGGCGATCAAACGCCAGGCCGGGGTGAAGGCGGATATCGGCCTCGAGACCGAACACCTCAAGGAGATCTCGCGCCTGTTCCTGGAGGTGGTGCAGGAGCAGACCGGCAAGCCGTTCCCGTCCGACCCGCTGCAGCAGCTGGAACTGGCCATCAAGGCGGTATTCAACTCCTGGTCGGGCAAGCGCGCGGTGGATTACCGGCGCGAGTTCAAGATCACGCCGGACATGGCCAACGGCACGGCGGTCAACGTGGTCACCATGGTGTTCGGCAACATGGGCAACGACTGCGCCACTGGCGTCGGATTCACCCGCGACCCCGGCACCGGCGAGAACGTCATGTTCGGCGAGTACCTGGTCAACGCCCAGGGCGAGGATGTGGTGGCCGGCATCCGCACACCCAAGCCGGTGGCGGCCATGGCCGACGAGATGCCGGAGATGCACCGGCAGCTCACCGAACTGCGCAACAAGCTCGAAGCCCACTACCGCGAGGTGCAGGATTTCGAATACACCATTGAAAAGGGCGTGCTCTACTGCCTGCAGACCCGCAACGGCAAGATGAACGCCACGGCCAAGGTGCGCACCTCGGTGGAGATGGTCAACGAGGGGCTGATCTCCCGCGAGGAGGCGCTGCTGCGGGTGGAGCCCGACATGCTCGAGCAGCTGCTGCACCCGCGACTCGACCCCCAGCACAAGGCCACCCCGGTGGCGACCGGCCTGGCTGCCTCCCCCGGCGCCGCCTCCGGCAAGGCGGTGTTCGATGCCGACCGTGCCGAACTGCTCGGCCGCGGCGGCGAGAAGGTGATCCTGGTGCGCGAGGAGACCAAGCCGGAGGACATTCATGGTTTCTTCGCCTCCCAGGGCATCCTCACCTCCCGTGGCGGCAAGACGTCCCACGCGGCGGTAGTGGCTCGCGGCATGGGCAAACCCTGCGTCGCCGGTGCCGAGGGCATCCACGTCAACGTCAAGGCTCGCCTGGCGGCGGTGGGCGAGACCTCCTTCCAGGAGGGCGACGTGATCACCATCGACGGCTCCACCGGTGATGTCTACATGGGCGAGATCCCGACCGTCGACCCGGAATTTTCCGACAACCTGAAGACGCTGCTCGGCTGGGCCGACGAGGTGGCCCGGCTGAAGGTGATGGCCAACGCCGACACCCCGGCGGCGGCGCGCAAGGCGGTGGAGTTCGGTGCCCGCGGCATCGGCCTGTGCCGCACCGAGCGCATGTTCAATGCGGTGGAGCGGCTGCCGGTGGTGGTGGAGATGATCCTGGCCGACACCCTGGAGCAGCGCCGCGATGCCCTCGACAAACTGCTACCGATGCAGCGCGGCGACTTCAAGGAGATCTTCAAGGTGATGTCGCCGCATCCGGTGACGGTGCGCCTGCTCGACCCGCCGATGCACGAGTTCCTGCCCACCGAGCAGCAGCTGCTCGACGAGCTGGGCCATCTGGAACACCTGCTGGTCAACATGCAGGGGCTGAACGAACTGGTCGGCAGCCTGCGCCTGCTGCGCCCCGGTTCCCGCCACACCGACATGCCGGCGCCGTTCGACGTGCTGAACGCCGAACTGGTGGCCGAGGCCATCGCCAAGAAGCGGCAGATGCTGAACAAGGTGCGGGTGCTGTACGAGGTCAACCCGATGCTCGGCCACCGCGGTGTGCGTCTCGGTATCACCTATCCCGAGATCTACCGCATGCAGATCCAGGCCGTTTTGGAGGCGGCCGCCGAGCTGCAGCGCGAGGGGCTCAAGGTGGTGCCGGAGATCATGGTGCCGCAGGTGATCAGTCCCGAGGAGCTGAAGATCGTCAAGGGCTACACCGAAGACGTACAGCGCCAGGTGGAGAACCACTACAGCGTCAAGTTGGAGTATCTGTTCGGCACCATGATGGAGACGGTGCGCGGCACCCTGCGCGCCGAGCGCATGGCCGAGTACGCCGACTTTTTCTCTTTCGGCACCAACGACCTGTCACAGGCCACCTTCTCCTTCTCGCGCGAGGACGCGGAGAACAAGTTCCTGCCCCAGTACATCGCCAGCGGCATCCTCAAGGACAACCCGTTCGAATCGTTGGACTACAACGGGGTGCTGAAGCTGATGAAGATCGCCGTGGAGGACGGACGCCAGCGCAAGCCCAACCTGAAGGTGGGGATCTGCGGCGAACACGGCGGCCACCCGGCCTCCATCCGCCACTGCCACCACATCGGTCTGACCTACGTCTCCTGCTCCTCGCCCCGGGTACCGGTGGCGCGACTGGCGGCGGCGCACGCGAAGTTGCGGGAGCCGGAGTACAACTATTAAGGCGTGAGGGCGTGAGGGCGTGAGGGCGTGAGGGCGTGAGGGGTGACACGTGAGAGGTGGCGCCTCACGCCTCACGTCAGCCAACCCTCCCCCGTCACTCTTAACCCTTAACTGTTAACCCAATACCCCCCTTTGGATCTCCCGACGGGAGCGGGTAAGATCTGCATACGGCGCAGACTGGCAATCTCGCCTTGGCTGCACTCGCGTCGTTCGGCGTGAATGTCTTGAAATCCCCGCAACGGAATAACATTGAACAACACACGCTCACGGACGTGCATGAGTAAGAGGGCGTGTCCGTGGAGCTGCAAACGCGAACCAGCGAAATCAGGCTGGACGAAAACGGTATCATCTGGCGGATCCTTCGACCCGGCGCGGTCGATGAGGTCGAGGATGCTCGGGAGGCCCTGGCGGCCGTTACCAGCCTGTGCGACGGGGTACCTCGCCCCGTGCTGAACGACATGCGCGGGCTGGTGTCCGTCAGCCGCGAGGCGCGCAACGTTTTCGCCGACCCACAGCTGACCTCGAGCGTGAAGGCGGCGGCGCTGCTGGCCGATTCACCCGCAACCTCCCTGATTGGTAGCTTTTTTCTCGGCCTCAATCATCCGCCCTACCCCGCGGCTCTGTTCACCGACCTGGAGGAAGCGCTCGCTTGGTTGAAAAGTCAGCTGTAGATCCCGTTCAAGGCCCATCCGCCGCCGCGGATCCGCGCATCGACCATATCCGCGACCTGCTCGTTCGCCTCGCCGCCGGCGACCGGGAGGTGCGCGGCACCTCGTCAGGCCGTGGCGATGCTCTCGACGCGGTGATCGTGGGCCTCAATATGCTCGCCGAGGAGCTGGCTACCCAGAGCGATGAACACCGGGCGGCCGAAGAGTCGCTGCGCTGCTCCGAAGAGCGCCTGCAACTCGCCCTGAATGGGGCGAACGATGGACTCTGGGATTGGGATCCGGTCACCGGGCACATCTACTATTCACCGCGCTGGAAGGGGATGCTCGGTTATGGCGAGCAGGAGATTGGCTGCTCCCTCGAGGAGTGGGAACAGCGGCTGCACCCGGACGATCGGGAGCGGGTCACGGCGGACCTGCGCGCCAACATGGAGGGGCGCACATCCCATTATGAGAGCGCATTCCGGCTGCGCCACAAGGATGGGCACTGGGTTTGGGTGCTGAGCCGCGGCCGCACCTTCTTCGACAGTAACGGCAAGCCCGTGCGGGTGACCGGTACCCATGTGGATATCACCCGACAAAAGCAGCTCGAGGAAGAGCTGCAGAGCACCCGGGAACAACTCGAGCGGCGGGTGGAGGAGCGCACCCGGGCCCTGGCGGAGTCGGAGGCGCGCTGGCGCTCGCTGGTGGAGAACGCGCCCGACTACGTCATGACCATCGACCCGGGGCTGCGCTGCACCTTCATCAATCGGGCACCGCCCGGTATTGACTTCGACCGGATCGTGAACGGCAGCATCCTGGATATCGTTTTCGAGGATGACCGGGAGCTGGCGCGTGACGAGCTGATGGCGGTGTTCCGCACCGGTCAACCAGGGCATGTGGAAGTCCGCAGCGGCAGTCGTGACGCGGGCATCCTCTGGTATTCGGTCCGCATCGGTCCGGTCAGCCAGGCCGGGGTGGTCACCGCGGTGGTGGCCACCGGCCGCAACATTACCGAGCGGCGCTCGATGGTCCAGGCGCTCAAGGAGTCCGAGGCGCGCTATCGACACCTGTGGGAAAATCTCCAGGACGCGGCCTTCATCGCCGAGGCCGACTCCGGCGTCATCATCGAAACCAATCGCCGGGGCGAAGAGCTGCTGGGGCGCGGCCGTGGCGAGATCATCGGCCAGCACTACCGGATGCTTTATCCGCCGGAGAAGGCGGCGGAGTACGAGGCGATCTGTGCCCAACACGTGGAGAATGGGGGGGTCGAGTACGATGCCGAGGTGTTCCGCGCCGACGGCTCCACCGTGCCGGTAGACATCAGCGTCGCCCCCCTGAACCTCGGCGGCCGACAGTTGGTGCTGGGGCTTTACCACGACGTCACCGACCGCCACCAGGTGGTCGAGGCGCTACGTGCCTCCGAAGCCCGGTATCGCTTACTGTGGGACAACCTGAACGATGCCGCTTTCATAGGCGATGCCGCCAGCGGCCGAATCGTCGATCTCAACCGGGCGGCGGAGCGGCTGATTGGCCGGCCGCGGGATGCGATCATCGGCATGCAGCAGACGCAACTGCATCCGCCGGAATTGGCGGAAACCTATGCAGCACATTTCCGTGCCCATATCACCGACGGGGTCGCGACAGTGGAAGACGCGGAGGTGCTGCGGGCGGATGGCAGCCGGGTTCCCGTCGACATCAGTGCTACCCCGATGGAAATTGGCGGCCAGCACCTGTTGCTCGGCCTCTTCCACGACATCAGTCGGCGCAAGGAAACGCTCCGCAAGTTGCAGTTCACCCAAACGGCGGTGGAGCAGGCCGGTGATGCAATCTTCTGGATCGATGACGAACTGCGGTTCATCCATGTCAACGACTCGGCCTGCCAACGGCTTGGCTACAGCCGGGAAGAGCTGCTGCGGATGACCGTGCCCGAAGTGGCCACGGGGTTTGCCAGGGCGCCAACTATCGAGCAGATCCGGAATCAGGGGCGGGCGATCTTCAAGAGCGAGCACCGGCGCAAGGACGGCACCACCTTTCCAGTGGAGGTCACCAGTTCCCACTTCTGTTACGAGGGCCGTGATTATTTCTGTTCCATCGCCCGGGACATCAGCGAACGGGTCGAGGCGGAGCGGATCATCCTGGAGCGTGACGCCAACCTGCAGGCCTTGGCCGAGAACGCCAACGACGGAATCGTGGTCGGGCGCGAAAACCGGCACCTGTTCATCAATCACCGCTTCGCCCAGATGCTCGGCTACGCCCTTGAGGAGGTGAAGGTCATCCCCGCCTTGCAGCTGGTCCACCCGGACGAGCGAAGTCGCCTCGCTGCCTTCATGCGCGGCCGGCACGCCGAACAGGCGGTGCCCTCCCAGTACGAAACCTCCCTGTTGTGCAAGGACGGCAGCCCTTTGTCGGTGGAGGTGACCGCCGCCCGTACCACCTGGGATGGCGAGCCGGCCCAGCTCATCGTCGTGCGAGACATCACCGGTCGGCGCCGGGCGGAGCAGGCCTTGTGGCGCCAGAGCGAAGACCTGGCCAAGGTCAACATGGAGCTGGAACAGCTGCTTTATGTCATGGCGCATGACCTGAAGGCACCGCTGCGCGCGGTCTCGCACCTCGCCTCGGTGCTGGAGTCGGAGCTCACCGGGCTGGACGCGCAACAACGGCGGCTGTTCGAACTGCTGCGCGGTCGCGTCCAGCGCATGCACGCCCTGATCGAGGCCCTTTTGAGCTACACGCAGGCCACCCCTTCGGAGCGGCTGGAGCGGATCGACGTCGGCGAGCTGATTGCCGGGGTGATCGCCGAAATCCCGATTCCAGAGGGGTTTTCGGTGACGGTCGAGGGTGCGCTGCCGGTCCTGGAGACCGATGCCTTGGCGCTGCGGCAGGTGTTCGCCAACCTCATCGGCAATGCCCTGGACCACCACGACCGTTCGCAGGGATCGGTGACGGTAAGCTGTCGCGAGTCGAGAGCACGGTGGGAGTTCGCGGTCAGCGACGACGGCCCGGGGATCCCGACGGACTATCAGAAACGGATCTTCGAAATGTTCCAGCTCCTCGATGCCCGCGACAGCAAGGGCCGCACCGGAATGGGTCTGCCGCTGGTCAAGAAACTGGTCGAATCCCGCGGCGGTCGCGTGGTGCTCGACTCCGAAGGGCGGGGCGCCACCTTCCGTTTTACCTGGCCGAAGTAGGCGCCGGGCGGATTCAACAGGATTAACAGGATGTTTCAGGATGGACAGGATTTTTACGCGGGCCAAAGCACCCACCACATCCCTGACACCCCTGTTAATCCTGTGAAATTCTGTCCATCCTGCTGATAAGCCGCGACGTTTCAAGGCGTGACAGGCCCCGCTCCTGATCCTCGATCGGGTAGAATTGCGTCTTTCTCCATCGTTAAGGTAATCCCTTGCCCGTACTGCTCGAAGCGCGCGACCTGGTCAAACAGTTCGGCCCCGTCCGCGCCGTGGACGGGGTGAGTTTCGCCCTGGCGGCGGGCACCTGCTTCGGGCTGCTGGGCCCCAACGGGGCAGGCAAGACCACCACGGTCGAAATGCTGGAAGGGATCACGTCGCCGAGCGGGGGCCGCATTCTCTACAAGGGCGAGCCGGCCGGTGCGCAGTTCCGCGACCAGGCGGGGATCATGTTTCAGTCCACCGCCTTGCAGGAGCACATGACCGTGCGCGAGGCGCTCGAGCTGTTCGCCAGTTTCTATCCGCGCAGCCTGTCGCAGGCGGAACTGATCGAGCGCTGCGGCCTTGGCGAGTTCATCGATCGCGACACCCACCGTCTCTCCGGCGGCCAGCGCCAGCGCCTGCTGTTCGCCATCGCCCTGGTCAACGACCCGGAGGTGCTGTTCCTGGACGAGCCCACCACCGGTCTCGATCCAAAGGCTCGGCGGGATCTGTGGCGGCTGGTGAACGAAGCCAAGGGCCGCGGCAAGACCATTTTGCTGACCACCCACTACATGGAAGAGGCCTACCACCTCTGCGACGAGATCGCGATCATGGATCACGGTCGCATTATCGCCCGCGGCAGCCCGAAGGCACTGCTCGCCGAACACTTCAGCGACGTGGTGCTGCAACTGCCGGCGTCCGACTTTTCCGCCGGGCGGGCCGATCCGGAACTGACCATCCTGGACTGCGGCGACACGGTCGAAATCCTGACCGCCGACGTGGACGCCACCATCCGCCGCCTGGTGGAATATCGCGTGCCGTTGGCCAACCTGCAGATCCGCGAGCGAACCCTCGACGACCTGTTCCTGGAACTGACCGGGCGGGAGACCCAATCGTGAGGGCGCGGCGGCTGTGGGCGATGTTCACCGCCCGTAATCGGGAGTTCTTCCGCGACCGTTCGGCGCTCGCCTGGAACATCCTGTTTCCGGTGCTCATCGTCGCCGGTTTCGCCTTCGCCTTCTCTGGACAGCGCTTGAACCTTTACAACGTCGGCCTGATAGGCGAGGGCGCCAATCCGCTGGCCGAGGTCGAGTACATCGACTTCATCGCCGTCACCCAGCGCGACAGCGCGGTTCGCAAGGTGGAGCGCCACCAGCTCGATCTGCTGCTGGATACCGCCAGCCAACGTTACTGGGTCAATGAGACGTCGCCTCGCGGCTACATCCTCGAGCGGGTGCTGAGCGGTGTGGCCGCCGACTGGGGCCGCCAGCCAGTCACCGGCGGGGAGGTGCGCTACGTGGACTGGCTGCTGCCCGGGGTGCTGGCCATGAACATGATGTTCAGCGCCTTGTACGGGGTTGGCTACGTGATCGTGCGCTACCGCAAAAACGGCGTGCTGAAACGGCTCAAGGCGACCCCCCTCTCGGCCTTTGAATTCCTCGCCGCCCAGGTCATTTCACGGCTTTGGGTGATCCTGCTGGTCAGTGGCGGCATCTTTGTCGGCATGGACCTGTTCATCGGCTTTCCCATGGAGGGCAGCTACCTGGACCTGCTGCTGGTGTTCGCGCTCGGCGCCATGAGCGTGATCAGTCTCGGTTTGGTGATTGCCTCCCGCAGCGCCAGCGAGGAGTTTGCCGGCGGACTGCTCAACATGATCAGCTGGCCGATGATGTTTCTCTCCGGTGTCTGGTTTTCCCTGGAGGGGCTCCACCCGCTGGTGCAGCAGATCGCCCTGCTGTTCCCCCTCACCCATCTCCTCAATGCCGCCCGTGCCGTCATGCTCGACGGTGCCGGCCTCGCCGCGATCGCTGCCGATCTCGCCGTGCTGGCGGGCATGACGGCGCTCTTCCTGGCGGTGGGGGCGCGGTTGTTCCGCTGGGAATAGCCGCAACATAGGGCGCGGTGAGGAGCGAACCGCGCCGCCGTGCAACCCCCTGCACCAATGCCCGCGGGATGATGCGGTTCGCTGCGCTCACCACAACCCTACGCCCTCTGCTCTCCACCCTTGTCTATCCTTGAGATAGGTCGAGCGACCGATGCACTTCCTCCAACAACCGAGAAGCGCTATGGCACAAATCCCATACGAAGAACGTGCACGTTTTATTGAATCGTTGTCGGCCTTCACCCGGGAGCACAAGGGGCGCTACTGGGAGGGGTCTTTCCGGGAGTTTCTGGAGCAGGTGGTGGCGGAGCAACCGGCCACTGTCGCCCGGACCAGCCATCAGTACATCTGGGATATGCTGCGCTGGTACCGCAAGGAGCGGGACGACGACAGCGAGCCGGACGAATCCCCGACCCAACTCTTCTCCAACGAGCTGTTCGGTATCGATGCGGCCCTGGGGCGGGTGGTCGATTATTTCAAAGGGGCGAGCGCCGGTTCCGAGGTCGGCCGCCGCCTGCTGCTGCTGCTCGGACCTCCCTCCGGCGGCAAATCGACTTTGGTGATCCTGCTCAAGCGTGGGCTGGAGGAGTACAGCCACACCGAGGAGGGTGCCATCTATGCCATCAAGGGCTGCCCGGTTCACGAGTCGCCGCTGCATTTGGTACCGCATAGCCTGCGCGGCCAGTTTCGCGAAAACTATGGCGTCGACATCGAGGGTGAGCTCTGCCCCTACTGCCGCGCGCGCATGGACCGGGAATTCGATGACGACTTCATGCAGGCACCGGTCGAGCGGGTATTCCTGGCCGAGGCGTCGCGCCTCGGGGTGGGCACTTATGCACCCCACGACCCCACCACTGCCGACATCGCCGATCTGGTTGGCTCGGTGGACCTGTCCAAGGTGGCCGAGGTCGGCGACGAGGGCGATCCGCGCGCCTGGTCCTGGTCCGGAGCGGTCTACGCCGCCAGCCGCGGCCTGCTGGAGATGATCGAGATCCTGAAGGTCAAGCGCGAGTTTCTCTACCTGCTGCTGACCCTCACCCAGGAAAAGAACGTCAAGGTGGCGCGGTTTCCGCTCATCTACCTGGACGAGACCATCCTCGCCCACACCAATCTGGCGGAGTTCAACAAGTTCGTGCAGGAGAAGGAGAACGAGGCACTGCTCGACCGCATGGTGATCGTGCAGGTGCCCTATACCCTCTCCTACCGCGAAGAGGCGCGGATCTACGAAAAGCTGATCGCCAACGCCTCCGCCTTCCGTGCGGTGCACCTGGACCCGCACGCCCTGCCGCTGACGGCGGTGTTCTCCATCCTCACCCGACTGCAGCGTGGTGAACGGGAGGACCTCGATCTGAGCAAAAAGGTACGCCTGTACGCCGGCGAGGCGGTGGAGGGGATCTCCGACACCGAGGTGGAGCGCATCCACCGCGAAACCCCCGGCGAGGGGCTGACCGGGGTGTCGCCGCGTTTCGTGATCAATGCCATCTCCAACGCCATCACCCGCTCGGACGTCAGCAGCCTCACCTCCATGGAGGTGCTGTTGGCGCTAAAGGACGCCATCGAGTCCGACGCGCGCATGGAGGCGAAGCAGAAACGGCAATGGATGGACTTCCTGGTCACCGCGCGCAAGGACTTCTACAACCGCTGGGTCAAGGAGGATGTCCACAAGGCGCTGTTCGCCTCGTTCGAGGAGGAGGCGCAGACCCTGTTGGAAAAATACCTGGATGAGGTGGAGGCGGCGCTCGATCAGCGCCACGTCGAGGACCCGATCACCAGTGAGCGGCGGCCTCCTGACGAGCGCTTCATGCGCCAGGTGGAGGAGAAGATCCACGTCTCCGACTCCGGCAAGAACAGCTTCCGCCAGGAGGTGGTGCGCAAGGCGATGGTGGCTTTCAAGCGCGGCGAGAAGTTCAGCCTGGACAGCCACGCCCGCCTGCACGAGGCGATCAAGCAGTACCTGTTCGAGGAGCGGCGCGACGTGCTGCGGCTGGTGACCTCCAGCGCCCGTCCCGACGAGGAGGCGCAGCAGAAGATCTCCGCCGTGGAGGAGCGCCTCATTGCCGAGTACGGTTACGACCGCCACTCGGCCCGGGAGGCCCTGAATTACGTGACGACGCTGCTCTCCCAGGAGTAGCCGGCGCCCCGGTCCGCCGCCCGGGCCGGGTGCCTTCCACTCACATGGAGCACCGAACCGCATGAGCGACAGCGAGCGTCAGCCCTCGACCACCGGATCCGATACCCGCTGGTACGACCTGTTCTCACGGGGCAGCCGCGACTGGTTGCGCCACAACGAGAAGGTGCGCCAGGCGGTGCGCGAACACGTCATGGATATCGCCGCCGAAGCGGACGTGATGTCGGGCGGTGACGAGCGCCGGGTACAGGTGCCGGTGCGCTTCCTCGAACACCACCGCTTCAAACTGGCCAAGGCGCGTCAGGGCAAGGGAGCTGGCCAGGGCAAAGTGGACCCCGGCGACATCCTGCGCCAGGGCCAGAACCCCGCCGAGGGCAACGGCAAGACCGGCAGCGGCTCCGGCGAGGGTGGCCTGGAGTTCGTGCTGGAGTTCAAGGTGGAGGAGTTGGTGGACTGGCTCTGGGAGGAGCTGGAACTGCCTGACCTCGAGCCCCGCAGCACCGCCATCGTCGACGACGAGTACACCCGCGAGGGCTGGGACAAGCGCGGCGCCCGCGCACGCCTGGACCGTCGCCGGTCCATGAAGGAGTCGATCAAGCGGCGGGCGGTACAGCCGCAGGGACCCACCTTCACCAACGAGGACTTGCGCTATCGGCAACTGGTACGTCGCCCCCGCCCGTCGACTCAGGCGGTGGTGGTGTTCGCCATGGACGTTTCCTCCTCGGTGACCGAGCAGGAGCGGCGGCTGGCCAAGACCTTTTTCTTCTGGGCGCTGCAGGGGCTGCGCCGGCAGTACGAGCGTATCGAGACGGTGTTCGTAGCCCATACCGTACGCGCCTGGGAGTTCCGGGAAGAGGAGTTCTTCCAGGCCCGGGCCCAGGGGGGCACGGTCGCCTCCACTGCCTTCAACAAGTCGCTGGAGGTGATCGGCGAACGCTACGACCCGTCCCGCTACAACGTCTATCTGTTCTACGCCTCCGATGGCGAGAACTTCGCCGATGACCGCGAACCGGCCGGCATCGCCCTGGAAAAGCTGTGCAAGCTCTCCAACTTCGTCGGCTATCTGGAAACCGGGCGCAGTATTCAGGCCGACTACCAGACCGAGACCTCGCGCCTGTTTCAGCGCTTCACCTCGGCGGGATATCGCGTCGGCTCCTATCCTTTGGCGGAAGAGGGCCACGTGTGGGCGGCGATCCGCCACTTTTTCCGCCGCCAGGCCGCGGAGCAGGAAGAAGCCCAGGTCTGATCGCCCGTTACCCAAGTACAAACGGAACACAACCGCCATGAACGAACAGCTCAAGGCAAACGCCGCTCGCCTGGAAGCACTGGGCCGGAGTCTGGGGCTCGACTACTACCCCGTCGATTTCCAGCTGGTGCCGCCCGCCTTCATGATGGAGGTGTCGGTCTACGGCCTGCCGGTGCGCATGCCCCACTGGTCGTTCGGGGTGCGCTATATCTATCAGCTCGCCCAACACCGCATGGGGGCCTCCAAGATCTTCGAGGTGGTCTATCCCGGCAACCCCGGGCGCGCCTACCTGGCCGACACCAACACCACCGAGGAGAACACCCTGGTGATCGCCCACGTCCTCGGTCATGCCGACTTCTCCCACAACAACCTGCTGTTCCGGCGAAGCCAGGAGGAGGTCGGCTACCACATCGTCGAGCAGGCCGCGGCCCACGCCGGCCTGATCGCCGATGCCATCGAGGCGCACGGACAGGAGCGGGTCGAGGCGGTGCTGGACGCCGCCCTCGCCCTGGAGCAGCACATCGACATCCACAAGGGACTGCGGCGTCCCCGTTTTCCCGAGTACGAGGAAACCAGTCGGAGCGAGGGCAAGGGCGATTTTCAGCGCCGCTTCGAACAGCTCGCAGGTGAATCGGAGGTGGAGGTGGTGCCGGGCCGGCGCCGGGCGGCGCTGCCGCCACACCCGGAAAGCGATCTGCTCTGGTTCCTCGCCCAGTACGCACCGGAACTGGAGGGGTGGGAGCGCGACATCTTCCTGATGGTGCGTGAGGAGTCGTTCTACTTCTATCCGGTCTTTGCCTGCCAGATCATGAACGAGGGCTGGGCCTCCTTCTGGCACGCGCGCCTGCTGCGCGAGGCCGACTTCCTGTCACAGGATCTCTACCTGCAGGCGATCAAGACCCACTCCGACGTCGTGCGCCCCTACGCCGGCGAACAGCAGGTGGCGCTCGGCATCAACCCCTACCACCTCGGCTTCTCGATATGGGAAAAGATCGTGGAAGAGCAGGGGGTGGAGACGGCGCGGGCGATCATGGCGGAGGACGACGACTTCAGCTTCATCCGCAACCACCTGACCGAGGAGATGGCCCACGAACTCGACCTGTTCCAATACAGCAGTCGCCGCGACGGCCGGGTGGTGGTGGACGAGTTCGACATCGACGAGCTGCGCGAGACCATTCTCGCCCAAAAATTCAACTTCGGTGCGCCCCGCGTGGTGGTCACCCATGTGCGCAGCGACGGTACCCTGGAGCTACAGCATCTGCACGAGGTCGACCAGCGCGGCCTCGACCTCACCAGCGCCCAGAAGGTGATGGAATACATGCACCGCATCTGGCGTCGTCCGGTGCAGCTGGAGACCGTCGACGCCTCCGGGGATAGGGAGATCCTGCGCATGGGATTCGGGGCGCGGGAAGTGGGGAAGTGATCGATCAAAAATCAAAGCCCGGACACCCGATCGCGGCCCGCCTGTTTGGCCTCATACAGCGCACGATCCGCGCGTTCGATCATGCTGGCGACGGTATCGTCGGCGCGCATTTCAGCATGTAGGATGGGCAAAGGAGCGAAGTGACGTGCCCATCGATACGAGTTGATGGGCACGCTGCGCTTTGCCCGTCCTCGTTTTCTGTGAAAGGGTGCGGTCGGGAGCGAACCGCACCGAAACCGAGGAATCAGGCCACCACCGCAACGCTCCCGCTCCCCCCCTGCTTCGCCTGAGCCAGGGCACGACTGGCCCGTTCCAGCGTGGCGGCGACGCTGTCATCAGCGTGCAGTTCGGTCACGCCCAGGGAGGCGGTGACGCGGGGCAGATCCTCTCCGTCCTCGGTGCGGACGATCGCCTTTGCGATGGCATCGCGCAGGCGCTCGGCTACCCCGGCCGCGGCGGCCCGGTTGGTTTGCGGCAGCAGCACGCAGAACTCCCCGTCGCTGTAGCGGATCGCGTGGTCGGTCGGGCGCAGCTGACTGCGCAACACCTTGGCCACCGCCATTAGCGCGTAATCGCCGGCCACGTGGCCTTCGTTGTCGTTGTACTGCTTGAAGTCATCCACGTCGAGCCTGATCAGACTGAGCGGGTCGGCGTTGCGCCGGGCGCGCTCGAGCAGGCGACCGAAGGTCTCGTCCATCCAGCGGCGATTGTGCAGGCCGGAGAGGGCGTCGACGGTCGAATAGTGTTCCCACTGCCGCCGACGCTGTCGGCTGGCGATGGTCCGTTCGTTGTCGGAGCGCACGCGGCGCGAGACCAGGTAGAGCATGTTGCGGGCGAAGCCGTCCGACTCGTTGATCAGGGTCCAGAGCGTCATCTGGTCCATCACCGCCAGTCGACACGGGCTCTGGGCCGTTACATAGGCGGAGGTCTCCAGGCTGTCGATCACCGACAGTTCGCCGACGCTGTCGCCGGGACCCAGTACCGTTATGGGTGGTCCATCCGGTGATTCCAGGTGGATCTCGAGATGGCCTTCGAGCAGCAGGTAGAGCGAATCGTTGTGCTCGCCGGGCCTGAACAGAATCTCCCCCTCGCCCAGTTCCATGACCGGCATGGTCGTGACGAGCCCCTCAATGGCATCGAGCTCGACACCCTCGAACAGGGACAGTTGCCCCACCTGACCCCGCGTAACCTGTGCCGTTCCAATCATGTGCGCTCCTCGCTTTGTCTTTTCGCCAGTTTAAGGCCAGCCGGGTAGCGGTGCCAGCATCCGCTGGAATGCGCAAGGGCGGGGAATGCGTCAACCACTCACTGCGGCCTTGGGCCCGTGCTCGACTCGGCCCAGGTCGGCGCCCTGGCGGAGCAGCTCGCGCTGGACCTCGACCGCCGGTACCGTGCGGGGCGTGGCGGCGCGTTGCGCCGCCAAGGCGGCGCAGACCCCCGCAGCCTGCCCGGTGGCCATCGCCGCCGGCATCACGCGGTAGGAGGCATGCGCCTCGTGGCTGCCGGAGATGCAGCGGCCGGCGACCAGTATGCCCTCCACACCCTGCGGCAGCAGGCAGCGCAACGGGATGTCGTAGGCCTGGCCGGGCGGCACCCGCCGCAGCTCCGTACCGATGCCGCGCGGGTTGTGCACATCCACCGGATAGCTGTTGCGGGCGATCACATCATCGAAACGCCGCGCCTTGCACACGTCTTCGGCCGTCAACCGGTAGTCGCCGACGATGCGGCGGGTCTCGCGAACCCCAATCTGGGTGCCGCTCTGCACGCAGTAGGCGGCCTCAAACCCCGGCACGTAGCGGCGGAAGAAGGCGACCAGCTGCCGCAGCTGGCGCCGTCCCTCCCGTTCGGCATGGGTCAGGTCGAACACGTCGTTGCCGAGCAGGCGACGGCTGCCGGTCACACGGGTGCTGTTGACGCTCACTTCGCGCGCATGCGGGGTCGCGAAGAACAGGATGTCTTCGCGCGGCAGCGACAGTTCGCCGGCGGCCACGGCGCGTTGGACCAGGTCCCACAGGCCGTGCACACCCCGCCACTGCTTCGGGTGTGCCTTCAGGTAGTTCTTGAAGGCGACCCGCTCGAACTCCGCGATGCGGAACAGCAGTGACATCGGCTGAACCAGACCGTCGCTTTCGCGCCCCACCTCGAAAGCCGACCCCGCGGCGGCGGCGATGTCGCCGTCCCCCGTACAGTCGACCACCGTCGGCGCACGTACCAGCATGGGGCCGGACTTGGTCTCGAAGACCACCGCCCACCGGTCTTCCTCATTGATGACGCCGGAGGCGAAGGCGTGCAGCAGATAGTGCACGTTCGCCTCGTCCAGCAGTTCGAGTGCGGTGGATTTGAACACCTCCGGATCGAAGGGCGTGGTGAAACCCGTAGCCGGACACGGCGCGAGGGCGCCGCCGTGTTCGACCAGACGACTCAGGAAGTCGTGCAGCACCCCGGCGATCACCGGACTGCCGGGGCCATGATCGGTCGGCAGCAACAGGTCCGCGCCGAGCCGTTGGGGACCGGCGTGTTCGGTGAAGAACGACATCAACGGCATCACCAAGGCGGCGGTGGCGTTGCCGCCGAGAAAGCCGTAACGCTCCACCAGGATGGTGCGGGCGCCGGTGGTCGCGGCGCCAAGGGCGGCCCCGATGCCGGCCGGGCCGCCGCCGACCACCAGCACATCGGCCTCACCGGCCAGCGTGGCCGTTCGCGGCGGCAGGGTTTTCTGTTCGGTGTGGAGGGGGCGGGCAAGCGCGGGCATGGATCAGAATGCCGGGTAGCGGAATTGTCCCGTTTGTCGGGTCCGGTCCGTTTGACCACAGCCGGTGCGGCGTTGCTCAATTGGCCGCTATCGTCGGCAGCTCTTTGCCTTTCAGCAGCTGCACGAGCAGCCGGTTGGTCTGCCGTGCCTCTTCCTGCAACGCCGGCAGCTTGCGTTCGATCTGCCCCTGCAGCGAACGGCGCCGGTCCCAGGACTGGTCGATGTGGGCCAGCAGGCGACCGGCATTGACCCGATGAATGGGCGGGCTCTTCATTCCCATCTGCTCCAGGAATCCGCCCACCTTGGCGGAGTAGGGCAGCGCCACGAACGGGACGTGGGCGAGGGCGGCGAAGATCAGAAAGTGCAGCCGCATGCCGACCGCGAAATCGAGGCGGCCGATCAGCGCCAGCAGTTGGCCGGGCGTGTAGTTGCCCTTCAGTACCTGCGCATGCTGCGGACGCAGCATGCGCGCGATCACCGCGTGGCTGTGCTGCATGTCGAGAACGCCCCGCTCCATCGGCACGAACACCACCGAGGCGCCAAAGCGGTCCACCATGTAGTCGGCCGCATTCGCCAGTAGCGAATGATAGGCGTCCTGATCGATGTCCGGTGCCGCGCCGCCCGGTTCACGGACCGACATTCCGACCAGCGGACCCTCCGCCGGCAAGCCTTCCTGACGCAGAAGCTCCGCCGGCAACGGCTCCGGTTCCAGCAGCAACGCCGGGTCGGCCGTGATGTGGATATCGTGGCGTACCCCCGCGTCCTCCAGGATTCGTCTCGCGGCCCGCTCGCGCACCGTGATCACCGCCGTCGCCTCCATGCAGTCACGTACCTGCGCCTGCACCACCGCCTCCTTGAGCGGTCCGGCGCCGATGGCGTAGACGAACACCGGCACACCGAGCTCTTCGGCGATAAACGCCTCGCGCAGAAAGCGGCGCGCCTCGGCGTCGAACAGCAGACCGCCGCCGCCGACGATCAGCAGGTCAAGCCCTTGAATGATGGGGTTGATCTCGTTGCGGGAGAGTTCGCGCGCTTGCAGCGCCTGTTCGACCGGGTGGCGCTGCCGGGTGTCGGCGGCATCGCGTGAGAACACCGTAATCTCGGTGGGCACCGACCGGCGCAGTTGCGCCACTATGCTCTGGAGGATCGCCTCATCACCCAGGTTCAGGCCGCCGTAGGAACCGACGATGCCGATGCGGTAAACCGGCTTCTCCTTCGCCACGGAACACTCCCCGCCTGAACGTTGAGGCAAGGATAGCCCCGCCGAGCCTCCTCCCACAGCGACTCGCGAACCGCATCACTCGCGGTTGCTTCCAGGCCACCGGTGCGGCTCGCCCCCACCACACACGACAAATCCGCAGGATGTGGTGAGCGGCACATCAGGCCATCGGTGCGGTTCGTTCCTCACCACACCCTACAACCTCCTCCGTAGGATGTGGTGAGCCTGCGAACCGCATCGTTCGCGGCACATCAGGCCACGGTTATTGCCGCATTGGTTTTCACGCTGGCCATCTTGGGGAGATCAATACCGCAGGGTGGATCAGCCGACGACGGTGATCCGCCAGCAGTGGTGAATATCCGGCCGGCGCCGGAAATCCTCCGGGATGGTCGCGCGGGTGATCTCCTCCACCTTCACGGACGGATCAAGTGCCTCCGTGTCCAGGCGGAACTTGCGGAAGTTGTTGGAGAAGACCAGCACGCCGCCGGGGGTGAGCAGGGCCAGGGCATCCCGGATCAGGGCCGGGTGGTCGCGTTGGACGTCGAAGGTCGCTTCCATCCGCTTGGAGCTGGAGAAGGTCGGCGGATCGAGGAAGATCAGGTCGTATCGGCGGCGCCCCCGTTGCGCCTCCTGCTGCAGCCACTCGACGCAGTTGGCGCGGATCAGTTCGTGCGCCTTGCGATCGGCAAAACCGTTCAGCCGCAGGTTGCGGTCGGCCCAGTCGAGATAGGTGGAGGACATGTCCACCGAGGTGGTGTGCGCGGCGCCGCCCAGGGCTGCGTGTACGGTGGCCGCCCCGGTGTAGCAGAACAGATTCAGGAAGCGCTTGCCGGCGGCCTGCTGCTGCAACTGGCGCCGGATCAGGCGGTGGTCGAGAAACAGACCGGTGTCCAGATAATCGGTGAAGTTCACCAGCAGCCGGCAGTTCCACTCACGTACCTCGTAAAAGCGCCCGGTCTCGGCCAGTTTGCCGTATTGCGCGCTACCCTTCTGCCGTTGCCGCACCTTCAGGAACAGCCGCTCCGGCGGCAGCTCCAGCACGTCGCGAATGGCGATGAGGGCCTGTTCCAGGCGTTCACCGGCCCGCAGCGGATCGACCGAGCGCGGCGGTGCGTACTCCTGCACGTGGACCCAGAGCTGTGCGCCCTGATAGAGGTCGACGGCGACGGCGTAGTCCGGAATGTCCTGGTCGTAAAGGCGGTAGCAGTCCACCCCTTCCCGCCGTGCCCAGCGTGACAGGTGCCGCAGGTTCTTGCGCAGGCGGTTGGCGAAGGCCTGGCCGCCCTCGTCCAGTTCGGCGGTCGCACCCGCCTCGACGCCGGCTGCCGCCGGGTAGGCCAACAGTCGGCACTCGATGGGGCCGTTGAACAGTGTGGTCTGCCGCTGCGGCCGCAGACCGACCGCCGCCGCCAACTCCGGATTGCCGGTGAACAGGGCGGCGTGCCAGCCGGGAAGGCGGGTACGCAGGAGCTCGCCGAACAGTGCGTAGGTCTGACGCAGGTCTTCACCGGCGCCGAGCCGTTCGCCGTAGGGCGGATTGCTGATCAGCAGCCCACTGGCGGCCTGCGGCAGCGTCATGTCCGCTGCCAGGGTGCGCCGGGCCAGGGTGATCGCCTCGTCCAGCCCCGCCGCCGTCACGTTCCGTGCCGCCGCCTCCAGTGCGCGCGGGTCACGGTCATAGCCGACGATCGGCGGCACCCGCTCCAGGCCCGCCGCCCGGCGCGCCCCGGCCTCCTCCAGCAAACCCTCCCACAGCGCCTTGTCGTGCCGCTTCCAGCCGAAAAAGCCGAAGTAGGGGCGCAGCAGGCCGGGGGCGATGTCCGCCGCCATCAGGCCCGCTTCGATGAGCAGCGTGCCGGAGCCGCACATCGGGTCGAGCAGGGTACCGCCCTGGGCCGCGATCGCCGGCCAGCCGGCGAAGGTGAGGATCGCGGCGGCGAGATTCTCCTTCAGCGGCGCCGCCGCCCCGCTCGTGCGATAGCCCCGCTGGTGCAGCGGGGTGCCGGCGAGGTCGAGGCTGATCCGGGCCTTGTCGCCGCGCAGATGGACGTTGATGCGCAGGTCGGGCCGCTCGGTATCGACGGAGGGGCGCTCGCCGAACTGTTCCCGCATTCGGTCCACCACGGCGTCCTTGACCTTGAGTGCCGCATAACGGGTGTGGCCGATGGCGGCGTCGCTGGCGGTGCAGTCCACGGCCAGGGTGCCGTCGGAGCGCAGGTGGCGCTCCCAGCGGATCTCCCGCACGCCGGCATAGAGCGTTTCGGGATCCGGGGCGGGCACGTCGGTCAGCGGCAGCAGGATACGGCTCGCCAGCCGCGACCAGAGGCAGGCTCGATAGGCCAGTGCCAGCTCGCCGCTGAAATTGACACCGAGCCCGGCGGTCTGGATGCGTTCGGCGCCGAGGCTACGCAGTTCTTCCGCAAGCAGCGGCGAAACCCCTTCCGGGGCGGTGGCAAAAAATTTCATGGAACGATTCGGGCGCGGGGGATCGGGTGCGCATTGTCGGCGATGTGGGCAAGGAGTTGAAGCTGTCGAGCGCAGGGCGGCATTTTGAGGGCGGCATTCAACAGGATTAACAGGATTTTTCAGGATTGACAGGAAAAAGGCTATTGGCAGGGGCACCTTGAGGGCGGCATTCAACAGGATGAACAGGATTTTTCAGGATTAACAGGAAAAAGGCTATTGGTGCACGTGGCTATTCCCCCTCCTGTGAATCCTGAAGAATCCGTCAATCCCGTTCTATCGGGGGGATGACAGCGCCGCGAACGACGCGGTTCGCAAGGCTCACCGCCTCCTGATGGAGAGTGTGTTTCGTTTCAGGCCCCGGCGTAGGGTGGGATACGCGCAGCGCATTTACCATCTACGGCTCTGATGCAGGAAGGGCGGGGGAGAAAAGAGAAGACCCGGCAGCTCCGCGATCATAGATTCCGAAGAACCCTTAGACCGGTAGCTTTGCGCCCCTGTCTTTCGACAGGTTTGCCTTTATCGGGCCTACCTCATTTCTAGGCGAGGGCAGGGGGCCTGTCAAAGAAATTTCACGAAGAATTTTCTCGGCGCGTGTGGAGCGGGGGTGGTTCTTTTTGACGACGGAATTCAACAGGATTAACAGGATTTTTCAGGATTAACAGGAAAAAGGCTATTGGTGCACGTGGTTTCCTGAAAAATCCTGTCAATCCTGTTCTATTCAAAGGGGATGACAGCGCCGCGAACGATGCGGGTGATCTCAGGCCAGCCGGCGGATGGCCGCTACCGCCCGCATGACTTCCTCGGGGTTGTTGATGAGGCCCGGCGTCAGCCGCGCCGAGGGATTGTTGTAGGGGGTCACGCTGGCGATGATCCCCATCGCCTTCAAGCGCGCCACCACGGTATCGGGGGCGAGCCCGTCGACGTCGAAGCAGGTAATGCCGGACGAAAGCTCGGGGGCAAGGGGCGTATGCAGGCGGACGCGGGGCAGGGCGCTCAACTCCGTTCGCAGCAGCCGGTTCAGCATCCGAATCCGCGCCGTCACCCGACCCTTGCCGATGGCGTCGTGAAAGGCGAAGGCCTGCGGCAACGCCCACACATGCTCGAAGGACTTGAAGCCGCCGGGGGTGAGGCGCCCGCCGAAACTGCCATCGGCGGTGAAGGTAGGGATGGTCTCATCCAGCTGGCGTTGCGAACGGGGGGCTCCCCACAGGAGCCCGGTGCCGCGCGGACCGAACAGCCACTTGTGGGTGCCGGCCATGAAGAAGTCGCAACCCAGATCGGGCAGGGTGAAGTCTTCGACCCCGAGCCCGTGCACGCCGTCGACACAGACCAGTACCCGGTTCTCGGGCTCCCGCTCGCGATTGATGGCGGCGACCTGTGCGGTCAGCCGGGCTACCGGAAATTTCAGGCCGCTCCTGGAGTGTACCCAGGTGAGGGCGATCACCCGTGTACGCCCGGTCACGGCGCCCATGACCCGGTCGACCAGCGTCTTCGCGTCGACGGTGGCGGGGTCCACGTTGAGGCCCACCCGGACCAGGCGGGCACCACCGCGCGCGCTCTTCAGGGCCAGGGCGCGACGGGTGGCGTAGTAGTCGTGGTCAGTGGTCACCATCTCCTGGCCACGCCTGACCCGCAGACCGTTGTAGACCAGCCCGATCCCCTCGGTCGTGCTGCGGGTGAGGGCCACTTCTTCACGGGTGACGCCCAGGTAGGCGGCGGCGACCCGCCTGGCGCGAAACTCCAGGTTCCAGCGGTTCTCATCCGCATAAAGCGCCGGGTTGGCGTCGAGGGCGCGGCGGAACTGGTCGATGGCCGCGTTCACGCGGTGGGGATGGGAGGCGAGCAGCAGGCAGGCCATGTGGAGGTAATCGGGCGCGAGGTCGAACTGTGCCCGGACCTGGTCCCAGTCGGTCAGTGTCGGTTCGGGATCGGGGGCCGCACGGAGTTCTCGCGTGCAGCCGGCCAGCGACGCACCCGCGAGGAACGCGGACGTGGCCCGCAGGAATTCACGACGTGTGGCCGATGGCGGGTGCGCGGACATCACGCTGACGCGACCGCCGGGCGTCCATCGAACCGCTCGAAGGAGAAGCCGGTCCACCACTCGCCGTCGGCACGCGTGAGGCACGCCTGGCCGGTGTGGAGTGCGTGCGACACGTCGAGGTGGCGGGAGTGCGCCAGGGAGAGGGTCGGCGCCCGATAGTGGATCCAGCCGCCTGCCCTGCAGATGGGGTCGGCCAGCCCGCTGTCCAGGCGGCCCTGCACGGCGACGGCACCGTGGCGGTCGGCATCGGCCAGCAAGCAGGCCAGGACCTGTTCCGCATGCCGTTCCGCGGCCACGAGTTGCACTACGTGGGCGATTCGGCGCCGCGACAGGTAGTACAGGTACCAGCCGCGCGGGGCGCCTTCCCCTGTCCGCACCAGATGGCCCATCAGGGCGCCGCGCGACCTGACCTTGGCCATCTCCTCCAGCAGCCAGGCGAGGTGGGGAGCATCGTAGTCCGGCCGCAGCCGCCGCCCGCTCGACAGGGCCGGCCAGGCCGCGGCCATCGCCTCTGCATCGAGGACTTCCTCGCGCAACCCCGCGGGGACCGGCTGCGCCCGCAGTCTGTGGTGCAGCAGACCGCGAAACGCGGCGTCGGCCAGGCGCAACAGCGGCCTTCCGAACCGCACGGTGTGGTCGAGTGCCGGCCGCCGCTTCGCCAGCCACTCGCCGGCGAAGCCGAGCGGTCGCAGCGGCCGGGTCCAGCCGAGGCTGGGCGCCAGCGCGGTCTGACCGCCCAGGTGCTCCCAGAGCCGGCGTGCCTCGTCGGTGGCGCCGTCGGTGATCGAGAGGTCTTGTGGACCCTGCAGGAACTGCCGCAGAAGGAATACGCCCGCGGGTCCGCGGGCCTCGGGCAACATCATATGCGGGCCGCTGCAGGCCATTCGCAGGGGGTGGCCGTCGAAGCGGATCCGACGCACCTGGACGCCCAGAAACCCGGTGAGGCGGCCGGTACTGTCTTCGTAGACCAGCGACGGGATCTCCGGGTCGTGACCTGGCGCGGCAAGAAAAAAGCGGCGAAAGCAGTCGACCAGGCCCGCCGACGGCTCGCTGCGGCCCGAACGCATCACCCGTTCGCAGATCCCCGCGACCGCTGCCAGGTCTGCGGGGGCCAAGGGCCGAATGGCCTGCCTGCGAACGGCGCGGGGTTGTCCGCTCTCAAGGGACGCCGGCATCGACGCTCCTTCTTAGGCTTTCTGCATAGCGGGCGATTTGGCGCACGCTGCTCAAGTCGCTCAACTCCAGATCCGGGTCGTCGAGCGAGACGTTGATCCTCAACTCGCTTTCCATCATCACCAGCAGATTGACGAACGCAAACGAGTCCATCATGCCGCTCTCCAGCAGGTCGGTATCGGGTGTCGGCACATCGATGTGCAGTTGCTCCGAAAACAGGCGGGTGATCACGGGTATGAGACCGCCGGCATTATCCATATGGGCTCTCCAGCGCGCTTGTTGAGGTGTACAAGGCTCCGATCGACCGAACCGCGGCGGTCGGACGCTATGAGCCGTCCCCGGTGGGTTGGCTCGAGAACAGCTCCTTCAGCCGGGGTCGGTCAACCTTGCCGTTGGCGTTTCTTGGCAGCTTCGAGAAGGTCAGCCAGCGTGCCGGCAGCATGTAGGGGGGCAACAGGCGCCCGACCTGCTGTTTCAGGCCTGTGGGCGTCACCTCGACATCCGGCTGCGACACATAGGCACAACAGATCAGGTTGCCTTCGAAGCCGTCACTGGGGATCGCCACGATGGCCGATTCGCGCAGGCAGTCGAGCGCATGAAACGCCGCCTCGACCTCGCCCAGTTCGATGCGGTAACCGCGGCTCTTGATCTGGCTGTCCGCCCGCCCAAGAAAGTAGACCAGGCCGTCGTGGCTGAGCCGGCCGAGGTCGCCGGTCCGGTAGATACGGCCCCCCGTCGCCGGATCGGTGCGAAACGCGGCGGCTGTCTTTTCCGGGTCGCGCCAGTAACCCGGGCTGAGGCCGCTGCCGCCGATGAAAATCTCGCCGATCTCGCCCGGCGGTACGTCGTTGCCGTTGCCGTTCAGTACCCGCAACTGCTCGCCGGCACAGGCAATCCCGATCGGGATCGGCGCCCGGGCATCCTGCGGGCAGGTGGCAACGGTGTGATAGCTGCTGGCGATGGTCGCTTCGGTCGGGCCGTAGAGGTTGGTGAAGCTGACATGCGGCAGCCGCTGCATGAAGTGGACGAGTGAGGGGGTCGGCAGCACCTCACCGCACCACAGCAGTCGTTTCAGACTCGGGAAGTCGTTGGGGGCAACGGCATCGTGCTTGGCCAGGAACGTCAACGTCGAGGGCACGGAGAACCACTGGGTCAGCTGCGTGCGGCGGATGAAGTCGGCCAGCTTGTGCGGCAGCAGATTGAGTTGCGGCGGCACCAGATACAGGGTGGCGCCGGCCGACAACGTGCCATAGATGTCGAAGGTCGAAAGATCGAAGTGCAACGGCGTATGGCCGGAGATCCGCTCGCCCGCCGTGATGCCGAAATGGTTCCGTGCCCATTCGACGAACCCAATCACGTTGCGGTGGGTGATCACCACCCCCTTGGGCTGCCCGGTCGAGCCGGAGGTGAACAACAGGTGGGCCGGATCGTCGGCGCTGTTTGCGCTGGCCGGCGCTGCATCCGGATAGGCGGCCAGGTCACTCCAGTCGAAGCGGCTCTCGAAGTGCGTCCCCGACAGCGGGCGCGTTTCGAGCGAGCCGACCACCAGGTGCTCGCTGCCGGTGAGCGCGATGATCTCGTCCAATAAAGGCGCAGTCGTGCTGGCCGCCAGAATGCCCCACGGTTCACTGGCGCTGATCACCCGCGCCGCACGTTCGGCAGGGCAGGCCGGGTCCATCGGCACATACATGGCGTCCGCCTTCAGCACCCCGAGCATGGCCACGATGGCCGTGGGCGACTTGGGCATGAGCAGACCCACCCGATCGCCCCGGCCGCAGCCCACAGCGCGCAGGCAGTGGGCCAACTGCGAGCTGGCGCGATCCAGTTCGCCATAGCTGAGCTCGGACGCGCCCAGCACCACCGCCGCCGCCTCCGGGCGGGCAGCCGCCTGTTGCGTGACATACTCCTGCAGCCGTTCGACCATTTCAGCCTTCCAACGCTTGGGCGAAGACCTGCGCCGTGTGCTCCAGTTCCTCCTGGCTGGGCGGGATATCCAGGATGAAGGTGCGATAGCCCAGTCGGACGTAGTCGGCGATTTCGGTTGCCACCCGTCGGTAGCTCCCCACCAGATAGGGACAGAAGGTCTTGTAGTTCTGGAACGGGCCAAGCCAGTAGGGACTCTCCCGGGCCTCGCCGTCGGTGCGGCCGGACAGCTGCCGGTGCCACTGCGAATCGGAGACCTTCATGGCGAGCTGGTGGGCGAGTTGTCCGGAGCGCTCTTCCGGGAAGCGTGCCAGCGCCACCTCCCATGCCGCTTCGTCGGTGTCACGGGCAACGATGCCGACACGGACACCGCAAGGGACACGGATGTCGTCGCCCACCCCCTGCTCTTCACCGGGAGGCAGCGGATACTTGATGGCCGTGGCCTCCACCGCGTGGGAGGCCGCCATGCCGGCGGCGGACGAGCCCGATACCAGGATCCCCGGCCACAGCTCCGGCGGCAGCGCCGGTGCCAGCTTCAGGTTGTTAACCCGGTAATACTTGCCCTCGAAGCTGACGCCGGCGGGACGCTCCAGCAGCTGCCGGATGATCGTGGTGTACTCGACCATGCGGTCGTAGCGCTCGTCGTGCGGGGTCGGGTCATCCAGCGCCAGCAGGTCATTGCGGAAACCGCCGGCGAGCATGTTCAGGTAGATCTTGCGCCCGTAGAGCAGGCCCAGCGTCGCCACCATCTTGGCGGCCGTGAACGGGTGCATGTAGATCGGCTGCACCGCAACCAGCGGCGCGAGCGCTTCGGTGTGCTGCAGGATCGCCTGGCTGACCAGCCAGGGGTCGGCCAGGGAGTTGTCGGCGTAGACCAGCATCCCCCGGCAGCCGATGCGCTCGCTCCAGCGGGCCGCCTCCACGACGCGCGACAGATAGTTTTTCGGGTCCTCGTGGCTCGACTGCGGACAGGTCGAAAACAGCTCGACTTTTTCCGAATCGGTCCCCTGTGCGTCGGGCATTTCTCTTGATACCGTCTGCTCGCCCAGACCTTGCTGCTGCATGCAACCTCCTTGTTCGTTGGTCCGTTACGCACGTCTTTTCGAACACGAGCCCATACGCGATCGAGCCCGCTCCTCGCGTCTGTCGTCGGGATGTTCACACGGTACCGTCGTTGCCCACGGAAATCGACGGCCGCGCCTTCGGGGCGGCCACTGGTGAGCGGGGCGGATGTGTTACACATGGTTGTTAGCTACTGGTTATAGGTGGGTTATCGGCAAGCTGCAACTTCTCGGCTGGGTGCACAGGCCCCCTGACGAAAAGCCGCATTGACAACCGGTCGGTCGCTAACTAAGCGTTTATTGGGCTCATGAACTACAACCGAGAAAGAGACCGTGATGACGCTGAAATCTCTCCAGGAAAGCCACCGCCAAATTGCCGAACTAACCGCGGTTCTGGGTGCCTTGGTGCCCGATCGATCCCTGTGCCGGACCGACCTGACCTGTGAGCTGTTTTCGCGTTTTGTCGGTAACGTCAAACGCCACTTTCAGCTCCAGGAGAAGGAGTTGTTTCCGTGTCTGCTGCGCCACGCCGACACCCGCTACAACCGTGCCGCGAATCGCGCTATGCAGGCTCACCTTGGGATCAAGCGGATTTTCGACGACTATCTTCACACTTGGTGCAAGAACGGTGTCTTGAATCCAAGCGCCGAACAGGACGCCTTCGTACGCGACACCCAGGAGATCTTCCGGCTGGTGAAAAAACGCCTCGACGATGATTCCCGTGAGTTGCACGCAATGGCGCGGGAGGTCCTGTCCGATCCGCCGCCAAGCGGCAAGCCTCACTTTCAGCCGCGCATGCAGGCACCCCACGCACTCCGACACGCCTGACCCGCCAACGGCGGGGCACCGGAAAAGCCGAGCGTTAGGGAAACGCTGATCTATTCCGCTTTCGTCGCTCCCGGCCCCCGGTGAACGCATTCGAGGGCCAGGCTTCGGCGGGAGCCCTGGAAAATCAAGGCCCTGGATGCCCGCCTTCGCGGGCATGACGAATCGTTCAGCGTTTGCTTGGCGGTGCTACCTTTTCCTATTACCGTCAACGCGCGGATTGGGAGGGGGTTATGTCCGAGCAGCAGGCCGAATACCTGTTTCGTCTCTATTCAGCCAACCGACATGACGAGATGCAGGCCGTCATCGAAGATTTCCGGCAGGTGTTCGAAAAGCATTTCCCGGGTTGCTGTCGTTTCGAACTGATCGACGTACTCTCGGAGCCCGAAAGGGCCACGCAGGACGAAGTCTTCGTCACCCCGACACTGATAAAGACCCAGCCGGAACCGATTCAGCGCATCATCGGCGACCTGACCGAACCGAACGAGGTGCTCGCCATTCTCGGGGTCATCAAGAGGGAGTCGAAGTCGTCCTGACCTGAATTTCGGCCGACCCCGATCGCCGGTCAGGGAGCCGGAAGGCCCGATTCACGAGGAGGAGTGATTGCACTCGGACCAGGCAGATCCGGGGGCCGAAGTCGCCCGGCTTGAACGCTTGAACCGCGACTGGCAAGAGCTGTTCGACGCGATGGCGGACCCGATCATGCAGCACGATGGCGACTACCGCATCGTGCGGTCGAACCGCGCCTATGCCGCCAGGGCGGGTCGGGCCGCGGGCGACCTTGTCGGACGCCCCTACTGGGAGGCCTTTCCCCGACAACACGGCCCGCTTCCCGGTTGTCGCGCGGCTTTGGAACGGGGGCTGGAAAAGACCGAAGAGCAGTTCGTGCTGCCTTCGGGGGAGGTCTTCGTCTCCCGCAGTTACCCGCTGCGGGATTATGGCGGCCGGGTCCGGGGGGGGATCCACCTGTTCGAGGATGTGACCGAGCGCTGGAAAACCACCCAGGCCCTGGACGCCGCCGAGCGCCGGCTGCGAACCATCGTCGAGACGGAGTCGGACGGCATCGTCGTGGTGGCCATGGACGGCAAGATCCTCTACGCGAACCCGGCCACCGCTGACCTCCTCGGGCGCCAGAGCGACGAACTGGTCGGTAATTCCCTCGGGCTGCCCTTGACCGGCGAGGGCACCAACGAGCTCGACGTGCTGAGACCTGGCCTGCCCCCCGCGGTGGCGGAGATGCGCACCTCAGCGCTGGAGTGGGGCGGGCAGGCGGCCTACCTGATCGTCCTGCACGACATCACCCTGCGCAGGCTTGGCGAGCGACGGCTGCATCGCATCAACCGCACCTATGCCGTGCTCAGCGCGTGTGACCACACCCTGGTCACCGCACGCGACGAGACCGCCCTGTACCAGGGTTTTTGCGATCACCTGGTGGATACCGGCGGCTACCGCTTCGCCTGGGTCGGTCAGCGCCGGGACGATGCGGCAAAGTCGATCGCCCCGGTCGCAGCCGCCGGTCGCGGCAAGGACTACCTGGAGCAGGTGCAGTTCACCTGGGGGGAGAACCGCTGGGGCACCGACCCGGCGGGCGAGGCGATCCGCACCGGTATGTCGATTGTGATCCCCGACCTGTCGAAGGACCCGCGCACATTGCTGTGGCGCCCGGAGGCGCTCGCCCGCAAGTTCCTCACCGCCATCGGCCTGCCGGTCTACCTGGAACAGGAGGTGGTGGGGGCGCTTTGCATCTACGCCGACAGTCCCGGCCTGTTCGATCGGGAGGAGGTGGCGCTGCTCGAGGAACTGGCCGCGGATCTCTCTTTCGGCCTGCACACCTTGCGCGCCCGTGCGGCACGGGCGGAGGCCGAGGCCACGCTGCAGATCCGTAACCGGGCCATCGAGGCCAGCCTGAACGGCATCGTTATCTTCGAGGCGGACCGGCCGGGCCCGCCGGTGCTGGACGTCAACCCCGCCTTCACCCGCATCACCGGCTACACGGCGCAGGAGGTGATCGGCAAACCGATCGATCTCCTCTTCCGCGGCGACATCGACCAGCCGGAACTCGCGAACGTGGAGGGGGCCTTCACCTACGGGCGCGAGACCACCGCACTGCTGCGCAACTACCGCAAGGATGGCTCGCTGTTCTGGAACGAACTGCACATCGCCCCGGTGCTGGACGACTCCGGGCTGGCGACCCACTTCGTCGGCATCATCAATGACCTCACGGAACACAAGCGCTACGAGGAACAGCTGGAGTTCCAGGCCCAGCACGATGCGCTGACCGGACTGCCCAACCGGCTGCTGATGCAGGACCGCCTCGGCCAGGCCGTCGGCCTTGCCGGTCGGCTCGAACGGAGCGTGGCCGTGCTTTTTCTCGACCTGGATCACTTCAAGGACATCAACGACAGTCTCGGCCACGCGGTAGGCGATCAGGTGCTGAAGGAGGTGGCGACCCGTTTCCAGCAGTGCGCGCAAGCGGGGGAGACGGTCGCCCGCTACGGGGGGGACGAGTACGTGATCATTCTGCCTGAGGTGGATAGCCCCCTCGAAGCCTCCCGCGCGGGCGAGCGCTTCCTGGCGACGCTGACCCGGTCCATGGACATCAACGGCCATGACCTGCAGCTGACGGCGAGTGTCGGCGCCGCCATCCATCCCCGGGACGGGGCAGAACCCGAGACCCTGCTGCGAAACGCGGACGCCGCCATGTACCAGGCCAAGGAGCTGGGACGGGATCGGTTTCAGTTCTATACCAGCGAACTGAACGTGCGCCTGAAGAAACGGCTGCAGATGCGCAACCAGTTACGCCGTGCCCTGGACCGTGCGGAGCTGGTGCTGCACTTCCAGCCGCAAGTCGACCTGCGCACGGGTGCGATTGTCGGGTTCGAGGCCTTGGTGCGTCTCAAGCCGGGCAAACACCTGATCTACCCCGATCGGTTCATCGTGCTGGCGGAGGAGCGGGGACTGATCGAACGCCTGGGAAACTGGGTCTTGCGGGCGGCCTGTGCCCAGGCCAAGCGCTGGCAAACGGCAGGTCTGCCGCCGGTGACCATGGCGGTGAACCTCTCGCCGCGCCAGCTCAGTGAGCCGGGGCTGATGAAGACGGTGGAACAGGCGCTGGAGGAGTGCGGCCTCGAGCCGCGCTTTCTGGAGCTGGAGCTGACGGAAAACGCGGTGGCGCAAGCGCCTCAGGAGATGGGGCGGCGCCTGCAGGCGCTGAAGCGGATAGGTGTGCTGTTGGCCATCGACGATTTTGGTACGGGCTATTCGAGCCTCAGTTATCTGACCCACTTCCCCTTCGACAAATTGAAGATCGACCGCTCGTTCGTCAAAGGCATCGCCACCAGCCCCCAGGCCGAAGGTGTCGCCGCCAGCATCATCACCATGGCCCACAACATGCACATGAAGGTGATTGCCGAGGGGTGCGAAACGCCTCAACAGGCGGCTTTCCTCGACGACCACGGCTGCGACCAGTTGCAGGGATTCTTCTTCAGCCGCCCGCTGTCCGCCGCCAACGCCACCCGGTTGCTGAGGGAGGGAAAGGGGCTGGACCTCTCGGGACGGATGCACTGAAGCGCGGCTGAAGCACCAATCCCGCCGTGTACCCCAGCAGGATGGCCAAAGCGCCGCGTGCCCATCAACGAACGTATCGATGGGCACGTCGCTTCGCTCCTTTGCCCATCCTACGAACTGCATCCATGCAGTCGTCACCACACTGACTACACGAGCCGAAGATGTGGGTGAGCGCAGCGCACCGCCTCGTTCGCATCACAGCGCATTTGAAATCGAGAAGAAAATGGTCGCCCCCTGGTTGGGAGTTCCTGCCGCCCACACCCGGCCCCCATGGCGCTGGACAATGCGGCGAACGGTGGCCAGCCCGATGCCGCTCCCCTCGTAGTCTTCGCGGGCGTGTAGCCGTTGGAACGGTTGGAACAGCTTTTGGGCATCCTGTTTCTCGAAACCGACACCGTTATCCCGGACGAAGAAGACCGTATCGCTCTCCTGTCGCTGTCGACCCACGTCAATGAAGGGCTCCAGGCAGTGACGCGTATACTTCCAGGCGTTATCGAGCAGGTTCTGCAGCATGGCACGAAGCAGGACCGGATCCCCCTGAACAATCAACTCTGGCTCGATACGCCACCCCATCTGCCGCTGTGGCCTGGCCGCCTGCATCTCGTTGAGGATCTCGTGGGCTACGGCGCTGAGATCCACCGGTTCCGACCGGACCTCACTGCGCAGAACGCGGGAAAGCCCCAGCAGGCCGTCGATAAGTCTACCCATGGTCTCGGCCGCGGTGGCGATCCGCCCCAGGTAATCGCGGCCGACCGCATCCAGGCAGTGGCCATACTCCTCCCGCAGGATTTCGGAAAAACTGTTGATTGCCCGTAACGGCCCGCGAAAGTCGTGGGAAACCGAATAGGAGAACGACTCCAGTTCCTCGTTGACCGCTTTCAGCTCCGCCGTGCGCTCCTCGACGCGCTGCTCCAGGGTGCTGTTGAGGCGCAGGACTTCCGCCTCTGCCTGTTTACGTGCGGTGACGTCGGTGACGATCCCCTCGATTGCAGTGGGGCGCCCGTCATCGGCCTTCACCAGCATGTTGCGTTGGTTCAGCCAACGCACTTCCCCCGAACGGTGGACGATTTGATATTCGTAGGTGGCCGGCACCACGCCCTGGAGCAGCATCTGCCAGTGTTGCTCGAAGTACTCCAGCCAGTCCGGGTGCAGCCGATCGCGGACCAGAAGCCGGTTACGGTAAAACGCCTCCGGGGAATAACCGAAGAGGTGAAACGAGGCGGGGCTTACGTACTCGTACCGTCCCTCGGGGAGGGCCATGCGGTAGATCATGTCGGTGGCGTTTTCGGCCAGTCGGCGAAACTGCTCCTCGCTCTCCCGCAGCTCCGCCTCGACCGTTTTTCGTCGCGTGAGATCGCGTCCAATCGACAGAAACCCGCTCCGGCCTTCAAGGGGTACGCCGTTCCACTCCTGCCAGATGTAGCCGCCCCCCTTCACCAGCGCGCGAAGTTCGTAGCCTTCGACCAGTTCCCCCTTGAACACCTTCTGCAGTCCCGAGCGGAGCTTCGGCAGGTCTTCGGGATGGATGAAGTGCTCGGCCGGTTGACCGATCAGCTCCGCTTCACTGAAGCCCGACAACCGGGAGGCCGCGGGATTGGCGTGACGCACCATCCCGTTCGCATCACCGACGATGATCGCATCCGGACTAAGCCGGAAAAACGAGTCGTTGAGCGAGTCCAACGATTGAAGTGGTTCCGACATTTTATCCCCTTTAACGGCGCTATCTTTCGATAGTCACCAAGACCAGTCCTGTGGTGTGAAACAGCCGGCGAGCCAACAGCGCGCGGGTGCAAGCCAAGCGATGCTATCGGGTTCACCAATTTCGTTGTTGTTGTTTGTCAGTGAGTGGCAGCAGCGTATCACCAATTCCATGCTACCCGTAAGGGTTGGCCGGGGCGATCGGAAGGATACTGATCTCCGTGTCGGTGTTTGTCCTACATCAGGCTGCTCAGCGGCAAATGGCTGGGATGCAGAGGGCGTATCCAGGTTGACGCGGGCACTGTTTGGCGAGGCGGAATGGTGTGACATTGTGGGCGTTTACTGTAAGTTAAGATCATCCGGCCACTTGAAGGCTTTTCGGTCTTGCCCTGCGATTCGTCACCTGCGCGCCGTCCGTATTCGTCACCATGCCGCGGACAGACGGTGCGACGTAGACTTCAGGTCAAAGGCAACACATCCGTGTTCCGTTTTTCTCGACATGGGAGGAGTCACCATGGCCAAGAGCGACCTGTCGAAGCTGGATCAGGAGTTCGCCCGCAAGGCGGCGCAGGACGGGCTGGTGGAGATCGAGATGGCCAAGCTGGCCCAGCAGAAGGCCAAGTCGGACAAGCTGCGCGGGTTTGCCGACATGATGCTCGACGACCACGCCCACGCCAAGGAATCCCTCACCGAGGTGGCGGAAAAGATCGCGTTCAAGCTGCCTTCGGAGCTGTCACGCGAGCACCGTGACATGCTCGACAAATTCGCCGCCTACGAGGGCGCCGACTTCGAGCAACAGTTCGTCTCCACGGTGATCGAAGAGCACGAGAAGGACGTCAATCTGTACCACAGCGAGTCCGAGCACGGCCACAATGAGGAATTGAAGCGCTTTGCGGCCGAAATCGCGCCGGTGCTGGAAAAGCACCTGGACATGGCCAAATCGATGTACGGCCGTATCTGATGGACGCGGGGGCGTGACACGGGAAAACAGGGACGACATGGCTGATCGTCCTTCCGTGTCATTCCCCTGACGAAAAGATTCCACCCCAAAACGCGCACGCAGATTGAGCGGTGCGCACTGCCCGCATCAACCCCGTCCGCAGCGACACCCCGCCAGCCTCAATCAGCAGCAACCACCCGGGATGCCCGAATTCCTGCATGCCGGCTTCTGCGTAACTGCTCGCCCGGGTACGCTCCCGATGTCCCGCGCGATAAAGGGCATCCGTCTTCCCCGCGAAGGCGGGGACCCGTTGACCCGTTCCTCTGGATTCCCGCCTGCGCGGGAATGACAGAGGGTGCGCGGGAATGACGGAGGGGGCGAGTAGTCAGCTTTTTTGCTTCCAAAAATTGCGCTATCCAGCCGATTTTGGCCGAGGTTTCCGGGTACGGTGCTTTACGCACGTAAAAAAACCTACGGTTGACCTTGTTGGTCGCTGGGGTGGCGGCTACATTGCTTACTGTAGTCAGGGATGACTTACCAAAAATGGATGGTGAGCGGTTATGGACGGCCGTTGTGAGATCTTTCTGTTGGGCAAGCCGACGTTCCAGAACACGGCTTTGTCAAACCTCCTGGATCGAAGCACTCGTCACGACTGCCGAGTCGTCGAACTGATACCGACGGCGTTGTCCGGGCGGCGGGCCCTGCTCCTTGTCGATGTCCACGAGCGTGACCTGCTGGAGGTGTTACGTTGGCTCGAAAGCGTCGGAGGCCTGACCGACAAGGCGCAGGTGGCGCTGCTCAACGTTCCGCCGGCCGGCTGTCCGGTCGAGGTGATCGGTTTTCCCTTCCTCAAGGGGGTCTTCCCCGCGGCGATCGATAGTGACCAACTGATTCGGGGGATCGACTCGATCTTCCGGGGCGAGCCATGGTTTCCGCGCTACCTGCTGCTCGAGCACCTTGAAACGACGCGGAGGGTGCACGCGCGCCCCTTTTCCGCCCTTCCTCTGACGGTCAAGGAGATCGAAATCCTGACCTGTGTCGCCGCCGGCGCCACCAACACCGATATCGCGGAACAACTGAGTATCAGCGTGCACACGGTTAAAACGCACGTCTACAACCTCTTCCGCAAGATCAAGGTGAGCAACCGCACCCAAGCCACCGTTTGGGCCAACCGCTATCTCGCAAGCGTCGGTGCTCCGGGTCCGAGGAGCGGTGTCGGCGGACTCCGGATGGCGACCAACGCGCGATCCTGAGCGGTCGCCCTACCGCGCAGCCGGGGGGCTGCGACAACACACCATAGGAAAATACAATGAAAAAATACCACGCACCTGCATTCATTGGCGTCGCTGCCTGCATGGCCGTTGCGGTCTCTGCAAACGCGTCCGGAGTCCACGGCGAGGGTCATGACCATCAGGTCGGGACGGACCATGCCATGCACATGGAGATGCTAACGTCAGCTGAGCAGTATCGACGGACACAGCACGAATATTCGCTTCCACAGGTTGAACTGGTCGACGAGGCCAATCGGAAAGTGGAGCTTGCCGACTGGCTGCATACCGAGCAACCGGTAATCCTGAACTTTATCTACACGAGCTGTTCCACCATCTGCCCGGTGCTGAGCGCCACCCTGGCGGAAGCGCAACTACCGCTGAACAGCAGTCCGGCAATTCCCCGGATCATCTCCATTTCCATCGACCCGAACCACGATACCCCCGCGCGGTTGCACGACTACGCCGGCCGTTATCGGGACGGCAGCGATTGGCATTTTCTGACGGGTGACAGCAGCGCCATTGTCGACGTACAGCGCGCATTCGATGTCTACCGTGGAGACAAGTCCAACCACATTCCAGTGACCTTCATGCGGGCCTCGGCCGGCGCGCCGTGGGTCCGCCTCGAAGGGTTTACCAGTGCAGAGGAACTGGTGCGGGAATTCGAGCGTGTTGCGACGCGCTAGACGCTGCGGCCTGGCCCTCACGATTGCGATGGCCCCGGTGCTCACCGGCATGGTGAGTGCCGAGGAGATGGGGCGCCGCATCTACGAGGAAGGGGTTCTGATGGGGGGGCGATCCCTCATGGGCACCGTTCAGGGCGATGTTGCGCTCCACGCGGCACAGGTCGTCTGTGCCAACTGTCATCGGCGCAGTGGCTTGGGCTCCAGCGAGGGCGGCATCGTGGTGCCGCCGGTCACCGGCGACAAGCTGTTCCAACCGGTCGCCATCGCAAGACCGGAACTGTACGGCGAGCGGACCGAGGGCGAAGGGACCCGTCCGGCCTATACGGCGCAGACGCTCGCGCGGGCGATACGCGAAGGCATCGACGCCGCCGGGCGACCCCTCGGCCCCCTGATGCCGCGCTTCCATCTCGATGACGATTCCATGGCCGCTTTGACCGCGCACCTGCGGTCCCTGGATTCGACGCAGGCGCCGGGGGTCACCGCAGAGACGATTCACTTCGCAACGGTCACCAGCGACCGGATTGCTCCGGACTCGGAGACCGCCCTGCTCGAACTGCTGGAACGCTTCTTCGAAGCAAAGAACGCAGAGACCCGGCGCGAGTCGCGCCGAGCCGCCACTCCCCCGTGGCACAAGGACAAAATCTACACCGCGTATCGGGCCTGGAGGCTCCACCACTGGCGCCTTACCGGACCCGTCGAGACATGGCCCGACCAGCTTGCAGCGTTCTATCGCCGGCAACCCGTGTTTGCCCTGCTGAGTGGAAGTGTAGGCGCACCCTGGAGGCCGATTCACCGGTTCGCGGAGGCCAACGGCATACCCACGCTGTTTCCCCATACCGGGCAGCCCGAGAACGGCGGTTACTACACGTTCTACACGAGCGAGGGCGAAGCCCTGCGTGCCCGCGCCATCGCCCGGGACCTGGAGACGCACCCGGTGCGCCGGGTGGTCCAGGTCTACCTCGGCGGTGGAGCCGGCGAGGCGGGGGCATCGGCCCTGCGTGCGCAGTGGCGTGGGGGCGCCGCGCTGGTCGACCTGGTTATCGATTACGGTATGGCACCCCCCGCGTTCGCCCTGGATGCCGAAGACGCTGTGGTCTGGTGGCTGGATGAAACGGCCGTGACGCTTGCGCCGCTCCCCGAGGGAACGCCGGCACTTCTTTACCTCGCCGGCGGTGGCCCGACCTTGCCGGGGACGCTTCCCTTCGCCGCCGAAAAGGTGATCGCTGTACATCCGTATCGCTTCGCCACATCCCTGGAAACGGGAATGCGCCCGCTGCTGAAGTGGTTTGAAATGCGGGGCATCGAATCGCCCGACCCTCACCTCATGGCCGATGCCTTCCTCGCGGTCACCGCAACCGGCGAGGCCCTGATGCACATTAACACTCATTTTTCCCGCCACTACTTCATCGAAAAGCTGGAGCACGGCCTTAGCCGTTCCACCTTCTCCGGCCCCTACCCGGTGCTCTCCTCGGCACCGGGACAGCGATTTGTCGCCAAGGGGAGTTACATGCTGGAGCTCGACGGTAACGCAAGACCTGTCAGGCAAAACTGGGTGGTCCCGTAGAACAGAGGGAACTGTTCTCGCTACCCCATTCCAAGGAAAGGAGAGATCAAGGTGAAAAGGAAGAGAGAGACGGCCCGGTTCGCCAAGGCCCTGCGCAGTTGCCTGCTCCCGGTCCTGTTTGCCACCGTTGGCGTGGCCTCGTCCGGCGCGCTGGCGCAGGTGCCGACCCTGAACGTCACCAAGCCCGACGGTGCCATCGTCGACGGCTACCGCTGGTTGATCGAGGAGGACCGCACCCATCACGTGGTCCCCGGTGAGACCTGTGTGGGCGGCAGCCTCACCGAATGCCTGTCGGTGGACTTCCACCGCAGCCACATGCCGGTGGTGGCAGAAGGCTATCGCGACGACCCGCTGCCCAATCTCGACCCGGGCAAGCACTACTACGTTTCCGTGCTGCCCTACAGTGCAGGCAACGACAACGGTTCCGGCCTGAGCGGTGCGCCCATCACGCCGGGCCAGGATTCGGTCAATGTGGTGGTCAACGACCTGCCCACGCCCACCGCCCAGATCCGGATATTCGTCTTTCACGACAATTACCCGATCAACAATGCGCCGGATTTGCCGGAAGAGCTTGGCCTGGCCGGTTTCCGGGTGCTGCTGTTCGATGCGGCCGGCCGTTTCGGCGTCGCCGGCGGCCAGATGCTGCAGGACGCCTTCGGCAACCCCATCGGCACCTCCTATGACGCCGCCGGCAACGTGACCGCCATCGGCGACGGCAATGTCTATACCGGTCCGGACGGCTACGTCACGGTCAAGAATCTGGCGCCTGGCAAGTACGGCGTGCAGATCGTGCCGCCGGCGGGCCAGGGTTGGCAGCAGACCAGTACGATCGAAGGTACCAAGACCATCGACGCCTGGGTCAAGGCCAACGAACCGCCCTATTTCTCCGAGTTCGGGCCGCCGGGGCCTCACGTCTTCGTCGGCTTTGTGAAGGACGGGCAACTGGCACCCTGGCTCGACGACGCGGGTGAACCGCTGCTCTCCGGCGGTGCCACGGTGCGCGGCCGGATCATGGGCATCCACGGCTCCCGGCCGCCGGAGTTCACGTTCTACACCGGCGCACCGTTCCCGGACTGCTGGGTGGGGCTGAACGACCTCTCGGCCGGTGTCGGCAAGGGGCTCTATGCCGCGCCGTGCCGGGACGACAGCACCTTCGCCATCCCGAACGTGCCGCCCGGCAATTACCAGCTCGCCATCTGGGACGCCAACCTCGACGTGGTGTTCGGTTCCCACAACTTCACGGTTTCCGAAGGGGCCTCCGACGTAAACCTGCTGGATGTCCCTGTCTTCAACTGGTTCGCCAAGCTGGAAAACCAGGTGTTCTACGACGCGAACGATAACGGCATGTGGGATGCCGGTGAACTGCCCATGCCGGAGCAGAACATCAACCTGCGCTGGCGCGATGGGACCATCTACCAGGCTATGCCCACCGACAGCGCTGGCGCCTCGCCCTTCGATGAAGTGTTCCCGTTCTTCAGCTGGCTGGTGGCCGAGGTGGACTTCGCCCGCTTCAAGGCGACCGGCGCCACCATCGTGGTGGACGCCGGCGGCCCCATCGACCCGGCCGATCCCTTGAGCTTCGACGGACATCTCACTCCACAACCGCAAACGGAAAACGGCGGCTCCGGCTACCGTACAGAAACGGGACCCGTGCTGACCCAGGCCTTCCAGGGCTTCCTGGGTCAGAAGAGCGTGATCCAGTGGGGCAAGAAGGCGTACGAGCCGGGTGAAAACGGGGGTATTTCGGGCATGGTCTTCTATGCCGCGACCCGCGCCGAGGACGACCCGCGATATGCGGTCGCCGAGGAGTGGGAGCCGGGCATCCCGCGCATTCCGGTGGCCCTCTATCTCGACGACGGCAATGGCGGAATCCAGGATCTCGACGGGGACGGCATCGGTAGCGCGGCCGTGTTCGACTGGAGCAACGGTACCGGATCGCGGCCCCTGGTCGCGGACCCCGGCGACGCCATCCAGGTTACCTACACCGACAGCTGGGACGACGATCCTCCCACCGGCTGCCAGGGCGAGGTGTACCGGGTGGACGGCCTGTATCCCACCGACTGTTACGATGGGCTGCGCAACTTCAACCAGGTGCGCCCCGGTGTCTTCGACGGCGGTTATGCCTTCACTTCGCACCATCCGAACGGCATCGCTTCCGGCAGCGAGGAGGTCGAGGGGCTTCCCGCAGGCCGCTACATCGTCGGCGTCGGTAGTCACCCGGTGTACAAGATCGTCAAAGAAGAGGACAAGAACGTCGATTTCGGCGACAGCTATGCGGTTTTCCCGCTGCTGCTGCCGCCGGAGTGTGTGGGCGAAAGCCATGCCGTTCCCGATTTCCTCAGCATGCAGACCGACCGCAACGGCCTGCTGCTGCCGGGCGTGGCCGAAGGACTGGAGGCGCCGTTCGCCGGCGAGCAGCGCCCCCTTTGCGACCGCAAGCGGATCACGCTGGCGGATGGTGCCAATGCGGCGGTCGACTTCTTCCTGCATACCAGCACGCCCATCGCAGGACACGTGGTCGGCTTCATCCTGGACGACCTCTCCAACGAGTTCGACCCCACCGCACCGGCCTTCGGCGAAAAATTCTCTCCGCCGTTCCTGCCGGTTTCGATCCGTGACTGGACCGGCCGCGAAATCAGCCGTGTCCACTCCGATCGCTGGGGCCGGTTCAACGCGCTGGTGCCCTCCACCTACACCATGAACGTGCCGATGCCGAGCGGCGCCTCGCCGAACATGCTGGTGACCTGCATGAACGCGGCGAACGATCCGTACTTCAACCGGCAGTACAGCCAGTTCTGTTACACCTTCCAGTACATGCCCGGCACCACCACCTACCTGGATACGCCGGTGGTTCCGGTGGCGGCGTTCGCCGGCCCCGGCCAGTTCCCGGTAGATTGCGAATATCCCAGCGGGACGCCGGTGGTCTGGTCGGTGATGGGGTCGAGAAACGGCCCGTACGCCGAGCCGGGCGAAACCCTCACCATCACCTCCGCCGGGACCGTCCAGGTGACCAACCCGCTCTACGGCGAACCGGGCGAGGCACGCTACGTGCCGCGCGACTTCGGCTTCGGCACGAATACCGGTACCGGTGCGGTGACGGTCGGCGGCGTGCCGCTCGAGATCGTCAGCTGGACCGGCGACACCATCGTCGGCCGCGTGCCCGCACGCCGTCCGCGCGTGTCGACGGGGCAGCTGGAGATCACGCGCGGCGATACCGGTCTGACCACGCGCACCGGGGTGACGGTAACGGTCGGCCCGATTGCCGGCGCTATTGTCGAGGTCGCCCCGGCAACCGGCGGCACCCCGATTCAGAACGCCATCGACGCGGCCAACCCCGGCGACCTGATCCTGGTGGCACCGGGTACCTATGAAGAGATGGTGATCGTCTGGAAGCCGGTGCAGCTGCAGGGGGCCGGCGCGGCCACGGTGATCAACGCCGTGAACGCCCCGGGCGACAAGCTGCAGGCCTGGCGCGACAAGGTGTGGTCGCTGGCCGACAGCGGGCAGATCGACCTGCTGCCGGCGCAGACGGTGGCCGGTGCGGTGCCGCTGGCCGATGACCGGCTGTTGACCGAAGAGGGCGCCGGCGTGGCGGTGTTTGCCGCCCAGGGCGCTTTCACCGCTTCGCCGAACGCGCGTATCGACGGCCTCACCATCACCGGCGCGGACAACGGCGGCGGTATCGTGGTGAACGGCTATGCCGACTACCTGGCCATCAGCAACAACCGTGTCTACGGCAATGCCGGCGTCTACGGCGGCGGTATCCGGGTCGGTCACCCGGCGCTGGTGCTGGAGAGCGTCGGCGGGCTGATCCACCAGGATGGCGATAACGATCATGTCACCATCGAGCACAACTGGGTGGCGCAGAACGGCGGTCTGTTTGCCGGTGGCGTCGGCGGCGGCGTGGGCCTGATGCACGGGGCCGACGGCTACCGCGTTGCCGACAACTTCATCTGCGGCAACTTCACTCAGGGTGACGGCGGCGGCATCGGCCATCTGGGCGTGAATCAGGACGGCGTCATCGCCGGCAACACGATTGTCTTCAATCAATCCTTCAGCCAGGGGGTGGCGGTCTCCGGCGGCGGCATCTACGTCGGGGGCGCCCCGAGCCTGGCGGGTCCGGGCGGTCTCACCACCGGTGCCGGGTCGGTGACAATCGAAGGCAATCTGATACAGGGCAACCTGGCCGGTGCCGGCGACGGCGGCGGCATTCGGCTTGCGCTGATCAACGGCTACGATATCGCCCTCTACCGCAACCGGCCGGAGAGCTGGTACCGGGTGGCCATGGTGGACAACATCATCGCCAACAACGTGGCCGGTTTCGCAGGTGCCATCTCGCTGCAGGATGCGGCGAATGTCTACGTGTGGAACAACACCATTGCCAACAACGACAGTACCGCCACCGCCGGTGCTGCGTTCGAGGCGGGCTCGCCGAACGACTCCACGCCGCAGCCGGCCGGGGTCGTTGCCTATGCCCACAGTCCGGAACTGGTCGCGGCCTTTGCCGGTCATGATGCCGCCACCCAGGATCAGTACGGTGTTTTCTCCAACCCTCAAATCAGCGACAACATCATCCAGCACAACCGGTCGTTCTCGTTCCAGATCGACCCGGTCTCCGATCCGCTGGCGTTCGGGTTGAGCCCGGACATCGGCGCCGGCGAGGCCCCGGTCTACTGGGATCTGGCCGTGTTGCCGACCGGCACCGGAGTCCTGAGCGGGACCGGCACCATCGGCGATGCCTGTTTCGTGCAGGAGTACTTCAACGGCCAGCGCGGGCAGACCATCCACGAGGTGGAGGTGAAAAGCAGCATCTCGGCGCAGCCGGCGTTCGATGAGGGCGGCAACTTCATCGACGTGCGCTTCGGCCCGCTCAGCTTGGGTGACTCCGACTACACCCCGGCGACCTGCCCCACGGCCGGCGACGGCGTTGGAATGCTGAGGCGTTAAGCCGCTCCCACGGCCCCTTCGCTTAGCCGGAGGGGCCGCCCAACCGCAAAGGAGTGCAAGGAATGAAAGGCGAAAGGAACTTCGCTCGGAGGGCACCGTTGTGTGCGGCCATTCTCTCTGCGCTTGCCGGCGGTGTGTTTGCCGGTGGTGCCCACGCGGCTGCTTTCGTGCAGTGCCCGGGCGACACCGACGGCGATGCACAGATCGACGAGCGTACCCGCGATAACCGCAATGCCAAGTGCATGCATCTGGCGGCGGGTGACGGTTTCATCAACATGGCCGACGGCAAACTGCAGTACATCTTCGGTTTTCTCGACGTCACCGGGTATCCCGAGGCATCGGTGATGGATTATGCCAAACTGCGTGCCGAGTTTTCCGCACCCAATATCGTGCTGGACGAGGGCGACGAGTTCTATCTCACCCTCAGCAACGTCGGCATGATGATGCGCCCGGACCTGTTCGACCCGCATACAGTGCACTTCCACGGCTTCCCCGAGGCGGCCTCGGTGTTCGACGGCCTTCCCGAGTCGGCCATCGCCATCAACATGGGTTCCAGCCTGACCTACTACTACAACGTCCAGGAACCCGGCACCTACATGTACCACTGCCACGCCGAGGCGACCGAGCACATGCAGATGGGTATGCTCGGCAACCTCTACGTGCGCCCCGCCCAGAACCGGTTGCCGCACGGCACTGCCCTCGGCGGATATACCCACCAGTCCGGCGACCGCTATGTCTACAACGACGGTGACGGCAGCACCCGTTATGACGTGGAGAAGGCGATTCAGCTCGGATCCATCGACTCGGGCTTCCACGACGCCAGCCTGGCGGTGGCGCCGTTGCCGTTCGCGCTGATGAAGTCGGACTACGCGGTACTGAACGGACGCGGCTATCCCGATACGGTCAACCCCGAACCGCTGCCCAACAGCGAGAACGGCAACCTGTCGCAGAAGTACGACGCCCTGGTCGAGGCGCAGCAGGGCGACAAGGTCCTGCTGCGGCTCTCCAATCTCAGCGTCACCGACTTCTTCACGGTGAGTACCACGCTGGGCGTGCCGATGACCGTGGTGGGGCAGGGGGCCCGCATCCTGCGCGGCGGCGGTGAGCCGGACGGCGCCGCCCTCTACTACGGCACCAACAGCGTGACCCTGGGCGGCGGTGAGGCCAAGGACGTGATCATCGACACCAGCGCGGTACCGCCGGGCACCTACTTTCTCTACACCACCAACCTGAACTACCTGAGCAACGGCGACGAGGACTTCGGCGGGATGATGACGGAAATTGTCATCAACTGAAGCCAAACCAAGGACGGTAAAACATGGACAAGAGACGATTTCATGCAAGCGGGTTGTTCGCCATCGCGCTCGCTATGCTGGCGCTGGTGGTCCCTCCCGGCTACGCGGTGGTGGACGGGATCGACGGTACTCATTTCACGCTCACCGCACGGCAGGACTACATCACCACGGGCGATGGGGGTGCCTTGGCCGTCTGGGGCTACGGAATCGGGGCGCGTCCCCAGTATCCGGGACCGACGTTCATCGTCAACGAGGGCGATGAGGTCACCATCGAACTGAGCTCCTCGATCCAGCGGCCGGACGGCAGCTATCTGCCGGTCTCGATCGTCTTCCCCGGACAGGAGGGGGTGGTCGCGAGCGGCGGCGCGGAGGGGCTGTTGACTCGCGAGAGCACCGGCCCGAGTGATACCGTGACCTACACCTTCACGGCATCGCGCCCGGGAACCTTCCTCTATCACAGCGGGACCCAGCCCGACCTGCAGGTGGAGATGGGGCTGCTGGGGGCCATGGTGGTTCGGCCGCGGCTCGGTGCGCAGTATGCCTATAACGACCCGGCCACCCGCTTCGATCACGAGTACCTGTTCCTGCTGACCGAAATGGACGAGCGGATCCACAACGCCGTGTCCGCCGGCAATTTCGACGTGGATACCACCGACTACTTCTCCGTCTACTGGTTCATCAACGGCCGGGCCGCTCCCGACACCCTATCGGACCCCGGTGTGCCGTGGCTGCCGACCCAGCCCTACAACTCCCTGCCCCGGACCCGGCCCGGCGAGACGGTCCTGATGCGCGTGATCGGTGCCGGACGGGAGATTCACCCGTTCCACACCCACGGCAACAACGCCCTGGTGATCGCGCGGGACGGGCGGCTGTTGTCGAGTGGTCCCGGGGCCGGCGTCGACCTGTCCTACTCCGACTACACCGTCCAGGCGGTGCCCGGCCAGACCTACGACGCCCTGTTCAGCTGGACCGGCAAGGGGCTCGGGTGGGATGTCTACGGCCATGTGGCAGGGGATGGCAGCGTCTGTACGGACGAGCAGGACAACCGCAGCGGTGCGGCGGTTGCGGACGGGTTCGACGACACCACCTGGGAGTGGTGCGACGATCACAACAAACCGCTTCCCGTGGTATTGCCCGAAAATCAGGACCTGGTCTTCGGCGCCTGGTACAGCGGGTCGCCCTTCCTCGGAGCAATGGGCGGTCTCCCACCGGGGGAAGGCGGTCTCAACCTCAACGGCGGGCTGTTCTACATGTGGCACTCCCATACGGAGAAGGAGTTGACCAACTTCGACATCTTCCCGGGCGGCATGATGACGATGCTCATCGTCGAGCCGCCGGGCGTTCCCATCCCTTGACGGACCTATGACCCCATCAGCCAGGCCAAGGAAGGACTGCAAAATGAATCTGCTGAAAAAACGCCTTGTATGGGCCGCTGTGGCGGGAGCGCTGACGTTGCCCGTAGCGGCCCAGGAGATCTATCTGGTCGCCCGCCCCTTCACCCAGGTGATGCCGGACGGTGCTGTGGTCACCTTATGGGGCTACGCCCGGGACCTGGACGGTGACTTCGCGACCACGGCGGACCAAACACCGGCGAGTTCCCCCGGTCCGGTCATCGCCGTGGAGCATGGCGAACCGTCGCTGACGATCCACCTTCAAAACGAACTCGGTGCCGCGACCTCGTTGATGATCCCCGGCCAGCAGGCCGGCGCGGCAACACCCGTCTTCTTCACCGACGACCTGGGCCGCCGGCGGGTCCACTCCTTCACCCACGAGACGGCGGCCGGAGCGACCGGGGTTTATCACTGGCCCAACCTGCGGCCCGGTACCTACGCCTACCAAAGCGGCACCCATCCGCAGGTGCAGATCCAGATGGGGCTGTTCGGCGCAGCGGTGAAGAACGCCGGGCCGGGCGAGGCCTACCCCGGCGTGACCTATGATGCCGACACGCTTCTCGTCTACAGCGAGATCGATCCGGCGCTGCACGCCGCAGTGGCGGACGGCACCTACGGTACGCCGGCCTATCCAAGCACCATCGATTACCGGCCACGCTACTTCCTGGTCAACGGCCAGGCGTACAGCGATGCCGTGCCTCCCCTGCCCGCCGGATTCCGCGGCGGGCGCACCCTGCTGCGCTTTATCAACATGGGCCTGCGCACCCACACGCCGCTGCTGCAGGGCGCCGACATGAGCCTCGTTGCGGAAGACGGCAACCCCTACCCCTATCCACGGCAGCAGTATTCGACGATGCTGGCGGCGGGCAAGACCCGCGATGCGCTGTTCGTCCCGGCGCTCGACGCTAACTATCCGATCTACGACCGGATGCTTGCTCCCGGCATGCTCACCTACCTGGCGGTCACGGGGAGCACCGCGCCGGAGGCGATCGGCGACAGCTACACGATGGAGGAGGGGAGTAGCCTCTCCGTGGCGGCCCCCGGCGTACTCGGCAACGACAGCGATCCGGAAGGAAACGGCCTGACCGCCGTGCTGGTGGACGACACCAGCCACGGGGGACTCACCCTCAACAGCGACGGCTCCTTCAACTACCTGCCGGCGGCCGACTTCAGCGGCAGCGACAGCTTCAGCTACCGCGCCGAAGGGGGGCTTGTAAGCAACACCGCCACGGTCACGATTCAGGTCACGGGCGTCAACGACCCGCCGATCGGGGCGGATGACCACGCGGTGACCGAAGAGGCCACCCCGATCGTTATCGATGTCCTGGCCAACGATACGGACCCGGACAACGATCCTTTGCTTGTCAGCGATCTGACCAACCCGGCAGGCGGCTCGGTCACGCTCAATACCGACCAGACCGTCACCTACACGCCGGCCCCCGGCACCGTCAGTGACAGCTTCAGCTATGCGCCTTTCGACGGTGAGCTTCAGGGAACGCCGGTGACGGTCACGGTCGAGGTACAGGCGGCCGGGAATACGGCACCGGTGGCGGTGGACGACAGCGCTCAGGCGCGCCGTAATCAGACGATCGACATCCCCGTGTTGGCCAATGATAGCGACCCGGACGGCAACATCGTCCCGGATAGCGTCACGGTCACCGCCGGTCCGAACATGGGCGGTACGGCCGTGGTCAACGCCGACGGCACGGTCACCTTCACGCCGGCGACGAACTTCCGCGGCACCGATACCTTCGCCTACACCGTGAGCGACTCCGGCGGCCTGATCTCCAATGAGGCCACCGTGCGCGTCAACGTCCGCTGATCCAGCCAACGCAGGGCGGCCGATGGGCCGCCCTGGGGAGAAACCGAACATGACATTATCATCCATGCGCAAAATGATTCCCGGTCTGTTGGCGGCGGTCCTGGCCGCCCCACCGGCGACTGCCGCACCGCAAGCGGCCGACGTCGGCTCCAAGGCAATCTCCACCGAGCAGTTGAACGAGCGTTTCGGTATCGAGGTGCAGGGAATCCGCCCCGCGGCCGGCGGTTACATGCTCGACTTCCGCTACAAGGTGGTGGATCGCGAAAAGGCCGCGGGCATCCTCGGCCGCCAACTGGTGCCGCAACTGATTGACGAACGTCGCCAAGCCCGCCTCATCACCCCGGCGCCGCCCAAGATCGGTCCCCTGCGCCAAACCGGCGCCACGCTCAAGGAGGGGCGCACCTATTTCGTCTTCTTCGCCAACCCCGGCAAGGCGGTGAAAACCGGCGACCCGGTGGCCGTCGTCCTCGGCGAGTTGACGCTGCAAGGGCTCACGGTGCAGTAACAACCCGCCCGCGAATGGGGCCGAATGTGCAACGACCAGGGAAGGTTCGAAGCATGAGACTGAAGCGATATGGCTGGTTGTTTCTTGGCGGCATGGTCGGCGCCTCCGGGGCGATGGCCGGCGAAATTGCCCCGGATCTGTCCGCGCGACTCGAAAGCGCCAAACCCAACGACAGGATCCGGGTCATCGTCACGATGGCAGACCGGCTGGATCCGGAAGGCTATCGGGGTCGTCCCAGCGGTGAGCTGGTGAGCGCCCTGCGCCGCCACGCCGCATCGAGTCAGGGCCAACTCCGTGCGGCAATTGCCGATTGGGGCGTTGCCGGGCTGAAATCGCTCTGGATCGTGAATGGTCTGGCCGCGGAGGTCCCGGCACGGATGATCGCGGCCCTGGCGCACCGCCCCGATGTGGCCCGGGTAAGGCTCGATGCGGAAACGACGCTGCCGCCGAGCGACACATCCACGGCTCCGCCCACCTGGAACCTGACCGCCATCCGCGCCGACGCGCTCTGGGGCGAGGGGCTCGACGGCACCGGCGCCGTGGTGGCCAGCCTCGACAGTGGCGCGGATCTTTCCCACCCGGATCTGCAATCCAGGTGGCGCGGCGGCAACAACAGCTGGTACGACCCCTACGGCGAACACGCCAGCCCTGCCGACGGGCACGGCCACGGCACCCAGACGCTGGGCATCATGGTGGGCGGCGATGCGGGCGGCACCGCGATCGGTGTGGCTCCGGGCGCCCAATGGATCGCCGCCAAGATCTTCAACAACGCCGATACCGCCTGGCTCAGTGCCATCCACCTCTCGTTCCAGTGGGTCCTCGACCCTGACGGCGATCCCGCGGTGGACGATGCCCCGGACGTGGTGGTCGGTGCCTGGGGGCTGCTCGACGCCATCGGCGGCTGTGACCCGGAATTCGAGACCGACATCCAGATCCTCAAGGCGGCCAACGTCGCGGTGGCTTTCTCCGCCGGCAACAGTGGTCCGGGCTACGACAGTTCGGTCAGTCCCGCGAACTACAGCGACAGCTATGCCATCGGGGCCGTGGACGAGAATCTGCGCCTGGCCGATTTCAGTGCGCGCGGCCCGTCCGCCTGTGACGGTGAGCTCTATCCCCACCTGGTAGCACCCGGCGTCGATATCCGCACCACCGACCTTTCATTCGGTGGTCTGAATCCCGACCCGTATATCACCGTCAGCGGGACCTCTTTCTCGGTCGCCCACATGGGCGGCGCGATGGCCCTGTTACGCGCGGCGGTTCCCGGTGCCGACGTCGCGGAGATCGAGAGCGCACTGAACGGGAGCGCCGTGGACCTGGGACACGCCGGTGCCGACAACAGCTACGGCTGGGGGTTGCTGGATGTCGCCGCGGCCCATCACCGCCTCGCCCAGAGCGAGGCGGGCGGCGAAGAGCCGCCCGCGGAAGAGCCTCCTGCGGAGGAGCCGCCACCGGATGGCGGTACCGAGCCCGTGGACGATGCCGACGGCGATGGCTTCGACGTGGTTGCCGGCGATTGCAACGACGATGACCCTGCCATCCATCCCGGTGCCGTCGAAGTGAAGTTCGACGGTATCGACCAGGACTGCAACGGCTACGACCTCACCATTGCGATCACCCGTGCCCTCTATACCGTCCGGCGCGACATGCTGGAGGTGTCCGCCACCACTGCGCTGGGCGAGCAGGCCGACCTCGTAGCGGCAGGATTCGGACCGATGCGCTGGAACGCCACGGCGGGTGCCTGGGAACTGCGCGTGCGTGATGTCGGCGGAGACCCCGGCAGCGTCACCGTCGTCGGGATCGAGGGCAGCGAGAGCGCATCGATCGAGAGGCGTTGACCATGGCACACCCCGTCACTCTCGGTATCTACCCGCGCATGCGCGACGGCCTTCGCCCTCCGCCGGCCAAACGTCTGCTGGCGGTGATCGTTGCGCTGCTGAGCGCCGGCGCGGCGACCGCCCAGGAATTCCACCCGCCTGTCCCCTACGAGCTGTCGGGCAGCGACCCGACCGATATTGCTGTCGCCGACTTCAACGGCGACGGCCTGCCCGATGTGGCGCTGGCCATGGCCGGGGTCGCCGGCGGCGACGGCAAGGTATCGGTGCTGCTCGGTGACGGTGCCGGTGGGCTGAGCGACCACCCATTCCCGGTCAATTACCGCCCGTGGGGGATCGCCGCCGCCGACCTCAACGGCGACGCCCTGGCCGACCTGGTGGTCACCGAGGGGAGCGAGACCGGAACCCGGCTGTTCATCCATCACGCCGCCGGCGATGGCTTTGCGCCGCCGGTCGCGGTGGCCGGCGGCGGTAGCTATCCGGCGGCCGTGGCGGTGGGAGACCTCAACGAGGACGGTCATCACGATCTCGCCGCGGCCAACGCGCTGCGTCCGGGGCTGTCCATCGTTCCCGCCGTGAACGGCGACGCCTTCGGCCCCCCGATCAATATCGCCGAAGCCGCCTGGGCCACCGGGCATGACATCACGCTGGCCGACCTCGATGGCGACGGCCACCTGGATGTCGTCCTGCCCCAGGCGGCCCTGCGCGGCGACGGTCGTGGGGGATTTTCCTTGCTGCGCAGCCTGGGCGGTACTGTGGCCGCGGCCGTGGCGGACTTCACGGCCGACGGGGTGCCCGATGTCGTGGTCATTCAGAACCAATCGTTGCAGCTATGGGCCGGTCGTCACGACGGCGGCGGCTACTTCCTCGACTACCTCAGCGCGTCGGCGCTGGAAGGGGAACCGCAGGCGATGGCCGTGGCCGACCTGAACAGTGACGGCCTGCCCGATGTCGCCGTTACCACCCGCGCCCCGGATCGGTTGTTGCTCCTGGCCGGGCGTGGCGGCCTGTTTGAGCCGCTGCCTTCGCTTGCGGTGGGAACGGAGCCGGGACCGGTCGCCGCCGCCGACTGGAACGGCGACGGCTATCCCGACCTCGCGGTCGGGTGCCGCAATCGCGGTGACACGCCGAGTCTGGACCTGCTGCTGCAGGCACCGCAACCGGGGGCCAGCGGCACCCTTCGTTTCGCCCGCAGCGAGTACCGTTTCCTGGAATCGGCTGGAGCGGGGGCGGTGTCGGTCCTGCGTGTCGGCGGCAGTGCCGGCGAGCTGACGGCCGACTATGCGACGATCGCGGGCACCGCCGCTTCGGGAGGCGACTACATCCCTGCCACCGGTCGGCTGACGCTCGCCGATGCCGTGCTGGCCACGACCATTCCTATTGCCCTCGTTGACGATTCGCTGCCTGAACCTGACGAGTGGTTCGAACTGCAACTGGCGACGAAGCCGCCGACTGTCGCCCGTATTGTCATCGTCGACGACGATGCCGCCCCGGCCGATCCCGGGAACGGCAGCGTGGGCGATCCGAGCGGAGGCGGTACGACGCCCGACGTCGACGGGAACCCGTCGTCGGCCGACGCCGGCACGGGCGGCGGTGGTGGCGGTGCCCTCAGCGGCGGGTGGGTGCTGATCGCGGCACTACTCGGGCGCCGGGCCCGGCCAAACCGAAGCCGATGTGTCTGACGCGGAAGCCGCTGCACAGGCTTATCGTTCAGCGCCCCCCTCTGTTTTACGTGAACCCTCGCCACGCTCTTGCGCGGTGCCTTCCGCCTCCGGGCAGACGAACTCGTCGACGGCCAGCAGGGTGTCGTCCCGGTAAATCGCCAGCCGAACCTGACAGCCCTCTTTCGTGCCGATGCGTATGTGGCCGAGATCGACCACGCCACCGGCCGATAACCGAACGCGGTTGACCTGACGGGTTCTTCGGCTTCCGGCCGCCCCATCCGTCCTTACGGTCAGTTCATAGCGAAAGTGCCCGGCCGACGCGCTCTCCAAGCGTGGCTCGAGCGTCCAGCCGACAGGGGAACTGTCGACCCGTAGCTCGGCGCGAGTATCGGAGGCCGATACGGCGGCCAGTGCGACAAGTAGCAGCGGGGAAAACATTGCGGGAGGAGAAAAGGGGCGGTTTAACCCGCCCCTTGGAGGTTATAGCGTGCCCTGAAAGATGTTGGCGTTATTGGCCGCGCCGCCCGTCTGGGTGATGGCGGCGGTGTTGGCATTGTCGTTCTGGGTGATTGCCGCGTAGTTGTAGAAGTCGGCCGTTCCGGTGCCTAACTGGGTGATGGTGGCCATATGCCCATCGCCGATCTGAGTGATGCTGGCATCGTTGTAGTCGGCAAAGGCGAAGCCATCACCCTGGGCGATGGTGGCGTTGTTGCCGGAGCCGAACTGGTCGATCGCAGCGAAACTCTCGTAGGCATAGTCCTGCGTGATGGAGCCGATGTTGTCCGTCCCGCTCTGGTAGATATCCGCCACCGAGTAATCGGATACCGTTGTCTGGACGATGGTGCCCATGTTCCCGGCCCCGTATTGGACGATGCTGGCCATGTTGTCCCAGGTGTCGGATTGGGTGATCGATGCCGACTGGCTGGCGCCGGCCTGGTCGATGGTGGCGATGTCGTTGAAGCCGAAATCCTGGAGGATGGTGGCCGTGAGCTGGTCGCCGGTCTGATCGATGCTGGCCGAACCGAGGTCGTTTGCGCCGATCTGGTCGATCACTGCCGTGGAGTCGGTGGCGGCCAGCTGGTTGATGGTCGCGTCGCTGGAGAACGCATCCTGCAGCACGGTGGCGGTGGAGCCGGCTGAGGCATCCTGCGCGACGGTTGCGTTGTTGTCGTCGCCGGTGGTGGTCACGGTGGTGGTCATGACCAGGTCGGAATTGGTCTGGGTGACGGTTGCGCCGTTGCCGTTACCGCTTTGCGACACGTTGGCGTTGGCCAGGGAGGTCGCGCTTTGGGTGATGATGGCGGTGTTCGATTCGCCGTCCTGGGTCAGGCCTGCCACGTTGTCGGACCCCGCGTACGCCGTGCCCGATAGTCCGAGGGCGACCCCCACTGCCATTGAAAGACAACTCCTTTTCATGATGCTCTCCTTGTTACTTCGGTTAGTACTGGGTGATTACGGTTGTGTTGCCGACGCCCCACTGCCAGACGGTGGCATTCTGGTTAAGGCCATACTGATGAATAATGGCCGTATTGGCGACATCGTACTGCCGGATGTCGGTACGGTGGCCGGTTCCGGACTGCACCACCTGGGCGAGGTGCCCCTCGCCTTCCTGATGAACCTGTACGCTGTTGTCCTCTACTGACTGGTCGAGTTCGGCGCGGTTGCCCCGGCCCAACTGAACGACATGCGCGCGTTGCAGTACGCCCTGCTGCGTCAACACCGCATGATTCAGTTCGCCGTGCTGCGTGACAAACGCTTCATTGTGGCTGCCGGGTGAGGCGCCGGTGATTACCGGATCGGAACCGGGGTCCAGATCGGGCGAGGCGTCATACCCGTTCGCAGACGAACACACGAGCAGCGCGGACGCAAACCATCGGAGTCTACGGATGCCGGAACGTAAGGTCATGACCCAAGTCTGGGCGAGGCGCGTCGGCACAACCATCGGTAGAAGTCATGAATTTGAATGTGCTCTCTCATGCTTTCGTACGAGAACACAAACCGAACGCAGGGGTTACAACAGCGCCGGACCGAGGTTCGGCACTGCAGCAGCGGGACCCATGGTCGGTTCAATCGAAGGTGACGAGCCGATCCTGCTCTTGCAGGTAACCCATCAGTACGGAGTTGTTCATGTCCTCCGGGGAATTCAGCTGCCACAACCCCTCGCGCACACCCTGGGCCACCAGGTGAATGACGGCCGCCTGGATTGCATCACGCACGCACAACTGAGCCGGCTCGTTGCGGGTATAGCCCGCCTCCAGTTCCAGCAGCCGTTTGAAGCTCACAAAGCGGAATACACCGGTGTCGAGTTGATAGGAAAATACCGTTTTGCTGGTTGATACACTCGCCAGGACCTGCCCGGTGCGAACGTCCACGGCGCGCAGGTTCACCGTTACCTGGTCCATGCGATAGAGGTCCGACGCGCCGATGCCGAAATACCGCGCACCAGCCCCGCCGGTGGTGACGTTGGTGTCGTAGGCGACTATCCCGCCCGTCAAAAGAATGCTCGATGCAAAGAGCGGCGGGATTTTCACGTTGTTTGCTTTTTGTTCGTTGGAGGCCCGGGCGATCTTGCGTTCGGTCAGCAGGTCCTGGAGGTTTTCCCTTTCAACCGGGAGAAACCAGCCGGACTCGAGTGCGGCCTTCGTGAGCATCGAGGCGGCACCCTGGGTCACGGCGGTCGAAAACGAACTCGCGGGAGATGGTCGGTACTGGCCGGTCTGGTCGCGGAACCCGTAGACCGCCACCGTGATCTTGCCTTTCGGGGCCGGCAGCGCGAGCAGGTCGTCGTGAGTCGCCGACTCCGGGGTCAGGGCAGGCTCGCTATCGGGGCTTACCGGTTCTTCATCGACCAGGTAGGCACAGCCGGACTGTGCCAGTAGCACGAGCAGAAGAACGGGTAGTGTGCGCGACCGCATGTCGTTACCGCCGGATCTCTTTTTTGTTAGAACTGGTTCGATAGTTCGAACGACGATGTGTCACCAGTGTTCTTGTCAGTCGTGGTGATCCGCAACACACCGTCGCCGAGGTCGACGATGTCGATAATGAAATCGCTGGTCTCGAGGGAGCCCGGCACCAGTTCTCCGTTGGCGTCAAACAGTGCGCCGCTCATGTTCGAGGCGATGCGACTCAGGATCGAACGCTGCAACAAGTCGTTGAAACGATCGAGATCCGAACCGGTGCCGACGAGGTCCCTGCTGTCCGGGTCCTCATAGTCATCCTGCAGCTGTGCACTGTTGAGCAGGAAAGTGCCGGCGAGCGGGTTGCCGCCAAAGTTGGGATTGACCGGCTGATAGACCAGTTCGGTTGCTTCGGCCATAAAGCTGGTCATGGCTATCAGCCCATACACCCATTGCTTCACTGCCCATCTCCCCATAACTCACTCGGTGCGAGGTCCGGTTCCTTGAACATCAGTCTTTCGATTCGTTTTTGCTCGAGGACTTCGGCGACTTTTTCGGCAGCCGACGCACCCACCGCCTCGGGGTCGACGCGACCGGGAAAAAGAAAGGTACGGAAGACGATTTCATTCCGGTACTCGACCCATATCAGGCTTCCCCAGCGTGCAGACGGACGTTCTCGGACGGCCAAGGTACCGGCGAAGTCATTGTCAGGAGGTTGCCAGGCACGGGAGAAGCCGCTGTAGAAGGCACGACCGGTAAAGGTGATCGTTTGGTCGGTGACAATGGTACCCAAGCCGTCGTCAAACAGATCGGGGGAGTCACTGTCGAGTGTGTGAGCGGGTCGCAGGGCCATTGCGAGCAGTAGCAGCGCAGTAAAACAGGCCGGCGGCCGCCGACATCCCCTCGCTCTTGGCGTGACTCCGTGCATGGCTGCCCCGAAACCTTGCGGATCGCCCGGAATGCCGCTTTGGTGCTGATCCCGGATTATCGTTGTGAACAGCCAAAGCATAGACGAGAGACAGCGCGGTTCAATGCGGCAGCATGAACGGCTAGCAATGATGTCGCCGCGACTGGCGCTAGTGGTCCATGCGGGAAATAGTGTGTCTCTCAGAGCCCCGCCAAGGAGCCAAGGCAAGGCGCACTCCGCAGGGAATGGCGCGCCCTTTCCAAGGAGTGCAACGCCGCATTGGCTCCTTGGCGGGGCTCCCTCCGGGCCGTTCCACAAAGCCCATAGTCGGCGTTGCACTCGCTTGAATTAGCCCGCTAGTCCTGCGCTCGTGCGCCTTGCCTATGAACTTTGTGGAACGGCTGAGAGGTACACTATTTCCCGCATGGACCACTAGTCTAAGGAGATGGATGCACCGCTCCTGCGTCTCTATCCGACGCCGGCGGAGATGCTGGCCCTGCGTGGGCTCTACCTCGCCCACGACCTGCGGGCTGCGGCCGGCGGCGGGCCTTTCGTGTATACCAACTTCGTCGCGAGTCTGGACGGACGTATCGCCCAGTTGGACCCGGTGACGCGGCGGCGCCGGGTGCCGCCGGCGATCGCCAACGCGCGGGACTGGCGCCTGTACCAGGAGCTGGCCGCTCAGGCCGATGCCGTTGTCACCACCGCGCGCCACCTGCGGGCAGCGGTCGCGGCGCTTCCTGCCGATCTGCTGGCTTTGGATCCCGAACTCCGCGACTGGCGGCAGGCGCGACAACTGACGGCGGAGCCGGTCCTCGCAGTTCTCAGTGCGCGTCTGGATATCCCCGTTCAGCAGTTGCCGGAGCGGCATCGCCGGCGTCTGCTGGTCATTACCGGCGCGGCCGCCGACGCGCAGGCGCGGCAGCGGCTGACGCAAGCCGGTGTCGAGGTGATGGCGGTCGGGAAGGGGGAACACCCATCCGGGCACGAGCTGTTGGCCGCGCTGGCCGGGCGTGGTCTGCCGCTGCTGTATTCGGTGGCCGGGCCGCGGGTTCACCGCCTGCTGCTGGATGCGCGGGTCATCGACCGGCTCTACCTGACCACGGTACTGCGCGCGCTCGGCGGGGAGACGGTGGACACCCTGGTGGAGGGGCCGGCTCTCGCCCCCCCCATCGGGTTCGTCACGGAAACTCTGTATCTCGATCCGCACGGGCCGGGTGACGTCGAGCAACTGTTCCTCTGCCTGCGGCGCCACGAGCCCTCCGCCTATACTGGATGAACAAGTACCCAGGGCGCAACGGCGCCCGTTCGTCGGGGAATTTTGCCTTGCAGCCAGATTCCGGACCGATCCGCATCCTGCTGGTGGAAGACGACGAGGTGGACGCGCTGTTGGTGAAGCGAACCCTCGCCCGGAGCGCGTCGGCGGTGGGCCACCTGATCGAGTCTCCCCTGCTAAAGCATGTCCCTGATCTCGACGAGGCCTTGGAACTGCTGGCCCGTGAACCGGTGGACGTCATCCTGCTCGACCTCAACCTGGGGCGCTCCCGCGGTATCGAAACCTTCTTTCGTGTCCATGAATTTGCGCCAGGGATCCCGGTGGTGGTGCTCACGGGCCTGGCCGAGGACGAAATCGCGGTGCAGGCGATCCGCAGCGGCGCCCAGGACTTCATCGCCAAGGAGCAGCTGGATGCCCGGATCCTGGGCCGAGCCATTCGCTATGCCCTGGAGCGCCAGCACCTGCGGCAGGCGCAGCGCAAGGCCCAGGAGTACCTGGATATCGCCGCCGTCATCATGGTGGTGCTCGACCACGACGGCAAGGTCACATTGATCAACCGCCGCGGCAGCGAAATCCTCGACTACCCCGAGAACGAGATCGTTGGTCGCGACTGGTTCGAACACTTCATTCCGGGCCGCGTCCGGGCCGAGTTACGCGCAGTCTTCGAACAAGCGATGAACGGCGTTGCGACTGGGGCGGACTACCACGAGAACCCGGTATTGACCCGCACCGGCGAAGAGCGGCTGATCGCCTGGCACAACCGCGTGGTCTTCGACGCGCGCGGGCGGCCGGCCGGGATCCTCAGCTCCGGTGAGGACATCACCGAGCGCCGGCGCGCCGAAGAGGCGTCGCGTGAGAGCGAGCGGCGTCTTTCCACCCTGATGGCCAACCTGCCGGGCATGGCCTACCGCTGCCGCAACGACGCCCGGTGGACCATGCACTTTGTCAGCCAGTGGGTACGGGTGCTGACCGGCTACGCGCCCGACGCCCTAATCGACAACCGGAAGCTGGCCTGGGTCGATCTGATCCATCCCGCCGATCGCGAAGCAATCTGGCAACAGGTGCAGAGCGCCATTGAAAGGCAGCAGCCTTTCCAGCTGGAGTATCGCATCCACACCGCCACGGACGAGGAGCGCTGGGTGATGGATCACGGTCGCGCGGTCGATGTCCCCGACGAAGGGGTGATGCTGGAGGGCATCGTGACCGATCTGACCGAGCGCAAGCAGGCCGAACAGGCCCTGCAGCGTTACGCCGGGCGCCTGCGTACACTGCAGACCCTCGATCGGGAGATCCTGGCCGCGCAATCACCGGGGGCCGTGGCCGAGGTGGCGCTCAGCTCCATCGGCGACCTCGTCCCCGCCACCTGTTGCGCCATGGTGCTGCTGTTCGACGAGGATTGCGTCGAAATGACCGTGCTCGCCTCTTCGATGGAGGCGGCCGGCACTCGACCCGGGGACCGTTTCCCGGTCGCGGGCCTACCGGGTGAAGCGCTCCTTCGGCAAGGTCACGAGGTCACGCTCGCGGCATTGGAGCCGGTGGCCGACCAGGCGCCTTTCCTGCGTGCCCTGGTGGAGCACGGGGCCGCGGCAGGAACCGCCGTGCCGCTGCGGGTCCGCGAAGAGCTGATCGGTATCCTCGTGCTGCTGCGCTACGAAACGGGTGAGTTCGATCCGGCCGACGTCACCGTCGCCCGGGAGCTGGCCGATTCGCTGGCCATCGCCATCCACCAGGGGAGGCTGTTCGAACGCATCCGCGAATACTCCCGCGAACTGGAGCAGCGCGTGGAGGCGCGCACCCGTGCTCTGCGCGACACCAATGCCGAGCTGGAGGCGTTCGCCTATTCGGTTTCCCACGACCTGCGTAACCCGCTGTCGAACATCAGGGGATTCGGGGAGCTCCTGCGAGACAGCTATGCCGAGCGTCTCGGTGAGGATGGTCTGGACCTGCTGGTCTCCATTCTCGAAGCGGTACGGGACATGGACACGCTCATCGAAGATCTGCTCGGCTACAGCCGGGTGACCCGTGCCGAGGTGGAACTGACGGCGGTGCCGTTGGACACCGTGGTGGACACGGTGGTCGAGCAGTATTCCCGCAATCTGGCCACTGTCGGCGGCAGGGTCGAGGTGGTGCGTCCACTGCCGACGGTTCGGAGTCATGCCGCCACACTGGAGCGGGTGCTCGCCAATCTGCTCAGCAACGCCATCAAGTTCGTCCCGCCCGAAACCCGCCCCGCCGTCCGCATCCGGGCCGAGCCGGGAGGGGGCGGGCGGGTCCGGGTCTGGGTCGAGGACAACGGCATCGGCATCGACCCGGCCGATCAGGAGCGGATCTTCCGGGTGTTCGAGCGGGCCGCCACCCAGTACCCGGGCACCGGCGTCGGCCTGGCGACCGTACGCCGTGGCGTCGAGCGACTTGGCGGTGAGGTCGGTGTCGACTCCGAACCGGGGCGGGGTAGCCGGTTCTGGATCGAACTGCCCGAGCCGTGAAGCGGAACAGGCGAACAACACGTTGTTGTGGTCGCCGTCATTGAGATCGGGTTTTCGTCGACTATTCTGTGTGGACACGGGGCCAAAGCAACGACAAAGAGAGGGAGATCCCGATGAACGACCAAGCGACCCGGATTCAGCCTAACGTCTGGTACGGTATCAGCCGGATCACCGACCATGACATCTACCTGTTTCGCGAGGGTAGCCACGTTCGGCTGTACAACCTGCTCGGGTCCCATGTCATGGACGTGGACGGCCAGCGCGGCGTGCTGTTTGCCGTCTGGGCCCCCAGCGCCTCCAAGGTGTCGGTCATCGGTGATTTCAACGGCTGGAACGCGGACGGGCATCCGCTGACGCCGCGTCTGGACAGTTCGGGGATCTGGGAGGGATTCATCCCCGGCCTGGACCACGGCACCATCTACAAATACCACATCACCTCCAACTTCAGCGGCTACAGCGCCGAGAAGGGCGACCCCTTCGCCCGCCATTGGGAGCTCCCGCCGCGCACGGCATCGGTGGTGTGGAACGGCGATTACCAGTGGCAGGACGGTGACTGGATGGCCCACCGCGGTGGCGCCAACGCCCTCGATGCGCCGCACTCCATTTACGAGGTGCACCTCGGCTCCTGGCGGCGGGTACCGGAGGACGGCAACCGTTCGCTCTCCTACCGCGAACTGGCCGATCAGCTGACCGATTACGTGCAGTGGATGGGCTTCACCCACGTGGAGCTCATGCCGGTGATGGAGCACCCGTTCTACGGCTCCTGGGGCTACCAGTGCACCGGTTTCTTCGCCCCCACCTCCCGCTACGGCACGCCGGAAGATTTCAAATATCTGGTCGACCGCCTGCATCAGGCCGGCATCGGCGTGATCCTCGACTGGGTGCCGTCCCACTTCCCCAGCGACCTGCACGGGCTCTCCTATTTCGACGGCACCTACACCTTCGAGCACATGGATCCGAAGCGGGGCTACCACCCGGAGTGGAACAGCTACATCTTCAACTTCGGCCGCCACGAGGTGCGCGCCTTTCTGCTCTCTTCCGCCCTCTACTGGATGGACCAGTTTCACGCCGACGGCCTGCGGGTCGATGCCGTCGCCTCCATGCTCTATCTCGACTATGCGCGCAAGGATGGGGAGTGGATCCCCAACCCCTACGGCGGCAAGGAGGACCTCGACGCCATTCATTTCATCCGCATGTTGAACGAGGCGATCTACCGCGACCACCCGAACGCCCAGACCGTGGCCGAGGAGTCCACCGCCTGGCCGATGGTGTCGCGTCCCACCCATGTCGGTGGGCTCGGCTTCGGCATGAAGTGGAACATGGGCTGGATGCACGACACCCTGGAGTACTTCACCAAAGACCCGGTGCATCGCAAGTACCACCACAACCAGCTCACCTTCAGCATCTGGTACGCCTTCAACGAGAATTTTGTGCTGCCGCTCTCCCACGACGAGGTGGTCTACGGCAAGGGGGCGCTGCTGCGCAAGATGCCGGGCGACGACTGGCAGAAGTTCGCCAACCTGCGCCTGCTGTTCGGCTACATGTGGACCCACCCGGGCAAGCAGCTGCTGTTCATGGGCGGTGAATTCGGCCAGTGGGACGAGTGGCACCACGACTCGAGCCTGCAGTGGCATCTGAACGAGTGGGGGCCGCACCAGGGCGTGCAGCGCTGGATCAGGGACCTGAACGCCTTCTACCGGAGCGAACCGGCCCTGTTCCAGTGCGACTTCGATGCCCAGGGCTTCGAGTGGATCGACTTCCACGACTGGGAGAATTCGGTGATCAGCTTCCTGCGCCGTGGCAAGGACCCCGCCGACAAGGTGGTGGTGGTCTGCAACATGACCCCGGTGGTGCGTGAGAACTACATCGTCGGCGTCGACGAAGGTGGCTACTGGAAAGAGGTGCTGAACTCCGATGCCGCCATTTACGGCGGTTCCGATGTGGGCAACATGGGCGGGGTCGAGGCCGCACCGGTGTCGGCCCAGGGGCGCTACCACTCGCTGACCCTGAAACTGCCGCCGCTGGCGGTGCTGGTGTTCAAGCCGCAGCGGTAGCGCGGCGCACCGCTTTGATGCGGGTGCGGTGACGACTGCATGGATGCAGGAGGTTGCAGCGACCGTAGGATGGGCAAAGCGAAGCGTGCCCATCATCCGTCCCGATGGGCACGTCGCTTCGCTCCTTTGCCCATCCTACATGGCTTACAACTCGCCCAGCACAGCCTTAATGTAAAAATGCGTTTACCCTGGGATTGCGTTTTGTCGATCCGGGGTCGTGTCGCTTGCTGCTATAGTGGCGGCCCCCCCGATGTGACAACCGCAACAGACCGTGGATACTACCGCATCGAACCCGCCACCGGCCCCGGGACGCTGGCTGTCCGGTCAGCGCCATTTGGCCGGTCCGGCCCTGAACCTGGCTGTATGCCTCGGCCTTTTCGGCGGCTTTCTGCTCATCGCGCAAGCCTGGTTGCTGGCGCAGGTGGTCAGCGCCGCCGTGATCGAGGGTGCACCGCTGAACGAGCTCTGGGGCTGGCTCTGGCCCCTGCTCGGGATCTTTCTGCTGCGCGCGGGCATCGCCTGGTCGTCGGAGCAGGTGGCGTTCCAGGCGGCGGCTCGGGTCAAGCTGGCCCTGCGGGAGCGGCTCTATCGTCACCTCCAGGCGCTGGGACCGGTCTACCTGCACGGCGAACGCAGCGGCGAGCTGAGCAGCCTTCTGGTGGACGGCGTGGAGAAGCTGGAGGCCTACTACGCCCGCTTCCTGCCGCACATGGCGCTTACCGCGCTGGTACCGCTGGCGATTCTCGCCTTCGTCTTCCCGCTGGACTGGATCTCCGGTCTGGTGATGCTGCTCACCGCGCCGTTGATCCCGCTGTTCATGATCCTGATCGGCAAGGGTGCGGAGCGCCTCAATCAAAAGCAGTGGCGCGAGCTGGCGCGCATGAGCGCCCACTTCCTCGATGTGATTCAGGGGCTCACCACCCTCAAGCTGTTCAACGCCAGCCGCCGCGAAGCGCAGGTGATCGCCGCCGTCTCCGATGCCCACCGCCGCAGCACCATGGGGGTGCTGCGGGTCGCCTTTCTCTCCTCCCTGGTGCTGGAGTTCTTCGGCACCGTCAGTATCGCCGTGGTCGCGGTGCTGATCGGTTTCCGTCTGCTGTGGGGCGAGATGGACTTCATTCACGGATTTTTCGTGCTGTTGCTGGCGCCGGAGTTCTATCTGCCCCTGCGGCAGATGGGCACCCACTACCACGCCCGCATGGAGGCGATCGCCGCCGCCGAGCGCCTGGTCGAGGTGCTGGAGACGCCCGTGCCGGCGACACCGGCGGTCCCGATTCCCGTCCCTGAACACGGGCCGTTCGAGATCCGCTTCGACCGCCTCGCCTTCGACTACCCCGGCGGCCGTACCGCCCTGGCGGAGACCTCGTTCACCGTCGCCCCGGGGGAGCGGGTCGCCCTGGTAGGGCCGAGCGGTTCCGGCAAGAGCACCACCGTCAACCTGCTGCTCGGTTTCCTGCGCCCGCAGGCCGGGAGCATCCAGGTCAACGGACACGACCTGGGACAGATGGTGCACACCGATTGGCTGCGCCAGGTCGCCTGGGTGCCGCAACGGCCGCGGCTCTTCCACGGCAGCGTGCTCGACAACATCCGCCTGGGACGGCCGGACGCCGATCTTGCGGCGGTGCGCGAAGCCGCACGGCTCGCCCATGCCGACGAGTTCATCGAGCGGCTGCCGCAGGGCTATGAGACCCCCATCGGCGAAGCGGGGCAGGGGCTCTCCGGCGGCCAGATCCAGCGCTTGGCGTTGGCACGGGCGTTTCTGAAGGACGCGCCGCTGGTCGTGCTCGATGAGCCCACCGCGAGCCTCGACCCGGAGAGCGAGGCGCTGGTGCAAGTCGCCCTCGAGCGGCTGGCCGAAGGGCGGACGCTCATCGTGGTGGCCCACCGGCTCGCCACCGTGCGCCGCGCCGACCGCATCATCGTGCTGGAGAACGGCCGGGTCGCCGAGAGCGGTGGCCACACCGACCTCATCGCCGCCGGCGGTCCCTACGCCCGTCTGGCCGCCGCCTATCGGGGGACGTCGGCATGAGAGAACTGCTGCGGCTGGCGCGCCTGCTCGGACCCTACTGGAAATGGATGGCCCTTGGCGTGCTGCTCTCGTTTCTTACCCTGATCGCCAACGTCGGCCTGATGGCCGTCTCCGGCTGGTTCATCGCCGCCATGGCGCTGGCCGGGCTGGCCGGGGTGACCATCAACTACTTCACGCCGGCGGCGATCATCCGCACCCTCGCCATCGCCCGCACGGTGGGGCGCTATGGCGAGCGGCTGGTGACCCACGAGGCGACCTTTCGGGTCCTTTCGGAGCTGCGGGTCTGGTTCTACACCCGCCTGGAACCGCTCGCCCCGGCCCGGCTGCAGCAATACCGCAGCGGCGACCTCCTGAGTCGCATCCGTGCCGACATCGACACCCTGGATAACCTCTACCTGCGCATCCTGGTGCCGGTGGCGGTGGCGGTGCTTGGCTTCGCTGCCGTGGGATTCTTCCTTTCCCTCTATGACGGGCGGCTGGCGGCGATCAATCTCGCCTTCCTGCTGCTGGCCGGGGTCGCCGTGCCCTGGTGGGTGCAGCGTCTGGGGCGCCAGCCGGGCCGGGCTCTGGTGGAGACCAACGCCTCCCTGCACGCGACCGCCGTGGACGGGCTGCAGGGGATGAGCGAATTGCTGGTGTACGGCGCCGGTGAGCGGCAGGCCGCGCAGATCAATTCCCTCAGTCGGGAACTGACCGCCGCCCAGGCCCGGATGAGCCGCGTCAGCGGTCTCTCCCAGGCCGCGCTCGGCCTCTCGGCCAATCTCACCGCCTGGCTGGTGGCGCTGGTGGCGATCCCGCTGCTGGCTGGCGGGACCCTGGAGCGGCCGGAACTGGCGATGCTGGTGCTGTTTGCCCTGGCCAGCTTCGAGGTGGTGATGCCGCTGCCCCAGGCATTCCAGATGCTGGGCCAGACCCTCAGTGCGGCCCGCCGTATCTTTGAAATCGTCGATGCCGAACCGCAGGCCCCCGACCCGGCGGAACCGTCACCCCGGCCGGAGCATTTTGGGCTGGAACTGCGAGGGGTCGGCTTCGCCTATACCGAGGCGGGCCCGCCGGTGCTGGATGGCATTGAACTGGAACTGCCGCCAGGGAGGCGGGTGGCGGTGGTCGGTGCCACCGGCTCCGGCAAGAGCACCCTGGTCAACCTGCTGCTGCGTTTCTGGGATCCGCAGCGCGGCAGCATCACCCTCGGCGGCCACAACCTGCTCCGTTACCGAGGCGACGACCTGCGCCGCCACATTGCCGTGGTGGCCCAGGGCACGCACCTGTTCACCACCACGCTGCGCGAGAACCTGCGGGTGGCCGCCCCGGAGGCCGACGAGGCGCAGCTGACGGCAGCACTGGAGACGGCCCAGCTGACGGACTTCGTCGCCAGCCAGCCGGACGGCCTCGATACCTGGGTGGGCGAGGCCGGCCTGCGCCTCTCCGGCGGGCAGGCCCGCCGGGTGGCCATCGCCCGCGCCCTGCTCAAGGATGCCCCGATTCTGCTGCTCGACGAGCCCACCGAAGGGCTCGATGCCGCCACCGAGCAGAACCTGATGCGGGCCCTGTACCGGCTCATGGAGGGGCGCACCGTGCTGCTCATCACCCACCGCCTGGTCGGCCTCGAGGCGGTGGACGAGATCCTGGTGCTCGACCGCGGCCGGGTGGTGGAGCGGGGCAGTCACACCGAACTGCTGGCGGCCGGCGGCATCTACGCTGGCATGCATGCACGATTGGGGGAGTGAGTCGGCGGCACGCGATTGATGCGGTTCGCAAGCTCACCACATCCTACGAAATCCCGTAGGGTGTGGTGACGACTGCATGGATGCAGGAGGTAGGGCAACGCATGGAGCAGTTGCCGAGGAACGAACCGCACCGAAGCACATCATCGGCCGTGTGCGAGGAAATCCCCCGAGCGGATCGGCCTCAATTTCGCAGTGTCGCGGTTGTAGACATACGCCCAAGCCGTCAGGGAACCGCCCGCCGCGAGCCGCACGGGAACCCGCTTGCGCACGTACTCGTGCGGTTTGGCAAACCGCTCACTGCACTGCTCGTACTCATCCAGTCTCGGCAACAAAAGATATCCCCGCAGGATCCGGTACACCTCCCCGCAAGCCCGTTCGCTAATGTCGGTCGATTCGACGACACCGGGATAGCCGTCGACTGTAAACAACCTGCCCGCCATGCTCCCCTCGCCCACGAAAATCGCGTGCCGCGCAATCACCCGATGCATCGGGTGACCGATCGATCGGCGCAGGGTGCCGTAGACGAAAAGATATCGCGTTGTACATTTCGCCATTGTTATGAGTTGCGCCTAACCTGATATCCTCGTCATCGGTGACTCGGGTGATGCGGTTCGTTCCTCACCACATCCTACATCGCTCGCAGGGTGCGGTGAGGAACGAATCGCACCGAGGTAGATTCGCGTAGGGTGTGGTGAGGAACGAACCGCACCAAGGAGCAACATGTCACGGAGGACCATCAATGACCAATTATCGCCGTGTGCGTGTTCCAGGCGCGACGTGGTTTTTTACCGTCGCTTTGGCGCAACGCCAGGGCAACGATCTGTTGATTCACAAAGTCGACGCACTTCGTAGCGCCTTCCGCCAGGTGCAGCAGCGCCACCCGTTCCACCTCGATGCGGTGGTGGTGCTTCCGGAGCATCTCCACTGTATCTGGACTCTGCCCGACGGTGACGCCGACATCTCTAGCAGATGGGGGCTGATCAAGGCCGCTTTCTCCCGATCGTTGACCCGAGCGGAGCACCGTTCGACCAGTCGTCGGAAGCGCGGCGAACGCGGGGTTTGGCAGCGGCGGTTCTGGGAGCATCTCATCCGCGACGACGAGGATTTTCGTGGCCATGCGGATTACATCCATTGGAATCCGGTGAAGCATGGTTACGTGAGCCGGCCAGCGGAGTGGCCGTATTCGAGCTTCGGGCGGTTCGTTGCACGGGGGCTTTATCCGGTGGATTGGGGGGTTGGCGAAGCGCCGAAACTGCCGGGTGGGATTGGACGCGAATGATGCGGTTCGTTCCTCAACACATCCTACGGCCGACGGCGTTTGTAGTGTGTGAGGCACGAACCGCACCGGGGCACGGCGAGGTCGGTTCACGTAGGGTGTGGTGAGGGACGAACCGCACCGGGCAGCGTCTGGCGCACTGCGCGGTAGTCCGCCCATGGATCCCGCGGCAAACCTGCGAGGCGTTGCGGCAGGTTTTCGGTGGTCCAGCCGTCCGGCTTCAGGTTCAGATCCAACTCATCCCAGCCCACCGGTGTGGCCACCGGGGCGTGGGGCCTGGCGCGGGTGCCGTAATTGGTGATGGCGGTCGCCCCGCGTGAGTTGCGCAGGTAGTCGATGAACACCTTGCCGCGCCGCGCGCGCTTCGTCGGGTTGGCAGTGTAGAGTCGTGGCTCCGCATGCACCGCCGCATCGGCCAGTGCCTTGGCGAACTGTTTCACCTCGTCCCAGCCGTGCTCCGGCTGCAGGGGGGCTACCACGTGCAGGCCCTTGCCGCCGGTGGTCTTCAGGAACGATTCCAGGCCGAGGCCGGCCAGTCGCTCGCGTACCGCCAAGGCGGCGTCGATCACCGCCTGCCACGGCAGCCCCTCGTCGGGATCGAGATCGAAGGTGATCCGATCCGGTCGTTCCACCTGCGCCACCCGCGACCCCCAGGTGTGGATCTCGAGGACGCCCATCTGCACCAGACCGATGAGCCCGGTGAGGTCATCGATGTAGAGGTAGGGCTCGGCCTTGTCCTTCTCCTGGATGTCGATGGTCCGGAGCCCGCTCGGCAGCTTGCCATTGGCGTGCTTCTGAAAAAAGCAGCCCTTGTGGTGGCCTTCGGGACAGCGCAGCAGGGTGAGCGGACGTTCGACGAGGTCGGGCAGGATCCAATCGGCGACACGTTCGTAGTATTCGGCCAACTGATATTTCGTCAGACCCTGACCCGGGTAGAGCACCTTGTCCGGATGGGTCAGCCGCAGCCCGGCGATGCGCCCGCGGTTATCCCCTTTCTGTTCCGGTGCGGACCTCTCCGCGGGTGGGCTTTCGGGCCGCTCCAGTAGCACCTCGCGCGCCGGTTTGTCCTCCCGCAGGCCGAGATAGGCGGGTTGGCGCAGGATGCCCTCCCGGGTCCATTCGCTGAAGCGTACCTCGGCCACCAGTTCTGGACGGACCCAATGGATGGCCGACGTCTTGCGCGGCGAGGCGGTGGCGAACGGCGAGTCGGGGACCGCCATGGCATCCAGCCGTTGCCGCAGGTCGCGCAGCACCCGTTCGGTAAAGCCGGTGCCGGCCCGTCCGACGTAGCGCAGAACGTCGCCTTCGTACAACCCGAGCAGCAGCGCCCCCAGCCCCTTGCGCCCGCCCGCCGGCTCGGTGAATCCGCCGACGACGAATTCCTGTCGCTGCAGGCACTTGATCTTCTGCCAGTCGCGACCCCGTCCGGCGCGGTAGGGTGCGTCCGCCCGTTTGCTGACGATTCCTTCCAGCTGCAGCTCGCAGGCGTGCCGGAAGAAGATCGGACCCTGGCCTTCGATGTGGTCGGTATAGCGCAGCGGGGTCGACCGGCTGCCGAGTGCCTCGACCACCTGCCGCAGCACCGCCTTGCGCTCGGCCAGGGGGCGGCTGCGCAGGTCGATGCCGTCGAGGTAGGGAAGATCGAACAGGAAGTAGACGATGTCGCCGTCGCGGTTCTCACTCAAGGCCTCCTGCAAGGCCTGGAAGCTGGTGCGGCCGTCCGCCAGCAGCACGCTGATTTCGCCGTCCAGCCAGGCGCTCTGCAGCGGCATTGCCGCGACCGTCTCGGCGAGGGTGGGTAGGCGGGCGGTCCAGTCCTTGCCGTTGCGGCTGTAGAGGATCACGCGGCCGTGGTCGATGCGGGTCAGCACCCGGTAGCCGTCGAACTTGAGCTCGTGCAGCCACTGCTCACCCTCGGGCGCGGCCTCCTCGGGGCGGGCCAGTTCGGGCTCGATGAAGTCGGGCAGGGGCGCCGCTTCGCCGGCCGGCTCGGGGATCAGCAGCTGCTCCCCCGCTTCGACGTCCCAGCGGCGGGCGGGTGCCTCGGCGATCTGCTCCAGGGTGCGGCCGGAGAGGACGCTCGGTTCGTCACCCCATTCGGTGAAGGTGTGATCGGCGTACTCGTCGTCGTGCTTGATCAGCAGCCAGTCGGGCTTCTCCTCCCGCCGCGGTCCGGTGCGCACGAGGGTCCAGCGGCCCTTGAGGCGCTGCCCATGCAGGGTGAACTTGAGCCGGCCGGCCCGGTAACCGGCGACCGGATCACCCTCGGGCTCCCAACTGCCGTGGTCGAACAACAGGACGGTGCCGCCGCCGTATTCGCCCTTGGGGATGATCCCTTCGAAGCCGCCGTATTCGAGCGGATGGTCCTCCACGTGCACCGCCAGCCGCCGCTCGCCCGGGTCGAGACTCGGCCCCTTGGGCACCGCCCAGCTCTTCAATACGCCATCGAGCTCCAGCCGCAAGTCGTAGTGCAGGCGCCGCGCCGCATGGCGCTGCACGACGAACAGCGGACCTTCGACCTGATCCCGGCGCTCCCCCCCGGCCGGCTCCGGCGTACGCCGGAAATCACGCCGCCGCCGATATTCATCTAAAGGCATAGGGTATGTGGTATATGGAATGTGGGGGCGTCCCCCCTATGCCATCTACCACATTCCATATTCTTCCCCCTGGCCACCTACCATATTCCACATTCTTCAAGCTTGTTTCCGCGGCCGCTTGCGAGGCTCCTCCGGGCCCTTGCCCCGGCTCTGGGCCTGCTGCTCGACGCTCTGCTTGAGCAGGGCCATGAGGTCGACCACTTCGGCCCGGGGGCGGGTCACCTTGGGCGGGGCGGCCGGCTCCAGCACGTGGGTGCGGCCGGCGCGGACCTTTTCGTCGATGAGGTGCAGCACGTCCTCGCGATAGGCATCGTGGTACTTCTCCGGCTGCCAGTCGGCGCTCATGCCCTCCACCAGGCGTTCGGCCATTTCGATCTCCTTGTCGGAGACGCCGTACTGGGCGATGTCGCCGCTGGGCAATGTGAACTCCTGGGGCTTGCGCAGCTCGTAGTCGTAGCGGATCAGCTCCAGCACCAGGGCGTCCTCCACCGGGACCAGGGCCGCCAGATACTGGCGGGTACGCAGCACCACCCGGGCGATCCCGACCTTGCCGGTGCGCTTCAGGGTCTCGCGCAGCAGCACGTAGCCCTTCTCGGCCCGCTTCTGCGGCTCGAGGTAATAGGGTTTGTCGAAAAACATCAGGGGAATGGCGTCGGCGGCCACGAAGTCGACGATCTCCACGCTCTGGGTCGCCTCCGGATTGGCCTGCTGCAACTCCTCGTCGGAGACGACCACGAATTCGCCCTTCTCGTACTCGTAACCCTTGACGATGTCGTCCCAGGCCACCTCCTGTCCGGTGCTCTTGTTCACCCGTTGGTAGCCGATGGGAGAGAAGTCGCGCTTGTCGATCTGCTTGAAATGGATCTCTTCGCGTTGCTCGCCGGAGTAGAGTGAGACGGGGACATAGACCAGACCGAAACTGATGCTGCCTTTCCAGATTGCCCGAGACATGGCGAGGCCTCCGTGCCACCTTGCGCCCTTGTCACAAGCGTAGTCGCGGTGGAAAACCACGGGGGCGCGGGGACACGCGGTTTCTCCTTCCGATACGAACAGCCCTGTGTCGCCGTGGTTTCAATCAACGCACGGGTAGGATGGGCAAAGGAGCGAAGCGACGTGCCCATCACAACGTTCGATGGGCACGCTTCGCTTTGCCCATCCTACGATTTCTGTGTGCAGCCGGTCGGGTGCGGTGACGACTGCATGGATGCAGGAGGCAGAGCAACGCATGGAGCAGTTGCCGAGGAACGAACCGCACCGATGTCTGCTGGAACGCTGCAGTTCGTAGGATGGGCAAAGGAGCGAAGCGACGTGCCCATCATTCCTGACGCCAGCGAATTGATGGGTACGCTTCGCTTTGCCCATCCTCCGTGCGCAGTCGACACTGGAAAACCACGCGGGGCACGGGGGAACGGGGTTTTTCCGCTTCCTATGTGAACCGCTCCCGTGTTCCCCCGTGGTTTCAATCGACGAGGCCGAGCCGCGGGGGGTAGAATTGCGAATCGTCAATCCATTCGGAGCCTCTCTTGAGCGCGCCTGCGGCTTGCCAACAGGGCATCTGCCAAGTCTGTCCCCTGCGTACCTCGGTGCTTTTTGCCGGCATCGAGCCGCGGCTGCTGGCGCAGGTGGAACGGGAGATCGTCGAGCAGGAGTTCGGCATCGGCGAGGCGCTGTACCGCCTGGGCGAGCCGGGGCGCGCGGCGTTCACCGTACGCAGCGGACTGGTGAAGCTGGTGCAGTACCTGCCCGACGGCACCGAACGCATCGTACGCTTGGTCAGCGCCACCGATGTGGTCGGTCTCGAGGCGCTGCTCGATATTCCCTACCAACACGACGCCATCACCGTGCAACCGGTGGCGGTTTGTCGCCTGCCAGTGGACGTACTGCGCCGCCTGCACGAGGAGGACCCGGCGCTGCACAAGGAGTTGATGCGTCGCTGGCAGCGGGCACTGAATGAGGCGGACGCCTGGCTGACCGAGCTCTCCACCGGGTCGGCCCGGCGGCGGGTGGCACGGCTGTTGTTGCGGCTCGTCGCTGACAACGGCGAGGGCCGCTGCATCCTGTTCAATCGCCGCGACATGGGGGCCATGCTCGGGGTCACCACCGAGTCGGCCAGCCGCGTCATTGCCGAGTTCAAGCGGGCCGGTCTGCTGGACGAATTCCCCTCCGGATTCCAGGTCGATCTCCTGCCGCTGAAGAAAATCGCAGAAGATTGATAATTTTTAATGCGGCGGTTTGCCGCCGTTTCCTAGCATTGCGCCGTCCCCTGCTACAGCAAACGGAGGCCGATGCGCTCTCTACTCTACTTCCTCGCTGCCGGGCTGTTCGAACAGCCGAATGCCGAGCGCACCCGCCGCTTGCAGCGGGTAGTCGCAATGCTGCGCCAGGTCCGGGCCGAACCCAATCCCTGGCGCCCGCTGCTGACACAGCTCGCCGACCATCTGTTCCTGCATGATGACGACTTGACGGCGGAGCACACCCGCCTGTTCGTGCTGGGGATTCCCCGGGTCGCCGCCCAGCCGTTCGGCTCCTGCTGGCTGGAGCCGGAGCGGCAGGTGATGGGCCGGACCACGGTCGAGGTACGCGAGATGATGGCGGCCTATGGTCTTGGTGCCAGCGGCGGGCTGCTGCCGGATCACATCGTCTCCGAACTGGAGTTCATGGCCTGGCTCATCGCCAACGAGGAGATCGAGTCAACGGCCCAGACCCAGCAGCGTCTGCTGCACGACCATCTGGCCCGTTGGGTGCCGGCGTTTACCGCCGCCCTGCGCGCCGCCGAGCCGCCGAATCTTTATCGGTTGGCCGCCGAACTGCTGGATCGGTTGATTGCCGATCACCTGGGTGAACCTGCACCCGAAATGCCAATCCTGTTTCCTCCTGAGTCCCTTAAGGAGCGCTTCGAATGACCCGAGGTTTCGACCCCCGGCGCCGCGCCTTTCTGAGCGGCGTTGCCGGCACCGCCGTTTCCGTCGCCGGTTTTCCCACCAGCGCCCTGGCGCGCATCGACGCCCCCCATCGGGCGGAGGCAGTGAAGCCCTCCGACGAGGTGTTCGGTTTCTGTGACATGTGCTATTGGCGTTGCGGCCTGAAGATCCGCGTCCGGGACGGACGCGCCGTGAAGATCGACGGCAATCCCGAGCATCCCAACAACTACGGTGTGGTCTGTGCCAAGGGCAATGCCGGGCTGATGGTGGCCTACGACCCGGACCGCCTCAAATATCCGATGCTGCGGGTCGGCGAGCGCGGCGAGGGCAAGTGGCAGCGCATCGGCTGGGACGAGGCGCTGGACCGGGTCGCCGAGGGGCTGAACAACATCAAGGCGAAATACGGTGCCCACGCGCTGGCGATGATCGGCCACGGCTCCTGGGAGAAGCCCTACCATCGCCTCGCCCACGCCTTCGGCACCCCCAACACCACCAGCCCGGTGTTCGGGCTCTGCTGCGGGCCGCGCGGTGTGGCCAACATGATGGTGGTCGGCAAGAACCTCACCGGCAACGAGACCCTCGACCTGGAGAACTGCCGCTACTTCCTCATGCTGGGCCGCAACGTGACCGAGTCGCTGCACAATGGCGAGACCCGCGCCTGGGTCGAGGGGGTAAGCCGCGGCGCCAAGGTGGTGTATGTGGACCCGCGCTACACCATCACCGCCTCCAAGGCGGAGGAGTGGCTGCCCATCCGTCCGCTCACCGACCACGCCCTGCTGTTGGCGCTGATCCATGTGGTGGTCGCCGAGGAGCTGTACGACCGGGAGTTCGTCGCGGAGTACACCACCGGCCTGGCCGAACTGAAGCAGCGGGTGGCCCGCTACACCCCGGAGTGGGCGGCGCAGGAGACCGAGATTCCGGCCGACACCATCCGTCGCATCGCCCGCGAAATGGCCGCTGCGGCGCCGGCGGTGCTGGTCTATTCGCCGCGGCGCCTCACCCGCACCACCAACGATCTTGGCACCGGCATGGCGGTGGCGATCCTCAACTCCCTGTTCGGGGTTTGGGACCGCACCGGCGGCGTCTTCACTCCGCAAGGATTCCCGCTGCCGGAGGTCGACCTGCCGCCCTTCGAACACCCCCACGCCGATCTGCCGCCGGAGCTGCTCGGCGAGCACGGCCAGGCGTTGCGGGCGGACGGCGCCGGGATCCCGGGGCGCTGGCCGATCGCCAATGCCGACCTCGGCCTGACCAACCAGATGTGGAAGGCCATGGCGACGCAGGAGCCCTATCCCATCAAGGCCCTGCTCACCGCCGGCGGCAACGGCTTCATGAACAGCACCGACTGGCAGACCGTGCGCCAGGCCATCGACCAGCTGGAGTTCTTCGTGGCGGCCGACGTCTCGCCCAACGAGATGAACATGTATGCCGACATCCTGCTGCCCGAGGCGACCTACCTGGAGCGCTACGATGACCTGCAGACCGGCGGCGCCCGCCAGGGCTATGTCGCCATCCGCATGCCGGCCATGGAACCGCTGCACGACACCCGCGACGCCTGGACCATCTGCAAGGGTCTGTCCGAGCGCATGGGGCTGGGCGATTACTTTCCTCACAGCTCCATCGCCGAGTTGATCGACGACCGACTGCGTAAGGCTGGCCTCTCCCGCAACGAGTTGGAGCAAAAGGGCATCATCAAGCTCAAGGCGGACCCGGCGAAAAACTTTCCGCGCGAGCACGGCGGCCGATCCGTATTCCCCACCCCGAGTGGAAAGGTGGAGCTGGTACCCAGCCAGTTGCACGCGCTGGGGATGGAGGATGCCCTCGATTACGAGCCGCAGGTGCGGCCCGATGCGGGCGAGTTTCACCTCACCTTCGGACGGGTGGGGGTGCATACCCACGCCCGCACCCAGAACAACATCTGGCTGGCGGACCTGATGGCGGAGAATGCGCTCTGGATCCACCCGGAGGCGGCCGTCGAGCGCGGCATCAGCGATGGCACCACGGTACGGGTGACCGACCGCCAGGGCCGCACCGGTGAGCTCAAGGCCAAGGTCACTCCGCGCATCCGCAAGGACACGGTATTCATGGCCCACGGTTTCGGTCACTTCGACCCGCGCATGCGTACTACCAACGGGCGCGGCGCCGCCGACTCCAACCTCGCCTCCAGCGACGTCGACCGCCGCATCGGCTCCGCCGCCATGGGCCGGTCGTTGGTGCGGGTCGAGGCGGTTTAGATTCAAAACCCAACGCAAAGGCGCAATGACGCAAAGGGCGCAAAGAAAATTTGAATGGTTTTTGAGGGGCGCCAACCGATCGTGAGACGGGGCGGGCGCGAACTGCTTAAACAAAAAACCTTTGCGTCCTTTGCGTCATTGCGCCTTCGCGTTGAAAGCTTTTCCAGGAGTTGAACGAATGAACAAAAGGTACGTGATGCTGGCGGATATTACCCGCTGCATCAATTGCAAGGCGTGCGTGGTGGCCTGCCGGGCGGAGTGGGAGACCCCCGTCGGTTTCTCCCGCGACTGGGTGCGGGAGGTGGAGAGCGTGACCGATGACGGTATGCCGCGGGTGGAGCTGTTCCCCGGCCGCTGTCAGCACTGCGACGATGCCCCCTGCGTCGAGGCGTGCCCCTCCGGGGCGGCCTGGAAGCGCGAGGACGGCATTGTGCTGGTGGAGGACGCGCTCTGCTCCGGCTGTGAGCTGTGCGTGCCGGCCTGCCCCTATGAGGCGCGCTGGCTGAACCCCGAGACCGGCACCATCGGCAAGTGCACCTTCTGCCAGCCGCGAATCGACGAAGGGCTGGCGCCTGCCTGCGTGCAGACCTGCGTCGGCGGCGCGCTCAAGTTCGGCGATGCCAACGACCCCGAGTCGGAGGTGAGCCGTCTGCTGCGGGAGAAGCCGTGGGTGCAGCTAACCACCACCGAGGTGCCGGGCGGCACCTCGCACTACTACCACACCGGGGGGCGCGAACTGCCCGACGGGGTCCTGCCGAAACCCGTCGAACAGCATCTGCAGGGGGCACTGCTCGGCGAGGTGGTCAATCCGGTGGCGAAGGTCGGCATCGGCGGTATGGTGGCGGCCTTCTTCGTCGCCGGCGTGAAGAAGATCATCGACCGCCGCAACGAGCTGGGCGGTGACAAGGAGAACCCCCATGGCTGAGCCCAAAGAGCGCATGATCCTGGTCCGCGACCTGTGGACCATCCGCCTGCACTGGTTCAACGCCCTGTGCTGGCTCGTCCTGGTGGCGAGCGGGCTCGGCATCATCTCCGGCGACTCCCTGCGGCTCGCCCCCGCCTGCTGGCCGGAGTTTCTGCAGGGTCTGTTCGGCGGCAACACCAGTCTGGTGCTGTTTCATGGTGTGGTGGGCGTAATCTGGGCGGTGGGGATTGGCCTGTTCGTGCTGCTGCGCTGGCGCAGCGTGGTGCTGCCGTTCCTGAAACAGGTGCTGGTGCTGACGCCGATGGCGGCAATGCGTGACCTGTGGGCCATGACCATTACCCTGGCACATCTGTTCGGCCTCATGAAGAAAACGCCGATCCCGCCCCAGGGCCGCTACAACGGGGCCCAGCGGCTGCTCGGCACCCTGATCATCTTTGCCTCCCTGGCCATTGCGGTGACCGGCGGCTACCTGTTCTTCGGTCCCGGTCTGTTCGACTTCGCCGCCGGCAGCGGCTTCGGCGCGGCCTTCCGCTGGGCCCTGGTGCTGCACGCCGGCGCCGTGTTCCTGGTGCTGATCGGGCTGGTGGCGCACATCTACTTCGCCGTGGTCGAGGAGCGCGAGTCGCTGGAGACCATGAAAAGCGGCTACGCCTCCGTCGATTTCATCCGGCACCACAACCCCTTGTGGTACGAGGAACTGAAACGCACCGGCCGCCTGTAGGGTGGAGTGACGACTGCTTGGATGCACCAAGTAGGATGGGCAAAGGAGCGCAGCGACGTGCCCATCATCTGCGATGGGCACGCTGCGCTTTGCCCATCCTGTGAGAGATCTCCCTCGGGTTGACGGTTTTCAATGCGCGCCCATCACACATTTCGTACTCTGGCACTCGGTTAATCGTTCAGGAATTTCCCTCCCGATGAAGAAGACAGTTTTGCAGGAAACCTACCCGGTCTTTGCCCTGGAACTGGGCAAGGGCGAAACCAATTTTCCCTCCGTGGACGCAATCATCGACTGTCTTGCGGTCAAAGTGGGTGAGCATCCGGTGGCGCGCTTCATCGCCGTGTTCGACCATTACGAACACACCTGCAGTTTGGCCGATGGTGAGATTGCCCCTGCGGTCGTTGCGGCCAAGAATCTCATCTTCTGTTTCGGTACCAAGTTGCCGAACCCGCAGGTCCTGGCCGTGCGTCCGCGCGCCATCGGTGTGGCCGATATGGGCGACCGCTTCGTGATCACCTTCATGGAGGCGCCGATGCCGCCGGCCAACCAGGCGATGGAGTCCTGGGTGTTGTCACTCAGGAACAAGTAGTCGAATTCAATGGAGAACAGTTGAATGAAAGTGGCAGTTACCAGCCAGAATTTTCGGACCGTCACCGGCCATGCCGGCAAGTCCCGGCGCTTCCTCGTCTTCGAGGTCAACGGTGACGCCGAGCCCCGGGAGGTCGAACGCATCGACCTGCCGATGGGCATGGCCTTCCACGACTTCCACGGTGACGGCCCCCACCCGGTCGATGTGGCCGACGTGATCGTCACCGGCGGTTGCGGGGCCGGTTTCATGCACCGCATGGCCGCCCGCGGCATCCGCGTGGTACCCACCAGCGAGACCGACCCACTCAAGGCCGCCCGTGCCGTCGGCTGCGGGGAGCCGTTGCCGCCGGCCGCACCGCACGAGCATTGAAACGGCCGAGAATGGGACAGGATTGACAGGATGGATTAAAGGCGAAAACCACGAGCGTGCGAAAAGCCCGTAGGGTGTGGTGACGACTGCATGGATGCAGGAGGTAGAGCAACGCAGGGAGCAGTTGCCGAGGAACGAACCGCACCGTAAGCCTGCAAGCACCGCGGAAGATGCGGTTCGCAAGCTCACCACATCCTACGGGATATTCCCGTTGCGAATTTTCAATGTCTTCTCGCCGCAGACGCCTTACTATAACGGTCAACTATTGGCTGTAAAGCGATTCACTTCGAGGAGGTGTAAGGCGTATGAGTGGTGATTCACGTTTGCTGCATTTCCCCATCTCGTTTTTCGCCACCGTGATGGGGATGTCGGGCCTGACCATTGCCTGGGAAAAGGCCGAAGCGGTGCTCGAACTGAGCATCCCGGTCAGCCAGGGGCTGTTGATCGCGACCGGCGCGTTGTTCGTCCTGCTGGCGCTGCTGTATGCCAGCAAGATCGCGAGCCACCCGGGCGCGGTGCGCGGGGAACTGCGCCATCCGGTCAAGCTCAGTTTCTTCCCCACCATTTCGATCAGCCTGCTGCTGCTCGCCATCGCCACCCTGCACGCCGCGCCGGCGTTATCGGAGGGGCTGTGGCTGGTGGGGGCGGCGATCCACCTGGCGTTCACGCTCTACGTCATGGGCGTCTGGATCAATCACACCCATTTCGAGATCCACCACATGAATCCGGCCTGGTTCATTCCGGTGGTGGGCAACATCGTGGTGCCGGTGGCGGGCGTGAGTCACGGCTATACGGAGATTTCCTGGTTCTTCTTCAGTATCGGCCTGCTGTTCTGGTTGGTGCTGTTCGCCATCGTGTTCTACCGGGTGATCTTCCACAACCCGCTGCCGGACCGGCTGGTGCCGACCTTCTTCATCCTGATCGCGCCGCCGGCGGTCGGCTTTATCGCCTACACGAAGATGGCCGGCGAGCTCGACAGCTTCGGGCGGGTACTCTATTACGGTGCCCTGTTCCTGACCCTGATGCTGTTCACCCAGGTGACCAAATTCACCCGGCTCAAGTTCTTTCTCTCCTGGTGGGCCTACTCGTTCCCCCTGGCCGCGATCACCATTGCGACGTTCGTCATGGATGAGCGCACCGGGATGCCGTTCTTCCGCTGGGCGGGGATTGTGCTGCTGGTGGTGCTGAGCGGGGTGCTGGCGGCGCTGGTGGTAAAGACGGTGGCGGCGGTGCTGCGGCGCGAGATCTGCGTCGAGGAGTGAGTAATACGATAGGACTCAAAAATAGTACAGGATTAACAGGATTTTTCAGGATTAACAGGATGGAAAGAAGGCAAAAACCACGTGCCGGATTTTTCCAGCAGAGGTTGTGGTTCTCATCTTGGCACTAAGGCCTTTTTTCTGTTAATCCTGAAAAATCCTGTAAATCCTGTTGACTGCCGTCGCAGTAAACGATGCGGTTCGCTGCGCTCACCACATCCTACGGTAATCGTAGGGTGTGGTGAGGAACGAACCGCACCGGAATCGCCTTACTTCTTCAGGCGCGTGATGCCGAACACCTTGAGCATGTACTTCTCGTACAGCGGCTCGGAGGTGCCCTTCTTCATCTTGCGGATGAAGTACTTCTCGAAGGCGATCTTGGCCCAGTGCACCCACTTGCCCTTCTTGAACCAGGTGACGTTGCGCGGCGGGATCTGCGGCACGGCGACGAACGCGGCGCCGGAGTCACCCATGTCGGCCAGGCAGATGGCGGCCAGGGTGCCCTTCTCGTGCGGTTCCTTGCCGTCGAGGACGTCGCGGATGTTGTGCACGATGGCGGTGACCATCGATTCGATCATGTAGCCGGTCTTGGGCGCGCCGGTCGGCACCGGAGTCGGCTCCACCGGCGGAATGGCAATGCAGACACCGAGGGAGAAGATGTTCGGATACTTCGGGCTGCGCTGGTGCTCGTCGACGATGACGAAGCCGCGGGGGTTGCACAGGCCCTCCACCGAGGCGACCGCTTCGACGCCCTTGAACGCCGGCAGCATCATGGAAAACTTGAACGGCAGTTCGTGCTGCTTCACCACCTTGCCGTCCATATCATGTTCGTCCACGAACATGGTGCCCGCTTCCACCTTGCTCACCTTGGCGTTGGTGATCCACTTGATGTGACGGTTGCGCAGTTCCGACTCCAGCATGCCCTTGGAGTCGCCGACGCCGCCGAGGCCAAGATGGCCGATGTACGGCTCGGAGGTGACGAAGGTCATCGGTACCCGGTCGCGCACCTTGCGCTTGCGCAGGTCGGCGTCGACGATGGCGGCGAATTCATAGGCGGGACCGAAGCAGCTCGCGCCCTGGAAGGCGCCGATGATCACCTGGCCCGGCTCCTCCACCAGCTGCTTGTATTTCTCGTGCGCCACCTCGGCGTGGTCGATCGTGCAGACCGAATCGGTGTAGCCGCCGTGGGGACCGGCACCTTCCACTTCCTCGAAGGCCAGTTTCGGTCCGGTGGCGATCACCAGGTAGTCATAGTCGAGCGACTCGCCATCTCCGAACTCGAGACGGTTGTTGTCCGCATCGATGCGGGTGACCGGTTTGGCGATGAAGTCAATTCCGCGGCGTTTGACGCGCGGGCTGATGTCGAAGGTGATGTCTTCACGTTTGCGCCAGCCGACCCCAACCCAAGGGTTGGAGGGGACGAACTGGAACAGGTCAGAGGCGGTGACGAGCGTGACCCGGTGTTCTTTCCCGAGTTCTTCACGCATCTCATAGGCGGCTGGCAGGCCACCGGTACCGGCGCCGAGGATGACGATGTGAGCCATAAAGCACTACTCCAAACGATGTAAAAAAACAGAAAAACCGGCCACACAGGGGGGAGTGTGCCGGGGCCGCGATTCGTCGCGGAGCTTTGCCGATGCGCAATTCCATCAGACCCGAAAACTGCCGGATCGTTCGACCGAGTCAGAGTTCGTCAGCCGGTTTGAGGTGCGCGCCGGCGGGGGGCGGCGCGATCCTACCGGAACAGGCGGCAGCGGTCGAGGATCGGTCGCCCGCACGAATCCTTTGGGAATTCATGGAAATTTGTAACTGCTCGCCCGGGTACGCTCTCGATGTCGGCGCTACAAAAGGCATCGTCTTCCCCGCGAAGGCGGGGATCCATTGGCCGTTCCCTGGATTCCCGCCTGCGCGGGAATGGCGGAGGGGGCGAGTAGTTACGGAAATTTTTGCCAGGAGGTAACTACTCGCCCCCTTTCGCTGGTGGCGGCGATCAATTCTGTTTATCCGTCGATCGAAACAACTGAATAGCATCAAGTTGCGATGCCGTGATCAA
>JAWLGP010000067.1:0-3228 GCA_041685045.1 Gammaproteobacteria bacterium
TGTCGGCCGGCGTGCAATAATGACCCACCTGAGGCCCTAATCGGCGTCGAAAATTGACCCACCTCAGCAGACCCCTCCATACTCTCCGGGATGACTTGGAGAGAGGAGTACCCCAGAGGAGATGCTGATCGTGGAAAGCATACGAAAGATTCGTTGCGCGTTCCAGCGTGACGGGAAGTCCATCCGGCAGATTGCTCGCGAGTTTCACCTGGCGCGCAACACGGTGAAAAAGGTGCTGCGCGGGGAGGCGACCGAGTTCCTCTACGCGCGGGCGGCGCAGCCGTTGCCGAAGTTGGGGGCCTACGAGGACACCCTGCTGGCCCGGGTGCGCGCCGACGCTGACCGGCCCAAGCGCGAGCGCCGGACGGCGATGGTGCTGTTTGAGGAGCTGCAACGCGAAGGATTTGTGGGGGGCTATGACAGCGTCCGGCGGTATGTGCAGAAATGGCGGCGGCGGAAGAGCGCCGAGGGAACCGTTCCGGCCTTCATTCCGCAGCGCTTCGATCCGGGCGACGCCTATCAGTTCGATTGGAGCCAGGAATGGGTCGAGCTCGGTGGGGTCGTCATGAAAGTAAAAGTGGCCCATTTCCGCCTGTGTCACAGCCGCATGCCCTTTTGCGTGGCGTATCTGCGCGAGAGCCTGGAGATGGTGCTGGACGCGCATGTGCGGGCGTTCGCGTTCTTCGGCGGCAGTTGTCGCCGGGGGATCTACGATAACTTAAAGACGGTGGTGACGAAAATTCTGCAGGGCAAAGAGCGCACCTTCCATCGCCGCTTCCTGCAATTAGCCTCGCATTATCTGGTGGAGCCGGTGGCCTGCACCCCGGCGGCGGGCTGGGAGAAGGGGCAGGTGGAGAACCAGGTGTCGTTCCTGCGCGGGCGCCTCTTCACGCCGCGCTTGCAGTGTGCCGACTTGGCGGCGTTGAATCAATGGTTGCAGGATCGCTGTCACACGCTGGCGGCGGGCCACCCACATCCCGCATTCCCGGAGCGCACCGTGGCCGCCGTCTTCGCCGACGAGCAGCCCCGCCTGCTCTCCGTCCGCGCCCCCTTTGCGGCTTACAAAGAGACGCCCGTCCGCGTCTCCTCCACCTGCCTGGTGGCGTATGACGCCAACCACTACAGTGTCGAGTCGGCGGCTGTCGGGCACACGCCGATGCTGCGGGCCTATGCTAATCGGATCGTCGTCGTGGAGGATGGCGTGGTGATCGGCGAGCATCCACGCGAGTTCGGGCGTCACCAGATCCGCTACAATCCCTGGCACTACCTGCCGGTGCTGCTGCGCAAACCGGGGGCCCTGCGCAACGGCGCGCCCTTCCGCGACTGGGAGCTGCCGGCGCCGCTCCTGGCCATGCGACAGGCGCTCGGGACCCACGACGATGGCGACCGGCAGTTCGTCAGCATCCTGGGGGGCATTGCCCCCTATGGGCTGGACGCCGTGTGCGCCGCCTGTACCGAGGCGCTCGCCACGGGGACGGCCAGCCGCGATGTCGTGCTCAACATCTTGAGCCGCACCCAGGATGCGCCCGTGCCGCCGGCCGTCGAGCCGCCCACGCATCTGCCGACCCTCACGACGCTGCCACTGGCCAACTGCCGGCGCTATGACGCGCTGTTGTCGGGAGGCTGCTATGTTGCGTGAGCAGATTCTGACCGCACTGGAGCACCTGCATCTCCACGGCATGCGCAGCGTCTTCGACGAAGTATTGGCCATGGGCCTCAAGCAGCGCGCCACCCCGGAGAAGTTCCTCCTCAACTTGCTGGAAGCGGAACAGGCCGAGCGCACCACCCGCAGTATCCGCTATCGCCTCGGCCAGGCGCGCTTCCCCGTCGACAAAGATCTGGACAGCTTTGACTTCAGCGCCTCGCCGGTGCATGAGCCGCTCGTGCGTTCGCTCCAGCAGGGGAACTTCCTGAGCACGCGCAGCAACGTGCTGCTCATCGGCGGCACCGGCACGGGGAAAACCCACCTGGCCATTGCCATCGCTCGCCATGTGATTCAGCATGGCTCGCGGGGGCGCTACTTCAACGTCGTCGATCTGGTGAACCAGTTGGAACACGAGAAGCTGAACGGACGGGGCGGCAAGCTGGCCGAGCATTTAGCCCGCCTTGATCTGCTGGTGCTGGATGAACTCGGCTACCTGCCGTTCTCCAAAAACGGCGGCCAACTGCTGTTTCATCTCATCTCCAAACTCTACGAGCACACCGCCCTGCTCATCACCACCAACCTCACCTTCGGCGAATGGCCGCAAGTCTTCGGGGACAACAAGATGACCACCGCCCTGCTGGATCGGGTGACCCATCACTGCGACATCCTCGAAACCGGCAATGACAGTTGGCGCATGAAGACCAGAACCCGTGACGCGTAACGTCACGTGACGCAACGGAAAGGAGAGACCGATGGGACGCCCCCGTCACTACGCGACCCCCGCCGCCCGCCAAGCGGCTTACCGTCAGCGGCTCCACGCCGCCGCCATCCTGGTCGACCGTGACCTGGTGGAACAACTCGATACGCGGATGGCGCACCTCCAGGACGCCCTCGCCCCGGTGGCGCGCGAGGGCGATCCGCTGGCGCAACGCCTCAGCCGCACGAATCTGCTCACACTGCTGGACGTGCTGACCGCGTGGTTCCTGACCCACCAGCCCATGCCGTCCCCACCGCTTCCGCGCGCGTCGCGCTTGGACGTGCCTCCCGCACGGCCATCACCAGCAGGAGACCAGGACCAGCGCTGATCCTCGCAAGCTTACCGCACGGGGAAAAGCCAGGGAACGGACGACGCGGAAAGGAGACCGGCTGACTGCAGCCAACCGGTGGGAGAGACGCGGGGGCCACCGCCTGAGCCCACCACGCCATTACCCGTCTGGGGTGGGTCAAAATTCGACGCCGATGGTGGGTCAAATTTGCATGCCGGTTGACAGTTAATCTACCAGCGCAGTTTTACGAGGCGGGATGAAGCGCGCAGGGAAATCTTCGAGTTTATCGAAGTCTTTTACAACCGACAGCGACTGCATTCCTACCTGGGTAACGTCAGCCCGGCAGAGTTTGAAGCCGCTGCCCGGAAAGCGGCCTAACGAAGTGTCCGTTTTTCGTGTACCAGTCCACTGTTCATATTCGAGGGCGGCGACGATGGTATATCCCCATAATGGCAATGATATTGTGAATTCGAGCCTTAGCCCATTATTTGTTATAGCGGATCATGAGCTACGGGGAGAATTAGGCTCGATTGTGAG
>JAWLGP010000048.1:0-17851 GCA_041685045.1 Gammaproteobacteria bacterium
CTGGTTAGTTGTCGACTGGCCGCTTGGCGGCTTAGCGGCTGATTTGCGTGACAATCAATCCTTCGCCAAATATGAGCGGGTTTTCACCGCCATCTACACACGTAAGAGGATCAGGCGCCTGCCGCGGCGGCTTCCACCCGGTTTCGGCCGTGGGCCTTCGCTCGGTAAAGGGCATCGTCGGCGCGATTGATCAAGGTGTCCGACGGCTCTCCCGGCCGGTACTGGGCCACGCCAAAGCTGGCCGTTATCGAGGGCATGTCCACAAACACGATCGCGGCGATGGCGGTGCGCACCTTCTCCGCCAGCCGGCGAGCCCCCTCGAGATCGGTTTCCGGAGCGATGATGAGAAACTCTTCCCCACCCCAGCGGACGAAGGCATCCGCTTCCCGCAGATACGGCCGCACCGTATCCGCGATTCGCTTTAACACCACGTCACCCCGGTTGTGGCCGTAGGTGTCGTTTACCGCCTTGAAGTGATCGATGTCGAAGATAACCACGGAGCACGGGCGGCCGTAACGTTGGGCACGCTTGAGCAGCAGGCAGAAGCAGTCGCTGACATACAGGCGGTTGTAGAGCCCCGTGAGGTGATCGTGCTTGGCCAGTTGCTGCAGCAGCTCCTCCACGTGCTTGCGCTCGGTGATGTCCAGGTCGAGGCAGAGGATGCTCTGCGGTGTGCGGTCGGGGGCGTACTGGATGCGTCCGAACTGTGTCAGCCAGCGCTCCCCCTGGTCGGTGACGGTACGGTAATCCACGTTGTAATCGGGCAAGCGATCGGCGAGTGCCGTCTCGACCGTGCGCTGCAGCGGGCCGCGATCATCCGGATGGATCCGGGCGAGCCAGCTTTCGTAGGAGACATCCTGTGTGGCGTCGAGGCCGTGCAGGCGGTAACTCTCGGTGGACCAGTGCGTCCTGCCGGTTTCGAGTTCCACCTCCCAGGTGCCGGCGTGGGCGCACTGCAGTGCATGGCGCAAGCGCCGCTCGCTCCTGGCCAGGGCCGCCTCGGCCTGCTGCAACGCGCTGATGTCCAGGGCGGTGCCATTGAGAAAGGTGGTTCCCTCGAGTTGGATGCGGCACCCGCTGATCAGGCAAGGTACGGGATTGCCGGCGTGGTTCAGGAGTGACGCCTGCACCTCGGCATGGCCGTGTGTGAAGATCTCGGCCACGGCCGCGCGCACCGCGTGCCGGTCCGACGGGCAGAACAACGCCTCCAGGTCGCGTCGGGCGAGTTGCTCGGCGGAGCAGAAGGTGAGCTGTTCCAGCGCACGGTTCCAGCGATGCAACCGTCCCTGGCTGTCCACCAGAAAGTAGAACCCCGGCAGGCTGTTGATCACGGCATTGGCGAAATCCTCCTCCCGCGCTGCCGCCGCGCGCAGCGCCTCTTCCAGCCGCTTGCGGTCGCGGATGTCGCGGATGATCCCTACTGCATGCCACTTCCCGCCCAGCTGCAAGGCGGCAATCGACAGCTCGACGGGGAACTCGACACCATCCTTGCGCACGGCCGCCAGTTCGACCACCTTGCCGATGGCCGGGCCCGAGCCGGTTTCGGCGAAGTGGCCCATGCCGGGCTCACAGGCCGCCCAGTAGCGCTCGGGCGCCAATAACCGGTGCGCATCCTGCCCCAGCGCCTCCTCCGCCCGGTAACCAAGCATGCATTCGGCGGCCGGATTCCAGTAGTCGATCCGTCCCGTACCGTCGATCATCAGGATGGCGTCCTGGGCCGCGCTGGCGATGCTGCGGAAGCGCTGTTCGCTCTCTTGCAGCGCCTGCTGCGCTGCGAGCCGTGCGCTGATGTCGACGAAACTGATCACGGCTCCGACCACCGTCTCCTCGACGGTGATCGGCATCGCGAGGTAGGCCACGGGCAGGCTTGTACCGTCCTTGCGACAGAACAGTTCGTTGTCGGAGCGGTGCGGGTGGCCATCGGCCAGTGCCTTGCGCAACGGGCAATGCAGGGTTTCCGTCGTGGCGGAAGATGAGCAATGAATCCGCTCGTGCAGGGATTGACCGACCATCTCGTCGGCGCTGTAGCCGAGCATGCGTGTGGCGGCGGCATTGATGAAGGTGGCCCGGCCCGCGCGATCCACCCCGCAAATCCCTTCTCCAACCGAGTCGAGCAGGTGGCGGATGCGGTTCTCCGCGTCGCGATGGGCGATTTCCGCCGCCTTGCGGCCGGTGATGTCGTAGAGCACCTGCACCATGGCCTGTGCCACGCCCCCCAGCGACAGGGGGGCCACCGAAACCACGCGCCAGCGCTCCTGTTCCGGATAGTGGAGTTCCTGGTCATCGGCGCGGCAGTCGGCAACCGCCTGGCAAACCGGACAGGCGGAGCGGGGGAGATCCCGGGGATGAAACCATGCGTGGCTTTCGGCGCCAAGCGCAACGCCGGGGACGGCCCGGTGGGCCGCCCGGTTCAGCTGGCGGATACGTCCGGCGCGGTCGACCACGATGACCGGCTGGGGAATCGCGTCGTAGGTGGAGATCTCATCGGCCAGCAGCCGAAACGGCTCCTGCAGGCCGGTCCTGATCACGGCCAGAAAGACGAGAGAGAACCCCGCCAGCTTGCCGATGTGCCCGACGAAGTTGGAGAGGTCATAGGTGGCGACATAGAGCGTGAAGGCGAACTCGGCGACGATGAAGCAGAGCAGCGCCGCCACCAGCATCCGCCGCATGGCCGCGTCGATGAGCTTCCGTTTCCTCAGCAGCAGTCCGAGCCCCGCCAGCAGCAGCACGATGATGACGTATTCGCTCCAGACCTTGAACGGGGTGAGTCCGATGCCGGCGATGTACGCGGTGGGAAAGAGATCTGCGGCAACCAATGCGATCAACAGGCCCGCGAGCGTCATTGCAGCCACGGCGAGCGTTCCCCTCGGCAGGTCCCTGCCGATGAATGCCAACGCGATCACCATGGCCGCCGCCTGATAATAGCGTGCGGCCAGCCAGAGCTGGGTCGCCGCATCCGCACCCTGCGCCGGGGGGAGCACGTTCATTCCCTCGTAAGCGAGGGTGTGCGCCAGATCGATGGTAGCGACCGCCGGGTAGACGATGCCGATGAAGGCGAGCATGCCGTTGCGCGCCACCGGGTAGGTGTACCAGCTGACCACGCCCAGGAGAAGGGCGACTGAAATGGTGAAGAACTCCACCAGCGAGTGATAGAGCAGGTAGCTGACGCTGGAGGAGATGACGAGGGCGCCGCCGAGCCCGAGGAGCACAAAGCTGCGCCCCAGCCAGGCAATAGTCTGGCCCTGTGGGTGCCCGTGGGCGGATGTGGCGGGGGCGGCAGGCACGACCATCGTTCCCGATGGGGAGAAACCGAAAACTTATCCCGCAGCAGTCGGCACTACTGTCGACCAAGCCTCATTACCGATGACGGGCGCATCCGCGGGCGCGTTCCGGGGGGCTGCGCCGTTGCCGTGCTTCTTCAGGTGCGGAACTGGCCCACGTACTGTTCCAGCTTCTGTGCCTGGCGGTTGAGGTCCAGGGCCATAGGTTCCGCGACGCTCGCCTGGGCGGCTAGGTGGATCGCCACGGCCTCCTTATGATATTTGGAGGGTGCCACTTCCAAGGGAACACGGAATGAAACGCGTTTTGACGGGACTTGTACTCTCCGCTGCAATCGGAAGCACCGCCGGTTGTGCCGGAGTCGTGTATTCGCGAAATGGCGATGTTGTGTCAGGCAAAGAGCCGTTTCCTTTCGCCTCCCGCTATGCGGCAGTTCCCCCGGAAAGAGCGGCCGATAGGGCGAACGCGGACGGAACGGAAACGTATGTCATGCAGGACGAGATCAAATGGTGCGGCCTGACGGTGTTCGCAGTCATTCCTGTGCCCCTCTGGTTACCGGTGTGCCGTTCCAGGACTGAGTTCACGTACAAGGATGACCAGCTTACCCTGGTTCAGCATCAATCGCCGGAGAAGACTGGTTTTGTCTGTGGCCCGCTTATGCGTTTTACCGGTGCCTTGCAAGCAGACGGGTGGTGTGTTTGGTGAGTTGTCGTTTGGCTCTCGAAAAAGGAAAGTGATCGCATGCTGACAAACAAGCAACAAGAACTATACGACGCCTTCTATCAAACAAGACTCGGCGTGGCATCGGCGCGGGCTTGTGGGAGGGCCGTCCCGGCGCGATATGGCGGCGTTAAGCCGCCGCAGCACCGCAAGACCCGGCGCTGCGCGCCGGAATCGCGCCGGGGACGGCCCTCCTACACGATTCGTGGTGCGGCTGGTCTCCGTTTGCTTCGCGATTACGGCGCGAAAACCCGTGCCGGGGGCTTCTATGAGTCGACGCATTGCACGGAGTTTCTGGGCGAAAAGACAGAACTGCTCGTCGGCTTGTCGGCAGCTATTGCCATGAATTGCTATCCGTGCATTCGTTATTACCTGTTGAAAGCGAAAGCAGCGGGTGTGAAAAAAGGCGAGGTGTCCGAGGTTCTGGCCAAGGTGATGGCCGTCGCTGCGGGGCAGAAGCGCCTGCAATTCGAAGAGGTTATCAGCAAGTACGATAACCTGGCCGAGCATGAAGGGAACCTCTAATTATTCCTTTTTCGTCGCTCCCGCGAAAGCGGGAGTCCAGCGAATTCAGACGGTTGGATTCCCGCTTTCGCGGGAATGACGAACTCCTGGAAGCGCCCTGAATGAATTCTGCGCTGCGCCATGGAGGGCGTGGCGTTTACTGCGACAGGGGGCGGATCTCGTCGTTGGCGTCGCACAATCGCCGGGACAGCATGCGGCTCAGTTTGCGCATGAGCGAGCCGGTCCAGGCCCATGCGGTAGCACTGCACCGGCGCGTCGGCGACGATGTCAGCGAGACGCGGCCCCCGGCCGATCGACAGCGCGGGGGCCTTCGGGTCTCCTGTCCGTCCGTTACGCTCGATTGCCGTACCGGGACTCGGTCACCTCTTTGAACCGTTTCAGGTCACTCTCGATACGTTTCGAGTGTAAGCCCATCGCCGCCCCGATGGTTTCGGCGGCCCCCTGCGGTTTAAAGATCATCTCGACCAGCACGCGGGTCTTCGAGGGGGTGAGTGGGCGGAACGTGACGCGGCCGCTCTGGGGCGGTCCGCTGATGCTGTGCCAAGCGATGCGGCTGTCCGGGTCTTCCTCGTCGATTCGGGCGTCCCACTCCTCGACCTTGCCGCCCACCTTCGCGCGCCAGTGGATCTGGCCGTCCTTGCGGTAAACCTCTTCGACGCCTTGCATGAATTTCGGAAAATTCTCGAAGTCGGTCCACTGTTCGTAAGCGGTATGGGTGGGCACGTCGACATCCACCTGCTTGGCGACGGGCCCTGCAAGTTTCAGTTGGGTTTTGCGACGGGCCATGGTGGATCCGATGTCGTCCAGCTTGCTGCCCAAGGCCTTTTCGGCAGCGGGGAACATCACGTTCTCTTCTTCGGCCACGTGGGACACGACAGAGTCACGCAAGCTCACCAACAGCTGGTGGAACTCGATTTCGCTCGGGTCGATAAGCCGCAGGTCGCTGACCATGCGCTTTACCTGGCGGTGATCCTCCAGGGAGTCCCGGACCAGTGTGTTCATTCCCGTCGCGGCTTCGACCGCGGGGTAGAAGATCTCCTCTTCAAGGGCCGCATGGATCTCCAGATCCGAAGCGATGCTGTCGAAGTGTTTCCATTTCTTCTTCGCGTCGTCGGTGGCGATCGCGGTGTCGAATTCCTTTTTAACCTTGTCGTGATCGTGTTTGAGCATCTTGAGCGCGTTTGGCATGGCGCGATCCTCCCTGCCTAAGTGGAACACCGTCCTTTGAGGTGAATATTAGGTTCGATTGGAAAGATTGCGTGTAGCCGGGGAGCCGGTCTGGGGCAGCGGCCATTCAGGTTCTCAAGGTCTTCAATACCCCGCCCCAGGCGATCACCTGGTCCAGCATGGTCTTGAGCGACTCCTCGTGGTACGGCCCCGGCTGTGGGGTGCGGTAGTTCTCGAAATCGTGGGCGAGCGACAACGCGACCTGCGCGCGCACGTCGGCGATCTGCAGCTCGGCCATGACCAGCCGAAGTTGCTCGACCGCCCGCACGCCGCCGGCGCTGCCGTAGCCGACGAAGCCGGCGACCTTGTTGTTCCACTCCTGATACAGGAAGTCGATGGCGTTCTTCAGGGCGCCGGGAATGCCGTGGTTGTACTCGGCGGTGACGAAGACGAAGGCGTCGAACCCCGCGATAACCGCGGACCAGCGATGGGTATGGGGCTTGCTGTACTGGCCCTGAGAGGGCGGGATTGGCTCATCCAGCAGCGGCAGGTCGTAATCCCGCAGATCGAGCAGCTCGAACTCGGCATCCTTGCGTTCCTTCGCCCTCCCGTAGACCCACTGGGCAACCGCCTCACCGACCCGTTCCGGACGGGTCGTGCCGATGATGATCGCGATCCTGAGCATAAGAAACCTCCTGATTTCCCCGGATCACTATGGCACAGAACCGCATGGGCAGAGCCTGTCGGATGCCTTCTCCGGGAGGCGCAAGGATGGCAAAATTCCAGATTGATTTTCATGTTGGTTTTCCATAACCAAGGCTGACCGAGGGACAAGAATATGAGGAAATGTTTGGCTGCGATGCTGTTATCGCTCCTGTTTATCTCGTCAGCACAGGCAGATAGCGCCGCTGAACAGTTCCAGAAGGGGTTGAATGCCTACCAGCGGCAGGACTACGCAGCCGCGCTTCAGGCTTGGCAAGGTTTGGCCGAATCTGGCGATCCCTCTTCCCAGTACAACCTCGGGGTCATTTACCATTTCGGTAAAGGTGTACCGCAAGACTATCTTCAGGCGGTGGCGTGGTATCGCAAGGCGGCCGCGCAGGGACATGTCGGAGCCCAGTACAACCTCGGCGTCATCTACGAGAACGGTAGAGGTGTAGCGCAAGACCTCGCCGAGGCATTGACGTGGTATCACAAGGCTGCCGAGCAGGGAGACGTTTCCGCCCAGTACAACCTCGCCATCATTTACGATAACGGTAGAGGCGTACCGCAAGACTACGTCCAGGCAGCAGCGTGGTATCGCAAGGCGGCCGAACAGGGATACGCCGGAGCCCAGACCAACCTCGGCTACGCCTATGCAAATGGCAACGGTGTTGCGCGTGATTTCGCGTGGGCGGTGTATTGGTCGGCCCTGGCCGCTCAGCAGGGCAACAAGAAGGCAGCCGGCAATCTGGAGCAGTACCGCTCCCAACTCCCCCGCTATCGGGTGTCACGCCCCAACATCAATGTGCGGGCCAAACCCACGACCGCCAGCGAGGTTGTCGGACGAGCCGATGCGGGTGATGAGGTCTACCGACTCGGCCGCACCGAGGATGGCTGGCTCGAGGTGTACCTGCATGACGGAAACACCGTCGGGTACATCGCCGAGTTCCTGCTGGAGGCGGTCGGCGGGGGCGTAACGCAAGACTACGCGCAGTTGGCGGCGAGCTATCGCAAAGCGGCCGAACAAGGAAACGCTGAAGCCCAGACCAACCTCGGTTATGCATATGCGAACGGGGAGGGTGTTGCGCATGATTACGTGCGGGCGGTGTATTGGTCGGCCCTTGCAGCCCAGCAGGGCAACGAAAAGGCGGCCGCCAACCTGGAGCGCTACCGCTCCCAACTCCCGCGGTATCGGGTGGCACGCCCCAGCAGCAATGTACGGGCCAAACCCACGACCGCCAGCGAGGTTCTCAAACAAGCCGATGCGGGTGATGAGGTTTACGAACTCAGCCGCGCAGCGGATGGTTGGCTTGAGGTGTACCTGCGCGACGGACACACCATCGGCTACATCGCCGAGTTCCTGCTGGAGGAGGCCCCTTGAATTCGCGTTCATCGCTCCCGTGATGGCCGCTCCCTCCGGTGAGGGGTTGTGTTCTGGGGTTCACCCCGAACAAGGCGCCGATCACGGCGCCTTGGCCCTATTGCTGGAGCGTGCGCAATGCGCCTGTTGCTGAGCCATCCGACTGTTTGGGCGATTCACTTCGCCCGCTGCCCTGGTTTCCAGAGACAGCCAGGCGAAGCGAATATTCAAGGCTTCGCCAAGCGCTTTACCAGCGCATGATGAACATGGCGCTGACGCTATGCCACTGATCCGAATCGGCAATTTCCCCCTCGTAGCCCAGGCGCAAGGTGGTACCTTGGCCCAATCGGGTGCTGATCCCGGCACCGACCTGTAGGCGGTCACGGTCGAGTTCGGGGCCGGCGACCGTGAACAGGGCACCCGGGGCGGCGCTGAAGCCGGCGTGCAGGGTGGTGTGGCGATCTTCGTGCTCGCGCGCCCAGGCCGCTTCGAGGTCGGTGGACACGCCGCCGCTGTCATGGCTCAGGCGCAGGCCGAGGCGGGAGCGCAGGGACTCGCCGGTTTCGGCCGCGACGGTGAGGTTGGCCTGTCCGCCGCCGGTCTCGGCGAAGCCGTCGCGCTCCAGGCGGGCGTAGTCGAGGCCCACGAACGGGGTCAGTCGGGTCGCTTCGGTGAGCGCCCACGCGTGGCCGGCCTCGACGGCGAGGCCTCGGCTGCGGGCGTCGTAATCGCCGCGGGCCGCCGAGACGGTGTTTCCGAGGGTGACCTGCCGGCTCACCTCGGCCTGGTGATAACCGGCGCTGACGCTGGCCGCCAGGTAGTTCTCTTCTCCCTGCCAGCGCCCGTAGAGCGCCAACTCCGCACTGTCGAACTGCTGGTCGCCGGCAACCGGGTCGCCGTCGGTGCGCGTGTAGCCCAAGGCGACGCCCACCAGCCTGCGGTTATCCAGCCAGCGGTCGAAACCGCCATACAGCCCATAGTCCCGGTAATCGATGCCGGTGGAGTTGGCCGTGCTCTCGATCTCGCCGGTGCCGGCCTGCGGCCTGAGCCAGAAGCCGCTGCCGTTTTGCTCTGTCGCCGGGCTCAAGGGGCCGTTCGTGGCCAGTTGCAGTTCGCTGAGGTCGCCGCCGTAGGCGAGCCGTACCGGGGTGACGGCGGCCTGTTTCGCCATCCGGCCGGGATTGGCGGCCAGCCGCTGGCCGCGGTTACCGAGCAGTCGCTGGAGCGCGCCCCGGTTGCCCAGCATCAACTGCTGGGCACTGGCGTGCTGCACCCCGGAGAGGCCGTCGAAGGCGGTCGGTAGCTGGCCCGCGCCAAGGGTGTTCAGGGCGGCGATGAGGTCGGCCGCCTGGCCGCTGGTGGAGAAGGTGTCCAGGCTGGTGGCCACGGCGCGCTGGTTACCGGTGAGGTCACCGGCTGTGGCGACATAGCTCTGCTGCGACAACTCGATCAGGATGTCGTAGGTGGCCGGGTCGATCACCGGGGTGGCCAACAAGGCATCGCCGAGATTGCTGGTGATCTCGGCAAACCCGTTCGCGGCATCACCGTTCCTCACGAAGCTGCCGGCGTTGATGAGGCGGTAGCGGTCGCCGTCGACCGGCACATAGCCGAACACCAGGTCGAGAGTGCCGTCGAGGGCGGCGGTGCCGGAGACGTCGAGGGCATCGTACTCGCTGCCGCGGGCGGTGCCGTCGATTTCCATGCGGGTTACGGAGCCGGGGTTCAGGGTGAGGTCGCCGTTCACCGTGAGCAGGCCGGGGGAGTTGCCGGGGGCGAGGGTTCCGGCGACGTTGACGTTACCGGTGATGGCGCCGGAGCCGCCCAGGGTCGCGCCGCTGTCGACGGTCATGGCCGAGGTGACGGAACCATTTACCCGCAGCGTGCCGGTTGAGACCGTCGTATCGCCGGTATAGGTGTTGAGGCCGGCCAGGACCAGGGTGCCGTCGCCTGCCTTTACCAGCCCACCGACTCCGTCGATGGCACCGTCAAAGGTCAGGGTGGTGCCTGTGCCGGTGTCGAAGGTTGCGCCGCCGGCCCCGAGGGTCGTAGTGCGCTCGACGTTGAAAGTGCCGGTGGTTTGCAGGCGGGCGTTGTCGACATTCAGCTGCCCGAGTGTCGCACCGAGGTTGGCGGCGCTGCCGATGCTCAGGGTGCCGCCGTTGAGCGTGATGTCGCCTGTGTAGCCGTTGTTGCCGGCAAGGGTGAGAGTCCCCGCACCCGTCTTGGTCAGGGTGCCGCTACCGCTCATGTCGCCGGCGTAGGTGCCGTCGGTTGCCTGGTCGAAAAAGACAGCCGCGTTATTGACGATGTTGCCTTGCAGGCTGGTGGCATCGCCTCGCAGGGTGCCGGCGGAGACGTTGGTGCCCCCGCTGTAGGTGTGGGGGCCGGTGAGGGTGAGTGTGCCGGCACCGGTCTTGGTGAGAGCGCCGTTGCCACTCATGTTCCCGGCATAGGTGCCGTCCACCGTCTGGTCGAAGACCACGGCGGCCCTGTTGTCGATGTCGCCTTGCAGGCTGGCGGTGTTGCCCTTCAGCACGCCTGCGGAGACGGTGGTGCTTCCGCTGTAGGCATTGGTGCCCGTGAGAGTGAGGACGCCGGCACCGGTCTTGGTGAGACTGCCGTTGCCGCTCATGTCGCCGGCGTAGGTGCCGTCGGTCGCCAGGTCGAAGATGACGGCCGCGTTGTTGAGGATGTCGCCCTGCAGGCTGCCTGTATCGCCTCGCAGTGTGCCGGCGGACACGGTTGTGCCGCCGCTATAGCTGTTGGCACCCGAAAGCGTCAGGGTGCCGGAGCCGGTTTTGGTTACGGAGCCGGAGCCGTTTATTGCGCCGGCATAGCTACCGTCGCTGCTCTGGTTGAACACGATGGCGGCGTCGTTGGCAATGTCGCCCTGCAGGCTGGTGGTATCGCCCTGCAGGGTGCCGGCGGATACCGTGGTGCCGCCGCTGTAGGTGTTTGTGCCGGTCAATACCAGGGTGCCGCTGCCGGTCTTGGTCAGGGCGCCCGAACCGGTGATGGCGCTGCTGTGGGTGAGGGTGGTGCCGGCGTCGGTGTCGAAGGTGCCGCCACCGGCGTTCACGGTGGTGGCGCGGCTCATGCTGATGTCGGCGAAGGTGTTGAGGGTGCCGCCGTTGAAGGTGAGGCTGGCGGCGCTGTCGCCGAGTCCGGCGTCGGCGACGATGCGGAGGGTGCCGCCGCGGAGCGTCGTGCCACCGGTGTGGGTGTTGCTGCCGGTCAGGGTGAGCGTGCCGCCGCCGCTTTTCGTCAGGCTGCCGCTGCCGCTGATCTCTCCCGAGTAGGTCCCGATCGAGGCCTGATCGAAAACGAGCGCGGCGTTGTTCTCGATGTTGCCCTGCAGGCTGTCGCTGTCGCTTCGCAGGACGCCGGCGGAGACGTTGGTGCCGCCGCTGTAGGTGTGGGTGCCGGTCAATACCAGGGTGCCGTTGCCGGTCTTGGTCAGGACGCCGGTGCCGCTGATGCTGCCGGCGTATGTGCCGTCGGCGCTCTGGTTGAAGACGAGTGCGGCATCGTTGGTAATGTCGCCTTGCAGGCTGGCGGTATCGCCCTGCAGGGTACCGGCGGCAACAGTAGTGCCGCCGCTGTAGGTGTTGGTGCCGGAGAGCGTGACGGTGCCGGTGCCGGTCTTGGTCAGCGAGCCGGTGCCGCTGATGTTGCCGGCGTATGTGCCGTCGGCGTTCTGGTTGAAGACGAGTGCGGCATCGTTGGTAATGTCGCCTTGCAGGCTGGCGGTATCGCCCTGCAGGGTACCGGCGGCAACAGTAGTGCCGCCGCTGTAGGTGTTGGTGCCGGAGAGCGTGACGGTGCCGGTGCCGGTCTTGGTCAGCGAGCCGGTGCCGCTGATGCTACCGGCGTAGTTGCCATCCGTGCCCTGGTCGAACACGAGTGCGGCGCCGTTGGTGATGTCGCCTTGCAGGCTGGAGGTATCGCCCTGGAGGGTACCGCCGGTAATGGTGGTGCCGCCGGAGTAGGTGTTGGCGCCGGTCAGCACCAGGGTGCCGCTGCCGAGCTTGCTGAGCGAATTGCCGCTGCCGTCGGTGAGGGTCGAATCCACCGTGGCGGTGATGCCTCCGTCGACATTGAACGTGGCGGTGGAGCCGGAGGCGGGCGCGAGGGCCAGGTTGCCGCCGCTGAGCCGGTAGCCGTCGGTGGAGAACTGCAGGGTGTCGAAGCTTTGGGTGCCGGAGACGGTGACGGTGCCGGCGGTCCCGGAGAAGACCCCGACCGAGCTCTGCCAGCTGTCGTTGATTTCGGCCTTGCCGGGATGTCCGGTCCAGTTGGTCGAGGCGCTGTCCCAGGTGGCGGCGCCCCCGCCGACGCTGCCGTCGGCGCTGGTGTCGGTTCCATCCCAGAACTGCATCAGCTGGTCCGTACCGAGCACGCGGTAATTGACCTCGCCGTCAATATTGGTCAGTACCTCGCTGGAGGCGACGGTAAAGGCCTCATTGGTGGAGGTGGGGCTGTCGCTGGCGAAGCTGCCGGAGAGGGTGCCGCCGTAGTTGAACAGGCGGTAGTAGCCGGCGGCGTCGACCTGCGCATCCAGGGTGCCGCCGAGGTTGAGGTCGCCGCTGACCTGCACCCAGTCGTTGTCGCTGCCGCCGACCACACCCGGGGCGCCGAGCTCGAAGGTGGAGGTGGAGCCGGCGTTCAGAATCAGGCTGTCGACACTTAGGGTGCCGGGGCTGTTGCCGGCGGCGAGCCGGCCATCGACCGTGACCGCCCCGCCGATACTGCCGCTGCCGCCGAGGGTGGCGCCGCTTTCGACCTGCACATCGCCGGCGACCGAGCCGTTGACGGTGAACAGGCCCGCTTCGATGGTGGTGGCGCCGGTATAGGCGTGGTCGCCGGTGAGAACCAGCTCGCCACTGCCGGTCTTGGTCAGGCTGCCGCTGCCGCTGATGTCACCGCCATAGCTCAGGGTATCGGAACGATTAAAGATGAGCGCGCTGTTGTTGGTGATGTCGCCGGCAAGGGAGCCCGTGGTACCGCCGTTGCCAATCTGCAAGGTACCGTTGTCGATCGTGATTCCACCATCCTGGGTATTGGTGCCGGTCAGTTTCAGGGTGCCCGTGCCTTGCTTGAAAAAGCTGCCGGTGCCGCTGATGCTGTCGCCATAGACACGGTCATCGGAATGATTAAACGCGAGCGTGCTGTTGTTGACGATGTCCCCGGTAATGGCGCCGTTGGTGCTTCCATCGCCGACAATCAAGTTTCCGCCGGAAATGGTGGTTCCACCGCTGTAGGTGTTTGTGCCGGTCAGACGCAATGTACTCGCGGTTTGTTTGGTGAAGGAGCCGGTGCCGCTAATGTCTCCTGCGTAATTAATGGAGGAAGAATTGAAAACCAGTGCGCCGTTGTTGATGGTGTCACCTTGAATCACCCCCCCGTCGATCAGCAGGGTGCCAGCAGAGATCGTGGTGCCTCCCGTGTAGGTGTTGGTGCCGGTCAGCGTCAGGGTGCCCGCACCTTGTTTGATCAGGGAGCCGGTGCCGCTCATGACTTCGGCGTAGGTGCCGTCGTCCGCTTGATCGAAAACGACAGCAGCAGAGTTGAGGATGTTGCCTTGCAGGCTGTCGCTGTCACCCCGGAGAGTGCCCCCCGATACCAAGGTCCCGCCGCTGTAGTCGTTGTTGCCGCTGAGGGTGAGGATACGTGCGCCGGTCTTGTTCAGGCTGCCGCTGCCGCTCATGTCTCCGGCGTAGGTGCCGTCGGTCGCCTGCTCGAAGATGACGGTGGCGTTGTTGACGATGCTGCCCTGAAGGCTGTCGGTATCGCCCCTCAGGGCCCCGTCGGACACCGTCGTGCCACCGCTGTAGGTGTTGGTGCCGGTGAGTTCGAGGTCACCGCCGCCGATCTTGGTCAGACTGCCGCTGCCACTCATCTCCCCGGCATAGAGGCCGCTGCCCACCTCATTGAAAATGACGGCAGCGTTGTTGAGGATGTTGCCTTTCAGGCTGTCGGAATCACCCTGCAATGTGCCGCCCGAGACGGTGGTTCCGCCGCTGTAGTTGTTGCTGCCTTTGAGGAGCAGCGTGCCGTCGCCGAGCTTGGTCAGCGCGCCGCTGCCGGTGATGTCGCCTCTGTGGGTGAGGGTGGTGGTCGCGTCGGTGTTGAACCGGCCACCGCCGGCGTTCAGGGTGGTGGTCCGGGTGGTGGTAAAACTGGCGGTGGTCTGAAGGGTTCCGCCGTCGAAAGTGAGTCCGCCGCCGGCTGCACCGAAATGGCTGTCACTGGAGATGCTCAGCGTCCCGGCGTTGATTGTTGTCCCGCCGTCGTAGGTGTTGTTGCCGGAAAGCGTGAGTGTGCCGGAACCGCTCTTGAACAATCCGCCCGTGCCGCTGATGCTCCCGGCATACCCGCCCTGGCTCACCGTCAAGGCGGCGCTGCCGAGGTCGACGATTCCGCCGGTTCCCCATAATGAGCTCATGGTCAGGTCGTAGCCGTTGAGGTCCAGGGTTCCGCCGTTGACGGTGAAGGGGCTGTTGTCGACCAGGCCTCCGCCCGTACCGTTGACCACTGTGCCCGCCTCGACGGTGGTTTTACCCCAGTAGCTGTTCGAGCCATTCAAAAAGAGCGTGCCACTGCCGGTCTTGGTGATGCTACCGTGATTCCACGGCGACCCGCTGAAGCTGATGTTGCCGTTCAGGTAGGTGTTGCCGGAGCCGGTAATGGTCAGGGTATCCGAACTGTTACGCCAGAAATCGAAAAAGATCGGTGCGCTGACGGTCAGCCCTGCAGTGCCGGCATCCCAGGTCTGGTTGTCGGTCACGCTGACGCGAGATGTGCCGCCGATCGTCTGCATGTTGCTCGATAGATTGGTGATCCCGGTCGTGGGAAGCTCCTGATTGCCCACCAGCGTGAAGGCGCCCGCGCCGGACGCGAACTCCAGGGTGGCTTTCACATTGACGTCATTGGATGGTGATAGGCGGGTACTGCCGGCGAAGATGAGCGTATCGCCGGCTGACGGGAAACTGCCGCTCCAGTTGGCGGTATCCGACCAGTTGTCCGTGGCACCGCCCCCGGTCCAGGTAAGGGTCGCGGCCGGCGCCAAGTGGGGACCGAAGCCCGACAAAAGAACGGACGCAGCCAGTGCGGGACGCATTCGTCGCCTGCCGCCGTGCTTGGGACTTCCCGCCTCCGTGGTCTCAATTCGGTGGCAGCGGATTGCCTTCAATCGGGCACGGCTTGACGACGCGTTGCTACTCCGCCCGCGGGCAATCTCAGCAACGGCAATCCACATCTGGCGTGCAGCGTTCCAGACCAGGCGATAGATCCGGTTTACGGAAGCATGGCGGCTCATCGGACGAGTTCCCCCCGAACGGTCCATTGGAAGAACCGCGCAGGGTAAGCGGCACTGCCGCCCGCGACTATCCAAATTCCGCCAATCGCGAGCCTTCCGCTGACTCTGCGTGCGGAACCCGGGCACCGGTTGCTGCGCCGGCAACGCGCAGGCCGACCAACAGCAGGATCGAACCGGGCAGCAGCCGAGTTTTCCAAACGGCCATGTTGACCTAACGCTGTCCACTATCCCGATGAAATCGGCGCGCGAGCTCCCCTCGGGGCCGTTACTGTGACGAAGCACTCATTTCGTTGGTATCGGCAGTGCGGACGATCTGGGAACATTCAGGCATGCACCCCGAACGCATCTATCAACTCTGGGACGAACTCAGCGACTTCGGACTCGACGCTGTCGACGAGGCTCTGAACCACTGTCTGGCCCGGCTCTGCACCTGGCTCGACGCCGACAACGCCTTCTGGATCGGCTCCGTCCGGGTGATTTCGGGCGCCAAGGCACGGCGGGACATCATGCTGGGCTGGCGCGCCCGCGCCATCCAGCTTCTGGATGCCTCGGGGATCGACCGGGAGCGTCAGAAGGAGAGTATCCGGCGACTTAATAAAGAGGACCCCGGCGCCACGACGTTGGCCCTGTTGGCCCAGGCGGGACGCTTCCGCGCACATCGTCTGCATGCGGGGGAGCTCGTCGATTTCGAGGCGTTTCGCCGAACCGATCATTACGACTACTACTATCGGCAGTTGGATATATCGGATCGCCTCTGGGTGGTATTCCCGGTCAGCGACGACGCCGAGTGTTACTACTGCATCGATAAATACGGCAAGCGCCGCCGGTTCAGTGAATCCGATCTGGCGCTGGCGGCCACGGTCATGCGGGGGGTCAAGTGGTTTCACCGCCAGCTGATGCTGAGCCACGGCCTCGGCATCGCCGACGCGCCGCTGACCGGCGCCGAACGACGCACACTGCAGGCCCTGGTGACCGGAGAACCGGTGAAAACCATCGCACGCCGGCTGGGGGTGACACCCGGCACCGCTCAGCAATACACCAACTCGGTCTACCGAAAATTCGGCGTGCGCAGCCGGGCGGAACTGCTGGCCGTCTGGCTGAACCGGTGCGCCTGAACGCTTGTGGCGTACCTAACATTCCTTAACTGTTTTCCCCCTCAGCCTCATGGAATGATCACTTCGTTTTTGTGTGTCTTTCGAGTGATTACGGTTGTCGATAACAGTCGAAGGGGTAGCGCAGCGCGCACCGAATGTCACAGACGCATCCGAGCAGGCGGCCGCCCAGCCCTGGGTCCCCATGCAGTGTCTGCAACTGAGCGCCGGCGAATACGCGGGGCGTTGTGATGTCGTCAAGCTGAATGAGCAGTGGGCGGTTCGCGAGTCCCAGAACCAGACCGTCAACAAGCGGGGCGCAACCCCGGCCAACCTCTGCACCCTCTCCATGGCCTGCGACGTCGCGCCCACCATGCGCTTCTCGCAGTTCGACAGCACCTCCCGCTCCCAGCTGTTCCTGCTGCCGGGGAACAGCGAATTCGACGTTCAGGTCCCCGGCGGCATTGAAACGCTCTATGTCACCTTCGAGCAGGACCGGTTGCTCGAAGACCTGCACGCGCTCAATCCGCGCCGCTGGCACTCCGCGCCGCGGGATCTCCAGGTTTTTTTAGTACCTCGCGGGCTCGGGACGGCCCGCTCCATGGGCGAACTGTTCCGCTTTCACGACATGGGCGAAGGCTCCCCGGTCTCCCTTCGTTCCGTTCAGGCGACGTTGAAAGGGACACTGCTTCACGCGATCAGCAGCGCCACCGCCACGACGACCGGGGATTCACCGGAGCTGCATGCACGCCGACGCGTAGCGCATATCGTCAGCGCCGCCCGGGAGTACATTGAGGGCTGTCTGAGTGAACGACATCTACCGACGCTCGCTGAAATCTGCCGGGTCATCGGCGTGTCGGAGCGCGTGCTCCAGCGGAGTTTCAGGGAATATCTTGGCCTGACGCCCGTCGCCTACCTGCGCATCGCCCGGTTGCACCGGGTGCGTGCTGAATTGAGTGAAATACCGTCCTTGGGGAAGACCGTCACCGGTGTCGCCGTGGCATGGGGCTTCCTGCACCTCGGCAACTTCGCTCAGGACTACCATCGATTGTTTGCCGAGCGGCCTTCAGAGACGCTGCGGCGCGCCCGCTTCGGTGCCGAAGGCCAGAGAGCACCGATTGCGAGGCGCGCCTCCGTCCGTAACGGTCCGCTCTATAGCTCCGGTTAGCGCAGAGCAACCCGACCAACAAGCACCCTTCCCCCGCCCCCCACATTTAGTTAGCATGAACCCGCATTCTCAGGCGGCCGCAGCGCCCGGCGACACGGATCGGGCGAGGGCGTAATAAAACACCCACCAAGGGAAATAACCCCGCCGCACCTGACGAACCGAAGTGACCCGCCGGAAACCACCCGGCCACACGGAACGAACGTCAGGAGAAAACGATGGAACAGCTCACGGACACTACGGAGCGCCTGCGCCTCGCCGTCGGTCAGGCACGCCTGATCGCCGACCTGTTGCTCAGCAAAGCTGACCTGCAGGACGTAGCGCGCGACAACTTCGCCTACGTCATGCAGGAACTGACCGGCCGCCTCGAACGCGACCTGGCCGGACTGGAACGGCTGCTGAACCAATGCCGAGGCTGTACAACTCGCAACAGGGAGGTGCGGCGATGAGGTACGACAGCGATTTCGACGGCCCACCGGCCTGGTACAAAATGAAGAAACGCCCCAAACACCTGCCGCCGCACA
>JAWLGP010000049.1:0-17755 GCA_041685045.1 Gammaproteobacteria bacterium
TCAGGCTCAATGCAACCGGCATAGGCGGCGCTTTGCCCATCCTACGAAGCTTCAACGCAATTTCGTCGGCGGCCTTTGACAACACTCCGGTCACAGCCTGGAGCATCGAACAGATAAACCGGTCGGTGCCCCAGCCTGGGGAAGCCCGAGGATGGGCAGAGCGCCGCCGCCCATCCGCTCGGTTTGGCACCAGTGCTTTACGGCGCGTGCCCATCAATGTCGATAGATGGGCACGCGCCGGTCAGGTTCAGGCTCAATGCAACCGGCATAGGCGGCGCTTTGCCCATCCTACGAAGCTTCAACGCGATTTCCTGGGCGGCCTTTGACAACACTCCGGTCACAGCCTGGAGCATCGAACAGATAAACCGGTCGGTGCCCCAGCCTGGGGAAGCCAGTAGGATGGGCAAAGCGCCGCCGCCCATCCGCTCGGTTTGGCACCATTGCTTTCGGCGCGTGCCCATCAGTCGGTAGATGGGCACGCGCCGGTCAGGTTCAGGCTCAATGCAACCGGCATAGGCGGCGCTTTGCCCATCCTACGAAGCTTCAACGCAATTTCGTCGGCGGCCTTTGACAACACTCCGGTCACAGCCTAGACATTGTGTAGGCCTGATAAAGGCAAACCTCTCGAAAGAGAGGGGCGCAAAGCCACCGGCCTAAGGGGTCTTCGGATCCTACGGTCGCGGGGCTGCCAGGTCTTCTCCTTTTTGTCGCCGAGCCCGGGTCATCCGGGCTTTCTTGTATCGGCTTCTGCCGACTCTTCGGTTTGGACCTCGCTTCGCTCTTCTACACTTTGGACAAATTCCAGCCCCCGGACACAGGAGTCCCGCAATGAAGACATGGACGTTCATGTTCTCCGCCGCGCTCATGCTTCCGGCCTTCTGGTCAGGGCCCGCCAATGCGGGCGTGATCAGTGGAGAGGATCTCTATGCCTTCTGCGAAGGCGGCATGGAAGGGCACCTCAGCCCCGAGTGCACGGGGTATGTCTTTGGTGCTTTGGATGGTCACGAATACTTCCGCGCACTCGGCGAGCTGAATTACCTGAAGTTCCCTCACTGGCAGCGCTACTGTACCCCGCCGGAGGCGACCGTCGGCAATCTGGTCGGCGCCGTCGTGCACTACATCGAGGTGCATCCGGAAGAGCGTCACCTGCCGGCGCCGCTGCTGGTCTACTCCGGCCTGCAGGAGGCGTTCCCCTGCCCCGCTCCCGAGCTGGGCTAATTCCTCAGGTTGAAGCGCGCCTTGGCGTTGTCGACGATGCGTGTCACCGCATCAATGCACTCGCTGGGGCAGGCGGGGATCTGGTGAACCGTCCAGTTGCAGCCGCTCTCGTCCGGCCAGTCGACCGGGACGGGGGCCGGAGCCCCACATTCGCGGCAGTCGCCATCCAGTTCGGCATTGCGGTGGATCTGATCCAGCATTACCGCGCGCAGTTCATCGGCCGTTACGAGCTGGCGTTCCATGGGGTCCCTCCCACTTCGATGGTTGCCCTAATGATTGTTCCAGATTCGACTCCGGACAAGGGCTCAATAGCGGAATCCGCCAAGAGGGCAGGCTACTTGCCGGCCAAATAGCGGCTGTCGTCGAATGTCCAGATCCACTCAGGTCGCATCAGCGCCATGCTGGCGGCCAGCATTCCGGTGAAAAACGCTTCCGCGAACATGATCAACGGTGCAAATGGCAGGTAGGAGTCGGTTAAATCCGAGAACGTGTAGGGACTGCAACAGACGAACATCAGGCTCGCGAACGCCAGTGTCGAGGCCATGGCCAATGCCGCGCAGAAGTAGGCGTTGACGATGACGTAAACAAAGAAGTGATGGGGTAGCGAACGGATCGCCCACCGGTAGACGCCCTGGCTGACGGCGACAGGAACGACGGCCATGAGAAAGCCGTTCAGGGAGAAGGTCGCCCAGTCACCACCGGCATTGATCATCACGCCGATCAGCACGAAGGTCAGCGACACCAGCGCCAGTTGCCAGCCGAACATTAGCGTCAGTAGCGTTGCCCCAAGCAGGTGGAAATTCAGGCCCGGCTGAATACCGGCATTCAGGCTCCAGAGCAGAACCAGAAAAACGGTCGCGCCAAGAAAAACGTGGAGTTGGTTACCCTCCCGCAATCTCCGCCACGGCGCACTGCGTACCGCGGCACCCAACACCAGCGCGAATACCACATTGGCAAACCACAGCAGCCCGTCGGGCAGCAAGCCGTACGCAACATTCATGGGGGGCGTCCTTGAGACTTGTTCTTCAATGATGGCAGAACGCCTGCAAGTTGCGAATGTGAAAACGCAATCCAACCTCATGATTAAAGGGGGTTTGCGAGAGGGTCTTGCGGGAGGGGTTTGCGGGAGGCGATTCAGGCGCGGGTGATATCACTCACCGCGCGGTAGTCATAACGCAGGCAGTGGCGCAGCAGATCATTCAGCAGGTAGTTGACCTGGTTTTTTTCATCGCGGTGGAACTTGCCGGGACCGGCGATCTGGTAGCGCGCCGGGATCCGGTCGCAACCCTGGTAGCCGAGCACCTCCACGACGGCCGCATCGTGGTAGGCCCGCACCTTCAGCCGAATGGCCGGCAGCAGATCCTGGTCGCCGGAGAACGGTTTGGCGAATTCCATGGTGCTGGTGTAACGGCTGAGTTCGAGCACCGACAGGTTGAGCTCACCACCGGCGCGCTCGGACACGAGCGTCAACTGCTCTCCCAGCGCAGGAATACCCGGCAGGATGCGCAGCAGCAATCTGTAGTTCTCCTCGAAAACCCACATGGGATTGCGGGGAGAAACGCCGACGATGGTATGACTCATATGCGATTCAAGCCGGACTCAAAGGCTTGCCGAGTAGTCTATCACACGGGCCCGCCCGGACCGCCCGATGGACAAACCATGATTTCTCAGTCGAACCGGAAATCGACCAGCCGCGCCCGAAGCCGTCCGTGGGCCTGGCTCAGGATCTGGCTGATGCGCGATTCACTGACATTCAGGACAGCGCCGATCTCCTTGAGGTTCAATTCACGGTCGTAATAGAGGGTCATCACCAGCCGTTCCCGCTCCGGCAAGCCGGCAATCGCCTTGGCCAGGCTGTCGCGAAACCGCTGTTCGTCGAGGAGTTCGGGAGGCGTGTGTCCGCGGTCGGGCAGTCGGTCCGCGGCTGGGGTGCTGCCGGTGCCGGTGGTGTCTTCGAAACTGACCATGCGGCAGCTGCTGGTCTCCAGGAGGATGTGGTGGTACTCCTCCAGCGACAGCCCCATCGCCTTGGCCACTTCATGGTCCTGGGCGTCGCGGCCGGTGGCGGCCTCGACCGACTGGATCGCCTCCGCCAACTGGCGTGCCTTGCGGTGAACCGATTTGGGCGCCCAGTCGTTACGCCGCAGCTCATCGAGCATGGAGCCGCGAATGCGTATCGTCGCGTAGGTCTCGAAACTGGCACCCTGGGTTTCGTCATAGTGCCCAGCCGCATCCAGCAACCCGAGCATACCCGCCTGGATCAGATCCTCCACCAGCACACTGGCGGGAAGACGGCCAATCAGGTGGTACGCCACGCGCTTGACCAGCGGCGCGTAACGGTTCACCAGGTCGTCTTTGCTTTGATAGCCTTTGGCCGTGTACATCCGAGTTGGTCGTGGCACAGCGTGGGCGATTATTGCATAACGCCCCCGGAGCCGTTGCCGTCGATTTTGTGATCAGGCAAAGAAATCGACGAGGCCGTTCTCTGCCGGAACGCGACTCTCGTGCAACGCGACGCTGCCGTCGTCCGGCGCTGCCCCGTCCGCCCCATTGCGTCCCGCGGCCGCCGAGTGGTCGCCGCTGCCGCCGTCATGACCTTGACCGGTGCGGCCATGCTGCGACTGGTCCGAAACGTTGGACTGCGCCAGGGTCAGGCCGCTTTCACTCAGCATCTCCCGCAAACGCGGCATGGCCGCCTCGACAGCCTCGCGCGTCAGCGGATTCTGCACCTGGAACTGGACGCTCACCTGGTCCTGGTTGACGGTAACCCTGAGTTCCACCGGTCCGAGGTGGCGGGGATTGAGCTGGATACTCGCCTCCTGCACATTGTGCCGGGCCATCCACACCACCCGCTCGCCGAACGCCCGATCCCAGCCCGGCTGCTGCATCGGTACGCTCACCGGCATGGTCAGCGAGGGAGCGCCCGAGGGGGCCGGGGCCGGTGACTGCCCCCCCACGGTGTGGCCGCCTACCGGCGCCGCAACGCGGGCCGGGTCGAAAACGGTGCGTTCCGGCACCGGCGCCGACAGCGTCCCCTTCCCCTCACCCGCCGCCAGCGCGGATCGGCCCGCCGTCAGCAGGTCGAAAAAACGGTTTGCCTGCGGCTCACCTTCGCGCGCCAGTGTGCCGCGCTGGCCGCCCTGCTCGCTCCCGACTTCGGCTTGCTCGACGACGGCGGGAAACAGGCGCGGCACTCCCCGGCTCTGCTCCAGGGCCGGCCGCATCACCTTCGCTTCGGCCAGAACCCCGGGAGCGGCGGGCAGCTTCGGGAGCGGGGCTTCGCCGGGCGCAGCGCCGTCCGCGACAAGCCCGATGAGCCGCCCCGCCTCCGACTGCGCATCCGGCAGGCGGTTGCCGGCGTCGGGAGGCAACGGTTTGCCGGTCTGCACGTCGGCGGCCGTTTGGATATCGATGAGCCGGCTTGCCGGGGCACCGTCGTCAGCGGGCTCGTGTTGCTCTTGCTTGTCGACGGTGGCGGCATGCTCATCGACCGGCTCTTTCCTGGCGGCGGTCTCCCGCGGGTTCGTCTCCTCTCGCTCCGGCGCGTCGCGCTTTTGCGATTCCCCGGCCTGCTCGGCTGCCGGCGGCTTGTCGCCGGGTCGGCCGCTCTCCTGTAGACGGCGCATTTGACCGTCCAGAGCGCCGGCGAAACCGCTGTCTCCGCCCGGGGAAGGGGCCCCCTTGGCATTCCCCAAATCCAACAGGACTGCGCCTGCGTCGGCTGCGTTTGTCTTGAACATCGGCCTGCTCCGTCGAACGGGTTATCGCGCCCGCTGTGCCCAAGCAAATGCAGGACCAACTCAGTACTCGGGCTTTCCCTTGCGCTGGGCAAGGTCATCCTGCTGTTTCTGCTCCCGCTTGGCCTCGGCCTTCTGCTCTTCGCTCCGATAGCGCTCGACCACCTTATCCACCGCCTTGCGGCGGCTGCGCGCCTCCAGCCAGAGCTGGCGTTTCTGCTCGCTTTGGCGTTCGGCGGCGGCGATGACCTTCAGCTGGTGGGCGATGGCCTGATCGAGATTGGCCATAAACAACTGCCATTGGCGCAACCGGACCCCGCTGATGCCGTCGGCCCCGCGCCTTTCGAAATCGCGCCAGTACTCCTGGCGAAACTTTTCCAGATCCGCCAGGCGGTGCCGCTCCTGCTCGAGCACCCGCTGCTGATCGGCAAACGCTTTCGCGGCCTCCTGCTCACGGGAGGCGCTCACCCCGACAACCGGTTTGAAGCGCTCCGAGCGGGTCATCCGTTCAGCCTATGGTCACGGACGCTGCACCGCGATCGGTTGCAGTCCGGGACTTTCGCGGGCCAGCGCCATCAGTTGGGTCAAGTCGTGCAGGCTCTGCTGGAAGGTGAACTTCACGTGCATCCCCTGGGCGATGAATTCCAGCAGTTGGGGGTGCAGGTCGATGGCCTGGTCGATGGCGCGACTGCTCCCGGCCTGGTAGGCACCGACGCTGATGAGGTCACGGTTTTGCTCATAGGTGGACCAGACCCGGCTGAACCAGCGCGCGGCCTGCTGGTGTGCCTGGTCGACGATCTGATTCATGGCGCGGCTGATGGAAGACTCGATCTCGATGGCCGGATAGTGGCCCGCTTCGGCGAGTTCCCGCGACAGGACGATGTGCCCGTCGAGAATGGCCCGGGCGGCGTCGGCGATCGGGTCCTGCGGGTCGTCGCCCTCGGTCAATACCGTGTAAAAGGCGGTGATCGAACCGCGCCCCTCCTCACCGTTGCCGGCCCGCTCCACCAGCTGCGGGATCTTGGCGAACACCGAGGCGGGGTAGCCTTTCGTGGCCGGCGCCTCGCCCACTGCCAGCGCCAGTTCGCGCTGCGCCTGGGCATAGCGGGTGAGGGAGTCCATCAATAGCAGTACGTTGTGCCCCTGGTCCCGAAAGTACTCGGCAATGCTGGCGGCCATGGCCGCACCGTGCAGCCGCATCACCGGTGTGGTGTCGGCGGGGGCGGCCACCACCACCGCGCGGGCCCGCCCCTCGGGGCCGAGGATCTGTTCGATGAACTCCTTGACCTCCCGCCCGCGCTCACCAATCAGCCCGACCACGATCACGTCCGCCGTGGTGTACTTGGTCATCATGCCGAGCAGGACGCTCTTGCCGACCCCGGAGCCGGCAAACAGGCCCATGCGCTGGCCGCGACCCACCGTGAACAGCGCATTGATGGCGCGCACGCCGACATCCAGCGGTTCGGAGATGGGATGACGCGCCATGGGGTTGACGAAGCGACCCGTCAGCGGCAGCCGATCGCTGACCTGCAACGCCCCTCTGCCATCCAGCGGGTTGCCGGTGCCGTCGATCACGCGCCCGAGCAGCGCATCGCCGACCGGTGCTTCATAGGCCTGCCCGGTGGGAATTACGCGGGAGTCCTGACCGACGCCGTGTATGGTGCCGGTGGGCATCAGATAGAGCCGTTCCCCGGCGAAGCCGACCACCTCCGCTTCCAGTGGCGCCTGGGCGGTGGTCACCAGACAGCGGGTACCGATGCTCGCCTGTACCCCTTCGGCCTCCAAGGTCAGGCCGACCAACCGCGTCACCCGCCCCTCGACCGCCAGCGGCAGGCGCTCGGCGATGCGTTGGCGAAGATGCCGGATCGTACCGACCAGGTGCGCGCCGCCACCGCGCGATTTTGGGTCATTGCCGCGCTTCATCGCCCCGCTCGATCGCGCCTTCGATGCCGAGCATCTGTGCAACGACGGCGTCGATGCGTTTCTCGACAGTCGCGTCGATGCGCGAGCGATCGCTCTCGATTCGACAGCCGCCGCGGCTCAAAACCGCGTCCTCGACAATCTTCCACGGCCGCTCGTCGTCGATGCCGTCGGCGAGTCGCTGCCGCACGAGGTTCGCATCTTCCGGGTGCAGGAAGAGCCGCAGCCGGGTCGCCGAGGAAGGCAGCAGCTTGATCGCCTCGCGAACCACGGCAACCACCTCCTCCGGCCGTGTTTCGATCTCGCGCCGCAGCACCTGCCGGGCGATCGCGATGGCCAACTCCGCCAGCTCCTGCGCCAGCTCCTTGTCCAGCTCTTCCAGCGGTTGCGCCAGCTGTCGGCCAATCTGGGCAAGGCGCTGCACGCTGGTCTGGATCTCGGCCTCGCCCGCCTTCAGTCCATCGCGATGGCCCTGTTCGAATCCCTCCTTGTAGGCCTCCTGCTGGATCGCCTCGATCTGTTCCGCCGTCATCGGCGGGCAGACTTCCGTTTCCTCCACATCCTCGACCCGCGACGTCGCCTTCTCCGCTTCCGGCGGATCCATGTTGGGCAGCTCCCAGCGCTCGAAGGCGCTGAGCTGTCCCTTGTCGATGAGCTTGGACTGACTCATCAGACGTATTCATCTCCCTTGCCGCCGAGCGACAGTTCGCCGGCATCCGCCATGCGGCGTGCGATCGACAGGATCTCCTTCTGGGCCTCCTCCACCTCCGACAGCCGCACCGGACCGCGCGCCTCCAAATCGTCGCGCAGCATCTCCGAGGCGCGCTTGGACATGTTCTTGAAGATCTTCTCCTTGAGCATCTCGTCGGCGCCCTTGAGGGCAGTGATCAGGGTGTCCGACGCCACTTCGCGCAATAGCGCCTGAATGCTGCGGTCGTCGACTTCGATGAGGTTGTCGAACACGAACATGAGGTCCTGCACCTGCTGTCCGAGATCGGCGTCGATCTCCTTGACCCGATCCAGAATCGTGCTTTCGTCGGCACTGTCCATGAAATTAAGGATGTTGGCCGCTGTCTTGGTGCCGCCCACGTTGGAGGACTTGAGACTGGACCCCGAGCTGCCGGAGAACTGTTTCTCGAGGATGTCGTCCAGTTCGGCCAGGGCGTTCGGCTGGATGCCGTCCAGGCTGGCGATGCGCAGAACAATGTCGGCCCGCATGTTCTCCGGCAGCAGCGCCAGGACGGCGGCGGCCTGATCGGGATCGAGATAGGAGAGCACGATGGCGATGATCTGCGGATGTTCCAGCCGCACCACCTCCGCCACCGCCCGCGGCTCCATCCACTTCAGCGCCTCCAGGCCCTTGGACGAACGACCCAGGAGGATACGGTCGATCAGGTTGCTGGCCTTGTCCTCGCCGAGCGCATTGACCAGCACGTTGCGCAGATAGTCTTCGTTGCCGGTGCCGAGCGCGGTCTGGTTGCTCAAGGTCTGGGCGAAGTCGGCGACCACCGTGTTGACCTGATCGCGGGTGACGTTGCCCACGGTGGCCATCGCCTCGCCGACCTTCTGCACCTCCTTCGGACCGAGATGCTTCATGATGTCGGCCGCCGCATCCTCGCCCAGGCTCATCAGCAGAATGGCCGCGCGCTCGGCGCCGGTCAGTGACAGTTTGTTCGATTCCGCCACTTGCATACCCTTAGTCGTTGGCCACCCAGGTGCGCACGACGTTGGCGACCAGCTTCGGATCTTCGCGGGTCACGCCCCGGACCAATTTGATGTTCTCTTCATAAGCCCCGGGCCCCGGCAGTTTCACCGACTGGCCGTGGTCGCTCGACAGGCTCACCCGATCCTCGTCCAGAGCGGCCTCGCCCGCGCCGCCCCCCTCCAGCTGCAGCTGTGAAGACCCGGCAGTCGCCGGAATCGACACCGTGGCCAGCCGCTTCAACACCGGCAACAGAACCCCGAAGATGAGGAGCAGGACCACGCCGGCACCCAGCCCGATCTTTGCGTAGTCCTGCACCCAGTTCTGCTCCCACCACGGCAGCACCGGGATGTCGGCGATCTGCGGCGTCGAGAAGGAGCTGTTGATCACGTTGACGGTATCGCCGCGGGCGGCGTTGAAGCCCACGGCATCACGCACCAGACCGGTCAGGCGTTCGAGTTCAGCCTCGGGCCAGGATTGACGCACCAGCGTACCGGCCTGCTCTCCCTCACCCGGCACCAGACGGTCGTCGATCACCACCGCGATGGAGAGCCGCTGGATCACTCCGCTCGCCAGCTTGGTGTGACTGATGGTCCGATCCAGTTCGTAGTTGATCGTGGCGTTGCGACGATTGGAGAGAGGTTTGCCGCGGCTCTGCGGCCCGTCGGTTTCGGCGCCGGTCACTTCGGGGACGCTCGCCTCGCCCGGGGGCTGGTTTGAAAGTGCGCCCGGCACCCCCTCCGCCGCACCGCCGTAGCGCTGCTCTTCCTGCACCTGTTCACTGCGCACGGCCTGCAGTTCCGGGTTGTAGCTCTCCTGCGTCTGCTCCGTGACGGTGAAGTCCATCTCCGCCGCCACCTGGGCACGAACCCCTTCCAGACCGACGACCGGGGCGAGGATATCCTCGATACGGCGCACATAGTTCTCTTCGAGGCGGCGCCGGTACTCGAAATGTTCCTGGTTGGCCTTCGACTCCGACGAGCGCTGTGGCCCCGAGAGCAGTCGTCCTTTCTGGTCGACCACGGTCACCTGCCCCGGCTCCAGCTCCGGCACGCTGGAGGCCACCAGGTGCGTGACGGCGGTCACCTGCGACTCATCCAGCATGCGGCCGGCGTACAGGTTGACGAGCACCGACGCGCTCGGTTTGCGGCGGTCGCGCACGAAGACGGACTGTTTCGGCAGCGCCAGATGGATCCGGGCACTCGCCACGCTGGCGATGGTCATGATCGAGCGGGCCAGTTCCTGCTCGAGGGCGTGCTGGTAACGGGCGGTCTGGATGAACTGACTGGTGCCGAACTCCTGGGGCTTGCCGAGAAACTCCAGACCGTTGCTGCTGCTCTTCGGAAAACCCTCGCTGGCCAACTGCAGGCGAACCTCGTGCACCTTGGCAGCGGGCACCATGATCGCGCCGGTGGTCTGGTCGAGCCGATAGTCGAGCCCCTTCTGCTGCAGCAGCTCGACCACCTCCGCCCCTTCCCGATGCCCGAGACTGCCGAACAGCACCCCGTATTGCGGCTCCTGGGCCCAGAGCACCACGGCCACACCCAGCGCCACGCTGGCCGCGAGCCCAAACATCAGCCCCAGCTGGCGGGCCGCCGGCAGGTTCATGAACCCGGCGCTCCAGCGTGCCGCAGTGTCCGCTTTCACCAGTTCCATCGCCGCTTTACCGCTGTGGTGGCCTTATCGGAGCGTGAGTTACACCTGCAAGCGCATGATTTCCTGATACGCCTCGACCACCTTGTTGCGCACCTGCACCATGGCTTCGAAGGCGACGCCGGCCTTGCCCTTGGCGATCATCACGTCGGTCAGGCTGACGCCGGGTCTGCCGAGGGTAAACGCCTCCTGCAGTCCGCTGGAGCTCTGCTGCAGGGCGCTCACCTGTGCAATGGACTCACTGAGCAGCGTCGGGAAATTGGCAGGGGCTTGTGCCTGCGCGGCGTCGGGAGTCTCACCACGGGCCTGTACCGCAGCCATCTGCAGCTGAGCGAGTAACTGACTGGCATCGACTTTCATAACGCCCTCCGCCTGGGTGTGTCGGAATTCAGTTGTTGTGAGGCCATATGCATTTTGCAGACCAAACCCTTCCAACTTCATCCGGCCGGGATCGGGTAGCCGGCTTCGCGCATGCGGGCCAGTTTGTAGCGCAGGGTGCGCGGGCTGATGCCGAGTTTCTTCGCCGCCGCCTGCCGACTGCCGTGGTTCAGGGCGTCGAGGATCAGCTGGTATTCATGGTCCCGCAGCCCCTCTTCGAGATCGCCGCCAGCCCGCGCGACGGGCGTCACGGCCGACGGCCCGGGGGCATCGGCATCGGCCTCGAAGTGGAGATGGTCCGGCTCGATGATTTCGCCGTCGGCCAGGATCACGGCCCGCTGCATCAGGTTATCCAGCTCGCGCACATTGCCCGGCCAGTCGTAGGCCAGCAGGCGCTGTCGGGCCGCCGGCGACAGGGTCGGCACCTCGCGACCGACAGCGGCCTGCAGCAGGGCACGCTCGGCAATGGGCAGGATATCGCCCGGCCGATCGCGCAGCGGCGGCAGGTGCAGCGGGAACACGCTCAGCCGGTAGTACAGATCTTCGCGGAAGCGGCCCGCCTGCATTTCGCCGCGCAGATTGCGATTGGAGGTGGCCAGTACCCGCACGTCGAGTTTGATCAACTCGCGGCCGCCAAGCCGCTCCACCTCTTTCTCCTGGAGCACCCGCAACAGCTTGGCCTGCAGCCCCAGCGCCATCTCCGAGACCTCGTCCAGCAGCAGGGTGCCACCCTGGGCCTGTTCGAACTTGCCGGGGGTCGCCTTGTAGGCACCGGTGAAGGCCCCTTTCTCGTAGCCGAACAGGGTCGACTCCAGCATGTTCTCGGGAATGGCCGCACAATTGATGGCCACGAAGGGTCCGCGCGCACGGCGCGAATGACGGTGGAGAAAGCGGGCCACCACCTCCTTGCCGGTCCCGCTCTCGCCGGTGATCAAGATGGTCGCCTCGCTGTGGGCCACGCGCGCCGCCAGTTGGAACAGCTGCCGGGAGCGTGGGTCGCCGACCACCGGCTCGCCGTCGAGCTCGTCAGCCGGCGGCCCGATGAACCGCGTGACGGCGGCAACCAGCGCCTCTGCTTCGAAGGGCTTGGGCAGATAGTCGGCTGCCCCGTCCCGCATCGCCGCGACCGCCTTTTCGATGCTGCCGTAGGCGGTCATGAGCAGTACCGGCAGCTCCGGGTATTTGGCCTTGATGCGCCGCAGCAGGGCGTGCCCGTCCATGCCCGTCATGTGGACGTCGCTGACCACCAGCGCAGGCGGTGCGTCGGTGAGTGCGGCGAGGGCTTCCATGGCGTTGGCGGCCACTTCGGCGCGGTAGCCGGCCAGGGACACCGTTTCACCCAGCGCCTCGGCGAGGGCGCGGTCGTCTTCGACGATGAGTACGGTCTGGGTCATCGCGTGGCTCCTTGCGCGTGCGTCCGGGGGACTGCAAGGATGAAGCGACTCCCCCGTCCAGGCTCGGACGCGACCCGGACATCGCCGCCGTGGGCGCGCGCGACGGCCCGCGCCACCGCCAGACCGAGCCCGTTGCCACCCTCGCGCGTGGTGTGAAACGGCTCGAAGATGCGCTCCAGCTGGTCGGGTGGAATCCCGGGACCGTTGTCGCGGACCACGAATTCGATCAGCTCTGCGCTACCGCACAGGAGCAGTTCGACCGAACCGTCCGCATCCACCGCATCCAACGCGTTGGCAACCAGATTGTGCAGCGCGCTTTGCAGCAGGATACGGTTACCGCACAGCGAGACCGCCGGCAGTTCGCTGCGGGCGCTGAGGACGATGTTGCGGCAAGCGGCGACCTCGTTCGCCCATTCGGACAACGCCTGGAAGAGTTCGTGGACGTCGAAACTGACGTGAGCCCCCGCTTCCCCGCGGGCGAAGATCAGCATGTTGCCGATGAGCTGCTCGAGATGACGGATCCGCTCCACCAGTTTGTCGGCGAAGGCGATCCGTCTGTCGGCGGGCAGTTCCGGCCGCCGCAGCTGAGAACCATAGAGCAGGGCGGTCGCCAGCGGCGTCCGCAGCTGATGGGCCAGGGACGCGGCCATACGCCCCATGTCCACCAGACGCCGTGAATGTTCGAGCCGCTCGCGCAGGCGTCGCGTCTCGGTGGTGTCCTGAAAATGGAGGATCTGGCCCGGACCCGACCCGAGCGGACAGGTGGTCAGATGCACCAGACGTCCGTTGTGGAGACGGAGGTCTTCGCCGGCGGCATTCGGCTGGAAGATGCGGGCGGCGACATCGCGCCAGTGTTCACCGGCCAGAGGCCGGCCCAGCAGCCGCTCTGCGGCCGGGTTCGCGTCTTGTACGCGTCCGCTGCCGTCCAGTACCACGATACCGGCCGGAAGTGCATTCAGCAGGGTTTCAAAACGGGTCGCCGCCCTGCACTGCCCGGCAGGTATCGGCGTCGCGAAAGCTGCGGTATGGGTGGCCATGGTGACGGTGCCGCGTTGGACCGGTTGGACCAACCACGAAGCAATCACCGTGCCTGACCGAACTTCCGCTTTAGGATCATGCAGCTAAAATTCGCATGGGCGACGGACAGTCAAAAACCCGTCGTTCAGGCCGCATACCGCTGCAGGCAGTACTTGCGCAGCTTCTCCACCAGGGTGGTCCGTCGCATCTTCAGCAGTTTGGCGGCATGGGCCACGATGCCGTCGGCATCGTCCAGCGCCTTTTGGATATAGGCCTGCTCCAACTCCACCAGAAACTCTTTCAGATCGATGCCGCCGGGGGGAATGGCAATGGTCCCGTGTGTCACGGGTTCCGCAGCAGCGGGCTCTTTCGCCTCGAACGGTTCCGGGAGCGGGGGCTGTTCGCTGAGGTCGACCTCCGTCTGAAACTTGGCGGGCAGGTCCCGATAGTCGACCACACCATGCGGAAACATGATGAACAGGCGCTCCACCAGGTTGGCCAACTCGCGCACATTGCCGGGCCAGGCGTAACCCATCAGCGACTGCTGCGCGGCCGGGGTCAACCGCACCGAACCCCGATCCTCCGCCTCTAGACGGCGAATGAATTCGTGTACCAGCAGCGGGATGTCTTCACGGCGATCGCGCAGGGCGGGGACCTCGATGGGAAACACGTTGAGGCGATAGTAAAGATCCTCGCGAAAATGGCCCTCGTTGATGTGCTCTTCCAGGTTACGATGCGTGGCCGCGACGATCCGCACGTTGGCCTTGATGCTGCGGTTGCTGCCCACCCGTTCGAAGCTGCGTTCCTGAAGGACGCGCAACAACTTCACCTGCATCGGCAGCGGCATGTCGCCGATTTCGTCGAGAAAGAGGGTGCCGCCTTCGGCCAGTTCGAAGCGACCCTGGCGGGAGGTGATGGCGCCGGTGAAGGCCCCCTTTTCATGACCGAACAGTTCGCTTTCCAGCAGTTCCGCCGGGATCGCGCCACAATTCACCGGGACGAAGGGGAAATCGCGTCGCGACGAGAGACAGTGGAGATTGCGCGCCACCACCTCTTTACCGGTACCGGATTCACCGAGAATGAGGACACTGGCATCGGAATCGGCGACCTGCGTCACCAATCGGCGTACCTGCCGCGTTGCCGGGCTGCGCCCGATCAGGGTCTGCTGGAGAAAGGCGGGGGTGGAAACCGCCCGTTGCAGGGGGTAACCCTCGCGGTAGAGATCGGCGCGGTGCAGCAGGGTGATCAGTTGGCCGTAATCCGGCGGGAATACGATGTGGGCCAGTGCGCCCACCGGCAAGGCGCTCTCCCGCTGCCGGCCATATACCAGCACGGGTACTCGGGGCACGGCCTCGCAGATGCGCTTTAAAAGGGTGAGTTCGCCCGCATCGATGAAGATGGCGCGCAGGACTGCGGGGGCGACGGCGTCGAACCACCGATCCGGTACGGCATCGACGGCGTTTCCTACGCCGGCAAATTCCAGGATGAAACGGAACTGGCGACGCCGCTCGGCATTCTGGTCGATCACCAGCACCGTACCTGCGGTTGACATCATTGCCCTCAAAACGCCCGAAGCGAGGTTTCGAAGGAGATTACGTCGTCGGGACCGGCCCGTTTGTGCGCACAATCACGCTAGCCGATCGCGACACGGGAAGCAGGTCGCAGTCGGCGCGATAAGGATCCAAGGGGCGCTATCGGTGTTGTCGATAGGCGTTCTCCGCCTGGCGCCCCAGACCCAGGGCGCGCAACTGGTCGGAAGCCGCGGAGCGCGCCCCTTGGCCGAGAGCGGCGGTCTCCCGATCCAGATCGAGAATACGCCGGATCCCCGTCTCCACCAGGCGCGATTCCCGTCCGTCCACGACGGTGGCAAAAAACGTTTCGATACCTCCTCGCCGTTCGCGTTCCAGGGTGGACAACCGTTCCCAGGCGCCCTCTTTGGCGGCATCACGCATCGCTTCGCTCAACGCCACCAGTCGCCGCAGGTCGGACAGTCGCTCGGGTCTCATGATTCAGGGTGCCGTTTGAGCGCTCTGTTTGACGACGTCCCCGATCGCCGCCCACGCCTCCCGGATCTCCCGGAGCAGTCCTTTCACTTCGTCCAGAGCCGCGGTGTCGTTCTTGATGTTGGCTTCCAGCAGGCGGTTTTCCATGTAGTCGTACAGGTCATTGAGGTTGCGCGCGATATCACCGCCGGCCTCGAGATCCAGGCTGGCGCGCAGTCCGTCGATGATGGAAATCGCCCAGCCGATATTGCTGGCCTTCTGCGCGATGTTGCCCGCTTCCATCTGCCCCCGAGCCAGATTGATCTTTTCGAGGGCGCCTTCCATCAGCATCAGAATCAGATGGTGCGGACTGGCCGCCTCGACCCGCGATTGCACGGAGACCTGCCCATACTGCTTGACTGCTCGAAGGCCGTTTGTCGGTGTGTAGTTCATAAGGCGTCTACCTTCTCACTTGGCCCGCAGGATCACGCAGGTTACCTATGATGACGACGAGGTTCTTGGTTTGGGCAACGCTGCCAGTTGGTTGGTCAGGAATGTACTGGTCGAACTCAGCTGGGCCAGCAGTGCGTCCAGCGCAGTGAACTGCTTCAGGTAACGTTCTTCCAGCTTGAGCAGACGCTCCTGCAGCTTCTCCCGCTGACGGGCGATGTCATCGATGCGATCGTTGAGTCCATCCAGCCGCGCGGCGATCGAATGGTCGAGTGCATTGTCGATGGCTTCGCGGACCCGCTCGGCGATACCGCGACTGAAGCCGACCGTGCCGCGTTCCCCGGTAAGACCGCCTCTCACCTCGAGCTTGAGTCCATCCGCAGCCCCCTGCCCCACCAGAAAGCGCCCTTCTCCCACCGCCCCGATGCCGCCGATCGTCCCCGCGACATCCACGCCGTCGGTACCGCTGCCGACGGCAAGGCCCAGCGTCGCTTCGCTATTGGTATCGACGCTCAACAGATTTACTGAAGAGGAACTGCCGTAGCTCGCCGAACGAATGACCAGCGCGCCGCCTTCGTAGGCGACGGTCACGGAGACGGCGTTGTCCTGAAGAGTGCTGTCTCCGTTGATCTTGCTCTGCAGTTCCGCTGCGAGTTCATCGCCGGAATAGCTCCCGCTGGCTAGGGTGATGGTTGAAGATGCGTAGCCGTCCACCCGGATGGAGAGGGTGTCATTGGCGCTGTCGATGGTGAACGGTTCGGCGATCACGGCACCGGACAGGGCACCCTGGGTGGCAAGTCGGGTCACGCTGACGGCATAGCTGCCCGCTTTGGCGTTCTCACCCGCCTCGATATAGCTGACGAGGGCGTCGGTGGTCTGGGCATAAGGGGCGAAGATGCGTCCGACGACCTCGAGGCCTTGCTCCAGCGCCTTGTCGAGCACGGTATTGTCGAGACTGAGGGTGCCGTCGCGTTCGGTCTTGAAGCCGATGCTGGCCAGCGAGTTGTAGTCGCCATCAAGTCCGTCCAGAGTGGCACTGAACAGGCCACGCAACTGGCTGATGGTGCCGCGCACGATGGCATCGCCGAGCAACGGACCGCGCGTTTCCGTCTCCGGGTCGTAGGCCGTCGCCTGGTTCGCGGTTCTGATGAAATCGTTGTAGGCGGTGACGAAGCTGTTCAGCGCCGTTTTCACGCCGGCCTTGTCCAGACTGACGGTGACGGTGGTGGGCTCACCTATCGCCGCTTTCGCCAGGTTGAGTGTTACGCCTTCGATCGCGCCGGAGACACGGTTGGATGTGCTGCTGACCGTGATGCCGTCGATGATCGCCAGCGCATCCCGTGCCGCCAGGGTTTCGGTCATGTTCTTTCCGTCACCGGCACTCCCCGCCGGGTCGTAGGCCAGTTGCGACAGACCGGCTGCGTCCCCGTCGCCGCCGTCATCGTCCTCGACGCTGATCTTCAGACCATTCTCCAACCCGCTTTCACTGGACGAGAACACCAGCATATAGCCGCTGCCATCATTGACGATGGAGGCACTGACGCCGACGTCGGCGGCATTCACCGCATCGCGAATGCCCTGCAGACTGTTGTTGGCGGCATCGATGGTGACCGTCTGCGTGGCTTTGTCCGGATTGACGGTGAAGGTCCCGGCGTCGCTGTCGAAGGTACCGAACTGGAAGGTCAGGGTGCCGGTGCCCACCGCATCGGTAACCGCCTCGAATGCATCGCTGCGGACCTTGTTGGCCTGTGCCAGTTGCGTGACTTCGACGCTGTATCTTCCGGCCGAGGCGGTGGCCGCCGCGCTGGCGGAGAGGATGCCGGTGTCACCGACTGCCACCGTACGCTGTTCGAAGGTGGAGAAACTTTGGAGCTTCACGAAGGCGCTCTGCACGCTCGAGAGCGCCCCCTTGAAGCTCCCAAGGGCGGAAATCTTCGCCTGTAGCGTGGCCTCCTGCCGGGCCAGGCGAGTCTGTACCGGACTGCCTTCGGCCGCTACCAGCTGGCTTACCAGCCCGTTGATGTCCAGGCCGGAGCCCAGGCCTGAGGAGCTAATTCCCGCCATAACGCACCTTGATCACCTTTGCCTCGGTGTCCCCAAAGCACAAGCTATGCCAGCTAGTACTCTTGCACAGTGATATTGACGGTTTCAGAGCCACCCAGAAGCGCCAAGACAAGGCGCGCTGCGCAGGGAATGGCCGGCCCTTTCCAAGCAGCGCAACGCAGGATTGGCGCTTCTGGGTGGCTCCCTTCGGGCGGGGCGGGGGACCGGCGGGCCCCGGGGTTGACCACCTGGTCACGGGGC
>JAWLGP010000050.1:0-17314 GCA_041685045.1 Gammaproteobacteria bacterium
TGGTTAGTTGTCGACTGGCCGCTTGGCGGCTTAGCGGCTGATTTGCGTGACAATCAATCCTTCGCCAAATATGAGCGGGTTTTCACCGCCATCTACAACCGTCGCCTCCTCCACACGGCCGTCACGGGCAAGGGTTCCATCGTAATCGCAGGCAAGGACGGAATAGCGCATCTATTTGCGTGCCTGTCGTCGCTATCTGGCAACGGGCCTTGGAGGGACGCTCAGGCGGAAACCGGGGAGGGTGCGGAGACTGCGTGCTCCGGGGTCCCGGTGAAGAATGCGTTCCACCAGCACTGCAGCACCACCAGGCTGAGGACGCGGGTGAAGTGGCGGGAGGCCTCTGAAGGGTGCAACCAGCCTTCCAGCACGGACTCCAGCCGTCCTCTGTCGAATGGTCCCCGGGCGGCATGGTCCAACAGCAACTCGCGGGCAAAGCGGGTGAATGTGGGGTCGGCGAGACAGCCGGTGGGATAGCGCAGACCGAGCTTGTGCCTTTCGGCAATTTCCTTTGGCAGCTTGCGTGCGGCGACGAGTGACAGCACGTATTTCTCCCTGCCCTGATTGACGCGGGCATGGGAGGGCAGGCTGCGGGCGAAGTCGATCACGCTGTTGTCGAGGAACGGCATGCGTACCTCCAGCGAGTGCGCCATCGCAATCTTGTCGTTTTTGAGCAGGATGCTGTCGGCAAGCCGTCCGGTGAAATCGAGGGCCAGCCGGCGTTGCAGCCGGTCGGTGCAGGTGGCGAGTGTTTCGTCAGGTACGCGTCCGGCGCCAAGGTCCGGTCCGGCCACCTGCCACTCGCGCGCGAGCAGCCGCCGTTTTTCATCGGGCGAGAAGCGGCGGAATCGTTCCAGGTCGGCGGCAGCCTCGTCCGGTGCCGCGATGGCAAGCGCCGAGTTGCGCCGGCTCGGGTGTTTCAGGTGACGTGCGGCAAAGCGCGCCACGGCTGATGGTGTGAACCGGCGCAGCCTATAGAGACGCTGACGTTGCGTCCAGCCGTAACCGGCAAATAGTTCATCGGAGCCCTCGCCACCCACCACCGCCTTGACCTTTGCGCCGGCAAGGCCGGCAAGCAGGTGCGTCAGCACGCCGGGGGTGGCCGAGGCTGGCTCTTCGATGTGACGGGTAACGGCCGGGAGCAGCTCGGGTAGCTGGCCGGCGCGAAACTCGACTTCGTGGTGATCGGCCCCAAGGCTCTGTGCCACCAGGCGTGAATACCGGCTCTCGTCCAGCTCCGGATGATCCGGAAAGACAATGGAGAAGGTCCGCAGCGGCCCGGATGTGCGCTCGGCAGCGAATGCTGCCACCAGCGAGGAGTCGATGCCGCCGCTGACGAAAACGCCGACCGGCACATCCGCCTTGAGGTGCGAAGCGACGGCATCGCCCAGCACCTTCTCCAAATCGTCGGCCGAGCGCCCGATGTCGTGGTGATCGGTAGCGGTGTAACGCAGCCGCCAGTGTTGGCGCCGGTGCAGCTTGCCGCCTTCGAAGACCAGGCAACCGCCCGCCGGGAGCTTCTCGATATTCTTGAAACCGGTGCGCGGGGCCGGGATCCAGCCCAGTCCCAGGGCGACGTCCAGCGCCTCCGGATCGGGCTCGGCGCGGACGACCCCGCTGGCCAGCAAGGCGCGCACCTCGGACGCGAACGCGACGCCGCCGGCACACCGACTCCAGTACAGCGGCTTCATACCGGCACGGTCCCGCGCCAGCAGCAATCGACCGCGCTGCAGGTCCAGCACGGCGATGCCGTACATGCCCTCCAGCCTCGACAGGAATTCGTCGCCGTACTCCTGGTAGAGGTGGGGGATCACCTCACTGTCGCAACTGCTGCGAAAGCGGTGGCCGCGCCGGACCAGCTCGTCGCGCAAGCTGACGTGGTTGTAGATCTCGCCGTTCAGCACCGCCTGGATGCTGCCGTCTTCGTTGCGGACCGGTTGCGAACCATGCTCCAGATCCACCAGGCTCAACCGACGGGCACCCAGTCCGGATCGTTGCGCCGGAAAGACCGCGACACCTTGCTCATCCGGGCCGCGATGGACCATCGCCGCACACATCCGCTCCAATCCCCGCCGGATCGCCTCGGCCGACAGGTCTGCGTTTACAATGCCGGCGATACCACACATGACTATCTCCTTTACCGCGGATACTGGGGAGTGCCCTCTGGCCGAGCGTCACGTTGGCCCGGGCTATATGGATGCATCGCGTCCGGCCGGCAAGTACCAGACCTTCGTTCCGCCATCCCGGCCGACGAAAACGACCTGCGCACCATGGGCGGCCATGACCTCATAGATCCCCTCCGCCTTTCGGGCGTAGTCGCGGTTGTCGGTCAGTTCACCATTGCCAACGATGTACACCCGGCCGCGCCCCGACTGCCCGATCAGCCGTTCCAGTGCCGGCCCGGTTCCGACCAGCGGTGTGTTGGTGTAGATGTCCCGCAAGGCGCCGTCCTTCAACCTCACGTATGGCTTCGCATCTTCCATGGCCCGCAGCCAACCATCGACACCCCCGAGATAGTAGGTCTGTTGCAGCACATCCTCCGCCAGGACCAAGTCGCCGGGCTGGCGAACGCTGGCGATGAATTGGGCGGCCCCCTTGTGGTCGGGGGTACGGGAGGAGTGATAGTCGACGTTGATGCTCGCGTTCAACGCCGGCAGGTCGGTGCAGGCCAGGAGCACAAGTGCGGCCGCTGCCGCGGCCACACCGGGCGGTGCCGAGCGCCGTTCCAGCCACTCCCGCGTGGCGATCAGGAGCACGACGATAAACAGGGGGGCCAGCGCAAACGTGTAGCGTATGGGCGGATTCCATTCGAACAGACCGATGCCCACCAGCGGCAGGAACACACCCACACCGAACAGCTGCACGTGCAGCGGGACCGCGCCACCGTTGGCAAAACGACGGCCCTCGGCGATCAACAGTGCCAGGTAGATGAGGCCGGCGAAGGGTAGCAGCTCAAAGAAGTTGAAGTAGGTACGGGGCGACACGGCACCGGTCATGGTTCTGGCCAACTCTTTCAAGCCGTTCGCCAACCCCAGCTGATGAAGACCGAAGAGCTGGACGCCGGCCAGCACGGTGACGGCGGCGGCGCACCACAAGAGCAGTCGCAGGCCACCCCCCGCGTGCAGCCAGGCGAGCGAACCGGCCAACAGCAATAACAGGCCCACGTGATAGTTGAAGAGAGCGCAGGCGATAACGCCGAGCGCCAGGCCGGCCACCCCAATCTGGTGCCAAGGGGTCCCTCCCGAACCGGTCAGTGATACGGCTCGAATCGACAGGAAGCCGATGGCGGAGGCCAACCCTACGCCGAGCAGCGGGATCCAGGGCAGGGCCGCGAGAGCCGCCGTCATCGGCGAGACGGGCGCAGCGTCGGCAATAGGCACACCGTCGCTACGAATGGCTTGGTATTGGGCGCCGACCCAGTCGTGGTACACGTAAAACATCAGCAGTGCACCGGCGAAGGCAAGGCTCGATTGCACAAACGTTCTGCGGGAGGGCAATCGCAAGAACGGCAGCAGGAGCAGAAAGGCAAAAAACACCATCAGCCTGTGAAACAACATGCCCGCGGCAAAGAGCAACAGCACCATGAACAGATTGCGCCGGCTCGGCCGTTCCACCCAGTCGAGCACGGCGCTGGCGAACAGCAGTCCGAACAGCGGCAGGAAGATATACATCCGCGCGTTCTGGGAGAAGACGACGGCGATCGGGAGCAGGGCGACTAATGTCGTGAACCCGAGGTTCCAGGTGGGCGGCAGCAGGCGCCGTCCCAACGTGAAGGCGGCGACGATGGTCAGCACGCCGGCAATGGCGGAGGGGAGGCGCAACGCCCACTCGGATTCGCCGAACAGGGATACCGAGCCGGCCATCACGTAGAGCTGCCCAAGCCCGCGAGGGTAGAGCAGACCGCTGGGCAGATAGGGCAGCCCCGTTTCCAGGATGCCGTTGACGGCCATCGCCATGGTTTCCTCGTCCCAGCGCAGGCCGATGTTGTCCAGCCCCCAAAACCTCAAAAATGTGCCGGTGCCCAGGATGAGCAGAAAGATGGTCCATTCGGAAAGTCGATAGGTGGCGCCCCGGGACAGAACGGGGGCGACATGGGCAGTGCCGTCCATGGCTGCTGTTTCCTCGCTCGGAAGGTGAATGACTGCATTCGCGCAAAAAGATGCCAATAAGATTGTAATTGAAACTGTATTTTCCGCACTGTCGGCGCGGGCGGACTACTGTTCGGCATAATCTTTTTTCAAAGGTGTGGAGTAAGGGGGAACAACGGGCACTACCATTATGCTGGTTGCGGTGTCGCCCCAAACCTCATCCCGATCGTCAACTCGGCGGGCACCGGTTGAAAATGGCGCCTGACGCGAGTCGTCTTGGACCGCGCGACAAGGAAACGCGGATGTTTACACGGAAGATAAAACGGGACCTTATGCTGGCGGCTTCTGTCCAGTTCTATCAGAAGCTGACCGGTGTCGTTGTGGTGGCGCTGATGGCCCGGAATCTCCCCGTTGAAACGATGGGTCGGTTCCTGTTTGCGGTATCCGTCATCTCGTTTTTCGCCCTCGTCAGCGAACTTGGGACCACGCGCTATCTCATCGGCAGAGCCGCGGAAAATCCGTCCGGCGTACTGGATGACCTGGCCGAGGTGTTGACGGTAAGGATCCTGATCGTTGTGCCCCTGTTCCTTGTCTTGAACTCGGTCGCGTTTATACTCGCGCCGGACTACTTTTCGGTTTCGCTGCTTTGTTCCATCTACCTGTTCCTGCAGGAGCTATATCATCCCTTCGCGGCGCTGTTCATCGGCACACGGCGCGTCGGTTATCGGGCCTTTACCGGCATGGTCGGGTACACGGCGATGGTGGCGTTCGTCCTGCTCGCGATCATCCTGAATGGCAGCCTCGAGACCATCCTCGTCGGCTATGTGTTCAGCAATGCACTGTTGATCGCGCTATCCGTCTTCGTGGTGCGGCGACGCTTCGGACGTGTGACCCTGCTGCGCGGGCGGTATCTCCCCGTCGCCAAATCCGTTCTCGCCGATTCGTTTCCTTTCTTTCTCATCACGGTGTTGTCGCTGCTGCACTTCAAGCTCGGGGCGCTGATGCTGGGCGCGCTGAGCTCCTTCGAAGCGGTGGCAGCCTATGAGGCGAGCAACCGGCTGCTGGAGGCCTCGCGTGTTCTCATCCGCCCGGTGGCGCTGGTGTTCGTTCCCGTGTGTACCGCCCTGGCGCTACAGGGGGCCTGGTCGAAGCTGCGGACGACCTTTCACCGCATCGCCCTGATCGCAGCCGGGCTCGGCGTTTTGCTCGCGGCCGTGGTAACCGGCGCATCCGATGTCATCGTGACAGGGCTGTACGGGAGCGAGTATGCCGGTACTGCGGACGTATTGAGCATCCTCTTTCTGTCCACACCGGCCGTTTTCCTCGGGTCGACTGCGTTGTTCCTTGCCCGCTCGATCCACGCGGAGCGCCGGGCTCTGGTGCTGATGGCAGTGTCCCTGCCGATCAGCCTCGTGCTGAACCTGATGCTCGTGCCCGGTTGGGGGGCCCAGGGCGCCGCTTGGGCCACATTCGGTTCGCAATGGATACTGATGTTCGCGCTTATGAAGCTACTGGCTGGAGAACTGGGTCGCAAGACGTCCGTGGTGTCTCCGCAACTACCGTACGGATTCGGCGAAACCGACCTGCCGCCGCGAACCTGAAGGAGAGCTGAATGTCTTCCGAAACGAGGATTCGCCCCGCCCTGGAACTGGATGTTCCGGCCATGTTCGCGGTATTGAAGACCGCCAATATGAGCGGCGCATCGTTGGGCTTTGCGGTTACCGCATCCTTTCGCCGACGGAGGCCAAGACCACGCTGATGGCGGTGCTGCCGTCATGTCGCGGCTGGGGGATTGGGATGCGGCTACAGGCGCGCCGTATGGAAGCGCTGTGCGCAAGAGGGATCCGGACACTGGTGACCAACGCCGATCGACCTGCGACCATCGCCTGGTACAAGAAACATTTTGGATATCGCGAAATCGGCGCGATCGCGAAAATCCACCCCTTCGGCGATCCCGATGTCAGTCACTGGACGACGCTCCAAAGCGACCTGGTTGCCTGGTGCAAAACCCGTGAGCATGGAACCGGCTCCCGATCCACAGAGATCAGTTCACAAGAGGGATGAAGGTTTGTGGCTTTGGGCCGATTGGGGTGATGGAAGGGACCTGCCGCATTTCGATCGTGACCGACTCGGGCAGTGCTTCCAACAAGCCGGCATGTAACGGGAGAAGGCTGGAGCGGTCGGCGCCAGGCGCAAGCACGAGTTCCACCACGAACTGATCCGGCTTCAACTGCGTCATCCGAAACTGGCGGACCCGTCGGTCCTGCATCAGCACCGGCGCCAGGAAGCGAGGTGACATCAGCTTGCCGCTGGGGAGTCGAATAAGCGCCGATGATCGTCCAATGGGGGCGGAGAGCAGGGGTAGTTCGACGCCACAGGAACACGGTTTGTCCAGATAGTGGCAGAGATCGCCCAACCGATAACGAATGAACGGCATGGAACGATTATCGAGGGTGGTGACAACCGCCTCGCCGTAGTGTGCGAGGCCGGGTTCAGGCACGCCGGGAAACGGCTCTATCTCCAAGATCACGTTGTCGATATTCACGTGAAGACCGGCGTGGGCCGGGCACTCCCAGGCGATGCGCCCGACTTCGACGGCCCCGTAATAATTGAAGTGTTCCAACCCGTGTCGGCGACAGGTATCAAGAAATGCCGGTTCAACCGTCTCCGCCGTGGTCACCAGCATGCGAGGCCGGCACGCGCGCTGAAGATCTCCCTCTGTGTGGTCGATTAGCATCAGGAAACTGCTCGGATAGGTCCACAGGAGCGTGGGAGCGAAGGCACGCAGCTCGGCAATGGTCTCGGGCGCGGGTTTTAGCGTGGAAAAGTACTGGTTCCTGTACAACAGGCGTTGAGCCCGACCGGCATCGCCCGGCGGACGGACGGTGAAGGTCGCCAGTTTGTCGAGCGGGCCGAAGCCGTCGGCAATCAGCGCACGCAAATCCAGAAAGCGGCGGCGCCGCAGTTCCTCTCTGGTTTGGTAAATCGTAAATGGCTGCCCGGTTGTTCCACTGGTGGATACGCTGACCAGCCGCGAACGGTCGACATTGTCCGCGAGCAGATGATCGTTGCCGGCCGCCAACAGGTCCTCTTTGCGGCTGATCGGGATCTGTTTCAGATCGGCAACGGTCGTGATCTGATCCGGCGACACACCGGCTTGATCGAACAATCGGCGGTAGTAGGGGACATGGTGGTAGGCGTGCTGCACCGTCGCCCGCAGCCGGCTTGCCTGCAAGCTTTCCACCGAGGCGCGGTCGCAGGCCAGCCGCCGCCTGCTGTCCCAAAAAGCGGCGATGCGCCCGATCACGCCGTCACTTCGGGTTGGCGGCGGAGCGCCACCACCGGTCGGAATTTGCCTCCCGGTGGCGTGGCGATGTTTTCGACTCGACGGAACGCGATCGTGGCGTTGCCGAGGAGACGGCGAAGCGCCGGGGAAATCTGCTCGACGAGTCGGTTGAATTCGTCCGCTCGCGTGAGTACGAGCAACAGCTCGAAGCGGTCGGGCTCCAACTGCCGCAATTGGTAGCGCAGCAGGCCGGATTGATTTTTCATGCAGGCCCAAACGCTGCGCGGGTGAACGAGTTGACCATTCGGCAGATACAGGACATCCTCGAGCCGGCCTTCCAGTCCGGTCAGCAGCGGGAGGCTGCGACCGCAGGGGCAGGGCGCGGGAGACAGTGCGGCGATGTCGCCAAGTCGATAATTCAGCAGCACGCTGCCGCGGTTCACCAGATTGGAGATGACCACCTCCCCGGTACGGCCCGGCGGCAAGGGGTGCCCGTCGCTGTCGACGATGCGCAGGTGACAGAGGTCGTCACGGATGTGGAAACCGTGCCCTTCCGGGCAGGTGAAACCGATACGAAACGACTCGACGGCACCGTAGCGGGAGACCAGCGGAATACCGAAGTGGTCCCGGATCAGTTGTTTGCCCGGTTCCGATACCGCGTCGGCCCCGTAGCTCACCAGCAGTGGGCGATGAAACCGCACGTCGCGCTCCGCGGCGTAGCGGAACAGCGCTTCGAGAAACGAGCCGTAGCCGGAGATGACGTCGGGCCTGCGCCGGTTGATGTGGGCGAAGATCGCTTCGAGCGGCTGATCGACCGAGAGCAGTGACTGCTCCGACGGGACCGGAAGAAAGGTGTGCCGGCGGTAGACCTCCCAGATTTGGCGGATGGTCGAACCGCCATAGATGATGGTGAGCCGCCGGACACCGCGACGTCGGCCCAGGATCTCCTGTTCCACCGCTTTTTCCGGTTCACAGCGGGCCGGGTTGCGGACGATTGACGGGATGTCATGGTAGATGGTCAGCGGGGTTCCGGTGGTACCACTGGTGACGAAAGGAACTGCCCGCAGCCCCTCGCGCGAGGTCGCACGAAACCGTTCCGGGTCCTGGCGCACCATGGCTTTCTCGAGAAGCGGTAACCGGGCCAGGTCGGCAGCGCCGGTCACATCATCGGGATCGAGGCCGGCTTCCCGAAAGGTGTCGCGGTAGTAGGGGACATGAGCGGCCGCATAGCGGACGATGCCCCGTACACGGCGGTCGCGGTCCTGGCCAATCCGTTCATGAGGCAGCCACGGAACTCTGCGCTCGCCGGGGATACCGCGAAGCACCTGTACCGTTCCGACGGTTCTTTGCGCAATCCTTTTCAACTTGTCCGTTCCTTGCTCACGCGGTGATTCGGCGCGCCGCTATCGGGACAGTGCAGGCGCCGGAGTCGAATAGCGCCTTATCGGCCAGGAATGGCTGAACTTCCCGAACAGGCAGACCTGTAACCGGAACTCGACGGGCCTCACCCCCAGCTTCCTCTTGAAGTTGAGCGCCTGGGTATTGAGATAGTGGGAAATGCTATACAGCTTGGTTCGGTTCAATCTCGCGAGCTCTCTGCACATGCAGTACCGCGCATACGGCGCCAGGCGCCGGCCTCTGAAGCCGGACATGGTGAAGGTATCGAAGAGATAGGCCTCGTCCTCCTTCAGGGGAAATCGGTGGCCGGGGAAATCACACACCTTCAGGTTGCTCCAGGTAAAGGCTGCCAGTTCGGTTCCCTGTTTGATGCCGAGGCAGATGCAGCCTTCCTCCAGCCAGCGCAGGAGGGTGGATTCCGACTTGTGATGGCCATCAAGTCCGGCAATGGTCTTCATCTCCTCCGGGCCCAGCGTCACCACCTCGTACGGGTCGAAACCGGATCCCCATCCACTGATGTCGGGCACTCCCTCCTGCAGTTCGAGATAGTAGGGATTGATACTGAGCCCGACCCGCTCGAGGCCATCGTGTACCAGCCGCAAAGGCGAGTTGTATTTCAGTTTTTGGCGCAGGTAGTTCAGATACGACATACCTGCCTCCCCCGGGACGTGGTATCCAGATGGAATCGTGCGCGCAGTTCGCGGGCCGGGAGCGGCGTTCGGCCGAGGGCGTTGCCGATATTGATGATCCGCTTCAGCAACTCCAAATTGCCGGCGAGCCGGGTCCGTTCCGCGTCGTACCAGATGTTGTCCTCGAGCCCGACCCGCACGCCGCCCCCGGCCGCCAGCGCCATCGTGTTCACCGGCAGTTGGGCCCGGCCCAATCCCCCGGCCGACCAGATGGAGCCCGCCGGGAGTTCCCGGACGATCAGACCCAGGTGCATCGGGTCGGCTTGGGCGCAGGCGATGTTCCCGAGCATGATGTTGAAGTAACAAGGTTGACGTATCAGCTGCTTGTCGATGAGGTAACGGGCGTAATTGACCATGCCCAGGTCGAAGACCTCCAACTCGGGCCTGATGCCGTTGGCCAGCATCTTGCCGGCGAGATCCTTGATCACGGAGGGTTCGTTGACGCTGGCCTGCGTGCCGAAGTTGAGTGAACCGAGTGTGAGGCTGGCAAAGTCCGGTTTGAGGTCGCCGCCCAGTTCCAGAACGGCCGAGCGTTTTTCGAGTTCGGGGAAGTTTCGGCCGCTGGTGGAGACGCAGATCACCAGGTCGCGATGCCGACGGCGGATCCCCTCGATGATCTCGGCATAGATCTCCTTGCGATAGCTCGGTGCACCGGTGGCGGGCTCACGGGCATGGAGGTGGACCATGTTGACACCCATGGTCGCCGCCTCGTTCACCTCGTCGACGATCTCGGCGGGCGTCACCGGAACCCGGGGCGTCATGGCCTTGGTCGGCACCATGCCGGTCGGCGTGAAGTTCAGGACGTACTTTTCCATCTCTTGCGCTCTCCCTGTCCTGCGTGCCCAAACTCAATTCATGTGCAGACCGTCTCGACCGAATCAGGGTGGTTCGCTGACGTTGGAGACGGTCTGCCCGCGCTCGAGTTGAGCGTCGGCGGTAACTGTCGGACGCCCGCTTCGATCGATGATCCGCTCGAACAGCCGCCGATATTCATCGGTGACCCGTTCGGTCGAGAAGAAGGCGGCGCGACGTTGCCCCAGATCACTCAGGCGCGTTACGGAGGTTTCGTTTTCCATCAAGGCGGTCAATGCTGTTCGCAGCGCCTCGACGTTGCCGGGTTCGAAGGTCACTGCCGCATCGCCCACCACCTCGGCGCAGCCGGTGCCGGCCGTGGTCACGACGGCACAGCCGGCGTGCATCGCCTCCAACAGCACCAGCGGGAAGTTTTCGGTGGAGGAGGGGAGCACGAAGATTTTGGCGCTGCGGTAGAGGGCACCGAGTTCCTGGCGGGGCACCATGCCGAGAAAGCGGACCGGGCTTTTCACCTCGGCCGCCAGCCGCTCGAGAGTCCGGCGGTAGGGCCCGTCGCCGGCGATCCAGCATTCCCACGGGGCCTCCATGTCTTTCAAGGCGGAGAGCAGGAACTGGATCCCTTTGCGTTCGACCAGACGGCTGACCACGAGAATGCGGTTGCGGCGTTCCGTCCGGGCGGAAGCCGGGGCATCGAAGCCGTTGGGGATCAGCTCCTGGGGCACGGAGGTCTGCCGCCAAATCAGATCGCGGAGGAACTCGGAAGGGACCGTCAGTGCGTCGCTGTCGGCGATGACCCGCCGCCACAGTGGGGCGATCAGGCGATGTGCCAAGCCGAACCGCTCGGCGTTGTAACCGGGGACGTCGGAGCCGTGGGCGGTCAGCACATAGGGCAGCCCGGTCTGTTGCTTCACCTGACGGGCCACGATCCCGGACGGCACGATGAAGTGGGTGTGATGGATGTGATAGTGATGCCTGCGGTGCAGTTCGAGCGCCTTGTAATAGGCCGGTACCAGCTGGCTCGCCAGTTCCGCCGTGGTCGACGAGTGCAGGTGGCGGCGGATGCAGGGCACGCGATAGATGTTCACGCCGTTGCGTCGCTCGTAGGCGGGCAGGCCTTTCATTCGCGATGTGATCACATCGTAATGGTGCCCCTGGGCGGCGAAGGTTTCGGCGATGCGCTGGCAGACGGTGGCTCCGCCGCCGCCGACCGGCGGGTACTCGTAGCTGGAACAGAGGATTCTCATGCCTCCACCCCCTCGATCTCGATCCGTCGTTCCACCACGCGGAACTTGCGGCCGGGCTGTGGCGTTATCACCGCTTCCAATTTCACTTCCACCTGCGCAGTGCCTCCCAGCACCTGGTGCATCCGCTCGCGAACGCGTGCGGCGATCGGCGTCACATCGGCTCCGTCGGATTCGATTCGCACGAGGTAGCGCCGGGCGCCGGTCTGAAGTACCTGATAGCGCTGCAGACCGGGGATCGCCTCCAGGGCCAGCGTGAAGCGATAGGGCGAGATCGAGCGGCCATCCGGGGTTTGGATGCAGTCGGCCAGACGGCCCTCGATCTGTTCGACATGGGTGAGCGAGCGGCCACAGGCGCACCGACCGGTGTGACCCGGGGTGACCAGATCGCCGGTCTGAAAACGGATCAGCGGCATGGCAAACAGTTCCAGGTTGGTGACGACCAGGCGCTGTCCGGTTCCGTCATCCGTCGGCAGGAGTTCCGCCAGCATCGTGTCGTCCGACAGGTGATAGCCGGCGTGTGGGCACTCCCAGGCGACCATGCCGGTTTCGGTGAGTCCATAGACATCGGTCACTCGGGTGGAGAAGGTGGACGCGAGCAACCGGCGGGTCGCCGGGTCGAGCGACTCGGCGGTGGTGATGATCACCTGCGGCCGGTGGTGAACGCCGGCGTGCCGCGCCGCCCGCGCCATCTCCCGCAGCGGGGTGACGCAACCGTACAGCACGGCCGGCCGAAAGCGGTTGAAATGCTCCAGAAGGTTGGCCCCGTCCTCTTCGATGGAGGCGTACAACCAGCGCCGCCAGTTGGCCGCCGGTTTGGTACGGGTCGCCGTCACCAGCATCAGTCTCTGCCCGAACCGGTAGCCGGAGGCGGACAGGGCGCGCAAAAACAGGGCATCCCGGACACTTCTGAAATGCGGATCGAGCCGAATGGTAAATGGCTGCCCGGTGGAACCGCTGGTGTGCTCGGCGTGGAGCCGCTCCGGAGGATAGTGTCCGCTGAGGTATTCCTGCGGTGCCAGGGCCTGTAGGTCCTGTTTGGTCGTGACCGGGAGCCGCTGCAGGTCGGTCAGGGTACGGAACGCGTCCGGCGAGAACCCGGCCTCATCGAAACGGCGGCGCCAGAAGGGCACCGTTTGATAGGCGTGGTGCAGCAGGCGCCGGAGTTTGCGTTGCTGGAGCCTGCGCAGCTGTTCTCCGCCGAGCCACTGGGAGCGGGAGAGGGTGGCGAAGGCGCTGACGGTGGCCAACGGACTCATGCTCCGGCTCCTGCAATCTGATGCGTGAACTGTCGGGTTGCGTTGCCGAGGCGCTGTACGATCGCCGGCGCCGGACCACCGGCGGCCATCGCGGTCTCGACCATAGTGGTCAACTCGTCGACTTGCCCGCCATGGACGAAGTCAGTGACATTGAGCAACCGCTCCTGCTGCCCCAGCAGTTCGAAGAAGCCGTGGAACTTGGGGTTGTAGGCGAGCCCGACCACCGGGGTTCCGGCCGATGCCGCCAGGATGGTCGGGTGCATTCTGCCGCCGAGCAACACCGAGAGCCGCCGGGCGACGGCCTTGTAAAGGCGGGGATCGTCCATCGGGATCACACTGCCGCCAGGCGCCGACATCTGGTCCTGGATCTCCCGGCAGACCTTCTCGTCCCCTTCGTGGTCGAGGTTGTAGGTAGGCAGAAACACGATATGGGCACCATGGCGTGCCACCAGCCGGTCCAGCACTTCGGCCAACTGGGCGGTCAGTTGCGCATGCAGGGGGCAGGGCGGGGCAGGGCGACGCCAGCGCGCGGTCAACCGGTTCGGGATCAGCCGGGCACGCGGCGGGAACCAGCGCCGGGGAGCGACGCCGATGAGCGGCCGTCCATCCAGGGGTACGTGATGTTCGTGCAGAAGACTCAGGGCGGCTTGGTCGGGCGCCGCCTGCAGCAGGATGGCCGGATCGGGAACCATCTGCACCTCCTCGCCGGTTAGGGGTTGGGCGCTCTGATACGCCCTGGGGTCGCGTACCGAGACCCGCTCCATGCAGGCGAACGCCAGGCGCGCGAAGAGCCGGCTGGATGCTGCCTTGAGCGGCCCGACGCCCAGCGAATAGCCAACGACACGGCGATTCAGCAGGCGCATCAAGGCGACGCGAACACCCCAGTAGGGCATCTTGATCAGGCTGTCGTCGTCCTGAAACAGGCCGCCGCCGCCGCAGACGACCAGATCGCTGCGTGCAGCCGCCGCGCATAGACGCGGCAGACCGCTGAGCCCCGGTGACAACACCGCGGCTTGGAAGTCGTGACTTGCCCGTTCCCTGTCGCGGGAGACCACGGTGACAGCGACGCCCGGGTTGGCATCCGTCAGCTCTTTGCAGAGGGCCATCAGTATGGCGCGATCACCGAGATTGCCGTCGCTGTCCCCAGCCAGAATCAGGACGCGAGACAACGGCCTCGAAGCCACCGCTGGCTTGCCGGCCGAGCATGGCGAGGACGAAAGAAAGTCCTGGCGGTAATCTGGACGGACGACCGCGCGCTCCCGGGCTCGCGCACGCGGAAGGTGCGCCGGAGCCGGTGCCTTTCCCATTTGAATCTCCCTGTTAAGCCCACGCGGTGGGGAACGAAAAACTTCCGCGCGACCGAGCGACTTCCTGTCGTTTTTCGTTGGGCGGTTCCGCTCACAAATGTAGTCTAGAGGCGGCCAGGCAGCCATCGTGCCCAATCAACGCCGGGCGAACTCCAGCGCGGGGTGAAGAGCGCTCAACGCCACGTCCACCGGCGCCAAGGCTCTGTCCAGGTCAAAGTCGGGCTTGAGCAGCGAGCGCCGCGGCCAGACACTCCTTGGCCGTGGTCTTGCCGACACTGCCGGTGATCGCGATCACTGTGGTACGACCATCAGCCGGCGCCAAATAAACGAACGCCAGAGACGCTTGCAACCTGACCGATCCGGCGGCATTGCGGAGTGTTTGAAAAAACAATTGCGGGTTCCTTCCCACGGAGGCCGATCGATATGCCGGAAGCCGTGCCGACAGGCCGCTGACCGAGTCACGGAATCGCGTCAGTTGACGTGTAACGGCGGCAATCCGGGACGGAGCTGCGCGTTCCGCTATGCGCATGTATATCGCGGTCATGTTGCCCACCTTGGGAGCCACAGAAAGAGCGCCTGTTTTCCGTTAGTACGTGCTGATTTGGGCGGGGAATTGCCCAAGTTGGCAGCTGCCCATTGATTGAAGGCGATGAGATGCCTCGGCATACAGCCGATGAAGCGATGAGGACGAAAAGGATCAGGCGAGCAGTGCGCGACAGGCAGCGGCGTTCGGTGTTCGTCGGTAGCCCAGTTCCTGACAGACAGCCTTTAGCCGCATGGCGGTGCCGACGAGGCCTTTGAAACGGCTTTCGAACTGGCGAGTCATGTAGAGCCAGTGCTTGGGGTCGATTTGGAGACGTACGAGGATGGGCGGCAGGCGGCTATCAATGGCACCGCGCTTGTCTTCCCGTAACTGGCGACCGGTCCAGTCCACCAGGTCGAGGTAGTCGGTAATGCGAAAGGGAAGTCCCTTGGGCATATCGCGGCGCGGGTTGCCGGCAAACGGCAGCAGTCGTGCCGGTTGCTGCGTCGGTTCGTTCGGGGCGACCGCTTCCTTTGCCGTCTTGCTGCGCTCCTGCACACTGGTGAAGTCGGAACCTTCTGGCGTATCGGCCATCATCGCCCGGACCGGATTCAGGTCCACATAGGCCAGGCAAGCGGCGAGGGCCTTCTCGTCCAGCAGCGCCTGGGATTTGAACCGCCCTTCCCAGAAGCGGCCTGTGCAGCCGTCCTCGGCATTGGCCTTACGGGCGATGTCCTCGTTCAGGCAGCGCATGAGCCAACTGATGTCGGTCAGCCGCGTCCGCCACGACTCGACGAAGACGTCCAGCGCCCTTCGTTCGGCGGCCAACAGGTTCTCACTGGCGAGATAACGCTGACTGAGCTGATTACCGGCGAACAGGCGATGCCAGCGCTTGATGATCTCATCGGCGTTCCATGACTGCGCTTGCTCGCTATCGACGGCCAGCACCAGATGGTAGTGATTGGACATCACGGCATAGGCGGCGACATCGATGGCGAAAACCTCTGCGAGTTCGAACAGGCGATCGCGAATCCAGCCGCGGCGATGTTCGTAGCTTTCGCCTGAAAGCGCGTCTTCGCCGCAGAGGAAGGCTCGACGCACGCAGCGAGAAACGCAGTGATAGTAGGGTGTCGCTTCGAGGGAGATTTGGGTCTTCCTTGGTTTCGGCATGTCCGCGTCCTTGTTTTCGTTCCATCGTCTCCAACCTTCTCAAAAGGGCCGCGGGATGGCAAGCTTTTGAGTGGGTGTCCACGTTGGTGTCACGCCGCTTAAAGTGTTTAGCGAAATGCTCATTGCATCCCCTGCATCTGCTAACTGGATAGGAAAGGCTACCAAAAGTAAGGAGGATTTCCAGACGGCATTCCTCTCACTTCCTGGTGATGGCTGGATAGGTGCAGCGCCTCCGGTGCCATCTGTGGATATGCTCTGTTCGACCGTAAGACCGATAGCGCTCAATGCCGGAACTATATATGAAATTCCTGAGATACCATGTCGAATAACGGGTAAAATTGCTGCATCAGCTATTCTCGAATTGGTCGAGGGACAAACAAACCTTATCGACAACCCTCAAGAACTTACTTTTTTCGTAAAAGAGTTGCAAGAAGCACTGCCGCTTGCTCACCTATTCTTTCGTAACCATCTTTTCTTGGAAGAGCCGATTGTAACAGCTTCGCCACTCGACTTTGTGATAAGTCCAGCCTATGCCGATGACGGGGTGGGGGTTGGAAAACCATCAGTGTTTAAAGCGCTGGCTGGGATTATGAGAGTGTTTAAGCACGGCGCCAAAGATCTCAAGCACTTTTTGACAGGCAAGATGAATTCAAGGGTTGACCCTGGTTTGGCCTTGGGAGCTATGTACTATCTTGTTTCGCGTATGGACATGCCGTACTCCGGAACGTGGTGTTCAGATTGCAAGGCGCCGGGAAATGCAGACTCAATTAATCGCACGATTCTGAAAAACGCTGCAATAGTTATGAAGGCGATTACGGGTGTAAAGCAGCTGACAGAGTTGGACCTAAATCAAAATAGGGAATTAGTATGTAATATTGAAAAGGATTCGCATGGGGCGATGTTTGAGCTTCTGCTTGCCGCCTATTATCACGCTTTATACGAGTTTATGGACAAAAACGAATATGCGATATTAGAGTTGGATAACTCTGTTAACGTTAGCTTTTATGACAATAATGGCGTTTTTCGGGAAATAACCCGCAGACCGGATCTTCAGCTAAAGGGGAGTAGTGGGCTACCAATTTGGATAGAGGCCAAGTCAGTTCAGGCCTATACGACGGATTGGTATTTGAAAAACAAAACCAGATTTGAGGAACAAGAAAAAAGAGCGTTGAGAAGGTGGCCAAATTGGCGGGTACGAAAAAAGTCCGAAGACAAGGCCAAAATGCATTACCATCGCCAGTTTTTGACCGATATGGTAGCTGCTACAGAAATTCAAAACGCGGCGGGGAAAGAGTTGCAGCATCTTGCTGAAGAAAGCATTTGGTGGGTTCAGAGCTGGAAAGGAGGAGACGCCCTGGAGCCCGTTACAATCAAGGACAAAAGAGGGGTTAAGAAACATTATGAGCTTGACCGTGGCAGGCCATTAGATGCCCACTTCGATGCGCTTAGGGCTGCGGACAAAAATAATTGTCCCAAACGAACACGGTGCTGGTTAAAATTCCAGCATGTTGAAGACGCGCGGCACACCATGAAGTAGAGGAGC